>JAXMFN010000001.1:0-1607 GCA_046347725.1 Burkholderiales bacterium
CTGCCTGGCGGCCTGCTGGCCGGGAAGCCACAGTGGCACGCTGAGCTCCGCCTCCCACTTCTGCGCGCCTTCGTTCCGGTTCATCCGGTCGCTCAGGACGCCGAACGACGCGGCGGCGGGACCCGGCGTCGCGGCCGAGGCGGCGTCAGCCCGCGCGGACGCCTCGGCGCCTCGGGCATCGAGGGTCGCGGCGATCGGGTCGCGGAACCATGCCTGCTCGAAGGCGTTTGCGAGGGTCTGCGCCCGGGCGCCGAACGCGGCGAGCCAGATTGCGCATCCAATGTACAGGCCAGGTCGCCGTGCGATTCCCATGGCGGGCAAGATAGGATCGCGACCCCGGCGCCGACATGACCCGTCGGTTACAACCTTGTCATGATCGCCCGGGCAGGACGATCTCGAAGCATGTCCGGCCGTCGGCCGAGGAGACGCCGATCTTCCCTCGATGGGCCTCGACGATCGTCTTCGTGATCGCGAGCCCCAGGCCGGAGCCGTCGCCTTCCTTGACGCGCGACGCATCGACTCGATAGAAGCGGTCGAACAGCCTCGGAAGATGTTCGGCAGCGATCGTCGGCCCCGGGTTCGCGACGCGCAGGCGAACCGAGCCATCGACGCCGGTGTCGATCGACACCTGGATGTCGCCTCCGGGGGGCGTGTGTCGAATGGCGTTGGAGAGCAGGTTGCTCAGTGCGCGCCGCATCATCAGGCGGTCGCCGTCGACGATGCCCTCGCCCGAAAGCGAGAGCCCGACGTGGCGCTCGTCGGCCAGCGCGTCGTAGAAGGCGAACAACTCGCGGACCTCGAGCGACAGGTCGATCCGTCCCGGCTCGGGCACGAGCAGGCCGTGATCGGCATGCGCCAGGTACAGCATGTCGGTGATGGTGCGCGCGAGTCGTTCGTGCTCCTCGAGATTGGAGTACAGCACCTCCCGGTATTCGTCCGCCGAGCGCATCCTGGACAGCGCGACCTGCGTTTCGGTCATCAGGTTGCTGATCGGCGTGCGAAATTCGTGCGCGAGATCCGACGAGAACTCGGACAGGCGGCGGAACGAGTCTTCGAGGCGGGCGAGCATGTCGTTGAATGCGGCGGCGAGGTCGACCAGCTCGTCGGGGAACGATTCCGCCTGCAGGCGGTTGCCGAGGCGCGTCGCCGAAACGCCCTTGGCCACGCGCGCCATCTCGCGCAGCGGCTCCAGGCCACGCCGCGCCGCGAACCATCCGAACAGCGCAGCCAGCCCGACCCCTGCAGCGATCGCGAGCCACAACCGGATGCGGAATTGCGCGATGAAGTCGCGATGGTGGCTGACGTCCAGCGCGACCGCGACGAATGTGCGGCCCTGGCCCTGCGCCCGGACATCGGCCGGCGCGACGATTCCCCGGAACACGCGCCCGGCGCGCTCGATGGTCCGTACGACCGGCGTCGCCGGGGGCGGGTCTGCGGCGGCCGATTCGATCAGTCCCGCGCCAACGCCCGCGTCCCCGTAAGCGAACAGCGGAGGCGCTCCGGGCGCCGAAACGACCACCGACAGGCCGCGGTGGCCGACCAGCGCATCGGCCAGCTCGCTTCGCATCGGCGCGAGGTCACCGTTCGCGGGGGCCTTCTCGATCACG
>JAXMFN010000010.1:0-219042 GCA_046347725.1 Burkholderiales bacterium
CTGATCTCACCGCGCTGCCCGCCGCGCTCCTCGCCACATTCACGATCACCGGCCGATCCGTCGCCTCGCGCGGCGGACCGGCCCTCTCCCCCGACCACCAAGGACCGACCCCATGAAGCTCTACTACGCCGCGGGCGCCTGCTCGCTCGCCCCGCACATCGCGCTCTCGGAAGCCGGCATCGCCGCCAAGACGGTTCCGGTCGACTTGAAGACCCACAAGCTGCCCGACGGCAGCGACTACACCGCGGTCAACCCGAAGGGCTACGTGCCGCTGCTCGAGCTGGACGACGGCACCAAGCTGACCGAGGTCGCGGTGCTGCTGCAGGTAATCGCCGACAAGAAGCCGGGCACGCTGGCGCCCGCCGCCGGCACGATGGAGCGCTACAAGCTGATGGAGTGGCTCAACTTCATCGCCACCGAGATCCACAAGGGCTTCTCGCCGCTGTGGGCGCCGGACACGCCCGAGCTCACCAAGCAGCGCGCGGTCGCGGCGATCAAGCGGCGGCTGGGAACGGTCGACGCGCAGCTCGCCAAGACGCCCTACCTCGCCGGCAGCGGGTTCACGATCGCCGACGCGTACCTGTTCACGATCGTCAACTGGACCAACTTCATCGGCCTGGACGTCTCGGAGTTCAAGCACCTCGCCGCGTACATGAAGCGCGTCGCCGAGCGTCCGGCCGTGCACGCGGCGATGAAGGCCGAAGGGCTCGTCAAGTAGACGCGAGCCGGCGACCCGGCGGGCGACCGATCCAGAGCCCTCGATGAGCGATCGACTTCCCACGCTCTTCCTCTCGCACGGCTCGCCGATGCGGGCGATCGACCCGGGCGCCGCCGGCGCCGCCTGGTCGGCGTTCGCTCGGTCGCTGGCGACGCCGCGGGCGGTGCTCGTCGTCTCGGCGCACTGGGAGACCGGCGTGCCGATGGCGAGCGCGAACCCGAAGCCGGAGACGATCCACGACTTCGGCGGCTTCCCCGACGCGCTCTACCGGCTGCGCTATCCGGCGGCGGGCGCCCCCGAGGTCGCCGCGCGCGCGGTCGAGCTCCTCAAGGCGGCCGGCCTCGCCGCCGGCGTCGACGGCTGCCGCGGACTCGACCACGGCGCCTGGGTGCCGCTGATGCACATGTACCCGGACGCCGACGTGCCGGTCGTCGAGCTCGCGGTGCAGCCGGAGCGCGATCCGCTGCACCACCTGAACGTCGGGCGCGCGCTCGCGCCGCTCGCCGGCGAAGGCGTGCTCGTCGTCGGCAGCGGGCACGTCACGCACAACCTGCGCGACTGGATCATGGCGCGCGCGCACGGCGCCGACGCGCCGTTCGCCTACGCCCATGCGTTCAGCGAATGGCTCGCCCGCACGCTCGACGCGCACGACGAGGAGGCGCTGCTCGCCTACCGCGACGTCGCGCCGGGCGCCGCGCGCGCGCACCCGTCAGAGGAGCATTTCCTGCCGATCTACGTCGCCCTCGGCGCGGCCGGGCCGGGCGCCCGCGTCGAGCGCCGCTACGCCGGCTACGACGGCCCGGCGCTGGCGATGGACGCCTACGTCTTCGGCCCCTGATCGGTTTTCGCCGTCCGGCGGCGCGGGCCGCTTCCGCTAGAATCCGAGGTCCGACCCCGCCAGGACGACACGCGCCATGGCCGCCCCGCAAGATCGCCTCGACGACATCCAGATGGACGCCTCCTCGCTGTGCCGCGAGGAGATCTACACCGACCGCCGGTTCGGCACGATCCGGGTGCTGATCCCGGTCACCGCCAGCGGCGCCGCCGACGCGTCGCGCCGCACCGTCTACGCCGGTGAAGCGCAGATCATGACGCAGGTCGGCGCACTGCCGATCAGCTTCGAGATCGAGGCGACCTCGCTCGCCGAAGCGGTCGCCGGCTACGGCCCGGCCGCGAAAACCGCGCTCGAGCGCACGATGAAGGAGCTGGCCGAGATGCGGCGCCAGGCGGCCTCGGGCCTCGTCATTCCGCAGGGCGGGATGGGCGGCATGGGGGGCGGCATGGGCGGCATGCCCGGCGGCGGACTCGGCGGCGGCGGGAAGATCCAGCTTCCCTGACCGGGACGAGCGTCAGGGCGCGGCGTAGGCCGGCAGCGCGATCGCCGGCGCGCGACCCGCGGTCGTCGTCGACACGCGCGCCACGCCGCCGGCACCGGTCTGCGCGCTGGCGATCGGCAGCCGGAACAGCTCGGCGAGCGCCTGGCGGTAGGCCGCCGAGCCGACCCACGACGTGTTGTAATGCCCGCCGCCCTCGACCAGCACGAGCTTCTTGGGCTCGCGCGCCGCGTCGTAGAGCGCTTTCGAGAACCGGTGGGGCACCATCCGGTCCTCGGTGCCGTGGACGAGCAGGACCGGCGCGGCCACCCGGGCGATCTTCGAGCGCGTGTCGAATCGCTGCGTCACCAGCCGGTCGATCGGCAACCACGACGGCGCGAGCGCGGCCGCCATTTCCGGCAGGTTGGTGAACGCGCCTTCGAGGATCAGGCCACCCAGTCCGTCCCGGCCGCCCTCGTCCGAGGCGAGATGGGTCGCGACCGCGGTGCCGAGCGAATGCCCGTAGACGAAGCGCTTCGCCGCGTCGGGCTCGCGCTCGACGACCCAGCGCCAGGCGGCGTGCGCGTCTTCGTAGACCGACTCCTCCGACGGCAGATCGCCGTCGCTCTGGCCGAAGCCGCGGTAGTCGATCGCCATCACGGTGAAACCGAAGCTGCGCAGGTTCTCGATGCGGCGCAGGTGCGCGGTCAGGTTCCAGCGCACGCCGTGCAGGTAGAGGAGCGTCGGCGCCGACGGATGCGGATGCGGCCAGAACCACGCATGGACGCGCTCCGGCGTCGGGCCGCCGGTGACCGGCAGGTAGAACTCCTGGACGTCGGATGGCAGCCCGGTGAACCAGCCCGACGTGCCCCGCTCCGGCCGGAAGGTGAGCTCGCGCTCCTTGGTGGCGAGGACCGCGCAGCCGGCGAGTGCGAGCCCGACCAGCGCGACCAGGGCGATCCCCGTTCCGCGCAGCGAGCGCCGCCCGAACAGCCGGCGGGAGGGGTGGGCGATCCTGGCCATCGTCTGCGACAGAGTACCCGGACCCGCGGCGAGTTCCGCGGAACCGGTGCGTCGCGAGGATAGCGCAGCCGACTCTCGTCGCGCCCGCGATCCGCCCCGGGGCACCCTCGCGCCGGTCCGGATCCTCCGGCGGTGACTCCTCCCCCGGCGCCCCCCGCCACGGGGTCGGCCGCCCGGCCGATGGCCGAACGGGTCGGGGACCGGCGACGCTCCGGCGCACGGTCCCCGGATTCCCCGGCGCGACCGGTCCGTACGGAGGACCCGATGGCCGACACGCCCGCCCGCCCGACGATCCAGAGCGACGCCGACTACGCGGCCGCCCTCGACGAGCTCGACCGCCTGATGCTCGTCGATCCGGACTCGCCCGACGGCCGGCGCTTCGACGAGCTCGTCGCGCTGATCGACGCCTGGGAGCTCGCGCGGGAGCGCTCGGCGCGGGGGGGATCCGTGTCGACCCGATGAGGCGCGGGCCGGCGCCCGGCCCCGGGGTGGGTCGCGTCGGTCCGGGCAGGCACGCTGCCTGCTAGGATCGTGCGCGCCCCCCCGATCACGTTCCGCCGTCGACCCGACCGTGTTTCCCGTCTTCCGCCGCAAGCCCGCTCCGTCCGCCCCGGCGACCGAGGCGCCTGGTCTGGCGATCGAACCGGCGCCACCCGGCGGCGAGCCCACGGGAGCGCCGCTGCCCGGCACGACGCGCCGCGCACCGTCGAGCCGGCTCGCGCGGCCCAAGCCGCTCCCCGAACTCCGGCGCCGCTGGCGGGGGTGCCTGATCGGCGGTGCGGTCGGCGACGCGCTGGGCGCTCCGGTCGAGTTCAAGTCGCTGGAGGAGATCCGCGCCGAATTGGGCGAGGGCGGCGTCCACGGCTTCCTCGAGGCGTACGGCCGCTTCGGGTCGATCACCGACGACACGCAACTGTCGATGTTCACCGCCGAGGGGCTGCTCCGCGCGTACACGCACGCGGCGATGCACGGCACCGCCGACATCGCCGCGATCGTCGACCACGCCTACCTGCGCTGGCTGCACACCCAGGGCGCGACGTCGGCGGTCGCGCCGGTGCTCGACGGCTGGCTCGTGCGGGTGAAGGAGCTCCACGCCTCGCGCGTGCCGGGCGCGACGATCGTCCAGTCGCTCGAGCGCAAGACGGCGTTCGGCGAGCGGCCGCGCAACCACAGCAAGGGCTGCGGCGGCGCGATGCGGGTCGCGCCGGTCGGGCTCTACTGCGCCCGGCTGCACGAGGGCGTCTCCGACGAACGCCTGGCGAAGCAGGCGCTCGACTTGGGCGTCGACACCACCGCGCTCACTCATGGTCATCCGACCGGACAGCTCGCCGCCGGATTCGTCGCCGCGCTGATCGCGCTGCTCGCGCGGGGACGCACGCTCCCGGCATCGCTCGACCTCGCCGCGTCGCTGCTCGCGCGGCGCCCCGGACACGCGGAGACGCTCGCCGCGGTGTCGACGGCGCGACGGCTCGCCGAAACCGAGCCGGCCTCTGCGGGCGCCCTCGCGCGTCTGGGTGAAGGCTGGGCGGCCGAGGAAGCGGTCGCGATCGCCGTCTACTGCGCGTTGTCGGCCACCGACTTCGACACCGGCGTCCGGCTCGCGGTGAATCACGACGGCGACAGCGATTCGACCGGCGCGATCGCCGGCAACCTGCTCGGAACGCTGCTCGGCATCGAAGGCGTCCCGACTCGCTTCACCAACAGCCTCGAACTCGTCGACGCGCTGGCCGCGCTGGCCGACGACCTCGCGACGTTTCCGACCTGGCCGGTCGGCGAGTTCCAGCCGGCGTCCGATCTGTCGGAGCACTGGCTCGAGCGCTACCCGGGCCACTGAATTTCCCGCCTGGAAGACCCCGCGGCGCCGGCGAGAGCCGTTGCGCCCCGCCCGCGCTCGCGGGACGACACTTTATGTAGGCGACAGTCTGACGTCGGCAACTTGCCGAATATCAAGAATGTCACGACCTGCACGCCACAAGTTGTAGCGCGATAGCGGCCGCGTCGGGCATCATCGCCCGATGACCGGCCGCCGGGGGGCCAGGCCGGGCGGCAAGGCCTCCCCGCGACCCGGAAACCGACGTCCCGTAGCCCACAGATCCGCGTGGGCCACCGGGACGGCTTCTCGAGGGAGCAGGGTCGTGAGCCACAACCTGTACATCGCCGGCGCAGCGCGACGCGCCGATCGTTCGCGTTTCCACGGCCGTCGCTGACCCGCCATGGCCTTCCGAGACGATCGCCACCGCGGGCGTGACCTCGCCGCCCCGGCCCTCGCCCCGGCGCTGCGCCGGTTCTACGCGCTGCGCTTCGTCGTCACCGCGATGACGATGCTCTCGCCGGTCCTGCTGCCCTGGCTCGTCTACACGGCGACCCGGCGCATCGACCTGGCCGGCCTGGTCATGCTGATCGAGGCGGGCATCCGGCTGTCGATGTCGCTGTACGGCGGCCAGCTCGCCCACGCGATCGGCGGGCGCGTCTCGTTCGCGGGCGCGCAGGCGCTGTGCGCCGGCGGGTTCGCGTTGTTCGCCGCGGTGATCGCCGTCTATCCGTCGGACCGCTCGACCGCGATCCTGCTGCTCGCGGCCGCCGTGATCGTCATGCAGGCCGGGATCACGCTCGGCAACGTCGTCACCGAATCGTGCACGGTCGCCCTGCTGCAGCGGGGCGCGCCGTCGGTGCCGGCGCGGGTGCGCGTCATCGACCTGGTCGCCACCGGCTGCGCGCTGCCGCTCGGCGGCTGGCTGGTGCTCGCGTTCGACGCGCCGCTCGCGGTGATCGCGCTCGGCTTCGCGCTCGCCGCCGCCGCCGCGATCGGCACCGCGCGCGGCGGCGCCGTCTACGACGAGGCGAACTCGCGGATGCCGGCGAGGCTCTCGCTCGTCGATCGCGACGCCTGGTCCTGGCTCGGCGGCCATCGTCGGGCGCTGTCGCTGACGTTGTTCCTGCTCGCCGCGAGCGTACCGGTGACGATGCTGTTCGGCGCGCTGCCGTTCCTGCTCGCCGACCGTTCGACCGCGGGGCTTCCCGACTGGGTGCGGCCGACCGACGTGCTGTTCCTCACGCACTACAAGGCGCTCGAGTCGATCGCCGCCGCGCTGGTCCTGATCGCCTGGTCGCGCTGGGCCGGCGCCAAGAAGAACCGCCGCTCGGCGGTGGTCGCCGCGTTCATCGGCTACGTCGCCGCGATGACGGCGCTCGCCGCCGGAGGCACGGCGCTCGCCTCGGCGCTCGCCGCGATCGCGCTGGCGGCGAGCTTCTCGCCGCTCGTGGTCTGGGTGCGCACCGAGCGCGCCGCGCTGGTGCCCGAGCACAACCGCCAGCGGATCTCGGGCCTGCTCGTCGCCGTGGACTCGACCGCCTACGTGCTGGGCGCGGTCACCGTGCGCTACGCCGGCTTCGAGCCGGCGGCGCTGGCGGCGATCGCGACAGTCGCGGCGGCGATGTTCGTCGCCCTCCACCTGCCGGCGCGCTCGCCCGCCCGGGCCCGCGCACCCGCGGTCACCGGCCTGCCGCCGCTCGACGAAAAACTCGCGCGCCTGCGCGAGTACGTCGCGCTGCATCGCGACGTCATCGAGACGCGCCTCGCCGACGCGGTCCCGCGCCTGGGCCTGGTCAAGCGCGCGAGCGCGCCCGACGCCTGGACCACGCCGCTCGCGCTGGCGCCGGTCGACGCGGTCAAGCCGATCGGAGTGGGCCTGGTCCCGGTCGTGCTGCCACGCGCGCTGCGCGACGCCGGCGTGCGCACGGCTGCGCTCGCCGCCGCCACCGAGGAGGTCCTCGCCCTCAAGCGCCCGCTCGCCGACGTCCGCGCGGATGCGCGGCTGCAGGGCTGGAGCCCGCGGGTGCTCGATCAGCTGATCCCCGATTCGCACGCCGAATTCGAGAGCCGGATGCACGCCGCCTTCCATCGACTGCGCGTCGACACGCTCCTGCGGCCCGGTGCGGCGCCGGGCGGCAGCGCCGACGCCGCGTCGGCGGCGCTGGCGACGCGGTTCGCCCCGATCGAGGTCAACAACGGCGGCTCGCAGGGGCACTGGATCGCCACCGCCGCGAACCGCGTGATGCTCGCCGGACTGGGCGTCGACGAACGCGGGATCCTCGACGAGGCCGACCCGCTCCTCGCGCGCGTCTACGAGTCGTTCGTCGAATGGCTGTCCGACCGGATGACGCCGTCGCGCTTCGCCGCCGCCTTCCCCCGCGGCTACGTGCCGCTGGCCTTCGTCTCGGGACCGTACTCCGGCCGGATGGTCAACGACATCGAAGGCCCGCGGATCGCCGCGATGATCACCGGCCGGTACGGCGTCGACGCCGCCTATTTCGTCGGCTTCGAGGATCTCGAGCTCGGCCGCCGGCTGCGCGTGCGCGACCGCGAGATGGCGCTGGTCAAGCGCCGCGGCGCTCCCGACACCGAGTCGTACGCGGTCTGGGGCGAGCTCTACGTCACCGACACGATGGCGTACTGCGAGGCCGCGCTCGACAGCGCCGACCCCAAGACCCGTGCGCTCGCGCGCGCCTGGCTCGGCGGCGACGTTCTCGGCATCAGCGCCTGGCCGGGCCGGGAGCTGGTCGAGAACGACAAGATCCACGCGATCGACAAGGCGCGCGCGCACGCGATGCGCGCCGAGCTGGAACTCTCGTCGGCCGAGGCGGCGCTCCTCCAGCAGGCCGCGCCGGCCGCCTTCGCGATCGGCGCCGACGAGGCGACCATCGCCCGGTTGACCGACGAGCGCGAACATTGGGTGGTCAAGGCGCGCTTCGGCTGCGGCGGCAGTTCGGTGATCGTCGGCGCCAAACCGTCGTGGCCGTCGCAGCGCCTGCCGCGCGTCGACGCGGTGGACGGCGCGACGACGACGGCGCGCGTCGCCATCGCCGACATCGCGAGCGCCGCCGGCGTTCCGCTGGCCGAGGACGCCGAGGGTCGTATCGACGAGGCCTCGTGGGCGGACTTGTGGCCGCACCTCGTCCGCTTCGTCGCGTCGTCCCCCGGGTATTACATCGCGCAGGCCCGCGTCGAGCCGACGCCTTTCGAGGCGATGGTCTACGACGGCCGGCGCATCGAGTCCTTCGAGGCGACCACCGACTTCGCCGCCGCCTACACGCTGGGCTGGCGGCAGGGCGCGCCGTCGCTGCTGCCGGCCGGAACGCTGTGTCGCGCGGTGCCGGCGGGACATCCGCACACGAACATCACCGGCCGCGGAGCGTTCGTCCCGGTCCTGTGCGAGGACGAGTTCGACCGCCTCTATCTCGCGCTGGGCCTCGACCGGGCGGGCGCGCCGACCGCGCCGGCGCCCACGCCCGCCGAGCGCGCGCCGGCGAGCGTGCCCGCCTAGTCGCCCACCGCTGGCGTCGACCCGCCGGCCCCGCCCGGCGGGTGTTCGGCGCGCACGTCGTCTGCGCTACACTGCGCGCCGTCGACGTCGACAAGGGGGACGGACGGATGTCGCCATCCGCGCCGATGCAATGGACATTCGACTGGCTCGCCGAGGCGCGGATCGCCCGTGCCCGGACGACCGGCCGGGTCACCTTCGACGCCGTCCTCGGCATGATCGGCGACGGCATGGCCTTCGCCCAGGGCCATCAGACCCGGCGGCTGCTCGTCGACCACACGGCGTCCGAACCCGCAGGCTCGACGCTCGACATCTACCGGCTGCCGCCGGAGGCCGAGGCGCGGGGACTGACGCGCGACTTCCGCCTCGCGATCGTCGCCCCGAACAACCCGAAGCACCTGTCCGATTTCACCTTCTACGAGACACGTGCGCAGAACGCGGGCTTCCTGCACCGAGTATTCACCAACGAACGCGACGCGATCGCGTGGCTCACCGGTGCGGCGAGCGACTGAGCCTCGCCGCGCGCCGAACCCGCGTCGTCCGACGAACATCCGAACCCGGAGATCCCGCATGCCCACCCTTGGAATCCGCGGCCTCGCCGCCGCCGCCGCGCTGCTCGCGACGACCGCGTTCCCCGTGCACGCCCAGATCGACCTCGGGCGCGCGATCGGCGCGGCCGCCGACCTCGGCAAGGCGGCGACGGTCAGCGACGAGGACGTGAAGAACTACGCGCGGCAGATGCGCGCCTACGAGGAGCGCGCGCGCGAACAGGTCGAGCCGCCGGGCTCGAAGTACGCGCAGCGACTCGCGTCGCTGACCGATCGCTACCGCGGCTACGACGGGCTTGCGCTCAACTTCAAGGTCTACTCGTCGAAGACGGTGAACGCCAACGCGTCGGCCGACGGGTCGGTCCGCGTGTACGCCGGATTGATGGACTTGATGACCGACCACGAACTGCTGTTCGTGATCGGCCACGAGATCGGCCACGTCAAGGGCGGCCATTCGGCGAAGGCGATGCGCACCGCGCTGGCGACCAGCGGCATGCGCAAGGCGATCTCGGCGTCGACGAGCTCCACGGCGGTGATGCTGGCCGACTCACAACTCGGCGGGCTGGTCGAGGGAGTCGTCAACGCGCAGCATTCGCAGGCGCAGGAAACAGAGTCCGACGACTACGGGATGCAGTTCCTCAGGCGCAACAAGCTGCCGACCGATGCGGCCGCGAGTTCGCTGCGCAAACTCGCGGCGCTGTCCAAGGGCGGCGCGTCGATCCTGTCGTCGCACCCGGATCCGGGCAAGCGCGCGGACCGGATGGCGTCGGCGGCGAAGTAGTCCGACCGGTCGGACCGGGCGTCGGCTCGCGCAGCCCGACCCCGGCTAGTGCAGACGCTCGCGGGTCTTGCGTCCGCCGTCCGGCGGGCCGCGGCGCGGCCCGCGTTCGCGCGCCGTGCTCGCGCGGCGCCGGTCGTGCCAGTAGCGGTAGATCAGGACCGCGGCGAGCGGCAGCTCGTCGACCAGCGAGGCGCGCTTGTCCTTGTCGTCGATCCACTCGGCGAACTCGGGATCCTGGTCGCCGTAGGCGAGCGCTTCGATCGGGAAGATCCAGTCGCGGGCGTCACGCGCGTCGTACAGCGGCTGCCAGGCGTCGTCGCGCAGCTTCACGCCGGCCATGTAGCCCTCGCTCCACGCGGTCGCCTCGCCCGGTCCCTTGTCGGACTTCGCTCGCTCGTCGGCGAGGTAGAGCAGCGGCTTGAAGCGCGTCGGCGATTCCTCGAGCGTGCGCTGCAGGCCGACGAAGTGGCGGAGCATCAGCCCCATGACGCGTTGCGCCTGGTCCGACGACGTGTACGCCGGCGTCGCCGAGCGTCCGCCTTCGCTCCACACGCCCGGCAGCCACTCGGACGGCTGGACGATCTCGGGGCCGGACACGATCGCGCACAGGTAGCCGTCGAGCATCTCGAGGTCCATGCAGTCCTGCGGAACCGCGTCCGAGGCGAGGAACGCCTCCAGCTCGTCGAGCTCGGCGTCGGTCAGGGGTTCGTCGACGATGCGGTCGGCCATGGACGGTTCGAAAGACGGGGAACCCGGCAGTATCGCCGTTCGCGGGTCCGATGGCAAATCAGGGTGCACCGCACCGACGCCGCGCATCAGTCCGTGCTACGCTTCCGCCGCCCCCGCCCCCGCCCCGATGCCGCCCAAGATCAAGACCCAGGCGTTCCTCGCGACGCTGCCGCTGTTCAAGGAGCTGGCGCCCGAGGAGCTCGACCGGATCGCCGCCGGGACGAGCGAGCTGCACGTCCCGCGGGGCGAGGTCCTGTTCAACAAGGGCGACCCGGTGAGCGGGTTCCACCTGGTCATCTACGGCCAGGTCAAGCTCTCGTTCGTGACGCCCGGCGGTCAGGAGAAGGTCGTCGAGATCATCGGCCCCGGCAGCTCCTTCGGCGAAGCGCTGATGTTCATGGAGAAGCCCTACATCGTGATGGCGCAGACGCTCGCCGACACGATGCTGCTGCACATCTCCAAGGACACGGTGTTCGACGAGATCGAGCGCGAGCCCGGTTTCGCGCGCAAGATGCTCGCCGGTCTCTCGCGGCGACTGCATTCGCTGATCTCCGACGTCGAGAGCTACTCGCTGCAATCGGGAACGCAGCGCGTGATCGGCTATCTGCTGCGCCAGGACGACGCGATGGGCGCCGACTCCGGGCCGACCACGCTGACGCTGCCGGTCTCGAAAGCAATTGTCGCCTCGCGCCTGAACCTCACTCCCGAGCACTTCTCGCGCATCCTGCACGAGCTGCAGGCGCAGGGGCTGATCCGCGTCGAGGGCCGCGAGGTCCACGTCTTGGACATCGCCGACCTGCGCGAGCACACCGGCTGACCAGGGGACCGTCCGGACGCCGGCGCGGGCCGCCGGCGCAGCGTCCCCGCCCGCCCGGACAGCGCGGCGCCCGGGTCGACGACCCTACGGAAGCGCGCCCGGCGAGCCGATAACGGTCGAGTACCGCGCGGTGGTCCGCGCCGGCCGCGCGCCGGCGTCCGGGGGCTGGGCGGCCCCCGACCTCATCGTGCCGTCTCTCAGCCCTCCCCCGTCCCGCTCGCCGTCGCCGGCCGGGCTCAGGTTCGCCACGATCCTCCTGGCGCTGCTCGCGCTCGTCCCGACGCCGTCGCAGGCGTTGCTCGCGAGCTGGTCGTGCTGGCACGACGGCGAGACGTCGATCCTGTGCGTCTCGACGATGCCGGCCGATGCGACGGAACCGGCCGCCCAGGCACCGTCGGCGCGGAGCCGGCCGAGCCGGCCGATGCCGCCCCGCTACCCGTGGAAGTTCGTCCGGATTCCGATCCTGACGGTTCCGACCGACCTCGACAGCGTCCGCCAACTGGCGAGCGCCGTCATGTGCGCGGCCCATCCGGAATGCGCCGTCGCGTTCTCGAACGGTCCGGACGCCCTCGCGATCGCGGCGCTGGACGACCTCTACGACGCGCGGTAGGGCGAACCTCCGCGCGCCGGTAGCCCTCTGCCGGAAGATCCTCTTCTCGCCACCCGGCCGCGCCGGGATTAGCATGCGGGCTCCTCCGCCATTCCGGACCCGCCGCCGATGTCATCCGCCCCGTCGAGCACCATCGTGCGGTCGCGCACGCAGCGCGGCCGCCGTGCGTCCGGCGTTCACGCGGGCCGACGCGCCGTGGTCGCCGCGGTGGTCGCAGCACCGATTTGCGTGTTCGCGCCGGCCGCGCGCTCGCAGAAGCGCCCGGCGCGGGTCGGGTCGCTGTCGATCGGGTCGCCGGCCTCCCACGGTCCGATCATCGCCGAACTGAGGGCGGGGCTCGCCGAACTGGGATGGGTCGAGGGCCGCGACGTCGAGTTCGTCTACGCCTGGGCCGACGGCCGCCAGGACCGCATCCCCGCGCTCGCCGCCGGGCTGGTCGAACAGCGCGTCGATCTCATCGTCACCGGCAACCCGGTCGCGACGCGCGCCGCGCAACGCGCCGCGCCGACGTTGCCGATCGTCATGGGGTCGGGATCGGATCCGGTCGGCAACGGTTTGGTCGCGAGCCTCGCGCGGCCCGGCGGCAGGACGACCGGCCTCTCGAACCAGGCCGAGGCGCTGGTGCGCAAGATGCTCGACCTCGCGCGCGAGGCGTTCCCGTCGGCGCAGCGGGTCGCGGTCGTGATCAACGACGCGAGCCCGACCGCCGCGACCTTCTGGCGCGAGGCCGAGTCGGCGGCGAAGGTGTCCGCGCTGGCGCTCCTGCGCACTCCGGCGTCGCGCCCCGAGGACTTCGCTTCCGCGATCGGCTCCCTCGCCGGGCGCCGCGCCGACGCGCTCGTCGTGCTCCCCGACCCGGTCTACGCCGCCGGGCACGCCGCCGTGGTGTCGCTGGTCGCGCCGACGCGCCTGCCGGCGCTCTACCCGTTCCGCGAATTCGCGCTCGCCGGCGGGCTGATGTCGTACGGACACAGCATCCGCGAGAGCTACCGTCGCGCGGCCGCGTACGTCGACCGGATCCTCAAGGGCGCGAACCCGGCCGATCTGCCGATCGAGCAGCCGACGCGCTTCGAGCTCGTCGTCAACGCGAAGACCGCGGCCATGCTGGCCACCCCGCTGCCCCGGGCGATCCTCCTGCGCGCCGACGAGGTGATCGGGTGACGACGTTGCGGACCGGGCCGGTGGTCGGGTAGCGTTCCGCCGATGGAAGGCCCGCCCGGCACGCGACCGGCGGCCCCGCCGCGCCACTCGGTGGCAGCGCGCGCGGGCGGCCGCCTGTTCCGCAAATACCTGGTGCTGATCCTGGCGCTGGTGACGAGCGCGCTGGCGGTCGCCTCGGCGATCGGCCTGTACTTCTCCTGGCGCGAGACGACCGCGGCGCTGCACGATCTGCAGCACGAGAAGGCGATCGCCGCGGCCGAGCGCATCCGCCTCTACATCGACAACATCCAGTCGCAGTTGAAGGGCGCGACGCTGCCGCAGCTCGGCGCCGAGGGTCTCGAGGAGCGACGGCTCGAGTTCCTGAAGCTGCTCAAGCAGGTGCCCGACATCACCGACGTCGAGTACGCCGGGCCCGAGGGCTGCGTCCGACTGCGCGTCTCGCGCCTCGAGATGGACGCGGTCGGCGCGTGCCTGAAGGACCGCCGCGACGACGAAGCGCTGCGCACCGCGACGCCGTCGCGACCCTGGTTCGGTCCGGTGTACTTCCGCAAGGAGACCGAGCCCTACATGCCGATCGCCGTGCGCACCGGCGGCGAGCGCGGCCCGGTGACGATCGCGCAGGTGAACCTCAAGTTCATGTGGGACGTCATCACGCGCATCCGCATCGGCGACAAGGGCCGCGCCTACGTCGTCGACCGCAACGGCTACCTGATCGCCGATCCGGACATCGGCCTCGTCCTGCGCAAGACCGATCTCTCGGCGCTCGAGCACGTCAAGTCGGCGCTCGGTACGGCGGCCGGCGACCCGGCCGGCACCGTGGTCGCGCACGACCTCGGCGGCACCCGCGTGCTGACGGCGTACGCGCCGGTCGAGCCGCTCGGCTGGCGCGTGTTCGTCGAGCAGCCGGCCGCCGAGGTGACGGCGAGGCTCAACGACGCGATCCTGCGCACGATCGCCCTGCTCGCCGGCGGCATCGTCATCTCGGCGCTGGCGGCGCTCTTCCTCGCCCGCAGCATGGCGAGGCCGATCGGCGTGCTGCAGGAAGGCGCGCAACGGATCGGCGCCGGCGAGCTCGACCACGAGATCCGCGTGCGAACCGGCGACGAGCTCGAGGCGCTCGCCAGCCAGTTCAACCGGATGACCTCGCAGTTGCGCGAGTCGTACGCGGGACTCGAGCGCAAGGTCGAGGAACGCACGCACGAGCTCGCCAACGCGCTCGAGCAGCAGACGGCGATCAGCGAGATCCTGCGCGTGATCTCGAACTCGCCGACCGACGTGAAGCCCGTGCTCGAGGCGGTCGCCGAACGCGCGGCGCACCTGTGCGCGGCCACCTACGCGCGGGTGCTGCTGGTCGCCGGCGACGAGCTCGATCCGATCGCCGGATTCCAGGACGGTCACGCCGCGAGCGACACCGAACTGGCCGACACCACCGCCGTCTCCTACGACCGCCGCTCGCTGACCGGCCGCGCCGCGCTCGAGCGGCGCACGATCCACGAAGCCGACATCGTCCCGCTGCTCGGTACCGAGTATCCGGGCGCTCGCGCCAACATGGAGCAGTTCGGCCTGCGCGCCGTGCTCGTCGTTCCGCTGACGCGGGAGGGCGGGGCCTACGGCGGCATCATCCTCGCGCGCACGACGCCGGGCCGGTTCCGCGACGACCAGGTCGAGCTCGTCGAGACGTTCGCTCGCCAGGCGGCGATCGCGATCGACAACGTGCGACTGTTCAACGAGACCCGGGAGGCGCTCGAGCAGCAGCGCGCCTCCTCCGAAGTGCTCTCCGCGATCAGCAACTCGATCGCCGACACCCGGCCGGTGTTCGACGCGATCCTGACGAGCTGCGAGCGCCTGTTCGCCGGCCGCATGGCCGTGATCGACCTGGTCGCCGACGACGGGCGCATCGCCCTCGGCGCGTACCACGGCCCGAACCGCGCGGACGTCGAGGGCCTCTACCCGCATTCGTCGGACGCGTCGAGCGCGACCGGCGCGGCGATCGCGGCGCGCGACGTCGTCCACTACTCGTCGCTCGACGACGCCCCGGCGCTGGGCCGCGACGCGTTCCGCGTCTTCGGCATCCGCTCGGCGATCGGCGCGCCGATGATGTGGGAGGGGCGCGGCATCGGCGCGATCTGGGTCGCGCGCGAACACGCGGGCGCGTTCTCCCCGAAGGAGGTCGCGCTGCTGCGCACGTTCGCCGACCAGGCGGCGATCGCGATCCAGAACACGCGGCTGTTCCGCGAGATCCGGGACAAGAGTCGCCAGCTCGAGGTGGCGAACAAGCACAAGAGCGAATTCCTCGCCAACATGTCGCACGAGCTGCGCACGCCGCTGAACGCGATCATCGGCTTCTCGGAGGTGCTGCTCGAGCGGATGTTCGGCGACGTCAACGAGAAGCAGGAGGACTACCTCAAGGACATCCACTCCTCGGGCAAGCACCTGCTCTCGCTCATCAACGACATCCTCGACCTGTCGAAGGTCGAGGCCGGCCGCATGGAGCTCGAGGCCGGCCGCTTCCGCGTCCCGGAGGCGATCGACAACGCGACGACGCTGGTGCGCGAGCGCGCCCAGCGGCATGGCATCTCGCTGGGACGCGAGGTCGACCCCGCCCTCGACGAGATCGTCGCCGACGAACGGAAGTTCAAGCAGATCCTGCTCAATCTCCTCACCAACGCGGTCAAGTTCACGCCGGACGGCGGGCGCGTCGATGTGATCGCGCGGCGCACCGACACCGCGCTCGAGGTCGCGGTTCGCGACACCGGCATCGGCATCTCGGCCGACGACCAGAAGCTCGTCTTCGAGGAGTTCCGGCAGGTCGGCCGCGACTACACGAACAAGCAGGAGGGCACCGGGCTCGGCCTCGCGCTGACCCGTCGCTTCGTCGAGCTCCACGGCGGGGGGATCCGGCTCGAGAGCGAACCCGGCAAGGGCTCGACGTTCACCTTCACGATCCCCTGGCGGACCTGACATCGGAGGACCGACCGTGCACACGGTGCTGATCGTCGAGGACAACGACAAGAACATGAAGCTCGCGCGCGACGTGCTGCAGGCGCGCGGCTACGGCACGATCGAGGCGACGACCGGCGAGGACGGCGTGCGTCTGGCGCGCGAGCGGCTCCCCGACCTGGTGCTGATGGACATCCACCTGCCGGGCATCAGCGGCATCGAGGCGCTGGCGCGGCTCCGGGCGGACCCGGCGACCGCGAAGATCCCGGTGATCGCGGTGACGGCGTCGGTGATGGAGGGGGACCGGCGCAAGATCACCGACGCGGGCTTCGACGGCTACGTCGGCAAGCCGATCAGCCTGAAGGAGTTCCTCGACGCGGTGAAGGCCGGCGTCGGGCGACGGCTCGCATGACCGGCGGCGGCGGACGGAGGGCCTGGCGATGACCGAACCGGCGAGTCTGCTCGTGGTCGACGACACACCGCACAACGTCAAGCTGCTCGCCGACATCCTCGGCGCCAAGGGCTACCGCGCCCTCACCGCCGCCAGCGGCGAGGAGGCGCTCGCGAAGCTCGCCAGCGAGGCGGTCGATCTGGTGCTCCTCGACGTGATGATGCCCGGCCTGTCGGGTTACGATGTCTGCCGGCGGGTGCGCGCCGATCCTCGGACCGAGCTCCTGCCGATCGTGCTCGTCACCTCGCTCGACCCGCACGAGGAGCGGGTCAAGGGCATCGAGGCCGGCGCCGACGACTTCCTGCAGAAGCCGATCCACCAGGCGGAGCTCCTCGCCCGCGTCCGGTCGCTCCTGCGGATCAAGGCGCTGCAGGACGAGGTCCGGCGGCAGGCCGACGCCCTGCGCGAATGGAACGCGAAGCTCGAGGAGCGGGTCGCCGGGCAGGTCGCGCAAATCGAGCGGCTGGGCCGGCTCAAGCAGTTCTTCTCCGTTCCGGTGGCCGAGGCGATCGTCTCGGCGGGCGGAACATCGTCGCTGAGCCCGCATCGACGCGAGATCTGCGCGGTCTTCGTCGATATCCGCGGCTTCACGCCGTTCACCGATTCGGCGGAACCCGAGGAGGTGATGGCGCTGCTGTCGGAATTCCACGCGGCGATGGGCGCGTTGATCGACGCGCACGGCGGGACCGTTCCCCACTTCGCCGGCGACGGGATCCTGATCTTCTTCAACGACCCGCTGCCGTCCGACGATCCCTGCGGACACGCCGTCGCGATGGCGGTCCAGATGCAGCGCGCTTTCGACCCGCTGCGCGAGCGCTGGCGCAAGCTCGGCTACGATCTGGGGCTCGGTATCGGCGTCGCCAGCGGCTACGCGACACTCGGCGCGATCGGCTACGACGGCCGACAGGACTATTCGGCGATCGGCAGCGTCGTCAATCGGGCCGCCCGTCTGTGCGGCGAGGCGAAGAGCGGGCAGGTCCTGCTCGACCGCAAGGCGGCGGCCGCGATCGACGGACGCCATCCGTTCGACGCTGTCGAGCCGCTGTCGCTCAAGGGCTTCGATCGGCCGGTTCCGGCGTTCCTGCTGCGCTGACCGGCACGACGGCGCGCATCGGCGGGAGTCGCCGGGTCAGTGGCTGGTGCCGGCCTCGCGGGTGATCTTGTTCCAGACGTTGTACTTGCCGACCGGCTTCGACGCCGGGATGCGCTTGACTTCCTTCAGGGTCGCCGCGTCGTAGACGACGACCGCGCCGTCGTCCTCCCAGACGCTCGCGAGCGCGTGGCGGCCGTAGCGGTCGAACTCGATGTGCGCGGCGGTCCTGCCGGGCGCGGGCGTCACCTCGCCCGCGACCGCGAGCGTGCGCTTGTCGATCACCTGAAGCGTGTCCTTGCGCGGGCCCATCATGCCGTCGACCCAGGCGTACGGGGTGGCGTCGTGGCTGCGCATGAAGAACCCCGGCCCGTTGGTCCGGATCTGGCCGACCGGCTTCCAGGTCTTGATGTCGATGACGCTGACCAGCCCCTCCTTCAAGTTCGGCGTGGCCATGACGGTCCGACCTTGATGCGTGAAGGTGATGCCCGAACCCAGGTGCGGCATGCCCGGCAGCTCGAGGTCGGCGATCTTGCGGCGTACGTCGAGGTGGACGACCTGGCCCTTGCCGGCCTCGCGCGACGCGCCCATCAGCTCGCTGTAGTCCTGAGTGAAGAAGAAGTCGTCGAGAGGCTCCTGCAGGAACGACTTGCGCGCGTTCAGGAACCCGCGCACGAACGCCCCCTCGCGGTACTGGAAATCGTGGATCACGCCGATCGGGATCTCCGGCGCCTTCGGGTCGTAGCTCACCTCCCAGACTTCGGGAATGTCCTTCATCGCGATCACGAAGCTCTTGCGCGGCGTCGCGTCGTAGACGGCCGAGACGCGCGAGGTCCTCTTGCCCTCACGGTCGAGCGCGGGCATCACCTTGACGAGGTTGAGATCCGCGTCGAGGATCACGACCGAATGGGGCAGGTAGTTGCCGACCATCACGTACTTCCCGTCGCCGGACACCGCGGCGTTGCGCGTGTTGAGGCCGGCGCGGATCTCGGCCACCGTCGCGAGATTCCAGATGTCGTACTTGGTGATCCAGCCGTCGCGCGAGGCGAAGTAGACGAACCGCCCGTCCGGCGAGAACTTCGGCCCGCCGTGCAGCGCGTAGCGCGTGGGGAACCGCGCCAGCCGCTCGAACCGGTCACCGTCGACGATCGACGCGTGGTGGTCGCCGCCCTCGACGACGATGAAGAGGTTGAGCGGGTCGGCCGCGAACGAAGGCCTGGCTGGAAGCGTTTCGGGTGGGCGGTGTACGACGCGCGAGGCGACGATCTCGGCGTCGCCCCAGGTCGGACGGACCGTCGGTGGCGTGTAGAGCCAGGCGACCAGCGCGTCGATCTCGGCCTTGGCGAGCGTCGCCGAGAAACCCGCCATCTGGGTGGCGACCCGCCCGTTGGCGACCACGTCGACCGCGGCCGTCCGGCGCAGCCGTTCGAGGCTCTCCGGCAGCAGTGCCGGCCCCATCAGCCCGAAGCGGTCGGCCCCGTGGCACGACGCGCAATGCGTCGCGTAGAGCGAGGGCGCATCGATCGGTTTCGACGCGCCGCCGCCGCCCGCCGACACCGGCGTCTGCCCCGCCGCCGCGCCGGCGAACGCGATGACGACCGCCGCGATCGCGACATAGACGACCCAGCCGATCGCGCAGCGCCAGCGCGCGACGCCCCGGGCTCCCGGAACGCATACCGCCCGGGTCACCGCAGCGCCTCGTCGGTCCGCCGGGCGCCCGCGCGCCGGACCCGCGTGTACGGGGTCGCGACCAGTCGTTCGCCGGTCGACTCGATGCCGAGCTCGTCGTCGTCGAGGTAGCAGCCCGGGTCCTCGGCCCACGGATCGCGGGCGACCTGCCAGGCGCGTACGCGTGTGTTGCCGCCGCAGACGTCGAAGTAGGCGCAGCGGGCGCAGCGGCCCTTGACCGGCCGCGGCGACGACTTGAGCCCCGCCATCAGCGGATTGGTCGTGTCCGACCAGATCTCGGAGAACGGCCGCGACTTGACGTTGCCGAGCACCGTGTCCCACCAGAAGGTGTCCGGGTGGACGTTGCCGAGGTTGTCGATATTGGCGATGTTGACGCCCGAGCTGTTGCCGCCCCATTGCGCGAGCTTGGCACGCAGGTGCGCTTCCCGGTCCGGGAAGCGGGCGCGCACCCACTGGAGCAGGTAGACGCCGTCGGCGTCGTTGTTGCCGGTGACGAATTCGCGCGGGCGGCCGGCCTCGATCGAGCGCCACGCGGTGTGGAAGACCAGCTCCATCGCTTCGCGCGTGGTCCGGAACATCGCGTCGGTCTTGCGGTTGACGTTGCCCCGTCCGCCGTAGTTGAGGTGCGACAGGTAGAACTTGTCGAGGTTCTCGGTCTCCATCAGTTCGAGGAGCGCCGGCAGGTCGTGCGCGTTGTCGCGCGTCAGCGTGAACCGGATGCCGACCTTGAGGCCGGCGTCGCGCAGCCGGCGAACCGCTGCGAGCGACGCGGCGTACGCGCCGGCCTTGCGGCGGAAGCGGTCGTGGGTCGCCTCGATGCCGTCGAGGCTGACGCCGACGTAGTCGTAGCCGATCGCGGCGATCCTCGGGACCATCGCCTCGTCGATCAGCGTGCCGTTGGTCGACAGGCCGACGTAGAACCCCATCGCCTTCGCCCGCGCCGAGATCGCGAAGACGTCCGGATGGAGCAGCGGCTCCCCGCCCGAGAGGATCAGCACCGGGACGCGGAACGCCTTCAGGTCGTCCATCGTCCGGTAGATCTCGGACGTCGAGAGCTCGCCGGGAAAGTCGACATCGGCCGAGATCGAGTAGCAATGCTGGCAGGCGAGATTGCAGCGGCGGATCAGGTTCCAGATCACCACCGGACCGGGCGGACGGCGCGTCGGACCGAGCGGTGTCGGCCGGTGGACCTCCTCGAGATACTGGGTGACGCGGAACATCGTTCGTCTTTCCTCCAGGCCGCGTCAGAACCGCAGCCCGGTCTTCTTGAGCACGCGGGTGCTGAAGAGTACCTCGTGCGCGCGCGCGGCGTCTCCCAGCAACGCGCCGATCTCGCCGACCTGGCGATCGACCTCGTCCCGCGTCCGTCCGTGCACCATCGCGAAGAGGTTGTAGCGCCATGCCGGCAAGCGCCGCGGCCGACGGTAGCAGTGCGTGACGCCGGCGAGCGCCCCGACGCGGGCGCCCAGCTCGTCGACGCGGTCGTCGTCGACGTCCCACACGGTCATGCCGTTGGCGACCCAGCCCAGCCGGTAGTGGTTGGGGACGGCGCCGATGCGACGGATCGCGCCCGACGCCAGCATCGCGCCCATCCGCTCGATGACCACCGACTCGGGCACGCCGACCCGCTCGGCGACCGCGAGGTACGGACGCGGCACGCGCGGCAGACCCGCCTGCGTCGCCCGGACGATCGCGGCGTCCACCGCGGCGGAATCGATCGGGCCGCTCACGCCGGCAGCCTCAGCTCGACGAAGTACTCGCGCTCCTTGGGGAACGAGAGCACCGGCAGCCCGGTCGCCGACTCGATGCGCGCGATCGTGCCGTCGATGCCGGCTCTGGTCGGCGTCGCGATCACGAACCACAGATTGAGCGCGTGGGTCCGCTCGTAGTTGTGGGCGACCTCCGGGAACGCGTTGACGATCGCGGCGACGCGGTCGAGCTCGCCCGCCGGCACCGTCATCGCGGCGAGAGTGAACGCGCCGTTCATCCGTTCGGCGTCGTAGAGCGGCCCGAAGCGGGTCAACGTGCCGTCGGCGAGCAAACGCTCGACCCTCGCGATCAGGTCGTCCTCGGAGAGGCCGAGCGTACTTGCCACTTCCGCGTACGGGCGCTCGACGAGCGGAAATCCGCCATGCAGCGCGTTGATCACCGCCCGATCGACCGGATCGGCGAGCCGCGGCGGCAGCGCTCCGTTCACGCGTCCACCGACGCCGCCGGCCCGCCGCGCGAGTAGCGCGCGCCGCGCTGCTTGTAGGCGGCGGCCGAGAAGAGCACCGCGTGCGGGTGCGCGTCCAGTCCGAGCTTCGCCGCGATCGCGTCGCGGCGGGCGGCGACCGCGTCCCGGTCGCGGCCGTGGATCATCGCGTAGAGGTTGTACGGCCAACCCGCGGCGCGCGCGCGCCGGTAGGAGAGCGTGACGCCTTCCTCCGCCGCCAGCGACGCGCCCTGCCGGTCGACGGCATCCGCGGGCACGTCCCAGACGCACATCGCGTTCGCGGTCCAGCCGAGCGGACGGTGCCGGACGACCAGGCCGAACCGGTTGATCACGCCGCGGTTGAGCCAGTCGGCGATCCGGACGCAGACGTACGCCTCCGTCAGTCCGGCCCGGCGCGCGAGCTCTTCGTAGGGCCGCGGAACGACCGCGAGACCGTCGTCGAGCGCCGCGACGAGACGCGCGTCGCGCGCGTCGACGACCAGCCGCGCCGGCGACGGCCCATGCCGCCCGCGCAGCGCGTTCGCCCGGTGGGGCGCCGCACCGTCCAGACCGAAGCCCAGGTCGATCCAGTAATCGCGTTCGAGCGGTAGTCGCAGGACCGGCAGACCGGACTCGCGCTCGATCGCGTCGAGCGCGGCGTCGAGCCGTCCGGCATCCGCCGCCGCGGCGACGAACCACAGGTTGACCGCGTGCTCGCGCTCGTAATTGTGGTTCACCTCGGCGCGCGAGGACACCAGACGCGCGACCGCGTCCAGCCGCTCGCGCGGGACCGACATCGCCGCGAGCGTGGAGACGCCGATCACGTTGGGTCGGAACACCGCGCCGACGCGCGAGAGCACGCCGTCGTCCCGCCGCGCGGCGAGCGCGCACAGGATTTCGTCCTCGTCGGTACCGAGCTTGCCCGCGACTTCGGCGTAGGGTCGCTCGACGAGCGGGAATCCGCGTTGCCAGCCGTCGAACAGGCGCCGTTCGAGGTCGTCGAGCGGCCGGACCGCGTCGGACGACGGCGGGTCGCCCGATCCGGGGGCGTTCGCCGCGGAGGCGTTCGCGCGCACGGCCCAGTCCACGGTCAGAATCCGGTCCGCGCGGCGCGCGAGGTGAAGAAGATACCCGACGGACTGTCGACGGCGAGCGTCGCGAGCGTCTTCAGGCTCGCCGTGTCGACGACGACGACGCGGTGGTCGTCGCGCGCCGAGATCCACACCTCCTCGCCTCGCGGCGTGAACTCGAGGTGGAGGACGGCGCGACCGGGCTCCAGCGTCGAGACGACCGCCCGCGACTCGGCGTCGATCACCTGCACCCGCGCGTTGTCCGGGAACGCGAAATTCACCCAGACCTGGCGCGCGTCGGGCCGCGCGATGACGAACACCGGCTGTCCGGCGACCGGCACGCGCGCCACCTCTCGCCAGTCGCGCGTGTCGACGACCAGCACCTCGTGACGACCGATCGCCGGCAGCCACGCGTAGCCTCCGGCGATCGCCCATCCGCGCAGGTGCGGCATCTTGTAGACGGGGAGTTTCTCCTCGCCGCGGCCGTAGCCGGGAAGCACCTTGCGCACACCGCGCTCCGGGTGCCAGAGGTCGACGAGCGAAAGCCCGTCCTCGCCGAAGAGTCCCGCGAGGTACCAGCGGCCGTCAGGCGTCACCAGGCCGTCGTAGGGCTGGCGTCCGGCGTCGCGGAAACGCTCCACCGTCGGCTTGCGCGGATCGCTCGCGTCGATGATCCAGATCTCGCCGGCGTCGAACAGGCTCGCCACGAACCGCTGGCCGGGCGCGTCGGCGAGACCGACGACTTTGGAAGGTCTGCCGTCGGGTCCCGGGGCGGCGGGAATGTCGGCGAGGAGCTCGAGCGTCGCCGCGTCGAAGAGCTTGACGCCGCCGGGCGTGTAGTTCTGCGCCGCGATCACGCGGCCGTTCTGGCTCACCGCGCCGCCGATCGAGTTGCCGGCCTGCATGACGCGCTTGGCGATCCGCCGCTCGAGCAGGTCGACCTTGGTGAGTCCGCCGTCGCGGCCGAAGACGTAGGCGTAGCGCCCGTCGCGCGAATAGACGGCCGACGCGTGCGAAAGATCGCCCAGCCCGTCGACGATGCCCAGCGAAGTCCGCGCGGTCGTGTCGACGATCTGAACGCGTCCCTTCGCCCGCTCGATGACGACACCGAGATCGCCGGTGCCGCGCAGGTCGGCGGCGAACGCCGGCGCCGCCGACGCGACGATTACCGCGGCGGCGGCGACGGGGAGCAGCGCGCGAACGGCGCTACGGCGATCCGGCATCGGTCGTTCCCGCGAGCATCCTGGCGACCAGCCACTGCGCCTCGGCCTCGGAGACGAATCGCCGCCAGGGCGGCATCGGGGTCCCGGACCGGCCGTGGAAGATCGTCGCGACCAGGCTGTCGACCGGCTTCGTTCTCAGCGCCTCCGGCGTCAACGCCGGGCCGAGGCCCCCGGTGAGGCGCATGCCGTGACAGGACCCGCAGTCCTGTTTGAGGAGTTCGAGCAGTTCCCGCTGCCTCGCCGGGGCGGGATCGGCGCTGTCGATCGCCGTCGGACCGCCGCCCGCCGCGCTCGCGGTCGACGCGACGCCCGCCGCGCCGAGCGTGACGAGCATGAGGACGATACGCAGGATGGGCACGGGGGCGTTCCTCGGGAGGCGCCATCATCGGGTGCGCCCCGCCCCCCCGCATTGACGCAACTCAAGGGGCCTTACCGGTTGCGCGCCGCGTGCGTAGCGGCCCGGTCCGGTGGGCGCGGGGCCCCGAGAATCCCCCTGACGCGCGCAGGGCGGCCCGCGAGCCGCCCTGCGACCGGTCCCGGCCGGCGCCGCCGGTCAGTACACGTCGTGCTGCGTGTTGTAGACGTTGAACTTGCCGGTCGGCGTGACGAGCTTCGGGTTGCGGATGACCCGCTTGAGCTTCAGGGTCTTGTCGTCCACGACGACCAGCGCCGACTCCTGGTTCTTCGCGCTCCACACCGAGAACCACACCTCGTCGCCGGCCTTGTTGTACTCGGGCTGCACGACGCGCTTCGCGCCCTCGCCGACTCCCGACCACTCCGCGATCGGCAGCACCTTGTAGCCGGCCTTGAGGTTGCGGATGTCGAACACCGCGATCGAACTCGCGATCTTCGCGTCGGGATGCAGCGGCGTGTCCACCCACAGGTTGCGCGATTTCGGGTGCGTCTTGATGAACAGGTTGCCCCCACCCTGCGCGTCGAGCGTCTCGCAGACCTTCCACGCGTACTTCGCGTTCTTCACCGGATCGGTGCCGATCAGCGAGATCTTCTCGCTGCCGAGGTGACCGGTCGCCCAGACCGGGCCGCAGGTCGGGTGGACGAAGTTCGCGCCGCGTCCCGGATGCGGAATCTTGTCGACGTCGACGATCGCCGTGCGCTTGCCTTCCTTGGTGTCGACGACCGCGATCTTGTTCGACTGGTTGGCCGCCATCAGCACGTAGCGGTGGGAGGCGTCGTAGCCGCCGTCGTGAAGGAACAGCGCCGTGGGGATCTCCTTGATCTGCAGGTTCTCGAGATCGCTGTAGTTGACCAGCAGGACTTTTCCGGTCTCCTTGACGTTGACCACGAACTCCGGCTTGTAGTGCGAGGCGACGATCGCCGCGACTCGCGGCTCGGGATGGTACTCCTGCGTGCCGACCGTCATCCCGCGGGTGGCGACGATCTTGAGCGGCTCGAGCGTGTCGCCCTTCATGATCACGAACTGCGGCGGCCAGTAGCTGCCGGCGATCGCGTAGCGGTCCTCGTAGCCCTTGTACTTCGAGGTGTCGACCGAGCGGGCCTCGAGGCCGGTGCGGATCTCGGCCACCGTGTCCGGCTTCGCCATCCACAGGTCGATCATGTTGATCTTGGCGTCGCGCCCGATGACGAACAGGTAGCGCCCCGAAGCCGACAGCCGGGAGATGTGGACGGCGTAGCCGGTCTTGACGATGTTGACGATTTCCTTGGTGTCGCCGTCGATCAACGCGATCTCGCCGGTGTCGCGCAGCGTCACCGAGAAGAGGTTGTCGAGGTTGTAGTTGTTCATCGTCTTCGTCGGCCGGTCGCCGGGCGCGACGACGACCTTCCAGGTCGCACGCATCTCCTTGAGGCCGAACTCCGGCGGCTGCGGCGGCGTCTGCTGGACGTAGCGCGCCATCAGGTCGACCTCGGCGTCGTTGAGCTCGCCCGAGGTTCCCCAGTTCGGCATCCCCTGCGGCGAGCCGTACTTGATGAAGACCTTCAGGTACTCGGTGCCCTTGTCGATCGTCAAATCCGGCGTCAGCGGCTTGCCGGTGGCGCCCTTGCGCAGCACGCCGTGGCAACCGGCGCAGCGCTCGAAGTACACCTGGCGCGCCTTGTCGAATTCGGCCTTCGACATGGCCGGCGCCTTGGGATTGATGTCCTGGTACATCTCGACGCCGGCCAGCGGCGAGCTGCCCGCCTGGTAGGCGGCTTCCGGCTGGGTGATCTCCTTCTTCTGCGTCGGCGCCTGGGCGGCGGCGACACCGCCCAAGGCGAGGGCGAACGAAAGGACTGTCGCGGCGCGGGCGAGGAACGACCTCGGCGTGCGAACCGTGGGCATGGAAACTCCTCCGAAGATGCCCGGCCCCCGCCGGAGGCAAGGTCTCGGCGATGACGCTCGGGCGACGGGCGAGTGTCCGTCCCGCGGCGCCGCGCGGACCTTGATGTGCATCAACCGGTCGACGGGCCGATCCGGCCAATTCCGAGCGATCCGCTCGGAGAGCATCGGTCCCGAAATGCTTGATGCGCATCATGTTGCAGCGCTTCGCGTGGTTGACTCGGGTCAATTCGCGGCTGGCCGTGCACTTCCACAATGGCCGCGGACCACTCGGGGCCTTCGCCCCGCGCCTGATGAATATCACCGGCATCGTCGTCTACACCCGCCCCGAGTCGAGCGGCGTCGTCCGCGAATCGCTCGGGCGCATCGGAGGCGTCGAGGTCCACGCCGCAAACGCGGATGGCCGCCTGGTCGTGACCGTCGAGCAGCCCGACGACGCGAGTTCGACCGCGGTGTTCGAGACCATCGCGCGCATCGACGGCGTCCTGAACACGGCGCTCGTCTATCACCACGACGAGCCGCTCACCGAAGCACCCGATCCGAAACGATCCTGACATCGCCGACGAGGAGAGCGAAACATGTCGATCACCCGACGCGAGTTCATCAAGAACAGCGCCGTCGCCGCCACTGCCGCCGCGGCCGGCGTCACCGTCCCCGGCGTGCAGGAGGCGCTCGCCCAGGGCGTCACCGACGACGGCATCAAGTGGGACAAGGGCGTATGCCGCTACTGCGGAACCGGGTGCGGCGTGCTGGTCGGCGTCAAGGACGGCCGCGTCGTCGCGACGCAGGGCGACCCCGACGCACCGGTCAACAAGGGCCTGAACTGCATCAAGGGCTATTTCCTCGCCAAGATCCAGTACGGCAAGGACCGGCTGACGACGCCGCTGCTGCGGATGAAGAACGGCAAGTTCGACAAGAACGGCGAGTTCCAGCCGGTGAGCTGGAAGCAGGCGTTCGACGTGATGGAAGAGAAGTGCAAGGCGACGCTGAGGGCGAAGGGACCGACCGCGGTCGGCATGTTCGGCTCCGGCCAGTGGACGATCTGGGAGGGTTACGCCGCGAACAAGCTCTACAAGGCCGGCTTCCGCTCCAACAACATCGATCCCAACGCCCGCCACTGCATGGCCAGCGCCGTGTTCGGGTTCATCCGGACGTTCGGCGCCGACGAGCCGATGGGCTGCTACGACGACGCCGAGCACGCGGACGCGTTCGTCCTATGGGGCTCGAACATGGCCGAGATGCACCCGGTGCTCTGGTCGCGGATCACCGACCGCCGGCTGACCGCCAAGCACGTGAAGATCTTCGTGCTGTCCACCTACGGCCATCGCTCGAGCGAGCTGGCCGACGTCGAGATCATCTTCAAGCCGCAGACCGATCTCGCGATCATGAACTACATCTGCAACCACATCATCCAATCCGGCTCGGTGAACCAGGAGTTCGTCGCCAAGAACGTGTCGTTCCGCAGGGGCGTGACCGACATCGGCTACGGGTTGCGGCCGAATCATCCGCTCGAGGTCGCGGCGGGCAACAACGGCTATCCGGGCGCCGACGGCAAGCCCAAGGGCGATCCGGGCGCTAATTCGCCGATGACCTTCGACGAATTCAAGCAGTTCGTCTCGACCTACACGCTCGACTACACGTCGCAGCTCTCCGGCGTCCCGAAGGACAAGCTGGAAGCGCTCGCCAAGGTCTACGCCGACAAGGCGACCAAGGTCACGTCGTACTGGACGATGGGCTTCAACCAGCACACGCGCGGCACCTGGGTCAACAACCAGATCTACAACTGCCACCTGCTGGTCGGCAAGATCTCCGAGCCGGGCAACAGCCCGTTCTCGCTGACCGGTCAACCGTCGGCGTGCGGGACCGCGCGCGAAGTCGGCACGTTCGCGCATCGGCTGCCCGCCGACATGCTGATCGCCAATCCCGACCACCGGAAGGTCGCCGAGAAGATCTGGAACGTCCCGGACGGCACGATCGTCGGCGTGCCGGGTTACCACGCGGTCTTGCAGGACCGGATGCTCAAGGACGGCCGGCTGAACTTCTACTGGACGACGACCACCAACAACATGCAGGCCGGTCCCAACATCAACAACGAGCGCTATCCCGGCTTCCGCAATCCGGAGAACTTCATCGTCGTTTCGGACGCCTACCCGACGGTGACCGCGCTCGCCGCCGACCTGATCCTGCCCTCCGCGATGTGGATGGAAAAGGAGGGCGCGTTCGGCAACGCCGAGCGGCGGGGCCAGTTCTGGCGGCAGCAGGTCAAGGCGCCCGGCGAGTCCAAGTCCGACCTGTGGCAATACCTCGAGTTCAGCAAGCGGTTCAAGATCGAGGAGGTCTGGCCCGAGGACCTGATCGCCAAGTCGCCCCAGTACCGCGGCAAGACGCTCTACGAGGTCCTTTTCGCCAACGGCTCGACCAACAAGTTCGGCGTCGATGAATTGCAGAAGGTGAACGGCGCCGGCTACACCAACGAGGAGGCGAAGGACTTCGGCTTCTACGTCCAGAAGGGTCTCTTCGAGGAGTACCGGCAGTTCGGCACGGGCAAGGGCAAGGATCTCGGCGAATTCGACCATTACCACAAGGTCCGCGGTCTGCGCTGGCCGGTGGTCAATGGCAAGGAGACGCTGTGGCGCTACCGCGAGGGCTACGATCCCTACGTCAAGGCCGGCGAGGGCGTGCGCTTCTACGGCAAGCCGGACGGAAAGGCGTGGATCTTCGCGCTGCCCTACCAGCCGCCAGCCGAGTCGCCGGACGCCGAGTACGACCTGTGGCTGTGCACCGGGCGCGTGCTCGAACACTGGCACACCGGCACGATGACCCGCCGCGTCCCCGAGCTGCACCGCGCCTTCCCTGAGGCCTGGGTGTTCATGAACCCCGAGGACGCGAAGAAGCGCGGACTCAACCGCGGAGACACGGTCAAGATCGCGAGCCGGCGCGGCGAGATCACGACGCGCGTCGAGACCCGCGGCCGCAATCGGATGCCGTCGGGCATGGTGTTCGTGCCGTTCTTCGACGAAGGCCGGCTGGTCAACAAGCTCACGCTCGACGCGACCTGCCCGATCTCGAAGGAGACCGATTTCAAGAAGTGCGCGGTCAAGCTGACCAAGGTCTGAACCGGAGCCTGCGCAGGAGCGGCCGGGTGCCGGGGCGATCCGCCCGGCATCCGCCGCGCGAGCGATGAGCGATTCGAGCCAATCGGCCCCCGACAGCGCCGCCCGCCGCCAGTTCGTGCTGGACGCGGCGAAGCTCGCGTGCGGTATCGGATTCGCCGGCGGCGGTCTCGCTCTGTACGCGAAGCAGTCGAAGGCGTTGCCGCCGGAGGCGCTGCGTCCGCCCGGCGCGCTCGGCGAGGGCGCGTTCCAGGCGGCCTGCGTCCGCTGCGGCCTGTGCGTGCGCGACTGTCCGTACAAGACGCTCGACCTGGCGAAGCCGGAGTCGCGTGTCGCGACGGGCACGCCGTACTTCGTCGCCCGCGGCGTTCCTTGCGAGATGTGCGAGGACATCCCCTGCGTCAAAGCCTGTCCGACCGGCGCGCTCGATCACTCGCTCGTCGACATCAAGAAGGCGAGGATGGGGCTCGCGGTCATCGTCGACCAGGAGACCTGTCTCAATTACCTCGGCATGCGTTGCGACGTGTGCCATCGCGTCTGTCCGCTGATCGACAAGGCGATCACGCTCGAGCCGCAGCACAACACGCGCACCGGCAAGCACACGCGGTTCATCCCGGTCGTCCACTCCGAGCACTGCACCGGCTGCGGGAAATGCGAGAAGGCCTGCGTGCTGGAGGAGGCCGCGATCAAGGTGCTGCCGATGACGCTGGCCAAAGGTTCGATCGGCAAGCACTACCGCCTCGGCTGGAAGGAGAAGGAGCGCGCCGGCGAGAGCCTGGTCCCGCCGGACGCCCCGCACCAGTACAACCTGCCCGAGGGCTACCGCTACGAGCTGGGCGGCCGCGGCCTCGTTCGTGACGAGCCGGCGCTGTCGACGCTGCCCGGCGCCGCCGAGGCCGGGAAGGGAGCGCGGTAATGGTCGCGGGGAAGCGTCCGGGCGCCGACGCGGTCGCGGCCAAGGGCTGGCTCGCGGCGCACCGGTGGCTGATCGCGAGGCGTGTCTCGCAGGTCGCCGTGCTCGCGTTGTTCCTGCTGGGCCCGCTGGCCGGCGTCTGGATCGTCAAGGGGAATCTCAACTTCAGCTACACGCTCGACGTGCTGCCGCTCACCGATCCGTTCGTGCTGCTGCAGTCGCTCGCCGCCGGCGCGAAGCCCGAGGGCAAGGCGCTGATCGGCGCCGCAATCGTGCTCGCGTTCTACTTTCTGGTCGGCGGCCGCGTCTATTGCTCGTGGGTCTGCCCGGTCAACATCGTCACCGACGTCGCGCACTGGCTGCGTCGCCGGCTCGGCGTCACGAAGACCGTCCGCATCCCGCGCCGGCTGCGCTACTACGCGCTGGCCGCGACGCTCGGGCTCGCCGCCGCCACCGGAACGATCGCCTGGGAGCTGGTCAATCCGGTGTCGATGGTCCACCGCGGGCTGATCTTCGGCGTCGGCGCCGCCTGGATGGTCGTGGTGGCGGTGTTCCTGTTCGACCTGCTGTTCGCCGAGCGCGGATGGTGCGGCCACGTCTGCCCGGTCGGCGCGTTCTACAGCGTCGTCGCGCTGAGGAGCCCGCTGCGCGTGACCGCCGCCGATCGCGCCCGGTGCAACGACTGCATGGACTGCTACGCGGTCTGTCCGGAGATGCAGGTGATCAAGCCGGCGCTGAAGAGCGCCGCGCGCGGGATCGGTCCGGTCGTGCTGTCGCCGAACTGCACGAACTGCGGCCGCTGCATCGACGTGTGCTCGAAGGACGTATTCCGATTCGGATTGCGATACGACAACCGCGCGCCGGCGGTTCCGCCGGCGACCGCCGGCGCCGTCGCGCCCGTGGCCTGCTCGGATCGCCCGTGATGACTCGAGTTCGATGAAGGAGGGAGCGATGAACGGAACCTTGTTGAGAGCGTTCGTGGCGGCCGCGGTCGCCGGCGTGATGCTCGCCGCCTGCGTCACCGCGCCGATGGTCGGCCTCCAGCCGGGCGATCCGGTGGCGAGCCTGCGCGGAAGCGACACCGCGGCGCCCGATCAGGCGCCGGTCGTGCGCGACCAGCTGGGCAAAAAGCCCGGCCTGCAGGAGAAGATCGCCCGCACGTTCGTCGGGCAGCCGCCGCTGATCCCGCACGCGACCGACAACTTCGACGAGGTGTCGCTCGCCGACAACCAGTGCCTCGAGTGCCACGGCCCGGCGAATTACGTCAAGAAGAGCGCGCCGAAGATCTCGGATACGCACATGACGAGCGCGACCGGACAGAAGCTCGCCGACGCGGACATGCGCCGCTACGCCTGCCAGCTCTGCCACGCGCCGCAGTTCGACGCCAAGCCGCTGGTCGACAACGCCTTCGTCGGCGCGCTGCCGAAGAAGTAGCGGCCGCGGAAGAGGCGCGGTGCCGCCGTCGCGGTGCCGCGCCGGCACCGCGCGGGGCGGGCGCGGCGCTGCCGGCGGATCAGAACAACACGATCCGCCAGCGGACGAGCAGCCAGGCGAGCAGCACGATCAGCAGGACGATCAGCGGCAGGGCGAGAAAGCCGACCCTGCGCTGCCGCTCGACGGCGGTCTTCTGCAGCGCGACGCTCTCGGCGGCGATGCGCTCGCTGCGCTCGAGTTGGGCCTTGGCGAACGCCACCTGCCGTTCCTGCACCTCGAGCGCCGACCGCTGGTTGGCCTCGATGCGGCGCAGGAGATCGATGATCTGGTCGTGGGAGTCCATCGCCGTCCGCGGGGAAGTCGAACGCGCTCGGTCGCCCCGCGGGTCAACGTGCCGGGACGAACGGTTGCAGGAATCCGGCCGTCGCGACACGCGCGGCCGGCAGATTGAGCAGCGTGTGCGGGGCGTCGGGAACGAGGACGACCGCGGCGCGCGGATTGTCCTTCAGCGCCGCGCCGCAGTGCCCGCTGGCGGCGGCGTTGCCGAGCCAGGCGTTCGCCCGCGAGAAGAACGGGTCGGTCGAGCTGATCACGTTCAGGACCGGCTTCCCCGGCTCGAAGGCGTTACCGGGCTCGGCGACGAAGTAGTTGGCCTCGCAGCTCCAGGCGTAGACGACGCGCGCGGCGAATTCGCCGCCCGCGTAGCGCGCGACCGGCACCGACCCTTCGCTGGTGCCGGCGAGGACCAGCCGCGAGGAATCCGCCCAGGGTTGCCCCCGGATGCGTTCGAGCGCGGGAGCGATCTCGGAGGCGCGCAGCGCGTGGATCCGCTCGTACGACGCCTTGTCGATCGGCGACTTGTAGGTCACCCGTCCGGGCAACGCGAACGAGTCGGGGGCGACGCTGGCGATCCCCAGCGTCGCGAGCCATTGCTGCCATTCGCCGATCGCCCTGAGGCCCAGTCCCGACGATCCGTGCAGGAACAGGACCACCGGCACGCGCCGATCGGCGCGCGTCGGCGCGTCACGGAACTTGCCGACGTACGGCACGCCGGTCGCCGCCGGCAGGACCACGTCCGCCTGGTCGACCGAGGCGGCGAGCGACGCGCGGTCGTGCGCCCACGCCTCGCCCTTGACCTCGCCCGCCGGCGCGCTCGCCTGCGCCGTCGCCGTCACGGCCCAGACAGCGCACGCCAGCGTCGCCGCGAACTTCACCATCGTCCTCGTCGCCGCGGCGACTCCGTCGCGGTTCGACCGCATCCTCGCTCCTTCCACCGGCCGGCGGCCATGTCCGGCGTGTCGGCGCTTCCTGCGCCGCGCCGGTGCCACCGGCGATTATAGGGTGCAACCGCCGCTTTGACCGGTCGAGGCGCCGGGCGTAGATTCGCCGCTCTCCCGGGATTTCGACCCGCCCGCCCCGATCCTCCGCGCCCTTGTCCTCCGAACCCGGGTCCTCCGAGCGTCACGTCGTCCGCGGCGCCTGCCCGCACGATTGTCCGGACGCCTGCTCGTTCCTGGTCACCGTCGAGAACGGGCGCGCGCTCGCGATCCGCGGCGCTCCCGACCATCCTCCCACCGATGGCGCGCTATGTACGAAGGTCGCGCGCTACCTCGAGCGCACCTACCACCCGGACCGCCTGACCCACCCGATGCGCCGCCTCGGCCGCAAGGGCGAAGGACGCTTCGGACGCATCGGCTGGGACGAGGCGCTCGACGAGATCGCGCACCGATTCCGCGCGATCGCCGCCGACGATCCGCGCGCGATCCTGCCCTACGACTACTGCGGCACGATGGGACTCGTGCAGGGGTCGAGCCTCGGGCGCCGGTTCTTCCATCGCCTCGGCGCGTCGCTGCTCGACCGGACCATCTGCGCGACCGCCGGCAAGGCGGGCGTCACCTACACGCTGGGCGCCGCGATCGGCACCGACATCGAGGCGGTGCCTGACGCGAAGCTGATCCTGATCTGGGGCTCGAACCCGGTCGTCTCGAACCTGCATTTCTGGACCCGCGTGGTCCAGGCAAGGCGCCGCGGCGCGAAGGTGATCGCGATCGATCCGTGGCGCAGTCAGACCGCGGCGAAGTGCGACGAGCACGTCCGGCCGCTGCCGGGCACCGACGGCGCGCTCGCGCTCGCGATGATGCACGTGCTGATCCGCGACCGCCTCGTCGACCGCGATTACGTCGACCGCTACACGCTGGGCTTCGACGCGCTCGTCGAGCGCGTCGCCGGATACACGCCGGCTCGCGTCGCCGCCATCTGCTCGGTTCCGGTCGACACGATCGAGGCGCTCGCGCGCGACCTCGGAACGATCGCGCCGGCGATGATCCGGCTCAACTACGGACTGCAGCGACACGCGGGCGGCGGCATGGCGATCCGCACGATCACCTGTCTGCCGGCGCTCGTCGGCTCCTGGCGTCACCCCGCCGGCGGCCTGTTGCTGTCGACCGGCAGCGCCTATCCCGTCGACACCGGGGCGCTCGAGCGACCGGACCTCCTGGAGCGGGGGCTCGCCGGACGGCCGTCGCGGACGATCAACATGAACGCGCTGGGCGACGCGCTCAACCGCGCTGCCGGCCCGCCGATCCGCGCGCTCTACGTCTACGACTCCAATCCGGCCGCGGTAGCACCCGACGCCGCGCAGGTGCGCCGCGGCCTCGCGCGCGACGACCTCTTCACCGTCGTGCACGACAGTTTCGCGACCGACACCGCCGACTGGGCCGACCTCGTCCTGCCGGCGACGACGCAGCTCGAGCATTTCGATCTCCTCAAGTCCTACGGACACTACTGCCTTCAGGTCAACCACGCGGCGATCGCACCGCTCGGCGAATCGCGCTGCAATACCGACGTCTTCCGCGCGCTCGCCGAGCGGATGGGCTTCGTCGACCCGTGCTTCCGCCAGACCGATCACGAGATCGCGCGCGACGCGCTCCTGTGGAACCACCCGCGGCTCGCCTCGACGAGCTTCGACACGCTCGCCGAACGAGGTTGGGCGAGGCTCGACCTGCCGCGCCCGTGGGCGCCGTTCGCGCAGGGCGGCTTCCCGACCGAATCGGGTCGCTGCGAGTTCTTCAGCGCGCGGGCGCAGCGGGACGGCTTCGATCCGCTTCCCTCGTACACGCCGCCGCGCGAGAGTGCCGCCAGCGCTCCGGAACTCGCGCGGCGTTATCCGCTGGCGCTGATCTCGCCGCCGGCGCGCGACTTCCTGAACTCGAGCTTCGCGAATGTCGCGAGCCTCGTGGCCGGCGAGGGCGCGCCGCGGATCGAGATCCACCCGGACGACGCGCACCCGCGCGGCATCGCGGACGGCGGAACCGTCCGGGTGCGCAACGACCGCGGCTCGATCGTGTTGCGCGCAAAGGTCACCGACAACGCGCGGCCGGGCGTCGTCGTCGCTCCGTCGGTGTGGTGGAACAAGTTCTCGCCGGACCGGCGCAACGTCAACGAGCTCACGTCGCAGGCGCTCGCCGACATGGGTGGCGGCGCCACGTTCTACGACGTGCTGGTCGAGGTCGGCGCGGCCTGACCGGGGACCGACGGCCGCCCTGGCGAACTCATAGCCAGACCGCATCAATCGCCGCGGCGATTGATATCAAGCACGGCAAGAGAACCCTTACCATCGGCGCTGCCTCCACGCGGAGCGCCGACGGCGTCCTCGTGTCGGATACGAATCTCCAGCGGAGAGTGACCCGATGCCTGGTGCACCGGACGGCAGTGCGATCCCGTGTCCGGCGCCGGATCCCGGGCGCCCGGAGGCGCTGCGTTACCTGACCGCTGCCGAGGCCGGCTTCCTCGACGCCGCGCTCGCCCGACTGATCCCGTCCGACGACCTCGGTCCCGGCGCGAAGGAAGCCGGCGTCACCACCTTCATCGATCGTCAGCTCGCCGGCTCCTGGGGCGTGCACGGGCGCGCCTATCGTTCCGGACCATGGCGGGAAGGGACGCCCGAACAGGGCTACCAGTCGCCGCTCACGCCGCAGGAGCTCTATCGGCAGTCGATTCGCGAGATCGACGCCTGGTGCGTCGCCGGGCATGGCCGACCCTTCGCCGCCCTCGACGCCGCCGACCAGGACCGCGTCCTGGCGCGGATCGAGTCGGGCGACATGCCGCTCTCGGCGGTGCGCTCGAACGTCTTCTTCGACCTCTTGCTCCGCAACACCGAGGAGGGCTTCTTCGCCGATCCGATCCACGGCGGCAACCGGAACAAGGTCGGCTGGCGGTTGATCGGCTTTCCCGGTGTCGCGTCGTCGAACTACCCGCAGCACCTGGAGAAACGCGACACGCCCTACCGGGTCGAGCCGGTCGGCATCGCCGACATCGTCGAAGGTCGCGTGCGTGTCGACGCCCAGGGCTACCCGATCCACGTGCCGCCCGGCGGAGCCGGGGCGTGAGCGACCGGCGGATGAAGCCGGTCGACGCGGTCGTCGTCGGCCAGGGGCTCGCCGGCACGATCCTCGCGAAGGAGCTGGCCGTCGCCGGACTCGACGTCGTCGGACTCGAGCGCGGACGGATGCTCGATCCGAACCACGATTTCGCGATGCCCTACGCGCAGGACGAGCTCAAGTTCGACCGGGCGAGCGAGATCTTCCAGAACCTCTCGAGGGAGACGATTACCTTCCGCAATTCGGCCGACCAGGTGGCGCTGCCGATGCGCGAAATGGGTTCGTTCAAGCTGGGCGAGTGCGTCGGCGGCGCCGGTGCGCACTGGGGCGGCCAGTGCTTCCGATTCCATCCATGGGACTTCGAGACGCGCAGCCGGACGGTCGAGCGCTACGGCGCGACGCGCATCGAAGCCGGTTGCACGAGCCAGGACTGGGGTATCGCCTACGACGAGCTCGAGCCGTACTACGACCAGTTCGAGCACATCTACGGCATCGGCGGCACGGCCGGGAACCTCGACGGCGAGATCCGGCCGGGAGGGAACCCGTTCGAAGGACCTCGTTCCCGCGAATACCCGAATCCGCCCAAACCACCGACCTACGCGAGCGCGCTGTTCCGCGAGGCGGCCTCCGCGGCGGGCTGGCACCCGTACCCGACGCCGACCGCGGCGATGAGCCGCACCTACACCAATCCGTACCGGCAGACGATGTCGCCGTGCGTCAGCGGCGGATTCTGCGGGCACTTCGTCTGCGCGATGGGCGCGCGGGCGACGCCGATCACCGCGGTGCTGCCGTCGCTGCTCCGCCATCCGAACTTCGAGCTCCGCGCGCGCTGCAACGTGCTGCGCGTCGACCTCGATTCGTCGGGGAGGCGGGCGGTCGGCGTGACCTATGTCGACGCACGGGGCCGCGAGATCGAGCAGCCCGCCGAGATCGTGATTCTCGCGTCCTACACGTTCAACAACACGCGTCTGCTGCTCCTGTCGGGCGTCGGCACTCCCTACGATCCCGCCCGGGGCACCGGTGTCGTCGGACGCAACTACGCGTACCAGACGATGGGCAAGGTCACGCTGTTCTTCGAGGACCGCGAGTTCAACCGGTTCATGGGCGGCGGCGGCCGGGGCAGCGTCGTCGACGATCTCAACGCCGACAATTTCGACCATTCGGCGCTCGATTTCTTCGGCGGCACGCTGGTGACCGAGTACAGCAACGGTGCCACGCCGATCCGCTCGCACCCGGTCCCGCCGGGCACCCCGCGCTGGGGGGCCGAATGGAAGCGCGCGGTCGCGCGCTACTACGACCGGGCCATGGTCATCTGGCTGCACGGCGCCTGCCAGAGCTACGCCACGAATTACGTCGACCTCGATCCCGACTACCGCGACGCCTGGGGACGACCGCTCGCCCGACTGACGTTCGATTTCGGCGACAACGACCGCCGGATGCAGGCGTACGCGGCGCGGCGCGTCGCCGAGATGGCCGCGGCGATGGGGCCGTCGCGCGTCGCGGTCCAGCCGGTGTCGGGCCGCTACAGCATCGTCCCCTACCAGAGCACGCACAACACCGGCGGGGCGGTCATGGGCGCCGATCCGGCGACCAGCGTCGTGAACAAGTACCTGCAGTCCTGGGACGTGCCGAACGTGTTCGTCGTCGGCGGCAGCGCGTTCCCGCAGAACGCGGCGCCCAACCCGAGCGGCACGATCGGCGCGCTCGCCTGCTGGACCGCCGACGCGATCAAGGACACTTACATCAAGCGACCGGGGCCCCTCGCATGAGGACGCCGGCAACTCCACGCGCGCTCGGCACGGCGCCGTCGCGCGGCGCGTCTCGCGATGGCGGACGCGTCGCGGAGCATCGAGGAATCGGGTGTAGACTCGGCCGCGCCCGCCCGCTGGTCCGCTGGAGCCCCGAGACGTGAGAACGCGCTGGGAACTGCTGCTCATTCCGCCGTTCGTCGTGACGTTCGTCCTGATGGCGGCGTCGCAGTTCGTCTTCCTCAAGGGCAGCTTCTACCGCGACCTCGGCATCGGGCGCATCGGCGAGACGCTCGAGCTCACCAACTACGTCCGCTTCTTCACCGACGCGTTCTACCTGCGGACGCTGTGGATCACGATCGAGGTCTCGGCGCTGGCGACGCTGTTCACGCTGATCCTCGCCTACCCGGTCGCCTACGTCATCGCCCGGATGCGCTCGCGGATGGCGATGGTGATGCTCTCGGCGATCGTCGTGTCGACGTTCATCACCATCGTCATCAAGGTGTTCGGCCTCATCATCATCTTCTCGGCCGACGGCTGGCTCAACCACACGCTGATCGGCCTTGGCGTCGTCGACAAGCCCTGGAACATCATCGGCAAGATCTCCGGCGTTGTCGTCGGACTCATGCACTTCTCGCTCGGCTTCGGCGTGCTGATGCTCTACAGCGTGATCCAGACGATCCCCCGTTCGCTGGAGGAGGCCGCGCGCGTCCATGGCGCGCCGCGCCGGCGGATGTTCTGGCGCGTCGTCCTGCCGCTGTCGCTGCCCGGCGTCATCATCGGCGCGCTGATGATCTTCAACATGTGCATGGGCGCCTTCACGTCGGCGGCGCTACTCGGCGGCGGGCGCGTTTTCACGCTGCCGGTGCTGATCCAGCGCACGGTGATCATGGAGAGCAAGTATTCGATGGGCGGCACGCTCGCCGCCGTGCTGGTGGTCTCGGTCCTGCTGATCAACCTGCTGTCGGTCTGGCTGCTCCAGCGCATGCGGGCGACCAGAGGCATGACGATATGAGTCCGGCCGCTCGCAGGACCGCCCGCCGCGCGCTGGATCGCGCCTTCACGATCGGCTGGTGCGGGTTCGTCTACGCGTTTCTGCTCCTGCCGCTCGTGGTCATCGTCGGCGCGTCGTTCGACGCCGGCAAGGGCTACGCGGCGATGGTCTTCCCGCCCGAGGAATGGACGCTCAAGTGGTATTTCGAGATCTCGGCGCAGCAGTACAAGTCGCTGGCGCTGTCGGTGGGCATCGCCGCGATCACCGCCGTCCTGTCGGTCGGACTGGGAGTTCCGGTCGCGCTGGGCCTGGTCCGGGGCACGGTGATCGGCAAGGGCGCGTTGTCCACCTTCTTCCGGATGCCGCTGCAGATTCCGTCGATCGTCGTCGGCCTCTCGTTCCTCAACCTGTACTACGCGATCGGTCGCGGCATCGGCGTCAATCCGGCCGGCACGTTCGCCGGACTCGTCATCGGACACTTCTTCCACGTGACGCCGTACGTGATCGGCACGACGGTGGCGATCCTCCAGCGGTTCGACCTGCGCCTCGACGAGGCGGCGCGCACGCTGGGCGCCTCGCCGTGGCGGACGTTCCGCCGGGTGACGCTGCCGCTGATCGCGCCGGGCATCTACGCCGGCGCGCTCTATTCGTTCATGGTCTCGTTCGGGGACGTGCCGATCTCGATGTTCCTGACGCGACCCGGCTACACGACCTATCCGGTCGAGCTCTACTTCAGCCTGGAGAGCGCGTTCCACAACAGCGTGCTGGCGTCGTCGACGCTGGTGATCGTCTTCTCGCTGGTCGTCATGCTGTTGGTTCAGCGCCTGGTCGGGCTGGACGCGTTGTTGCAGTCGAAAGGCGGCAAGTAGGCCGCCGGCCGCCCGGCCGGCTATCGTCCCCGCACAGCACGGAGGTAGGCGCATGAATGCGAGCAGGAAGGCACGAATCGGAGCGGCGGCCGCGATGCTGGCGGCGTGCGCGGTGTGGACTTGCGCACCGGCGGTTGCGCAGAACAAGCCGTTCGCCGGCGTCGAACTCCGCGTGGGAACTTACGGTGGTCCCTGGACCGAGGAGCAGAAGCGGCTGGCGACGGCGAAGATGGAGGCGCTCGGCGCGAAGCTCACGTTCGTCTCCGGAAGCCCGCAGATCAACTTCGCCAAGCTGGTCGCCGCCCGCGGCGGACCGCCGCCGATGGACACGATCGAGGTCAGCGACGGCACGGTCAAGGATATCCGCGACGCCGGATTCCTGCAGCCGATCAACCCGGCGCTCATCCCCAACGCGAAGTTCATCGGCAGGGAGATGGTCACGTCGGACCTGGTCCGCATCTGGACCACGCAGGAATCGATGTGCTACAACGAACAGAAGTTCAAGGAGCTCGGGATCCCGCCGCTCAAGACCTACGCGGATCTCGCGAACCCGAAGCTCGCCGGACACGTCGACCTGCCCGACATCGTCTCCGGCGGCGGCATGGCGGCGATCGCGGGCTTCTCCCACGCGAACGGCGGCGACCTCGCGAACATCAAGCCGGGACTCGACGCGATCGTCAAGATCGGGGCGCTCAAGTACTGGAAGACCGGCACCGAGGTGCTGAACCAGTTCAAGTCGGGCGACGTCTACGCGGCGGCGCTGCACTCGGGCTGGTGCGTGCGCGGCGTGCGCGCCGGCATGCCGCTTCAGACCGCGCACCCGGTCATCAACGCGAACACGACCGGCGTGATCAAGGTCGGCTGGATCGGCGTGCTCAAGGGGATCGACAAGAAGACCGCCGAGGCGGCGCACGCGTACATCAACCTGTTCCTCGACACCGAGTTCCAACGCGAGTTCGCGTTGACCCAGGGCGTCGTTCCCGAGAATCTCGAGGCGATGAAGGACCTCGCCAAGGATCCGGTGCTCAACCGGATGCTGGTCCTCGATCCGGCGAAGATCGCGCGGATGCTCAATCCGGACTACAGCAAGGTCAACCTGTCGGATTGGCACGACCAGTGGGCGCGGACGGTCGCGAAATGACGCCGTCGCGCCTGGTGCGGTCGCTGCTCGAGAGCCACTGAGGGGTCGGCGGACATGTCGCGCGTGAGATTCGAAGGCGTCTCGAAGGAGTACGGGCCGGTCGTCGCGCTCCAGCCGCTCGATCTGGAAATCCAGGAGGGCGAGTTCCTGACCCTCCTGGGCCCGTCCGGTTGCGGCAAGACGACGACGCTGCGGCTGATCGCCGGTCTGATCACCCCCACCCGCGGAAGGCTGTACCTCGGCGACGACGAGGTGTCGTTGCTGCCGCCCGAGAAGCGCAACGTCGGCATGGTCTTCCAGGACTACGCCCTCTTCCCGCACATGACGATCCGGGACAACATCGCCTTCGGGCTGGTCGAGCGCGGTGGGTTCGACAAGGCGGCGATCAAGAAACGCGTTTGCGACCTCCTCGAGCTCGTCAGCCTGCCGGGCGTCGAGGACCGGTATCCTTCGCAGCTCTCGGGCGGCCAGCAACAGCGGATCGCGGTCGCGCGCGCCGTCGCGGTCGCACCGAAGGTGCTGCTGCTCGACGAGCCGCTGGCCGCGCTCGACCTCAAGCTCCGCGAGAGCATGCAGATCGAGCTCCGGCGCATCCAGCAGGAACTCAAGATCACGACGGTCGCGGTCACCCACGACCAGACCGAGGCGATGAACATGTCGGACCGCATCGCCATCATGAACCACGGCGTGCTCGAGCAGATCGGCACCGCCGACGAGATCTACGACCGGCCGAAGACCAAGTACGTCGCGGACTTCGTCGGGCAGATCAGCTTCCTGCCGGCACGGGTGGTCGCCCGCGACGGCGACTGGGTCGTCGTCGATTCGATGGGCCGGCAGCGGCGGGCCCGCGGCGACGCCGGATCGACGGTCGGTCGCGACGTCGCGCTCGCGCTGCGACCGGAGCGCCTGCGCGTCATCGCCGACGGCGCGGTTCCGGCGGGGCTGGACTCGATCGCGGGCACGGTGACCGGCATGCGTTTCATCGGCAGTCGTCACCTGGTCTCGGTCGACGCCGGCGATGGCGTCACCGTGGTCGCCGAGATCCCGCGCGCCGAGGCGACGCGCGATCCCGGGAGCCGGGTCAGCGTCTGCTGGAACCCGGCGGACGCGATCGCGTTGGCGCAATAGCGCCGCGCCCGGGGCGTGCCCGCGCTCGGCGCGGCGGCCCGCGCCGGCGACCGCGCTACTCGGTGACGCGGACGCTGACGATCGCCGTCCGTCCGGCGGCGAGCGCCGCCAGCGCGTCGCGCAGCGCCGACGCCAGCGCCTCGGGCGTCTCGACCCGGAAGCCCGCGCCGCCGAAGAGCCCCGCCGTCCGTTCGTAGTCGTACGCGCAGAGCGGCTCGCCCAACGCTTCCCCGCGCCGCGCGGCCCCCTCCGGATGGAAGAGCAGCTGGCTGTCGCGCATCGCCCGGTAGCCGCGGTTGTCGTACACGACGATCAGGATCGGGAGGTTCGCGTCGCGGGACAATCCGAGGCACGGCAGCGTCGGGTTGTAGAGGAACGCACCGTCGCCCACCAGCGCGACGACCGGCCGGTCGGGCCGCGCGAGCTTCGCGCCCAACGCGAAGCCCAGCCCCTGGCCGAGACCCGCCCGCAGCGCGTGGTAGCTCTGCGGGCCGCGAATCGGCCAGTAGCGGCGGTTGTGTCGGAGGTGGACGGTCGTTTCGTCGACGAGAATCGACGCATCGGGCAGGATTTCCGCGAGCGCGGACGCGAGCGCGACCGGATGCACACCCTGCCCGCCGCGAGCGTCGATGGCCGCGCGGCGCCGTCGCTCGCGCGCGTCGGCGGCGACGGCGGCGAGTGCCGCGCGGCGCTCCGACACGCGCGCCGCGACGCGGGGGTCGGCGGCGACGGCCGCTCGCAGTTCGCCGGCGAGGAGCCGCAGCGTGGTCGGGACGTCGCCTCCGAGGTAGGCGTGGGCACCGAGATCCTGGCGGGCCATGTGCAACCGCAGCGGCTGTTCATCGACGACGACGACGCTGGCGCGTTCCGGGCCCCGGCCGGGCGGATACCAGGGCGCCCGGCTGCGAACGACCAGCACGACATCGGCGCCGGCCAATCTCTCGTGGACATCGAAACCCTGGTGGAGCGGATGGTCGGTCGGAAAAGACCCCACGTCGGAGGACGCCGCCTCGACGACCGGCAGCGACAGCGTCTCGGCCAGTTCCACGAGCGCGTCGTAGCCGTCGGCCGTGCGGCCGGCCGACCCGCTGATGATCAGCGGATCGTCGGCGGCGAGCAGCGCGCCCGCCGCGCGCTCGAGATCGGCCTGCACCGGTCGTAGCCTCGGCGGCGGCGGTGCGGCGCGTGCGCGCGCCGGCCGGCGCCAGGGTTCGACCATCGTCTCGAGCGGCACGTCGAGGTAGGCCGGACCCGGCGGCGTCGCGCAGGCGATTTCCCCGGCGCGCAGGACCGAGTCGTACAGATGCCCGGCATCGCCGACCCGATGCGCCCATTTGACGATCGGCTGGACGTACGTCGCGAGCGCGCCGGTGGCGTTGTGGTTGTGGTACCACTGCGGCCCCGGATCGAACCCGGGCCGCTCGCCGAACGATGTCGACTCCCCCGACATCACGAGCAACGGCAGCTCGGCGAAGCGGGCGCCGTAGAGCCCCATGCCTCCCTGCAGCAGCCCGACGCCCGCGTGCAGGAGCACCGCCTGCATTCGTCCGGTCATCGCCGTGTAGCCGAGCGCGACGTCGACGGCGAGGAGCTCGTGCGCGCAATTGAGGTACTTCGGGCCGGCGGCACCGCGCTCGCGCTGCCGCGAGAGCGCTTCCCAGACCGGTCCCCATTCCGAGCCCGGCGAGGAGACGACGACATCGACGCCCAGGTCGCGCAGCGCCTGGAGGATCGCCTCGCCGCCATCGACACCGTCGATCGAGTCGCTCGCCATCGTCGATTCCTCCGGTCGTCAGCGCGCCACGCCGCGTCTCGTCGCGACCGTCGGCCAAGTCTATCGCCGCGAGCCCGATGGTGCACGCGCGATGCGCGCTTTCGGGTCCGCCCGTTCGATCGCGCGGATGCCTCGGGTGCGCGGTGGCGAACGCGTCACCGCGGCGCGCGTCGTCCCGTCGACGTATACTCCGGCGAATCCGGAGCCCGGGAACCCGCCATGGCGCGCGGCCCGCACGACCTCGGCGGGAGACCCGCCGGCCCGATCGATCTCGCCGAGCACGAGCGTTCGCTGTTCGAGCAGCGTGTCGACGCCATGGTCAAGCTGCTCACGCACCCGACGCGCGGGCATTTCACCGTCGACGCGCTGCGACGCGCGATCGAGTCGCTTTCCGAAGCCCAATACCGCGAGCTCGGCTATTACGAGCGGTGGCTGGTCGCGATCCGGCGGCTCGTCGTCGAGTGCGGCCTCGTCACCGACGCCGAGATCGGCGAGCGGCTGGCGCGCGGCGCGTCGGCGGCGCCCCCACGATGACACCGATCTTCCGGCCCGGCGACCGGGTGCGTGTCCGCGCGCTCGAGCCCGCGACCCACTGCCGGACGCCGGGCTACCTGCGCGGCCGGCGCGGCGTGGTCACGCGGGTGCTGGGCACGTATCCGGATCCCGGCCCGCTCGCCTACCATCGACGCGACCCGGTTCGGCTGCCGCTCTACACGGTCGATTTCGACTACGCCGCGGTCTGGGGCCGCGACGACCCCGGCGTGCGGCTCGCCGCGGACCTCTACCAGACCTGGCTCGAATACGATCCGGTGCCGACCGATGCCGCATGACCCGACGCACGGACACGACCCGGCGCCGGCGACCTCGGCGTCGCCGCACGGCGCGGCGAGCGGCGCCTCGATCGCGCTCGAGCGCGCGTTGCGCGAGCTGCTCGTCGAAAAAGGCGTTTTCGACGAGGACGCGATCCGCGCCGAAATCGAGCTGACCGAATCGCGCACACCGCTGCTCGGCGCCCGCGTCGTCGCGCGCGCCTGGACGGACCCGGTCTACCGGGATTGGCTGTTGCGGGACGCGAAGGCGGCCATCCAGGAGCTGCTGGGGATCGACCTCGAGCTCACGCCCGAACTCGTCGTCGTCGAGAACACCCCGACCCTGCACCACGTCGTGTGCTGCACGCTGTGTTCGTGCTATCCGCGCGCCGTGATCGGCGTACCGCCGGCCTGGTACAAGAGCGCCGAGTACCGTTCGCGGATCGTCGTCGAGCCCCGCGAGGTGCTGCTCGAGTTCGGCTTGCGCCTGCCGCCCGACACGGTGATTCGCGTCGTCGACAGCACGGCCGACATCCGCTACCTCGTCATGCCGATGCGTCCGGAAGGGACCGAGACGATGAGCGAGGCGGAGCTCGCCGCCCTCGTCGGACGCGACTCGCTGATCGGCGTCGCCCAGGCCCGCGCCTCGGATCGACGCTGACCCGGAGCGATCCGGCGAGCGCTTGCCGACTCAGGCGATCGGGACATCGCCGCCCGCGGTCGGGTCGCGCATCGCTTCGAGGACGCGGCGCACGTCGTCGATCCCTGCCGGGCGCGGGTTGAACGCCAGGTTTCCGCTCTTGACCGCCGCTCGGGCGATCGCGTCGCGCTGCGCCGCGCCCGGGGCGAACGCATCGAGACCCCGATCCAGACCGACCCGCTCGCGCAGCCGTGCGACGCCTTCCCGCGCGGTCGGCGCACCGAGCGCATCGGCGATCGCGGCGCCCTTGGCGCCCAGCGCCGGCTCGTTGTAGGCGACGACCGCGGGCAGCGCGATGGCGTTGGCGAGTCCGTGGACCACGTGGTGCAGCGCGCCCAGGGGGGCGGCGATCGCGTGGCACAAACCCAGTTGCGTCGAGTTGAACGCGATCGCGGCCTGCATCGACGCGACCAGGCACCAGCTGCGCGCCGCGCGGTTCGTCGGCTCTTCGCAGGCGACCGGCAGCCAGCGCGCCAGTTGCACGAGCGCGGCGAACGACAACGGTTCGGTCATCAGATTGGCGCCGCGCGATACGTAGCTCTCGAGCGCGTGGGTGAAGGCGTCGAACCCGGTCTGGGCGGTGACGCCACGAGGCATCGAGACCGTGAGCTCGGGATCGAGTAGCGCGATGTCGAAAGGCAGCGCCACCGAACGGTAGCGGAGCTTGACGTCGGATCCGGCCTGCGAGATCACCGCCATCTCGGACACCTCGCTGCCGGTGCCGGCGGTCGTCGGCACGCCGATCGCGAGCGACCGGTGGGGTCGGAGAGGGCGATCGAAACCGGCCAGCTCGGCGGCGGCGCCGGGATTGGCGAGCATGATCCGCGCCACCTTCGCGCAGTCCATCGTCGATCCACCGCCGATCGCGACGACGAGATCCGGGTCGGAAGGCGCGAGCGTCCGGTGGCACTCCTCGACGCTCTCGGTATCCGGCTCACGAGGCGGCACGAAGTGGAGGACCACGGGCCGGTCGAAGCCGTCGGTGAGCGCGACCGACAGCCGGTCGAGCATCGACGTCCCGCGGAAGCAGGCGTCGGCGACGACCGCGACTCGGCGGGCGCCGTGCGATGCCGCGATCTCCGGCAGGCGGCCGAGCGCACCCCAGCCGTGGATGACGCGTCGCGTCGGATGGCGGAACTCGAAGGGGCCCGGTTCGTCCATTCGCACCTCCATGGTTCGACTCCGCGGTGCGATCCCCGGATCGCGCCGCGCGCGGCTCGGGACTCGGCGTCACGAACGCGGACGGGTCGCCAGTTTGCACCGGAAACGCCCGCGGCGCCGATGCCGCTCGGCCGGCGCTTCGTCGCCGCCGCGTTCGTCGCGACCGAAGTACCGCCAAGGCGGTCGCCCGGCGCTCCTGGATCGATCAGCCGGCGGCGGGCGACGCCGTCCGAATCGCCGGTTCGTCCGCTCGCGCGCCGCGACGCGTCCGGTCGCCGACGATCGTCGATGATGCGGGTTTCGGCGTGGCGTACGCCCTTCCGGGCGCGAACGCGCTCGTTCCGCGGCGACGGCGACACTTCGTACGCGAGATCGGTTCGCCGCCGACCCGACGACGTCCTGTCGCGCCAGCACCTGCACTTTCCTCGTCAATGACGCTACCATAGCCGTCGCGTTCACGAGCTCCAAAGGGCTCGCGCGTACGAACGAAATCGCGCATGCAGTCAACTAATATCCGGGCGCCACGCCGGCGATACAGCGACTCATGAGAGCGCGCTGGGAGCATCTGCTCGTCCCGTCATTCGTCGTGAGCTTCCTGCTGCTCGCGGCTTCGCAGACGCTGTTCCTCAAAGGCAGCCTGTCGATGGATCTCGGCCTCGGGCGCCTGTCCGAGACGCTGGGGCTCGAGAACTACAAGGTCCTGTTCACCGACGAGTTCTACCTGCACTCGCTGTGGGTCACCGTCAAGGTGTCGACGTTGGCGACGCTCTCGACGCTCGCCCTCGGATTTCCGGTCGCCTACGTGATCGCTCGCATGCGGTCGCGATGGGCGATGTGGATGCTCGCCGGCGTCGTCGTCGCGTCGTTCGTCACGATCGTCATCAAGGTCTACGGACTCATGGTGATCTTCGCGGCCGACGGCTGGCTCAACAAAGGACTCCTCGCGATCGGGCTGCTGAGCCGTCCGTACACGATCATCGGCAACGAGTCGGGCGTCGTCGTCGGCCTGATGCACTTCACGCTCGGCTTCGGCGTCCTCCTGCTCTATTCGGTGGTCCGGACAATCCCGGTATCGCTCGAGGAAGCCGCGACGATCCACGGCGCGAGCCGCCCGCGCGTCTTCTGGCGGGTCGTCTTCCCGCTCGCGCTGCCCGGCGTCGTCGTCGGCGCGCTGATGATGTTCAACATGTGCATGGGCGCGTTCACGTCGGCCGCGCTGCTCGGCGGCGGCCGGGTGCTGACGCTTCCGGTGATGATCCAGCGCACCGTGATCGTCGAGACCAAATACGGCATGGGCGCGACGCTCGCGGCGGTGCTGCTCGTCTCGGTGGTCCTCATCAACCTCGCGTCGGTCTTCCTGGTGAAGCGGATGCGGGTCGCCCGGCTGGTGATCGCGTGACCACCGCCGCGACTCCAGCGGCCGACGCCGGGTCGCGTCCGGCGCCGCGACGCTCGCCGCCCTGGCGTCCGCCGTCGCTCGGCGGGGTGGCGAAGGTCGTGTGGGTCTCGTTCGCCTACGTCTTCCTGCTGGCGCCGCTGGTCGTCGTCGTCGGCGCCTCGTTCCACGGCGCGACGCAGTACTCGGGGGTCGTCTTCCCCCCGGAGAACCTGACGCTGCGCTGGTACACCGAGATCCCGGCGGCGACCTACCGATCGCTCGGGCTGTCGATACTGCTCGCCACGACGGTGGCGTTCGGCGCGTGCGTGCTCGGCATCCCGGCGGCGCTGGGCATCGTCCGCGGGAGCTTCCGCGGCAAGTCATTCATGCTCGCGATGTTTCGCGCGCCGATGCAGATTCCCGCGGTCGTGACCGGCGTCGCCTTTCTCAAGCTCTACTACGTGCTGGGCGACGCGACCGGCCTGTTCCTGAACGGCAGTTTTCCCGGGCTCTACCTGGGGCACTTGTTCGTCGCCACGCCGTACGTGATCGGGACCGTCGTGGCCGTGTTGCAGCGCTTCAACGTCCGGCTCGAAGAGGCGGCGCTCTCGCTCGGCGCGAATCCGTGGCGGACGTTCCGTCGCGTCACGCTGCCGACGATCATGCCCGGCGTCCACGCCGGCGCCCTCTACGCGTTCATGGTGTCGTTCGCCGACGTGCCGATCGCGATGTTCCTCACCGCGCCCGGCTTCGTCACCTATCCGGTCGAGCTCTTCTTCGGGATCGAGAGCGACTTCAGCCCGGTCGTGCTCTCGTCGGCGACGCTGGTCATCCTTTTCTCGCTCGGCACGTTGTTGCTCGTGCAGAAGGCCGTGGGCCTGGACAATCTGCTCCGTGGCCGTTAAGGAAGCCCCGCTCGAGCGCGCGGAGCGTCCCGGTATCGTGCCGGTTCAACGTCCGCGCCGGCGGTTCGGCGCGGGCGGGATTCCCAGAGTCCGGGGCCGTGGTTCCCCCGGGTTGCCGCAATCGTCAACAGGAGGCGCGTCATGTTCGGTGCAAGGAAGTTGCTAGGCAGCGCGATCGCCGTCGCGGCGTTCGCGTCGACGGCCCTGACGGGGATCGAGGAGGTCCACGCCCAGGCCAAGCCGTTCGAAGGTGTCACGCTCCGGGTCGCGACGTTCGGCGGACCCTGGCGCGACGACCAGGTCAAGTACATCGTGCCCAAGCTCGAGGCGATGGGCGCCAAGGTCGAGTACGTGATCGGGAGCCCGCAGGACAACCTGGCGAAGCTCATCGCCGCACGCGGCCGCGAGGCGCCCTTCGACGTCTTCGAGATCCTCGACGCCCAGTTCGACACGGTGCTCGAGGGCGGATTCCTCGCGCCGATCGACTACAACATCGTCAAGAACTCGCAGTACCTCGAGTCGTGGCAGCGCCACCCGAACGCGATCGCCAACTGGACGACGCAGGAGGTGATCTGCTACGACAAGGGCAAATTCGCCGAACTGGGCATTCCGGCGCCGACGACGTACAAGGACCTGGCCCACGAGAAGCTCGCCGGCCGGGTGATGATTCCCGACATCACGTCGGGCGGCGGGCTCGCGAACTTCGCCGGAATCGCCTACGCCGCGGGCGGCGACGTCAACAACGTCAAGCCGGGCCTCGATCTCATCCGGTCGCTCAAAGCGCTCAAGTTCTGGAAGGCGGGCGGCGATGTGGTCACCGCGTTCAAGTCCGGCGACATCTACGCGGCGATCGCGCACGCCGGCTGGTGTCTGCGCTCGATCAAGACGGTCGGCGCCAACGTCACCAGCGTCCACCCGCGCATCAACGCCAACAACACCGGCGTCATCAAGCTGGGCTGGATGGGCGTGGTCAAGGGCTCGAAGAACGGCGCCGCCGCGATGCACTACCTCAACGGCTTCATCGACGAGGAGTTCCAGGTCGCGTTCGCGAAGACCAGCGGCGTCTGGCCGGTGAACCGCCCGGCGATCCAGCGGCTTCGGACCGAGGATCCGGTCTTCGTCGCCCTGAACAAGATCGAGAAGGCCGATACCGACCGGATGCTCCGGATCGACTACAAGGGCGTCAACGTCAACAGCTGGTACGACCAGTGGAACCGGTCGGTCAGCCGATGACCTGAGTCGGACCCGGGTGCGGCGGCACGATCGGGCCGTCGCACCCGGCGCGGCGCACCGGACCTGGGGAGGAGGAGCTTGTCGAAAGTCGTGTTGAAGGGGGTCTCGAAGCGCTACGGCGAGGTCGTTGCGCTCCGTGAGCTCGATCTGGAGATCCGCGAGGGCGAGTTCCTCACGCTGCTGGGACCGTCGGGTTGCGGCAAGACGACGACGCTGCGGATGATCGCCGGCTTCATCGAGCCGTCGACCGGTACGATCCTGCTGGGCGACGAGGACGTGACGCTCGTACGGCCGAACAAGCGCGGCATCGGCATGGTCTTCCAGGACTACGCGCTCTTCCCGCACATGACGATCGGCGAGAACATCGCCTTCGGGCTGGTCGAGCGCAAGGTCGACAAGGCGGCCGTTGCGAAGCGGGTCAAGGAGCTCCTCGAGCTCGTCCGGCTGCCGCAGATGGAGCACCGCTACCCGCCGGAGCTCTCGGGCGGCCAGCAGCAGCGCATCGCCGTCGCGCGCGCGGTCGCGTATTCGCCGAAGGTCCTGTTGATGGACGAGCCGCTCGGTGCGCTCGACCTCAAGCTGCGCGAGGTGATGCAGAGCGAGATCCGGCGCATCCAGCAAGAGCTCGGCATCACGACCGTCTACGTCACCCACGACCAGACCGAGGCGATGCACATGTCGGACCGGATCGCCGTCATGAACCACGGCGTGATGGAGCAGATCGGCACCGCGGAGGACATCTACAACCGGCCGCGGACCCGGTTCGTCGCCGATTTCATCGGCCAGATCAACCTGCTCGATGCCACCGTCGTCGACACCACGCGCGACCGCACCGACCTCGACGTGAACGGCGCGCGCGTGCGCGCCCAGGCGGGTGACGGCGTGCCCGCGGCGAAGGCGACGCTCGCGATCCGTCCGCAGCATCTGTCGATCGTCGCGCCCGGCGGGCAGGCCGGCGGCGGCGCCACGAACCGCCTGCCAGGGCGGATCGCCGGGCGCACGTTCTCCGGCAACCTGGTGCACGTCGAGGTCGCGCTCGATCGGGGGCAGAAGGTCGCCGTCGAGGCGCGGCCCGAGGACGTGACGGTCGCCGACGGCGACGCGGTCGAGATCGTCTGGAAGCCGGAGACCGGGCTCGTCCTGACGAAGTAGCGCCGGTCAGGCGGCGCGCACGATCATCGCCGCTCCGACGCCCAGGAGCGCCCAGAGGAACACGCGGCGGAAGACCGGCGGATCGAGTCGGTCGCGCAGCGCCTGCCCGACCGCCATGCCGGCGAGCGCGGCGGCGGTCGCGACCACGGACAACGGCGCCGCCGACGCGAGATGCCCGGTCGACACCGCGAGCGAGGCGGCCAGCGCGATCGTCGAGACGGTGAACCCGAGGCCGAGCGCCTGCACGAGCTCGTCCTTGTCGAGCCCGATCGCGCCGAGGTAAGGGACCGCCGGCACGGCGAAGACGCCGGTCGCGCCGGTCAGGAGTCCGGTCGCCGCACCGACGACCGGCGCCGCCCAGACCTGCGCGCGGGCGGGGATCGCGATCGCCGGCATCGCCAGCCCCCACGCCGCGTAGGTCGCGAGCACCGCCCCGAGCGCGAGCGACGGCCAGCGCGACGATTCGGAGGCGAGGAACGCGATCGTGACCGGCGTGGCCGCACCGATGCCGACCAGCATCGGCCACAACCGGCGCGCGAGCCGCGCCAGCGCCCGACCGGCCAACGCCTGCCAGACGTTGGTGACCAGCGAGGGCGCGACCATCAACGCCGCCGCCTCGACCGGCGTCATCACCAGTCCGAGCAGTCCCATCGCGACGGTCGGCAGGCCGAGACCGGCGACTCCCTTGACCGCACCGGCGAGCGCGAAAGTCGCGAGCGCGACACCGAGCGCGCTGGCGTCGCTCATCGGCCGCCCGGCGCGCGCATCGCAACGACGGTCACGCCTTGGTCGCGATCATCAGGAAGACCGGGAATTCGGTCTGCCCGGCGTTCGCCGGCCGTTGCATCCGGAACACGGTGTCGAAAGCGATGTCTCGCAACCCGGCGTCCTCGGCGAGGCGCGCGAGCGCGTCGCGGTCGAAGCCGCGGTGGCCGTCGAATCCCGCCGCGTGGAAGGTCCCGTCTTCTGCGTCGAGGTCGGCGATCGCGAGGCGCCCGCCGCGCGTCAGCAGCGCCGACCACTGGCGCAGGATCCCGGCCGTGTCGGCGATGTGGTGCAGCGTCATCGCGTTGTAGATCAGGTCGAAACGCTCGGGAGGCAACGGATCGACCGACAGGTCGAGTCGCAGCGCGCGGAAGCCGCTCGCGCCGGCGGCCGCGCGCTTCGCCTCGACGACCGCGAGCATGCCCGGCGCGCTGTCGGCGAGCGTGACCCGTTCGAGCGGCGGGCGCAACGCGAAGGAGACGAGTCCGGTGCCGCTGCCGTATTCGAGCGCGCGGGTCGCGGCATCGAGCGGGATTCGCCGCCGGATGCCATCGGCGACCGCGGCGGCGCGGGCGACCTTCATCGGGTCGTCGTCCCAGGTCGCGGCTCGCGCGCTGAAATCGTCGGTGGCGGCGGTGGTCACGGCGCGTCTCCTGCACGGGCGAAACGCGCAGCATACCAAGCTCCGCGCATCGGCCGTGCCGATTCCACCATCGCCGACGCCCGCCGCGGATCTCAGTTCCAGACGATCATCTTCGCGCCGGCGATTGCGAGGACGATCGCGAGCAGCCTGCGGATCGCGCCGCCTTCCAGGCGTCGGCTGCCCAGACCCGCTCCGACGAGCGCGCCGACCGCGACAGCGCCGGCCCACCCGGCGAGCGCCGGCGGGAAGCGCACCGATGCCGACAGCACCCCGGCGACGCCGGCGATCGAATTGACCAGGTTGAACGCCGCCGATGCGCCGGCGACCTCCTTCGCGGACGCCCAGCGCCACTGCAGCATCATCGGACCGAGGAGAATCCCTCCGCCGATGCCGGTGAGGCCCGCGAGGAAACCGACCGCGCCACCGCTCGCCGCGAGCGCGGGCCAGGCCGGCGGCGCGAGCGGCAGGTCGCCCTGCGCCTCGCCCCCGCGCGCGAGTCGCCATGCGGCGAACAACAGCAACGAACCGACCAGCGGATCGAAGATCGCCGGCGGCAGCGACAGCCGGCCGCCGACGAAGGCGAGAGGCAGTGCGCCGATCGTGGCCGGAAGCACCAATCGCAGCGGCACCGCGCCCGCGCGCGCGAAATGGACCAACGCGATCGACGACACGATCACGTTCAACACGAGCGCCGCCGGCTTCATCACCTCGGGCTCGACGCCGACCAGCGCCATCGCGGCCAGATAGCCGGAGGCACCCGCCTGGCCGACCGACGAATAGAGCGCGGCGACGACCAGCAGCAGCGCGGCGAGCACCAGATTCTCGGGTTCGACCGCCATGCCGGTTCGTGGCGCGGAGGCGGAGGCGGCGGCGCTAACACCCGGCCGCGAGCGACCTCGTCAGTTCGGCCGCCGACACGCTCCGGCAACCGCTGGCGTTCTGGCCGGCCCACAGGGGGGAGAAGTCGCCGGATCCGCGCGCCTCCGCCGCGGCGCGCAGCGGTGCGATCGCGGAGGTGGCGAGCGGGAACGCCGGCGGCGCCGAGCTCATCGGTCCCAGCTCGCGCATCAGCCGGTTGACGATCCCGCGCGCCGGCCGACCGGTGTAGAGATTCGTCAGCGCCGTGTGCGAGGCTGTCTCGCTCGCGAGCGCCGCTCGGTGGACCGCGCTCGTCGTCGCCTCGGGACAGAGCAGGTACGCGGTACCGACCTGCACGCCCGCCGCACCCAGCGCGATCGCCGCCGCGACACCGGCCGCGTCGGCGATGCCACCGGCGGCGATCACCGGGACCCTGACCGCGGCCACGATCTGGGGCACCAGCGCGAACGTGCCGACCTGCGTCGTCAGGTCGTCGGAGAGGAACATGCCGCGATGCCCGCCGGCCTCGACGCCCTGCGCGATGATCGCGTCGACGCCGCGCGACTCGAGCCAGCGCGCCTCGTCGACCGTCGTCGCGGACGAGAACACCCGCGAACCCCGGCGCTTGACGCGGGCGACCAGGTCCGGTGCCGGCAGCCCGAAATGGAAGCTGACGACCGCCGGCGCGAAGCTCTCCACCAGGCCGGCCGCCTCCGCCGAGAACGGCCGGCGGCCCGGCCCCGAGGCGACACGGCTCGCGTCGACGCTGAACTCGTCGTAGTACGGCGCGAGCGCCGCCCGCCAAGCGGCTTCGCGCCGCGCATCGGGCGGCGGATCGTCATGGCAGAAGAAGTTCACGTTGACCGGTCGCGTCGTTCCCGCCCGCAGCGTCGCGAGCTCGGTGCGCAGCGCGTCGGGCGCGAGCATCGCGCAGGGTAGCGACCCCAGTCCACCGGCGTTCGACACCGCGATCGCCAGCGCCGAGAGCTGCACGCCGGCCATCGGCGCCTGGACGATCGGCAACTCGACGCCGACGAGGTCGCGCAGAGTCGTCACCTCGGCCGTTCCGCGATCGCCGGGGAGCGAGGGCTCGGTACGATTCGCCGCGGCGTCATCGGCCGGCGCCGATTACTGCGCGTCCTTGCCCGGGATCGCGCCGAGGTCCTGCGCCCAGGCGAGCGCCGAGCGGCACCAGATGCGCTGCTTCGGCGGCAACAGCGCGCGTTCCTTCAGGCAGCCGACGCGCAGACCGTAGGTCGGAGGGGTGTCCGAGTCGGCGGTCGCGCACACCGGCGTGCCGCAGTCCGGACAGAAATAGTGACGGCGCTTGTTGCCGCTGTCCGCGGTCTTGACGTAGCGCTTCGGCGTTCCGGACAGCAGCCGGAACGTCTCCGCCGGCGCCTGCACGTTCACCCGGTAGGCGGTCCCGGTCAACATCTGGCAATCGGTGCAGTGGCAGATCGTGACCTGCTGCGGATCGACGTCCGCTTCGTAGACGATCCGACCGCAGTGACACGAACCATGGACTCTCATCGTCGCCTCCGTCGTTGCCGCGCGCGCGGCGGCGCGTTCCCGGCCTACCGGTTCGCCAGGAACGCCTCGAACTCGGCGTCCAGCGCGTCTCGTCGCGCCCGCCAGGCCCGTCGCATCGCGCGTTCGTCCCCGGCGAACAGGTAACCCGGTGAACGCAACGGCGCCGCGGACTCGACCGCGAGCACCACCGCGCCCTCGACCGGATAGGCGTTGGCGTCGTCGCGGGCCAGGATCTCGAGCGCCCGCGCGCACTCGGACGACCCGTTGGCGCAGAAACGCGCCCGGCCCCGGAACCGGTAGCCCCGGCGCGACAGCGCGTCGACGACGTTGACCTCCATCCACGGATTGGCCGCGAGGTTGCGGCGCGTGCCCGGCGACGCGATATCGATGAAGCACAGGCTCGAATCGTCGAAGACGCGGATCGTGCCCTTCGGCGACAGGTTCGGCCGGCCGTCGGGCGTGACCGTCGCCGCGAAGCAGAGATGGGCGGATTGCACGATCGCCCGCATGTCGTCGGTGAGCCGGGTCATCGTCGGCGCCTCGTCGGTGGCAGCATGCGCCCGCGATTATCGCTTGACCAGCGCGAGCGCGTTGATGCAGAAACGCAGTCCGGTCGGCTCGGGTCCGTCGGGAAACACGTGTCCCAGATGCGCGTCGCACACCGCGCAGGCGGTCTCGATGCGACGCATGCCGTGGCTGTCGTCGCGATAGTAGGCGACGACCGCGTCGTCGATCGGCCGGGTGAAGGACGGCCATCCGGAGCGGCTCGCGAACTTCCCCGATGCGTCGAACAGCGGCGTATCGCAGCACACGCAGTGGTAGCGCCCGGGCTCGAAGAGCCCGCACATCGCCGAACTGTGGGCCCGCTCGGTGCCCTTCTCGCGCGCTACGTGGTACTGATCGGGCGTCAACAGCGCGCGCCACTCGGCGTCGGACCGCTCGACACGGCGCGGGGCGGGCGCGTTGCCGTGGTTCGCTCGGCGGATGACCTCGCCCCAGTCGAAGCCGCCGGGCGGACGCGCGACCGGCGCAGACACCGCCGCTTCGCGCAGAAAGGCGACCGTTCTCCCGACGTCGATCGAAAAGTGGTTGTGGACGACCCTTCCCGACGGATCGATCAGCACGAACCACGGCGTGCCGCCGCTGCGGTAGCGCCGCATCATCTCGGAGAACCGCCCGTCGCCGGCCTCGCCGGCGTCGTGGCCGAACACGATCGGCAGCGCGTAGCGACGCTGGTCGGCGAGCATGTGCTCGTAGGTGTTGTGCTCCCACTCCTCGAACACCGTCTGGACGGCGGCGATCCGGACGTTCGGCGAGCCGCGCAGCGCCTGGACGAGCGCGGCGAGCGCCGGGAAGCCGTGCGTGTGGCATCCCGGACAGTTGTGCTGGAAGCAGAAGACCAGCTTGTAGCCTTCGCCCATCCGCGCGAGGCCGTAGTCGGCGATCGGCGCGCCGCTCGCATCGACCCAGCGGCGCACACCCAGCTCCGGCGCCGGCTGCCCGAGAATGCCCGGGAGGTCGCTGTCGAGGGGATCGTCCATCGAATTCGCCGTCCAACCGTGAAGGTACCTCGATTCCCGGTGTCGTGGTGGATCGCCGTCGGGCCTACCGCCGCCTCCGGGTCGGACTCCGATCCGACCGCCGCCCCGCCCCGCCGAGACTTCAGGTCCCGCAGAAGGTCCGGTAGCCGGCGGTCACCTCCAGCGGCGCCGGCTGGGCGTAGCGTTCCAGGCCCGGTCGCTCGACGTAGGGTTGCACGACCGCCGCGAGCAGCGCCTCGAACGGCGCGTAGTCCGCCGCGATCGTCGCCGCGGCCAGCGCTTCCTCGACCAAGTGGTTGCGCGGAATGACGATCGGGTCGACCTCGCGCATCCGGGTCGCGCGAGCCGATCGCCAGGCCTCGTTCGATCCGCTGTCCTCCTCCGCACAGCGGGCGCGCCACCTCGACAGCCACTCGTCGAGCGACGCCGGATCGCTCGTAAGCGCCCGCAGCGGCGCGTCGTTCCCGCCGGCCGCGTCGGCCAGACGTCGGTACGCCAGCGTGAAGTCGATCGTCTGCCGGGCGAGCAGCGCGAGCCAGTCGACCGCGAGCGTCAGATCGCCGCCACCGGCGGTGGCGAGGCCGAGTTTGGCGCGGGCCCCGGCGAGCCACGCCTCCTCGAACCACGCCGGGAAGGCGTCGATGATCTCGACCGCCGCTGGGACCGCCCGGCGCGGATCCTCCGGGTCGACCAGCGGCAGCAGCGCCTCGGCGAATCGGGCGAGGTTCCAGCGCGCCATCGACGGCTGATTGCCGTACGCGTAGCGACCGTGCGTATCGATCGAGCTGAACACGGTGCTCGGATCGTAGGCCTCGATGAACGCACAGGGGCCGAAGTCGATCGTCTCGCCGGAGACCGCCATGTTGTCGGTGTTCATCACGCCGTGGATGAAGCCGACGTGCATCCATCGCGCGACCAGCGCGGCCTGGCGCCGGGCGACCGCGCGCAGGAACCCGAGATAGCGGTCGTCGCGGCCGGCGAGGTCCGGGTCGTGCCGGCGGATCGCGTAGTCGGCGAGCAGCCGCAGGCGGTCGAACTCGCCGCGCATCGCGAAGTACTCGAACGTGCCGACGCGGATGTGGCTCGCCGCGACACGCGTGAGCACCGCGCCGGGCAGCGGCGTCTCGCGGTAGACCGCCTCGCCGGTCGTCGCCGCCGCGAGCGCGCGCGTCGTCGGGACGCCGAGCGCGTGCATCGCCTCGCCGATCAGCACCTCGCGCAACACCGGCCCGATCGCCGCCTTGCCGTCGCCGCCGCGGGCGAACGGCGTGCGACCCGAACCCTTGAAGGCGATGTCGCGCCGCCGGCCGTGGCGGTCGACGATCTCGCCCAGCAGCAGCGCGCGGCCGTCCCCCAGCTGCGGCGAGAATCCGCCGAACTGGTGGCCGGCGTAGGCCTGCGCGATCGGCGTCGCGCCCGGCGGCGTTTCGTTGCCGGCGAAGATCCGCGCACCCGCGTCGCCGGCGAACGAACGGGCGTCGAGACCGAGCTCGTCGGCGAGCGCCTCGTTCAACCAGACGAGCCTGGGTGCCGGGACCCGCGCCGGCGGCCAGTCGACGTAGAGTCCGGGAAGCTCGGCCGCGTAGGTGTTGTCGAAAGCGAACACCAGCGGTGTGGCGATCGTCCCGAGCCGATCGCGGGAAACGTTCATCGGCGGTGTTTCGTTGCGGTCGTTCCGCTCATCGTACCGCAGAGCGCGCCTCGTTCGCGCATGCCCTCGCGCGGCGAAGGGTCTCACCGCCGCTCGAACGCGAGCCGCACACCCAGTGCGACCAGGATCGCTCCCGACGAACGGAACACCCAGACCAGCGCACCGGGGCGCGCTCGCAGCCAGGCCGACAGGCGCCCCGCGAACAGGCCGACCGGCGCCTTGACGAGGAAGGTGAGCGCCGCGAACGCGAGGCCGAGCGCGAACACGGTCAGCGCCGGACGCGGCGCCGCCGGCGAGACGAACTGCGGCAGGAAGGCGAAATAGAAGATCGCGATCTTCGGATTCGAGAGGTTCGAGACCGCCCCGTCGACGAACAGCCGGCCGAGCGTGCGCGCGGAGCGCTCCACCAGCGGCAGCGCGTCCTGGCGCGTCCGCAGCAGTCCGACGCCGAGCCAGATCAGATAGGCGGCACCGGCGAACTTGATCAGCAGGAACAGCCAGTCGGCGGTGCGCAGGATCGCGCCCAGACCGAGCGTCGCGAGCACCGTGTGACCGACCAGGCCCGCGCTCACCCCGGCCGCGGTGACCACGCCCGCCGCGCCGCCCTGGGCGATCGAGCGCGACATGACGAGGATCATGTCCTGTCCCGGCGTGGCGATCAGCACCAGCGAAGCGATCGTGAAGACGATCCAGGACGCGTCGAGCATGGCGATCCGGGCAAGGGGTGCGGCCGCCGGGGAAACGGCGAGCGCACTCGGTTCGGCTATTCTATCGAACGCCTGTGACCGATGCCCGGAGTCGACGATGTTCGGACGATCGTTGCGGATCCTCGCCCTCGTTGCGTTCGCGCTCGCCGCGGCCCCGGCGCTCGCGCAGGGGTACCCGCGCGGTCCGATCTCGCTGATCATCCCGGTCGCCGCCGGCGACGCCGCCGATGTCGCCGGCCGAGTGATGGCCGACGAGCTGTCGAAGCTACTGAAGACGCCGATCGCGATCGTCAACAAGCCGGGCGCAGGCGCGGTGCTCGGGGCGAACGAGGTCGCGCGGGCGAGGAAGGACGGCCAGACGCTCCTTTTCAGCGTCAACAGCGCGTTCACCTTCCGCCCGGTGCTCGATCCGACGACGATTCCGTACGACACCGCGAAGGACTTCCTGCCGCTCGGCCTGGCGACGCGCACGCCGGCGATCCTGGTCGTGCGCAGCGACGCGCCGTTCGCCGACTTCCGACAGTTCGTCGATCACGCGAAGCGCCATCCGGGGTCGATGCGCGTCGGCACCGCGGGCGTCGGCTCGAGCGGCCACTTCGTCGTCGAGACGATCAACGCGCTCACCGGCGCGGGGATCACGATGGTGCCCTACACCGGCGCGACACCCGCGGTCGCGGCGTTGCAGGGAGGGTTCGTCGAGGGCGTGGTCGTGTCGCTGGGAGCGATCACCGGACCGCTGCGATCGGGAACGATGCGGGGCCTCGTGCTCTCGTCGAAGTTCCCCGAGCTGCCCGCGGTGCCGACGATGACCGAGCTGGGCTTCGCGCAGGACCTGATCGGCGTCTGGATGGCGTTCTTCGCGCCGTCCGGTGTCCCGCCCGAGGTCGCGAAGACGCTCGTACCGGCGATCGAACGGGTCGCGAGTTCGCCGGCGGTCGCGGCCCGCCTGCTCCCGCTCGGGCTCGCGCAGGACTACCGGCCGCCCGACGCGGTCATGGAGGAGATCCGCGGCGAGGTCCGGGCGGTGGAGACCGTCGCCAGGCGCGCCGGTCTGATCCGCTAGCGCAGCGGCGTCGCGGACACCGACCCGTCGCCGTCAGGTCGAGGCGTACGGCCGTTCCGCCGGATCGCCTCCGGCGAGCGCGCTCTCGAGCCGGCGCACGTCGGCGGCCGACCACCGGGCGCGCACCCGATCGCCGATCTCGAGCGGCTCGGCCAGGAACGCCTCGTCGGCGACGTTGGCGACGAACTCCTCGGAATCGTCGACGTCGATCGTCACCTTGACCGTGGATCCCTGGTACTCGATCGCGTGGACCAGGCCGGTAAGCGTGTTCTCGCCGGCCGCCTCGCCCGCTCCCGACGCCAGCCTGGTCAGTGCGATCCGGTCGCGGCGCAACGCGGCGTGGACGACGGTCCCCGGCGACGCCGGCACGCCTCCGAGCGGAACCCGCCACCGCGAGCCGCCTCGCGCGACCAGCGCACCGTCGCCGGACGCGACGCCCTCGACCGTCCCCGTCAGCACGTTCTGACCGCCGACGAAGCGCGCGACGTAGGCGTTGCGCGGCGCGGCGTAGATCTCCCGCGGCGATCCGGCCTGCTCGATGCGCCCGTGCTCCATGACCACGACCAGGTCGGCGACCGCGATCGCCTCGAGCTGCGTGTGGGTGACGTGGACGAACGTGATGCCGAGTTCCTTCTGCACGCGGGTCAGCTCGCCGCGCATCCGCAGCCGCAGGTACTCGTCGAGAGCCGACAGCGGCTCGTCGAGCAGCAGCACGCGCGGATTGGTGACCAGCGCGCGCGCCAGCGCGACGCGCTGCTGCTGCCCCCCCGACAGCTGCGAAGGCAGACGTTGCGCGAACCGCTCGAGACCGACCTTGGCGAGGAGATCGCGGGCGCTCGCGCGCCGGCGGTCCTTGTCGACGCCGCGCATCTTGAGCGAGAACGCGACGTTGTCCAGCACGGAGAGGTGCGGGAACAGCGCGTAGCTCTGGAACATCATCGCCGTGCCGCGGCGGACCGGCGACAGGCCGACGACGCTCGTGCCGCCGATCCGGACGTCGCCGGAGGTCGGCTCCTCGTGGCCGGCGATCATCCGCAGGATCGTCGTCTTGCCGCAGCCGCTCGGACCCAGCAGGCAGCAATAGGCGCCGTGCGGAATCGTCAGGTCGATCCCGTCGACGGCGACGGTGTCGCCGAACCGCTTGACGACGCCGACGACCTCGACGTCGCCGCGTCCCGCCGCCGGCGTCATCTAGCGCCCCCCGTCACGGCATCGTCCGGATCCGCCGACCCGCGCGTCCGGCGCCGCTGGATCGCCGCGATCGACACGAGCGCGACACCGATCACCAGGAACGACAGCACGGTCGTCACCGTGCCCAGCGCGTAGAGCGCCGGTGAGGTCACGTTGGTGGTCATCGTCCAGATCTCCAGGGGCAACGTGTTCTCGCCCCCGACCGTCAGCACGGTACGCGGGAATTCGTCGTACGACAGCGTGAATCCGAACAGCGCCACGCCGATGATGCCCGGCGCCAGGATCGGCAGCACGACGTGCCGGAACTGCTGCCAGCGAGAGGCGCCGAGGTCCCTCGCGGCCTCCTCGTAGGATCGGTTGAACCGGCCGAACACCGCGAACATGATGAGCAGACCGTAGGGCAGCGTCCAGGTGAGCTGGGCACCGAGCGCCGACGTGTACCAGGCGGCCGGGACGCCGGCGAACTGGAACGTGAGCCCGACGCCCAGGCTGACGAGCAGCCCCGGCATGACCAGCGCGGCGATCGAGAGGTAGAAGAGCGCGGTCGAGCCGGCGAAGCGGCGGCGGAAGGCGAGTCCCGCGGTCAGCGACAGGATCACCGTGACCACGGTGACGAGCGCCGCCAGCGCGAGCGAACGCTCGAACGCGCCGGCGATGTCCCCGGTGCGCTCCTGCGCCCACAACGCGTGGAACCAGTGCAGCGACACCCCGTTCATCGGGAACGTGAGACCGCCGTCGACTCCCTGGAACGACAGCACGTAGATCACCGTCATCGGCCCGTAGAGGAAGACGATGAACAGCGTGAAGAACGCCGCCAGCGCGTAGAAGCTCCACGGGCGCCTGTCGCCGGTCCGCGAATGCATGTTCCGCCCGGCCTCAGCCCAGCAGTTCCTTGCGCACGTCGACGATGCGCAGGACGGCCGACACGATCAGCGTCACGACGATCACCAGCACGACGGCGCTGGCCGCCGCCGGCGGGTACTGGAGGCTGGCGATCTCGTTGGAGAGCGCCGAGACGACCGAGGCGCTCTGTCCGCCGCTCATCACCCGGATCACGAAGAAGTCGCCCATCACCAGGGTGACGACGAAGATCGTGCCGAGCGCGATCCCGGTCCTCGACAGCGGAACGACGACCTCGCTGATGATCCGCCAGTCGCTCGCGCCGGCGTCGCGGGCCGCCTCGATCAGGCTGCGGTCGATGCGCGCCATCGAGTTGAAGATCGGCACGATCATGAACAGGGTGAACAGATGCACGTAGACGACCACGACGGCGAAGTCCGAGAACAGCAGGAACTCGAGCGGCGCGTCGACCACGCCGGCGCCGACCAGCGCCTGGTTGAAGATGCCGTTACGCCCGAGGAACGGGATCCACGAGATCATCCGGATGATGTTCGAGGTCCAGAACGGCACCGTGCACAGCAGGAAGAGGCCGATCTGCCACAACGTACTGCGGACGTGGAAGACGAGGAAGTACGCGATGGTGAATCCGATCACCAGCGTGATCGCCCAGACGATCAGCGCGAACTTGATCGAGCTCGCGTACAGCCGGAGGGTCAGGTTCGAGGCGAGGAGCTCGACGTAGTTGTCCAGCGTGAACGACGGGACGATGTCGAGCCGGTCCAGACCCATGAAGCTCACGCCGACGACCACCAGCATCGGCACGCCGAAGAACACGACGAGCACGGTCGCCAGCGGGCCGGCCTGCAGCCACGGCGCGATTCGTTGCGGTAGGCCCATCGACCCGGAGGTGTTCTGCGCTCGACGCTGTCGTTCGGCGGTGTCGTCCGAAACCGCGGGCGCGACGCACGCGCCCGCGGCCGGGTGCGGAGGTCAGGCGGAGACGAACTCGTTCCAGCGGCGGACCATGTGCCGGTCCTCGTCCATGACGGTGTTCCAGCAGGCGACCTTGCCCATCCGCTCCCAGAAGGCGCCGCCGTCGCGCGTGCTGCCGGCCTTGTCCATCAACTTGCCGTACGGGTCCTTGATGTCGGCCTTGGCGGGTTTGCCGTCGTACCAGTAGTCCCACTCGTCCGGCGAGAGGTGCTTCTTCGCGTTGTCCGGCACCGAGCTGTAGTAGCCCTGTCGGGCGATGAAGGCGCCCTGCCAGCCCGACAGGTACCAGTTGATGTACTCGTAGGCGGCGTCGAGCTGCAGCCCCTTGAGGTGCGCCATCGGCGCCAGGCAGTTGCCCCAGGCGCGGTAGCCCTCGCGCAGCGGAACGTACTGGCAGGGCGTGCCGCGCGACTTGACCGCGGTGACCGCCGGCGACCACATCGACTGGATGACGACCTCGCCGGACGCCATCAGGTTCACCGACTCGTCGAAGGTGTTCCAGAACGCCCGGAACTGGCCGGCCTTCTTCGCGGCGATCAGGATCTCGATCGTCTTGTCGATCTCGGCCTTGGTCATGTTGCCCTTGTCGCCGTACTTGAGATCGCCGCGGGCCTCGATCGCCATCGCCGCGTCCATGATGCCGATTCCCGGCACATTGATCAGCGCCGCCTTGCCCTTGAACTCCGGATTGAGGATCTCCGACCAGCTCTCGATCTTGCGGTTGATCTTGTCGGGCCGGATGCCGAGCGTGTCGGCGTTGTAGATGATCGGCACGCCGGTGATGAGATCGGTCGGCGCCTTGGCGAAGGTCTTCGCCTGCCGGCTCTCGACGTACTGGACCTTGTAGGGCAGCGTCCCCTGTGTCGAGACCTTGCGTCCGTCCGGATACTGGCCTTTGGTGAAGATCGGCACCGTCTTGTCCCACCACTTGTACTTCTTGAGCTCGATCGGCTGGAGCACGTTGCGGCCGATCAGGTGGTAGTGGAACCAGAACTCGATGTCGGCGATGTCGATCGTCGTCGGCTGCGAGACCAGGCGGTTCAGGAGCGCCGCGTGGTCGACCGTCTGCATCTCGACCTGGAACCCGAGGTCCTTCGACGCCTGGCGCCCGATGTCGATGATCGCCGAGTAGGAGCCGCCGACGTGCCGCAGCTTGACGTTCTTGAGGTTCTGCGCCCAGACCATCGGGAAGCCGGTGATCAATCCGGTTCCCGCCGAGAGTCCCGCCGCGGCGGCGGCGCCCTTGAGGATCTTGCGGCGCGAGATCTTCGGCCGTCGTGTCGGTTGTCCGTTGCTGGCCATCGTCGGCTCCTTCCGTGGAGGCTGGTTTCGTTCGCTTCGAACGGTCCGCGAACGCGGGCCGGCACCGGCGCCTCGACCGCCGGTCGGGGCGAACCGCCGCCGCGAGGCCCGGGGGATGTTCGGGCAACCGCGTCGCCGATGTCAAGGAACGCGCGGCGCCCGGATCCGTACGCCAGCGGCGAACGGTCAGAAGACCTGCACCTTCGCGTCGGGGAAGCCCATCAGTCTGAGCGCGACGTAGGTCACCGCGGCCTCGGCGGGGTCGTCGGCGAACGCGACCAGCTCGGCGTAGCGCGGTACGCCCGCCTTGCTGAGAACTTTCCAGAGGTCCTTCGCCGGCTTGGGCGTACCGTCGGCGCCGACGAGCTCGGTGTAGGGCAGGTGCACGACCGTGCCCTCGGGCCGCTTGGTCGGCATCGTCGTCCCGGAGGCGATGTAGACCTTCGGATAGACTCCCTGCGTCGGCGTCGCGCCGGCGATGATCACGCCGGCGCGCACCGCGGCCGGGTAGTCGGTCGGGACGACCGAGGTGTCGAACGGCGCCTTCTTCGGTCCGACGACCGTCGGTTCGGTCGACACCGCGTAGCCGCGCTGGACCCACTGCTCGAGCGAGCCCAGCAGGATCGACGTCTTCGCCTGTCCCGCCCGTTCGAGCGAAACGAACGCCAGCGCCGCCTCCTTGGTGAGCCCGGCGCCGGAGACGACGACCGCCTCGTGCGTCGCGTCGACGCCGGCCGCGCCGAGGACGCGCGCGAGCGCGACCGGATCGGCGAGGTGGCGGCGGAAGACGTCGGCGGGAATCGGCAACGCGAACGGCACGTGCCCGAGCTTGTAATCGTCGGCTCCCCTGACGTCGACGATGCTCACGCGCGAGACGCCGTACATCCGCATCATCCGCCCGCCCCAGGAGCGCACCCACTGACCGTCCTTGAGCAGCGACGGCGCGCCGTAGGTCCAGAACGGGAGCTCGCGCGGATCGGCGAGCCAGCCCATCTGCGATTCCTGGAACAACCTGACCCGCGGGTAGCCGGCGAGGAATCGGGCGGCGAAGAACGGCACCGACGCGGCGACGCCGCCGCCGCAATGCGTGTGCACCTGCTGGTCCGGGCGCACGCCGAAGTGGGCGAGCATCCGGCGGATCTCGTCGGGCGACTTGAAGGTCTTGTCGGCGTTGTAGAACTCCTCGAACGGCATCAGGATGGCGTTGGGCACGTGCCCGGCGCGGTCGAAGAACGCGGCTTCGCCGAAGTGCTGATCGGGTCCGTTCGCCTCGATCAGCGCGTGGCGCGTCCGGTCGCCGGAGGCTTCGAGGAACTCCGGCAGCATCACCCGCGCGTCGTCGCGCAACGCGGCGATGCGGAACGTCCCCATCATCGGCGCCGGCGTCACCTCCTGAACCACCGGCAGTCCAAGCGCTCTCCACTTCGCCAGTCCGCCGTCCAGCACGTGGAGATCGGACAGCGGGAACCCGTGGTAATAGAGCGCGTAGAAGAGCCGGGTGGCGAAGAAACTGCCGCCGAGGTCGTAGATCACGACCTTGCGTCCGGGGCTCAGTCCCCACGACTGGTAGCGCCGCTCCAGCTCGGCGAGCGGCGGCTCGGGAAATCCGTAGGACATGAAGTCGACGCTGATCGCGCCGGGGAGGTGGCCGGCCGTGTAGGCCTGCGCCGGCGAGGCGTCGAGCAGCACGATGTCGCCGCCCTGGCGGTGGCGTTCGAGCCAGGCGGCGCTCACCAGCGGGCCGTCGGCGGGTTCGGCCGACGCGCGCACCGCGCCGGAGCCGACCGATGCCAGGAGGCCGACCACCGCGAGGAGTCCGACGGTGAACCGCGAGACGCGATCGACGAATCCGATGGGCTTCATGAACCTCTCCGGACGGTGTTCAGATCGGGTCCCGGTGGCGGCGCAGCCGCACCGCCGTCGCGAAGCAAACCGCGGCGAACGCCAGCCCGGCCCACAGACCCGGTGCCGACAGGAAGCGCAGCGGGTCGAGCTGCGCGAGCCCGGTGATCGCCTGGCGGCCGGCGTCGACCTTGAACGCCTCGGCCATCGCGCCGGTGAATCGGTAGCCGACGAGCCGCGCGACAACAGTCGAGTCGAACGCGACCTTCTCGACCACGAACGCGGCGAAGAACGGCAGCACCGCCCACAGGAAGGCGGCGCGACGCACCCACGCCGAGACGACGAACAGCCAGCCGTAGATCGGCGCGAACCACAGCGCGTGGACGGCGAGTCCGTAGACCATGACGATCGTCATGCTCGCGAGCGGCAGTCCGTCCCACAGCGCGCCGGGGCCGACGCCGCGGGCGGCGAGGAACGCGGCGTTGAGCGGCAGCATCGCCAGTTGCGTCGCCAGCGCGACGATCGCGCCGATCGCCGGAATCACGACCAGCGGTACGCAGGCCTTGGCCAGCACGGTCATCGCGTCGGACACCGGCATCGACTTCCAGAACAGGACGCTGCGATCGCGACGCTCGCCGTAGAGCGCGTCGAGGCAGTAGTACAGTCCGGCGACGAACGACGCGAACAGGATCATCGCCGCGGCGAGCGAGTACGGGCGCACCACCTGCGGCGGATGGGCCGCCGCGTCGGGGACGACGAACGCGCGCACCCGGTCGGGCGAACCGACGGCACCGACGACGAAGCCGACCAGCACGACGGCCGCCACGATCGCCGGCACGACGAACACCCAGCGGTGTTCCCACAGTTCCCGGCGCACCGACCAGACGAGCGTCGATCGCGCGCTCATGCCGCGGCCTCCGCCGGCGCGACGGCGCCCGCACCGGCGCCGTCGCCGTCGCCCGCGGAGCCGACGAGCGCTCCGTCGCCGATGACCGCGACGAAGAGGTCGGCGATCCCCGGCGTGCGCACATCGCCCAGCGCGGCGAGACGGTCGCGGTCGCCGCCGTCGTAGAGCAGGAGGTCGCGGCCCATCACCTGCCGCTCGTGGATCGGACCGAGCGCGCGTGCGTCCGCGAGCGCGCCGGGGCGCACCGCCACCTCGCGGAAGCGCGTCTCGAAGTCCTCCATCCGGCACCGCAGCGCGATCCGCCCGCGATCGAGGAAGGCGACGTCGGTGACGAGGTGCTGGATCTCCTCGACCTGGTGGGTGGCGATGACGATCGTGCGGCCGCGCTGGTAGTAGTCGTCGAGCAGCGAGTCGTAGAACTGGCGCCGGTAGAGGAGGTCGAGCCCGAGCGTCGGCTCGTCGAGCACGAGGAGCCTGGCATCGATCGCGAGCACGAGCGCGAGGTGGAGCTGCGTCACCATGCCCTTCGAGAGCTCGGCGATCTTCGCGCGATGCCGGATCGTCGTCCTCGCCAGCAGGGTCTCGGCTCGCGCCCGATCGAAACGCGGATGGACGCCGGCGACGTAGTCGAGCGCCTGCGACACGCGCAGCCACCGGGGCAGCACCGCGACGTCGGCGATGAAGCAGACGTCGAGCATCAGCCGCTCGCGCTCGGTCCACGGATCGCGGCCGAGCACCGAGAGCTCGCCCTCGTAGGACGTGAGCCCGAGGATCGAGTTGAGCACCGTGGTCTTGCCCGCGCCGTTGGGCCCGAGCAGACCCAGGATCCGACCCTCGTCGACGACCAAGTCGACGCCGTCCACCGCGACGACGGCCCCGTGCGATTTGCGCAGACCCCGGGCGGCGATGATCGTCACCGGATCACCCCTCCTCGCGTTCGGCGTGCGCGGGTCCCCGGCCCGCACCGGCGCCCAGCAGTTCCTGCGGCGTGATCCGCAGCCGACGGATCGTCGCGTCGATCCGCGGCCATTCGTCCTGCAGGAAGCGGCGTCGCTCGGCGGTCAGCAGCGCCTCGCGCGCGCCGGTGTTGACGTACATGCCGCGCCCGCGCCGCGTCTCGACCAGCCGCTCGTCGACCAGCTGCTGGTAGCCCTTGAGCACTGTCAGCGGATTGACCCGGAACTCCGACGCGACGTGGCGCACCGACGGCAGCGCGTCGCCTTCATTGAGGACGCCGTCCAGGATCATCGCGACGACGCGATCGCGCAGCTGGCGGTAGATCGGCTGACCATCGTTCCACTCGGCTGGCATCGCAGGCGGTTGCGGACCCGGGCTCGGTAGTCATCAATGTGACGTAGTGTTCTAGTTAACCATAACACTTACCCGCAGACAAGACCTTCGCAATTCCCTGATATTCAACGCAGGACCCGTGGAGCCCGGAGGACCGGGTCTAGGTTACGGCCCTGCGACCTCGACAGCCGGACAACGGCCGCCCGACTGCCGATGACTGCTCGTCGACGTGCCCGCCGACCTGCGAGCGTCCGGGGTTCGGCCGCCCGACGCCGGCGCCGGTTGATCCAGGACAACGACGGCGCGGCCCGTGAAGACCACCCTGAGAAAAGTCGGGCAGCAAGAAAGGCGGGCGGATGCACATGACGCGTGCCCTCGCCGCGGTGTCGGCGGTCGCTCTTCTCGCCGGCTGCTACAACCCGCTGCTCTCGCAGGCGGACCGCGGGCTCGTGTGTCGGGTCGCGGTCGACGACAAGTCGTCGGGTCCCCGGTTGCGGCCGAACGTCTACTCGAGCCCGGCCGGGGGGCTGGCCGGCGCGGCGACCGGTGCGGGAATCGGGCTGTCGGGCGGCATCCTGGCGTTCCTGCTCGTACCGATCGGCGCGGTGATCGGCGGTGGCGCCGGAGCGGCCTGCGCCGCGGGCGGACTCGCGCATCCGACGGCCGACGAAGACTTCCGACGTTGGCTGCAGGAAGTCGGCACCGGCTCGATCCCGCGCGCGATCTCGGCGCGGCTCGACGCACCGCGCGCCGGATGCGGCGCCATCGAAGGCCCTCGACCACAGGCCCCCGACGCGATCCTCGAGATCCGCAGGGTCGAGGTCGGCATGGGCTGCTTCGTCGGCGCGCTGACCTACACGATCGCCGTCGACTGGCGCACGACCGCCGCAGGAACCCGCAACGGCACCGGCAGGATGCTCAACGACACCCGGACCGAGTGCCAGGTGTCGTCGGCGCTCGATGCCGCCGGCTGGTTCGCCAAGCCGGACCGGGCCCGTCGCGAGATCGATCGCGCGCTCGCCAGGACCGGCGAGCGGATCGCGATGCAGCTGCTCGCGCAGGATACGTTGCGCGCGTGCAAGCTCCACGCGGACGAGCGCGGCGAGGTCGACTTCGCGCCGTGACGGGTCGCGGTGGCGATGTTCCGCGCCTATGCGCCTTCGTCCCAGTTGTCGACCGTGTAGCCGCCGTCCAGCCAGTGCACGATCTCCACTGCCATCGGATGGTCGACCGCGCGGTAGCGCAGCCGCAGCCGCTCTCGATCCTCGCCCAGGCGATCGATCCCGAGGTCCTGGAAGGCATGCAGGTCCTCTTCGAGCATCGACGCGAGCGCCTCGCCGGCCAGCGCGCGCGCGGCCTGCCGGAACGCGCGCATGTAGCGGTACGACGCCCCATCCCGGTAGCAGGCCGCGAGCGTCGCCGCCGGAACGAGGGTCAGATGGGGTTGGAGCGCCGGGTTGATCGCGTGCGCGGAGACGCACGCCGCGATTTCCCGCGCGCGACCGGTATAGCCGCGCAAATGCAGGAAGCGCGACATCCGCGGCCCGTCGTTGACCGGATAGTTGTCCCAGAGGATCGGCTTGCGCCCGAGGGCGTCGGCGACCTCTTCGAGGTGGCCGGCGCGAAACTCGCGCGAGCAGATCTCCTCGCCGGTCCAGTAGACGCCGATCCGCGGCTCGAGGCGGCGGCCGAGGTCCCGGAGATACCGGTCGGGACGCCGGCCGAAGACGACGTCGAGCATCCGGTCGTGCGAATAGTAGGTCGGACACATGACGACGCGTTCGGCGCGGGTCACCGTCAGCGCGGCGTGGACGATCTCGGCTTCCCTCGCGGCGAGATCGGGGACGTCGCCGCGCGTATCGTCGAAGAGGATCGCGAGATCGTCGAGGCCGATGTCGTCGAGCGCGCGGACTTTCGCCAGGAAATCGGTCTTCGCCGCGCCTGAGAAGTCCCGGTACAGTTCGTAGGGACTCAGGCCCACGCCGAAACGCAGACCGGCGCTCCGGCAACACGCCGATAGCTCGGCGAGCTCGGCGCACGCGGCGGGCGGGTACGGCTCGCGCCATCGGCGCCGCAGGAACGCGTCGGTCTTCGGAGCGTAGTGGAACCAGGAGAAGCCGAGACCGCGCAATCGCCCGACGACACGCAAGCGATCCTCATGCGACCACGGCTTGCCGAAATAGCCTTCGACGACGCCGAGCTCGGGAATCACGGGGCCGCCGACAACACCCCGAACGAACGGCCACGCCGCCAGGGCGCGCGCCGGATCGAGCGACACGATCGCGCACCGATCATGCGGCGCGCGAGGGGGAAACGGGCGGGGGACCCGCAGGTCCTCCGCCCAGGTCGGCGCGCGGATCTCGGCAACGGCCGCGATCGCGACGGCCTGGCCGATCCGCGCTCGCGGTCGCGACGATCCGGCCGCCTCCGCGCCGCCGCTCCACGCCGCGATTTTCGCTACTGCTTCGCCGCGGTGATGTCGGCCTTGGCGTCGATGCCCAGCGTGTAACCGAGCGAGACGTGATGGAAGCGCCCGGCCGCGTGGTCGTCGTGGATCGCGAAGCCGAAATTGTACGTCTTGCCCGCGGCGAGCGCGATGTCGCCGGCGCCGCCGGTGAGCTTGCGCGTGAAGACCACCGACCACTCGTCGCCGTTCTTCTTGCCGTCGGCCGAGACCAGCGCGCTGCCGCCTTCCATGACGCGCGACTCGGCGACGTGGCCGTCGGTCGGCTTGCCCTTCGTCTTCCACTGGACCAGATCGTAGAACTGCCCGCTGGCGACGCCGCCGCCCTTCACGTACTTGGTCTTCTTGTCGTCCTTGACGCCCGGCATCGTGCGCGAATCTTCGTGGCAGGTCTGCCAGCAGCCGGCCAGGTTCGCCATCTCGACCTTGTTGTCCTCGAGCATGAAGGCGAGCTTCACCGGGTTGTCGGCGTCCATCTTCGCGCCGCCCGAAGCGGCCGGCTGCTTCCAGGTGAAGCGCAGGTACAGGTTCTGGCCGTCGTTGGCGGCCTGCACCTGGACCGGTATCGCCGCCGCCTTGCCCTTGGGCGGCGTCGGCTCCAGCTTCTGGCCGCTCACCATCTTCTTGCCCATGTCGGCGGCTTCCTCGTCATGGCACGAGGCGCAGGTCTCGCCCTTCTTGAGCGCGCGCGCGCCACCGTGTTCCGAGCCCTTCATGATCCACTCCATCGGCGAGGCGCCCGGGTAGAACACGGTGATCTTCTTCGCCGGGACCTTGCTCCAGTCCGGCGGCGCCGCGAGCGCGCCGCCCGCCGTGAACGTCGCGGCGATCGCCGCCGCCAGTAGATGCCTCTTGTCCATCGTCGTGCTCCTGTTCCGTCGATACGATGCGTGTCTGGTTCCGGCCCGGGCGGGTCAGCCCTCGTCGGCCTCGGTCATGCCCTTGGGCTTCTGGTGGGCGATGCCCTTGTGGCAGTCGATGCAGGTCTGCTTGTCGCGCTGGCCGAGCTCGTGCGCCTTCTTGGCGCGCGGCTTCTGCACCTCGGTGTTCATGCTCTCGAAGCCGTGGCAGTTGCGGCACTCGCGGGAGTCGGCGGCCTTCATCCGCGCCCATTCGTGCCGGGCCAGTTCGAGGCGCTTGGCCTCGAACTTCTCCTTGGTGTCGATCGTGCCCATCACCTTGCCGTAGAGCTCCTTGGTCGCCTGGACCTTGCGCATCATCTTGTGCGTCCAGTCCTTCGGCACGTGGCAGTCGGAGCAGACGGCGCGCACGCCGGTGCGGTTCGAGTAGTGGATCGTGTTCTTGTACTCGGCGTAGACGTTGTCCCGCATCTCGTGGCAGGAGATGCAGAACGACTCGGTGTTGGTGGCCTCGACGACGGTGTTGAAACCGCCCCAGAACAGGACGCCGGCCGCGAAGCCGCCGACGGCGAGCGTCAGCACCGAGATCGTGGCGCTGGGGCTCGAGAGCCACCGCCAAAGACCGCGCTTGTCACCGTTGCCGTCGCCGCCAGCCATGTCCACCCTCTCGTTTCGCGTTCGTTGACCCGGGCGCACCCCGGGCGTTCCGGCCCGCTCGTGACGGGCCGGTCCGGGCTATCCCTGATGATATTCGGAAGTCCCGGGCGGCGGGAGACGCCCGCCCGGGGCGCCCCGCCGCCGGCGCAGCGACCTAGTAGATGTCGTGCTGGGTGTTGTAGACGTTGAACTTGCCGGTCGGCGTGATCATCTTCGGATCGGTGATCACTTTCTTGACCGTCAGCGTCTTGTCGTCATAGACGACGATCGCCGACTGGTCGGTCTTGCCGCCCCACAGCGAGACCCAGACCTCGGTGCCGTCCGCGCTGTATTCCGGATGCACGGCGCGGCGGATCGCCTTGGTCTGCGGCAGGCCCGAGTCCTTCGCCACGTTGATGACCTTCTTGGGCTTGGACAGATCGGCCATGTCCCAGACGACCACCGACTCGGCGATCTCGCGGTCCGGGTTCTGCGGCGCGTCGGCCCACAGGTTCTTCGACTTCGGGTGGGTCTTCACGAACAGGTTGCCGGCGCCGTTGTGCTTGACTTCCTGGACGACCTTCCAGTTGTACTGCTTGTACTTGGCGTCGCCCGGCTTGTCCGACGGCGTCGAGATCAGCGTGACGACCGCGTCGCCCAGGTGTCCGGTCGCCCAGACCGGACCGTAGGTCGGATGACGGAAGTTCGCGCCGCGACCCGGGTGCGGGATCTTCTTGGTGTCGATCAGCGCCGCGAGCTTGCCGGTCTGGGTGTCGACCGCGGCGATCTTGTGCGAGGCGTTCGCCGCGACCAGGAAGTAGCGCTTCGACGCGTCCCAGCCGCCGTCGTGCAGGAACTTCGCCGACTCGATCGTCGTGACCTTGAGGTTCTTGATGTCCGAGTAGTCGACCAGCAGGATCTGGCCGGTCTCCTTGATGTTGACGACCCACTCGGGTTTCTTCTCCGACGACACGATCGAGGCGACGCGCGGCTCGGGGTGGAATTCGCCGTCGACGGTCATGCCGCGGGTCGAGACGACCTTGATCGGCTTGAGCGTCTCGCCGTCCATGATCACGTACTGCGGCGGCCAGTAGGAACCGGCGATCGCGTACTTATCCTCGAAGCCCTTGAACTTGGAGGTATCGACCGAGCGCGCGTCGAAGCCGACCTTGACCTCGGCGACGACCGCGGGCTTCTCCATCCACAGGTCGATCAGCGACAGGCGTCCGTCGCGGCCGATCACGTACACGTAGCGGCCCGACTTCGACAGGCGCGAGATGTGCACCGCGTAGCCGGTCTTGACGATCGAGCGGATCTCCTTGGTGTCGCCGTCGATCAGCGCCACCTCGCCGGTGTCGCGCAAAGTCACAGAGAACATGTTCTTGAGGTTGAACTTGTTCATCTGCTTCTTGGGCCGTTCGGAGACCGGCACCAGGACCTTCCACGAATCCGTGGTCTCCTTGAGGCTGTACTCGGGCGGTACGTCCGGGGTCTCCTGGATGTAGCGCGCCATCAATCCGATCTCGTCCTTCGACAGGATGTCGTCGAAGTTCACCATCCCGCCCTCGGTTCCGTAGGCGATGATCTTCTCCAGGCGGTCCTTGCCGAGCTTGAGCGTGCCGCCTTCCTGCGTCGAGCCGTCGGGCAGCTTGCGCGTCCAGTGCGGTTCGAGGTTCTTGCCGGTCGCGCCCTTGCGCAGGACGCCGTGGCAGCCCGCGCAACGCTCGAAGTAGATCTTCTTCGCGTTCGCCTTCTCGTCGGCGGTCAGCGCCGCCGACGCGGCCGCCGGCGCCGCCGCCTGCGCGTACGCCTGCGAGATGGCCAACGGCAGAGCCGCCACCACCGCCGCGCCCATCAACCACTGCTTGCGAATGCCCATGACTTCTCTCTCCCTCGTGGAAGCCCGCTGGATGAACGGGATCGGTTTGACTGGGGCGATTTTGGATTCCCCCCCGCCGCCTTCCTTGACGAGAATCAAGGGCGCCGCCTTAGCCCCCTCATAGATTGCGGATACTTGATCCGATGCAAATTCGCTCCCGGACGGCCGTACGCTCCGAGGAGGCGCGAACATCGATTCGGCAATGGCAACGGAGGTCTGGTGAGGTCGACGGTCGCAGGCGGAAACCCGTTCGGAAGCGCCGGTGGCGAAGCCCGGTGCGCTCTCGTCTCCTCCGCCACCACGGGTCACCGAGCCGCCGACGGGGATCCGGACGCGTCGTCGGCTCGCACCGGCTTCGTCTCGCTCGTCGGCGCGGGTCCCGGCGACCCGGAGCTCCTCACCCTCAAGGCCGCGCGGCTGCTCGGGCAGTGCGACGCGCTCGTCTACGACCACCTCGTCGGTCCCGGCGTGATCGCGCTCGCGCGCGCCGACGCCGAGCGCCATTACGTCGGCAAGGAGCGCTCGAACCACACTCTGCCGCAGCAGGAGATCAGCGCGCTCATCGTCGCGCTCGCGCGGCGGGGCCGGCGGGTCGTTCGCCTGAAAGGCGGCGATCCGTTCGTTTTCGGACGCGGCGGCGAGGAGGCGCAGGCGCTCGCGCGCGAAGGCATCGCCTTCGAGATCGTGCCGGGCGTGACCGCCGCCTGCGGCGTCGCCGCGGCGACCCGCATCCCGCTCACGCACCGCGACCACGCCCAGGCGCTCACCTTCGTCACCGGGCACCTGCGCGACGGCACGATGAACCTCGACTGGCCCGCGCTCGCGCGTCCGCGCCAAACGCTCGTCGTCTACATGGGCCTGCACGGCCTGGCCGACCTCTGCGCGAAGCTGATCGAGCACGGCCGCGACGCGTCGACGCCGGCGGCGGTGGTGCAGGAAGGAACGCTCCCGACCCAGCGCACGGTCTTCGCCACGCTCGGCACGCTGGCGCGCGAAGCCGCGGCGGCGCGGCTCAGACCGCCGACGCTGATCGTGGTCGGCGAGGTGGTCCGCGTCGCCGATGAACTCGGACGGGTGCGCGCGCTCGCCGAGGAATTCGCGCTCGCCGCGGATTGAGCGATCGGCCGGCTCCGGCCGACGCGGGCCCCTGCAGGAGGCTCAGGCGACGCGCACGGCCGGCGCCGGCTCGCGGACCGCTTCGAGCAGGCCGCCCATCTGCTGGAGGATCGGCCGCGGCACCGGTTCGCTGCCGGCGAGCGCGCCCTCGATCCAGGAACCGAGCGCCGCCGCGTCGAAGACGACGGGTAGCCTCGGTGCCGGGTCGATCGGCGCTTCGTCCGCGTCGATCGTGCGCGCCAGCGCACCGCGACGGTAGATCTCGATCGCCGGGCAGCGCAGCGGATCGGCGAAGGGCTCGCCCTCGGTACCCACGAGCAGCATCACGTCGGCCTCGGTGGCGGAGACCAGTTCGCGCATCCGCGCGAGCTCGGCGCGGTCGGCGACGCTGACGACGCGCACCGCCTGTCCGCGATAGGGCGCGATGATGCGGGCGAGCAGGTGCGCCGGCGAACTCACGCCCAGGCGCGCCCGGGTCTCGAGCAGCCGGGCGAGCCCCGGGGAGAGCACAGGAATCGGAGCGTAGGCGATCCGGCGCCGCACCAGGCGCTCCTCGATGTCCTGCGGACTCCTCGCCGGCTCGACGCCCAGCTCCCAGAGCACCTCGGCGGTGCTGACACGCCGGACATCGCGCGTGCCCGCGCCTCGAGCCGCCTCGCCGCCTCCGGCACCGAGTGGAACCGCCGATCCGTGCACGAGCACCGGAACGCCGTAGCGGGCGAGCAGCAGCGCGAGCAGCGCCGTGAGGTTGGGTCCCGAGACCGTGCCGCTGTAGCTCGGCAGCACGACCGGGCGGGGCAGGTTCGACGGCAACGCGAGCCTCGCCGTGCGCGGTCCGAGCGCATCGAGGAATCCGAGCGCTTCGCCGATCGACTCGCCCTTGCGCGCGATCGCGACGAGGATCGCGGCCTGCTCGGGGTCGGCCATCTTGCCGTCGAGCATCGCGCCGTAGAGCGCGGCGGCTTCCAGCCGGTCGAGGTCCGGAGCTCCACCGTCGGACGTGACGCGGCGGAGCCAGGCGGCGGTGTCGATCGTCATGCCGGAGGCGTCGGTTGTCGACCGTCGGCGGGGACCGGCACGGCGGGCGGCCGCGCGTCGTCCCGCCGGGCTACTCGCGCGCCCAGATCGAGATCTCGTAGAGAGACTGCGTTCCCGGCTCCACGCGCCAGGCGTAGTTGTTCGCCTGCAGGATGCGGAACAGCGGCTTGGGCTCGCAGTCGATGACGAGCTTCAGCGTATCACCGGGCCTGAAATCGCCGATCGTCTCCAGCACGCGCTCGATCGGCTCGGGCGGTTGCATGCCGCGCACGTCGAGAACCTCGTGCCGGTGCTTCGGGCCGGTGTTGACGCTCATGGTCGCTCGGGGGTCGCGGACACCGCCCATTCTGCCTCGGCACCGGGGCCGGCGTTCCTTGATGCCGGTCAAGCGACGCGTGCGCGTCGCCGCGAGCGGTCGCGGCTCAGCGCAACGCGTGCACCAGGTGGAGCGCGAGTGCGAACAGGATCACCGCGCCCGCCTGGTGCGCCGCGGCGAGCGCCAGCGGAACGACGAGGAGCAACGTGGCGATGCCCAGCGCGATCTGGACGAGCAGCATCGCGAGGAAGAGGTTCGCGCCGGTCCGCGCACGCGGCGGAACGTCCGCGGCGCGCGCCTTCCACCAGAGCGCCGGAACGACCACCGCCAGGACCCAGGCGCCCAGGCGATGGTCGAACTGGACGGTCGCCATGTTCCAGAAGAAGTTCCGCCACGCCGGCTCGATCATCAGGATCTCGGGCGGAATCACGTTCCCGTTCATCAACGGAAAGGTGTTGTAGGCGAAACCCGCGCGGATGCCGGCGACCAACCCGCCGGTCAATACCATGACGGCGACGAGGGCGAGCGCGCCGATCGCCCAGCGCCGCGCCGATCGGAGCGCCGGGCCGGGCTCCGGCACGCGCCCGGGCCACAGCAGCGACATCGCGACCCATTGCATCGCCGCGAAGATGACGAACGCGAGACCCAGGTGGGCGGTGAGCCGGAACTGCGAGACGCGTGGATCGTCGACCAGCCCGCTTTTCACCATGTACCAGCCCATCGCCCCCTGCAATCCGCCGAGCACGAAGACGCCGGCCAGCGCCAAGCCCCACCCTTCGGGCAGTCGGCGCCGGACCGCGAACCAGAGGAACGGAAACAGGAAGGCCGCCCCGATCAGGCGGCCCAGCAGTCGGTGGAAGTACTCCCACCAGAAGATCGACTTGAACTCCGCGAGCGACATACCGGCGTTGACCAGCCGGTACTCGGGCGTGAGCTTGTACTTGTCGAACGTCTGCTGCCACTGCGTTTCGTCCAAGGGGGGCAGCGTCCCGACGATCGGCTGCCACTCGACGATCGACAGGCCGGAGTGGGTGAGCCGGGTGACGCCGCCGACGACCACCATGGCGAACACCAGCGCGCAGCAGGCGAGAAGCCACACGGCGACCGGTCGCGCCGCGTCACGGGCGACGACCATCGGGGACGCAGGAGGCGTCGCAGTGGCGGACATCCGGCGATCTTACCGCACCGCAATGTACGGGCCCGAGAGGCTCCGGACCGGTTCTTTGACCGGCCGGCCGCCTTTTCTGATCGGTTCTTGACAGGTATCAATTCAGGGAACGCGTGCCGGGACCGAGAATGCGCCGCAATGCCGCGCACGGGAGGACCGTGCGCGGATGTCGTTCACCAGGGAGAGCTCGCCATGGCCGCTGCGCAAAGCCCGGATTCCACTGCTGACGTCCCGGAAGATCCCGTTCCCGCGATGCAGCAACTCCTCGACAACCCGTTCCTGTTGCTGTTCGTCGGCATCGCGATGCCCACCGTGCTCTACATCGTGTGGGGCGTGATGGAGATCGTCGGCATCCCGGTCGCCAAGTAGGCCGCCGCGACCCAAGGAGACCGAGAAAATGAGCGCACTGACCCCTCCGCAAGGCGTCTGGTGGAAGCAACCGCTGGACCGCGTCGAAGGCACCTGGATCGCGATCGCGTTCATCTGGTGCCTGGTGATGTTCTTCATGATGCCGTTCTGGCACGTCTACGGTAAGCAGAACCTCGCCAACGAGGCCTACCGGACCACGCCGGAGATGTTCCAGGCGAAGGCCCAGGCCATGGTCGAGAAGCACAAGGTCCGCGAGGAAACCGACCAGAAGATCCCGGTCGTCCATCCGCCGGCGAACAGCGACGTGTATCTGATCGCGCGTCTGTGGCAGTGGTGGCCGATGGTCGAGCTGGAGGAGGGCAAGACCTACCGGCTGCACCTGGCGTCGATGGACTGGCTGCACGGCTTCTCGCTGCAGCCGGAGAACATCAACGTCGAGGTCCACCCCGGCTACGAGCACGTCATGACGGTCACGCCGACCAAGGCGGGCACCTTCTCGATCATCTGCAACGAGTACTGCGGCATCAACCATCACACGATGGCGAGCCGTCTGTACGTCGTCAAGGCCAAGTAAGGGGACCAAGATGGCCGTCAATCGCCTGTTCCGCACCTGCCCGTCCACCGGGCTCGTCTACCACCAGCCGGCCGAGAAGCTGATGCGCTGGAACGCCGTCGCGGCGGTGGTTTCGCTGCTCGTCGGCGGCATCCTCGCGCTGCTGGTCACGCTCACGCGCTGGCCCGCCGTCCACCTGCTGTCGCCGGACTGGTTCTACCTGGTGCTCACGGCGCACGGGCTCGACATGCTCGTGTTCTGGATCATCTTCTTCGAGATCGCGGTCCTCTACTTCACGGCGACCGTGCTCCTGAAGTGCCGGCTCGCGACACCCGGCATGGCCTGGGTCGCGTTCTGGCTGATGATCGTCGGCGCGCTGGTGAACAACGTCTCGGTCTTCCGCGGCGACTCGTCGGTGATGTTCACCTCGTACGCGCCGATGGGCGCGCACCCGGCGTTCTACCTCGGACTGATCCTGTTCGCGGTCGGCGCGCTGATCGCCTGCTTCGTGTTCCTGGGAACGCTGGTCCTCGCCAGGGCCGAGCGGACCTACAACGGTTCGATCCCCCTGGTGACGTTCGGGGCGCTGACCGCCTGCATCATCGCGATCTTCACGATCGCGTCGGGCGCGATCATCCTGATCCCGACGTTCCTTTGGTCGATCGGGCTGATCGACCACATCGACTCGCTGATGTACCGGACGGTCTGGTGGGGCTTCGGCCACAGCTCGCAGCAGATCAACGTCTCGGCGCACGTCGCGGTGTGGTACGCGATCGCCGGGGTCGTGTTCGGGGCGAAGCCGATGTCCGAGAAGGTCTCGCGCGTCGCGTTCTTCCTGTACATCTGCTTCCTGCAGCTCGCGAGCGCGCACCACCTGCTGGCGGACCCGGGCCTGACGTCGAACTGGAAGATCTTCAACACCAGCTACGCGATGTACCTCGCGGTGCTGGCGTCGATGGTCCACGGTCTGACGGTGCCGGGCTCGATCGAGGTGGCGCAACGCGAGAAGGGTCTGAACAACGGCCTGTTCGAATGGCTGCGCAAAGCCCCTTGGGGCAATCCCTGCTTCTCGGCGATGTTCCTGTCGCTGATCGGCTTCGGGTTCCTGGGCGGCATCTCCGGCGTGATGATGGGGACCGAGCAGCTGAACCTCATCATCCACAACACGCTCTACGTGCCGGGCCACTTCCACGCCACGGTCGTCGTCGGAACGACGCTCGCGTTCATGGGATTGACGTACTTCCTGATCCCGACGCTGTTCCGCCGCGAGCTCATGTTCCCGGGCATGGCCAAGTGGCAGCCGTATTTCTTCGGCCTCGGGATGATGTCGTTCTCGCTGTTCATGATGGGCGCCGGAACGCTCGGCGTGCCGCGTCGCCACTGGGACATGAGCTTCGCCGGCAACGCGCTCGGCTACGAGTTCCCGGGCACCGCCTACCTGATGATGGGCATCATGGCCATCAGCGGGCTGGCGGCGATCATCGGCGGCGTGATGTACCTGCTGATCACCGTGTGCAGCGTGTTCATCGGCAAGAGGATCGAGACGCCGGACTTCAAGCACGTGTCGGCGAAGGAGGGCGTGGCGCCCAAGCCGGTCTCCGTGCCGGACTACGCGGCCCAGTCGCACGGGTCGGTGGGCACCGCGGGATTCGTCGCGCCGGGCACCTTCGTGCTGGCGCTCGTCTTCCTGACCTCGTTCATCCTGTACTACTTCGTCAACTGGAAGTACCTGTCGACGGTCTGGCCGCTCGGCTGATCGTCGAGCCGGATTCGCTGCGGGCGGGGACGGGCGGCGCGACGCGCCTCCGGCGCGCCGCTCCTCCCGCCCGCCAGCGATTCGGTCCCGTACGGGTTCCCGGACGGACTCCACGGCGAGAGACTCCACGATGAAGAGCTCTTCAGCATCCGCGGCCGGCGCGCCGAGCCGCGCGCTCTCCGGCTTCCGCCTGGTCTTCGACCTGTTCAAGCTGCGCATCGGCGTGGCGATCGGCGCCACCGCTTTCGCCGGTATGGCGATCGCGCCCGGCCCGATCGACCCGCTCACCGGGCTGGCGGTCGTCCTCGCGGTCACGCTCGCCTCGGCCGCCGCCGGCGCGTTCAACCAGTACGTCGAGCGCGACATCGACCGCGAGATGAAGCGCACGCGCAACCGCGCGTTCGTCACCGGCCGGCTCGCCGCCGGTCCGCGGTGGCCGCTGACGATCGCCGCGGTCGCCGCCGGCGGCGTCGCGCTCGCGTGGGTCGCCGCCAATCCGCTCGCCGCGTTCTACACGGCGGCCGGCGCCTTCACCTACGGCGTCGTCTACACGGTATGGCTCAAGCGCCGTACCGCCTGGAACATCGTCATCGGCGGACTCGCCGGCAGCTTCGCGGTGCTGGCGGGCGCGGCCGCGGTCGGCGGCGGCGCGCTCGATCCGGCGACGATCGCGTTCGCGGTCGTGCTGTTCCTGTGGACGCCACCGCACTTCTGGTCGCTCGCCATCGCCTTCCGAGACGACTACGCCGCGGCACGGGTCCCGATGCTGCCGGTCGTCGTCGGCGACCAGAAGGCCGCGCGGGCGGTGTTCTGGGGTGCGGCGATGCTGGTGGCCTCGTCGATCGTTCCCGCCTTCCTCGGATTGTCCTGGGCCTATCTCGCCGCGGCGGTCGGCGGCGGAGCGCTGCTGCTGTGGCGGACCGCGCAACTCGCCGCCGATCCGAGCCGCGCCCGGGCGTTGGCGAGCTTCCACGCCTCGCTGATCCAGCTCTCGCTACTCATCGTCGCGGCGATGATCGAGCCGCTCCTCCGTGCCTGACCCGGCCCCCGATCCCAAGGATCTCAACCGGCTCCTGCTCGCGGCCTTCATCGGCCTCGTTCTGCTCCTCGGCTGGAACCTCCTGTTCGCGCAGGAACTGCCGGCCGGCACCCGCCTCGATCCGCGCGAGGCGGTCGCACAGAGCCAGCGTGTCATCGGCAGCGCGGTCCCCGACCTCGAACTGACGGCGAGCGACGGCTCGCCGATCCGGCTCGCGCGATTCCGTGGCAAGCCGCTGGTCGTCTCGTTCATCTACACCGGCTGTTTCCAGGTCTGCCCGACCACGACCAAGTTCCTCGCCGACGCGGTCGGCCAGGCCCGTGCGGCGGTCGGCGACGACGCCTTTCAGGTGCTGACGATCGGCTTCAACCTGCCGTTCGACTCGCCGCTCGCGATGCGCGAGTTCGCCCGCAAGCAGGGAATCTCGGACCCGCGCTGGACCTTCGCCACCCCGTCGCCGGAGACGCTGCCCGCGCTGGCCGCCGCCTTCGGCTTCCAGTGGGTGCCGACACCGGCCGGCTTCGACCACCTGACGCAGGCGACAATCGTCGATCGCGACGGGCGCATCGTCCGGCAGGTCTACGGCGACACCTTCCAGTTGCCGATGTTCATCGCGCCGCTGCGCGAGCTGGTGCTGGGCGAGCCGGCGCCCAAGGACGATTTCGCGGCCTGGATCGAGCGGGTGCGGGTCCTGTGCACCGTCTACGATCCGCGCGCCGGGCGCTACCGGCTCAACTACGCGCTGTTCATCGAGATCTTCACCGGTTCGACGATCGTCATCGCCACCCTTTGGTTCCTCATCGCCAATTCGCGGCGCCGGCGCTCGGCACCGGGCGGCGGAACACCGGCGGTTTGACCCAGGTCATGGTCCGGCCGGACCGCGGGGCCTAGCATCGCCCGGTTCGGCGGTGTCGCGCCCGGCGTCCGGGCGCCCCCCGAGTACCGATGACGTCCCCGTCCCCGCCCACGAGCCCGATCGCGCGCACCGCGACCGCGCGTCCGGTCCGTCGGCCCGACCTCGTCTGCCCGGCCGGATCGCTCCCGGCGCTCAAGGCCGCGGTCGACGCCGGCGCCGACTGCGTCTACGTCGGGCTGCGCAACGAGACCAACGCGCGCAATTTCGCCGGCCTCAACTTCGACCGCAAGGCGCTAGACGCCGGCCTGTCGTACGCGCAATCGCGCGGCCGGCGCGTGCTGCTCGCGCTCAACACCTACGCGCAGCCCGGCCGGACGAAGCTGTGGACCGACGCGATCGACGCCGCGGCCGACGCCGGCGTCGACGCGCTGATCCTCGCCGACGCCGGGCTCATGGCCTACGCGTCGCAGCGCCATCCGGGACTGGCGCTGCACCTGTCGGTTCAGGGATCGTCGACGACCTACGAGGCGATCAATTTCCACGTCGAGCGCTTCGGTGTGAAGCGCGCCGTGCTGCCGCGCGTGCTGTCGGTCGCGCAGGTCGCCGGCGTGATCGAGAAGTCGGCGTGCGAGATCGAGGTGTTCGGCTTCGGCAGCCTGTGCGTGATGGTCGAGGGGCGCTGCGCGCTCTCGTCGTACACGACCGGCGAGGGACCGAACCTGTGCGGCGTGTGCTCGCCGGCCAAGGCGGTGCGCTGGGAGACCACCTCCGCGGGGCTCGAGGCGCGGCTCGCCGGCGTCCTGATCGACCGTTACGCCGAAGGCGAGCCCGCCGGCTACCCGACGATCTGCAAGGGACGCTACTCGGTCGACGGCGACGTCGATTACGCGATCGAGGAACCGACCTCGCTCAACACGCTGCCGATCCTGGGCGAGCTCGTCGGCATCGGCGTCGCCGCGGTGAAGATCGAGGGTCGCCAACGCGGCCCGGCCTACGTCGCCGCGGTGACCCGGGTCTGGCGCCAGGCGATCGACGAGTGCCTGCGCGATCCGGCGCGGTTCGCCGCGCGGCCGGCCTGGCTCGACGAGCTGGGCGCGCTCGCCGAAGGCCGGCAGACGACGTTGGGCGCGCTGGACCGCGCCTGGCGCTGAAGCCTCGACGCGGACCGGTGATCCGATGAAGCTCTCGCTGGGCCCGATCCTCACCCACCGGTCGCCGGAGGCGCTCGCCGACTTCTACGCGCGCGCCGCGAGCTGGCCGGTGGACCGCGTCTACCTGGGCGAAGTCGTCTGTTCGCGCCGGCGGAGCTTCCGCGTCGGCGACTGGATCGGAACGGCAGCCCGTCTCGCCGACGCCGGCAAGGAGGCGGTGCTCTCGGCGCAGGCGCTGATGGAATCCGAGGCCGATCTGCGCACGCTGCGCCGCCTCGTCGACAACGAGCGCTTCCTCGTCGAGGCCAACGACATGGGCGCGGTGCGGCTGCTCGCCGGCAACGCTCCCTTCGTCGCCGGTCCGCACCTCAATGTCGCGAGTGCCGAGACGCTCGCGCTGCTGGCCTCGATGGGCGCGGTGCGCTGGGTACCGCCGGTCGAGCTCTCGCGCGAGATGATCGCCGCGATCGCGTGCGAGCGTCCTGACGGTCTCGAGATCGAGTTGTTCGCGTGGGGGCGCATGCCGCTCGCGTTCTCCGCCCGCTGTTTCACCGCCCGGCACCACGACCGACCGAAGGACGACTGCGATTTCCGCTGCATCGACCATCCGGACGGCCTGGAAGTGAAGACCCGCGACGGCGCCCCCTACCTCGTGCTCAACGGCACGCAGACGCAATCCTGGCGCACGCTCGATCTCGCTTCGGAGATCGCGTCGATGCGCGAGATCGGCATCGGTGCGGTGCGTCTCAGCCCGCCGTCCGCGAATCTCGAGACGATCGTCGGCGTCTGGCGCGACGCGATCGACGGCGCGATCGCGCCCGATGCCGCGTCGCGAGCGCTCGCGCCGCTCGCCGCCTCGGAACGTTGCAACGGCTACTGGCACGGTCGGCCGGGCATCGAGAGGGTCGGCGCATGAGCGCGCGCCCGCCGACGCCGCCGGGCGCACGCCCGGTCGCGCGCGCCGAGCGGTTCCGCCTCCCGGGGATCGTCTCCGACATCGGATCGCGTTTGCCCGCCTGGCCGCTGTCGTTCGCGACCGCGCGGACGCTGTCGCTCGTCGCGCCGAAGCTGATGGGCGACGAGGATCTCGACGCGCTCGAGGGCGTGCGCTTCCGTATCCGCGTTCTCGACACGGGTATCGCGGTGTCGATGCGCGTGCACTCGCGCCGCTTCCAAGCGATCGGCGCCGACGACGCGGTCGATGTGACCTTCGGCGCCGACGCGCTCGACTACGCGCGGCTCGCCGCGCGCCGGGCCGATCCGGACACGCTCTTCTTCGAGCGGCGCCTGTCGATCGACGGCGACGTCGAAGCGGGCCTTCGCCTGCGCAACCTGCTCGACGCCATCGAGTTGCCGTCGTGGATAACGCGTCCCGGGCCGCGTTCGGCTTGACGCACATCATGTCGGCCAGCAGGGGTGCCGCCTAGGATCAAGGCACCACCAGCTCGTTTTCGACCCCCCGGCCCGGCCGAATGCCTCCGACCGCGGCCGGGTCTTTTCTTCCGGCACCGCGGGCCGCCTCGCTAGTCGCGGCCCGCCATGTGCGGCAGACTTCCAGCCGATGCTCCGACTCGTCCACCGTACCGGCCAGGCGGCGTTCCTCGCCGCCGAGAAACTCTTCAACCGCGCGTTCGGCGAGGAGTCGAACCCGTTCTACTACCTCGGCGCGATCAGCTACTACCTGCTCTGGATCGTCGTCGCGAGCGGACTCTACCTCTACATCTTCTTCTCCACCGGCGTCGCCGAGGCCTACCAGTCGGTCGAGCAGATCACCCACGGACAGCGCTGGGTCGGCGGCATCCTGCGCAGCTTCCACCGCTACGCGTCGGACGGGATGGTCCTGACGATGCTGCTGCACGTGTTCCGCCATTTCGTCTTCGACCACTACCGCGCGTTCCGCTGGTTCTCGTGGGTCTCCGGGGTGGTCCTGCTCTGGCTCGTCTACGCGTCCGGCATCAACGGCTACATGCTGCCCTGGGACCGCCTCGCGCAGTTCACCGTGGTCGCGACCACCGAGTGGCTCGACTGGCTGCCGATCTTCAACGGCACGCTGGTGCGCAATTTCATCACCAACGACGCGGTCAACGACCGCTTCTTCTCGCTGCTGTCGTTCATCCACATCGGCTTCCCGCTCGCCGTGCTCGCGCTCCTGTGGGTGCATACGCAGCGCGTGCCGGGCGCCAAGACCAATCCGCCGCGCGCGATCGCCGTCCCGCTGACGCTCGCGCTCGTCGTCCTGTCGGTGTTGAAACCGGCGCTTTCGCAGGGGCCGGCGGACCTGGCGAGCGTGCCCAATTCGCTCGAATTCGACTGGTATTACCTGCCGACGCTCGCGCTCCTCTACACCTGGGGACCCGCGGTCCTCTGGGGCGTCGTCGGCGCGCTCACCGCCGTCGGCCTGGCGCTGCCGTGGCTGCCGCCCAAGAAGCTGTCGAAGGTCGTGCGCCACCTGGCGATCCGGCCCGACAACCGCATCGTCCCGGCGCGCCCCGGCGAGACGATCCTCGAGGCCGCGTTGCGCGAGGAGATCCCGATGCCGTTCGACTGCCGCAACGGCGGCTGCGGCCAGTGCAAGTGCAAGGTGCTCTACGGCGAGGTCGACCTCGGCCCCTACCAGCCGACGGTGCTCACCGACGAGGAGCGCCGCGAGGGCAAGGTGCTCGCCTGCACCGCAGTGCCGATCTCCGACCTCGAGGTCGAGTACACGCCGGTCGCGCTGCCCGGCGGACGCAAGGCGAAGCTGTGGCGCGCGAAGGTCGCCTCGATGACGCGGGTCGCCGACGACGTCGTGATCGTCAAGCTCGACGTCGAGGACCGCAAGTCGCTGTCGTTCTACGCCGGCCAGTACATCAACATCCTCCTGCCCGACGGCGAGAAGCGCGCGTTCTCGTTCGCGACCGCGCCGGGCGCGGGCAAGGAGATCGAGCTGCAGATCCGCCGCATTCCCGGCGGCCGGTACACGACGCACGTCTTCGAGACGATGAAGGTCGGCGATCCGGTCGAATTCGAAGGGCCGCTCGGATCGTTCTTCCTGCGCGAGGACTCGAGCAAGCCGATCGTCTTCGTCGCCGGCGCGACCGGCTTCGCGCCGGTGAAGAGCATGGTCGAGCACGCGTTCGCCACCGGGTTGAAGCGGCAGATGGTCCTCTACTGGGGCACGCGCAAGCTCACCGACATGTACGCGCGCGACCTGTGCGAGCGGTGGGCGCGCGAACACAAGAACTTCCGCTTCGTGCCTGTGCTGTCGGATACCGCGCCGGGGGACAACTGGGACGGCCGGGTCGGACTGGTTCACGAGGCGATCCTCGCCGATTTCCCGACGCTCGCCGGCCATCAGGTCTACGCCTGCGGATCGGTGGCGATGGTCGAGGCCGCGCATCCGGCGTTCCGCGCGCGCGGCATGGATCCGAACGACTGCTTCTCCGACGCGTTCCGCCTGTCGCCGCAGCTCGCGCGCCTGTCGCCGGCGGACGAGGCGGTCGAAATCGCCAGGAGCTAGGACGATGAGTGTCCAACCGGTCAACAAGTTCGTCAGCTACGCCGGCCAGGCGCTCGGCTACACCGCGTTCTGCGCGGCGCTCGCGTATTTCTCGACGTCGCCGGTGTACCGGCACCTGCCTCCCGACGGCGCGCTGGTCAAGCTGTCGCTGCAACACGCCGGACAACGGAAGGAACCGTGCCGCGAACGCTCCGCCGAGGAGCTCGCCAAGCTGGCGCCGAACATGCGCGTCGCGACCGTCTGCGGTCGCGAGCGGGTCCCGGTGGCGGTCGAGATCGCGCTCGACGGCCAGACGCTCGTTTCCGCGGTGGTGCCGCCCTCGGGGCTGTCGAAGGACGGCAGCTCGACGCTCTACCGCCGTGCGAACGTCACCGCCGGCTCGCACACGGTCGTCGCCAAGCTCAAGGACGCGCCGTCCGGCGACTTCAACTACGTCAAGGAGATCACGATCGACCTGAAGCCCGGGGCGATCCTGCTCCTCGACTTCGACGCCAAGGCGGGCGGCTGGGTGTTCCGCTCGTGACGCTGTCGGGATCCGGGTCCCCGAACCGGGCCCGGCGCCGATCGTGGCGCGGCCAGGAAAACTCCGTACGAGCGGGCGCGGAGACTCCCTAGCGGACGCCGCGCCAGTCGCGGAAGACGTCGATGTCGAATCCGTCCGGGTAGTAGAGATAGCCGGGCCGATGGCCCGGCTTGTCGGTGACACCGTATTGCCAGACGATCTTCTTGGTCTCCCGGTCGACGACGATGACGCGATGGCGCAGATCGTCGGCGATGATCACGTCGCCGGTCGGGAGTTCGCGCGCGAGCGACGGGTGGTCGAGCATGCCCTCGCCCTTGGCGACGAAGTACTCCCAGGTCGTCTTCTTCGTCGCCGGGTCGAAGATGACCACGCGCCCGGGCTTGACGAAATCGGCGACGATCACCTGCCGGCCGTCGACGGTCGGGAAGGCGTCGGACGGATACTTCACGCCCGGCGCCGGCATCGACCACACGACCTTGTCGTCGCGCGTGATCCGCGTGAGCCAGGCGCCGCGGATCTCGGTGATCAGGATGTCGCCGTTGTCCAGCGGCGTCGCTCCGTTGGGGGAGCCGAGGTACTGCGGCGGCTTGTGGTAGCAGTGCGTGCGCCCCGTCTTCCCCCACTGCTTGACGATCCGGTTGGTGGTGGGATCGATGATGATCACGCGGCAGTTGCGGATATCGGCGGTGAGGAACGTGCCGTCGTCGAGGAGGTGCGCGTCGTCCGGGTAGTTGAGCTGTCCGTCCGCGGTGCCGCCCTTCTCCGGCGTGCCGTAGGTCCAGACGAGCTCCCGCTTCTCGACGTCGACGATGTGGACGTCGTAGTTGTCCTCCTCGGAAACCGCGAGCCGCTTGCCGTCCGGCGAGAAGTTGACGTCCTCGTTGCCGCTGTAGATCGTCAGGTTCGGCGTCGGGAACTCCCATACGATGCGCTGGTCCGGCGCGATCTCGATCAGCCGGTTGTTGCGCCGGTCGGCGATGACGATCGGGTAGGGCAGCGGCTTGCCCCAGGACGGCACCGGCTTGCGGCGATCGCCGGTCACCGGCGGGATCGGCGGCAGAACGGCGCCCGACGACACGACGCCGGACCCCTTGGGATCGTCGATGCCGCCGGTGAGCGCGACGTCGGGTGCGATCTTCGGCGCCGGGCGCGTCGCCGCGGGCGCGGCCGGCGGCGCGGCGAGGACCGGGTGGAACGCGACCGCCACGAACGCGATCGAGGCCGCGTTCGCGAGCAGGCGGGGACGCTGGGTTCGAGCGGGGCGTTCCATCGACCGTTCCTCTTCCGTGTTGCGGACCGGTCGATTGGACGCCGGGACTCGCGCCCACGCAAGGCGCCGGAGCCGGCCCGTCGCCCGGAGTTGATCCGCGTCAAGCGGTCGCCGTCCCCTTTAACGCACGTCAAGGTCCGCGGACGCGACGCCGCACTAGATTGGCACGATGGCGATCGCCACTGAACCCCCGGGCGCCGCAGAGGGCGGCGGCGCGCGCTCGCGCGCCCGGGCGCTGTTCGACCGCATCGACGCGCTGTTCGATCCGGTCTTCGGTCCGCGCGCCAATCCGTGGCGCCTCCTGGGCGCGCTCTCGTGGTTCCTGTTCTGGGTCGTCTGCGCGACCGGCATCTACGTCTACGCGGCGTTCGACACCAGCGCCGCGGGCGCCTACGCCTCGGTCGAGCGGATCACCGCCGACGCCTGGCCGCTGACCGGACTCGCGCGGAGCCTCCACCGCTACGCCTCCGACGCGTTCGTCGTCGCGATGCTGCTCCACCTGCTGCGCGAATGGACCCATCGGCGCTACGCCCACGTGCACCGCTTCGCCTGGCTCACCGGTGTCGCGCTGGTCTATTTCGTCTACGCGGCGGGCATCGGCGGCTTCTGGCTGGTCTGGGACCGGCTCGCGCAATTCTCGGTCGTCGCGACCACCGAATGGTTCGACGCGTTGCCCTTCTTTTCCGAGCCGCTCGCGCGCAACTTCGACACCGACGCCAAGATCAGCGACCGACTGTTCTCGCTGTTCATCTTCCTGCACATCGGCATTCCGCTGGGCACGCTCGCCGTCATGTGGATCCACATCCAGAGGCTCGCCCGGCCGGCCACGACGCTGCCGCGCCCGCTCGCCTGGGGCACTCTCGCCTCGCTCGCGGTCGCCTCGTGGTTCAAGCCGGTAACGAGCGACGCGCCCGCCTCGATGAGCGTCGAGCCGCTGTCGCTCGCGCTCGACTGGTTCTACCTCGCGCCCCACGCGGTCCAGTACTGGCTGTCGCCAACCGCGCTCTGGGCGATCGCCGCCGCCGCGACCGCGGTCCTGCTCGCGCTGCCGTACCTGTCGCGCGCGGCCCGCGCGCCGCACCCGCGCGCCGCGGTCGTCGGGCTCTCCAACTGCAACGGCTGCAAGCGCTGCGTCGCCGACTGTCCGTACAACGCGATCGAGATGATCGCGCGCACCGACGGCCGGCCGCATCCGCTCCAGGCCGCCGTCGACCCAGCGCTTTGCGCCGGGTGCGGCATCTGCGCCGGTGCGTGTCCGTCGTCGACACCGTTCCGCTCGGTCACCGAGCTCGTCACCGGCATCGATCTGCCGCAGAAACCGGTCGGCGCCGCCCGCGACACGCTGGAGCGCGAGCTCGCGCGCGTCGGCGTCTCGGGACGCGCCGGTCCGGCGACGACACCACGCGTGCTCGTCGTCGGCTGCGACGAGGCGATCGACGTCGTGTCGCTGCGCTCGCCCGATACGGCGGCGATGACGCTGCTGTGCGCGGCACAGCTGCCGCCGTCGTTCGTCGAGTACGCGTTGCGCAGCGGCGTCGACGGCGTCCTGGTGACCGGGTGCCGCGAGGGCGACTGCGTCTACCGGCTGGGACAGGACTGGGTCGAAGAGCGGATCGCCGGCGCCCGCAAGCCGGGACTTCGCGCCGCGGTGCCGCGCTCCCGCGTCCGCGTCGTCTGGGCCGGACGGGGCGATCGCGACGCGCTCGACGAGGCGATCGCGTCGTTCCGGACCGCGCTGACGGCGCTCGCGGACGAAGGCCGTCCGAAGCCGCTGCCGCCCAAGCGCGAGACCTCGCGTCGAACCTCGGTGTCGCCGCGCTAGCGGCCGCCGGCGATACCTGCGCGAGCGTCAGGGTCGGCGCTTGACCGCGTTGCGGGTGCCCTCGACAATGCCCCCGCGTTGTCGATTGGGGGCGGCCGCGCACCGTACCGGTCCGGAGACGCTCGATGCGCGCGCTCGACATCCCGCGGTGGATCGTGCCCCGACTGCTCGCCGCGGGGTTGCTGTCCGCGGGTGCAGCGGTTGCCGCCGGCGCCGCCACGCTCGACGTCCTGGTCGACAGCGACACCAACGCCGCCACCGGCTGCACCGTCGCCACGCCCGCGGGTCCGTTCGCCGGCGTCGAGTTCATCGTCACCACGACCGTCGACGCCAGCGTGTCTCCCCCGCTGGTCACCGGCGTGACGCGCAGCGACTGCGTCGCGCCCCCCGGCACCTTCTCCAGCCCGGCGAACGTCGACGCCGGCGGATGGTCGGTCGGCGTCGGCGGCGGCACCGCCGGCTACGACGTGATCGAGTCCTACGCGCCGGTCGGCGCGCCCCAAGGCCGCTACCGGCTGGGTTTCGTCTTCAACGACCCGGCGGCCGGCGGCGACGCGGTGCTGACGACCGACGGGTCGCCCTCGGGAAACGCGATCCTGCTGAGCTTCGCCCCGCCGGCGGCCGTGCCGACGATCGCCCACGGCGCGCTGCTGTTGCTGGCCCTCGTCCTCGCGGGAAGCGCCGTGCGCGGCCTGCGCCGTCACAAGGCGTCGACCCTCGTCGTCTGCGGCGTGCTCGCGGGCGTCGTCGCCGGAACCACCTGGGCGGCGATCGTCCTGGACGGCCTCGTCGCCGACTGGACCGGAGTGCCGCCGATCGCGACCGACGCCACCGGCGACGCGGCGAACGGAGCGGACATCGCCGCGGCCTTCGCGAAGTCCGAGAACGGCCGGCTCTACTTCCGCGCCGACGTCAAGACCGCCGGTCCGCCGGCGATCACGAGCGCGGCCTCGGCGACGTTCATCGCCGGGGCGTCGGTGAACTTCGCGATCACGACCACCGGCAATCCGCCGGTGAACAGCATCACGACCGGAGGTTCGCTCCCAGCCGGCGTCAACTTCTCCTACGTGCCCGGCGCCGCGACGGCGACGCTGACCGGGTCGGCGGCGAACGGCAGCGGCTCGACCGGTCCCTACACGCTCAACCTGACCGCCTCGAACGGCGTGGCCCCGGACGCGACGCAGGCGCTGACGATCAACGTCGTCGACGTCAACGTCGCACCGTCGTTCACCAAGGGCGCCGTCCCGTCGGTGCTCGAGGACGCGGGCGCGCAGTCGATCCCCGGCTGGGCGAGCAGCATCAGCAAGGGCGGCGCCTGGGAGGGCTCGCAAACGCTCGCGTTCCAGATCACCGGCAACACCAATCCGGGCCTGTTCAGCGTCGCGCCCGCGGTTTCCCCGCTCGGGACGCTCACCTACACGCCGGCCCCGGACGCGTTCGGCAGCGCGGACATCACGCTGGTGCTGCACGACGACGGCGGCACCGCGAACGGCGGCGCCGATTCGAGTCCGGCCCAGGTGTTCACGATCAACGTCACCTCGGTCAACGACGCGCCCGCTTTCACCAAGGGTGCGGACCCGTCGGTGCTCCCGAGCGCCGGCGCCCAGTCGATCCCCGGCTTCATCAGCGCGATCTCGCCCGGGCCGGCGAACGAATCGGGGCAGACGGTCGCGATCAGCGCGACCGGCAACAGCAATCCCGGGATCTTCAGCGTCGCGCCGACGTTTACCGGCAGCGGGACCACCCGGACGCTGAGCTACACGCCGGCCTCCAGCGCCTGTGGCAGTTCGACGATCACGGTCCAGGCGCAGGATTCCGGCGACACGTCCAACGGCGGCGTGAACACGTCCACGCAGACGTTCGTCATCACCGTCCGCTGCGTGAACCAGGCGCCGAGCTTCGTGAAGGGTGGCAACCAGGCCGTGTCCGAAGACGCCGGCGCGCAGACGGTCAACGGATGGGCGGGCTCGATCTCGCCGGGGCCGCCGAGCGAATCCGGCCAGCTGGTCGATTTCATCGTCGGCAACGACAACAACGCGTTGTTCTCGGTCCAGCCGGCGATCAGCCCGTCGGGCGTCCTCACCTACACGCCGGCAGCGAACCAGAACGGCTCGGCGCTCGTCAGCGTGCGCATCCACGACGACGGCGGAACGGCGGACGGCGGCATAGACACCAGCGCGGTCCAGACGTTCACGATCACCGTCAACGCAGTCAACGATCCCCCGACCGTCACCGCCAAGAATTACTCGGCGCAGGCGAACATGCCGATCGACATCCCGGCGGCGAGCGGATTGCTGGCGGGTGCGTCGGACGCGGCCGACAACGGCGTCGGCGGATGCGTCTCCACGACGGTCACGCTGAACCTCGGGAGCATCAGCGCGACCACCCCGGCCGGCGGCACGGTCGCCGCCGCCGCCGACGGGTCGTTCCGGTTCACCCCACCGCCGGGCGTGACCGGCAACGTGACGTTCACCTACACGATCGCCGATACCGGCTGTCCCGGACCGGGCGTCGACAGCGCGCCGATCACGGTGACGTTCAATGTCGCCGGTCCGGTGATCTGGTTCGTCGACACCGCTGCGGCGGGCGGTGGCAATGGAACGCTGCTCAGCCGGTTCAACACGCTCGCCGCGGCGACCGCCGCGATGGGCAGCACCACCAACCAGCGCATCTTCGTCTACACCGGAACCCAGACCTCCGGCGCCGGCGTCACGCTGCCGGCGTCCGGCTGGCTCGTCGGACAGGGCGTGACCGGGGCGTCGTTCGACGCCGTCATGGGCATCGCGCCGCCGGCCGGAACCGTCGCGCGGCCGGCTGTCGGCCTCACCCACCCGATCATCCAGGGGACGGTGAACATGAACGGCGGCAATACGCAGGTCCGCGGCCTGCGCATCCAGCCGCCGGCCTCGTCGAAGGGGCTCGCCGCGACGCTGGCCGGACCGTTCACCGGCCTCGTCGTCTCCGACATCCCCAACGTCACGACCAACGGCGCGCGGGCCGTGGATCTCGCCAACGTCAGCGGCACGTTCGCGCTGACCTCGGTGAACGCGAGCGGCGCCGACATCGGGATCAACCTGTCGAGCGTCAACCCGTCGTCGGGCAGCTTCGCCGTCACCGGCACCGGCGGGACCTGCACCGCAGCGTCGCCGACCTGCAGCGGCGGCACCATCACCGGATCCAGCGACACCGGTGTGAAGCTGACCAGCGCGAAGAACGTCAGTCTGACGCGCATGCGCCTCAACGGCAGCACCAACTTCGGTCTGAACGGCAGCACGGTGACCGGACTCGCGCTCGACACCTGCGTGTTCGACGGCAGCCATGGCGGCGCGGTCGACGAAGGCGCGCTGTTCGTCACCGACTGGCTCGGTACCGGCACGATCTCGGGATCCGAGATCCTCGGCGGCTTCAACGACAACGTCCGCGTGAACAACACGACCGGCGTGCTCGACCGGCTGACGATCAGCGGCACGACGATCCGCAACAGCGGGAACAACCACGGTCTCGCCCTCTACACCTGCCTGGGCGGCGGCGCGTCGTCGTGCTCCGGCGTGACGATGAAGGTGACGGTGACCGGCTCGACGTTCACCGACAACTCGTCGAACCACATCGACGCCGGATCGAAGGGTCTGGCGGCGATGGATCTCGTGATCAGCGCCAACACCTTCCAGTCGGCGAACACGACGGCCTCGCAGCCGTTCGGCGGGGCGGTGAACGCGTCGACCGACCATTCGTCGCACCTGACCTTCGACGTCGACGGCAACGCCTCGAGGTTCTCGAGGCTCACCGCGTTCAACTTCTTCATCAGCAACCTGACGACGAGCAACGCGTCGATGACGGGCCGGTTCCGGAACAACCAGGTCGGACTGGCCGGGACCGGACCGGGCTCGGTGTCGTCCGCCTCGGTGCAGGGCGGAGGACTCGCGGTCACCGCCACCGGCGCCGCCGCGCTGGTGATGGCGATCACCGGCAACACGATCCGCAACTGGGGCGGGAACAACGCGGTCGACCTGAACGCCGGCGACGGCGGTGCGACCGGTCCGCTCGTCGATCTCACGCTGACCGGCAACACGGTGGACCTCGAGAGTCCGACGGTGAACCAGTTGCACGGGATCATCGCCAACATGGGAACGACCAGCGGCGGCGGCGTCGTGACGGCCTGCGTCGACATCGGCGGAGCGGGCCTCGCCAACGATGTCGCCGGCGGATCGTCGGTCGTCGGCGGCGGCAGCGAGATCCGCTTCCGGCAACGCAATACCTCGGTCGTGCGGCTGCCGGGCTACGCGGGCGGCGCGACGGACACCACCGCGCTCAGCACCTATCTCGCCGCGCGCAATACGACCAGCGGGACCGCCTCGATCAGTTCCTCGATCAACACCTTGGTCTCGGGCGGGGCCGCCTGCACCCAACCGCCCTGATCCGCCGCCGGGCGAGCGGCCGGCGGCGGCTTGGCTCGCGACCGGGCGGCATGCGACACTCGTGCCGGTTGCACGAGCGTACGAGCCTTGTCCCCCGATCCGCATCGTCGAACCCCGATCGCCCGGCGGCGTCCCGAGCCGTGTCGCGCGGCGGGCCGCGCCACGTGAGGTCGCCCGCGCCGATGCGAGCCGAAGGCGAGGGCGCCGGCCCGGCGAAGCTCCCGCTCGACCTCGCGTTCGGCCATTACGCCCTCGCCGTCCCGCGCGACGGCCGCTCGCGGCTCGCGACCGGATGGCTCGCGCTCGGCGTGTGCGCGCTCGCGGCCTCGGGACTGCTCGCGGTGTTCCTCGCGCTGGCGCGCACGCCCGGCGTCAACCGGCTGCTGCCGGCGGGCGATTTCTTCCGCACGGTGCTGGTCGCCCACGTCGACCTGTCGGTGCTCGTGTGGTTCGTGGCGTTCGCGGGAACCGTCTGGAGCCTGAACAGCACGCCGCGCGCGCTCTTCCTCGGCCGCGTCGCGCTGATGCTCGCCACCGTCGGGTCGATCGCGATCGCGATCGCGCCGTTCGTCGATCCGCCCGCGCCGATCATGGCGAACTACATCCCGGTCGTCGACGGCCCGGTGTTCCTCGCGGGACTCTCGGTGTTCGGCGCCGGCGCGCTGCTGCTCGTCGCGCGCGGACTCTTCGCCTCGCCGCTGGTCGGCGTGCGGCTCGACGGCGCGGGCACGCTCCGCTTCGGACTCAACGCGGCGATCGTCGCCGGCGCGATCGCCCTGATCGCCTTCGCCTGGTCGGGACTGACGGTGCCGCGCTCGCTCGAGGCGCGCGCCTGGTACGAGCTCGCGTTCTGGGGCGGTGGACACGTGCTGCAGTTCGCCTGGACGCTGGTGATGCTGGTCGCGTGGCTGCTGCTCGCCGACGCGGCGGGCGTGCGCGTGCCGATCTCGCCGCGCGTGGTCGCGCTACTGTTCGGCATCCAGCTCGTGGCGGTGTTCGCGACCGTCGTGGTCTACCTCGCCTACGACACGACCGCGGTCGAGCATCATCGGCTGCAGACCTGGCTGATGCGCGTCGGCGGCGCGCTCGCGATCCCGGTGGTCGCCGCCGCGGTCGCCGTCGGCTGGGCGCGCCGGCGGCGCGCAGGCCCGATCGCGCCGCCGGCGCGCCCGCTCGCGGCCGCGCTCGCGACCTCGATCGTGCTCTTCGGCGTCGGCGGACTCATCGGCTTCGCGATCGAAGGGAGCAACGTGCGCATCCCGGCTCACTACCATGGCGCGATCGTCGGCGTGACGATCGCGCTCATGGGCCTCACCTACTGGCTGCTGCCCCGGCTCGGCGCCGCCGCGCCGCGCCCGAGGCTCGCGGTCTGGCAATCGGTGCTCTACGGCACGGGACAGCTCATGCACATCGGCGGGCTCGTCTGGTCCGGCGGGTACGGCGTCCAGCGCAAGGTCGCCGGCGGCGAGCAGGTACTGCGCACGACGAGCGAGATCGCCGGGATGGGGCTGATGGGACTGGGCGGGCTCGTCGCGGTGATCGGCGGGATGCTCTTCGTCATCGTCGTCGCGATCGCCGTGCGCGAGCGGCCGTACGCGCCATGAGCGCGATACCGGCCGCAGCACCCGATGCCGCGCCGGCGCGACGGATCGCCTACCGGGTCTCGCTGGCCGCCGCGATCGCGACCTTCGCCGTCCTGGTCGCCAGCGCCTGGCTGCGCCACTCGCTCGCCGGGCTGGGCTGCGCCGACTGGCCGGCGTGCTACGGCCGGATCGCCTCGGCGATCGGCGGTCCGCCCGCGCTTCTGCCCGGCGAGGGCGCCGCACGGCTCGTGCATCGGATCGCCGCGTCCTCGGCGCTGATCCTGATCGGCGTGATCGCATTCGTGCTGCTCAAACCAAAGCCGGCGTTCGTCGTCGAGCGCCGGCTCGCCTTCACCGCGCTCGCGATCGCTCTCGCCCTGGCGGTCGTCGGACTCGCGACGCCCGGCGCGCGCGTGCCGGCGATCGCGATCGGCAACCTGCTCGGCGGCTTCGCGCTGTTCGCGACGCTGGCCGCGCTGACCGCCTCGCTGCGCGACGGCGTGCCCCGTTCCGACCCCGGTGCCGGCGGGGACGTGATCCTGACGATCGCGTTGGTCGTCACCGCCGTGCACGTCGCCGTCGGCGGCATGATCGGCGCCCAGTTCGCGCTCACCGGCTGTCCGGCGTCGCTCGATTGCCCGGCGGCGGACTTCGGGCGTCTCGCCGGGTCGGGCATCCTCGATCCGTTGCGCGCACTCGATGTCGCTCATGGACGCGTGCGTGCACCGGACGGAGCCGCCGCGCTCGTCGCGCTCCATCGGATCGCGTCGATCGCGATCGCCGTGCTGGCGCTCGCGGCCGCCTGGCGGGTGCGCGAGGACCGATCGCTCGCCGCCTGGATCGCGCTCGCGACTGTCGCCGCGGTCGCGATGGGAGCGGCGACGACCTGGCTGCAACCCTCGGTCGCGCTCACCGGCGCGCACAACGCCAGCGCCGCGCTGCTGGTCGCGGCGCTCGCGGTGGCGGCGCTGCCCGGACCGCGGGTCGCGCCGCCGCCGCCCTCCGTGCGGACTACTTGAACACGAGGACCATCGGTTCCTGCACGTAGGCATGCCGGACCTGGGCGTTGTCGAACAGGCCGATGCCGAACCCGTAGCCCTTCTTGAGATCGTCGAAGTTGACGTCGGTCTTCGACCCGGTGACCAGCTTGCGCGCGATCTCGATCGTCCAGCGGCCGTTCGCCCACTTCGTGCCGACCCTGATGTCGCCGCGGTCGCCGGTGAACGGCGCGACGACGATCGACGCGACTTCGTCGCCCGGCTTGAACTTGCTGTCGTCGAAGGCGACCTTGTCTTCGGCCTTGATCCAATAGGTGCCGCCCTTGTTGGCCGGCTTGCCGTCCTTGCTCATGAACTCGGGCTTGCCGTTGACGAGCTTGACGTCCTCGTAGCCGCCGCCGGTCTTGGCGTCGGACTTGCGACCGGCCTCTTTGGCCTTCTCGGGATCGAAGCGTGTGTGATCGAGGTACTGATCGTCCATCTGTCCCATGAATCCGCCGCGCACGTACTTGAGGTGCCAGATGTCGCCCATTTCGCCGGCCTCCTCGGTGTACTTGTTGCCGTAGGGCTTGCCCGGTTCACCGCCGTGGCAGCCGATCTGGCACCCGAACCGGTCGAAACCGATGATGCTGTTGTTGATGTTCCAGATGAGGGCGATCTTGTCCTCGTAGTAGACGCAGTTGTCCCCGCCCTTGTCGTCCGGGTCCTTCAGCATCGCCCAGGATCCGTCCTTCTGCTTCTGGTAGGGGCTGCGCCGCACCGAATACGTCGGATCGTCGTAGGTGACGAGAAGATAGAGATTCTCCTTGTCGTAGGTGGCCTGGATGGTCCCGGACGACTTGCCCTTTCCGTCCTTGAAGTTGTAACCGTTGACGGCGTTGAACTTGACGGCGGGAGCCGCCTTCCAAGCGGCGTCCTTGGCATCGCCGTCGAGCGTCGGCGCCGTGGTCGCGGCGACGGCGGTCACGGTGATCGGTTTGTGCTCCTTGGGCTTGTCGCGCGGCGCCGGCTCGCGGCCCGCCGCGTAGGCGAGGCCGATCGCGAGCGCGAGCGGGGTGACGACGGCGATGCGGACGAAACGGCTGTTCATGGTGGACTCCTGCGGTGGAAGGAAATCGAACGGCGATTCAGTGTTCATGCCATCCGGTGATCATCGTCTTGAACATGGCGGTGGCCGTCGTGCCGGTGGTGCCGAGGTAGACGTGGGCGATCAGGAACAGCACGGCGACCGTTCCGGCGACGTAGTGGAGCACGGCGATCGGGAGCAGCCCATCGAAGCCGAAGAGGCGATCCGGCGCGACCTGCGGAAACATGAACACCAATCCGCTCGCCAGCAACACCGGCATCAGGACGTACATGACGGCCCAGTAGATGACCGCCTGCAACGCGTTGAAGTTGACCTCGCGCGTCACCGGGAAGGGGTGCGGCTCGCCGCGGAAGATCCCGTAGCAATACCATCGCGTCTGGGTCCAGCAGCGGGCGAGAACTCCGGGCGGCTTCGGAACGTACTGCCACCAGTTGCCGCTCGCGATGTTCGCGATCACGAAGAACGCGTACGCCGCGCACAACCCGAGTCCCGCCACGTCGTGCACGCGGGCCGCCAACGAGAATTCGACCAGGGGCAGCCGCGGGTCGGCGAAGTGTAGGCTCACCCCGGTCGCCGCCAGCACGACGATCAGCAACGCGTTGGTCCAGTGCCAGATCCGTATCCACAGCGGCAGCAGGTAGATGCGTTCGTTCATGACCGTTGCCCCCTCCTGCGCAACGCCGCCACCACCCGGATCGCGCCATGCACGAGTACGCCGATCAGCGTCAGGAGGACCAGGCCGACGACGATGCGGTCGAGCAGCGGATGCCGTGTCGCGCCGATCACGTAGGAATTCGACAGAATCACGCTGTTGGTGAAACCGAGCCGTTCCTGCTCGTCCTTCACCAGATGACGGTAGAGCCGGACCTTCAGCGTGCTGTTCGCGGAGTGGCACGACAGACACTTGCGCTCGGCTTTCTCCTTGTCCAGTATCTCGTGGGACAACATCTTGCCCGCCGCGACCTCGGGCGTATGGCATTCGACGCATCGCACGGCCTTCCAGTGCGCCTTGGCGTTGGGCAGCCAGTCATGGATCGTGTCGATATCGGGACGGCGGCGCTTCTGGCCCGGGACCTTCTCGGAGTCGGGTGCGAATTTCGCGAAGGTCAGGTCCGAGTTGTGGCACTCGAGGCAGCCGTGGTTGTCCTGCGCGACGATCCTGGCCGGATCCTTGAGCCGAACGGCGACGATGTTGTCGTGGGCGTTGTGGCAGGTGCTGCAGGTGAACTTCTCCTTCAGGCCCTTGTTCCGCGCGTGCACCGAGCCGTTGAATTGGGGTTCCAGGCGCAGCACCTTCGCGGCGTGGCACTCGGTGCACGGACTCGTCTCGGTCTTTCCGGTCGCCGAGTGCGGGTAGAGGTCGTATCCCCGGCCATGGCACTGGCGGCAGTCCATGACGCCGTGATCGGACGGGGTGAACGACTTGGGCTCGACTCGCGAGTCCCGGAGCGCACCGAGATCCAGATCGGGGCGCGGGGGTCTGCGTACCGCGGCCTCGCTATGACACTCGAAGCAGGCTTCGTTCGCCTTGCGGTTCTTCTCGATCGTCGCCGTGTCGATCGGGGCGTCGCTGCCCGCTTGGACGCCGGCCGCCCCGCCGGTGAACGCGGCGATCACGAACGCGGCGAGCGTGGCTCGAATCGTGGCAGGCACGGCACTTCTCCCGTCGGCGGCTCCGGGTTTCCCGCCCGGACATCTGCAACGGGCGTGCCATCGCACCCCGAGGCGCGATCCCGGGGCGTCGCAGAGGAAAGACGGCGGCCGCGGGAGCCGCCGGCGTCAACGGCCGGTGACAGGTGTCACGATTCGCTGACAATGCCCCAGCGTTTCATTCGGACATAGAGACTCTGTCGCGGAATGCCGCTCAGCCGGGCCGCTTCGGAGACGTTTCCGCCGGCTGCATCGAGAATGCGGCGCAGGTAGTCGCGCTCGAATCGCGCCCGGGCGCTCCCGTAGTCCGCAGGTTCGCCGATCGACTCCGCCGCGGGCGCACCGGGCCCGGCCGAAAACGCGACCGGACCCAGGTGCATCGCGTCCACCGGCCCACCGGCATGCAGCGCGACGGTCCGCTCGATGCAGTTCTGCAGTTCGCGCACGTTTCCCGGCCACGGGTGGGACTTCAGCGCGACCACCGCGGCCGGGGTCAGCGGGCCGCAGGCTTTGCCGAACTTGGCGTTGAAGTGGTCGAGGAAGTGGGTCGCGAGCAGGACGATGTCGACCTCCCGCTCGCGCAGCGGCGGGAGCCTGACGACCACCACGTTGATCCGGTAATAGAGGTCCTCGCGGAACCGCCCCGCCTTGACTTCGGCGGCCAACGGCCGGTTCGTCGCGCAGACGAGGCGGAAATCGGCGGGTCGCGGCTCGATGCTGCCGATGCGCGTGCACTGATGATCCTGGAGGACGCGCAGGAGGCTGCTCTGCAGCTTCGGACTCATGTCCGCGATCTCGTCGAGGAACAGGTTGCCTCCGTCTGCCTTCTCGAAATACCCGGCGCTCGCGGCGCTCGCACCGGTGAACGCGCCACGCTCGTAGCCGAACAACAGGCTTTCGAGCAACGACTCCGGCAGCGCTCCGCAGTTGACCTCCAGGAACGGCTTCGACGCACGTCTGCTCCAGGCGTGGACGAGCTTGGCGACCACGTCCTTGCCGGTTCCGCTCTCGCCCTCGAGCAGCACTGTCGTGTCCAGTCCCGCCACCTGGCGTACCTGCCCCAGCACCTTCTGCATCGCCGCGGACCGCGCGATCACCGCCGGCACCGACTCGCCGCCGCCGAGTCGTGAACGCAGATCGCCGATCTCCCGGTAGGCACGGTCCAGTTCGAGCGCCTTCCCGATCACCGCCTCCAGCGCCTCCAGGTTGTCGAACGGCTTCGTCAGGTAATCGAAGACGCCTTCGCGAACCGCGGCGACCGCGTCACGCACGTCGGCGTAGCCGGTCATCAGCATGGCCACCATCCTGGGCCGCTGTTGCCGGAATTCCCGCAGCAGGTCGATGCCGTTGTCCGCCGGCAGCCGCTGGTCCATCAGAACCAGATTGAAGTCCTCAGCACCGAACGCCTTGCGCGCCTCGTCGCCATCCATCGCCAATCGGACGTCGGCCGACGGACCGAGCAGCCGGTCGATGAGCGTTCGCGTGTAGTGATCGTCGTCGACGACGAGAACGCGCGGTCGCGCCGTTGGTGGCGTTTCGGTCATTGGGGCAGCCATAGGGAGAATATCGTGCCTCCGCCTTCTCGCGCGACGACGTCCACATGTCCGTCGTGGAGCAACGCGACGTGCAGCACCACCGGGAGCCCGAGGCCGGTTCCGTCCGCGCGCGTCGTGAAGAACGGCACGAAGATCTTGTCGCGGATCTCGGGAGCGATCCCCCGCCCGCGATCGGCGACCGAAAGCGACCAGCCCGGGATCCCGCTCACGGCGTCGGCACGCGGCTCCAGGCGGATGTCGATGGCGGCGGTACCGTCGGTCGCCTGAGCGGCGTTGAGCAGCAGGTTGAACAGCGCGTGGCGCACGAGGATGGGATCGATGACGAGCATCGGCGGGCGATCCGGAACGTGGACGTCGACCGGCAGGTGCCGCCGCTCGGTTTGACGGAACATGAGGACCGTCTCTTCGATCAGCGAGGCGATCGGGGTCGGCTTGCTGTCGAAGCACGAGACCTTGGAGAACTCGAGCATTCGGCGCACGAACGTCCGGCAATCCTCGCCCGCCTTGCGGATCTCCGTCAGATGTTCCCGCGTGCGCGACGGATCGTCGGCGTCGCGTTGGGCGAGTTCGGCCATGTTCACGACGCCGACCAGCGGATTGTTGAGCTGGTGGGCGATGCCGCCGACCATCGTCCCGAGAGCCGACAGCTTCTCCACCTGCAACATGCGCTGGTGCTCGGTGTCGAGTCTGAGCAGGCGGTGCTCGAGTTCGTGCTGGCGCCGGTAGTCGCGCTCCACCCGGTCGAGCGCGACGTAGAACGCCCCGTAGACGGTGGCCGCCACGACCAGGCAGGCGAGCACGACCGCGAGCACGTAGCGGTCGAACGTCGACTCGAGACCCGACACATCGCGCAGTATCGCCAGCTCGCCGATGCGCCGGCCGCCGGCATCCGCGAGCGGCAGCGCGGCCATTTGCATCGAACGATCACCGCTCCGGATCCGGACGGTCCCGTCGACCAGCAGCCGCGCGAGCACGTTTTCGTCGAGCTCGCGCGGCAGTTCCGCAACCGTCTTCGCGAGGGCGACGTGCGAAGGGAAACGGTTCCAGTCGCCCTGGCGCCGCATGAGATCCTGCCCGGCCTGCCACTGCGACAGGGCGACGTAGCGCTTGTTGACGAGGGCGACGACGTCCACGCCGAGGGCGTCGCGGATCTCCTCGATCACGTGCTCGATCTCCTCGCCGATCTCGACGAACCCGAGATCGCGCTCGCCCTCGCGCCACGGCATGACGACCCTGAGCGTCAGCGTCCCCAACGGTCCCATCTCGAGCCCCTGAACCGCGGTCCTGCGCGCGTGCGCCTGCAGCATCGAGGCGCGATCGATCAGATCGCCATGCGCTTCCGGACTGTGGAACCGGTAGAGATTGATCCGGTCCGGCCGGGTGAAATATAGATGCGTGACACGGTGATCCGTGCGCAGCACCTCGAAGAGCGAGCGCCCCGCGCGTTCGAGCTCGTCGCGGTCCGCGCGGCGGAACGCCTCGGCGATCGCAGCGTTCTCCATCATCGCCCGGCCGACGGCGCGCATCAGGTTGGCGTCCTTGTCGAGCTTGACCGAGAAGAGCTTGGCCACCGCCGAGAGCCGTTCGGCGAGGTCCCGCTCCCGGACATTGCTCTCGAGCAGGTAGATCGCGGTCGCGAACGCGGTCAGGATCGCCACGATCGCGACCCCGAAGGGGCCGAGGAAGGCGGCCTTGACGCGCCGCGGGGCGGCCGAAAGCGGGGTAGCCATGCGACGGCGAGTTTGGATGACGCCGAACCGGCTGGCAACGTGCGCCCCCGTCGGCGGCCGCTCGGCGAGCGCCTCCGCGGATGCGGGACTTCCGCCGCGCGGGCCGACGCGGCACACTGCGCGTCCCGCACCCGTCTCGTCCGAGGAGCCCGAATCATGCCGATCCCGCGTCCCGAAGACGGCCACCCGACGTTCGGCCGTCTCTTTTCCGCCGGCGATCTCGACGGCGTCGTCGCGCTCTACGAGCAGGACGCGGTGTTGTTGCCGCAACCGGGCGCGGTCGCTCGCGGACACGCGGCGATCCGCGAGGCGCTCGCCGGATTCATGGCGCTGAAGGGGCGATTCTCGATGGCGCCGACGACGATCATCCCGGGGCCCGGGCTCGCCGTTCTGATCGCCGACTGGACGCTGGACGCCACCGGCCCGGACGGCAAGCCGATGCGGCTCGAAGGCCGCACCTGCGACGTGTTGCGCCGTCAGGCCGACGGCGGCTGGCTCTTCGCGATCGACAGTCCGTTCGGTGCCGCCGGCGTCGGTTGACGCCGCGGATCGGGGTCGACGCTCGCGCTCGACAATCGGGCCGGTAGGTCGGACTTCAGCCCGACGTCTCGCTTCCGACGCGGCACTCCGGTCGGCCTGAAGGCCGACCCACGATCCCCTCAGGGTCCGCGCACCTCGACTCCGGGAACCCGTTCGCGCAACCGCGCGAGCAGCGCCTCGTCGACCCGCTCGCCGCTGGGCGCGGCGGCGACGAGGCGCTCCTCGGCGCAGCCGGTCGGACGGAACGGTTGCAGGATCCAGCGCCGCACGCCGATCGCGGCCAGCTCGTCGGCGAGCGCGACCAGCGCCTCGGGCGGCGTCAGGTCGAAGTGGACCGTCGTGCGGACTTCGTGCGCGACACCGGAGCCGACCACCAGCCGCACGCTGGCGTTGGCGGCGATGCCGCTGCCGCTCACGCCGGTGACCGCGCCGTAGGCCGGCATCGGCGCCTTGACGTCGAGCCCGACCCAGTCGACCAGCGGCAGTACCTGGGCGAGCCGGCGCGGGTACGCGCCCCCGGTGTGCAGCCCGATCGCGAATCCGCGCGAGCGGATGTCCTGCATCGCCTCGCCGAGCGCCGCCTGCGCGGTCGGCTCGCCGCCGGAGAACACGACCGCGTCGAGCAGACCGGTCCGCGTCGCGAGCCAGCCGACGAACGACGCGTAGTCGTGCCGGACATCGCCCTCGCTCTCGCGCAGATGCGGATTGTGGCAATAGCCGCAACGCCAGGGACAGCCCTGCAGGAACAGGACCGCCGCCAGTCTGCCCGGGAAGTCGGTGGACGAGAACGGCGTGACGCCGCCGATGCGCAGCGATGCGGGATCGCGACGGTCCGGCGCGTCGCCCCCGCCGACCGCTCGCGCGCGACCGGCCGGCCGCCCGGTCGAGCGCGGGGGCGACGACGCGGCGCGATCCGCGTCGCCGACGCGCGACTGGTTCGCCGCGACCGTCCGTCGCGGCGCGCGCGCGTCACGCGTCGCCGGCCCGACGCCGGGAAACGGCAGCACGGAAGCCCCGCGGAAGGGAAGCGAAACGCGACGCGACATCCGCCTCCCCGCGAGATCCCTACGCCTGCGCCGGAATCCGGCACTCCCGGAAGAAGCGGCGCTCGGCGTGCTCGCCCTTCTTGCCGATGTTGAACGACGCCACCGGACGGTGGTAGCCCATCACGCGCGTCCACACCTCGCAGCGCTGGCGCTCGGAATCGTCCAGCGTCACCGTCTGGAGCAGCAGTCGGGCGTCGGTCATGTCGTTCATCGTGGTCTTCCTCGGGTCGGGTTGTCGTTGATCGCGGTCAATCGGTGACGGCGGTGGCCGCGGTGGCGGTGGCGGTGGCGGATTTCCGCGTGGCCGGGTCGGATTCGGGGCGGGCGTTCAGGCGGCGAGGCGGCGCCGCTTCTCCTCGAGGCGCTCGGCGTCGCACTTGGGACAGAATTCGTGCTCGCCGGCGAGGTAACCGTGTGTCGGGCAGATCGAGAACGTCGGCGTCACCGTGATGTACGGCAGGCCGAAGCGTTCGAGCGAGCGGCGGACCAGCGCCTTGCAGGCCGCCGGGGAAGACACCCGCTCGTTCATGTAGAGGTGGAGCACGGTGCCGCCGGTGTACTTCTTCTGCAGTTCCTCCTGGCGGGCGAGCGCCTCGAACGGATCGTCGGTGAATCCGACCGGCAGTTGCGAGCTGTTCGTGTAATACGGCGTCTCCGCCGTGCCCGCCTGCAGGATGTCCGGCCAGCGTTTGCGGTCCTCCTTGGCGAACCGGTAGGTCGTGCCCTCGGCCGGCGTCGCCTCGAGGTTGTACATGTGGCCGGTCTCCTCCTGGAACGCGACGATGCGCGCCCGCAGGTGGTCGAGCAGTCGGACCGCGAACGCGTGGCCGGACGGGGTCGTGATGTCCTCGGCGTCGCGGGTGAAATTGCGGATCATCTCGTTGATCCCGTTCACGCCGATCGTCGAGAAGTGGTTGCGCAGCGTGCCGAGGTAGCGCTTCGTGTACGGGAAGAGCCCCTGGTCGATCAGCCGCTGAATCACCTTGCGCTTGACCTCGAGGCTGTCGCGCGCGTGGCGCAGGAGCTCGTCCAGACGCCGGATCATGCCGATCTCGTCGCCGGCGTGCAGGTATCCCAGCCGTGCGCAGTTGATCGTGACCACGCCCAGCGACCCGGTCTGCTCGGCGCTGCCGAACAGGCCGTTGCCGCGTTTGAGCAGCTCGGTCAGGTCGAGCTGGAGCCGGCAGCACATCGAGCGGATCATGTGCGGCTTCAACTCGGAGTTCACGAAGTTCTGGAAGTACGGCAGACCGTACTTCGCGGTCATCGCGAACAGCGCTTCGCAATTCGGGTGGTCCCAATCGAAGTCGGGCGTGATGTTGTAGGTCGGGATCGGAAACGTGAACACGCGCCCCTTCGCATCGCCCTCGGTCATCACCTCGATGTAGGCGCGGTTGATCATGTCCATCTCGACCTGGAGCTCGCCGTAGGTGAACGGCTGCTCGACGCCGGCGATCACCGGCACCTGCTCGCGCAGGTCCTCCGGACAGGTCCAGTCGAAGGTGAGGTTGGTGAACGGCGTCTGCGTGCCCCAGCGCGACGGAACGTTGAGGTTGTAGATCAGCTCCTGGACGCACTGCTTGACCGCGCCGTAGCTCATCTTGTCGGCGCGGATGTACGGCGCCATGTAGGTGTCGAACGAGCTGAACGCCTGCGCGGCCCGCCCATTCGTTCTGCAGCGTGCCCAGGAAGTTGACGATCTGCCGGAAGCCGCGCTCGACATGTGCTTCGCCGGCCCCGCCTCGACCTTGCCCGGCACGCCGTTCAGGCCCTCGTAGAGGAGCCGGCGCAGCGACCAGCCGGCGCAGTAGCCGGCGAGCATGTCGAGGTCGTGGATGTGGACGTCGCCCTCGCGATGCGCGCGGCCGATCTCCGGCGCGTAGACGTGCGAAGGCCAGTAGTTGGCGACGACCTTGCCCGAGACGTTGAGGATCAGGCCGCCGAGCGAGTAGCCCTGGTTGGCGTTGGCGTTGACGCGCCAGTCCCTCTGATCGAGGTACTCGTCGATCGACGCGGCGACGTCGACCAGCGTCTTCTTCTGGTCGCGCAACCGCGCGTGGCGGTCGCGGTAGACGATGTAGGCGCGCGCGGTGTCGAACCAGCCGCCGGCCGCGAGCGTGTGCTCGACGATGTCCTGGATCGCCTCGATGCCCGGCTCGGCGTTCTCGAAGCGGTGCGCGAGCACACGCCCCACCGACTCGCCCAGCCGCGCCGCCTCGGCCCGGTCGAATTCGGCGGTCGCCGACCCGGCCCGCTCGATCGCCGAGACGATCTTGTCGAGGTCGAACGCCATCCGCCGGCCGTCGCGCTTGACGACCGACTTCGGCAGCGTGGGGGCGCCCGTCGCCTCGCGGCTCGGGCGGGTGGTCGTGACCGGCATGCTCCCTCCGTCGGGGTCCCGGGCTCGCCACGAGGCCGCGGCCGCCGGACCACCAGATCTGGTGTGAAGGGGGAGGCTAGACCGCAAGCGATAGCGGTAGCAATCGCTTCTCCCCCTTGAGCGGCGGTTTTCTTGATCTGGATCAACTGTCTCGCCCCGACACCTCGCGTGCCGCTTGACGTGGATCGGCCCGGTCGACGACAGCGTGCCGGCTAGAATCACAGGATGCCCGCGAATTCGCTCCGGCGCCGAGTCGCTGCGTTCGTCCTGGCCGCACTGACGCTGGCCCTGGCGCTGCCCGTTCCGGCGCGGCCGGGTCCGACGAGCCACGGATTCGACCTGTGCGTCGCGGGCAAGCTCGTTCCGGCGGCCCCGGCCGGGTCGACCTCGACGATCCACGATTGCGATCGCTGTTGCGGATCGGCTCCGGCGGCCGTCGGTTCCGGCCCGCTCGCTCCCCCACGGATCGCGCTCGCCTTCGAGCGCCCGGTGCCGTCGTCCGCCGCATCGGCGACGTCCCGCCCGGACCTCCCGTACGCCCGCGCGCCGCCGCCGGCGTCGTAGGACCCGCCTCGTCGTTTTCGCCCTCCGCGTCCGACCGCGCGAGCGCGACCCTCCGATCGACCGCCCGTCCGCCGGGCCCTTGCACAGGAATCGACATGAATCTCCTCCGACCGCTCACCGCCCTCGCCGCCCTGGTCCTCGCCCCCGCGCTTCTCGCCCAGGTCGCCGTCATCGATCCCTGGGTCCGGGGCACCGTTCCGTCCCAGAAGGCCACCGGCGCCTTCATGCAGCTCAAGTCCGCGACCGATCTGTCGCTCGTCTCCGCCGCGACGCCGGTGGCCGGAATCGTCGAGATCCACGAAATGAAGATGGAGGGCGGGGTCATGCGGATGTCGGCGATGAAGGCGCTGCCGCTACCGGCCGGCGCCACCGTCGAGCTCAAGCCCGGCGGCTACCACGTGATGCTGATGGACCTCCGGCAGCAGCTGAAGGAAGGGGAGAGCGTCCCGATCATGCTGACGCTCAGGGACAAGGACGGCAGGACGTCGATCGTCGAGGTGAAGGCGGCGGTCAAGGGCGTCGCCGGGCCGGCGGCGCAGCACAAGCACTGATCGACGAGCGGGCCGGCCTAGCGGGTCGGCCCGAGGACCGACCCGCGGCCTCGAGATCGATGGGTTCCCCGGCGCTCGGCCCGGCGGCCTGGCTCGGCATCGGGCTCCTCCTCGCCTACTGGATCTGGCTGTGGGCGTTCTTCCGTTTCGCGCGCCCGCGGATCATGCGCGCGCTCGCGCGACGCCTCGGCGTCGAGGTCGAGGAATCGGCGCGCGTGCTCGACGCCGGCACCTACGACACCCGGGGCGAAGCCGCGCTGGCGAAGCGCGGCGCGGTCTGGGGCGCCGACCTCGTCGTCCTGCTCGCCGGTACCGTCGGCGTCGCCGCGCTCGTGTTCGTTCCGGCGTTCATCGTCGGCGAGAGCGGCGCGCTGCTCGCGATCGAGTCGAAGCTGACCGGACGCGGCGCGTCGATAGCGCCGCTGCCGCGGGCGGAGCTGTCGTCCACGACGCGCACGGCGACGATCGCGGTCGGCGTACGCAACACCGCGGATGAGCCGCTGGCGAGATGCCGCGTCGAGGTCGCCGGCTACGACGCCGCGCTGGGCTACCTGACCGGACGTTCGGACTGGTTCGACCTGGCGCCGGGCGCGACGACGATCGCGCGCCTCGTGCTCGACGCGCAGAAGCCGCCGCCCGGCGAGCACCGCTATCCGGTGAAGCTCGAGTGCGACAACGAGCGTCTCGCCGTGGCGGACGGAACGTTCGTCGTCCGCTGATCCGCCGACCGGCCACGTGCCGCCCGGCTCGTCGGACGTGTACCATCGCGTCGCCGACGCGGGCCGGAACCACGACTCGCGCGGACGACGGAGGATCGAGCGATGCCCACCGACATCGAGATCGCGCAGGCGGCGCGACTGAAGCCGATTCACGAGATCGCGTCGGCGCTCGGCGTGCCCGACGAGGCGATCGCGCCCTACGGCCGCACCAAGGCGAAGCTCTCGCTCGCCTGGCTCGCGAAGCAGGCTCCGCGGCCCGGCGGCAAGCTCGTGCTCGTGTCCGCGATCAGCCCGACGCCGGCCGGCGAGGGCAAGACGACGACGACCGTCGGACTGACCGACGGCCTTAACCGCATCGGCCGGCGGGCGATCGCCTGCCTGCGCGAGCCGTCGCTCGGCCCGGTGTTCGGCATGAAGGGCGGCGCGGCCGGCGGCGGTTACGCGCAGGTCGTGCCGATGGAGGACATCAACCTCCATTTCACCGGCGACTTCCACGCGATCGCCGCGGCGAACAACCTGCTCGCGGCGTTGCTCGACAACCACGTCCACCACGGCAACGCGCTCGGCATCGACGTGCGCCGCGTGTCGTTCAAACGCGTCGTCGACATGAACGACCGGGCGCTGAGGCAGATCACCGTCGCGCTGGGGGGGCCGGGCAACGGCTACCCGCGCGAGGACGGCTTCGACATCGTCGTCGCCTCCGAGGTGATGGCGATCTTCTGCCTCGCGCGATCGCTGTCCGATCTCAAGCGACGGCTCGGCAACATCGTCGTGGCGGAGACCCGCGACGGCAAGCCGGTCCACGCGCGCGATCTCGCCGCGCACGGCGCGATGGCGGCGCTGCTCAAGGACGCGATCGCGCCCAACCTCGTCCAGACGCTCGAGAACAACCCGGCGATCATCCACGGCGGGCCGTTCGGCAATATCGCCCACGGCTGCAACTCGGTGATCGCGACCGAGGCCGCCCGCCGGCTGGCCGACGTCGTCGTGACCGAGGCGGGATTCGGCGCCGACCTCGGCGCCGAGAAGTTCATCGACATCAAGTGCCGGAAGTCCGGACTCTCGCCGGACATGGTCGTCCTGGTCGCGACCATCCGCGCGCTCAAGTACCACGGCGGCGTCGAGGTCGGCGCGCTGACGGCCGAAAACCTCCCGGCGCTCGAACGCGGCATCGCCAATCTCGAGCGGCACGTCAACAACGTCCGCAACCACTACGGCCTCCCCTGCGTGATCGCGGTCAACCGGTTCTCGTCGGACACCGAAGCGGAGATGGCGCTGCTCAAGCGCAAGATCGCGCACCACGACGCGCCGGTCGTCGTCGCCAGCCACTGGGCGGACGGCGGACGCGGCGCCGAAGACCTCGCCCGCGCCGTCGTCGACGCGATGGCCCGGATTCCGCCGAATCTCAAGTTCGTCTACGACGACGACGACCCGCTCTGGGACAAGCTCGGCAAGATCGCCCGCACGATCTACGGCGCGTCCGAGGTGACCGCCGACAGCAAGGTTCGCGCGCGCATCAAGGCGCTGCAGGCGGCGGGCTACGGGCGCTACCCGGTCTGCGTGGCGAAGACCCAATACTCGTTCTCGACCGATCCGAAGCTGCGCGGCGCGCCGTCGGGCCACGTCGTCAACGTCCGCGAGGTGCGGCTCGCGGCCGGAGCCGAGTTCATCGTCATGATCTGCGGCGACGTGATGACGATGCCGGGTCTGCCGAAGGAACCTTCCGCCGCGAGGATCGACGTCGACGACGAAGGACGGATCAGCGGCCTGTTCTAGCAGCGCCGGCTCCGACCCGGCCGCCGGTCGCGTGGGATCCCGGACGTCGGCCTGGAGGCCGACCCACCGCGGCCCCCCGGCGGGTCGCACGTCGGCCCGACCTCGGCGGGCTAGAACACCGTCAGGTCGAAGGCGCGCTCGGCGAACCAGATCGCGGCGACCGCGGCGATCGCGGCGGAGCCGGCACGCAGCGCGAGGACGCGGTAGGCGACGGTCGCCCGCAGCGCGTACGCGAGCGGCAGGAACGCGGCGACGATCGCGAGCTGCCCGGCCTCGACGCCGACGTTGAACGCCGCGAGCGAGAGCGCGAGCGAATCGCGCGGCAATCCCAGATCGGCGAGCGCGCCGGCGAAGCCGAACCCGTGGACGAGGCCGAAGGCGAACGCGGCGATCCAGCGTCCGTGGCGGATCAGCGGTCGCAGGTTGTTGAGCGCGGCGACGACGACCGAGAGCGCGATCGCCGACTCGACCCAGCGCGAAGGCGGCTCGACCCACGACAGCGCCGCGAGCGTCAGCGTGATCGAGTGCGCCAGCGTGAATGCGGTGACGATCTTCGCGACGTCGACGAACGCTGGCCGCAAGCCGTCAGCCGGCGCCCAGGTCTCCCGTCCGCCGCGGCGTGCGCGGACGAGCACCGCCGGCAGCAGGAGCGAGAGCAGGAACAGCACGTGATCGACGCCGGACCCGATGTGGGCGACCCCCTCGCGGAAATAGGCGGCGATCGCCGAACCCGCGCCGCCGCCGACGGACAGCGAGATCGACGCCGCCGAGGCGGTGAGCACCGCGTTCGATTCGCCGCCGGCGGAAACGACCCGCACGAGACCGCGGTGCTGCGGATCGAGGTCGAACAGCAGGCGGTAGTCCAGGCGCAGCAGCGGCCCGGTGCCGGCGCACGCGCCGTCGAGCGCGAGCACCGCGTAGGCGCCGTCGCTGTGCCGGTCCACCGCCAGCGCCCTCGCTCCGAGCTCGCAAGGCTCGCCGCCGTTCCGGACGGCGAGCCGCGAGAGCGCCCAGGCGGCGAGATCGCGCTCGCGTCCTTTCAACTCGCCCCAGGTGATCTCGCCGTCGGCGTCGGCGTCCAGATCGAGCGCCAGGTCGACGTCGCGGATCGCGATCTCCCAGCGTCCACCGACCCGACCCTCGGCGAGCTCGAGCGTGAGGTAGCTGTCGCTCGCCTTGTGCGCGAGCGCGGCAGCGGACGACGCGAGCGTGAGACCGGCGATCGCCGCCGCGACCCAGGCCCGCGCGCTCACGCCGACACCCGTTCCCGGCCGGCCCGCGCGTCGGCGAACCCGGTCCGCGCGATCCAGTCGCGAGCGATAGCCAACGCCGCCGCGTCGTTCGCCGCGTTCGCGGCCTCGAGGAGGACCCGCAGGTCGGCCGGTTCTTTCTGCAGAGCGAAATTGGCGCGGGCGAGCGCCACCGCGCGTGCGGCGTCGCCCTCGACGAAGAGCGCGTAGCGCGCCTCCTCGCGGCGATGGACGGTGTCGCCGCGCCGTCTTGTCGCGTCGACGCGCGCGGCGAGTTCGGCGCGGTCCTCTTCGTGACGGGCGGCGCGCACCGGCGACTTCGCGCCGGCGATGACGAGCCGCAGCAACAGCGCGTCGACCCGAGCCCGCGGCTCGAGCAGCCGTATCGCGTCGGCGTGGCGGCCGACGTCGATCAGCCAATCGGCGTAGGCGCCGATCAGGTAGACGTCGCCGGCGTCGAGCGAGAGCGCATCGCGGAAACGCGCCTCGGCGGCGGCGCCGTCGCCCCGCCGCGCGGCCATCTCGCCGGCGAGCGTCAGCGCCCAGACCCGGACGGTCGGTGGTTCGGCCGTCCCCGCGGCGAGCGCGCGAACGAGCGAGGCTTCGGTGCCGGCGGCGCGTCCGGTCGCGGCGTCGGCGCCGGCGGCGCACGCGGCCACGACGAGCGGCGACGCGACGCCGCGAAGCCGCTCGCAGTCGGCGCGCGCCTCGTCGTGGCGTCCGACGACCGCGCGCACGCTCGCCCGGGTGAGGCGGGCCTGCGCGTCGCCGGGCGACGCGGCGAGCAGGCGGTCGAGATCGGCGAGCGCACCGCCGAAGTCGTGCAGGCTCTGCTTGATCGTCGCCCGCAGCAGCATCGCCGGCGCCGGCGCGTCGGCGGCGTTCCACCAGGGACCGAGCGCCGCCTGGGCGTGCCCGAGCGGCCGGGGATCGCCGGTCGCGCGGGCGGCGTCGATCGCGCGTCGGGCGTAGATCGTCGCCAGCCGGAGGTCCTGCGGTGAGCGCCGCTGGGCCGCACGCAGCTTCTTGATCGCGACCATCGCCGGGTCGCGCGACTCCGGCAGCCGCTCGACGACGACACCGTCGGCCGACGGGACGAACGGCGCGGCGGCGACCGGAGCCGCGAGCGCCGCGACGCATCCGAGAGCGAGAACCGCAAGTCTCATCGATATCCTCCGGAAAGCGGGCGGCGCGGCACCCGATCGCGATGCCGCGCCGCTGTCGGATCTACCGCGACCCGACGCGCTGCTTGACCGCGTTGCCGTCGTTCGGAGAACCCTTGAGCGGCGCCCGCAGGTAAGGGAATTCCTCGGCGAAGAACGCGTCGCTGATGAACGCGCCGTCGGTGTATCGCAGCGCCCCGGCCGGCGCGTCGGACGGCTTGCAGCCGCCGAGATTGAGTGTGCAAAGCACGCCCATCGCGACCCGCAACTCGATGTCGACGATGTCGTCGACCGGCCGGCGCCCGTTCGGGAATCCGGCGTTGTCGCCGCCGAGCACGCCCAGGCGGTTCTGCTGCCCCTTGCGCGTCGGCGGGATCGCCGTGTTGAGGCGCAGCATCTCGGAGGCGACGACGTTGGCCGGCTTGTTCAGGCCGTCGAGCCCGGTCAGGAACGCGGCGACCAGGTCGGTGCGCGGGTAGTTGGTCGGCGCCTTGACGCCGGCCCCGCCGAACAGGACCTCGAGCAGCGTCGGCAGCGTCGGGTTGGTGACGTAGTCGGCGAACTGGCCGTCGTCCTTGGGCTCGCTGGCGTTGAACCGGTTCTTGTCCTTGAGACCGATGACGACCTCGTTGACGAGCGGCATGCCCAGTCGCGAGACCTGCACGAGCTCGCCGGTGGCGGCGCTCGCTCCGTCGAGTCCCGGCGCCGGCGAGGCGATCACGCTGCGGTTCATCGGCACGCTCGCCGTCGTCCAGGCGCCGATGACGTCGCCCTTCCCTTCGGTCAGGCAGGGGATCGGCACCTCCATCACGATCGAGGTGACGTTCTTGTCGGAGAGCTTGTCGTCGGTGGCGACCTCGGCGAGCGGGTTGAGTTCGACCGCCGGGTACTTGATGTTGACCAGGTCGAAGATCTCGCCCAGATTGACGACGAACGGGTCCTTGCGCTGGCCGACGAACACGCGCGCCGGTTGCGCGCAGCCGGGGATGTTCGCGTTCGCGATGTGCGCGTTGGCGTAGGCGAAGTAGTTCGAGATCGTCTTCTGGCCGATGTAGTCGACCGGCTTCTGGAACGAGGTCCCTCCGGTGGCGACGTTGGTGACCGCCTGCTTGGCGCCGCTGCGGCGCGGGCCGCGGATCACGTCGATCGTGTACGTCTCGGTGACGTTGAGCGCCGACGAGCCGGGCTGGGCGACGTCGGACGAGCCGTTGACCACCAGCGGGATCGCGACCGGCTTGCCGCCGACGGTGAACGTGTTGTTCGCGAGCTGCTGCTGGAAGCGGAACTGGAAGGTGAGGTTCTCGCGCGCCCCGCCGTCGTTGCTGATGTGGATCTCGTAGACGGCCGTCGGGTCGAGCTTGAAATAGTTCGGCGCGCCATAGGCGTCCTGCAGCGGGATGTAGTTGGCGATCAGCGTCGCGTATCCCTCGCGGCCCGGCTCGTAGCTGCGGAACAGGTAGAAGTCGGTGCCGTCGACCTGCGGCTGGGTCGAGATGAACGGCGCTTCGCGGTGACTGGACGCGTGGGCACCGGGTGCCGCGAACACGCCGGCGGCGATCAGCGCCGCGGCGATCGATCGCCGCAGCAGGCGTTGGGAACTCATGGGGCGTACTCCTCTCCGTCGGATGGGGACGCGGGGGGATCGCGCCGGCCCCGGGGCGGGTCGGGCGAGCGTCCGTGTCCCGCCTTACGGCAGGCGGCGCGGATCGGATGCAGTCCTCGAACGCGACGCGGCGACCCGGAGTAGACTCGACGGTCCGCGCGGCCCGACTCGATCGGCGGCCGGCCCGGTCGCCGGCGCGGTGCGGCGCCTCGCTTCCCTTCGCCGGAGGTGTCCGATGTCCGTGCCCCAGAGAACGACCGTCCTGCGCCGATGGGCGCTCGCCGCCGGCCTCGTCTGCGCCGGCCCCGGTTTCGCCGCTTCGATCCACTCGGGCCCGCTGCCGGCGATCGGAGGCATCGGCGATCGGCTGGAGTGCACGGTCGCCAACGTCGACGACAAGCCGATCGAGGAGATCCGCGTGCGCATCCGCAACGTCGATTTCGGGACCGTGGTCTCCGACGTGAGCTGCGCCGGCACGCCGCCGGGCGGCGCCTGTCCGTCGACGTTCCACGTCCCGGGTCCCGCGCTCCCCTCGCGCTTCGCCTGCAGCGTCGACGCGAAGGCGAAGAAGGACTCGCTGCGCGGGACGTTCCTGCGGACCTCGTCGACCGGCCAGTCGGACGACCTGGTCGTCGAATTGCGGTAGCGGCGGGGCGACGCCGGTCGCGGCGCTACTTGCGCAGCGCGTCGATGCCTTCGGCGACGCCCGAAAGCGTCAGCGGGAACATCCGGGGACCGAGCGCGCGCAGCACGATCTGCGTCGAACGCGTGTACTCCCAGCCCCGCTGCGGCTCGGGGTTGAACCAGGCGCGGTGGCGGAAGTGGTCGAACAGGCGCTTGAGCCACACGATGCCGGCCTCGTCGTTCGCGTATTCGACGCTGCCGCCGACCTCGGTGAGCTCGTAGGGGCTCATCGCCGCGTCGCCGACGATCACGACGCGCCAGTCCGGCCCGTAGGTGCGGATCAGCTCCAGCGTCGACGTGCGCTCGGAGCGTCGCCGAGAGTTGTCCCGCCAGACGTGGTCGTAGACGCAGTTGTGGAAATAGAAGTGCTCGAGATGCCGGAACTCGGACTTCGCCGCCGAGAAGAGCTGCTCGCAGACCTCGACGTGCGGGTCCATCGAGCCACCGACGTCGAGGAAGAGCAGCACCTTCACCCGGTTGCGCCGCTCCGGCTGGAGCTTGAGGTCGAGCCAGCCGGCGTTGCGCGCCGTGCCCTCGATCGTGCCGTCGAGGTCGAGTTCCTCGGGCACGCCCTCGCGCGCGAACCGGCGCAGGCGGCGCAGCGCGAGCTTGAGGTTGCGGGTGTTGAGCTCGACATCGCCGTCGAGGTTGGCGAAATCGCGGGCGTCCCAGACCTTGACCGCGCTGCGGTTGCCGCCCTCGCCGCCGACGCGGATGCCTTCCGGGTGATACCCGTAGGCGCCGAACGGACTCGTGCCGCCGGTGCCGATCCACTTGCTGCCGCCCTGGTGGCGCGCCTTCTGCTCCTCGAGCCGCTTCTTGAACAGCTCCATCAGCTTGTCCAGCCCACCCAGCGCCTCGATCTTCTTGCGATCCTCTTCGGACAGGTGCCGGACGAATTCCTTTTTCAGCCACTCCTCGGGGATCGTCCCGCGCACATCGAAGATCGCCTCGACGCCCTTGAAGTAGCTGCCGAACGCGAGGTCGAAGCGATCGAAGTGCTGCTCGTCCTTGACCAGCGCCGCCCGCGAGAGCGCGTAGAAGTCGTCGATCGACAGCGACACGACGCGCGCCTCGAGCGCCTCGAGCAACGTCAGGAACTCGCGGGTCGACACCGGCAACCGGTGCGACTTGAGATGCAGGAAGAAGTCGATCAGCACGGGCGCGCGCGCCGGCCGCTCAACCCAGGAAGAGTCCGACGGCGACCAGCGCCGGCGTCGCGAGATTGACGACGACGTTCTTCCCCATCGCCGGCAGGAGCGCCGTGATGTCGTCGGGACGCGCGAGCGCGGTCCTCGCGGCCGACCAGGCGAGCGGCGCGGTGGCGAGCCCGACCAGCGCGGTCCACGGCAGCGCGCGCGCGACGACCCCGGCGGCGATCGACGCGTACGCGAGGGCGACGAGCGCGGCGTACATCCGGGCCGCCCGCGCGCGGCCCAGCGCGATCGGCAGGTGGCGGCGACCGATCGCCCGGTCGGGCTCGACGTCCGGGAACTGGTTGAGGAGCAGCAGCGCGCTGACGAGGAAGAACGGCACCAGCGCCGCGAATCCGGCCGCGCGCTCGTAGTGGCCGCCGACCGCGATCGCCGTGCCGACGACCATCAGCGGCCCGAATCCGATTCCCGGCGCGACCAGGCAGACCCACGGCCAGCGCGTGATCCAGGTCGTGTAGGCGAGCACCAGCGCGACGCCGAGAAGGCCGAGCGGCAGCAGCACGGTCCCGCGCAACGCGACCAGCCACAATCCACCCGCGACGGTGATCGCCAGCGACACCAGCGCGGTCGCGAGCGCGAGCGGCGCCGCCGCCGGATCGGCGGGCAGCACGCCGCTGCCGCCGGAGAAGGGCGTGCGCTGGGTCGTCGCGTCGAGACCGCTGCGGAAATCGAGATACTCGTTGAACGCGTTGACGCTGACGTGCGCCGCCAGCGCGGCGACGAGCGCTACCAGCGCGAGCGGCCAGGCGAAACCGCCGTCGGCGTGACGGGCGGCGGCGACGCCCAGCAGCACGCACGACAGCGTCAGCGCCAGGAACGGCACGCGCATCGGCCCGAAGAGGCGGCTGGCGGCGGACATGTCGGTTCGGCTAGCCCGTGGGTCGGCGAAGGCCTAGCGCGGCCGGTCGAGCTGGTGCCCGAGGTGCTTCTTCACCGCCGGCCATTCGTGGTCGACGATGCTGAACACCACGGTGTCGCGACGCGAGCCGTCCGCCGAGAGCTGGTGGCTGCGCAGCACGCCGTCCTGCTTCGCACCCAGGCGGGCGATCGCCTCGCGGCTCGCGTGGTTGAACCAGTGCGTGCGGAACTCGACGGCGATGCAGCGGAGCTTCTCGAACGCGTGCGTCAACAGCAGGAGCTTGCACTCGGTGTTGACCGCGGTCCGCTGCACGCTCTTCGCGTACCAGGTGTGCCCGATCTCCAGGCGGCGGTTCGCGGCGTCGACCGCGAAGTAGCGGGTGCAGCCGACGATCCGGCCGTTGTCGTTGCGGCGGACCACGAACGGCATGGCCCCCAGCCGATCGCGCATGTCGAGCGCCGAGGCGACGTAATCCGCCATCTTCTCAGGTGGCGCGACCGACGTGTACCACAGCCGCCAGAGCTCGCCATCCTCGACCGCCTCGGCGAGCGCGGCCACATGCGACGGGTCGAGCGGCTCGAGCGTCGCGTGGCGACCGGCGAGCGTGACCGGATCGACGAACCGGCTCATCGTCCGGCCCGGGCCATGAACGCGACCCGCTCGAACAGATGCACGTCCTGCTCGTTCTTGAGCAGCGCGCCGTGCAGCGGCGGGATGAACACCTTGCGATCGCCGCTCTTCAGCGCCTCGGGCGGGATGTCCTCGGCGAGCAGGAGCTTCAGCCAATCGAGGAGCTCGGACGTCGACGGCTTCTTCTTCAGCCCCGGCACTTCGCGCAGGCCGAAGAACACTTCCATCGCCTCGGCGAGCAGCGCCTTCTTGAGCCCCGGGAAGTGGACGTCGACGATCTTCGACATCGTCTCCTTGTCCGGAAAGCGGATGTAGTGGAAGAAGCATCGGCGCAGGAAGGCGTCGGGCAGCTCCTTCTCGTTGTTCGACGTGATGACGACGAGCGGGCGATGCCTGGCGACGATCGTACGGTGCAGCTCGTAGACGTAGAACTCCATCCGGTCGAGTTCGCGCAAGAGGTCGTTGGGGAACTCGATGTCGGCCTTGTCGATCTCGTCGATCAGGACGATCGCCGGGGTCTCGCTCTCGAAGGCCTCCCAGAGCACCCCCTTCTTCACGTAGTTCGCGATGTCCGCGACCTTGGTGTCGCCGAGCTGCGAATCGCGCAGCCGCGACACCGCGTCGTATTCGTAGAGACCCTGCTGGGCCTTGGTCGTCGACTTGACGTGCCACTGGTAGAGCGGGCGGCCGAGGCTCTTGGCCACCTCCTCCGCCAGCAGCGTCTTGCCGGTCCCCGGCTCCCCCTTGACGAGCAGCGGGCGCTCGAGCGCCAGCGCCGCGTTGACGGCGAGCTTCAGGTCGTCGGTGGCGACGTAGGTGTCGGTGCCTTCGAAGCGCATGGCCGCGGAATCCTCCGGTAAAGCACGATGTTAGCGGATTCCGGGGAAACGTCCCCCGGCGGACCGCCTACGGAGCGCGCTTGATCGGGATCAACGAGATCCGGCGGGCGGACGGCTAGCGTTGCGGATCGGCCGGCCAGTTCGGACGCGCCCCGCGGGAACCGCCCCCCGGCGCGAGGGCACCGGCCGCCGGACGGGCGCAATCCCGCCGGCAACGACGGGCCGCACGACGGCCTGCAGGAGGACGCGATGTACGACCAACCGATCCGCAGCGTGATGCGACGCCGCGGCATCATCAAGGCACCGCCGGACGCGACCGTCCGGCGCGCCGCGAAGCTGATGGCCGCCCGTAACACCGGCGCGGTGCTGGTCGCGAAGAACGATCGGCTGGTCGGGATCTTCACAGAGCGCGACGCGGTCTTCCGCGTCATCGCGCTGGGCCTCGACCCCGGCAAGACGACGATCGCGGAGGTCATGACCCGCGATCCCAAGACGATCGGGCCCAACCGCTCGTTCGGCCATGCGCTCGCCGTCATGCACGACCAGGGGTTCCGCCATCTCCCGGTCATCGAGAAGGGCAAGATCGTCGGGCTCGTGTCGGCGCGAAGCGCGATGGATCCGGACCTCGAGGATTTCCGCGCCGAGGCGAACCGTCGCGAGCGATTCCAGCGCTAGCCGGACGCGGGTCGGCCCCCGGTTCGTCCTCGACGGGTCACGTCCGGGCGACCGCCGCTTCGATCAGCCACAGCGCGACCATCCCCGCCCCGAGGGTCTTCGGCGTGCTGCGCGTGTGGAAAGCGACGACCGCCGCGACGACCGCCGCCGGGATCCTCGGTCCGAGCTCCGGCGCCGCCCCCATCGCCGGCGACAGCACCATCGGCAGCACCAGCGCGGTCAGCATCGCGACCGGCACGTAGCGCAGCGCGCGCGCCAGCAACGGCGGCACGCTCCGCTGGGCGAAGAACTCGATGAACGAGAGCCGCGCCAGGTAGTTGAGCGCGCCGACGGCGACGATCACCAGCCAAAGCTTCAGCGTGCCGTCCATCGCTCCCTCGCGAGCTCGAGCGCCGTGGCCGCGACGACACCCAGGACCCCGGCGACCGCCAGACTGAGCCGCATCGGCAGACCCGCGAGCGAGAGCACCGCCACGCCGGCGACCAGGGCCGCGACGATCGCCGGCAGCGACCGCAGCAGCGGCGCGACCAGCGCGATGAAACACAGCGGCACCGCGAAGTCGAGCGACCAGGACGCCGGAATCAGGTTGCCGGCGAAATACCCGGCGAGGTTGGTGATCTGCCACGACGACCAGAGGGCGACGCCGCCGCCGAGGAAATGCACGGCCGCCTCGTGCTTGTCGTGTCCTTCGTCGAAGCGTCGGATCGCCACCGCGAACGACTGGTCGGCGAGCATGTAGGCGAGCGTGCGGCGGAACCGCGCGCCCAGCGGCTTCAGATGAGGCGCCATCGCCGCGCTGTACATGAGGAAGCGCAGGCCGAGCATCAGGCAGGTGAGCACGACGATCGCCGCCGGAGCGCCCGCCGCGTGGAGCTGGATCGTCAGGATCTGCGCGGCGCCGGAGAACACGATCGCCGAGAGCCCCAAGGCGGCGAGCCAGTCGAAACCGGCGGCGGCGGCGCCGACGCCGCAGACGAGTCCGAACGGGATCAGCCCGATCGTGGCCGGCAGCATCTCGGCGAAACCGTCCCGGAAGTGCTTCGAGGCGACGAGGTGGCGCATGCGGCGGACGGGACGCCGGCGATGCGAACGGCGCGTCGATCCGATGGGAAAACCGCGATTCTAGAACCGATCCCGCGACCAGGGGCGTGACGCTCCGCCGCCCGGCCGCTCCCCGGCCCGGTCCGGGCGCCCGGCCCGCAGCTCAGCCCTTCACGCCGCCCGCGGTCAGGCCGCCGACGACACGCTCCTGGAAGACCGCGATCAGGACGCAGATCGGCACGATCGCGATGATCAGCGCCGCCGAGATCAGCGGCCAGGGGAAGGCGAACTCGCCCTGGTAGAGCGTGATGCCCACCGAGAGCGTTCGCATGTTGACGCGGTTCATCATCGTCAGCGCGAGCAGGAACTCGTCCCAGGCGTTGACGAACGCGAGGATCGCCGCGGTGAAGACGCCGGGCGCCGACAGCGGGATCACGACCTTGAACAGCGCGCCCACGCGCGAGCAGCCGTCGACCATCGCCGCCGCCTCGAGGTCGGGCGGGATGTCCTGGAAGAACGCGGCCATGACCAGCGTGCACACCGGCAGCGACAGCACCGCGTAGGGCAGGATCAGCGCGAGGTAGGTGTTGAGCAGACCGGCCTCGCGCATCAGCTTGAACAGCGGCACCATCAGCGTGATCAGCGGGAACATCGCCACCGCGAGCAACACCGACATGACGAGGTTGCGCCGCGGGATGCGCAGCCGTGTCAGCGCGTAGGCGGCGAGCGCGCCGACGAACACGCACAGCGCGGTCGACAGCGTGGCGACGACGAGGCTGTTCCACATGAACCGCAGGATCGGCTGCGCGGTGAAGGCGGTGGAGTAGTTCTCCAGCGTCGCCGCCTCGGGCAGGTAGGTGATCGGAACCTTGAGGAGCTCGGTCTCGGTCTTGAGCGAGGTCAGCAGGATCCAGACGGCGGGGAAGAAGCCGTTGACCACGACGACGGCGCCGGCGATCCAGACGACCGCCTTCTTCCTCACCGGAACGCCGAACAGTTCGAGCGCCATCGCCGTCCCCTCAGTCCTCGCCGGAACGCGACGCGCTCCGGCGCGTGTAGCGCAGATAGCCGGCGGTCGCCGCCATGCTGATGACGAACATCAGCGCCGCGAGCGCGCTGCCGTAGCCGAAGTCGAGGAAGTCCAGCGTCGTCTTGTGTATGTACATCGCCAGCGTCTCGGTCGAGTCGCCCGGACCGCCGCCGGTCATCGCGTAGGGGATGTCGAAGGTCTGGACCGCGGTGATCGTGCGGAAGATCAGCGCGACGAAGATCGCCGGCCGCAGCATCGGCAGCGTGATCTCGACGAACTGCTGCCACTTCGAGGCGCCGTCGACCTCGGCCGCCTCGTACAACGACCGGGGGATCGTCTGCAGGCCGGCCAGCAGCATCAGCGCCATGAACGACGACGCCTTCCAGATGATCGTGAGCGAGATCGCCCAGTGCGCGAGCGCCGGCGTGGACAGCCACTGCATCGGCTCGGCGCCCAGCGCCCGCAGCCAGTCGTTGACCACGCCGGTGTTGTACTCGAAGAACCAGCGGAAGATGAGCCCGGCGAACACCAGCGGCAACGCCCAGGGCAGGAGCAGGCCGAGGCGCACCGGCCACTTGACGCGGAACGGCTGGTTGGCGAGGAGCGCGAGGCCCAGTCCGACGATCAGCGCGCCGGGCACGGTGACGACGATGTAGAGAACCGTGTTCCAGGTCGAATGCCAGAACCGGTCGTCCTCGAAGGCGCGGACGTAGTTGTCGAGGCCGACGAACGCCGCGCCGGCCTGCGGGTTGTTCGGATCGACGCTCGTGAGACTGGTCCAGAACAGCGTCGAGATCGGATAGACGACGATGACGGCGAGGAGGATCGCGGCGGGCGCGAGCAGCAGCGCTCCGAGCGCCCGCTCGGAGAGGTCCTTGCCGCCGCTCGTGGTCGTCGCCATCTCGTCGCCTCGCTCGCCCGCGAACGCCCGCCGCCGCCGCCCTCTCTCTCCCCGCGCGCGGGGAGAGGGGTCCGCCCGGCGCACCGCCGGGCGCGGCGCGTCGTGCGATCAGCGATAGACGGTCTTCAGCCGGCTCTTCATGTCGCCCAACGCGACGTCGGTCGTCTTGGTTCCGGCGAGATACGCGTTCATGTTGCTGCGGATGATGTCCGACACCATCGGGTACTGCGCCGACACCGGGCGCGACTTCGCGCCCTCGACGACCGGCAGCGCCTCGGCGAACCACGGATTGGCCTTCAGCACCTCCGGGTCCTTGTAGACGCTGGGGAACACCGGCAGGTGCGAGGCGAGGACCGCCTGCATCTTCGAGACTTCGGGCGAGGACAGGTACCGCGCGAACTTGACCGCCTCGGGCTTGTTCTTCGAGTACGCGGACACCGCGACCTGCCAGCCGCCGATGCAGGTGGCGCTCTTGCCGCCCTGGTCGTGCGGCAGCGTCGCCACGCCGATCTTGCCCTTGACCTTCGAGTCGGCGTCGTTCTCGAGCCGGTTCCAGACGTAGCCCCAGCTCATCGCGAACAGCAGATTGCCCGCCTGCATGTCGATGCGGATGCGATCGGTCGGGATCTCGGCGATGTTCTTCGGCAGCACGCCGGCCTGCTTCATCCGGCCGTAGAGCTGGAACGGCTGGCGCGCCTGCGGCGTGTCGAGATTGAGCTTGCCGTCCTTGGTGATGTCGCTGCCCATGCCCCACAGCGGCACGAGGTACGTGCAGACGGTGCCTTCGATCGGCGCCCCGGCGGTCGAGAAGCCCTGGAGCTGCGGGTTCTTCTCGCCCTCCATGACGATCTTCGCGGTTTCCATCATCTCGTCCCAGGTCTTGGGGACCGGGCGCTTGTACTTCTCGAGCAGGTCCTTGCGGTAGTACATGAACTGGGAGTCGGCGAAGTACGGCAGCGCGATCAACTTGCCGCCGACCTGGTTCGCATCGGCGTACGCCTTGAGGTAGGCCGGCAGCAGCTTCGCCTTGTCCGCGCCGAGGTAGGAATCGAGCGGCTCGGCCCAGCCCTGGGCCGCCCACTGGGCGGGTCGGATCACGTCGATCAGCACGAGGTCGAGCACCGAGTCCTTCGACGAGAGCACCGTCGACAGGTATTGCTGCTGCGCCTCGGAGGTCGCGCCACCGACCTCGACCTCGACCTTCACGCCCGGGTTGCGCTTCTGGTATTCGTCGGCGATCTTGCGCATCACGTCGGGCCGCTGCTGGCCACCGGTGAAGATGCGCAGCGTCGTCTGCTGCGCCCAGGCGTTCGCCGCGAAGGCGACACCGATCGCGGCGGCGAGGATCTTCCAGGACTTCATCGTTGCCTCCTTCTTCGTCAGGACTGCCTTTGCACGGAACCGTCGTCCGGGCCGCGCCGCAGCGCGGCCGCGCTCACCAGTCGGTGCCGCGAATCGCCGCACCGGTCTTCTCGTCGAACAGGTGGAAACGGGAAAGCGCCAGCGCGACCTCGATCGGCCGGCCGGGGGCGAGCGCCGCTTCCGGCGAGAAGCGGCCGGTCATCTCGCCGGCGTCTGGGCGATCGCCCAGGCGGATCAGCCCCAGCGTATCGGAGCCCAGCGGTTCGACCAGCACGACGGCGCCCCGCACGCGGGCGGATTCCGGTTCGGCCGCCGCCGCCACGCCGATGTGCTCCGGTCGCAGACCGAAGGTCACCGCGCGACCGGCATGACGCGCGCACTCCGGCACGCGCCGGGCCGGCACCGGCAGGTCGACGCCGCCGGAAAGATGCAGCGTGCGACCGCCCTCGCCCACGCGGGCCGGCAGGAAGTTCATCGGCGGCGATCCGGTGAAGCCGGCGACGAACTTGGCGGCCGGCCGGTTGTAGACGCCGTCGGGCGTGTCGTACTGGACGAGGTTGCCCCCCTGCAGCACGACGATGCGGTCGGCCAGCGTCATCGCCTCGACCTGGTCGTGCGTCACGTAGACGATCGTGTTGCCGAGCTTCTGGTGGAGCTTCTTGATTTCGACGCGCATCTCCGCGCGCAGGAGCGCGTCGAGGTTGGACAGCGGCTCGTCGAACAGGAACGCCTTCGGCTGGCGCACGATCGCGCGACCCATCGCGACCCGCTGGCGCTGGCCGCCGGACAGCTCGCGCGGCTTCCGCTCGAGCAGGTGCTCGATGCGCAGGATACCGGCCGCCTCGGCGACGCGCGCGTTGATCTCGTGGTCGGGCCGCTTGCGCAGCCGCAGTCCGAACGCCATGTTCTCGAACACCGACTTGTGCGGGTAGAGCGCGTAGTCCTGGAAGACCATCGCGATGTCGCGCGAACGCGGCGGCAGATCGTTGACGACGGTGCCGCCGATGACGATCTCGCCGCCGGTGATCTCTTCGAGCCCGGCGATCATCCGCAGCAGCGTCGACTTGCCGCAGCCCGACGGACCGACGAACACGACGAACTCGCCCGACCGGATCTCGAGGTCGACCCCGTGGATCACCCGGTTGGTTCCGTACGCCTTGACGACCTTGCGCAGGCTCAGTTCCGACACGTCGTCCCTCCGGCGGCTCGCCTTCCCGGCTCCGCTGCCTCGGCCGCGCCGAGCGGCGCCGCGCATCGGCCCGGCCGCAGTCTAGACCGGCCGGCCGGGTGCGGATAGCGGCTCGCCGTCATCGTCGGTCCAATCCGGGTGCTGGTCCGCTCAGACGACGACGCTGGTCTGCGCCAGCCCCGCGTCGACGATCAAGTTCTGGCCTGTGATGCCGCGCGCCTCGTCGGAGGCGAGGAAGAGCGCGGTGCGCGCGACGTCGCTCTCGGACAGCCGGAACTTGAGGCACTGCTGGTCGAGGAACTCGCGTTCGGCCTCGGGCGTCGTCCACAGCGCCGTCTGCCGCTCGGTGACGATCGCGCCGGGGACGATCGCGTTGACCCGGATGTTCCGCGGACCCAGCTCGCGCGCGAGCACGCGGGTCAGGCCGCCGATCGCGGCCTTGGCGGTCGTGTATCCGACCATCGCCGGACGCCCTCTCATCCACGAGATCGAGCCGAGGTTGACGACCGCGCCGCCGCCGGCCGCGGCCATCAACGGCACGACCGCCTGGGTCGCGAAGAACTGGTGGCGCAGGTTCACCGCCTGGTTCTCGTCCCAGTAGTCGACGCTGACGGTCTCCATCGCGTGCCGGTCGTCGCGGGCCGCGTTGTTGACGAGCACGGTGATCGGGCCGAGCGCCGCGGCGGCGTCGGCGATCGCCCGCTGCAGCGCCGGGACGTCGCGCACGTCGGCGTGCGTGTAGCGGACCGTTGCGCCGGCCAGGCTCGCGACCAGCGAGCGCGAGGGCCCGTCGGCGATGTCGACAAAGGCGACCTTCGCGCCCTGACCGGCGAACGCTCGCACGAACGCCGCGCCGATGCCCGAGCCGCCGCCGGTGACGAACACCGTGCGGCCGGCCAGATCGGGATAGCGCGCCTGCGCGTCCTTCGACACCGGGTTCCTCCTGCGGGTCCGAGTCCGCCGGCGACGGGTCGCGGGCGGCTGGGCGTCTAGTCCTCCATATCATCTATATCACATAGATGACTTCGTTGTCCACCGGCGGGTAGAATCGGCCCCATCCCGGGGGCCCGGAGGCGGTGCGTGGCCGCCGGGCCGTTCCGCCCCGGCGACGGCCCCGCCCCTCCCCGCCCCTCCCCCGCCCCTCCCCCGCCCCTCCCCGCCCCTCCCCGCCCCTTCCCCGCCCCTTCCCGCCCCGCCAACCGCCCCCACCCCTCGCCTCCCGCCGTGCCGATGCGCCCCCGCCGCCCACTCGAAGCGCTCCGCAGCCAGCGCTGGTTCGCCGCCGACACGATCCGCGGCTTCTCGCACCGCCAGCGCGTCCAGCAGACCGGCCTGCGGCGCGAGGATTTCCTCGGCCGGCCGGTCATCGCCGTGATCAACACCTGGAGCGAGCTGTCCACCTGCCACCAGCACCTGCGCGAACGCGCCGAGGCGGTCAAGCGCGCCGTCTGGCAGGCCGGCGGCTGCCCGTTCGAGCTGCCGGCGCTCTCGCTGGGCGAGGTCATCGTCAAGCCCACGACGATGCTCTACCGCAACCTGCTCGCGCTCGAGACCGAGGAGCTCTTGCGCTCGCACCCGGTCGACGGCGCGGTGCTGCTCGGCGGCTGCGACAAGACGACGCCCGGCCTCCTGATGGGCGCGATCAGCATGGACCTGCCGGCGATCTACTGCCCGGCGGGACCGATGTCGACCGGCGTCTGGCGCGGCGTGAAGACCGGCGCGGGCACGCACACCAAGAAGTACTGGGACGAGCTTCGGATCGGCAAGATCGACGCCTGCGACTGGATCGACCTCGAAGGCCGGATGACGCGCACCGCCGGGACGTGCAACACGATGGGCACCGCTTCGACGATGACCTCGATCGTCGACGCGTTGGGCTTCACGCTGCCCGGCGCGTCGTCGATTCCTGCCGTCGATTCCGCGCACGAACGAATGGCCGCGGACTGCGGCACGCGCGCGGTCGAGATGGTCTGGGAGGATTGGAAACCCTCGCGCTTCCTCACCCGCGCGTCGTTCGACAACGCGGCGGCTACCTACATGGCGCTTGGCGGATCGACGAACGCCGCGGTCCACCTGATCGCGCTCGCCCGCCGCGCCCGCGTCCCCTACACGCTCGCCGACCTCGACCGGGTCTCGCGAACGATCCCGGTGCTCGCCAACCTCTACCCGAACGGCGACGGGCTGATGGACGACCTGTGGTTCGCCGGCGGCCTGACCGCGCTCCTCGATCGCATCCGCGACCGCCTGCGGCTCGACGCGCTGACGGTCAACGGGCGCACGCTGGGCGAAAACCTGTCGGGGGCGAAGGTCTGGAACGACGAGGTGATCCGCCCGCTCGACCGGCCGGTCACCGGCGATCCGGCGACGCGCGGCGCGCTCGCGGTGGTCCGCGGCAACCTCGCGCCGCGCGGCGCGGTGGTCAAGCCCTCGGCCGCCACGCCCGAGCTCCTGGTCCACCGCGGACCGGCGCTGGTCTTCGACGACCACGGCGAGCTCTACGCGCGCATCGACGACCCGGACCTGCCGGTCACGAAGGACACGGTGCTCGTGCTGCGCTACGCCGGCCCGGTCGGCGCGCCCGGTTTCCCGGAATGGGGCAACCTGCCGATCCCCAAGAAGCTCCTGGCACAGGGCGTGCGCGACATCGTCCGGCTGTCCGACGCGCGGATGAGCGGGACGCACTACGGCACCTGCGTGCTGCATGTCGCGCCCGAGGCGGCGGTCGGCGGCCCGCTGGCGCTGGTGCGCACCGGCGACATCATCGAGCTCGACGTGCCGCGCCGCCGCCTGCACCTCGACGTTTCCGACGAGGAGCTCGCGCGCCGCCGCGCGGAGTGGAAGGCGCCGGACCGGGGCATCGACCGCGGCTGGGCCGCGCTCTATCGTGCCCACGTCACGCAGGCCGACGAAGGCTGCGACCTCGACTTCCTCGAGACCGGTGCTCCGGGCGTGCGGCCGGTGCCGGAGCCGGATATCTATTGACCGTCTTGCCGGCACGATGTCCACGGGCGGCGGCGATCGATCGGACCACCCGGTCCGCGGCGGCGTCGCATGGCATGACATTTGCATGAATTGTCGTTCCGCTCCTCCGCGATCCCAGGAACCCGATGAGCGCTCCCGAACCCGCCGCCCTCGAGGCCTTCGTCGAGCAGTTCATCGTCGCCGTCGATTTCCAGACACCGGTACCGGTCGCCGGCGACACGAAGCTCGCCGACCTGCCGGAATGGGACAGCCTCGCCGCGCTGGGCGTGATCGTCATGTGCGACACCGAGTACGGGGTGACGATCACCGGCAACGACCTCAAGGCCTGCGTCACCGTCGGGGACATCCTGTCGCGCGTGCTCGCGAAGAAGGGCGCATGACCATGGCGATGGTCACGCTGTCGAGCGTGCGACTGCGCGGACTCGCCTGCTGCGTGCCCCGGTCGACGATCTCGAATCTCGATTGCGCCGACGAAAAGCGCGGCGAACGCGAGCGCCTGGTCCGCAATATCGGCATCCAGTCCCGGAGGATCTGCTATCCGTGGCAGTACTTCTCCGATCTCGCGAAGTCCGCGGCCGAGCGGCTGCTCGACGCGGTCGGCTGGTCGAAGGAAGACGTCGACGCGCTGATCGTCGTCACCCAGTCGCCGGACTACCTGATCCCGTCCACCGCGATCATCCTGCAGGACCGGATGAAGCTCCCGACGACGACGATCGCCTACGACATCAACCTCGGATGCTCCGGTTACCCGTTCGGCATCTACACGGTCGGATCGATGCTCGCGTCGGGCGGCATCCGCAAGGCGCTGCTCCTCGTCGGCGACAAGTGCGCGAGCCTCAACGACCCGCTGTTCTCCGATTGCGGGACCGCGACCGCGCTGGAGTTCGACCCGTCGGCCCCGCCGATCCACTTCGACATGAACTCGGACGGGTCGGGCTACCAGGCGATCATGCTGCCGGTCGGCGGCCATCGCGAACCGACGCAGGTCCACCACCTGCTCGCGCGCAAGGACGCCGATGGTGAGTGGAAGCGCGACACCGATCTGATCCTCGACGGAACCGCGGTGCTCAATTTCTCGACGCAACGTATCCCGCCGGCATTGCGCGGACTCTGCGAGTACGCGAAGACGTCGCTCGAGGCGATCGACTACGTCGTCCTGCACCAGGCGAACCGGATGATCAACGAGACGATCCGCAAGAAGCTGCAGCTCGCCCCGGAGAAGGTGCCTTCGACGCTGTACGACTTCGGCAACACGAGCTCCGCCTCCGTGCCGCTGACGATGACCGCGCGGTTGCGCGAGCGCCTCACCTCGGGTCCGGCGACGCTGCTCATGTCCGGCTTCGGAATCGGCCTCTCGTGGGGCAGCTGCGTGCTGCGCACCGAGTCACTGGTCATGCCGGAGCTCGTCGAAGTGTGAGGGCGGCGTGAGCGAAGACCCCTTCTCGCTTGCCGGCAGGCGCGTCCTGGTGACCGGCGCGTCGTCGGGACTGGGACGCGCGATCGCCATCGCCTGCTCCAGGCGCGGCGCGGTGGTGATCGCGAGCGGCCGCGACGAGCCCCGACTGGCGCAGACCCGATCGGAACTCGCCGGCGACGGGCACTCGACGATCGCCGCCGACCTCGTCGACGCCGCGGGCCGCGATCGGGTCGTCGCGGCGTGCGGCAGCGTCGACGGTGTGGTCCAGTGCGCCGGCGTCTCGCGACTCGCGCCGATGCGGCTCGTCACCGCGCAGCATCTGTCGGACGTCTGGAAGATCAATTACGAGGCGCCGATGCTGCTGACCCAGCGGCTGCTGGCGAAGAACCAGGTCGGCGCGAACGGCTCGATCCTGTTCCTGTCGTCGATCGCCGCGTTCATCGGCGTGGCCGGTGTGGGCGTCTATTCTGGCACCAAGGCCGCGCTGATCGCCACGATGCGCTGTCTGGCGATGGAGGTCGTCAAGCGCGGTATCCGCGTCAACTGCCTGGCGCCGGCGCTCGTCGAGACTCCGCTGCTCGCGGCGACCGAGACGGTGGTCGCCTCGATGGACGAGCAGCGCGCGGCCTACCCGCTCGGCTTCGGAAGGCCCGACGACGTCGCGAACGCGGCCGTGTTCTTCCTTTCCGGGGCGAGCCGGTGGATCACCGGGACGACGCTCGTCATGGATGGCGGACTCACGATCAGTTAGGAGACGGCGATGAAGGATCTCGTGATCATCGGTGCCGGCGGCTTCGGCCGCACGATCTATTGGCAGTGCGACGCCGACTACGGCAACGGCCGCGAGTGGACGATCAAGGGCTTCCTCGACGACCGCCCGGGCATACTCGACGGCTACCGGATTCCCAAACCGGTCCTGGGCAGTCCGTTCACCTACAAGGCGCAGCCCGACGAGATCTGGCTCTGCGCGCTCGGCGAGCCGCAGATGCGCGTCAAGTACGCCGCGCCGCTCGTCGCCCAGGGCGTCGAATTCATCAATCTGTGCACCGAGGTCGCCTTCCCCGCATCGTGCCGACTCGGCCGGGGAATCATCTTCGAGCGCAAGGTGCAGATCGGCAGCGATACCCGGATCGGCGATTTCACCACGATACTGTCGATGTGCGTCGTCGGACACGACGTGACGATCGGCGACTACGTCCAGATCGGCAGCTTCACGTTCATCGGCGCGCGCGCGGTCGTCGGCAACGCCGTGCAGATCCACCCGCACAGCTGCATCGTTCCGGGCGTCAAGATCGGCGACCGCGCGGTCGTCGGTGCCGGCAGCGTCGTCGTCCGGGACGTACCCGCGGACAGCACGGTGTTCGGCAACCCGGCGAAGGTCGTGTTCACGCGCTGACGGGGGAAGATCCGATGCACTCGATCCTCGCCGCCGCCGACTACACGTCACCCGAGACGTTCGCCGCCGAGGCGCGCGGTCTGTTCGACGGCTGTGGATACTCGCGGATTCCGCTCGCTGGACGCGCCCGACGCCTTCCTGACGCATCGGATCGGCGGAGTGCCGATCGTCGTGCAGAACACCGCTGCCGGTCTGCGCGCGTACGTGAACCGCTGCGCGCACCGCCACGCGCCGATCCAAGTAGACGACTTCGGCGCCCGACGCCTCGCCTGTCCCTACCACGGGTGGGTCTACGACGGCGACGGCGGCGTGCAGTCGACCGGGGAACGAGGCCAACTACGGCTTCGACCGGACTCGCCTTTCCGGCCTGCGCCTGGAACCGGTGGCCCTGAAGGTCGTCGGCGGGCTCGTGTTCGTGAACCTGGCCGCCGAGCCGATGCCGATCGAGGCGCAGTTCCATCCGGCGTTCCTCGAGCGGGTCGCGCGAGCGAGCGATCATGTCGGCGACGACGCGCTGTTCGCGAAATTCGAGGCGCGCTACAACTGGAAGCTCAACTTCGAGAACGTCGTCGACTGGAACCATGTCCCCTTCGTGCACGCCGCGAGCTTCGCCCCTCGCTCGCGCCATCGCCTAGCCGCCCGCTCCCGGTACGGCCCGCCTCGCCGCCGCCCCAGCCGGACGCCGAGATCAGCGGCGATCTGCGCGACCTGTCCTACGAATCCCGCGCGTCGTTCGACCTCCCGTCCTGGCCCTGGCACGACGCGGTCGAGCGCTGCGGCGGCGCCACCGACTACGTCAACTACTTCCTCTACCCGAATGTCAACTACATCGTCATGTCGGGGGCCATCCACCTGGTCCAGCAATACTGTCCGGTTGCGGCCGATCGGACCGAGTACCGGCTGACGATGGCGCTCGGCCGGCGGCGTCAGCGGTTGCCGGCGGCGGCGGCGATCCTCTGGGGCCAGATGAAGAGCGAGAAGCGCGTCATCGACGAGGACGCCGTCGTGCTTGAGGCGCTGCAGTCCGGATTGTCCGGCGACGCGCCTCCGGCCTTCCACGGCGCGTACGAATTCCGGCTGCGCCGGATCGCCAAGGTGTACCGCCGGCTGCTGGAGGCCGCGTGAGCGCCGGCCACGACGCGCGGCGTGGCCCGCGCCGGATCGTGATCGTCGGCCAGGACCCGGTCTCGACGCTGGCGGCCGCCGTCGCGGCGGCCGCCAACGGCGAAGACCGCGTTCGCATCGAGCCGCTGACGCCGGATCGGATCGCGGGATTCGACGCCGTCCGGCTCGATTCCGACCCACCCGATTCCGCCGACGCGTTCGCGGCGATCGGGCTGTCCGCGCTCAACTACGCGCGCTACGATCTCTGGGCGAAGCTCCGCTTCGCCGGATACCGCTGCGCGACGCTCGTGCATCCGTCGGCGCAGGTCGACGCTTCAGTTTCGCTCGGCGAAAACGTGCTCGTCGGCCCGCACGCCTCGATCGAGCCCGGCGCGGTGATCGGCGCGGGAACGGTGGTCCACGCGGGCGCGCTCATCGGGACCTCGGCCCGGATCGGCGCGTGGTGCTGGCTCGCCCGCGGCGCGATCGTCGGCGCGAAGTCGGTGGTCGGCGATCACGTGGTGCTGGGCTCGGGCGTCCAGCTCCACGAATTCACCGAGCTACCCGGCCCGGCCGAGATCGACGTCGCCGGGACCTACCGCGGCCGTTTCGCGGCGGGGACCTTCGCCTCACCGGGACTTCGCGATGCCCCGCGCGGCTGGTGCGCACCGGCTGAGCCGGCCTCGTCGATGAGTCCGCCGCTCGACTACCGGCTCCCGTGGGCGCGCGCCTATGTGCCGGCGCGCGCGCGACGCGTCAGCGAGCGGCCGCTGATCCTGCTCGGTCCCAACTCCTACCTCGCAGGCGTCTACGGGCGGTTCATCGTCGACAATGCGAACGTCGTCGCGGTCGTTGACGACCACTACCGGGACGCCACGATCCTCGGTGTCGTCCGCTGGTCTTCCGATGAGTTCGGAATCGCGCGCCGGGCATGGCCGATCTGCTCGCGATCGACTTCACAGGCAGTCCGCTCGGCCACGCGGTCTTCGCGCGACTGGCCGATACCGTCGGCGTCGAACTGGCCGATTTCGTCGAGGCGCTCGCCGAAGTTCGAGCAGGGAGCCGTCTACCAGACGCCACGCCAGATGCGCGAACGTACGATCGCGCGACAGCCCGAGTGGGAGTCGCTGCGCGACACGCTCGCCGACGACGCGAGCCGGGCGGCGCTCGACGCGGCGCTGTTGCTTCGCCTGACCTACGACCGTCGATCGCTGCGCGGCACGCCCGTCACCAGCGCGAGGACGAGTACTTCTCCGTGCTCAAGCCTGATTCGACGTTCCGCCTGCGCGACAACGAGATCTTCGCCGACTGCGGCGGCGCCTACGTCGGCTCGACCGTGCGCAAGGCGATCGCGGCGACCGACGGGCGGTGGTTCCGCGCGATTCACGCGTTCGAGCCGGACCGCGGCGGCTACGCCGAGCTCGAAAAACTGCGCGCTGGCGATGCCGGGGATCGTCCTGCACAACGCCGCGGTCGGCGACACCAGCGGTCGCGTCCGGTTCCCGAGACCGGCACGATGGGCCGCACGTCGCCGAGTCGTCCGACGAAGGCGCCGATACGCCGGTCGTGCGCCTCGACGACGTGCTCGACGAGGTCACGTTCATCAAGATGGACCTCGAGGGCTACGAACAGAAGGCGCTGCGGGGCGCCGCGCGGCTGATCCGCGAGTGCCGGCCGCGGATGGCGATCACCGCGTACCACTACGCGGACGATCTCCTCGACCTGTGGCGCCTGTTCGAGGAGCTCGCGCCCGGCTACGAGCTGCGCCTGCGGCATCATTCGAGCTACTACTACGACACGATCTACTACGCCTCGCCGCGCGAGCCCGCGCGACCGGTGTAGCCGCCGTACGTGAAGGCCCTCGATCCCGCCGAGCCGGCACGCCCCCGGCGGCACGACCCGGGTGGCCGATGAGAGCCCGGCTCCTTGGCGAATTCACCGGCGTGTTCCTGATCGTAGCGCTGGGCTACGGATCGATCGCCGCCGCCGCCAGCGGCGTTTGGCGACCGGGAGACTGGGGCGTCTCGGCGGTCTTCGGCGTCGTCGTGGCGCTCGCGATCCACGCTCTCGGACGGTTTTCCATCCACTTCAACCCGGCGGTGACCGTGGCGCTCGGGATCCTGCGTTGGCATCCCCGGCGCGAGGTCGGACCGTTCGTGGCCGCCCAGTGCGCCGCCGCGCTCGCGGCGATGGGCGTGATCCACGCGCTGTTCCCGGCGGTCGAGCGCTTCGGCGCGCCCGACGCACCGGACGGCTGGCTCGCGGCGATCGCCAAGGAAGTCGCCTTCATGGCCCCGTTCATCTTCCTTTGCATGGTGGCGGGCACGTATTTCCCCCGATGGCGCGCCCTCGCGATCGGCGCGATGGTGTTCTCGATCGGCGCATTCTTCGGCCGGTTCGCCGGCGGCCTGTCGATGAACCCGGCCTGCACGCTGGCGACCAACGGGATGGAAGGGAAGCTCTCCGTCTTGCCCGCCTACGCGCTCGGCACCACAATCGGGTGTTTCGCGGGCTTCTGGTCCTTCGCCCGCCTCCGGCCGCTGCTGGATCGGTGCGCGGCGAGGCCCTGGAACCCGGCGAATCGCGCTGAGGAGACGAAGAACCGATGAGGTCGACTCCTGCCGAGACCGCCCCCGCCCGGGAGGATCGTCCCCTCGCCGGCGCCGCGATCCGCGAGCGCATCCCGCTGATGCTGCCGTCGTTGCCCACGGCCGACGAGCTGCTCCCGTACCTCCGCCGCATCGACGAGCGTCGCTGGTATTCGAATTTCGGCCCGCTCGCGACCGAGTTCGAATCGCGGATCGCCGCGTCGTTCGCCGCCGCCGGCGATTGCCGCGTCGTGTCGGTCTCGAGCTGCACGGCCGGTCTCGAACTCGCGCTGCGAGCCCTCTCGCTGCCGGCGGGCGCCCCGGTCCTGGTGCCGGCGCTCACCTTCATCGCGACCGCGTCCGCGGTTCGTTGCGCCGGGCTCTCGCCGGTGGTCGCCGACGTCGGCCCGGACACCTGGCTGCTCACCCCGCCGATCGCGCGTGCCGCGGTCCGCACGATCGGGGCGCGCGCCGTCGTCCCGGTGACCACGTTCGGCGGCGCGCAGGACGGTCCGGCGTGGTCGGCCTTCGCGAGCGATACCGGAGTGCCGGTCGTGATCGACGCGGCCGCCGGTTACGGCAACCAGGGCGATCCGGGGCCGACCTGCGCGGTCTTCAGCCTGCACGCGACCAAGCCCCTCGCCGCCGGCGAGGGCGGATTCGTCGTCACCCGCGACCCGAACCTCGCCCACGCGATACGCCGGCTGTCCAACTTCGGCATCAATCTCGACCGGCCCGGCGACGGCCCCATCGGCAGCGCGGTCGCGACCGGCACCAACGCCAAGCTCTCCGAGTACCACGCGGCGGTGGCGCTGGCGAGCCTCGACCGCTGGCCCGAGACCGCGTCGACGCGCCGCACGCTGCACGAACGTTGCGTCCGTGCCGCGCAGCGCGCCTGCGGCGGGCGGCTCGGTCAGCAGTCGGTCGACGCGGCGACCATCCGCAGCGTCTGCGCCTACCTGCTGCCCGACCCGACGGCGCGCGATCGCGCGGAGTCCGTCCTGCGAGAACGCGGCATCGGAACGCGGCGCTGGTACTGGCCGACGATCGACCGGCAACCGGCGTTCGGGCACGTCGACCATCTGCCGACGCCGATCGCCGACTCGATCGGCGCCTGCCTGCTCGGCGTCCCGTTCTACCCGGACCTGCCCGAAGAGGCGATCGAAGAGATCGCCGCCGGGCTCGGCAGCGCGCTCGGCTGATATCCTCCCGGCAGCCCCTTCGCCGGCCGGATCGCCCCGGCAGCCGCCCACCATGGACCCGTCCGCGCCGCCGCCACTCCAATACGAGATCGATCCGAACCGCGAGCGCGTGACGCTCACGATCGGAACGCAGACGCTGCAGGCGAGCGCCGTCGAGCTCGAGCGGCTCGTCCAGTTCCTCGGCATGGTGCGCTCGGCGATGATCCCCGAGGTCGAGGCCGACGTGCCGAAGACCCCGTTCCTGCAGATCGAGGCGCCACGGGTCGCGGTGATGCCGACGCGCGACCGCGCCTGGACCGGTCTCGTGCTGCGCACCGCGCCGTACGGCTGGATCGGCTTCAACCTCGACCGCACGCAGACCGCCGACCTGGCGCAACACCTCGCCAAGCTCGCGCAGGCGATGACACCGCCCGCCACCTGACCGGAGCCCGCGACGATGCCGATGCCGCGCAACACGTTCAAGCACGCGATCGCCGAGGGCCGGATGCAGTTCGGCACCTGGCTCATGAGCGGCGCGCCGTCGACCGCCGAGGCGATGGGTTGCTGCGGCTTCGACTTCCTCGTCGTCGACATGGAGCATGTCCCGATCGAGCTGCCGCAGGCGGTCGAGATCCTGAGGACGATCGCCGGCACGCCGGCCTCGGCGGTGACGCGGATCCCGTGGAACGACATGGTCATGGTGAAGCGCGCGCTCGACGGCGGCGCCCAGACGCTGATGTTCCCGTTCGTCCAGGACGAGCACGAAGCGGCGCGCGCCGTCGCGGCGACCCGCTATCCGCCGGCCGGCGTGCGGGGCGTCGCCGGCGTGCATCGCGCCAGCCGTTACGGCACGGTGTCCGACTACCAGCGTCAAGCCGCCGGCGAGCTGTGCGTGATCGTGCAGATCGAGACGATCGCGGCGCTCGAGCGGCTGCCGGCGATCGCGGCGGTCCCCGGCGTCGACTCGATCTTCATCGGTCCGAGCGATCTGTCGGCGTCGATGGGACACCTGGGCAACGTCGGACACCCGGATGTGCAAGCGAAGCTCGCGCACGCCGCGGCCGAAGCCAAGCGGCTCGGCAAGCCCTGCGGCATCGTCGGCGCCAATCCGGAGACGGTCCGCCGCTTCCTGGGCTACGGCTACTCGTGGGTCGCGCTCGGCTCCGACATGGGCCTGATGACGACCCGGGCCCAGGAGTGGCTGGGCGAGCTGCGCGACGCGAAGGCGTCGCCGGCCGGCCCACGGACCGCGTACTGACGCCGATGGCCGACGCGCTCGCGCTCGCCGCCGGCGCGGCGCTCGTCGAGCTCGCGCCAGCGACCGGCGGTGCGATCGCCTCGTTCACGCTGGACGGCGTCGACGCGCTGCGCCCGACGCCGCCGCGGGCGCGCGCGGCCGGCGAGGTCCGCGCGCACGCCTGCTACCCGCTGGTGCCCTGCTCGAACCGGATCGCGAACGCGCGTCTCGTCTTCGCCGGGCGCGAGCACGCGCTGGCGCGCAATTTCGGCGATTCGCCGCACGCGATCCACGGCGTCGGCTGGCAGCGCCCGTGGACGGTCGAGTTCGCCGAAGCCGGCTTCGCGCGCCTCGCGCACGAGCACGACGCCCGCGGCGAGACGGCGAACGCCTGGCCGTGGCCGTTCCGGTCGACGCAGACGGTTTCGCTGGTGGCGGGCGACACCGAAGCGGTCCTGGTCGCGCGCCTCGCGTTGCGCAACACCGGCGACGAGGCGTTCCCTTTCGGGCTCGGATGGCACCCGTTCTTCCCGCTGGATCCGGACACGACGCTCGCCTTCGCGGCGGCGCACGTCTGGGACAACGACGCGACGCAGATCCCGCTCGCGCGGCGCGCCGTCGGCGCCGCCGAACGGTTCGAACCGCCGCGACGGCTCGCCGGTACCACGCTCGACCACGTCTTCGAGCCCGCGACCGGCACCGCGACGATCACCTGGCCGTCGCGCGGCCTGGCCGTGACGATCGAGGCCGATCGCGCGCTCGACCGGCGCGTCCTCTTCACGCCGGCCGACCGCCCGACCTTCGCGTTCGAGCCGGTGAGTCACATGACCGACGCGTTCAACCGGTTCGCGCGCGGCGAACCGGCCACCGGCACGCGTGTGCTCGGGCCCGGGGAAGCGTTTTCTTGTACGATGCGGCTGCGCGTCCGGCGCACCGGAACCCCGGCCGATCGGCGCGCGACCCGCCCGCGCGCACCATGACCGCATCTCCGTTCACCTGCGTGGTCGACGCGCGCGCGAAATTGGGCGAGTGCCCGACCTGGTCGATCGCCGAGCAGGCGCTCTACTGGGCCGACATCGACGCTCCCGCGCTCAACCGCTACGACCCGTCGACCGGGGCGAACGAGGTCATGCCGATGCCCTCGTCGATCGGCTCGTTCGGACTGCGCTCGCGCGGCGGATTCGTCGTGGCGCTGCGCGACGGCGTCTGGCTCGCCGACTCTCGCGGACGCCTCGAGCGACGGATCGCGGCGGCGCCGTACGATCCGGACCACCACCGCTTCAACGACGGACGCGTCGACCCGCGCGGGCGCTTCTGGGTCGGAACGATGAACGAACGGCGCGACGCCGCGAGCGGCGCGCTCTACCGCCTCGACGGCGAGTCGCTCGTGCGCGTCCTGGACGGCGTCACCGTCAGCAACGGTCTCGCCTGGAGCCCGGACGGCCGGACGATGTACCACGCCGACACGCCCGAACACGTCGTGCGCGCCTACGACTTCGACGCCGATCGCGCGATCCCGGCACGACCGCGCGAATTCGCGCGCTGGCGTGGCGAGACCGACCGCCCCGACGGCGCGACTGTCGACCGCGACGGCTGCTACTGGGTCGCGTTCTTCCGCGGCGGCAAGGTGCTGCGCCTCGACCCGTCGGGCCGGGTGGTCCGCGAGATCCCGGTGCCGGCGATGTGCCCGACGATGCCCGCGTTCGGCGGTCCGACGTTGCGCACGCTCTACGTGACCACCGCCCGCGGCGGTCGTCCGGACGACGAGCTCGCGCGCTGGCCGCGATCCGGGGGGATCTTCGCGATGGAGGTCGACGTGCCCGGACTCCCCGAACCCCTCTGCGCCCTCTGATCGCGACCGCCCGACCGCGACCGCCCGGACCCGATCTCCCGACCCCTTCCTTCGACAGCATGTACGATTTCACCGCGTTCCAGCGCCTCGACGCGCCCAACAGCCTCGGTGCGACCGCGTCCGGCGCTTCCTTCGCCACCTCGACCGGCGACGTCCTCGAGGTCTCGTGCTTCGGTCCCGGCGTGTTCCGGCTGCGACTCGGCCCGAACACCCGGCCCGACTACGGAATCGTCGTCGGCCGCGTCAAACCCTGCACGGTGACGCAGGCGGGACCCGACCGATGGACCTTCACCGCCGGCGACGCGCTGCTCGAGATCACGGCGGCGCCGCTCGCGTTCCGGCTCCTGTGGAAGGGCGCGCCGGTCCTGAACTCGATCACCGATCAGCACTTCCGCGGCTGGACGCGCCTGCCGGCGTTCGGCCGCGTGCGCGCGACGCCGTGCTGGACGGCGGCGGTCGCGCTCGAATCCGGCGAGGCGGTCTACGGACTGGGCGAGAAGTTCGGTCCGCTCGACAAGCGCGGTCAGATCATCCACTCGCAGGTCGAGGACGCGCTCGGCGTCAACACCGGGCTCGCGTACAAGAACACGCCGTTCGCCTGGGGTCCGGGCAAGGGACGCGGCGCCTGGGGGCTCTTCGTCAACACGCCGTCGCGGGTCACCCACGGCGTCGGCCATCCGGACTGGTCGCATCGCAGCTACTCGGTCGTCGTCGAGGACGAGGCGCTCGACCTGTTCCTGTTCGCCGGCGCGACGCCGGCGTCGATCGTCGACCTGTACACGCAGCTCACCGGCCGCGCGCCGGCGGTGCCCCGCTGGAGCCTGGGGCTGTGGGTGTCGCGCGCCTACTACAGGACGCCCGAGGAAGCGGTCGCGGTGGCGAAGAAGCTGCGCGAGCGGCGCATCCCCTGCGACGTGCTGACGCTCGACGGCCGCGCGGCCTGGAAGGTGGAGACGCGCTTCAACTTCCGCTGGGACCCGGACCGCTTCCGCGACCCCAAAGCCTCGCTCGCGGCGATCCGCGCCGAGCACCTGCGGGTATGCGTCTGGGAGTATCCGTACGTCTCGGTGCACGACCCGCTGTTCACCGAACTCGCGCAGCGCCACTACCTGCTCACCAACGACATGGGCGAGCCGCTCGTTTTCGGCTGGGACACGGCGCCGGGCACGAGTCCGTTCGGCGACGTGCTCACGCCGCTGCCGGAGAGCGGCATCGTCGACTTCACCAACCCGGCGGCGTTCGCGTGGTGGCGCGACGCGCACCAGCGCCTGTTCGAGGACGGCGTCGACGTCGTCAAGAGCGACTTCGGCGAACAGATTCCGCCGGAAGCGGTCGCCTTCAACGGCGACCGCGGCGAGCGGCTGCACAACGTCTATCCGCTGCTCTACAACCACTGCGTCTACGAGGCGACCGCGAAGTTCCAGCGTCGCGACGCCGGCCCGCCGATGGTGTGGAGCCGCGCCGGGTGGGCCGGCAGCCAGCGCTACCCGATCGGCTGGGGCGGCGATCCACAGAGCGACTGGGAGGGCCTCGCCGCGTCGATCCGCGGCGGGCTCTCGCACGGCATGAGCGGCAATCCATACCACAGCTCCGACATCGGCGGCTTCTACGGCGCCGCGCAACCGGACGCCGAGCTCTACCTGCGCTGGTTGCAGATGTCGGTGTTCGCCTCGCACATCCGCGTTCACGGCATCGGCGAGCGCGAACCCTGGGCCTTCGGGCCGGAAGCCGAGGCGGTCGCGCGCAAGTGGCTCGCGTTCCGCTACCGCCTGATCCCCTACCTCGAGCGGGTGATCGTCCAGGCGACCCGGACCGGGCTGCCGGTCATGCGGGCGATGGCGCTCGCCTTTCCCGGCAACGCGCTCGTCGCCGGCTTCGAGACCCAGTTCCTGTGCGGTGAGGCGCTCCTGGTCGCGCCGATCGTGCAGCCGGGCGGCGAGGTCGAGATCGCGCTGCCGCCGGGCGCGTGGTACGACATCAACACCCGCACGCGCCACGCCGGACGACAGGTCCTGCGCTACCGCGCGGGGCTCGACCAATTTCCGGTGTTCGGCCGCGAGGGTTACGCGCTGCCGCTGGGCCGCGCGGTCCAGCACACCGGCGAGATCGACGCCGCGAACCCGCTCGAGCACCTGTGGCTCTTCGGCGCGCCGGCGCATTCGCTCGACGGGTTCACCCAGGCGCGCATCGAGGCGGACGGCGAGGGCGGATTCACGCTGCGGACGTCCGAAACGCTCGATGTCGTCCGCTTCGGCTGACGGCGGGAACGATGACCACGCCCCATCCGGCGATCGCGGTCACCTCCGGCGAGCCCGCCGGCATCGGCCCCGAGCTCTGCGCCAGGCTCGCCGCACGCCACGCTCGCGAGCCGTTCGCGGCGCGGCTCGTCCTCGTCGGCGATCGCGACCTCCTCGCCGGGCGGGCGCGCCGGATCGGCGTCGCCCCGCGCTACGCCGACTTCGATCCGCTGTCCTACGGCCCTACGGGTGGCGTTGTCGAGGTCTGGCACCAGCCGCTGGTCGCGCCCGCGGTGCCCGGCCGTCCGGATCCGACCAACGCCACGAGCGTGATCGCGATGCTGGCGCAGGCCGCCGACGCCTGCGCGACCGGGGCGTTCGGCGCGCTGGTCACCGCGCCGGTGCAGAAGAGCGCGATCCTGGACGCCGGCATCGCGTTCAGCGGCCACACCGAGTTCTTCGCTGATCGCTGCGGCGTGCCGCGGGTCGTGATGATGCTGGTCGGCGGCGAACGCGCGCGCCCGCTGCGCGTCGCGCTGGTGACGACCCATCTCCCGCTCGCGGACGTGCCCGCGGCGGTCACCTTCGCCTCGGTGCGCGAGACGATCGCCATCGTCGCGCGCGAGCTCGACCGGACCTTCGGCATCGCGCCGGCGCGGATCGCGGTCTGCGGCCTCAATCCGCACGCCGGCGAGGGCGGCCACCTGGGCCGCGAGGACATCGACCGGATCGCGCCGGCGATCGGGGACGCGTGCGCGTCCGGCCTCGACGTCCACGGCCCGCTGCCGGCGGACACGGTGTTCGTGCCGCAGCGCGCGAACGGCTACGACGCGATCATCGCCATGTACCACGACCAGGGGCTGCCGGTGCTCAAGGCGGCGAGCTTCGGCCACGGCGTCAACGTGACGCTCGGCCTCCCGTTCGTCCGCACGTCGGTCGACCACGGCACCGCGCTCGACCTCGCCGCCGACGCCGGCCGCGCCGCCACCGCCGACGCCGGCAGCCTGGTCGCGGCGGTCGACCTCGCGATCGAGCTCGCCGGACGCGCGTCGCGGGTCCGGCCGGTCTAGACGGTCCCTGCGCGGCGGCGATGCGGCGTCTGGCATCGAAACCGGGCCGCACGGTCGACGGTCATGTCGCCCGCAAGCGTTACGGCCAGAACTTCCTCGCGGACGAGCATTTCGTCTCGAAGATCGTCGCCGCGGTCGACCCGCGACCGGGCGAGACCGTCGTCGAGATCGGCCCGGGTCTGGGTGCGCTGACCGGCGCGCTGATCGCGCGCGCCGGCCGCGTCGTCGCCATCGAGATCGACCGCGACCTCGCCGCGCGGCTGCGCGAGCGCTTCGCGCCCGAGGTTCTCGACCTGCGGGTCGCCGACGCGCTCGCGTTCGACTTCACGACGCTGGGGCGCGACCTGCGCGTGGTCGGCAACCTGCCGTACAACATCAGCTCGCCGCTGCTCTTCCGGCTCGCCGCGCAGGCGGACGCGATCGGCGACCTGACGGTGATGCTGCAGAAGGAAGTCGTCGCCCGCATGACCGCCGAGCCGGGCACCGCCGACTACGGGCGGCTCACGGTGATGCTGGGCGCGACCTTCGCGATCGAACGCCTGTTCGTCGTGCCGCCCGGCGCCTTCCGGCCGCCGCCGAAGGTCGATTCAGCGGTCGCACGCCTCACACCGCTGCGCGAACGCGCGCCGTTGATCGACGATCCGGCGCGGTTCGCGGCGATCGTCGCCGCCGCGTTCTCGCAGCGGCGCAAGACGTTGCGCAACGCGGTCGGCGGACTCGTCGCCGCCGCCCAGTTCGACGCCGCCGGCATCGATCCGCAACGGCGCGGCGAGACGCTGTCGGTCGCGCAGTTCGTCGCGCTGGCCGCCACGACCCCCGCGCCGCCGGGCGGGCGCTGACGCCGTGGGCCGCGGCCCCGACGTCGGATATCGGCGGCGGTCGCTACGCCGGTCGTTCCGCATCCGCCTCGCTCAGGGATCGAACCGGTCGGTCTGATAGCTCGTGTACTGCCCGAAATCGGGTCGGTACGGCGTCCAGATGTCCATGTTGATCGCCACGCCATCGGCCGGATCGGGCGGATCGGCCCAGTGCACGACGTTGGGCGGGATGCGAACGACGCTGCCCTCGCTGCACTCGATCACCTGGTCGCCGACGTGCAGCCGCACCCGTCCCTCGAGGATCATGAAGATCTGTTCGTAAGGATGGCTGTGCGGGCTCGGGTCCATGTGCGGATGCAGCTCCGAGCGTCCGACGAGCACGTCGTTGCCGCGGAAAACCCTCTGGAAGATGCCTTTGCGCGATTCGCGCACCGGAATGTCCTGCCAACGGTAGTCCGGCACCGGCGCCGGCGGTTGGTCGCTCACGATCGCCCCCCTTTTCGATCCTCCGACGCGTCGGCCGGCGGTGGTCCGACATCATCCCCGGCGCGACATCCAAGTCAAGCCGGCGGGACTGGTGGACGCTTCCTTGACAGTGTTCCGAGGAGTCGCCAGCATGGGCCGCCCGGAAGTCCGACCGCCGGGCGCCGACACCGGAGGCGGCACGATGGCGGATTCCCGCAACGGAGGCGACCGGAGCGTCACGGCGACCGGCGGCGGCGCGCCCGTCTTCCTGGGAACGGGCGAGTTCCGCTACCGCGTCGAGGAAGGCTGGGGCCGGCTGCCCGACGGCTGGGAGTTCACGGACGTCGCCGCGGTCGCCGTCGATCGCCGCGACGACGTCTACGTCTTCAATCGCGGCGAGCATCCGATGATCGTCTTCGACCGCCGGGGGAACTTCCTGCGCTCCTGGGGCGAGGGGACGTTCACCAAGCCGCACGGCCTGCACATCGGCCCGGACGGCTCGTTCTACTGCACCGACGACGGCGACCACACGGTGCGCAAGTGTTCGCCGGACGGCAAGGTGCTGCTCACGATCGGCATTCCCGGCAAGCCCGCGCCCTACTTCAGCGGCGAGCCGTTCCACCGCTGCACGCACACGGCGCTGTCGCCCACCGGCGAAATCTACGTCTCCGACGGGTACGGCAACGCGCGCGTGCACAAGTACGATCCGGCGGGCCGTCACCTGTTCTCATGGGGCGCCCCGGGCACCGATCCGGGCGAATTCAATCTCGTCCACAATATCTGCTGCGACGCCGAAGGCTGGGTCTACGTGGCCGATCGCGAGAACCATCGGGTGCAGGTTTTCGACGGCGCGGGGCGCTACGAGGCCCAGTGGAACAACCTGCACCGTCCCTGCGGCCTTTGCATGGGACCGGGTGCCGACCCGCTCTACTACATCGGCGAGCTGGGCCCGATGCTCGAATCGAACCGGCGCTTCCCCAACCTCGGTCCCAGGTTGTCGATCGCGACAAGCAAGGGCCGCGTGCTCGCGCGGATCGGCCCGCCGCACGCAGGGCTCGCGCCCGGACATTTCGTCGCGCCGCACGGAATCGCCGTCGATTCGCACGGCGACCTCTACGTCGGCGAAGTTTCGTACACCGCCTGGAGCGCCGTCTTCCCTTCCGAGCCCAAACCGGCCCGGATCCGCACGCTGCAGAAGCTCGTGCGCAGTCCCTGACGCGAGGACACCCCGATGACCAAAGGCTACGTGGGCAGGATTCCGCATTACCGCTTGACCGACATCCCGGAACTGCATCCGCGCAAGGGCATCGTCCAGCGCGTGTTCCGCGGCACCGGCGTCGCCGTCAGCTACGCGGAGCTCCACCCCGACATGAAACCGGGACCGCACAGCCATCCCTGGGAGCAGATCTTCATCCTGCTCCAGGGTCGGGTGCGCCTCCATGTCGACGACGAGGTCTTCGATCTGGAAGCCGGCAGCGTGGTCCGCATCCCTCCGAACGCGGTCCACTACTCGGAGCCGCCGCGACCCGAAGACGGCGTGGCCCTCAACCTCGACATCTTCACGCCGCTGCGGCCGGACTTCCTCGAGCTCACGCGCTACCAGACCGACGACTTCGGCACGAGCATTCCGCGCCCGCTGCCCGAGTGACATCGGCCCTCCGATCGCAACGATTCCCACGCGAGCCACCCATGCGACTCGTCACTGCCTGCGCCACCATCGCGCTGTCGATCGCGCTCGTCTCCTCCGGCGCGGCGGCGCAAGCGCCGAACTACCCGAACCGCCCGATCAAGGCGATCGTCCCCTACGGCGTCGGCCAGGCGACCGACGTCATGTGCCGCGTCTTCCTCGAGCAGGTGCGCGTCGTCCTCAACCAGACGATCGTCATCGACAACCGGCCGGGCGCCGGCGGCAACATCGGCGGGGCCGAGGCGGCGAAGGCCCCGGCCGACGGCTACACCGTGCTGTGCACCGGCAACGCGACGCACGTCGGCAATCCGTTCCTCTACGAGAGCATGGGCTTCGAGCCTGACAAGGACCTCGCGCCGATCAGCATCGTCGCCGGCACCGGATACGTGCTGCTCGCGGGCAATCGCTACAAGGGGAAGACGCTCCAGGAGATCCTCGCGGCCGCGCGAGCGGCGTCCAAACCGCTGGCGATGGGCGTGGCGAGCACGACGGCGCACGTCCTCTACGGCATGCTCTCCGACGCCACCGGCGTCGCGTTCGTGCGCGTGCCCTACGCGGCCGGCAACCGGACGCTCTTCACCGACCTCATGCGCGACGACCTCGACCTGGTGATCGAGGCGATGCCCTCCGCGATGGCGCCGATCGCCAACGGACAGGTGTCGGCGGTCGCTGTCACCAATCCGGTACGCACGTCGTTCCTGCCCACCGTTCCGACGTTCAAGGAGAGCGGCGTCGCCATCGAGCTGATCGGCTGGAACGCGTTCTACCTGCCGCGGGGCGCGCCCGCGGACGTCGTCGCGACGCTCAACCGGGCGTCGAACGAGGCGCTGAAGGACGCCGAGCTGCGCCGGCGGTTCGCAACGGTCGCCTCCGAGCCGATCGGCGGGACGCCGGACGACCTCGCCAACTTGATCCGCGTCGACCGCTCGCGCTACGAGCCGATGATCCGGCGTCTCGGGCTCAAGGCCCAGTGACGCGCCGCGATCACCGCCGGAGTCACCGCCAGTCGAGGTCCGGACGGCGGACCGGAGCGTCGACGCGCACCAGCTTGTCGCGGGAGGTCTCGCCGCGCAGGATCGCCACCTGACGACGCGGAACGCCGAACGCCTCGGCGAGGAGGCGGACGAGCTCGGCGTTGGCCTTGCCGTCGACCGGCGGTGCCGCGAGGCGGATCTTGATCGCGTCGCCGTGGACGCCGGCGACGCCGCTGCGTTTCGCGCCCGGCTGGACGTGCAGCGAGAGGACGAGTGCGCCTTCCTCTTCCCGGCGCCAGATTGCCGCCACCGGCGCTCCGGCCCGCTTCAGCGCAGCAACGCCGCCACGGCGCCTTCGAGCCAGCGCACCGGCAGCATCAGCAGGAGTTGCAGGATGACGATCAGCACCAGCGGCGTCAGGTCGAGCGTCCCGCCGATCGGCGGGATCACGCGCCGCAGCGGACGCAGGAACGGGAACGTCAGCGCGTTCAGCAGGCCCGCGAGCGGTCCGTCGGGCGCGACCCACGACAGGATCGCCTGGACGATGACGACGACCATCGCCAGCGTGATCGTCGTCTTCACGAGCTGCACCGCCGCCGACGCGAGCACGTAGAGCGCGCCGTTGAGCGACAGCGCCGCGAATCCGCTGGCGAAGACGAGATGGAGCGTCGCGATCAGCGCGACCTGGGCGAGCCACGCCGCCACGAGCGAGGCCCAGTCGTAGCCGCCGACGCCGGGGATCACCCGGCGCAGCGGCTTGACCGCCCAGTCGGTCAGCGCGATCACCGCCTGCCCGGCCGGATTGCGGAACGGCGCTCGCAGCGCCTGCATCAGGAAACGCAGCAGGAAGCCGTAGGTGAAGAGCCCGAAGAAGACCTCGAGCACGAATCCGATCGCCTGCCCCGCCATCGCGTCCGTCCCTCGCGTTGTGCCCGCGCCGGCGTCCCGGCCGCGCGGTCAATCGTCGCGACCGAAGAGGTCGCCCATCTCCGTGGCGCGACGCGTCGCCGCGTCGACGGCGGCGGCGATCGCGGCGGCGACACCGCCCGATTCGAGCGCGGCGATGCCGCGTTCGGTCGTGCCGCCTTTCGAGGTCACCTGCGCCCGCAGCGTCGCCGGCGTCTCGTCCGAGGCCAGTGCGAGCTTCACCGCTCCGGCGAACGTCGCGTAGGCGAGCTTGCGGGCGTCGCCGCCGCTGAAGCCCTGCGCCCGGGCGGCCGTCTCGAGCGCCTCGATGAAATAGAAGACGTAAGCGGGGCCGCTGGCCGAGACGCCGGTGACCGCGTCCAGCGTCTCCTCCCGGTCGACCCAGAGCACCTCGCCGCAGGCCTCGAGGATCGCGGCCGCCTCCGCCCGGGCCCGCTCGTCGACGGCCGGCGCCGCCCACACGCCGCTCACTCCGGCGCCGACCAGCGCGGGGGTGTTGGGCATCGCGCGCGCGATCCGGTCGAAGCCACCGAGCCAGCGGGCGATGTCGCGCACGCGCGTGCCCGCCGCGATCGAGAGCACGACGCCGGCCGCACCGACCCGCGGCGCGAGCGCCCGGCAGGCCTCGCGCATCTGCTGCGGCTTGACCGCCATCACGACGACGCGCGCGTCGGCGAGCGCCTCCGCGTCGCCGGTCGCCCGCACGCGGATCCCCGGAAAGCGGGTCGCGAGTTTCGCGCGCTGGGCTTCGAGCGGCTCGACGACCGCGATCCCGCCCGCCGATCGCCCACGTGCGAGGAGCCCGCCGACGATCGCGGTCGCCATGTTGCCGCCGCCGATGAACACGATACTCATGTCGCTCCCGTCATCCCGCCGCTCACCCGCCGGCTATCGTCGATCGACAGCCGCGCCGGACCTCGGTCCGAACAGCGCCGTCCCCAGCCGCACCTCGGTCGCCCCCTCGGCGATCGCCGCTTCGAGATCATCGCTCATTCCCATCGACAACACATCGACGGCGAGGCCGGACGTCCGGGCCTCCTCGAGGCAGCGTCGCAGCGTCGCGAACTGCGCACGCCGGCGGGCCGGGTCGGAGGTCGGCTCGGCGATGCCCATGAATCCCGCGAGTCGGACCCGCGGCAGCACGGCGACGTGCCGCGCGAGCGCCAGCGCGGCGCCGGGGTCGACGCCGCTCTTGGTCGACTCGCCGCTGATGTTGACCTGCACGAGCAGCTCGAGCGGCGCCCGGTCCGGCGCACGCGCCGCGGACAGCCGATCGGCGATCTTCGCGCGATCGACCGATTCAACCGCGTCGAACACGTCCGCCGCCACCGCCGCCTTGTTGCTCTGTAGCGGTCCGATCAGCCGCCACCGGATGTCGGCGAGATCGGCGAGCTCCGCACGCTTGGCGGCCGCCTCCTGCACGTAGTTCTCGCCGAACGCCCGCTGTCCCCTGGCGTAGGCCGCCCGCACGTCGGCGGCGGCGCGCGTCTTGGACACCGCGACCAGGCCGATCGCAGACGGATCGCGACCGGCCGCACGCGCCGCCGCGTTCACGCGTTCCCGCGCGGCTTGCCACGCCTTCTCGTCGAGGGTCATAATGGATCGCGTAGCGCGAGGAGGGCACGGATCGTGCTTGCATCCTCCTTCCGCGGACCGGATCCGTGCATCCGGCGACTCGCGCCCGAGGATTATAGATGGACATCACCGAGCTCCTCGCCTTCGCGGTCAAGAACAAGGCCTCGGACCTGCACCTGTCGGCGGGCCTGCCGCCGATGATCCGCGTCCACGGCGACATCCGGCGCATCAACCTGCCGCCGATGGAGCACGACGACGTGCACGCCATGGTGTACGACATCATGAGCGACGCGCAGCGCAAGACGTACGAGGAGAACCTCGAGTGCGACTTCAGCTTCGCGGTGCCCAACCTCGCGCGCTTCCGCGTCAACGCGTTCGTCCAGCAACGCGGGGCGGCCGCAGCGTTCCGGACCATTCCGTCGAAGGTGCTGTCGCTCGAGGAGCTGAACGCGCCCAAGGTCTTCGCCGACCTGACGTTGCGCCCGCGAGGGCTGATCCTGGTCACCGGCCCGACCGGCTCGGGCAAGTCGACGACGCTCGCGGCGATGGTCAACCACGTCAACGAGAACGAATACGGTCACGTCCTGACGATCGAGGACCCGATCGAGTTCCTCCACGAATCGAAGAAATGCCTGATCAACCAGCGCGAAGTCGGGCCGCACACGCTGTCGTTCTCCAACGCGTTGCGCAGCGCGCTCCGCGAGGACCCCGACTACATCCTGGTCGGCGAAATGCGGGACCTCGAGACGATCCGCCTCGCGCTGACGGCGGCCGAGACCGGCCACCTGGTGTTCGGGACGCTGCACACGAGCTCGGCGGCCAAGACGATGGACCGGATCATCGACGTCTTCCCGGCGGCCGAGAAGGACATGGTCCGGGCGATGCTCTCGGAATCGATCGTCGCGGTGATCTCGCAGACGCTGCTCAAGACCAAGGACCAGCAGGGCCGGGTCGCGGCGCACGAGATCATGATCGGCACGCCGGCGATCCGCAACCTGATCCGCGAGAACAAGGTCGCGCAGATGTACTCGTCGATCCAGACCTCGCAGGCGCTCGGGATGCAGACGCTGGACCAGTGCCTGGTCGAGATGGTCCGTCGCAACCAGGTCTCGGCCGCCGAGGCGCGACTGCGCGCGGTGAACAAGGACCTCTTCGCCGCCTGACGCCCGGTCGCGCGGCCCCGGGGCCGCGCGGCGGCGACGGCGCAACCGGGGAAGCACGATGGAACGCGAACGCGCCACCAAGTTCATCCACGAGCTGCTCGACCTCCTGGTCAAGCAGAAGGGCTCCGACCTCTTCATCACCGCCGACTTCCCGCCGGCGCTCAAGGTCGACGGCAAGATCACGCCGGTGTCGAAATCCTCGCTCACGCCGCAGCACACGATCGAGCTCGTGCGCAGCGTCATGAACGACAAGCAGGCCGCCGAGTTCGAGTCGACCAAGGAGTGCAACTTCGCGATCAGCCCGCCGGGCATCGGCCGCTTCCGCGTCAACGCGTTCGTCCAGCAGGCGCGCGTCGGCATGGTGCTGCGGACGATCAACACGACGATCCCCAAGTTCGAGGACCTCGGCCTGCCGCCGGTGCTCAAGGACGTGATCATGTCCAAGCGCGGCATCATGCTGTTCGTCGGCGCGACCGGCTGCGGCAAGTCGACCTCGATGGCCGCGCTCCTGGGCTACCGCAACGAGAACAGCTTCGGCCACATCATCACGATCGAGGACCCGATCGAGTTCGTGCACCAGCACGACAACTGCATCGTCACCCAGCGCGAAGTCGGCGTCGACACCGACAACTGGGACATCGCCCTGCGCAACTCGCTGCGGCAGGCGCCCGACGTGATCCTGATCGGCGAGATCCGGGCGCGCGAGACGATGGACTACTCGATCGCGTTCGCCGAGACCGGGCACCTCTGTCTGGCGACGCTGCACGCGAACAGCACCAACCAGGCGCTCGACCGGATCATCAACTTCTTCCCCGAGGAGCGGCGGATGCAGCTCCTCATGGACCTGTCTCTCAACGTGCGCGCCTTCGTCGCCCAGCGGCTGATCCCGCGGCGCGACGGCAAGGGCCGCGTGCCGGCGGTCGAGGTGATGCTCAATTCGCCGCTGATCTCGGACCTGATCTTCAAGGGCGACGTCGGCGGCATCAAGGACGTGATGAAGCGTTCGCGCGAGCTCGGCATGCAGACGTTCGACCAGTCGCTGTTCGATCTCTACGAGGCCGGCCTCATCAGCTACGAAGACGCGCTGCGAAACGCCGATTCGCTCAACGACCTGCGTCTGACGATCAAGCTCGAGGGCAAGGAAGCGAAGAACCGCAACGTCTTCTCCGGTCTGGGCAACCTCGACATCGTCCCCGACACCTCGACGCCGGCGTCCGGGCGCGTGATGCCCTGAGCGGTGGAGGGTCGACCGGCGGCGGCCGCCGCCGGCCGGCTGGGGATCGAATCGGTCCGAGCCCCGCGCTTGGTAGAATCCGGCTCCCGCGGCGCGACGGCGCCCGCCGACCGCCCGTCGATCCCTGATGCCCCATCCGACCGCCATCACGCTGCACCAGGCCTCGCGAATCCTCGAGGTGAGCTTCGACGACGGTCGCACGTTCCGGCTGCCGTGCGAGTTCCTGCGCGTGTACTCGCCGTCGGCCGAGGTTCGCGGCCACGGCCCCGGACAGGAAACGCTGCAGACCGGCAAGCGGGATGTCGGGATCACCTCGATCGAGTCGGTCGGCCACTACGCGATCCAGCCGACCTTCACCGACGGCCACGATTCCGGGATCTTCTCGTGGGATTACCTGCACGACCTCGGCGTGCGCCAGGACGAGATGTGGAAGCGCTACCTCGAGCGCCTGGCCGAGGCCGGCGCATCGCGGGATCCGGCGTGATCGGGCGATGAACTGGCAGCTCGCCCTGGGCCTGGGCACCGTCTGCACGATCGCGGCGGTGATCCTGCTCGCGACCGGTCGCATCGCCGCGGGCGTCGTCGCGATCGTCGTCGGCGCCTGGTTCGACTACCGGTTCGCGAAGGCGATGAACGAGGCGCGGCGCGAACGCGAGGACCACCGGCCGTGAACGACCGCGTCGACTTCGGCTACGAACGGGTCGCTCCGGAGGAGAAGGCGCGCCGCGTGCGCGGCGTGTTCGACTCGGTCGCCGGCAAGTACGACCTGATGAACGACCTGATGTCGGGCGGGCTGCACCGGCTGTGGAAGCGCTACGCGGTCGCGGTGTCCGGCGTTCGCCCCGGCGCGCGCGTGCTCGATCTCGCCGGCGGCACCGGGGACCTGGCGCGCCTGTTCGCCCGTGCGGTCGGCCGCGAGGGCCGCGTCGTGCTGACCGACATCAACGGCGCGATGCTGGCCGCCGGCCGCGACAAGCTGATCGACGCCGGGGTGCCGCTCGAGGTCGTCCAGTGCGACGCCGAGGCGCTGCCGTTCCCCGATCGCGCGTTCGACGCGGTCACGATCGGCTTCGGGCTGCGCAACGTCACCCGCAAGGAGCGCGCGCTCGCCGAGATGCGGCGGGTCACCGCGCCGGGCGGCGTCACGCTCGTCCTCGAATTCTCGCAGGTCGCCGCGCCGCTACGTCCCGCTTACGACTGGTACTCGTTCAACGTGCTGCCGGCGATCGGCCGGCTGATCGCGCGCGACGAGGCGAGCTATCGCTACCTCGCCGAGTCGATCCGGATGCACCCCGACCAGGAGACGTTGAAGTCGATGATGGAACAGGCGGGCTTCGACCGGGTCGAATACCACAACCTGACCGGCGGCGTCGTCGCGCTGCACCTGGGGCGCGTGTACTGACACGGACGCGGCCCGTATCGGACATGCGGGCCGGGCCGTATTCGCCTCGCGCGATCTGCGCCCGACGACGACGAACGATCGATTTCGAACCTCGACAGACGGCCGATGGTGTTGACCCCGCGGCCCGCCTGCCTCATCTTTCGACAGCGACGTTGCAAGCCGCGCCGCCCGACCCTGGAGAAGGAAAGACCGTGAACCGCCTCTTCGCCCTGTCCCTCGCCGCGCTCGCCGCCGGCGCCTTCCTCGCCGCCGACCTCGCGGACGCCAAGCGTCTGGGGGGCGGCAAGAGCCTGGGGGCGCAGCGCCAGAGCGTCGCGCCCGACAAGCCCGCGGCACCATCGGCGGCCCCCGCGGCGCCCGCGTCGGGCGCGCAGGGCGCGGCGTCCACCCCGCCCGGCGCCGGTCCGGCGAGCAATCCAGTGATGCCGGCCGCCCCGGCGGGCGCCGCTGCCGCCAAGCCCGCCGCGCCGGCCGCGGCCGCAGCGGCGTCGGGCGCCTCCCGCTGGCTCGGCCCGGTCGCCGGTCTCGCCGCCGGCCTGGGCCTCGCCGCGCTCGCGTCGCATCTGGGATTCTCCGAGGGGCTGGCGAGCGTCCTCCTCGTCGTGCTGATCGCGGTGGCGGCGATCGTCGTCGTCCGGATGCTGCTGCGACGGACGAGCGCCCCGGCCGCGCGGATGCCCTACGCCGGCGCCGGCGCCGGATTGGGGACGACGCCCGGCGGCTACGAGACCCAGGTGCCCCCGTCCGGTCGCATCGAGCCGGTGTTCGGCGGCGCCGCCGCGACCGGTTCCGGCAAGACCCTGCCGCCGGGGTTCGACGCGACCGGCTTCGCCCGCGAAGCCCGCAAACAGTTCCTGGCGATCCAGTCGGCCCACGACCGCCACGACACCGCGGCGCTGGCCGACGTGATGACCCCGGAGCTCTACCGCGAGATCGCGCGCGAGATCGACGCGAGCGGCGCCGCGAGGCCCACCGAGATCGTCGAGGTGGCCGCCGAGGTGATCGACGTCGCCACCGAAGGCCTGGAGCACTGGGTCAGCGTCCGGTTCACCGGCACCGCACGGGAAGGCGGCGTTAACGAGCCGTTCGACGAGGTCTGGAACCTGGTCAAGCCGGTCGACGGCAAGACCGGCTGGCTGGTCGCCGGGATCCGGCAGCACGCGAACCCGAACTGATCGCCATGATCGACGGTTCGCCGGCGGCGGTCGTCGCGGGCGCGGTGAACCGCGCGCTCGCCTCCGAACCGTGGGCGCGCGAGCGGCTCGCCGTGCACGCCGGTGGTCGATTCTCGATCCGGTCCGGTCCGTTCGGCGCGTCGTTCGAGATCGGCGCCGAGGGGACGCTGCGCGCCGCGCCCGCTGACGCCGCGCCGACGCTCGCGCTGGCGATCTCGCCTCCCGACCTCCCGGCGCTCGCCGCCGATCCCGCCCGCTGGCGCGAGTTCGTGCGAGGCGACGGTGACGAAGCGCTGGAGTCGACACTGCGCGATCTGGCCGCGACCTTGCCGTGGTTCGTCGAACGCGCGCTCGCCGGCGCGCTCGGTCCGGTGATCGGCCAGCGGGTCGCCGATGCCGGTCGGGCGATGCTCGCCTGGCCGGGCGAAGCCTCGCGGAAATTGGCCGGCCATGCGGCCCGCTACGCCAGCGAGGAGTCGAACCTGCTGGCGCGACGGGGCGAAACCGCCGGGACCGACGAGGCGCTGGCGGGAATCGAGGCGGGAACCGACGCGCTGTCCCGCCGCGTCGAGGCGCTGGAGCGGCGGGTTGCCTCGGGCGCCAGGACCCGGCTAACGTAGCGTCCCGGCGGGGCGCGCGCCCGCCGGGCGCACGATGGCCCCGCCCCCGCCCACCCTCGCGAAGTTCAGCCGGCCGCGGCTCTACGCCGTGGTCAAGCGCGAGCGGTTGTTCCGCGCGCTGGATGAGGCGCGCGCGCACCCGATCGTGTGGATCGCCGGACCGCCGGGCGCCGGGAAGTCGACGTTGGTCGCGAGCTACGTCGAGGCGCGCAAAGCCCCCGGTCTTTGGTTCCAGACCGACGCCGGCGACGGCGACCCGGCGACGTTCTTCCACTACCTCGGGCTCGCCGCCGCGTCGATCGGGGCGCGCGGCGCGCGCAAGGCGGCCTCGCTGCCGCGCTACCACCCCGGCTACGAGCGCGAGCTCAGCGCGTTCACGCGTCGCTTCCTGCGCGAGTTCTTCGCGCTGTTCCCTGCCGGTTCGATCTTCGTCGTCGACAATTTCACCGAGGCCAACGGCGCCCCGGCCTGGCGGCAGGTGTTCGCCGACGCGCTGACCGAGCTTCCGGCCGGCGTCAACATCGTGTTCCTGTCGCGTACCGGCGTGCCGCCGGAGATGAGTCGGCTGCTCGCCTCGCAGGCGATCGCGCAGGTCGGCTGGGAGGCCCTCCGGTTCACGCCGGAGGAAACCGCCGCGGCGCTGGGTCGCGCCGGGGCCGACCGCGACGCCATCGACGCGATCCACCGCGCCAGCGACGGCTGGGCCGCGGGCCTGGTGCTGATGCGCGAGCATCTCGCGCGCGCACCCGAGGCGGCCCGCAGCGGCGAAGACCCCGGCGTGCTCGAAGACAGCCGCGAGGCGGTGTTCGCCTACTTCACCGGCGAGATCTTCGCCCGCGCCCGCCCGGAGAACCGACGTACGCTGATGCTCGCCGCGCTCGCGCCCAGCGTCGGACCCGACGAGGCTCGGGCACTGTCCGGCAACGAGGAAGCCGGGCGCCTGCTCGACCACCTGTACCGGCGCCACCTGTTCACCGACCGCCGGCGACTGGGCGGCCGGGTCGTCTACCAGTTCCATCCGCTGTTCCGCGAGTTCCTGCTCGCCGAGGGCCGCGCCCGGCTCCCAGCGGAGGAGCGACGCGAGGCGCTGGTGCGGGCGGCGCGCCTGCTGTCCGAGCGCGGAGACGCCGACGCGGCGGCGGCGCTGCTGCGCGACGCGGAAGCCCACGACGAATTGACGGCGCTGATCCGCGAAGCGTCGGGACGGCTGGTCGCCGAAGGGCGGCACGACACGCTGCGCGACTGGATCGAAGCGTTGCCGGCGCGGATCCGCGACGCCGATCCGCATCTCACCTACGCGCTCGCGGTGGCGCACGTCTACCGCGACCCGCCGCGGGCGAAGGCGCTGCTCGCGCGCGCCTACGACGCGTTCGTCGCCGCCGGCCTGTCGCGCCAGGCGATGCTCGCGGCGGCCGCTTCGATCGACTGCCACTACCACGAATGGGCGGACTTCGCGCCGCTCGACCGCTGGATCGATGTCCTCGAACGCGGTCTCGCCGACGCGGTCGCGCTCGCCGGTCCGGCCGAGGAGCTGCGGGTGCGTGCGAGCCTGCTGCTCGCGCTGCTCTTCCGCCAGCCGGATCGCGCGGAGCTGGGCGCGAACGCGCGCGCGGTCGCCGCGCTGCTCGCGGATCGCGAGGTCGCCGCGGCCGGCGTCAACCTGCGTCTGTCGGCGGCGTCGGTGTTGTTCAACTACTACAACTGGACCACCAAGGGCGATTCGGCGGACGCGCTGATCGCCCTCGCGAAGCCCTGGCTGGACGACCCGCAGGCCACGGCGCTCAACCGCGTCTGGTTCCTCGTCCATCTCGCGTTCCACGAGCAGATCAACCGCCGCTACGACGCCGCCCGCGCGGGCATGGCGAACGCCGAGGCGATCGCACGCGAGCATGGCCTGACGAGCGTGCTCTTCGAGATCGTGCACGCCGACGTCGGTGCCGCCGCCGCGGCGCGCGACCTGCCCGCCGCCCGCGCCGCGCTCGAGCGTCTGCGCGGCGTGCTCGACCCGTCGAGGCGCATGGACGTCGCCTACTTCCGCCACCAGGAGGCGGGCATCCTGCTCACCTCCGGACGCGCCGCCGAGGCCGCGGCCGCGGCGCGGGAGTCCGTTCGCATCGCCCGCGAAACCGGCATGCCGTCGATGCAGCTGCCGCATCTGATCGTGCTGATGGCGCACACGCTCGCCGCCGCCGGTGAGCGGGGTCCGGCGCTCGCCGCCTACGACGAGGCGATCGCCACCGCGACGCCGATCGACGCGCGTCACTTCGGGTTCCATCGCGACCTCGCGCAGGCGCAGTTCGCGCTCGACGACGGCGACGGCGCCGCCGCGGAGTCGGTGCTGCGCCGGTTGTTGCCCGCGTGTCGGGAGACCCGGTTCGCCGGATTCAAGCGGCAGGCGCCGGCGAGCGTCTCGCGGATCACCGCCTTCGCGCTCGAGCGCGGCATCGAGCCGGCCTACGTGGCGACGCTGGTGCGCCAGCTGGGATTGCCGGCGCCGCAAGTCGAGCCCGAGGGATGGCCCTGGCCGATCTCGATCCGGGCCTTCGGCGCGTTCGAGCTCGCGCGCGACGGCGAGCCGATCGTGTCCCGCGGAAAGGCGCAGAAGAAGCCGCTCGAGCTTCTAAAGGCGCTGATCGCGCACGGCGGCCGCCGCGTCGACGCGTCGATGCTGACCGCGCTCCTGTGGCCGGACGCGCAGGGCGACGACGCGAAGACCTCGTTCGACTCGACACTCTACCGCCTGCGCCGGTTGCTCGGCAGGGACGGCGCGCTCGTCCTCTCCGAGGGCAAGCTGTCGATCGATCCCGCGGTCGTCAGGGTCGACACAATCGCCTTCGACGCGCTCGCCGATTCGTCCTCGCCATCGGTCGACCGCGCCCTCGCGCTCGCGCGCGGCGAATTCCTCGCCGGCGAAGCCACCGCGCCCTGGGCGATCCGCGAGCGCGATCGCCTCAAGGCGCGGCTGATGCGTCTGGTGCTCGACGAGGCCGCCCACCGGGAGGCGGAACGCGACTGGCCGGGCGCACGGCGGCTCTACGAGGCGGCGCTCGAGCGCGACAACCTCGCCGAGGCGGTCTATCGCCGCCTGATGGTCTGCCAGCGCGAGCTGGGCGACCGTGCCGGTGCCCTGGTGACCTACCGGCGCTGCCGGGATCTCCTGTCGATCGTTCTCGGCCGCACTCCGTCACCGGAAACCGAAGCGATCCGAGCGACGCTCGAGGGCTAGGTCCCATCACGCCATCAGGCGTGCACGCGCCTGATGGTGGGACGCGTCCGGTCAGTCCGCGGTCAGCGATCCGTCAGTCGCCGGCACCACGTGTCGGCCCAACGAACTGCACGTCGGCCGAACAGGAGAGAGCGACCGCTCACTCCGTTGTTATATACGATTTATCAGTGACTTAGACGGCGCGCGGCGGCCGCGGATCGACGCTACTCCATCCCGTGGCGGATTTCGGGATCGGTGAGCGATCCGAAAGCTCCCGCACCGCAACATCCGCTCCGTTCCCGAACCGCAGGCTCCGACGAGCCCCGGTCCGGCCGTTCACCGCCTGGAGCCATGATGAACCGCCCTGTCGAAGCCCACCCCGAGACCCACCTGAACGCGACCGCCCGCGCGGCCGGCGGCTGGGCACCGCTCGCCTGGAGCCCGATCGATGTCCGCTGCGCCGCCGGTGTCGAGCCGCAGGCCGGCGAGATCGCCCGCATCGTCGCCGACGCGCGCGACACGCTCGAGGCCGCGACCGGATCGAGCGCGCCGGTGCGACTGAGGGTCGGCGCCGGTACCGAGGTCGCCGCCTACAGCCCGCGAACCGGTGCGATCCTCGCCGGCGCCGGGGTCCCGGCCGGATACGCCGAGCTCGCGCGCATGCTCGACGACCGGCTGCCGCCGCGCGCCCGCGCCTCGCTGCGGGTTCGCTGGGCCGGCGGCGGCGCGGTGCCGCTCGACCTTGCGCAATTCGTGCGCTCGCTGGCGATCGACGCCTACGCCGCGTCGCTCGCCCACGCCGTCGGCGCGTCATTCCCGCGTCGCTGGGTCGCGATCGCGTTCGAGGCGGTCGCCCGCGTCGTGTCGCTGGCGACGAGCGCGCCCGAGGACCTCGCCCGTCAGGCGCAACTCGCCGAGAGCGTCGCCGCGGTCCTGCCGCCGCCGTCGGCGATCGCCGACGCGGCCGTGGCCGACGCCGTCGAACGGCTCGAGGCGACGCGGGTCGCCGTGCACGCGTTCGAACGGCGCGGCGCCAGCGTCCTCAGCCGGTTTCTGCGGACCTTTCCTGTCGGCATGGCGCCGCGGTCCGACGCCCAGATCGCGCGTCTGGCTCTGCGCGAGCTCGCTGGCGCCGTGGTCCCGCCCTCGACCGAGGCGCTCGCCGCATGAACGCGATCCACCGTCGCCGGCTGGCCGACGCCGCGCTCGTGGCCGGCGTGGTCGCGATCGGCATCGGCGCCTTGCGCATCGCCACGCTGTCGCTCGATTCGCCGGCGGCGACGCTCGTCGCCCTCGCCGCCTCGCGTGTCTTCACCTGACAACCACCCGATCTCAAGGAGAATGCGATGAAAGTCCGGACCCGACTCACGCTCCTCGCGCTCGCCGTTCCGTTCGCCGGCGCGCTGGCTGCCACGGCGCTCGCCCGTTACGCGGAGCACGAGGCCAAGAAAGAAGTGCTCGACCGTGGCCGCTATCTGGTGAGCATCGGCGGTTGCAACGATTGCCACACGCCCGGCTACATGCAGACCGCCGGCGCGACGCCGGAGGACCACTGGCTGACCGGCGACCGGATCGGCTGGCAGGGTCCCTGGGGGACGAGCTTCGCGCCCAACCTGCGCCTGTTCGTTCGCACGATCGACGAGGACGGCTTCGTGGCGATGGCGCGAGAGCGCGTCTTCCGCCCGCCGATGCCGACGCCGACGTTGCGCGCGCTCACCGAGCCCGACTTGCGCGCCGTCTACCGGTACGTCCAGGCGCTCGGACCCGCCGGCGACCCCGCCCCCGCCTGGGTGCCCCTGGGCGATCGGGTCCTAGCGCCGGTCATCGTGTTCCCGGGAACCGAAGAATGAGCTCCCGCGCCCGACGAGGGCGCGGATCGGCATCGGCGGCTCCGCGCGACGAGCGCCGCGCCGCCGACATCGGACACGAGGGCCGCGCCGGTTCCGGGATGGCGGTCGCGCCGCGGGTGCGCGCTCCTCGGTCGGTCCGACGGCGGCGCAAGCCGGCCTTCGTCTTGTAGCAGCGCGGGACCGCCGGGGCTCGAACCAGGGCGCTCCCGTAGAATCGCGGGATGCGCCTCTTGCGCCTCGCCCGGATCGTGATCGTCGCGCTGAAGCACGGGCTCGACGATCTCGCGCTCGGCCATCCGCGCCTGCGGCCCCTGCGGCGCATCGTCCGCCGTGTTCTGTTCTGGCGCGACGTCAGCGGGCCGCGTGCGGTGCGGCTGCGGCGCGCGCTCGAAGACCTGGGTCCGATCTTCGTCAAGTTCGGACAGGTGCTCTCGACGAGGCGCGATCTGCTGCCGACCGATATCGCCGACGAGCTCGCCAAGCTCCAGGACCGGGTACCGCCGTTTCCGAGCGCGCAGGTGGTGGCGACGCTGGAACGCGTCTACGGCAAACCGGTCGACCGGGTGTTCGCGTCGTTCGACCGCGAGCCGGTCGCGAGCGCCTCGGTCGCCCAGGTCCATTTCGCGACGCTGCCCTCGCCGGACGGCGGCGAGCCGGTGCCGGTGGCGGTCAAGGTGCTGCGGCCGGCGATCGGCGAGGTCATCGACAAGGACCTCGCGCTGATGCAAACCGCGGCGATGCTGGTCGAGCGGCTGTGGGCGGACGGCAAGCGCCTGAAGCCGCGCGAGGTCGTCGCCGAGTTCGAGAAGACGATCCGCGACGAGCTCGACTGCACGCGCGAGGCGGCGAACTGCTCGCAGCTGCGGCGCAATTTCCGCCACTCGCCGCTGCTCCTCGTCCCCGAGGTCCACTGGGATTACACCGAGCCGGAAGTCATGGTGATGGAGCGGATGTCGGGCGTACCGATCGGCCGCATCGACGAGCTCCGGCGGGCGAACATCGATTTCAAGCGTCTGTCGCGCGCCGGCGTCGAGATCTTCTTCACGCAGGTGTTCCGCGACGGCTTCTTCCACGCCGACATGCACCCGGGCAACATCTTCGTCGCGACCGAAGGCGCCGACCACGGCAAGTACGTCGCGCTGGATTTCGGCATCGTCGGCACGCTGTCCGAGACCGACAAGCGCTACCTGGCGGTCAACTTCCTGGCGTTCTTCCGCCGCGACTACCACCGCGTCGCGACCGCGCATGTCGAGTCGGGCTGGGTGCCGCCGGGAACGCGCGTCGACGAGCTGGAGGCGGAGATCCGCGTCGTCTGCGAGCCGATCTTCGACCGGCCGCTGTCGCAGATCTCGCTGGGCAAGGTGCTGCTGCAGCTGTTCCGCGCCTCGCGCCGCTTCAGCGTCGAGATCCAGCCGCAGCTCGTGCTGCTGCAGAAGACGCTGCTCAACGTCGAGGGGCTGGGCCGCCAGCTCGACCCGGACCTCGACCTGTGGACGACGGCGATGCCGTTCCTCGAGCGGTGGATGGAGGACCAGATCGGGCCGCGCGCGCTCAAGCGCCGGCTCGAGGCGGAGGCTCCGTACCTGATCGCAGCGCTTCCGGAGCTGCCGCGCCTGATCCACCAGAAGCTCAACGCGCCGCCGGCGGCCTCCGACGTCGCGCTCAAGGAGCTGGCCGCGGCACAACGGGCGCGCAACCGCTGGCTCGGACTGGTCGCCGCGCTGCTGACGATCGTCGTGGTCGTCCTGCTCGCGGGACGGCCGTAGCGCACGCGGCGCCGGGGGCGCGAACCGGGCGAAGTCGCCGGCGACCCCGGCGCCGGCGACCGCCGCTACCTCGGTCGGACCGTCTTCTCGACCCGATAGACCTCGGGTCCCTTGATCTCGGCGGGCCGCCGGCCGGCGCCGACCCCGGCGAGCGGCGCCCGGCGCAGGAACGTGTTGGCCTCGCCCAGGACGAAGCGGACCAGGTCCTCGAGCACCGGCTCGTCGATCGCGGTGGCCGGGAACTCGAGGGCGACCGACTCGAAGCGGTCGACGTTGCGCAGCGTCACCTCGACGGTCTGCCGCCGGTAGTCGGGCAGGAAGCGGATCAGCGCGGTCACGGCCGGCTGCACGACGAAGAAGCTGTAGCGATGCGTACGACTCTCGTCCATCTCCGTCCGGTACTGGAACTGGAGCTGGCTGCCGCGCAGCTTCGCCTCGATGTCGTTGCCGGCGGCCGCAGGAACCTTGATCGTGATCGGCTTGTCCTGGACCAGCCGGTAGAAGAACTCGATCTGGTCGATGATCTCCTGGCCGGCCATCGGACGGCGCCGGAACGACAGGAAACCGTTCTCGAATCGGGGAGAGCTGATCGTCAGGATCTCGCCCAGTCGGAACTCGTGGGCGACGATCGGCTTGATGACCTCGAGGTGCGCGACCGCCTCGTCCAGCCACTTGAATGCCCGCCACAGGCGCCGGTCGGTGTCGCGCAGCGCCTCCTCGACCGGACGGCGGGCGTCAGAATCCTGCCCCCGGACGGCGTCCGATTGGGCGCGCAGCGCGTCCAGAAGCGAGCCGCCGGGCTTGTTCGAGCTCATCACGGCGAACTTAGCACGCTTTATGCCGGGACCGAACCCCGCCGAACGGCCGATCCGCCGTCGGCGCGCAGCTCGAAGACGTGTCGGCGCCGGCCACCATGGCGAACGCCGGGCCGGACCGGAAGCGCGCCTCCGGCGACGCTCGATGCGTCCGGCCGACGCCGGCCGGCGCCGATCGTTGCTATACAATCCCCCCGGTTTTCGCGACCGCGGGAGGGGGCGCCGATGGCGCTGCTCGAAATCCGGAACGTCACGCGCCGCTTCGGCGACTTCGTGGCGGTCGACAACGTCAGCTTCGAAGTCAAGTCCGGCGAGTTCTTCACGCTGCTCGGGCCATCGGGCTGCGGCAAGACGACGCTGCTGCGGATGATCGCCGGCTTCGACCTGCCCGACGCCGGCGCGATCGTCCTGGACGGCGCGGACCTCAAGGACACGCCGGCGGAGCGCCGTCCGATCCACACGGTGTTCCAGAGCTACGCGCTGTTCCCGCACATGACGGTCGAGCAGAACGTCGCCTTTCCGCTCAAAATGGCCGGCAAGGACGAGGCGACGATCCGCTCGACGACCAAGGCGGCGCTCGAGCAGGTGAAGCTCGACGACAAGGGCGGACGCTACCCGCACGAGCTCTCCGGCGGACAGAAGCAACGCGTCGCGCTGGCGCGCGGGCTGGTCAATCGTCCGCGGCTGCTGCTCCTCGACGAGCCGCTGGGCGCGCTCGACGCGAAACTGCGCGAGCAGATGCAGCTCGAGCTGATCCGCCTGCAGAAGGACGTCGGCGTCACCTTCGTCTTCGTGACCCACGCGCAGGCCGAGGCGCTCGCGCTCTCGCACCGGATCGCGGTGATGAACCACGGGAAGATCGAGCAGCTGGACGAGCCGTCGCGCCTGTACGGTTTCCCGAAGAACCGTTTCGTCGCCGACTTCATCGGCAACGTCAACATGCTCGAGGCGACGGTCGCGTCGGCGGGCGCGACGCTGTCGCTGACGCTGGGCGCGCTGGGCGCGGTCAGCGCGCCGGCGAAGGACGGCGTCCGCGCCGGCCAGAAGGGCGTGTTCGTGATCCGGCCCGAGCAGGTGACGATCCGCGGCGTCGCCGAGACCGCGCCCGAGCCCAACCAGTTCGAGGGCCGGGTCCACGACTTCCTCTACATCGGCGACGTGACCACCTACATCGTCGACCTCGCCGACGGCGCCCGCATCGAGGCGCTGCTCGCCAACTCGCAGCCCGGCCGGGCGCGCTTCTTCGAGGTCGGCGATCCGGTCCGCGTGTCCTGGCGGGCCGAGGCCGGGGCGTTCCTCGATTCGTGATCCGCGCCGCCGTTCCGCTCCGCCCGCGATGAGCGCCGCCGACGACACGCCCCGCTCCGCGTCGAGCCAGGGCTCGGGCGCGGTGCGCTGGCTCACGTCGGCGCCGCCGTTCCTGTTCCTGACCGTCTTCTTCCTCGTCCCCGCCCTGATCATGGTCGGGGCGAGCTTCCGCTTCCCCGGCGAGCTGGGCGCGCTCGCGCCGCTCTTCGGCCCCGGCGCCGAGGGCGAGGAGACCGGGCTCACGCTCGAGAACTACCAGGTCTTCCTCGGCGACACGATCTACGTCCAGATCTTCGTCAAGTCGTTCGGCGTCGCCGCGCTGACGACGCTGATCTGCCTGGTGATGGCCTACCCGGTCGCGCTGCTGATCGCGCGCAGCCCCAAGCGCCACCGCAACCTCCTGGTGCTGCTGTGCGTGCTGCCGTTCGCGAGCAATTTCCTCGTCCGCGTCTACGCCTGGATGATCATCCTCGGCCCGTTCGACCTGCTGTTCTCGCGCGTCGCCGTGCTGGTCGGCATGGTCTACGTGCACCTGCCGTTCATGATCCTGCCGCTGTACACGAACCTCGAAAAGCACGACCCGACGCTGCTCGACGCCGCGCAGGACCTGGGCGCGAACGCCTGGAGCCGGTTCTGGCGCGTCACCTTCCCGCTGTCGCTCCCCGGCATCTTCTCCGGCTCGGCGCTGGTGTTCATCCCGGTGCTCGGAATGTTCGCGATTCCCGAGATCCTCGGCGGCAAGGACGACTGGCTGGTCGGCAACCTGATCAAGGAGAGCTTCCTCGGCACCCGCGACTGGCCGTTCGGCTCGATGCTGTCGCTGATGTTGACGCTGGCGGTGCTGGCGGTCGCGGGGCTCGCGGCGTGGCTCGCGCGCCGGGGGGTATCCCGTGCGTAGGACGCCGCTGCTGGTTATCTCGGCGATCGCCGTCTACCTGTTCCTCTACGTGCCGCTCGCGGTCGTCGTCGTCTTCTCGTTCAACGACTCGAAGCTCTCGGCCGAGTGGGTCGGCTTCACCACGAGCTGGTACGCGAAGCTCGTCCAGAACGACGAGATGCTGAAGGCGGCGACCAATTCGCTGCTGATCGCGGTGGTCGCGTCCGCGGCGGCGACCGTGCTGGGCACGATGGCCGGCATCGCGATGCACCGCTACAAGTCGAAGCTCCTGCCGTTCATGGTGCTGACGCCGATCGCGATGCCGGAGATCCTGCTGGGCGTGTCGCTGCTCATCTTCTTCATCACCACCTTCGGCGAGGAGTCGCTGTCGCTCGCGACCGTCATCGTCGCCCACACGACCTTCTGCATCGGCTTCGTCGCGATCATCGTGCGCGCCCGCCTGGCCGGCATGGACGAGTCGATCTTCGAGGCGGCGCGCGACCTGGGCGCGACGCCGTGGCGGACCTTCCGTCTGGTGACGCTGCCGCTGATCATGCCCGGCGTGATCGCCGGCGCACTGATGGCCTTCACGCTGTCGATCGACGACTTCGTGATCACGTTCTTCACCGCCGGCGCCGGCGTGCCGACGCTGCCGCTGACGATCTACACGATGGTCAAGATCGCGGTGACGCCCGAGGTCAACGCGCTGTCGACGCTCTTGATGCTGCTGACGCTGACGATGATCGTGGTCGCCGGCAGGATCGCGCCCGACGCGATCGGCGCGAAGGGCTAGCGCGTGGCGCCGGCTCCACGCGTCCCGGCTGTCGACACGCCCCGCGGGCAGCGGCGCCGGCGGGTCGCGGCCGCGGCGTTCGCCGCCGCGCTCGCCCTCGCCGGCTGCGGCCCCGCCGGCGACGGCGGCAAGGCCGCCGGGGTGGACGGCGCGGCGAAGCCGGCCAAGGCCTCCACCAGCGAGCTGCACCTGTACAACTGGAACAACTACCTGGCCGAGGACACCGCCAAGGCGTTCGAGGCCTCGTGCGCCTGCAAGCTGGTCCAGGACTACTACTCGGACAACGAGGAGCTCTTGGCCAAACTCGCCGCCGGCGCGACCGGATACGACCTCCTCGTGCCGACCGGCAACGCCGTCCAGACGCTGATCGCCCAGGGCGCGCTGCGCGAGCTCGACCGCGCCAAGATCGTCGGGCTGGACAACATCAAGCCGGAGTTCCTCGACAACGCGTTCGATCCGGGCAACCGGTACTCGGTGCCCTACGCGTACTCGGTCACGCTGATCGGCTACAACGCCGAGAAGATGAAGGAGCTGGGGCTGCCGACCGACAGCTGGGCGCTGATCTTCGAGCCGCGGCACCTGGAGAAGATCAAGGGCAAGATCACCGTGCTCGACAGCCAGCGCGAGCTGTTCGCGGCGGCGCTCATGTACCTGGGCTACCGGGCGAACGAATCCGACGAGACGAAGCTCAAGGCGGCGCGCGACCTGATCCTGCGGGCCAAGCCCTACTGGGCGGCGTTCAACGCGTCGTCCTACATCAAGGAACTGACGATCGGCAACATCTGGGTCGCGCACGGCTACAGCAACGACATGTTCCAGGCGGCGGCCGACGCGGCCAAGGCCAAGCGCCCGTTCACGATCGCCTCGTCGACGCCCAAGGAAGGCGCCGTGCTCGCCGTCGACAGCATGGTGATGCACAAGACCGGACCGCGGCCGGACCTGGCCTACCAGTTCGTCAACTTCATGCTCGACCCGAAGAACGGCGCCGAGCTCTCGAACATGATCGGCTCGGGCAACGTCAACGCCAAGTCGATGGCGTACGTCGATCAGGCGGTCAAGGACAACCGCGCGGTCTTCCCGCCGCCCGACGAGTTCGCCAAGCTCCAGCAGCTGACCGACTTCGGCCGCAAGGAACGGCGGCTCCTGAACCGCCTCTGGACCGAGATCAAGGTCCGCTGACGCGCCGCAGCGCCTCCGACCGCGTGCCGCGGCGCGACGTGCGCCGTGGCGCCGGCGGTGCGATCATGTCCGCATGGTCCCGTCCGCACCGATCACCGTCTCGCGCCTGAGTCCGGCCGACCGCGACGACTACCTGGCGTTCTTCGATCACGAGCGCGGCCCGGCGTTCGCCGACAACGCCGACTGGGCGCGCTGCTATTGCCAGTTCTACCGGCTGCCGCGGGCGATCGACTGGTCCGCGCTCACGGCGGCGCAGAACCGCGTCGCGGTCGCCGCGGCGATCGCTTGCGGCGAAGCGGGCGGCTACCTCGCCCGCGCGGATGGCGCGGTGGTCGGGTGGCTGAACGCGCAGCCGAGGAACAAGCTCCCGCACGCGTTCGAGCGGATGGGCGTCCCGGCGCCGCCGATCGACGTTCCTCCGCACGATGCGGCGATCGTCGTCTGCTTCGTCGTCGCCCCCGCGTGGCGACGCCACGGCGTCGCCGCGGCGCTGCTCGATTTCGCGCTCGCCGATTTCGCCGCCCGCGGCATCCGGGTCGTCGACGCCTTCCCGTTCAAGGCGGACGGCGACGCGCCCGCCGACCACTACCATGGTCCGGCGGCGCTCTTCGCCGCGCGCGGATTCGCGCCGATCGCCGAGCACGAGAATCTCGACGTCGTCCGGCGGGCGCTCGTCGTCGTCGACGGTGGGACACCTGCCGCGTGAGCGACCCCGGCGATCCGCGCGACGGCTCGCGGCTGCCGCACGCGCTCGCGGCGCTCTACGCGCTCGCGATCGCGCTCGCGAGCCTCCAGCCCCTCGACGGCTGGATCGGCCCGCCCGACGGCAGCGCCCACTGGCTGGTGTCGCCGGTGCGTCCGCGCTGGACCCGCTTCGACGTCCTGGCGAACCTGCTCGCGTATGTTCCGTTCGGTGCGTTCGTCGCGCTGATGCCCCGGCGCGCGGTGCCGGCGCGCCGCGTTGCGATCGGCGCGCTGGCGGGATTCGCGCTGTCGTTCGCGATGGAGTCGCTGCAGGCGTACCTGCCGACCCGCGACGCCAACGCGATCGACCTGGCGGCGAACTCGGCGGGCGCGTTCGCCGGCGCGGTCGCGGCGGCCGGATTCGCGCGGCGACCGCGCTGGCGTGCCAAGCTCTCCGACGCCCGCCGCCGGCTGTTCCTGTCCGGCGGGCTGGGCGACCTGGGCCTCGCGCTGCTGGCGCTGTGGCTGGTCGCGCAGACCAATCCGGGCATCGCGCTCTTCGCGATCACCTTCGATCCGGCGCCGCTCGCCGGCAACGCGCGCGCGGCCGCGAGCGCGGAGGCGGCCGTGGTGCTGATCGAGGCGGCCGAGAGCGCGTTCCAGACGCTGGGCGTCGGGCTCTTCCTGGCGCTCCTCGTCCGCCACCGCCGCCACGTCGGGGCGGCGGTGCTGCTCCTGATCGGCACCGCGCTCCTGATCAAGGGCCTCGCCGCGGTCGCGCTGCTCAAGTCGTCGGCGTGGGAAGGGTGGCTGCGGCCCGGGGTGTCGACCGGCGTCGCCGTGGGCGCCTTGTCGCTCACCGCCGCGATCGCGCTGCCGCGTCCGGCGATGATCGCCGCCTGCGCGATCGCGCTGCTCTCCTCGCTCCTCACCCCGCTGCTGGCACCCGACCTCCTGTTCGGGCGTGCGCCGCTGACGCTCTTCAACTGGCGCTACGGGCATCTGCTCAACTTCAACGGTCTCACGCACACGGTGCTGCTGGTCTGGCCGATCGCGGCGGCCGCGTGGCTCTTCGCGCTGGCCGGGCGTCCGGCCTGGGGCGCTCCCGACGCGCAGGCGCCGGGACCGCGAACCTGACCCGTCCCGGCTGCCCCCGGCCGCCGGTGGCGCGTCCGCTAGAATCGGGGTCCGCGCCACCCCGTCCTCCGCCCCCCCGCCCGATGAGCTACTACCGACGCCATGTGTTCTTCTGCTGCAACCAGCGCGAGGCGCCGGAGAAATGCTGCGCCGAGTTCGGCTCGCAGGACCTGCAGAAGTACGCGAAGGACCGGGTCAAGGCGCTGGGCCTGTCCGGCAAGGGCTCGGTGCGGATCAACAAGGCCGGCTGCCTCGATCGTTGCGAGGAGGGCCCGGTGGTCGTCGTCTACCCCGAGGCGGTCTGGTACACCTATGTCGACAAGGCCGACATCGACGAGATCATCGAGCGTCACGTCGTCGGCGGCGAAATCGTCGAGAGGCTGAGGATTTGACGCCGCACACGACCGAGCGCGCGCTCGTCGACGGCGAGGCCGGCGCGATCGAGGTCGTCTGCAACGTCCCGCCGCACGCGCGCGCCGGCATCGCGCTCGTCTGCCATCCGCACCCGCTCCAGGGCGGGACGATGGACAACAAGGTCGCCCAGACGCTCGCCAAGACGTTCTTCGGGCTCGACTACGTCGCGGTGCGCTTCAACTTCCGCGGCGTCGGCCGCTCGGAAGGCGCGCACGACGACGGCATCGGCGAGACCGAGGACGCGCTCGCGGTGATCGCCTGGGCGCGCGAGCAGTACGGCGCGGCGCTGCCGCTCGCGCTCGCCGGATTCTCGTTCGGCTCCTACGTGCAGACCCGCGTCGCGCCGCGCGTCGACGCCGAACGGCTGGTCCTCGCCGGTCCCGCGGTCAAGCGCTTCCCGGTCGGGCCGGTGCCGGCCGACACGATCGTGATCCACGGCGAGGAGGACGACGTGGTGCCGCTCGCCGACGTGCTCGACTGGGCCCGGCCGCAGGCGCTGCCGATCGTCGTCTTCCCCGGTTGCGGGCACTTCTTCCACGGGCGCCTGGGACACTTGCGCGACGTCGTCGCCGGGATGTGGCGGCGCCCGCCCTCGGTGTTCTGACTCCGCGCGGCCCCGACCGGCTCGTGTCGACGGCCGGGGTTCCCGTATACTGCGCGCCCGCCGTTCCACGACCCGACAGGAGACCGCCATGCGCCGTCGCACGCTCGTCCGGCTCGCCCCCGTCCTCGCGCTCGGCGCGACACTGCCGCTCGCCGCGCCGTCGGCGCTCGCCCAGGATCGCATCGACAAGCCGGTGAAGATCCTGGTCGGCTTCCCGGCCGGCGGCACCGTCGACCTGATCGCGCGGCTGGTCGCCGACAAGATGAAGGACGGCCTGGGCCAGCCGGTCGTCATCGAGAACAAGCCGGGCGCGATCGGCCGGATCGCCGCCGAGGCGCTCAAGAACGCCGCGCCCGACGGGACGACGCTGATGGTCGCACCGGTGTCGGCGATCGCGGTCGTCCCGCACGTCTTCCCGAACACGCCGTACGACTCGCTCAGGGATTTCGCACCGGTGGGTCTGGGCGCGACGTTCCCGCTGGCGTTCGCCGCGGGTCCGGCGAGCGGCGCGAGAACCTGGCCCGAGTTCGTCGCCTGGGCGAAGGCCAATCCGGGCAAGGCGTCCTACGCGACCTCGGGTGCCGGCAGCCTGCTGCATTTCTTCGGCGTGCTCCTGTCGCGCGAGATCGGCGTCGACATGACGCACGTCGCGTACAAGGGCTCCGCCGCGTACCTGAACGACCTCGTCGGCGGCCAGGTCCCGGCGGCGATCGACGCGATCGCCGACCTCTCCGAGCTGCACCGTGCCGGCAAGATCCGTGTGCTCGCGAGCTCGGGCTCGAAGCGGTCGACCGCGCTGCCCGACGTGCCGTCGTTCGGCGAGCTGGGCGTGCGCGGCGTCGAGGCGAGCGGCTGGTTCGGGTTCTTCGCGCCGGCGAAGACGCCGCAGCCGCTGATCGAGCTCCTCAACCGCGAGATCGTCAAGGCGCTGCGCGCTCCCGACGTCGCCGAGCGGCTCACCAAGGTCGGTCTCGACCCGGCGCCGTCGACCCCCGAGGAGTTCGGCCGGCTGGTCGCGTCCGACCACGCGAAGTGGGGCCCGGTCGTGCGCGCGTCGGGATTCAAGCCCGAATGACCGAGGCGCGCGGCGGCGACGCGGTGCTGCGCGTCGCCGGCCTCCGCAAGCGCTACGGCGAGGTCGAGGTCGTCCGCGGACTGTCCTTCGAGATCCGCCGCGGCGAGTGCTTCGGACTGCTCGGTCCCAACGGCGCCGGCAAGACGACGACGCTGCGCTGCTGCCTGGGCCTGATCGATCCGGACGGCGGGGAGATCGAGCTCGTCGGCGAACCGGTTCCGCGCGCCGCGCGCGAGGCGCGCGTGCGCGTCGGCGTCGTGCCGCAGCTCGACAACCTCGATCCGGACTTCACCGTCACCGAGAACCTCGAGGTCTACGGGCGCTACTTCGCCCTCGACCGCGCGACGCTCGCCGCGCGCATACCCAGGCTCCTCGAGTTCGCCGGGCTCGCGACCAAGGCCAAAGCGCCGATCCGGTCGCTGTCCGGCGGCATGAAGCGGCGACTGACGCTCGCGCGCGCGCTCGTCAACGACCCGGAGTTCCTGATCCTCGACGAGCCGACGACCGGCCTCGATCCCCAGGCGCGCCACCTGATCTGGGACGGGCTGCGCCAGCTCCTCTCGCAGGGCAAGACGATCCTGCTGACGACGCACTTCATGGACGAGGCCGAGCGCCTGGCGACGCGTCTGGCGGTGATCGACCACGGCGTGATGATCGCGAGCGCTCCGCCGCGCGAGCTGATCGCGACCCACGTCGAGCCCGAGGTCGTCGAGGTGTACGGCGACGAGGCGAAGACCTGGGCCGATGTGCACGGACGGCGGATCGCCAAGCGCCTCGAGCTCGCCGGCGAGACCGCGTTCTGCTACGCCGACGACGCGAAACCGCTGCTCGCCGACCTCGCGACGCGCGCGGGCGTTCGCTACCTGCACCGTCCGGCGAACCTCGAGGATCTCTTCATCAAGCTCACCGGGCGTGAGTTGCGGGACTAGGAGGATCCCCCCGGAGCGCGCTTCGCGCGCCGCCCCCCGAGGGGGCAACGGCGCCCTCGGAGCGGTCCGTCGGGCGCCGGGCCCCCCGGACCGCGCTTCGCGCGCCGCCTTCGAGGCGCGCTAGAAGCCGAACACGCGCTGCGCGTTGCGCCCGCGGACCTTGTCGCGCGCGCCGTCGGCGAGCGCGTTCACGCGCGCGAGGCAACCGGGCATGTCGCCGATCGTGTGCGGGTAGTCCGAGCCGTACATGACGTTGTCGGCGCCGAAGGTCTTCACGCACAGGTCGAGCGCGCCCGGCGAGAACACGACCGCGTCGGCGTAGATCCGCGACAGGTAGTCGGTCGGCTGGACCTTGGTCTTCTCCTGGCACGCCGGGATGTTGTGGAAGCACTGGTCCATCCGCGCGATCAGGTAGGGCAGCGCGCCGCCGCCGTGCGCGGCGATGATCTTGAGCTTCCGATAGCGGTCGAAGAAGCCGTCGTAGATCATCCGAGCCACCGCGAGCGTCGTGTCGAAGGTGAAGCCGATCGACGCGGTGAGCTGGAAACGGGTCATGTCCATCTGCCCGACGCCCGGCGGCGCCGTCGGGTGCACGAGCACCGGCAGCGCGCGGGCGTCGATCGCCGCCCAGATCCGCTCGAACGCCGGATCGGTCAGCGACTTCCCGTCGACGTTCGCGAGCACCATCACGCCGGCGGCGCCGGCGGCGCAGGCCCGTTCGAGCTCGGGCAGCGCGAGGTCGGCGTACTGCCACGGCAGCGTCGCGAACCAGGCGAGCCGCGACGGGTGCGCGGTGCGCGCCGCCGCCATGTCGTCGTTCATGATCTTCGCCGCCTCGAGGCTCACCTCCGGCCCGCCCCAGAAGACGTTCGGGCAGGTGAGCGAGACCACGCCGACGTCGACGCCGTGGCGGTCCATCGTCTTCAGGCGCAGGTCGTAGTCGAACATCGGCGGCACCGGCGTCATGAACGGCGCGCCGTCCAGGTGGATCGCGCGCATGCCGCCGCGCACCTCGGCGACGGTGTAGCGAGGCGCGCCGTGTTTCTTCAGCAGGTCGAACCAGGCTTCGGTCAGCACGTGCGTGTGCACGTCGATCACGGGACTCGTCATGGTCGTCGTCGGCCGGCGCGTGAGGCCGGCGGGGGCAGGTGGATCGGAGAATCGGTCGGTGGAACGCGCCCGGCGCGCCGGACGCGCTTCGGCCGGACGTCAGTCGACTTTCGCGCCGGAATCCCTGACCGCCTTCGCCCAGCGCGGCTGCTCGGCGGCGAGTATCGCCGCGAACTCGCCCGGCGACTGCGGCGGCGAGGGTTCCATGCCGAACTTGCGTAGCTGCTCGCGGAATTCCGCCGTCGCCTGGATCCGCTGCAGCTCGGCGGAGAGCTTCGCGACGATCGGCGCCGGTGTGGCCGCCGGCGCGACGATGCCTTGCCACGCCTCCCAGTCGAAGCCCTTCACCGTCGCGCCGATCGGCGGCACGCCGGGCACGAGCGTCGTCGGCCGGGCCGCCGAGGTGCCGAGCGCGACGACCTTGCCGGCCTGGATGTTCGGCACCGCGACCGTCGCGTCGGCGAACATCACCTGCACGCCGCCGGTCAGCAGATCGGGGATCGCCGCCTGCGTGCCCTTGTACGGCACGTGCTGGATCGACAGGCCGTGCTCGGTCTTGAGCGCTTCCATGAACAGGTGGTGCGGGCTGCCGCTGCCGACGGAGGCGTAGTTGTACTTGCCCGGCGCCTGGCGGATCGCCTCGATCGCCTCGCCGACGGTCTTCGCCGGGAACGACGGCGTCGCGATCAGGAAGAAGTTGACCGACCCGACCTGCGACACCGGTGCGAAATCGCGCACCGGATCGACCGGCGAGGGCTTGTAGAGCGCCGGGCTGATGCCGAGCGTCGTCGACGTCGCCATCAAGAGCGTGTACCCGTCCGGCGCCGACTTGGCGACCAGCTCCGCGCCCACCAGCGTGCCGGCGCCCGGCTTGTTCTCGATCACCACCGGCTGCCTCATCGCCGAACCCAGCCGCTCGCCGATCGCGCGCGCGAGCAGATCGGTCAGCGCGCCCGGCGGATAGGGAACGACGAGGCGGATCGGGCGGGCCGGGTACTCCGACGGAGTCTGCGCCGAGCCCGGAACCGCGCTCGCCGCGAGGCCGAGCGCCGCGAGCGACAGCGCAGCGATCGCCATCCGGCCGGGAACGACGCAGGGGAGTCTCATGGGTCCGTCCCGGGGGGAAACCAACCGAAGGTACGGTCGCGCGGCGCGCGCTGTCAAGTTGGCTTCGGGCACAATGGCGGTCTTCGCGAGCCCGCGCGGCTCGTCCGATCCCGCCGCCCGATCCGTGTCCGTCCTGGTCCTGTCGACGTCGAAATTCGTCGAGCAGCAGCTCGCGGCGATCCGCGCCGCCGCGCCCTCGCTCGCGATCCACACCGATCCGGCGAGCGCACCGGCGGACGTCGAGGCGATCCACGCGTTCATGCTCGCGCCCGGCATCGCGCCCCGGTTTCCGGCGCTGCGCTTCGTCGCCTCGGCCGGCGCCGGCGTCGACCTGATCCTCGCCTGTCCGGACCTGCCCTCGCACCTGCCGGTCGTCCGTCCGGTCGATCCGATGCAGGCGACCCGGCTCGCCCAATATGTCGCGCTCGCGGTGCTGCGCCACGCGCGCGGCCTGCCGCGATACGAGGCGCAACAGCGCGAGCGACGCTGGGCGAGACTCCCGCAACCCGACGAGTCGTCGTTCGCGGTCGGCCTGATGGGCTGCGGCGCGCTGGGCGCGCCGGTCGCGGCGACGCTGCGGGCGCTGGGCTACCCGGTCGCCGTCTGGACCCGCAGCGGGCGCGCGCCGCCGGGCACGCGCGCCTACGCCGGCGACGCCGCGCTCCCGGCCTTCCTCGCGCGCTCGCACGTGCTCGTCTGCCTGCTGCCGCTGACCGCGGACACCCGCGGCCTCGTCGACGCCGCGGCGCTCGCGCGCCTGCCGCAGGGCGCCCACGTGATCTCGGTCTCGCGCGGCGGCATCGTCGACGAGGCGGCGCTCGTCGCCGCGATCGACACCGGACGGCTCTCCGGCGCGACGCTCGACGTCTACGCGACCGAGCCGCTGCCCGACGCGAGCCCGCTGTGGCGCCATCCGGCGATCCTGTGCACGCCGCACATCGCCGCGATCGCGCGCCCCGGCGTCGTCGCCGCGCAGTTCCTCGACAACCTCGCGCGCTCGCGCGCCGGCCGTCCGCTCGCCCGGATGGTCGACCGCGACCGCGGCTACTGACGACGCGGCGACGCGCGACCCCGGAGATCCGATGACCACCGCCGTCGAGAGCCGCCTGCGCCCGCCCGGGCTGTCGTTGCGTTTCGTGCCGGTCTGGCGGCGCAACCTGCTCGTCTGGCGCAAGCTCGCCTTCGCCAGCGTGCTGAGCAACATCGCCGATCCGCTGCTCTACATGCTGGCGCTGGGCTACGGTCTGGGCGCGTTCGTCGGCGAGGTCGGCGGCATGCCCTACATCGCCTTCATCGGCACCGGCATGGTCTGCCAGAGCGCGATGTTCACCTCGAGCTTCGAGGGGATGTACTCGGCGTTCTCGCGGATGCACGTCCAGCGCACCTGGGACGGCATCATCAACGCGCCGATCGCGCTCGACGACGTCGTGCTCGCCGAGTGGCTCTGGGCGGCGACCAAGGCGACGATGTCGACGGTGGCGATCCTCGCCGTCATCCTGGCGCTGGGCTACGGCCACACCTGGCTCGCGCTGTGGATGCTGCCGCTCGGCTTCGGCGTCGGCCTGGTGTTCGGCGCCTTCGGCCTGGTGATGACCGCGCTCGCGCCCGGCTACGACTTCTTCAGCTACTTCTTCACGCTCGTCATCACGCCGATGCTGCTCCTGTCCGGCGTCTATTTCCCGGTCGACCAGATGCCGGCCTGGCTGTCGTCGGTCGCCGGCGCGCTGCCGCTCAAGCACGCGATCGATCTCGCGCGCCCGCTGATGCTGGGGCGCATGCCGGCCGACATCGTGCTGCACGTCGCGGTGCTGGCGGCCTACGCGGTGGCGGCCTACGCGGTCGCGGTCGTGCTGACGCGCCGCCGGCTGCTCCGCTAGCGAAGGGCCCGACGCATGCTCACCGTCAAGTCGCTGCACATCATCTTCATGGTCGCCTGGTACGCCGGGCTCTTCTACCTGCCGCGGCTGTTCGTCTACCACGCGATGGCCCCGGCCGACGACGCGATCGGCCGCGAGCGGTTCAAGACGATGGAGCGCAAGCTCTACCGCGGCATCATGACGCCGGCGATGGTGCTGACCGTCGTGTTCGGGACCTGGCTGTGGCTGGGCTACGGCATCGGCGGCGGCTGGCTTTGGGCGAAGCTCGCGCTGGTCGCGGTCCTGCTCGTCTACCACGTCTACCTCGGCCGGCTGGTCGCGGCGTTCCGCGACAACCGCAACACGCGCAGCCACGTGTTCTACCGCTGGCTCAACGAGATCCCGGCGCTGCCGGTGCTCGTCGGCGTCGTCTTCCTCGTCGTGCTGAAGCCGTTCTGACCGGCCGCGCGACGCGCCGATCCGCGACCCGACCGCGCCACCGGCCCCGCCGACGATGACCGAACGCTTTTTCGCGCCCTGCCCGCGCGGACTCGAGGACTCGCTCGCCGCCGAGCTCGCGGCGCTCGACGCCGCCGACGTCGCGCGGACCGACGGCGGCGTCGCGTTCGCCGGCCCCCACGCGCTCGCCTGTCGCGTCAACCTCGAATCGCGGCTCGCGAGCCGGGTACTCTGGCGCGTCGGCGGCGGCGCCTACCGCGACGAGCGCGATCTCCACGCGCTCGCGCGCGGCATCGAATGGCGGCGCCATTTCCGCGCCGACCGCACGATCCGGGTCGACGTCGCCGCGACCCGCTCGCCGTTGAAGAGCCTCGAGTTCGCCACGCTGACGGTCAAGGACGCGGTCTGCGACCGCTTCCGCGACGACGAGGGCCGGCGGCCGTCGGTGGACAAGCGCGCGCCCGACGTGCGCGTCCACGCCTACCTCACCGACCGCGAGGCGACGATCTACCTCGACACCTCCGGCGAGCCCTTGTTCAAGCGCGGCTGGCGGCGCGACACCGAGGAGGCGCCGCTGCGCGAGAACCTCGCCGCCGGCCTGATCGCGCTCTCGGGCTGGCGTCCGGGGACCGCCTTCCTCGACCCGATGTGCGGCAGCGGCACGATCGCGATCGAGGCGGCGCTGATCGCCGCCGACCGCGCGCCGGGGCTCTCCCGCACGTTCGGCTTCCAGAAGCTCGCCTGGTTCGACGGTCCGTCGTGGCAACGGATGCGGCAGAAAGCCCGGGATCGGGTGAAGGCCGCGCCCGGCGCGCCGTCGGTCTTCGCGAGCGACCGCGTCGCCGGCGCGGTCGCGAAGACGCGCGCGAACGCGTCGGCCGCCGGCGTCGACGGCTTCATCCGCGTCGACCAGGCCGACGCCCTCGAGCGGGCGGCGCCGGCACGCACCGGCGTGCTCGTCGCCAATCCGCCTTACGGCGTGCGACTCGAGGACCGGACGCGCATCGCGGCGATGTACCCGAAGCTCGGCGACGCGCTGAAAGCCCGCTACGCCGGCTGGACCGCGTGGCTCTTCTCCGGCGACCCCGATCTGCCCAAGCGCATCGGACTCAAGGCCGAACGGCGGATCCCGCTGTGGAACGGCGCGATCGAGTGCCGGCTCTACGCCTACCGCGTCGTCAGCGGACGGCTCGAGGAACCGGGGGCGGGGACCGGCGGCGGGGTATCGGCCCGTCCCGATTCTTGACCGGGGCCAAGGGCCGGCCGGCCCCACCGGGATAGAATGAACCATCGCGATCTTCCGGAGCGACACCCGCCATGGGAATGCTGCCCGCCAGACATTACGAGTCCGACCACACGAAGTTCATCCGCGATGTGCTGGCCAGGAAGCCGGCGCTCGCCGACGAGCAGAAGAAGAGCCGCGCCATCTGGTGGGACAAGGCGCCGCGCGACCTCGAGGAGCGCCGCGTGATGGACCAGGGCCGCGTCCCTCAGAAGGCGTACTCGTACTTCAGCTGGAAGTAGCGCTTTCCCCGCGGCGGGCCCCGTGCGCATCCGCCGGGCCGTGCCCGCCGACGCGACCGCGATCTGGGCGATCCACACCCGCGCGATCCGCGAACGCGCCTCGTCGCACTATTCGCCGGAAACCGTCGCGGCGTGGTCGGGTCGGATGACGCCCGAGAGCTACGTCGAGCCGATCGAGGCGCGCGTCGTGCTCGTCGCCGAGGAAGACGACGGCAGACTCTCCGGTTTCGCGCAACTCCACCCGGTCGAAGGGGTGGTCGAAGCCTGCTACGTCGATCCCGACTTCGCGCGCGCCGGTGTCGGCCGCGCGCTGATGTCCGCGCTCGAGGGCGCGGCGCGCGAGCAGGGTCGCACCGCGCTCTTGTTGCACGCGTCGACCAACGCGATCGCGTTCTACCGCGCGCTCGGCTGGACCCGCGAAGCGGACGCGCGCCACGAACTCGCGCCGGGCGCGTGGCTCGACTGCGCGATCATGACCAAGCGGCTGTGATCCTCAGCGCTCGTCGGCCTTGATCTCGACGTAGGCGCGATCCCGCGTCTGGCGGACGAACTCCTGGAATTGCTCGTCGGACTTGCGCTGGCGCAGCGCCAGTCGCGCCTGGTCGCGCGTACGGTCCTTCGACACGTCCTGGTCGCGGCGCTCCAGCACCTGCAGCAGGTGCCAGCCGAACGGCGTGCGCACCGGCTGCGACAGCGCTCCGGGCATCAATTGCGCCATCGCCCGCTCGAAATCGGGCACCGTGTCGTTCGGACTGATCCAACCCAGATCGCCGCCCCGCGCCGACGACGCGTCCTCCGAGTTCACGCGCGCCTGGTCCTCGAACTTCGCGCCCGCCTCGATCCGCTCGCGAACCCGGTCGATCTTCGCCTTCGCCTCGGTCTCGGACGTCAGTTCGTTGACCTTGACCAGGATGTGCCGCACGCGCGTCTGCTGGACCACCGTCGGCTGGTTGCGGCTGCGCTCGTCGACCAGGTGCACGATGTGGAACCCGGCCGGGCTGCGCAGCACGGCGGAGGACTCGCCCTTCTTCAGGCCGCGGACCGGCTCGACGAAGACCGACGGCAGGCGCGCCGGCGTCCGCCAGCCGAGGCTGCCGCCCTGCTGGGCGTCGTTCGCGTCGGAATAGGTGGCGGCGACCTGCGCGAACGCCTCGCCGGCACGCACGCGTCCGAGCGCCTCCTCGGCGCGGACCCGGCGCTGGTCGATCAGCTCGGGCGAGCTCTGCTCGGGAACGCGCACGAGGATGTGCGCGAGCAGATACTCGTTCTCGCCCCCCGCCTGCGAGCTGACCGTCGCCAGGTAGTTGTCGACCTCGGCGTCGGAGACGAAGACGCGGCTGTCGACCTCGCGGTCGCGCAACCGCTGGATCGTCAGCTCGCGGCGGATGTCCTCGCGGTAGCGCGCGTAGGCGATGCCCTCGCGATCGAGCACCCGCCGGAATTCCTCCGGCGTGAGCTTGTTCTCCTGCGCGATCCGCAGGATCGTGCGCTCGACCGTGGTGTCGTCGACGCGGATGCCGGTCTCCTTGGCGAGCTGCAGCAGCGCGCGTTCGGTGATCAGGCGCTCGAGCACCTGCTTGTCGAGAACGTCGGGCGCCGGCGGCTGCAGGCGCGCCTCGCGCAGCTGCTGCACGAGCAGGCGCTTCTGCTCGTTCATCTCGAACTGGGTCAGCGCCTCGTCGTTGACCACGGCGACCACGCGGTCGAGCGCCACCGGAGCGGCGACGGCGGCCGGCGTCGAGGCGGCGCGCGTGGCCGGCGGCAGCGGCCGCGGGCCCGCCGGCGCCTGCGCGTGCGCGGCCGCGACCAGGGCCGCGCTCGCGAGGATCGGGATCGACAGGCGGAGCTTCGTCATCGGGCACCTCAGAACTCGGGCAGCGGCGCCGCGCCGCCATCGCGGTGCATCAGCGACGGATCGTTGACCGGGACGTACCCGGGCACGCTGCGGCGGAGCAGGTCCAGCGGACTCGTGCCGACACGCGCCAGGCCGTTCAGCTCGAGTTGGATGAAGAACGACGTGTTGGTCTGGTCGACCGTCGTCGCGAGGCGGTGCAGCACCGCGCGCAGCGCCCAGCAATCGCCATTGTACTCGACGCCGGCGATGCCCTCGAGGAGCTTGCGGTTGTTGAGCGCGTAGTTGAACCGGCCGAGCAGCGTCCAGTTGCCGCCGACCGGCCACTGCGCGGCGAGGTCGATCTGCCTGATCTGCTCGGTCGACCCGTTCGGATTGACGAGCTGGCGCGTGAAGCGGTATCCGGCCGAGATCACGCGGCCGGGCTCGGGCGTGTAGCGCGCGGCGACGTTGAAGCGCTCGTTCTGGCCGCGGTCGAGGTTCTGCTGGACCAGTCCGGCGATCGCCCACGCCTCCGAGATGCGCCCCTCGACCGCGAGCAGGATGTCCGACGACGACGCCGACCGGGGTACCTCGGACAGCGTCACCCGCTGGTCCTCGAAGTAGAACCGCTGGGCGAGGGCGACGCGCAGGCGCTCCGCGCCGGTGCGCGGGTCGAGCAGCCGCGAGGTGACGCCCAGCGTGAGCTGGTTCGCGTCGCCGATCCGGTCCTGGCCGAGGTAGCGGTTCTCGGTGAAGAGCTGCCCGAAGTTGTAGTCGTCGATCGCCGAGTCGAACACCGGCAGGGAGTTCTGCTCCCGGAACGGGATGTAGACGTAGTAGGCGCGCGGCTCCAGCGTGTTGACGAAGTCGACGCCGAAGAGCCGCCAGTCGCGCTCGAACACCAGCCCCGCGTCGACGCTCGAGATCGGAATCGCCAGGTTGCGCTCCGGATCGCCGGAGAAGTTCGCGTCGAGATCGTAGCGGCGCAAGTGCGCGCCGGTGCGCGCGGTGAAGAACCAGCCGGGCGCGCCGCGTTTCCAGGCGACCTGCGGATAGAGGACCGCCCGCGACCCCTGCGTCAGTTGCGTCGACCGGAATCGCGAGTACTCGCCGAATCCGGAGAACGTGAACCCGGCCCAGTCGGTCTCGGCGAGATTGCCGACGATCTGCGGCACACGGTGGTAGGGCGGCACGATCGGGGCGTTGGGATCCTGCAACGTCTGGAACGACTGCACGCGCGCGAGCAGGCTCCACGGTCCGTTCGCGTAGGTGACGCCGGCCTCGCGCGGCAGCGTCGTCTGCGAGGTGACCGAGATGCGGTCGGCGAGGTCGGCGAAGTACTTGTCGTCGGAAACCTTGTTGAGGTCGACGTAGCCGCCCCAGCCGTGCGCGATCTGCTGCGCGTGCCGCCAGACGAGCGCGTAGCGGGTCGAGCGGGTCTGCCGGTCGTCCGGCAGCACCTGCGCGTCCGCCTCGCCGCTGCCGCCGAAGTCTCCGCCGTAGAGATAGCGGAACTGTCCGCCGAGCTGGAGGCCGCGCTTCGACATGACGCGAGGCGTGAGCGTCGCGTCGTAGTTGGGTGCGAGATTGAAGTAGTACGGCAGCGCGAGCTCGACGCCGCGAGCGCCCGACGAACCGGCGGTGGGGACGAGGAAGCCGCTCTTGCGCTCGTTGGACAACGGGAATTCGATCCACGGCGCGTAGAAGAGCGGCGCGCCGAAGAAGCGGACGGTCGCGTCGCGGGCTGTGCCGACCATCCGCTGCGTGTCGATCTCGAGCTCTCGCGTCTGCAGGAACCAGTCCTCGCGCGGCGCCACGCAGGTCGTGTAGCGTCCATCGGCGACGTCGTAGCGATCGGGACCGGCGAAGGTGATCCGCGACGCGTCGCCGCGCGCGCCGGTCTGGCCGAAGGAGAACTTCGGCGCCACGAACGAACCGGTCTGGTCGTCGCGCTTGTAGACGAGCTCGGGACCGCTGATCCAGTCGACGCCCTGACGGAGCACGACGTTGCCGGTGGCGGTGAGCTCGTCGCGCTGGAGGTCGTAGATCAGCCGATCGGCCAGCACGGTCTCGCGACGCGCCCGGAGCTCGACGCGACCCTCGGCCGCGACCGTGCGCTCGGCGACGCCTTCGAGCCGGTCGGCGCGCAGGAACACGATGCCACGCTCGGCGTCGTCGGCGGTCCCGACGCGCGGCCGCTGCGGCGTCGAGGCGCGCGAGCCGGGCGCCGGCGAGGCGATCGGCGCCGCCGCCGGCGCGAGCTCGCGGGCCGGCCTGAGCGCGAGCGGCGCGGAGGCTTCCGGCGGCGCCGGGGCGGGCGCCTGCGCCTGCGCGAACGCGGGCACGACGATCGCGGCGACGATCGTGGCGACGGTCGCGGCGAGCACGCTCGGAGCGCGGGCACGGGCCATGTGCGGAAGAGTGCCGCGGGAAGTTGGGTAGAATCCGCCATTCTACCGAAGGCCGCCGCCGCGACCGGACGGAAGCGCCGCCGGCGCCCGTTCCCGCTCCCGATGACCGCCGACGATCGCCTCGCCTCCCTCGACGCCTGGATCGCCGGCGCGCTGCCGGGCTCGCGCTATTCGCTCGCCCCGGCCTCGGCCGACGCGAGCTTCCGCCGCTACTTCCGCGTCGCGTTCGACGGTTCCGCTCCGCCGGCGCTCGCGCCCGGCGAACGCACGCTGATCGCGATGGACGCGCCGCCGCCGATGGAGGACTGCCGCCCCTACGTCCGCATCGCCGGTCTTCTCGCCGGCGCCGGCGTCCACGCGCCGCGCGTGCTGGCGCAGGACCTGGACCGCGGCTTCCTGCTGCTGACCGACCTGGGCACGACGACCTACCTCGACGCGCTCACCGAGTCGACCGCGCGCCCGCTCTACCTCGACGCGATCGACGCGCTGGTGCGCTGGCAGGCGGCGTCGCGCGAAGGCGTGCTGCCCGCCTACGACGAGGCGCTGCTGCGCCGCGAGCTCGACCTCTTCCCCGACTGGTACCTCGCGCGTCACCTCGGCGTCGCGCCCGACGAAACGACGCGCGAGACGCTCGAGCGCGTCTTCGCACTGGTCCTCGCGAACAACCTGGGTCAGCCGCGCGTGTACGTGCATCGCGACTACCATTCGCGCAACCTGATGGTGTCGGCGCCCAACCCCGGCGTGCTCGACTTCCAGGACGCGGTCCACGGCCCGATCACCTACGATCTCGTGTCGCTGCTGCGCGACGCCTACATCGTCTGGGACGAGGAGCGGCAGATCGACCTGGCGGTACGCTACTGGGAGCGCGCGCGCAAGGCGTCGCTGCCGGTCGATGCCGACTTCGGTGCGTTCTGGCGCGACTTCGAGTGGATGGGCGTCCAGCGCCAGCTCAAGGTGCTCGGCATCTTCGCGCGGCTCGCGCACCGCGACGGCAAGCGCGGCTACCTGGGCGACATGCCGCGGGTGATGGCCTACCTGCGCGGCGCCTGCACCCGTTACTCGGCGCTCGCGCCGTTGCTCGCGCTCCTCGACCGCCTCGAGGGCCGCGGCCCCGCCGTCGGTTACACGTTCTGACGATGGGCGCGGCCACGGCGATGATCCTCGCCGCCGGGCGCGGCGAGCGGATGCGTCCGCTGTCGGACTCGACGCCCAAGCCGCTGCTCGAGGCCGGCGGCAAGCCGCTGGTCGTCCACCAGATCGAGGCGCTCGCGCGCGCCGGCCACCACGAGATCGCGATCAACGCCTCGCACCTCGCGTCCCGGCTCGTCGACGCGCTGGGCGACGGCGGCGCGTTCGGCGTGCGGCTGCACTGGTCGATCGAGGCCGAGCCGCTCGAGACCGCCGGCGGCATCGCCACCGCCTTTCCGCTGTTCGCCGACCGGCCGATCGTCATCGTCTCCGGCGACATCTGGTCGGCGTACGACTACACGCGCCTGGCGCCGCGGATCGCGGCGATCGCCGCGCGCGCCGACGCGACCCGCGTCCACCTGGTGATGGTTCCCAATCCGCCCTACCACCCGCAGGGGGATTTCCGTCTGATCGGCGGCGTTGGCGCGGGTCCGGGACGCCTCGCGCTGGCGGACGACGCGCCGCCGCAACCGCCGCTCGTCGCGCCGATGCTGACCTACGGCAACATCGGCGTGTACGATGCCGCGCTCTTCGCCGGGCTCCCGCGCAACGCCAGGCTCAGGCTCCTGCCGCTGTACCGCGAATGGATCGGCGCCGGCGCCGTCAGCGGCGAGTGTTACACCGGCCCGTGGGCGAACGTCGGCACCCCCGACGATCTCGCCCGACTCCAGCAGGCGTTCGCCCGAACCGGGACCGGCGCCGGATGATCCAACGCGCGTCGACCCGCGCGCAACGAAGGAACGGAGATGAACGACAACCCGCTGCTCGATTTCTCGGGCCTGCCCCGATTCGGATCGATCCGCCCGGCGCACGTGACGCCGGCGATCGAAACGTTGATCGCCGACGTGCGCGCGACCGTCGAGCGCGTCGCCGCCGATCGGCAGCCGCCGACCTGGGTCACGGTGATGGAGCCGCTCGCCGACGCGATGGACCGCCTGCACCGTGCCTGGGGCGCGGTCCGGCACCTGAACGCGGTGGTCAGCACGCCGGAGCTTCGCGACGCCTACAACGGCAACCTGCCGAAGGTGACCGATCTGCACACCGACCTGGGCCAGGACGAACGGCTCTACGCGAAGGTGCGCGCGATCGCCGCCTCGCCGCAGTACCCGACGCTCGACGCCGCGCGCCGGCGCGTGATCGACAACGAGCTTCGCGACTTCAAGTTGTCCGGCGCCGAGCTCCCGGCGGTGCAGAAGGCGCGCTTCAAGGCGATCCAGGAGGAGCTCGCGTCGGTCTGCGCCCGGTACGACGACAACGTCCTCGACGCGACCAACGCCTGGTCGCTCATCGTCTCCGACGAGCGCCGCCTCGCGGGCCTGCCGGCCGACGTGGTCGCCGAGGCGCGCGCCGCCGCGGCGGCCGACGGCATCGACGGCTGGAAACTCTCGCTGCGCATGCCCTGCTACCTGCCGGTGATGAAGTACGCGGACGACCGGGAGCTCCGCGCCACGATGCACCGCGCCTACTCGACGCGCGCCTCGGACCTCGGCGCCCGGACCGAATGGGACAACGGCCCGCTGATCGTGCGCGTCCTCGCGCTGCGCCGCGAAGCGGCGCGGCTGCTCGGCTACCCGGACTACGCCGAGGTGTCGATCGTCCCGAAGATGGCCCGCGACGCCGGCGAGGTGCTGGGGTTCCTCGGCGATCTCGCGCGACGGGCGAAGGCGTACGCCGAACGCGATTTCGCCGAGCTCGCGTCGTTCGCCCGGGCGGAGCTCGCGCTCGAGACGCTCGAACCCTGGGACCTGGCCTACGCGACCGAGAAGCTCCAGAACGCGCGCTACTCGTTCTCCGACGAGGCGGTGCGCCAGTACTTCCCCGAGGACCGCGTGCTCGCAGGGCTCTTCCGCGTCGTCGAGACGATCTACGGCGTGACGATCCGGGAGACCTCCGCCGAGACCTGGCACCCGACGGTCCGCTTCTTCGAAATCGCCGACCGGAGCGGCGCGACGATCGCGCAGTTCTACTTCGACAACTTCGCGCGCGAGCACAAGCAGGGCGGCGCCTGGATGGACGACGCGATCAACCGGCGGCGCACGCCGCACGGACTGCAGATCCCGGTCGCCTACCTGACCTGCAACCTGCCTTCGCCGGTGGCCGGCAAGCCGGCGCTGTTCACCCACGACGACGTCATCACCGTCTTCCACGAGTTCGGTCACGGGCTGCACCACATGCTGACGCGCGTGGAGGTCGCCGGCGTCTCGGGCATCGAAGGCGTCGAGTGGGACGCGGTCGAGCTGCCCAGCCAGTTCATGGAGAACTTCTGCTGGGAATGGGACGTGCTGAAACACATGACCGCGCACGTCGACAGCGGCGAGCCGCTGCCGCGCGCGTTGTTCGATCGGATGCTCGCCGCGAAAAACTTCCAGAGCGGACTCGCGATGGTCCGCCAGCTCGAGCTCGGTCTGTTCGACATGCGCGTCCACACCGATTACGTGCCCGACGGCGGAGGCCGCCACGCCACGCCGCAGGCGGTCCTCGACGCGGTTCGGGCCGACGTGCGCGTGCTCCCGGTCGCCGCGTACGATCGCTTCATGCAGGGCTTCAGCCACATCTTCGCCGGCGGATACGCGGCCGGCTATTACAGCTACAAGTGGGCCGAGGTGCTGTCGGCCGACGCCTACAGCCTGTTCGAGGAGATGGGCGTGCTCTCCGAGGAGGCCGGCCGGCGGTTCCGCGACGAGGTCCTCGCGCAGGGCGGCAGCCGGTCGGCGCTCGAGTCGTTCGTCGCGTTCCGGGGACGCGAGCCCCAAATCGACGCGCTTCTGCGTCATAATGGGATGACGATGTCATCGGGCTGAGGAGGTTTTCATGGCCGCGAAACCCACGACGACGCGCCGGCTGCCGGCCGCCCTGCTGGGCGTCGCCGCGATCGCCCAGGCCGCGCTCGCGATCGCGCAGGGCACCGGGGCGCAGGTGTACCGCTACGAGGACGCCCAGGGCCGGGTCATCTATTCCGATCGGCCGCCGCCGAGCGACGCGCGCAATCCGCAGGCCAAGCGGGTCGGCGCGAACTACATCGAAACCAACGAGGCGCCGCTCGCCGCGCAGCAGGCGACCGAGCGTTTTCCGGTGACCCTCTACACGTTCGGCTGCGGCGAGGTCTGCCAGAACGCCGAGGCGCTGCTCAACCGACGCGGCGTGCCGTTCACCACGGTCGATGTCGAGCAGCCGCAGAACGCCGCGCGACTCCAGGCCCTCACCGGCGAGATGACCGCGCCGGTGCTGCAGGTCGGCGATCGGATGGTGGCGAAGGGATACAACGAAGCGCGCTGGACCGCGATGCTCGACGAGGCCGGCTACCCGAAGGCGCCCGCGCTGCGTCGTGCGGCGCCGCCCACGACGAGCCGCGCCCCGGACCCCCCCCCGGCGCCACGCGCCGAGACCCAGGCGGCGACACCGGTCCCCAAGGGCTCCGGATATCCACAGTAGGTCGGCCATCAGGCAGACGGGCACGCCAGTTCCCGGTGGGTCGGCCTTCAGGCCGACGCGTTCGCCGCGCCGGGCACTTCGCCCGACACCATGCGCCCGTCAGGGCGCCGGCCGTCCGCCCTTCGGATAGTCTCGCGCCTGGTCGGGAAACGACGGCCGCGGTGCGCCGGCGATCAGCGCCGCGATATCCCAGGCGTCTTCATCGGAGAGCGACCCGCCGCGCCCCAGCGGCATCTTCGCGCGGACGAACGCCGCCGCTACCGCGGTCCGCGACATGCCCGCGCCGGTGTTGAACGACTGCGGACCCCAGACCGGCGGCATCACCCAGGCGCCCTCCGCCGTGCGCAGCCCCGCGCCATCCTTGCCGTGGCAGCTCGCGCACCGTTGCTCGTAGAGGCGCGCGCCGCGCCCGGCGTCTGGCGTCCGAGCCGGCGCCGGCAGCGCCCGGAATCCGCGGCCCTCGACGCTCGCCCCGACCGGCACGCCGACGGACAGCCAGGCGATGTAGGCGACGACCGCGCGCATCGGCCCGGAGTCGTAGGCGATCGGCTTGCCGTTCATCGACCGGCGGAAGCAATCGTTGATCCGGTCTTCGAGCGTCTCGACCGCGCCACTGCGCGCGAAATACTCGGGATAGACGCCGACCAGTCCTACGAATGGCGCCGCGTTCGCGACCGTGCCGCCATTGAGGTGGCAGGACGAACAATTGAGCGCGTTACCGACGTTTTCCGGCAGCGCCGCCTTCGTCGCGTTGACGATCGACAACCCCTGCTGGACCGCGTCCCCTAGCGGGCCGCCGGGCATCGTTTGCGGCGCCGGCACCGTCAAGGGAACCGTTTTCGCCGCCTGGGCCGCCAGCGGACCCGCAACCAACGACAAGTTGAGAGCCAGGACGGGCAGGAGTAAGTGAGCGCTCACCATTGAGAGTCGGGCATGGTCATTGCTGCCATGTCCTCTTGTCCAATTCTAGTCCGCCTGGCGACCCGCGCGGCGGGGCTCGCGAATCTGCGCGTCGATCGCGATCCGGCGGCGCTTCTTCCCTGCGGAACGACGGTGCGATGCCGATAGGAACGGCACGCCGTCGCGAAGCGAAAGGCCCGTTTCGCGGACAACTGGCCCGGGAAACGGCCGCTACTCGCCCGAAAGCTCCAGCAGGCAACGCGCTAGCGTCGAACATCCCAAACCGCGCCCCCGGGGGCACCCGACCCCGATCGCCCCGGCCCGACCGCCCGAGACCCAACGATCCGCCATGAACACGACACCCGCGAACCTCCGCGGGGCGATCTTCGTCGCCCTCCTCGCCTTCGCACCGTCCGCGGTGCACGCGGCGACGCCGCCGTTGGACCTGCCCCTGGAGCAGCTCCTGGAGATGGACGTCAGCACCGCCTCGCGCAAGGCCGAGCGCCTGCAGGACGTCGCCGCGGCGGTCTTCGTCATCACGCGCGAGGACATCGAGCGCTCGGGGGCCACCAGCCTGCCCGAGGTGCTGCGCCTCGCCCCCGGCATCGAGGTCGCCCGCCTGTCGAACACGCGCTGGGCGGTGAGCGCCCGGGGATTCAACGGGCGGTTCGCCAACAAGCTCCTCGTCCTCCTCGACGGCCGCAGCATCTACTCGCCGCTGTTCTCGGGCGTGCTCTGGGAGATGGAAGACACGATGCTCGAGGACATCGACCGCATCGAAGTGATCCGCGGGCCCGGTGCCGCCCTATGGGGATCGAACGCGGTCAACGGCGTGATCAACATCATCACCCGCCGTGCACGTGAGACCGTCGGCACGCTGGCGGCCGGGGGCGGTGGAACCGAGGAGAAGGCGTTCGGCGCGATCCGGCACGGATTCGCGGTCGGCGACGGGCATGTCCGGGTCTGGGCGAAGGCCTACGACCGCGACACCTCGCAGGATCGCGAGGGTCACGAAGGCAACGACTGGGGTCGGTCGCAGCGCATCGGCCTGCGGGGCGACTGGTCGTTCGGTCCCGAGCGCCGCCTGACGGTCAGCGCGATGGCCCACCGCAGTCCGACCGGCGACCGTTGGGACAACGCCGATCCGGCGGCGGCGAGCGGCGCGACACCCTACGACCTGCGCCAGCAGAACGAAGGCGCGCACGTCCTCGCGCGCCACGAATGGACGCTCGCCGACGGATCGGAGGCGGCCCTGCAGGCGTACGTCGAGGGGGCGATGATCGACGTCCCCGGCCAGCTCACGATGCACCGGCGCGCCGTCGACGTCGACTTCCAGCACCGCTGGCGCTTCGGCGATCGCCACGACGTCGTCTGGGGGCTGGGCTTGCGGCAATCGAGCGACAGCATCGACTCCGGCGGGATCATCCACGTCGCGCCGCGCGACTGGACCTTCCGGCTCGCCAACGCCTTCGTCCAGGACGAGATCACCGTGATTCCCGAGCGGCTCAAGGCGAACCTCGGCATTCGCCTCGAACACAACAGCCTCACCGGATTCGAGCCCCAGCCGACGCTGCGGTTCGCGTGGACGCCGACGCCGCAGACGACCGTCTGGGGCGGTGTGTCGCGCGCCGTGCGCACGCCGTCGCGCACCGAACTCGACGCCCAGCTCGACCTGTACGTCATCCCCGCCGCGCCGCCGCAGCCGCCGGTCCTGCTGCGCAACCTGTCGACGCCGGCGCGCGACCTCGAGTCGGAGCGCGTGGACTCGATCGAGCTCGGCTGGCGTCACCAGTCCGGCGCGGACTTCTCGATCGACGCCGCACTGTTCCACAGCCGCTACGACCGCCTCCGGACGGTGCGCACCGGTGGCGCGAGTCTCGAGCTCGTACCGGTTCCGCACGTCATCCAGACCGTCGTGCCGATGTCCTCGGGCAAGGCGAACGTGGACGGGGCCGAACTCGCCGTCGACTGGCGCGCGACCCGGAGCTGGCGCCTGCAGGCGGCGTACTCCTACCTGCGCATGCGCACCTCGCCCGACACCGACGATCCGGCCGAAGCCGGCGCCCTCGCCTCGCTCGAGGGCGCGCTGGCGCGCCACCGGGTGTCGTTGCGCTCGTCGTTCGACCTGGACGCGCGCACCCGCATCGACGGGTGGCTCCGATACGTGTCGGCGCTCCCTGGCGCGGCCGGAAGCGCCGCGCGCGTCGACGCGTACACGACGCTCGATCTCAGACTCGCCTGGCGCGCCGCCCCGGGGGTCGAGCTCTCGCTGGTCGGCCAGAACCTCCTCGACGACAATCACGTCGAATTCGAGCCCGACTACTTGCGCTCGCAGACGCTCGTCGTGCGCCCGTCGGTCTACGCCAAGTTCCTCTGGCGGTTCTGACCGGAACCGAGTCTTGACGATGAGCCTGCGACACCGACTCGCGCGGTTCGTGCGCCGATTCGCGCTCGGCACGGCGCCGTTCGCGCTCTTTGCCGTCGGTGCGCTGGCGCAACCGGTGGTCACCGAAGCGCAGCTCAAGGCCGCGTTCGTGCTCAATTTCGCGCGCTACGTCGAATGGCCGGCGAGCGCGTTCCCGGCGCGGGAGACACCGGTCCAGGCCTGCGTGCTCGGCCGCGAGCCGCTCGCCGTCGCGCTCGCCGATCTCGAATCGCGTCCGGTGCAGGGCCGCTCGCTCAAGGTCCGCCGCGTCGCCTCGAACGACGAGCTTCGCGGCTGCCATGTGGTGTTCGTCGGCGACAGCGACGACCGGCGCGTCGCCGCGACGCTTCGCGCCCTCGCCGGACAGCCGGTGCTCACGGTCGGCGACAGCGACCGTTTCCTCGACGTCGGCGGCGCGATCGCGATCGTCCACGGCGACGACCGCCTTCAATTCGAGATCAGCCGGTCCGCGCTCGAGCGCGCCGGCCTCAAGGCGAGCGCGTACCTCTTGCGCCTCGCGCGCAACCTATGACCGGCGCACGCCCGCGTCGAACCGTCTCCGCTCCGCGCGCCGGCGCGCGCGCGGCGCTTGCCCTGTCGCTCCCTGCGGGAGGCTCTATGGTCCGGACCCGATGGCGCACGATGGCGACGAATCGCGCACGCGCGCGCCTGGTCGCGCTCGTCGCGGCAGTCGCCGCGACCGTCGCGGTCGCGGCCGCGCCGGTTCGCGCGGAGGACGACCTGACATCGATGAGCCTCGAGGATCTCCTGCAGGTCCGGATCACCGGCGCCTCCAAGTACGAGCAACCGCTCGCCGATGCGCCGGCCGCCGTGACGGTCATCACGCGCGACGAGATCCGGGCCTACGGCTGGCGGACGATCGAACAGGCGTTGTCCAGCCTGCCGGGCGTGCATGTCACCTTCGACCGGCAGTACACCTACGCCGGTATTCGCGGCCTGGGCCTGCTCGCCGACTACGACACCCGGTTGCTCGTCACCGTCAACGGCGCCCGGATCAACGAACCGATGTTCGATTCCGGCCCGATGGGTCGGCAGTTGCCGATCGACCTCGCGCTCATCGACCGCATCGAGTTCTTCCCCGGACCGGGCGGCGCGATCTACGGACAGAACGCGATGGTCGGGGTCGTCAACCTGGTCACCCGTGAAGGGCGGCACTACGACGGCGGCGAGGTCGCGGTCGGCTACTCGCATCCGCAGCGGCTCGTCGAGGCGCGGGCGACCTGGGGCCGGCGGCTCGAGAACGGCATCGACGTGCTGATGTCGGTCACCGCGATGCGCGCGCGCGGCCAGGACCTCGCTTTCGACTACGGCGCCGCCGGTGTGTCCGGCGTCGCGCGCGGACTCGACGGCGAGACCGACGCGGACGCGTACCTGCGCCTCGCGCGTGGACCGTGGACCGTCGAGATCCTCGGCGGACGCTGGCGCAAGGAGGACGCGACCGGCGCCTATTTCGCCGATCCGCTCGTCCCCGGCCAATACCAGGGCGAGGGTTACCTTCACGTGCACGCCCAGCATCGCTCGCGACCGCTGGCCGGCGTCGAGCTGCTCGCCCGCGCGTTCGCCGGATGGCACGAGTACCGGTCGCGGCTGTCGTACGGGAATTTCGTCGACTATCCGACCAAGGCCTCCTGGGCCGGCGGCGAGCTGCGACTGCTCGCCGACCCGGTCGCCGGGCACCGGCTGCTCCTGGGCATCGAAGGCCAGGACAACCGGCGGATTTCGCAGTTCATCATCGATAGCATCGACGCGAGCTACGATCGGCGCATCGACACGCCCGGCCACCGGATCGGAGCGTATCTGCAGGACGAATGGCACATCGCGCCCGACCTGATCGCAACGCTGGGCGCGCGGGTCGATCACGACGATCGCGCCGGCACGCAGACCAGTCCGCGGGTCGCGCTGGTCTGGCATCCGACGCCGGCGACCTCGATCAAGGCGCTCCACGGGCGCGCGCACCGGTCGCCCAACGCCTACGAGCGGAGTTACGAAGAGGAAGGGTACCTGCGGTCGAACCGAGATCTGTGCGCCGAGACCTTCGACACCATGGAGCTCATCGCCGAGCACCGCGCGCCAGACGACCTGTCGCTGCGCGCGTCGGCCTACCGCTGGTCGATCCGCAACGCGATCGTTCTCGGCCCGGACCCGGTGTCCGGCGCTTCGCAGTACCGCAACGGCTCGCCGGCCGGCGGTCGCGGCGTGGAGTTCGGCGTCGACAAGACCTGGCGCTCGGGGGCCCGTCTCCGGGCGAGCCTCGCCTGGCAGCGTGCGATCGGCGAGGCCGATGTCGAACTGCCGAATTCGCCGCGGCGCATCGGCTGGCTGGGGTTCGTGGCGCCGATTCCGGGTTTCCCGGCGACCTTCGCCTGGGAGACGCAGGCGGAGAGCGCGCGGACCACGCTCGCCGGGGATCGTCTGGGCGGTCGGGCGGTGTCGAGCGCGAACGTCGTCGTCCGCGACACGTTCCCGGGGCTCGAATGGTCGCTCGCCGTGCACAATGTCTTCGACAAGCGCTACGCCCACCCGGCGGCCGCCGAGAACTGGCAGACCGTCTTCGAGCAGGACGGGCGCGGCTTCAGGCTGGAAGCCCGGTATCGTTTCTGACCGCGCCCGCCCATGCGACCGCCCGACCCACGGCCCGCCCGTCCCCGACGACCTCGACCGCGCGCGGCCGGGTTCGCGGCCGCCTGCGCGCTCGCCGGCGTGCTCGCGCCGGCGGTCGCTCTGCCACAGGGGGCGTCCGAATACCGGGTCAAGGCGGCGTTCCTCTACAACTTCGCGCTCTACACCGAGTGGCCGGACGGCGTCGGCCCGACGATCAACGTCTGCCTCCATGGCGGTGATCCGTTCGGCGCCGACATCGACGCGCTCAAGGACAAGAAGGTCGGCGACCGGCGGCTGGCCGTGCTGCGCAACGTCCCGCTCGGCGCGCTGACGTCCTGTCAGGTCGTCTTCGTCACCCCGGCGGCGACCGCGGCGCTGCCGCGCGTCGTCGAACGGCTGCGCGACCAGCCGGCGCTGGTGGTCGCCGACACCCCCGGCGGCGCCCGCGCCGGCGCGGCGCTCAACCTCACGATCGCCGACGGTCGCGTCGCCTTCGAGGCGAACGTCGCCGCGGCGCAATCGGCGCATCTCAAGCTGTCGTCGCGCCTCCTGCGACTCGCCGTCGAGGTCGTTCCGTGAGCGATCGAGGCGTTCCCTCGTCCCAGTCGCTGGATCGGCGACTGTCGCGCATCCACGGGGTCGCGATCGCGGCCGCGATCGCAATCGTCGCGCTGATCGTCGTGGCGAGCAGCGTCGCCCTGGGCCTCGTCGGCATGATCGAGACCGGACGCGTCCAGGCGAAGGTCCTCGCCGACAGCGTCGCGGCCGCGCTCGCGTTCGACGACGCGAAGGCGGCTCGGGAAACGCTCGTCCCGCTGCACAACCTGCCCGCGGTGCACGCCGCCGTCGTCGAACGCCCCGACGGGCGCCAGTTCGCGAGCTACCAGGCGCCGTCCGACCATCCGCACGACGCCCGGCTCGCCAACCCGTCCGACGAATACCTGGCGACGCTCACCCACCTCGAGCTCGTCCAGCCGGTCGTCCAGGAAGGGCAAACGCTCGGCCAGGTCCGCGTCTGGGTCAGCCTCGCGCCGCTGTACCAGCAGATCTTCCTGCTGCTGATCGCGCTCGTGGCGGCGGCGCTGCTCGCCCGCACCGCGAGCCGCCTGCTGCTGGGCCGGCTCCGCGCGTCGGTGACCTCGCCGCTCGCCGATCTCGATCGCGTGATGGAGCGCGTGACCCGCGAGGCGGACTACCGGGTTCGCGCCGCGCCGAGCCAAATCACCGAGCTCGACGTGCTCGCGAGCGGGTTCAACTCGATGCTCGAACAGATCCGCCAGCGCGACGCCGCGTTGGAGGCGCACCGGAACAAGCTCGAGGACGAGGTCGAGCAGCGGACCCGCCAGCTGCGTCAGGCGAAGGAGCAGGCGGAGGCCGCGAACGTCGCCAAGTCGCGCTTCCTCGCCAACATGAGCCACGAGATCCGCACGCCGATGAACGGGGTCATCGGCATGGCCGACCTGCTGCTCGCGACGTCGCTGAGCGAACAGCAGCGCCGCTACGCCGACACGCTGCGCGTCTCGGCCGAGGCGCTCCTCGCCCTGTTGAACGACGTGCTCGACCTGTCCAAGATCGAAGCCGACAAGATCGAGCTCGAGATCGCGCCGTTCGATCCGGGAACGCTGGCCGAGCAGGTGGCCCTGCTGTTCGCCGGGCCCGCGCACGCGAAGGGCCTCGACCTCGCCTGCCGGATCGACGTCGCCGCCGCCGCGACGGCGCGCGGCGACGCCCACCGGATCAAGCAGATCGTCACCAATTTCGTCAACAACGCGATCAAGTTCACCCGCAGCGGCTCGGTCGTGATCGGCCTCGACGAGGTGCCGTCGGGCGAGGGCGGCGAGCGGATGCTGCGCTACTCGGTCCGCGACACAGGGCCCGGTGTCGCCCCGGCGGCGCACGGCCGGCTGTTCCAACCATTCACGCAAGGCGACAGCAGCACGACCCGAGAGTTCGGCGGCAGCGGCCTTGGACTGGTGATCAGCCGCCAGCTCGCCGAACGGATGGGCGGGCGGGTCGGCCTGGACACCGTCGACGGGGCGGGATCGACGTTCTGGGTCGAGATTCCGGCGCCCCTCGAACCGGTCGACGCGGCGAGGCCGCCGCCCGAAGCGGCGCTGCCCCGCGGGCTCGCCGTCGTGCTGGCGATGCGTCCGCGCGCGACCCGCGACGCGGTCGGCGACGCGCTGCGCGCCCTGGGCATGCGGGTCTCGGTCGGCGACAGCGTCGAGGCGGCGTTGGGACTGCTCGATGCCGCCACTCCCCCCGCCTCGCTGGTCATCGTCGACAGCACGCTGCCGGCGCCGGGTACCGACGCGCGTGTCGACGCGCTGCGCCGCCGCGGCGACGGGCTGTTGCGCATCTTCACCGTCGCGCCGCTCGCGGTCGGCGGAGACACCGCGCACGATCATCGACACGCGGACGGCGTCCTGTTCGAGCCGGTCACGCGCTCCGCGGTGCACGCGCTGGTCGCACGTTGGTTCGGGCCACGCGCCGCGAAGCCGTCGCGACGCGCCGTCGAGCCCGCGGCACGGCGCTTCGACGCCCGCGTGCTGCTCGCCGAAGACAACGCGGTCAACCGCGAAATCGCCGAGTCGCTGCTTCGCAATCTCGGTTGCGACGTGACGCTCGCCGCCGACGGTCACGAGGCACTCGCCGCCGCGAACCACCAGACGTTCGACCTCGTGCTGATGGACTGCCAGATGCCGCAGATGGACGGCTACGACGCGACCCGACGCATCCGCGCGTGGGAACGCGACACCGGGCGCCCGCCGGTGCGCATCGTCGCACTCACCGCCAACGCGCTGGCCGGCGATCGCGAGGCCTGCCTCGCCGCCGGTATGGACGACTACATGACCAAGCCCGTGACCGGAGCCAAACTCGCCCAGGTGCTCGAGCGCCATCTCCGTTCCACCGGCAGCGGCGACGCCGCGCCGAATCCGCCGCCCGACGCGCCGGCGGCCGACGATTCGCCCGTGACCGAGGCGGACCACGGCCCGGACGCCGGCACGTCGCCCGACTTCGACCCGGGCGTGCTCGCCGCGCTGCCGATGATCGCCGACGGAACCGCGCCGGACCTGGCGAAGCGGCTGATCGACGTCTACGAACGAAACAGCGCCAAGGCGCTCGCGGACATCGAGGCGGCGATCGACGCCGGCGCCGATCGCTCGCCGGACCTCCTGCGCCAGATCCACTCGCTCAAGTCGTCGAGCGCCCAGGTCGGCGCGATCGCGCTCTCCTCGATCGCCGCCGATTTCGAACGGGCGATGCGGATGGGCCACCCGGCACAGCGGACCTGGCCGTCGACATTGCGTGAAGCGCACGCCCGCGCCCGCGAGCGCTGGACGCGGGCGGGCTACGCGCCGGCCGGCGGGAACAGCGCGGGCTAGGTCCTGTCCGCAGGAACCGGCGCTGGCGCGGTCGGCGCCCGCGTCCCGGCGCCTCGGAAGCCGATCGCCGCGCTCGATCCGGCGCGCGCGGCCGGGTATCCTGACGGACCGCGAACCTCGGCGCGCGCCGCATGAAGCTCGTCACCTGGAACGTCAATTCGCTCAATGTCCGTCTGCCGCGCCTGCTCGACTGGCTCGCGGCCCACGGTCCCGACGTCGTCTGCCTGCAGGAGACCAAGCTCGAGGACGCGAAATTCCCGCGCGCGCAGATCGCCGCCGCCGGCTACGACGCCCACGTTTCCGGCCAGAAGACCTACAACGGCGTCGCGATCCTCGTGCGCTCGGAACTCGGCTGCACCGATGTCGTCGCCGGCGTCCCCGGCTACGCCGACGACCAGAAACGACTCCTCGCGGCCACGATCGGCGGCGTGCGCGTGATCTCGGCCTACGTGCCCAACGGCCAGTCGGTCGACTCGGACAAGTACCGCTACAAGCTCGGCTGGTGCGAGGCGGCGGAGGTGTTCCTGCGCGATTCCCTCGCCAGACACGCCGAGCTCGCCTTCGCCGGCGACCTCAACATCGCCCCGCAGCCCGACGATGTCCATGATCCGGCGCTGTGGGAAGGCCAGGTGCTCTACTCGCCGCCGGAGCGCGCCGCCTTCGCCCGCTGGATCGGGCTGGGCCTCACCGACAGCTTCCGCCTGTTCGCGCAGCCGCCGAAGTCCTACTCCTGGTGGGACTACCGCCAGCTCGCGTTCCCCAAGAACCACGGGCTGCGCATCGACCACATCCTCGTGTCCGCCGCGCTCGCCTCGCGCTGCACGTCATGCACGATCGACCGCGCCGCGCGCAAGGGCGAGAAGCCGTCCGACCACGCGCCGGTGATCGCGCAGTTCGCCGAGGCCGGCGGCGCCGCGACAGGCCGGCGCGCATGACCTCCCGTCCGCCGTACTCGGTGGTCGCCGGCGCCGTCTTCGGCGCCGGCCTCTACTTCTTCCTGCTCGACCCGAAGCTGCTCGATCCCGCGTACTGGATCTGGCTGATGGACGGCGATCCGGCCGCGCAGTACCTCGGCTGGCGCTTCTTCCGCGACGAGCCCTGGCGCTGGCCGCCCGGCGTCATCCGCAGCTACGGTCTCGAGATCGGCAGCGGCATCGTCTTCACCGACTCGATCCCCCTCGCCGCGTTCGTCGCCAAGCTCTTCTCGCCGCTCCTGCCGACGCCGTTCCAGTACTTCGGGATCTGGGTGCTCGCCTGCTTCGTCCTGCAGGGCGCGTTCGCCGGATTGCTCGCCACCCTCGCGTCCGACCGGCCGGTCCAGCGGCTCCTCGTCACCCTGCTGCTCGCGGCGAGCTTGCCGGTCGTCGACCGGGCGATCGGCCACTACGCGCTGATGTCGCACTGGCTCCTGCTCTGGGGGCTGTGGCTGGCGTTGCGCCCGCACCGCGAGCTCGCCACCGCCCAGTGGGCCGCGCTGACGGCGGTCGCGTCGCTGATACACGCCTACCTCCTCTACATGGCGCTGGCGCTGTGGGTGGCCGACGTCCTGCGCCGCCGCCACTTCGATCCGCTGCCGCGACCGGGATGGGGCGACTGGGTCCGGCATGTGACGATCGTCACCATCGCGCTGGCGGCGACGATGGCGCTGGCCGGCTATTTCGATCTGCCACGGCACGCGATGTCCGGCGGCGCGTACTACTTCGGCAAGTACGCGGCCAATCTCAACGCGTTCTTCAATCCGGGTTGGGGATCGCGGTTCCTGCCGAACCTGCCGGTGATCAAGGGCTCGGAGCTCGAGGGCTACGGCTACCTCGGGCTGGGCGTGCTCGTCCTGCTGGGCGTCGCCGCGCTCGCGCTCGTCCGCCGCGGCGGCCCGCCGGTGAACTGGAGACCGTACGTTCCTCTCGCCGCGGTCGCCGTCGCGCTCTGGGCGATTTCGCTCTCGCACCTGATCGCCTGGGGGGATCGCGTCGTCGTCGAGCTGCCGCTCAAGGGGCGCTGGCTGGAGCTGGTCGCCACGCTGAGGGCGTCCGGACGTCTGATCTGGGTGGCGTTCTACGCGCTCACGTTCGCCGCCACGGCGATCGCTTGCGCGCGCTTCGCGCCGGCGGCGGCGACGGCGCTCCTGATCGGCGCCGTCGCGCTGCAGGTCGCAGACCTCTCGCCGAGGTACGCCACGATGCGCGGCTATTTCGCCGACCGCTACCTCGTCCAGCCGGCGAAACGCGACACCTTCCTCACCTCGCCGTTCTGGGCGGAGGCGTCGAAGGAGTACAAGACGATCCGGGTCGTGCCGGTCGCGAACATGGCGCACGGCTGGGTCTGGCTCTCGCTCTACGCCGCCGACCACGGCATGGCGATCAACACCGGCCAGTTCTCGCGGCCGTCGTTCCCGCGGATGGCGGCGGCCAACGACGCGATCACGCGCACGCTGGTGAGCGGACCGCTCGCCGGCGACACGCTCTACCTGCTGTGGTCGAAGGACACGCGCTTCGACTACGCGATCGGACCGGACGACGGTTTCGGCCGGATCGACACCTACTTCGTGATCGCGCCCGGGTGGTTCGCGAAACCGCGCGGACCGATCGCGCCCGACGTCCTCGAACGCGGTCCGGCCAAGGGAATCGCGCCCTGATCGCGGTGCCGTCGTCGACGCGGCCTCAGGCGCCGCCGCCGCGCTTGCGCAGCTCCTCCTCGAGCCCGAGGTCCTGGATCTTGCGGGTCAGCGTATTGCGCCCCCAACCGAGCTTCTGCGCCGCCTCCATCCGGTGACCGCCGGTGTGCGCGAGCGAGCGCCGGATCAGCGTCGACTCGAACTCGCGCTCGAACCGGTCGCCGACCGCCGGCTCGCCGCGCGCGAGCGCCGCGGCGAGCTCGCGGTCGAGCGCCTGCTGCCAGCTCGTCTCACCCGCGGCGCGCGCGCCGCCGGACGCGGATTCGCGAGTCTCCGGCGGCAGGTCGACGGCCTCGATCCGCTGGCCGGGCGCCATCACCGTCAGCCAGTGGCAGATGTTCTCGAGCTGGCGCACGTTGCCGGGGAACGCGAAGGCCTGCAACGCCTTCAACGCGTCGTCCGACAGGACCTTGGCCTCGACGGCGAGCTCGCGCGCGCTCTTCTGCATGAAGTGGCGGGCGAGCGGGGCGATGTCCTCGGCCCGCTCGCGCAGCGGCGGCAGGCGCAGGCGCACGACGTTGAGGCGGTGCAGGAGGTCCTCGCGGAACAGTCCTTGTCGCACCCGCTCCTCGAGATTCTGGTGCGTCGCGGCGATGATCCGCACGTTCGCCTTCATCGGCGCGTGTCCGCCGACGCGGTAGAACTCGCCGTCCGACAGCACGCGCAGCAGGCGCACCTGCAGGTCCGCGGGCATGTCGCCGATTTCGTCCAGGAACAACGTCCCACCCTCCGCCTGCTCGAAGCGACCGCGCCGCGCCGCCTGCGCGCCGGTGAACGCGCCTCGCTCGTGGCCGAACAGCTCGCTCTCGAGCAGATCCTTGGGGATGGCCGCGGTGTTGATCGCGACGAACGGACCCGCCGCACGCGGGCTGTGCCGGTGCAGCGCGCGCGCCACCAGCTCCTTGCCGGTACCGCTCTCGCCGGTGATCAGCACCGTCGCGCTCGATTGCGACAGGCGACCGATCGCGCGGAAGACCTCCTGCATCGCCGGCGCCTGTCCGAGGATCTCCGGCGTCGGCGTCGCCGCCGGTGACGCCGACGGCGGTGCGACTACCGGTGTCTGGCTGATGGCACGGCGGATCAGCGCCAGCGCGTGGTCGACGTCGAACGGCTTGGGCAGGTATTCGAACGCGCCCCCCTGGAACGCCTGCACCGCGCTGTCGAGGTCGGAGTAGGCGGTCATGATGATCACCGGAACCTGGGGATGCGTCTCCTTGATCCTGGCCAGCAGCGACAGTCCGGACTCGCCGCTCATCCGGATATCGGAGACCAGGACCTGCGGCTCGGACACCGCGAGCGCCTGCATCACTTCGTAGGCGGACGAAAAGGTCTTGTGCGGGATCCCCTCGCGCGCGAGCGCTTTCTCGAGGACCCAGCGGATAGACCGGTCGTCGTCGACGATCCACACCGAGCGTGGGGCCGCCGCGGCGCGGATCGGAGCGGAGTCGTGGGTCGTCGCTTGCATCGGGAACTCCTCGGGGTCAGGCGGCCGGGCGCGCCGCGTCGAGCGGCAGCCGGATCGTGAACACCGTCCGGCCGGGGCGGCTCTCGCAGTCGATCGTGCCCCCGTGCTGCGCGACGTAGGTTTGCGCGATCGTCAATCCGAGCCCGCTGCCGCCTTCGCGACCGGACACCAGCGGGTAGAAGATCCGACCCGCCAGCGACTCCGGAACACCCGGGCCGTTGTCGACGACCGCGACGGCCAGCGCCAGCCGGTGGAAGCGCCGCGCGAGCGTCACGTTGCGCGCGACCCGCGTGGTCAGGACGATGCGCGGGTCGGTCACGCCGGCGAGCGCCTGCGCGGCGTTGCGCACCACGTTGAGCAGCGCCTGCGTGAGCTGCTCGGCATCGGCTTCGATCTCCGGCAGCGAAATGTCGAAGTCGCAGGCGATCGGAATCAGCGGGAACTCGGCCTGCACGACGTTGCGCACGCGCACCAGGATCTCGTGGACGTTGGTGCTCCGGTAGCTCGGCAGACGGTGCGGCGTCAGCAGCCGGTTGACCAGTGATTGCAACCGGTCGGCCTCGCCGATGATCACCTGCGTGTACTCGATCAGCGGCGCGCGATCGAGCTCGCGCTCCAGGAGCTGGGCCGCCCCGCGGATCCCCCCGAGCGGGTTCTTGATCTCGTGGGCGAGGCTGCGGATCAGCTCGCGGTTCGCCTGCTGCTGCTCGTTCAGCCGCTCCTCGCGGGCGATCCGCAGCTCGAGATCGATCTGGCGGAACTCGAGCACCATCGCCGCCGGCGGCGAGTCGATCGGTGTGGCGGTCGCCGACAGGTTCAGCGTTGCCCGGTCACCGACGCGGATCTCGATCTCCTGCTCGGTGTACGACGCCCCGGCGACGAACGCGCGCCGGATCGCGATCGCGAGCGGCGGGCAGGGACCGAGCGCCTCGGACACGGTTCGGCGCAGCAACATCGCCCGCGAGATCTCGAACAGGTTCTCGGCGGCGGCGTTGGCCCAGACGATGCGTCCGTCGCGTTCGAGCACCAGGACCGCGGTCGCCAGCAGGTCCAGCCCGGCGTAGGGGGCGGGTGTCGTCGGGTCGGCGGTTCGCGGATCGGGGCTCAAGATGCGCCTGGTCGCGGTCGGCGCGCGAGCGCGCCGATCGAGCGGATGGACGACGTGGAGTTAGCAATAAGCGCGCCGGTGCGTCCCGCGCGCGCGCCGAACCGCGGCGGTGCCGGCAGCGCGCGAATCAGCGGGCCGCGAGCTCGCGCTTGAGCGCTTCGATATTGCGCTGGTGGAGCTGGATCGACTGGCGCAGACGGGCGATCCGCTCGGCGTATCGCTGCGCGTCGGCCCGCTCCTCGGGCAGCGGCGCCGGAGCGCCGTCGCCGTAGGCGGACTTCGCCTCGGCGAGCAGCTTCTCCTCGCCGGCGAGCTCGTCGGACAGGACTTTGCGGCGCAGGTCGTCGCGCGACTTCTGCGTGCCGGCGTCGATGCGCGGGAACGACGACGGCGACGCGGCGGGTGCCTTGGTCGCCGTCTTCGGCGGCGGCGCGATCTCGCTCCCCTCGGGAACATTGAAGAACGCCAGCGCTCCGCTCGCCGTCGTGCATTTCCACATGTTCGACCCGACCATGCGCACCGGCTTGTCCACGCAGCCGGACTCCTTCGCCGATTGCGCGAGCGTCGCGGCGGCGGGGCCGCCGAGCGCGAGCGCGCCGGCCAGGACGGCGGCGCGGACGGTCGGGCGCGGGGGACGGCGGTTCATCGCTGCGCAGTGTATCGGAGCGCCGCCCGAATGCGGAGGGGGCGGCCCGCGGGGCCGCCCCCTCCGTGTGGACGCCGGTTCCGGCCGCCGCCGGCGCCGCGCCGGCTACAGCGAGTAGTACATGTCGTACTCGACCGGGTGCGTGGTCATGCGGAAACGCGTGACCTCCTCGTGCTTCAGCTCGATGTACGCGTCGATCATGTCGTTGGTGAACACCCCGCCGCGCGTGAGGAACTCGCGATCGCGGTCGAGGTAGTCGAGCGCCATGTCGAGCGAGCTGCAGACCGTCGGGATCTTCTTGTCCTCCTCGGGCGGCAGGTCGTAGAGGTTCTTGTCCGCCGGATCGCCCGGGTGGATCTTGTTCTGCACGCCGTCGAGACCCGCCATCAGCATCGCGGCGAAGCCGAGGTACGGGTTGCAGGTCGGATCCGGGAAACGGACCTCGATGCGGCGACCCTTCGGGCTCGCGACGTACGGAATGCGGATCGACGCCGAGCGGTTGCGCGCCGAGTAGGCGAGCTTCACCGGCGCCTCGAACCCCGGCACCAGACGCTTGTACGAGTTGGTTCCCGGGTTGGTGATCGCGTTCAGCGCCCGCGCGTGCTTGATGATGCCGCCGATGTAATAGAGCGCGAAGTCGGACAGCCCCGAGTAGCCGTCGCCGGCGAACAGGTTCTTGCCGTCCTTCCAGATCGACTGGTGGCAGTGCATGCCCGAGCCGTTGTCGCCGACGATCGGCTTGGGCATGAACGTCGCGGTCTTGCCGTAGGCGTGCGCGGTGTTGTGGATCACGTACTTCATGATCTGCAGCCAATCGGCCCGCTTGGTGAGCGACGCGAACCGCGTGCCGATCTCGCACTGCCCGGCGTTGGCGACCTCGTGGTGATGGACCTCGACTTCGACGCCCATCTGCTCGAGCGCGAGGCACATCGCCGAGCGGATATCGTGCAGCGAGTCGACCGGCGGCACCGGGAAGTAGCCGCCCTTCACCGTCGGCCGGTGGCCCATGTTGCCGCCGTCGAACTTCTCGGCGGTCGACCACGCGGCCTCGGCCGAGAAGACCTTGCAATAGCTGCCCGACATGTCGACCGACCACTCGACCGAGTCGAAGATGAAGAACTCGGGCTCCGGGCCGAAGTAGGCGACGTCGCCGACACCCGAGGACTTGAGGTAGGCCTCGGCGCGCTTGGCGAGCGAGCGCGGGTCTCGCTCGTAGCCCTTGCCGTCCGAAGGTTCGACGACGTCGCAGGTGAGGTTGAGCGTCGTTTCGTCGACGAACGGGTCGATCACCGCGGTCGCAGGGTCCGGCATCAGCAACATGTCGGAGGCCTGGATGCCCTTCCATCCGGCGATCGACGAGCCGTCGAACGCGTGGCCGTCTTCGAACTTGTCGAGTCCGAACTGCTTGACGGGGACCGTGACGTGCTGCTCCTTCCCCTTGGTATCGGTGAATCGGAGGTCGACGAACTTGACCTCCTTCTCCTTGATCATCTTGAGCACGTCGGCGCCGCTGGCCATCCCAATCTCCTGAAGAGTCCCGGTCGAATGTACTTCGTTGCGTTGCGAAATCCGCGAACCACCATTGAGCGATAACTATGCCACGGCCATGGCGCACCCAACTGCCTGTTCGCAAGGAACATTCAGGCGTAGGTCCGCCCGACTGGCAACGAAGGGCACAAGAATGGTGCGCCACCGGGTCGAGTTTGCTCCAGAAAGGTGCACATCGCCATCCTGCCGATTCGGTACGCGTGCGCAGCGCAACATTCCGGACCAAGCCGGCGATCACGATGGCCGGCATGCGTGGCCCCGGCATGCCCTATCTGTCTAACCAACTGATTATGCTAGGGTTGGAGACGACCCACGCCGCTATCGGCGCCAATCGCCCCGTCAGCCGATGGCTTCGCGACGCACCGAGAAGGTGCGCGTCGGCTATGGATAGAACAGATAGAGGCGGTAGCCCGCCTGCGCGGTCGCGCTCGCGTCGACGAACAGCTTGACCGGAAGCTCGCCATTGCCGGCGATGCCGGCATCGAGGTCCGTGGTGCCGCCGGCGAACTCCGCCGGCGCGAAGGCCCGCCTGACGACCGGCTGGTCCTGCGCATCGGTGAGCGTCAGCTCGAGGTGCGGGTAGGCGATCGGGTAGGCGGCGCGGTTGCGCACGGTCGCGCTCAGGATCAGCAGCCCTCGGTGGGCGGCGTCCGCCTGCAGGTCCGAGGCTTCGATCGACAGCGCGGCGACGTCACGCAGCGGCCGGATCACGCATCCGGCCAACGCGCAGGCGCGGGCGAGGGATGGTCGGATCGCGGGGAAATGCGCGGCCAGGGCGTCGCGGAAATGCCAGGCCGCCTGAACGAGGAGGAGGACGACCAGCAGCGCGACGCCGATCGCGGCGCCAGGGCCCGCGCGTCGCTTCGCCTTCCGCCGGTCCCAGGCGAAACGGTTCTCCCATTCGCGGTCGACCGAGGCGCCCGGCGCCGGTGCGTTCGCCGGCTTGGAATCGGGCCCGCGGTTGGGCGTCGTGCGCGGCGCCTCGTCCGGTTCGTCGATCGCCTTTAGCGAATGAGCCGACCGCAAGGTCACCGTCGGCGGACCCTGTTCGGCGTCGGCGTGCGACACCGCCGGGGCACCCGACAGCGAGATCCGTTCGGCGGCGCCGTCGAACACAGTCCGGCAATGTCCGCACCGCACCTGCCCGCCCTTGAGGGCGAGCTGCTGGGCGGTCACACGGAAGATCGTCCTGCAGCCCGGACAGCGCGTGTATTGTTCGTCGGACATCGCTACCCCGTCACGCCGACGCATCGCCGGCGCGCACGCCGGTGACGAGCACCCATCCGTCGGCTCGCCGTGCCGCGTCGAGTGTAAACCAACGCGCATAGGCGCAGGCGACCGACTCCTCCTGCGCGGCCAGGATTCCGGACAGCGCGATCCGCCCGCCGACACGCGTCCGCGCGGCGAGCGCCGGCGCGAGGACCACCAGCGGGTTGGCGAGGATGTTGGCGACGACGACGTCGGCGCGGTAAGAGCCCAGCGCACCGGGCTCGACGAAGCGGGCGGGTACGCGGTTGGCGAGCGCGTTCGCCTGCGAGGCGCCGATCGCCTGGGCGTCGACGTCGGTGCCGACGACTTCGCCGGCGCCGAGCTTCGCCGCGGCGATCGCGAGAATGCCCGAGCCGCAGCCGTAGTCGAGCACGCGCTCCCCTCCGGCGACGGTCTCGACGAGCCACTCGAGGCACAGGCGTGTCGTCGGGTGCGTCCCGGTCCCGAACGCGAGTCCCGGATCGAGCGTGACGACACGCGCGCGCGGATCGGGCGGCTCGCACCAGCTCGGCACGATCCAGAAGTCGTCGGCGATCCGGATCGGGCCGAACTGCGACTGGGTCGCGCGCACCCAGTCGGTATCGGCGACTTCCCGAACCTCGAAAGCCGGCAGCGACTCGCCGATCGCCGCCGCGACGCGAGCGACGAGCGCGTCCGCGTCGACCGCGGCGTCCACGAGGGCGTCGATCCGGGTCAGCGGCCACAGCGTCGGCGCCTCCTCGCCGGGCTCGCCGAAGACGGGCGACTCGCCCGGCGTACCGGCGGCCGGGTCCGAGAGGTCCACCGACAGCGCACCGGCGTCCGCGAGGGCGTCGGACCACCGCTCGGCCCGGGCGGCGTCCACGTCGAACCGGATCGAGGCGTACGGCATCGCGGCGGGTGGCCAGGGCGACCGTCGGGCCGCGCCGCCTACGCCTTGCGCTGGGCGAGGCGTTCCTCGAGATAGTGGATCGACGTGCCGCCGCGGACGAATTTCTCGTCGATCAGGAGCTCCTGGTGCAGCGGGATGTTCGTGCGGATGCCTTCGACGACCATCTCGGAGAGCGCGATGCGCATGCGCGCGATCGCCTGGTCGCGGGTGTCGCCGTAGGCGATCACTTTGCCGACCATCGAGTCGTAGTGCGGCGGAACGAGGTAGTTCGAGTAGACGTGCGAGTCGACGCGGATGCCGGGCCCGCCGGGCGCATGGTAGCTGGTGATCCGGCCCGGAGAGGGGACGAACGTGAACGGATCCTCGGCGTTGATCCGGCACTCGATCGCGTGACCGCGGCGGACGATGTCGCGCTGGCGGAACGGCAGCTTCTGGCCGGCGGCGATGCGGATCTGCTGCTGGACGATGTCGATGCCGGTCGTCGCCTCGGTCACCGGGTGCTCGACTTGCACCCGTGTGTTCATCTCGATGAAATAGAACTCGTCGTCCTGGTAGAGGAATTCGAAGGTGCCCGCGCCCCGGTAGCCGATCTTGCGGCAGGCCTCGGCGCAGCGATCACCGATCCGGGTGAGCAGCCGCGCCGGGATCCCAGGCGCCGGCGCCTCCTCGATGATCTTCTGGTGTCGTCGCTGCATCGAGCAGTCGCGCTCGCCCAGCCACACCGCGTTCTTGTGCTCGTCGGCGAGGACCTGGATCTCGATGTGGCGCGGCGTCGTCAGGAACTTCTCCATGTACACCGTCGGGTTGCCGAACGCCGACTGCGCCTCGCCGCGGGTGAGCGTCACCGCCGACAGCAGCGCGGCCTCGGTGTGCACGACGCGCATGCCGCGGCCGCCGCCGCCGCCGGCCGCCTTGATGATCACCGGGTAGCCGACGGTGCGCGCGATCTTCACGACCTCCTTCGGATCCTCGGGCAGCGCCCCTCGGACCCGGGCACGCAGGGAACGCCCGCCTTGGTCATCGCGGCCTTCGCGCTCACCTTGTCGCCCATCAGCCGGATCGTGTCGGCGCGCGGGCCGATGAACACGAACCCCGACCGCTCGACCTTCTCGGCGAAGTCGGCGTTCTCCGACAGGAAGCCGTAGCCCGGGTGGATCGCCTGCGCGTCGGTGACCTCGGCCGCGGCGATGATCGCCGGGATGTTGAGGTAGCTCTGCGACGAGGGTGGCGGCCCGATGCACACCGACTCGTCGGCGAGGCGCACGTACTTCGCGTCGCGGTCCGCCTCGGAGTGGACGACGACCGTCTTGACGCCGAGCTCGCGGCAGGCGCGCTGCACGCGCAGCGCGATCTCGCCGCGGTTGGCGATCAGGATCTTGTCGAACAGCTTGTCCGGCTTGACGGGCGGCACGGCGACGTCAGGCGATCACGAACAGCGGCTGGCCGAACTCGACCGGCTGCCCGTTCTCGACCAGGATCGCCTTGACGACGCCCGCCCGGTCGGACTCGATCTCGTTCATGAGCTTCATCGCCTCGACGATGCACAGCGTGTCGCCCTGCTTGACCGAATCGCCGACCTCGACGAACGCCTTGGCGCCGGGCGAACCGGAGCGGTAGAACGTGCCGACCATCGGGCTTTTCACCAGGTGACCGTCGGGCGCGTGCGACGCCGGGGCCTCCGCATTGGGAACCGCCCCTACGGGTACAGCCGCGGACGCGTGTGGCTGCGCCGGCACTAACGCCGGTGCCGACGCCGCCCAAACCATCGGCCCCTGAGCCGGCGCCGGAACCGCCCGGGTGATCCGGACGCGCTCTTCGCCCTCCTGGATTTCGAGTTCGGCGATCCCCGACGTTTCGACCAGGTCGATCAGCGTCTTGAGTTTGCGCAGGTCCATGACGGGTACCGGCGGTCCGAGCGCCCGGCTTCGGCGATGACCGCAGGGTGGAAAGGCGCGGAGTTTGCCGGAGTTGCCGGCGAATTGTCCAGTCTTGACTGCGGATCGATTCAGTCCGCCGCCGCTGCTCCGGCCCTACGCCTGCATTCTGCGCCGGCGCGCCCCACCGGGCGTCGCGAAGGCGACCCACCGTCGACCAGCCCGCAGGACGACCTGCTACGACGGCCGTTCGGCTGTCGTCGGCAAGCCGCATCGGTGCGCCGAGACAAGAACAATGTCGGAGAATGGCGGCTAGTTAGCCGCTATTCTCGATACTTTCAGAGCAATTGCCCGATGATCTTCAGCAACTGCTCTTCCTTGAGCGGGCCGAGCTGTGTGTGCGCGACGCGCCCCTGCCGATCGACGATCACCGTGAAGGGCAGGGCCATCAGCGTGTTGCCCAGCGACTTCGATAGCTCCATCGCCCCGTAGCCGCCGATCAGCGCCGGGTAGTTCAGCTGGATTTCGTCGGCGAATTGGCGGACTTTGTCGACGTTATCGACGGCGATACCGACGAATTGCAGCCCCTTCGGCCCTTGGTCCCGTTGGACGCGAATGAACATCGGCATCTCTTCGCGACACGGCGCGCACCAGGTCGCCCAGAAATTGGCGACGATCACCTTGCCGGTCCATTGACCGAGCCGTTGTTCGCGCCCGTCGGTGTCGGGAAGCGCGATGGCGACCAGCGCGCCCGCCGGCTGGCCGACGACGCCGCCATCCATCAGCAGTCCCCGGCCGTACCACAGACCGGCGACCAGCGCGGTCAGCGCGACCAGCGTGGTCCAGAGGATTCGGCGGTTCACGGGGCGGAGCGGGGCGGCGCCAAACGCACGAGCGCCGATGGGATCAGTTGAAGTACGACTTCTTCACCGGCGTCGGCTCGACCGGCGGGTCCGGAGGAGCGCCGGCCACCGGGACCCGGAGGGTGACCTTCTGTGCCTGAGGCGGATAGCAGACGCCGGCGTCGGCGCAACCCTGGGACTGGGCGGCCAGCGTGAACGACGCCCCCGGCTTGAGGCCGCTGACCGGCACCCGCAGCACGAGCAGACCCCGGTAGGTGACCACCTTGCCGAAGAACGCGTCCTCGAGGGTCTGACCGGGCGGCCATTGCGGTGCCGCGGCGGCGGCCGGTTCGGGTTCGACCGTGAACTTGAGCTTGTCGCGATAGAGGTAATAGCCGTCGGCGACGTTGTACCGGACCTCGAGGGTCGCCGCATCGAGCGCGCGCGCCGAGAGCCGGAAAGCCTGCTCGGCGGGCAGGAGCGTCGGACCGGCCGCCCACGCGAGCGCCGATCCCGCGGCGCAGACCAGAGCGGCGATCCGGCGCGGGGCCCGGCTACGACGGCCGGGTCTCGGCGGCGATCCAGTCGAGGTATCGAGGAAGCCCATCGGTGATCGGGACAGAAACGATCTCGGGAAGTTCATACGGGTGCCGCTCCCGTATCGCGGCGGTCAGCGCGGCGAACAGATCGGCGCGGGTCTTGATCGCCAGCGGCACCTCGGTAGACGTTTCGAGGCGTCCCTGCCAGTGATAAAGTGATTCGACGGCGCTGCCGATATGGATACAGGCGGCGAGCCTGGAGGCGAGTAGCGCCCGCGCGAGTTCACGCGCGGCCCCGGCGTCGGGCAGGCTCGTCAGCACCAGGATGGCCGCGGGCGCCAAGGAGTTCCCATGCGTTTCATCGCCGCAGCGATTGTACTGAGTTTCCCGGTCCTCGACGTGATCGCGACCTCGCGGCTCGCGCGCTGGACCGGCGTGCCGATCTGGGTGTGGCTCCTGGGCGGCCTCGCCGCCGGCGTCGCGTTGCTGCGCAACGAGCGCCTCGCCTTCCGCTCGCGCACGGTCGCGGCGATGCACGGCGAGGTCTCGGTGATGCGCGGACTGCTCGACAGCGGTCGCAAGGTCCTCGCCGGGTTTCTGTTCCTGCTGCCGGGAGTGGTCAGCGACCTGGCGGCACTGGCGCTATTGATGCTGCCGATCAACCAGGCGCGCGATTTCGTTCCCGCCGGCGGCGCGCCGCGCGCGCGCACCGTCGACGGCGACTGGCGGCGCGTCGACTGAGCGCCGCGCCGCCGCCCCGGCCGGATCCCGACCCGACCTTGCGCTTCGCCGCCGCTCCCCCTACTGCTTCATCCGGTCGAGAATCGTCGGGTGCGCCTTGCCGGCGCGGGCGTAGGACCCGAGCATCAGCACGACCCCGGCGCCGATCATCGGCAGCGACAGCCATTGTCCCATCGTGAGCCCGAGGGCGAGCAGGCCCAGGAACGCGTCGGGCTCGCGCGCGAACTCGGCGATGAAGCGCATCGTCCCGTAGCCGGCGAGGAACGCGCCGGACACCGCGCCCAGCGGCCGCTGGCGTCCCGAATAGAGCCACAGCAACGCGAACAGCACGACACCCTCGAGCGCGAACTGGTAGAGCTGTGACGGGTGGCGCGGCAGCGCGTCCACCTGCGGGAACACCATGCCCCAGCCGGCATGGGTCGGACGGCCCCAGAGCTCGGCGTTGATGAAGTTGCCGAGCCGCCCGGCGGCCAGCCCCAGCGGCACCAGTGGTGCGACGAAATCGGTGACGTCGAGCCAGCGCCGGCCGCGCGATCGCGCGTAGACCGCCAGCGCGACCAGCACACCCAGGAGGCCGCCGTGGAAGCTCATGCCGCCCTGCCAGACGGCGAAGGTCTCGAGCGGGTGCGTGAGGTAGTAGGCCGGCTTGTAGAACAGGACGTAGCCCAGCCGGCCGCCGAGGATCACGCCGAACACGCCGTAGAACAGCATGTCGTCGACGTCGACGCTGCGCCAGCCGGTCAGCATCGAGCGGCGCGCGCGCACCCGGCCCATCACGACGAAGAGCACGAACGCGACCACGTACATCAGTCCGTACCAGCGGATCGCGACCGGCCCGAGCTGCAAGGCGACCGGGTCGAACTGCGGATGCACGAAGGTCATCGGATCGGGTCGTTTCCGGCGAATTGCGAACGCGCCTCGCCGACGAAAGCCCGGGTGAGCGGCGAATCGTCGGCCCGCCGCCAGGCGAGGGCGATCGACACCGCCGGCCCGCCGTCGGCCAGCGGCCGGTATACCACACCGGTACGCCGCAGGTGCGCGAGCGACGCGGGCACGAGCGAGATCCCCATCCCGGCGGCCACCAGGCTCACGATCGTCTGCATCTGGACCGCCTCCTGTTCGATCGCCGGCTCGGCCCCACCGTTACGACACCAGGCCAGCACCGCGTCGTGGAGCGCGGGCGCAACCGAGCGTGGGAAGAGGATCAGCGGCTCGCGCGCGAGCCGTTTCGCGTCGGGCCGGGCCGGCCAGCGGCGTCGGGCCGGCAGAGCGGCGATCAGTCGCTCCCGGTGGACCGGCAGGTAGGCGAGCGCCGGGTCGGGCGTCGACGGGATCAGGAAGCCGGCGTCCAGGTCGCCGGCCAGGAGCGCCGGCGGCTGGACGTCCGAGGTCGCCTCCCTCAACACGACCCGTACGCCCGGTCGCCTCGCCCGGAATCGCGGCAGCAGACGCGGCAGCACGTTGTACGCGGCGGTGCTGACGAAGCCGACGGCGATCGTCCCCGCCTCGCCGGCCGCGAACTGACGGGCGCCGCTGCGGAACGCCTCGGCGTCGCGCAGCAGCCGTCGCGCCTCGGGCAAGAGCGCCGCGCCGGCCGGCGACAGGCGCACGCCCCGGGCACCGCGCTCGAACAGCGCCACGCCGAGCTCGGTCTCGAGCGCGCGGACCGCGCGCGACAGCGGCGGCTGGGCGATGCCCAACTCGGCGGCCGCGCGCCCGACATGCTCGGTGGCGGCGACCGCCGCGAAATAGCGCAGGTGGCGTAGGTCCACGGTCGTCGAAGCCGGGATCGATACTCCCAAGGTATCAGAAATGAGCTTGCGCGTATTGGACGGTATCGGCCACGCCGGGCACACTGCGGCTCCGAACCCGCATCCCGACGAGCCGACGCCATGACGACGATGAACCGCCGCTCCCGACTGATCACCCAGGGCATCGCCCGCTCGCCCAACCGCGCGATGCTGCGCGCCGTCGGCTTCGGCGACGGCGACTTCGACAAGCCGATCGTCGGCGTCGCCAACGGCCACTCGACGATGAACCCCTGCAACGCCGGCATCCAGCCGCTGGTCGACCGGGCGATGGCCGCGCTCCAGGCCGGCGGTGCGATGCCGCAGGTGTTCGGCGTGCCGACGGTGACCGACGGCATCGGCATGGGCACCGAGGGGATGAAGTATTCGCTCGTCTCCCGCGAGGTGATCGCCGACGCGATCGAGACCAGCGTCAACGGCCAGTGCATGGACGGGATGCTGATCGTCGGCGGCTGCGACAAGAACATGCCGGCCGGAGCGATGGCGATGGCGCGGATGAACGTGCCCGGCGTCTACGTCTACGCCGGCACGATCAAGCCCGGTCACTGGAAGGGCCAGGCACTGACGATCGTCTCGCCGTTCGAGGCGGTCGGCGCCTACACCGCCGGCAAGATGAGCAAGGAGGACTACGACGGCATCGAGCGCAACGCCTGCCCGACGGTCGGCGCCTGCGGCGGCATGTACACCGCCAACACGATGAGCTCGTCGTTCGAGGCGCTGGGCATCAGCCTGCTCGGCAGCTCGCAGATGGCCTCGCCCGACGCCGAGAAGGCCGACTCGGCCGCGCAGAGCGCGGCGGTGCTGATCGAGGCGATCCGGCGCGACCTGAAGCCACGCGACATCATCACCCGCAAGTCGATCGAGAACGCGATCTCGCTGGTCATGGCGACCGGCGGGTCGACCAACGCGGTGCTCCACTACCTGGCGATCGCCGCCGCCGCCGGCGTCGAGTGGACGATCGACGACTTCGAGCGCGTCCGCAAGCGCGTGCCGGTGCTCTGCGACCTGAAGCCGTCCGGCCAGTTCGTCGCGACCGATTTCCACGCCGCCGGCGGCGTGCCGCAGGTGTTGCGGATGCTGCTCGAGCACGACCGGCTGCACGGCGACTGCCTGACGATCACCGGCCGCACGATGGCCGAGGAGCTCGCCCGCGTGCCGCGCGAGCCGTCCGCCGCCCAGAAGGTGATCCGGCCGTGGTCGAGCCCGATGTACGCGCAGGGCCATCTGGCGATCCTCCGGGGCAACCTGGCGCCGGAGGGTTGCGTCGCCAAGATCACCGGTCTCAAGAACCCGACGATCACCGGTCCGGCGCGCGTCTTCGACTCCGAGCCGCAGTGCATGGAGGCGATCATGGCGAAGCGGATCCGGCCCGGCGACGTCGTCGTGATCCGATACGAGGGTCCGAAGGGCGGACCGGGCATGCAGGAGATGCTCGCGCCGACCTCGGCGCTGATCGGACAGGGCCTGGGCGAGTCGGTCGGACTCATCACCGACGGACGGTTCTCCGGCGGCACCTGGGGCATGGTCGTCGGCCACGTCGCGCCCGAGGCGCAGGCCGGCGGCGCGATCGCGCTGGTGCGCGACGGCGACTCGATCACGATCGACGCGCACCGGCTGCTGATCCAGTTGAACGTCGACGATGGCGAGCTCGCGCGCCGGCGCGCCGCGTGGAAGGCGCCCGCGCCCCGTTACACCAAGGGCCTGCTCGCCAAGTACACGCGGCTCGTTTCGACCGCGAGCCGCGGCGCGATCACCGACGGCGATTGAGGTCGACCTCGCGGCGCGCCCGCGAGTCGGGGATTCCCCGGCCCGCGAGCGCCCGGTATCCTGACGCCCGTCCCGTTCCTCGGCCCCCTCATGCCCGTCGCCTCCCCGCTGCGCCTCGCCCCGATCGTCGTCGCCGTGCTCGCGCCCGTCCTCGCGGTGGCGGCGCCGGTGCCGATCGTCAATGCGGACTTCGAATCGACCAAGGCCGGCGCCAGCGGCCTCGACGGCTGGTCGACCTACCAGCACACCGGACCGGAGTCCTACGATTTCGCGCTCGACTCCGGTGAGAAGAAGGACGGCACGCAGAGCCTGCGGATCGCCAACATCGGGCCCGAGCCGTTCGGCGCGCTCAAACAGACGATCTCCGCCGCCGGGCTGACCGGCAAGAAGCTCAAGCTCTCGGCGTGGGTGAAGACCTCCGCGATTCCGGATGCGGGCAAGCGCGGCGGCGCGGCGCTGACGCTGACCGCGCTGCGCGGCTCGGCGGTCGTCGCGACCGAGACGATGCGAAAGCGCGAATTGCGCGGCACCACCGACTGGACGCGGCACTCGATCGAACTCTCGATCCCGCCCAACGCGGTCACCATCGATTTCGGCGCGACGCTGCTCGGCCCCGGCAAGATGTGGGTCGACGGATTCGCGCTCGAAACCGTCGAGCCCTGACCGCGCGCCTGCGTTGGCGTCGATGAGCCCGGGGCCGGTGCCGCTGTCCGCGTCGGCGAGCCGCGTGCAGGCCGCGCTCGAGGCCGCGGGGCTCGACGCCCGTGTCGTCGAGCACGCCGCGACCGCGCGCACGTCGGCCGACGCCGCGGCGCTCCTCGGTTGCGAGATCGCCCAGATCGCCAAGTCGCTGGTGTTCCGACGCGGCACCGACGGCGAGGGCGCGGTGCTCGTCATCGCGAGCGGCGCCAACCGGGTCGACGAGGCGAAGGTCGCGGCGATCCTGGGCGAACCGGTCGGACGCGCCGACGCGGCGTTCGTCCGCGCGGCGACCGGCTACGCGATCGGCGGCATCCCGCCGCTCGCGCACGCGACCGCGATGCCGGTGCTGGTCGACCGCGACCTGACGCGCTTCGATCGCGTCTACGCGGCCGGCGGTACCCCGAACGCGCTGTTTCCGATCGCCCCGGACGACCTCGTCCGCGCGAGCGGCGGGCGGCTCGCCGACGTCGCGCTATGATGGAGCGGTCCCCCGGATCGAGGAGGCCGCCATGGATCGACGCTCGCCGCGGACGTCCCGGCGCCGGCTGATCGCCGCCGGCGTCGCCGTCCCGCTCGCCTCGCTCGTCGCCGCCTGCGCCGGAACGCCCGGCACCCGCGACGGACCGCCGGTGCCCGCCCCGAACCTGCGCCGGGGCGACCGGTGGACCTACCGGGCGCGCGACGGCTTCCGCGACCCGGTCGTGTGGGACGAGACCCGCGAGGTGGTCTCCGCCGATGCGTCCGGCATCGCGATCCGCGTCACCCAGAAGGGGCCGCGCGTCGACAGCGTGCGCGTCGAGCGATGGACGGGCCCGGGGACGCTCGCCAGCGGCGCGCTGCTCGACAACGAGTTGCGCGCGTTCGCCCCGCCGCTCGAGCGATGGCGCTATCCGCTGACCGGCGGGCAGTCGTGGTCGCTGTTCGCGGCGAATACCCGGCCGGACGGGCGCAGCGGCACGATCAACTACTACGCGACCGTCGGCGGCTGGAGCACGATCGCGACACCGGCCGGGAGCTTCGAAGCGGTCGGCGTGCGCGTCCTCGTGCGCCTCGACGACGAGGAATTCTGGCGCAGCGAGACGATCTGCAACCACCTCTACTGGTACGCGCCGGAGGTCGGCGCCCCCGTGCGCGAGGAGAAAGAGGCGGAGTACTACGAGAAGGGCGATCCGCTGTCGCGCGCGACCATCCGCACGCAGCACGCGCTGATCGAGCTCGTCTCGACCGCGCGCGGCGCGTAGCGCGGCGGCCCGCGCTACAACCCCAGCCGCTGCCAGATCGTCGAGGTCAGCGACGCCTGGTTCAGCGTGTAGAAGTGCAGCCCCGGCGCACCGCGCGCGACGAGCTTCGCGCACAGGTCGGTGACGACGTCCAGCCCGAACGCCCGGATCGACGCGGTATCGTCGCCGAAGCCCTCGAGGCGGCGGCGGATCCAGCGCGGGATCTCGGCGCCGCAGGCGTCGGAGAAGCGCGCGAGCTTGGTCGCGCTGGCGATCGGCATGACACCGGGCACGATCGGCACGCGCGCGCCGGCGGCCTCGCAATCGTCGACGAAGCGGAAGTAGGCGTCGGCGTTGTAGAAGTACTGCGTGATCGCCGAGTTCGCGCCGGCGTCGATCTTGCGCTTGAAGTTCGCGAGGTCGTCGGCCGCCGAGCGCGCCTGCGGGTGCACCTCGGGGTAGGCGGCGACGTCGATGTGGAACCAGTCGCCGGTCTGGGCGCGGATGAAGGCGACCAGCTCGTTCGCGTGGCGGAACTCGCCGGCGTCCATCGTCCCCGACGGCAGGTCCCCGCGCAGCGCGACCAGCTGGCGGATGCCGTGCGCGCGGTACTGCTCGAGCACCGCGCGGACGTTCTCGCGCGTCGAGCCGATGCACGAGAGGTGCGGCGTGCCGACCAGACCCTCCGAGCGGATCTCGAGCACCGTCTCGAGCGTCCCCTCGCGCGTCGAGCCGCCGGCGCCGAACGTGACCGAGCAGAACGCCGGCCCGAGCTGCGCGAGCTGGCGGCGCGCCGCCCGCAGCTTCTCGACGCCCTCGGGCGTCCGCGGCGGGAAGAACTCGAGACTGTAGGCGCGACGAGTCATCGCGGGGCTCCGGCGGGCGGTGGCGGGCGGCGGGGGCGACGCGGCGCGGGCATCACCAGCGCCGCGATCGCCCAGGAGATCACGCTGTAGACGATCGCGCCGAAGAACCCCGACCAGAATCCGGTCACGCGGAATCCGTCGACGAACGAGCCGACCATCCAGAACAGCAGCCCGTTGATCACGAAGATGAAGAGCCCGAGCGTCACCACGGTCGCGGGCAGCGTCAGGAAGATCAGGACCGGGCGGATCAGCGCGTTGACGAGTCCGAGCGCGAGCGCGGCGAGGAGCGCCGCCAGCATCGTGTCGACCTCGACCCACGGGAAGACGTAAGGCAGCACGAACAGCGCCAGCGTGTTGACCATCCAGGCGGCGACGAGGCGGAACATCACGGGTTCACCCGACCGCCGACCGATCCGCCGCCCGGCGAGTCACCGGAAGGTCCGCCGACCCGGCTGTCGAGCGCCACCGCCCGCGGACGCCGCCCGCGGGCCGCGAAAGCGTTGAGCGTCGCGCGACGAGCGCGATCGCTCCAACTGCTTTCGCGGCTCGCGCCCGAAAGTCCCGCATCGGCAGCCCCGCTGGCGACGCGCAACGGCGTCAATACCGATACGAGTCGGCCTTGTAGGGGCCCTCGCGGTGGACGCCGATGTAGCGCGCCTGCTTGTCGGAGAGGTCGGTGAGCCTCGCGCCGAGCTTCGACAGCTGCAGCCGCGCGACCTTCTCGTCGAGGTGCTTGGGTAGCACGTAGACGCCGACCGGGTACTTCCCGTCGCCCTCCTTCGCGCTCGTCCACAGCTCGATCTGCGCCATCACCTGGTTGGCGAACGACGAGCTCATCACGTACGACGGGTGGCCGGTCGCGCAGCCCAGGTTCACCAGGCGCCCCTCGGCCAGCAGGATGATCCGCTTGCCGTCGGGGAAGATCACGTGGTCGACCTGCGGCGATGTTCTCCCACTGGTACGACTTGAGCGAGGCGACGTCGATCTCGTTGTCGAAGTGGCCGATGTTGCACACGATCGCGTTGTTCTTCATCCGCTTCATGTGCTCGTGCGTGATCACGTCGATGTTGCCGGTCGCGGTCACGAAGATGTCGGCCTTGTCGCAGGCGTCTTCCATCGTCACGACGCGCGGAAGCCCTCCATCGACGCCTGCAGCGCGCAGATCGGATCGATCTCGGTCACCCAGACCTGCGCCGAGAGCGCGCGCAGCGCCCAGGCGCTGCCCTTGCCGACGTCGCCGTAGCCGGCGACGACCGCGACCTTGCCGGCGACCATCACGATCGGTCGCCCGCTTGTGCCGTCGACCAGCGACTCGCGGCAGCCGTACAGGTTGTCGAACTTCACGGTGACCGAATCGTTGACGTTGATCGCCGGGAAACCCAGCCGGTGCTCCTTGGCCCATCTGGTAGAGGCGCTTGACGCCGGTCGTCGTCTCCTCGGTCACGCCCTTGATCGACGCCTTGCAGCGCGAGTAGAACGTCGGGTCGGTCGCGAGCTTGGCCGATCGACGCGAACAGCGCGCTCCTCCTCGTTGGTCGCGTGGGTGATGCACGACGGGTCGCGCTCGGCCTGCGATCCCAGGTGCACGAGCAGCGTCGCGTCGCCGCCGTCGTCGAGGATCATGTTCGGCACTCCACCGTCGGACCATTCGAAGATCCGGTGCGTGTACGCCAATACTCGTCGAGCGTCTCGACCGCGAACACCGGGGTGCCGCGCGCGGCGATCGCCGCGGCGCGTGGATCACCGTCGAGTAGATGTTGCAAGACGCCCAGCGGACGTCGGCGCCCAGCGCCTGCAGCGTCTCGATCAGCACGGCGGTCTGGATCGTCATGTGCAGCGAGCCGGCGATGCGGGCGCCGCGCAGCGGCTGTTCGGGCGCGAACTCCTCGCGGATCGCCATCAGGCCGGGCATCTCGGTCTCGGCGATCGCGATCTCCTTGCGACCCCAGTCGGCGAGCGAGAGGTCGGCGACGTGGAAGTCCTTCACGCCGCGGTGGTCGGGTGCGTTCATCGTGCGTCACTCCTTGTCGGGCGACCGGGGCGGGGCGGGGAGACGCAGATGCGGTCGCCCGTCGTCCCGTGCCGGTCACGGTTCAACGAGCGCCGTTGCCAAAGGAAGGCTCCGAGCCTGGTCGGCGGGCCGGCGCGGTCGTCCGGCGTTCCGATTGCAGCGCTCCTCGGAGGGAGGCGAATTCTACCCCAGGCCGGGCCGGCCGGCTACGCCCCGTCCGCCGGCGGCCGGGCCCGGCGCGCAGGCGGGGGCGGCGGCGGGTTCGCCATCACCGCGAAGAGGGCGTTGGCGAGCGTCGATTCGCGCTTGTAGAAGCCCTCGGTGTGGAAGGTCTCCTCGAGCTTGAAGAGCTCGTAATCGAGGTGGTGGCCGATCTCGTGGACGAGCGTGCGCAGGAACGAGCGGAACGCGACGACCTGGCGGCGCTGCGCGGTCCGCATCCAGACGGTGATGCGCGCAGGCATCCGGTCCTCTTCGGGCTCGTAGAGGCCGTGCAGCTCGCCGTAGTCGGACGACGGACGCTTGGCGAGCACCTTGACGCGGATCGGCGGCACCCGGTAGCCGGCGACGAGCGCGTCGGTCAGGCGCTGGCAGGCGCGCTCGCAGGCGGCGCGGTCGTCGGCGGCGAGTGCGGCGGCGATCGCGTCGACGTCCGCAGCCGCGGCGAAGCCCGGCGGCAGGTCGAGCCGCTCGATCGCGTCGCTCGCGCGGTAGACGCGCTGGCGGGCCGGCGACAGGCGGTCGTAGTAGGCGAACGGCATCGTGGTGCGGAGGATGAACGAAATCCGCGGGGACGGGGACCACCGGCGGTCCGCAACGAAAAAGGCCGCCCGGAGGCGGCCTTCCTGCGGCGGGCGTTCAGCGCCGCGGGCGCCCGCTTACGACTTCTTGATCTTCTCCAGCATCTTGAACGTGCCCTTCGGCGCGCCGACGAACATGCGCTTGAAGGTCTTGGGCAGGCAACGACGCTCGAGCGTGTTGCGGCGGGTGCGTTTGCGTTCGGCCATGGGGCTCTCCGGAATTCGGGCGTGTCGGGTCGGGCTGCGGTCGGGCTGGGGTCTGGCTGGACTCGGGGCGGGCTCGGCGATCCGGACCGGGCACCCCGGCCAGCGGGACGCGAAAACTCGTTATGATAGAGCAACTTGGATTATTTGACCAGCCCCCGCTCCCGGCCGTCGCCCGGCCGGTCGACGCCCGGCGCCGGCCCGCGGGCCCGCCGGCGCCTGCTCGGCGCGCTGGCCGCGCTCACCGGCCTCGCCGCCATGACACAGCACGCCCCGGCCGCCGGCCCGGACGACCCGGCCCTGATCGCGGCCGCCGACCGCGGCGACCTCGCGTCGGTGCGAACGCTCCTCGCGCGCGGCGCGAGCGTGACCGCGCGCGACCACCGGGGCCGCACCGCGCTGCTCGCCGCGACGCACGGCGACCACGCGGAGATCGCGCGCGCGCTGATCGCCGCCGGCAGCGACGTCAACGCCAAGGACGCGATCGACGACAGCCCGTACCTCTACGCCGGCGCCGAAGGTCGCACCGAGATCCTGCGGATGACGCTCGCCCACGGCGCGGACTTGAAGAGTGTCAACCGCTACGGCGGCACCGCGCTCATCCCCGCGGCCCACCACGGCCACGTGGACGCGGTGCGGGTGCTGCTCGCCACCGCGATCGATGTCGATCACGTCAACCGCCTCGGCTGGACCGCGCTGCTCGAAGCGGTGATCCTCGGCGACGGCGGCCCGAAGCACACCGAGATCGTCAGGCTCCTGCTCGGCGGCGGCGCCGATCCGAACCTCGCCGATCGCGGCGGCGTCACACCGCT
>JAXMFN010000011.1:0-202440 GCA_046347725.1 Burkholderiales bacterium
GCCACGACTCGGCGCCGCCGCCCCCGTGGCCGCGGGGTCCGCCGCCGCCGCCGCCGGCCCGGCGGATCGACGACACCTCGCCGCCCAGCCAGCCCAGGTTGCCGTAGCGTCCCGGCCCGTAGACCTGGCAGCCGCCGCGGTAGTCGCTGTCGCGGCAGAGCTCCCAGGTGCCGTGGTTGATCACCATCGACCGCGCGCGGTCGTTGAAGTTCGTCCGTCCGAGGTTGGAGACGTCGTTGTCGACCCCGAACGTCGACCCGTTGAACCCCGGGCCTTCGTAGAGGGTCACCGCGCCCGCGGACGAACCCCCGCCCCAGTTGCCCCCGCCGCCGCCCCAGCTGCCGGCGACCTGGCGGGCGGACGAAACCTGGTTCGACATGCCGATCTGGCCCAGATTGCGGTACTGACCGGGCTCGAGCGTCACGCAGCGACCGCGGAAGTGCGAATCGGTGCAGAGCTGCCAGCTGCCGTTGTGGATGACCACCGACGAGGCGCGGTCGTTGAAGCCGGTTTCGCCCATGTTCGGCACCGCGTAGCTGGCGGCGAAGCGCCGGCCGCCGAAGTCGGGGTATTCGAAGAACGTGATGTCCTGCGCCACGACCGCGGCGGAAAACCCGGCCAGCAGCGCGGACGACACGAGGCGGAAGGCGGTGATCATCGTTCGAGTCCTCCTTGGGAATCGCGCGGTCCGGTCAGCGCGGTGCCGACGCGGCCTGCGCGACCGCGGGCGGCGCCCCGGTGGCGCCGGTCTTGTGCATCGGCTCGGGGTGCCAGCCCAGCACCGCGAGCATCACCAGGTAGCTGATCACGTAGGCCACCGCGACATGCCAGCCGCCGCGCAGCCACGCGAACGCCGAACGCGCCTCGGGGAACTTGCTCGCCAGCGCGACGCCGGCCGACGACCCGAACCAGATCATCGAACCGCCGAAGCCGACCGCGTAGGCGAGGAAGCCCCAGTCGTAGCCGCCCTGCTTGAGCGCCAGCGCGGTCAGCGGGATGTTGTCGAAGACCGCCGACACGAATCCCAGCCCCATCGCCGTCTGCCACGAAGCGGCCGGCAGCTTGTGCACCGGCATCATCGACGCGCACAGAACCAGCGCGAGCAGGAAGGTCGCGCCGCGGGCCGCCGAAGGCAGCTCGTCCCACGCCGGTCGGCGGATCGGCGCGCAGGCGACGATCGCGAGCGCGACCGCGACGCCGATGAACGGGAACGAATCGGCGAGCGCGTTGTAGCGCAGGTTGATGACGACGTTGGCGGCGATCGCCGCGACCAGGATGAAGAGGACGATCGCCACGCGCGTCCAGTCGACCCGGACCTCGCGGCCGGCGTCCTTCTGGATCGGCGAGTAGGCGTGCTGCTGGAACGAGGCGGGAATGCCGAAGATCACGATCGCGACGAGCGCGGCGACGTAGGCCTCGACGACCGACAGCGGCGAGACGCCGTCGATCCACATCATCGTCGTCGTCGTGTCGCCGACGACGCTGCCCGATCCGCCGGCGTTGGACGCGGCCACGATCGCCGCGAGGTAGCCGATATGGACCTTCTGGCGGAACACGACGCCGGCGATCGTTCCGCCGATCAGCGCGGCGGCGATGTTGTCGAGGAACGACGACAGCACGAAGATGATCACGAGCAGCACGAACGCGCCCTTCCAGTCGTCCGGCAGAAGGCGCGGCAACCACGCGGGCACGCGGCTCTCCTCGAAGTGCTTCGACAGCAGCGCGAAGCCGAGCAGGAGCAGCAACAGATTGACCAGCAGCACCCATTCGTGCGCGAGATGCGAGACGAGGCCGGCGAGACCCTCGCCGTGGGCGAACGGGGAGAACAGGACCTTGTAGACGGTGATGACCGCCAGGCCGGTCAGCGCCACGCGCAGCGTGTGGTGGTGGAACAGCGCCACGCCGACCAGCACGCAGGCGAACAGCAGGAAGTCGATCGGCACCGGCCCGATCGACGGCGGGTCCGCCAGCGGGGTGCCGGCGGCGAGCGCCGTCACCGGGGCGGCGAGCGTCAGCGCGATCGCGCTCCCGGGGACCGCGAGTCGGCGCAGAGCGGTCGGGAGCGGTGGGCGGATGGCGGTCATCGGGAGCGGATCGGGGTCGGGAAGGGCCGGCCGGAGCGCGAGCGTCGGACCGCCCGGACGCGCCGCGATCGTCTCGCCGCGGGGTACCTCGCGGGCGACGGCGATTGTAACCGGCCCGGACCGGCACGCGGGGTCTGGGGCGCCGCCGCCCGGGCACCGCGGCGCCGGCGACCTCTGCCGATCGTGGCCGGCGGCGGGCCTGATCCTTGCTTGTGCCCTACACGCTATCCGGACCGGGCCGCCCTCGTCCAGCGGTCGCCCGACGGCCGAACCGGTTGCACGCCGGCCCGATCCGCGAAACCATCCCGACCCATGGCGCTCCAGCGCATCTCCGCCCGCGTCGAACCGATGACCGTGCAGACGCTCGGCGATGCGGTCGATCGCGGCAATCTGCATGCGTTGTCGCAGCGCAAGCTGAACGCGCTCGGTCTGCCGGTCGCCTATCTCGACCGTTCGTTCCGCTACCGGTTCGCCAATCGCGCGTTCCTCGACTGGCTCGGCAAGCGCCCCGAGGAGGTGCTCGGCCGCGAGGTCGCCGACGTGCTCGGGCGCGACGTGTGGCAGCTCTACCGCGCCTACGTCGAGGCGGCGCTGGCCGGCGAGCGCACCGGGTTCGAGCGCCAGCTGGCGACGCCCGGTCGGCCGCCGATCTGGATCCATGTCGACTACTACCCGGACCGCGGCCCCGGCGGTCGCGTCCGCGGGCTGCTGGTCACCTACAGCGATGTCGACCACCTGAAGCGCCTCGAACTGGAGGCCGGCCAGCGCGAGCACCGGTTGCGCCTGGTCACCGACAGCGTCGGCATGCCGATCCTCTACGTCGACCGGAGCGCGCGGATCCGGTTCGCGAACCGGCCGTTCGCCGACTGGATCGGCGCGGCCGAGGACGACCTCCCGGGCCACGCGCTGCGCGACGTCCTGCCGGCGGACGCGTGGACCGAGATGTCGTCGGCGCTCGAGCGGGCCTACGCCGGCGCGGACGTCTCCTACGAGCGACGAGAGCGCAAGGCCGGCGGCGAACTGCGCTGGACCCGCGTCCGGCTCTTCCCGGACCGCGAAATCTCGGGGCGGGCCGGCGGCGCGTTCGTCGTCCTCAACGATATCGAGGACGACGTCCGGATCCGCGACGCGCTCAAGGGGCAGCAGGCGCAACTGCGGCTCTTCGCCGACAACATCCCCGGTCCGATCGCCTACCTCGACCGCGCGCTCACCTACACGTTCGTCAACCAGGCGTTCGCCAATCTCGCCCGTCGCCCGCAGGAGGCGATCTACGGGCTCGCACCGGCCGACGTCCTTCCCGCGGACGTCGCGTCGTTCCTGCGCCCGATCCTCAAGCGCGCGCAGGAGGGCGAGCGGGTCGAGTACGAGCGGATCGGAGCGCTGCCGGACGGCGAGAAGCGCTGGATGCACGGACGCGTCGCACCCGATCTCGACGCCTCGGGAAAGGTCCGCGGGCTCTACTGCACCGAATACGACATCCACGACCTCAAGCTGACCGAGCAGGCGCTCGCCGCCCGCGAGCAGCAGCTCGGCTTGTTCACCGACAACATCCCCGAGCCGGTCGTCTATCTCGACGCCGACCGCCGCTACGTGTTCGTCAACGAGGCGTTCCTGCGCCTGTACGGACTCAAGCGCGAGGAGGTGATCGGCAAGCGCAGCGACGAGGTGCTGGGTCGCGACGCCACGGCGTCGATGGCCGGCGGACGCGAGCGGGTGATGGCGGGCGAGGCGGTCGTCTACGAGCGCGAGGTCGTCGACGCGCAGGGGCGCACGCGCTGGATCCGCGCCCGTTGCGTCCCCGATATCGACTTCGACGGCACGGTCAAGGGCGAGTACGTCGCCGGTCACGACATCACCGACCTCAAGCTCGCGCAGGACGCGCTCGCCGCGCGCGAGTCGCAGCTGCGCGCGATCATGGACGGCGTGCCCGCCCCGGTCGCCTACATCGACCGCGACGAGCGCTGCCATTACGTCAATCGCGCGTTCGTCCAGTACTTCGGCCTCGCCCCCGAGTCGCTGGTCGCGCTGCGGCTGCGCGACGTCGTCGGCCACGGCATCTACCAGAGCGCGCAGGCGATGGTGTCACGGGCGCTCGAAGGCGAGTCGACCGCGTTCGACCGTCTGATCGCCGGGGCGAACGGCACGAAGCGGTGGATGACGATCCGCGTGGTTCCGGACACCGGGCCCGCCGGCGACGTCCACGGCGCGTTCGTGCTGATGAACGACATCCACGGGCTGAAGCAGGCGCAGGAGGCGCTGCGCGCCTCCGAGGCGGAGCTTAGGCTCATCATGGACAACGTGCCGGCCCGGGTCGCCTACATCGACCGGGACTACCGGTTCCGCTTCGTCAACGGGCGCAACGAGACCTGGCTCGGGGAGTCGCGCAAGGACCTGAACGGGCGGCGCGTCGAGGACGTCGTCGGCGCCACCCGCTTCGCGATGATGGAACCGCTGCTCGCGCGCGTGCTCACCGGCGAGACGATCGCCACCGAGATGCTGTTACCGCAGCCGGGCGGAGGCGAGTCGCGCTGGGAGTCGGTCCACTACGCGCCCAACCGGGACGGCGCCGGCAACGTCACCGGCATCTACGCGGTCCACAGCGACATCCACGACGAGAAGCGCAACGAGGAGGCGCTCAAGCGCGTCAACTGGGAGCTGTCGAGCCACATCGGCAACACGCCGCTCGCGGTGCTCGAATGGGACCGCGACTTCCGGCTGGTCCGCTGGTCGCCGCAGGCGCGCAACATCTTCGGCTTCGAGGCCTCCGAGGTGCTCGGCCAGTCGCTCACCGACAACGCGTTCGTCGAGGAGGGGCGCGCGGCCGAGATCCTCGATGTGGTCGGCAAGCTGATGGCGGGCGTCGAGCCTCGCGCCACCGGACTGACGCGCAACCGCCGCAAGGACGGGCAGACGATCTGGTGCGAGTGGTACCACTCGGCGCTGCTCGGCGACGACGGCCAGATCCTGTCGATCCTGTCGTTCGTGCAGGACGTGTCGGCCCGCATCGAGGCGGAGGAGCGGCTGCAGTACATGGCCACGCGCGACGCGCTGACCGGACTGCCGAACCGGCTGCTGCTGCACGAGCGGCTCTCGCAGGCGATCGCGCAGGCGCGGCGCAGCGGCCGGCGGGTCGGCGTCTTGTTCATCGACCTCGACCGGTTCAAGAACGTCAACGACACGCTCGGGCACCGGATCGGCGACGAACTGCTGAAGCACGTCACGCAGGCGCTCTCGGCGACGCTGCGTGAGACCGACCTGCTGGCCCGGCTGGGCGGCGACGAGTTCATGGTGATCGTCGAGGATTTCGACGAGCCGCGCGTGCTCGGACGCATCGCGCAGAAGCTCCTCGACGCGATCGCCCAGCCGTTCACGATCGAGGAACACGACATCTACGTGACCTCGTCGATCGGCATCGCCGTGTACCCGGACGACTCGGACGACCCCGACGAGCTCCTCAAGCACGCCGACGTGGCGATGTACCGGTCCAAGGAGCTCGGCCGCAACACCTACCAGTTCCTGGACGCCGACCTGGCGCAGCACCGTCTCAAGCAGCACACGCTGGAAACGGCGCTGCGCGCGGCGCTCAAGGAGGGCGCGCTCGAGCTGCATTACCAGCCGGTCGTCGACATCACCGACCGGGCGGTCGTCGGGGCCGAAGCGCTGCTGCGCTGGGAAGACCCGGAGCACGGCGAAGTCCCGCCGCGCGTGTTCATCCCGCTCGCCGAGGAGTCGGGACTCATCCACGCGCTCGGCGAGTGGGTCCTCACGACCGCCGCCGCGCAGGTCGTCGCCTGGCGGCGGGCCGGTCTTCCCCTCTCGGTTTCGGTGAACCTTTCGGCGCGTCAGTTCTACCGCGACGATCTCGCCCAGCGGATCGACGAGATCGTCCGCGAGGCCGGCTGCGAGCCCTCCTGGCTCGAGCTCGAGGTCACCGAGACCTCGCTGCTCCACGATCTCGACGCGATCCGCCGCGTCCTCCACCAGTTGCGCGGTCAGGGCTTCCGTGTCGCGATCGACGACTTCGGCACCGGCTATTCTTCGCTCACCCACCTCAAGCGCTTTCCGATCGACACGCTCAAGATCGACATCTCGTTCATCGCCGACCTCGAGACCGACCCGGGCGACGCCGCGATCACCGAGGCGATCATCAAGCTCGCGCGCGGCCTCGGCCTCAAGGTGGTCGCCGAGGGCGTCGGGACGCGCGAGCAGCTCGAGTTCCTCGACGCGCACGGCTGCCACTGTTTCCAAGGGTTCTGGATCAGCAAGCCGCTCACCTCGGCGCGATTCGCCGAGTTCCTCCGGACGCGGACCGTCCAGGACGCGTCGCGCGGCTGACGCGGGTCCGCGAGCCGGTCGCCGCGGCCGCAGCTACGTGCCGACGAGCCAGTCGGCGATCGCGCGCGCCGCGGTCTCCCAGCCGCGCTCGAGCATCAGCATGTGCGCCAGATCCGGTAGCAGCGTCGATTCGACGCCGTGGTGGCGCGCCGTGGCTTCGAGATCCGACGGCGTGCAGATCCGGTCGCCGCGCGCGCCCAGCACCATCAGATGCGCGCCGTTGCGTTCCGGACGCAGCCAGTGCAGGCGCAGCGACAGGTCGAGGATCGCGCGAGGCGACTCGGCCGACAGGTGACGCACCGCCTCGGCGAGGATCGAGGGATCGACGTCGTCGGAGAAGTAGAACGGCCGCAGCGCTTCGAGGACGTCGGCGGTGAGCCGCGTCGGGTCGAGCCGGCTCATCTGCAGCAGATAGTCGGGGCGCTCGACCGCGAGACGCGCCGCGACCGGGACCAGTCCGGTCGGCGGGACCGGCGCGATCAGCACGCCGGCGCGCAGCGGCCGGGTGGCGAGCAGGCGCTCGACGATCGCCGCGCCCATCGAATGGCCGATCAGGATCGGCGGTTCGGGCAGCGACCCGGCGACGCGCTCGACGTCCGCCGCGTAGTCGTCCAGGCCGTGCGCGAAGAGCGTCGCGCCGCCGCCGCTGCCTCCGTGGCCGCGCAGCGACAACGCGTGCGCCGGCCATCCGGCGCGCGCGAACCAGGGCAGGAAATACGGCGTCCAGCACCAGCCGTCGGCGTAGCCCCCATGGACGAACAGCAGCGGCGGACGACGCGTCCTCGCCGGCGGCGCGAACGACCAGGTCTCGAGCCGGATCTCGGCGGGATGCACGTGCTAGGATTTTCGCGGGACGCGATGAACGGCAGGCGGAAAACGACGATTGTGCCAGAGGCGGGTGCCGGCGCGGATTTCGACGTCGGTTGTCGGCGCTGCGCCCGGCTCGCGGCGTTCGTCGACCGCGTACGTGCCGACCATCCGTCGTACTGGTGCGCGCCGGTGCCGCCGTTCGGGCCGCGCGCGCCGCGGTTGTTGGTCGTCGGCCTGGCACCGGGGCTGCACGGCGCGAACGCGACCGGTCGCGCGTTCACCGGCGACTACGCCGGCATCCTGCTCTACCGGACGCTGCACGCGTACGGCCACGCGAGCCGGCCGGAATCGGTGTCCCGAGACGACGCGCTCGCGCTTCGCGATTGCCGGATCACCAACGCGGTGAAGTGCCTGCCGCCGGACAACCGGCCGACCCCGGCCGAGGTGGCGAACTGCAACCGCTACCTGGCCGCGGACCTGTCGTCGCTGCCCGAGGGGGCGGCCGTCCTCGCGCTCGGACGCATCGCGCACGACGCGGTCTTGAGGGCGCTGGACCTGCGCGCCCGCTCGCACCCGTTCGCGCACGGCGCGCGCCATCCGCTCGGCGTGGGCGCGCTCACGCTTTTCGACAGCTACCACTGCAGCCGCTACAACACCAACACGCGGCGCCTGACCGAGCCGATGTTCCGCGCCGTCTTCGAGTCGATCGCCGGGCACCTGACCGACGGGCGGGCGAGGCCGTGACCAAGGTGCCGCGCCTGCGCCGGCGGCTTTCGACGCCGGCCGACGATCCGCCGGACGTCCCGGCGGGCGCCGATCCCGACGGCGGGCCCGGGACGACGCCGCGGGCCCGGTTCGACGCTAACGAGCTCCTCGCGTCGCTGCCGCAGCGGCCCGGGGTCTACCGGATGTTCGACGGCGCCGGCGGCGCGCTCTACGTCGGCAAGGCCCGCGACCTCCGCAAGCGCGTCGCGAGCTATTTCCAGAAGTCGGGCCACGAGCCGCGGATCGCGGCGATGGTGGCGCAGGTGGCGCGCGTCGAGACGACGGTCACCCGGTCGGAAGGCGAGGCGCTGCTCCTCGAGAACAACCTGATCAAGTCGCTCGAGCCGCGCTACAACATCCTGTTCCGCGACGACAAGAGCTATCCGTACCTGTGCATCACCGGCGAGGCGTACCCGCAGATCCGCTTCCACCGCGGCCCGCTGGACCGCGCCAACCGCTACTTCGGCCCGTTCCCCAGCGCCGCCGCGGTCCGCGACGGGATCGCGACGCTGCAGAAGGTCTTCCTGCTGCGCACTTGCGAGCCGTCGGTGTTCGCCAACCGGTCGCGCCCGTGCATGCTCCACCAGATCCGCCGCTGCACCGCCCCCTGCGTCGGCCTCGTCGCGCCGGCCGAGTATTCGGAGGACGTCGCCGACGCGATCCTCTTCCTCGAGGGCAAGTCCGACGAGGCCGCCACCCGGTTGCGCGGACAGATGGAGGAGGCCTCGGCGTCGCTCGCCTTCGAGCGCGCCGCGCGGCTGCGCGACAAGATCGCGCGGCTGGCGCAACTCCAGTCGCGCCAGTTCGTCGAGAGCGCGACCGCCGGCGACCTCGATGTCGTCGCGGCGCTCGACGAGGGCGGGATCTGGGCTGTCAACCTCGTCATGATCCGGGGCGGTCGCCACGTCGGCGACCGGACCTATTTCCCGCGCCACGCCGAGGCCGGAACGCGCCCGGAGCTGATCGCGGCGTTCCTCGCTCAGCACTACCTCGAGCGTCCGGTGCCGCCGACGATCGTCGCGCCCGGCGCCGGCGACGACGAGGCGCTCGCGACCGCGCTGGCCGCGCAGGCCGGACGTCCGGTCGCGATCGCGACCCATCCGGGCGGCGAGCGGCGCGTGTGGCTGGAGATGGCCGAGCAGAACGCGCGTCTGGCGATCCGTCAGCGGCTCGCGCAGAAGGCGACGCAGGAGGAGCGGCTCGCCGCGCTGGTCGAGGCGCTGGGCCTGCCGTCGGGCGTCCAGCGCATCGAGTGTTTCGACGTCTCGCACACGATGGGCGAGGCGGCGGTCGCCTCGTGCGTGATTTTCGACCGGCTGGCGATGCAGACCGGCGAGTACCGGCGCTTCAACGTCTCGCCGGCGCAGGGCGGCGACGACTACTCGGCGATGCGCGAGGCGCTCGACCGCCGCTGCGCGCGCATCGTCGCCGGCGAGTTCCCGCCGCCCGACCTGCTGGTGATCGACGGCGGGCGTGGACAACTCGCGGTGGCCCTCGAGGTCCTGGCCGAACAGGGACTGCACGGCGTGCCGGTCATCGGCATCGCCAAGGGTCCCGAGCGCAAGGCAGGCCTCGAGGAGCTCGTGCTGCCCGGGCGCGACGACGCGCTCCGGCTCCCCCCGGACCATCCGGGGCTCCATCTGCTGCAGCAGATCCGCGACGAGGCGCATCGCTTCGCGATCCAGGGCCACCGCGCGCGGCGCGGCAAGGCGCGGACGACCTCGTCGCTGCAGGCGATCGCCGGTATCGGGGCGGCCAAGCGCAAGGCGCTGCTCACGCACTTCGGCGGCGTTCGCGGCGTCGAGTCGGCGAGCGTCGAGGATCTGGCCCGGGTTCCGGGGATCGGACGGGAGCTCGCCCTGCGGATCTACGCCGAACTCCACTGAAGCCGGGACGCGTCGATCAGGCCGACTCGGGTCCGACGGCTCGCGCCCGGGCCTCGGCGAACATCCGCTTGACCCGGTACTCCGGATTCGTCGGCTCGAGTGTCTCGGCGCGCGCGAAGTGCAACGCCGCCAGGTCCGGCCGGTGCATCTCCATCGCGCATCGGCCGGCCGCTGCGTGCGCGCGAACGCCGAAGATCGACAGATCCCATGCCGGTCCGTCGTTCAGCGTCGCCGGGTCGGTCTCGGCGAGCCGGGCGAAAAGCGGGTAGGCCGATACCGGGTCCCCCGCGTCCATCCGCGCGCGCGCGTCGATCCAGCGCAGTGTGTGATCGTCGGGAAACCGTTGGCGCGCCTCGTCGAGCAACGACCGTGCGCCCTCGCCCTGGGATACGAGATGCGAGGCGAGGTGCACGAACGGCATCACGTCGACGACCTCCCGGACGCCACGCCGGCGCACCACACCGACGGCACGTCCCCACGCGTCCCGCGCACCGGCGAGGTCACCCAAGGCCTGCAGCGTGAGTCCCAGGTGGTCGAGGCAGTAGACGTGATCGGGCTCGGTCGCCAGGCGTGCGCGCAGCAGCGGCAGGTTGCGCCGGTGCTTCGCCGATTGGTCGCCGTCGTAACCCAGGTGGTCGATCGCCGCCTCGACCGGGACGATCCTCGCGCCGTCGCGGACCTGAGCCTCGTTCAGCGCCGGCACCAGTGTCTCGTGGATGACGCCGCGGAAGCGCAGGTCCGGCCGGTTGCGGAACAACCGGTGTTCGCGGAACCGCGTGTAGCCGGTCTTTGGCCGGAACAGGACCCGGCCGCAGACGATCGACGGATCGGCGTCGAGGCGCGCGATCTCGCGATCGTCCCAGGCGACCAGCCGCTCGTCGGCGTCGATGTAGAGGAGCCAGGCGCCTCGCGCCATGTCGGCGGAGGCGTTGCGGGCGGCGGCGAAGTCGCCGGTCCAGGGGAAGTCGAAGACGCGCGCGCCGGCACGACGAGCGATCTCGCGGCTCTGGTCGTCCGATCCGGTGTCCGCGACGACCACCTCGTCGACGCGGCCGCGCAACGAAGCGAGGCAGCCTTCGAGGAAGGCCGCCTCGTTCTTGACGATCAGCGTGGCGGTGACGAGGGGTTTCGACACCGCGGGTCGAACACGCCCGCCGGCGGTCCGGCGGGCGCCTGGTTCAGCGCTCGGTATCGCCGTCCTTGCGGCGGCGCCGGCGCAGCATGAACGCGCCCGCGGCACCCACGGCGCCCGCCGCCGCCACCAGGGCGACGCCGGAGTCGACCGGCACGCTGGTCGGCACGCAGCCCGGCCCGTTCGTCTGGTTGAAGCAGATCAGCTGGGCCTGCGCTTCGCCGCCCAGCGACTTCATCGAGAACGACGCCACAACCGGCGCCGTGTAGATCGCGGTGCCGAACAGGATCTTGCGCAACGCGTCACGACGGGAGGGTTCGTAGCGTTCGATCAGTTTCTCGAGATCACTGTTGGAGCCCATTTTTCTTGTTTCCCTGGAAGTTGGACTGTGCAGGCGTTCGACGGCGAGTTCGTGGTGGCGCGGATTCGGCACTAGCGGTGGGTGCCGTCGCCGTTTCGGCGACGACGCTTGCGAAGCAGGAAGGCCCCGACCGCGCCGACCGCGCTCGCCGCTGCGATCAGTGCCGTGGGCGAATCGACCGGGATACTGCAGGCGGTGTTGGGCGCGGGGCCGGGCCCCGGAAGGGTCTGGTTGACGCACAGCAGCTGGGCCTCGACCTCGCCGCCCAGCGATTTCATCGAGTAGGAGGCGATCGCCGGCGCCACGTAGATCGCCGACCCGAGCAGAACCTTGCGCAACACCTCGCGGCGAGCGGGTCCGAAGCGCTCGATCACCTTGTCCAGGTCACTCCGACGGCCCATGCCGGAATCTCCGACGACGGATTGCACCAAGTCCCTAAATTAACGCCATTTCCGACGCGGCGCGTAGCATACCCCGGGTCAGCCGGTTTGACCAGTCGCCCCCGCCTCGATCAGGCCCTCGCTGTCGAACCGTTCGAGACAGGCCTCGATCTCGGCGATCGGCGCCTCGGGCAGCCGGAAGGCCCTCGCCACCAGACCCGCCAGCTCGTCGACCCGGGTCCGGCCGTCGAGGCACTCGAGGACGAAGAGGGCGGTCGGGTTGAGGAAGTGCAGGCGGTCGCGGCGGGCGTCGTAGACGACGAAGCCGTCGGCCGCGTCGCGGGTCTCGAGCCCGTCGATGCGGGCAGGGCACTGGTGGGCGGCGAAGGGCACGGACGGAGCGGATGTCGGAGGGAGCGTGCGCATCCTACTCGATCCGTGACCGAGGCGGCGGTGTCGTAGACTCGTGTCCGCGCCCGCCGGTCGTCCCCCCGTTCCCGAACCCACGCATGACCCTGCCCACGCTCTCCGAGCCGCTACGAGTCGTGCTGCGCGCGCGGATCGAGGCCGCGATCGCGCCGCTCGAGGGATGGACGTCGGTCGACAAGGGGACGAGGATGGCCGAGCTGGTCCTGACGGCCGGTGTCGAGTCGTCGGTCGAGCTCGGCGTCTTCGGCGGGCGCGGCACCATCTCGCTCGCGATCGGGCACGAGGCGCGCGGGTCCGGCCGGGTGCTCGCGATCGACCCGTGGCGGCGCGAGGCGTCGCTCGAAGGCGTGAACGACCCGGCGAACGACGACTGGTGGGGCAAGCTCGACCACGAGGCGATCTACGCCGGGTTCATCGCGGCGCTGGCCCGGACCGGCACGGCGGACTACGTGCGCGTCGTGCGTCAGCGGTCGATGGAGGCGGTGGATGCGGTCCCCGACGCGTCGGTCGACCTCCTGCATCAGGACAGCAACCACTCGGAGGCCGTGTCGACCGCCGAGGTCGATCGCTGGGCGCCCAAGATCGCTCCCCGCGGTCTGTGGATCGCCGACGACACCGACTGGGCGACGACGCAGCGCGCGCAGCGCCGGATCCTCGAGCTCGGCTTCGAGCTCGTCGAGGATCACACGCAGTGGCGCGTCTACCGCCGGCCGTGAGCGCGTCGGTCGACATCGTCTACCCGACCGTCCGCGAAGAGCCGGCGTTCGAGTGGTTCGCCGACGCGCTCGCCCGCCAGCTCGGCGACGGGGACGACGCCCGCGTCGTCGTTGTCGACGGTCGCGACGGTCCGGGCCGCCGGCGACGGTTCGAGGACGCGGTCGCCGGGCGCTTCGCGTTCCTCCACGTACCGGCCAAGCCCTCGCCGCACCAGGGCCCGCACCGGCGGACGAAGTCCGACTGCTTCGCGGCGGCCAGCGCCCGCAACACCGGGCTCGTCTACGCGACCGCCCCCACCGTCGCCTTCGTCGACGACTGCGCGGTGCCGATGCCCGGGTGGTGGCGGGCGGTGCGCCGGGCGGCGGACGACGGCGCGGTCGTGACCGGCGCCTATCAGCGGCACTGGAGCATGGACGTGCGGGAAGGGAGGCTCGTGTCGAGCCGGCCGCACGACGCGGGCCTCGACAGCCGCTGGTCGCAGGGCGACGACACGCGTCCGGTACCGATCGGCGGCGCGCAGCTCTACAGCACGACGCTGTGCGCGCCGCGGGAACTGCTCCTGTCGGTCAACGGGTTCGACGAACTGTGCGGCATCATCGCCCAGGAGGATTGGCAGCTCGGACTGCGCCTCGAGAACGCCGGCGTGCCGATGCGCTACGACCGGTCGATGCTGATCGTCGAAAGCGAGGAGCTGGGGCGGCGGCCGCCGACGCTGTTGCGCCTCGATCCCGAGCTCTCCGAGGCGGTCTACGCCGAGCGCCTGGCGGAGTTCGGCGTCGCCCGGCGTCGCACGACCGGGCGATGCGACGCGACGCGTTTCGTCATCGACGTCGTCCTGGGCACCGGCTCGTGGGCGACCTACGGCAACTACTACTGGCTCGCCGACCTCACGCCCGACGCCTTCGACGCGACGATTCCGCGCTTTCCGGAGCGCTTCTGGTTCGACGGGCGTCCGCTCGCCTCGATCGGATGATCGCGTCGATCCGTCGCCGAATCGTCTCGCGCGGAGACCTGCCCGGAAGCGACGGGGGCGTCTACAACCCGGGCGCGATCCTCACCGACGAAGGCATCGTGCTGCTCGCCCGACGGGAGATCGACTACCGCTTCACGCCGATCGTCCACGCCGAGCGGATCGTCCTCGATCCGGCCACGCTCGCCCTGCGTTCCCACCGCACGCTGGTGCGCCGCGGGTACGCCGAAGGGGCGCGTCTCGAGGACTTCCGCCTGTTGCGGCACGCCGGGGAAACGCTCGCGGTCCACACGCTGATCGAGGGCGAACGCATCCGCCCGGTGATCTCGCGGCTCGCTGAGAACCGCATCGAACCGGCGGACCCGCTGGCGCTGCCATTCGAGACCGACCGGGTGGAGAAGAACTGGGTGCTCTTCGAGCACGACGGCGCACTCCATTGCCTCTACCGGCTCGACCCGTTGACGATCCTCGTGCGCGACGGCGCCGGCGCCTGGCGGCTGGTGAAGCGGCTGCACAACGGCTGGGGCGACCGGTTCCGGAACATGCTGTCGAATTCGGCCAACCTGATTCCGTTCCGGGGCGGCCACCTCGGGTTCTGGCACAGCATCGTCGATCGCCGCTACGTCCAGGGCGCACTGTGGCTCGACGCGCGACTCGACCTCGCGCGCGCGACCGACGTCCTGATCGACGGCGGCGACGTCGTGCGCGGCCACAAGCCGGGCGTGCTCTACACGAGCGCGCTGGTCGAGCAAGCCGGCCGCGTCCTCGCCTTCCACGGCGAGGCCGACGAGCATGTCGGCGTCACGATCTTCGATGCCGACGAACTGGCGGCCGAGCTCGCGCGCCATCCGTTCGAGCCGGCCGCACCGGTCGTTCGCGACTTCTCGGTCGGCTCGCTCGGAGAACTGTTCCGGACCATGGACGACCTGCGGGCGAACCGCGCGAACCCGGGTTCGCCGCCGGTCTGGCTGCGCACACCCAACCGCGAGCTGCGCGACCTGGTCCGGCGCTTCGCCGTCCCCTACGTCAGCGCGCGCGAACCCGAGGCGACACCGGCTCCGTCCGACCCGACGTCCCGCTAGGGCGGCGTCGACGCCTTCCGAAATCCGGCGCGCACGATCGCGCGCCTCGCCGGGACCTCGATCCACCGCCAGGCGATGTGCGCGAGCGCGAGCACCACCAGCCAGAACACGGTCATCGACAACGCGGGGCCGTGGCGTTCCGCGAGCTCGCGCCAGATCGCGAGGCGCAGCAGCGGGACGTGGAGGAGGTAGGTGGCGAAGGCGAGGTCGCCGAGGTGGACGGCGATCCGGTGGCCGAGCAGGCGCGACAGCGCGCCCCGGCCGCGGGCGATGACGGCGACGAGCGCGGCGAAGAACGGTGCGGCGCCGACCTGCGCGAGCCAGTCGCCAACGCCGATCCCGAACCACGCCGCCAGCAGCGGGGCCCGGTCGAGCCGGGTGGCGGCGAACACCGCGAGAGCGAGGAGCGCCGCCTCGGCGAGCGTCGCGCGCGATCCGGGCGGCCCGCCCGCGCGGGCGGTCGGCACGAAGGCGCACGCCACCGCCGCGCCGAGCGCGAACTCGGCGAGGCGTGCGAGCGGGAACGTGTGGTCGAGCAGGTACCAGTTCCACTGGTCGAGCGACGGCTGCGCCGGCGCGCCCAGCGCGTTGGCGAGCATCGGGCAGGCGAGGCTCACCAGCAGCGTTCCGGCGAACGTGCGCCACGGTGCCTCGCGGACGCGCACGATCAGCATCGGGAACATCAGGTAGAAGAACAGATCGACCGACAGCGTCCAGCTCGGGCCGTTGTAGGCGGCGATGACGCCGCTGATCGGGATCCACGCGTGCGTCAGCGTCGCGTTCGTGGCCATCGCGATCCACGGGTCGATCCCCGGGGGCGCCCAGGACGATCGCGGGAACGCGATGACGATGAGCGCGAGCATGACGAAATGCAGCGGCCAGATCCGCGCGAATCGCAGGACGAGGAAGTCGCGCACCGCCGATCGATCGGCGAGGACCGGATAGTTGTAGGCGAGCACGAAGCCCGAGAGCACGAAGAAGAACGACACGCCGGCGTTGGCCGCGTAGAGCACGCCCGGCGGCGCCGTGAGCCCGAACTCGTGGAGCCCGTGGACGCCGGCGATCGCCGCGGCGGCGACGAAGCGCAGCGGCGTCAGCGCGTCGAGTCGGGGTGGTCGCGGGTTCGGTGGGGCGGGGGACGCGCTCATCGGCGCGGATCATCGCACGGCACGCGCGCGGCGGCGGGCGTCGCGGCGACGATACAATCCGCCGACGCCGCGCCCCGGCGCTCGACGGACCGTGACGAAGCCGCGACCCGAAGACACGCCGACGGCGGAGCCGGCGCTCCACCGCTCCGCGGTCGTGCGCGTCCTGCTGATCGCCGCGGGGCTTATCGCGACGCTGCTGGGCGTCATCGGCGCGTTCCTGCCGGTCATGCCGACCACGCCGTTCCTGCTCCTGGCGGCCGCGTGTTTCGCCAGGGCGTCGCCCCGGCTCGACCGGATGCTCACCCGGTCGGCGACCTTCGGTCCGACGATCGTCGAATGGCGGCGCCACCGCAGCATCCGGTGGCGGACCAAGCTCACGGCGATCGGGCTGATGAGCGCGATGCTGACGGTGTCGATCGTCTTCTTCGTGCGGCCCTGGTGGGCGCAGGCGCTCGCCGCCGGCGTCGGCGTCGTCACCGTCGTCTGGCTGTGGCGCGTGCCGTCGCGCGACCGGCCCCGACCGCCACGGTAGAATGCCCGGCGACCGGCGCCCCGCCGGCGCGCCAGCGCATGCCGCTCAACCTCCCGACCGCGCTCACCTGGCTGCGGATCGTCCTGATCCCGGTCTTCGTCGGCGTCTATTACCTGCCCGACGCGTGGCTCGCGCCGGCGGGCAAGAACTGGCTGGCGATGAGCGTCTTCTCGGTCGCCGCGATCACCGACTGGCTCGACGGCTACCTCGCCCGCAAGCTCGGCCTCGCGAGCGCGTTCGGCGCCTTCCTCGATCCGGTCGCCGACAAGCTGATGGTCGCCGCGGCGCTGATCGTGCTGGTCGCGCTCGGCCGCGCCGAGGCCTGGCTCGCGATCATCATCATCGGACGCGAGATCGCGATCTCGGCGCTGCGCGAGTGGATGGCGCAGCTCGGCGCGGCGAAGAGCGTCGCGGTCGCCTTCGTCGGCAAGCTCAAGACCACCGCGCAGATGACGGCGATCATCGCGCTCTTGCTCTACGAGCCGCTGATCCCGGGGGTGGCGACGCCGGCGCTGGGGACGGTGGCGCTGTGGATCGCCGCGATCCTGACGCTGTGGTCGATGGTCCACTACCTGAGACTGGCGGCGCCGTACCTGCGCAACGGCGGGTGAGGGGCGGTGCGGGTCGGGGGCGCGGGTCGGCAATGCAGCAGGTCGGCCGCGCTTGGCGAGGGTCGGCGCAGGCTGCTATAATTAAAGGCTGTTCCCCGATAGCTCAGTCGGTAGAGCGACGGACTGTTAATCCGCAGGTCCCTGGTTCGAGCCCAGGTCGGGGAGCCAAGAATTCAAAGACTTGGCGGTTGGCACCGGTTCCGCTTCGTCGATTCGTCGACCGTCTCCCGGTCGATTCCCCGCGCGACGGCGGCGCCCGGCGCGGGCCATCCGAAACGATCTCCAGGGCCGACGGGACGAGTCGGTCGAACCCGCTCCAGCGTCGAGTCGTTCCGGCGTCGAGTCGGAGCGAGTCGGTTATCGAGTCGTCAGCGCTCGATCGCACGATCGACGCGCCGCACGCGCCCGTCCTGGAACCAGATCGTGGTCCGCGTCTGGGCGTCGCGTCCGGTGGGTCCGTAGGTCCAATACTCGAGCCCGTCGATGTACCCACGGCGTTCCGGCTCGCCCAGTCGGCCGCGCACGGTCTCGCTCGCGAGCCCCTCCGCGATGTGGCGCCGCTCGGCCGCCTTGTCCTCGCGCTCGATCGACTCGCGTTCGGTTCGCGTGAGGGAGCGGGGCACGCTCGACGTCGACGGGTCCGGCTCGGGCGTGGTCGTCGAGTTCGTCGAGATGCTCGAGACGCGGCCTTGCTGGAAATAAACGTACGCGTTGCCGCCGTCGCGACGGTAGACCCACTGATCGGTGCGACCGTCGGCATCGGTGCGGGTGTTGATCGAGCGCGGCTTGCCCCATGCCGTTTCCACTTGCGCCGGGGTCATGCCGACCGCGACGCGGCCGAGATTCGCTTCGAGCTGCAGGTTCGGGCCGGGGGGCTCGGTCGCGCGCGAGGGAACCGGGACGGTCACCGATCCGGTCGGATCGGTGCACGGCTTGTCCGAGTAGACGGTGCGACCGCCCTCGGTACAGCGGTACACCTGGGCCGTGGCCGCCGGCGCGACCAGCGTCATGGCGACCGCGAGCGCGGCCTTGATCGGGATCATCGGGCGGGATGCTCCTCCATTGCCATTGTGCCGCTGGGGCGAGAGTCCTGCCAGAGGGGCCGGTGGCGACGTCGAACGACCGCGGCAGCGGGCCGGTGAGATACGGGCGGCCCCGCAGTCGGATCGCGAACGCCAGCCCTGGGCGCGCAGGAACCGGGCGCGGCGGTTGACATCGGACGCGCTGATGTTGAGCCCGCACCTGTACCCCACCTCCGCAGGCCCGGGGACCGGATCGTCGCGCCGGTGCGGCGGCTAGCGCTTGACGAAGTCGATGACGACGCCTTCCTCGCGATGCTGCTGGTACTCGATGGAGACGCCTTCGCCGTAGCGGGTCCGCAATTGGTCGAGCAATGGCAGCGGATCGTGATCGTTGACGAAACGCATCGTCTCTCCCGCATGGAGCGCATCGAGCGCGCCGAAGATCGCCGCGTGGCGGAAGCGCTTGGCGATTCCGCGGGCGTCGAACGGGTAGATCCGATCGGGGGAGAGATGGATGTGGGGATGCGGGTTCATGCGGTACCTCCGTTGCCGTGGGTGGAATCGATGTCCTCCTGCCAGTACTTCTCGAAGGCGGCCTGGCCGGGGGCACCGCGGCGCGTCGTTCGAAATCCACGCTCGCCCAGCAAGGCGCGCAGTTCGCGAGTCATCGCCGGATTGCCGCAGGCCATGACGCGCGAATGCGCCGGATCGACCGGTACGCCGGCCGCCCCCGAGAGGCTTCCCTTCGCGAGCAGAACGGGAATTCGCTGCGACAGCGAGGACGCTCCGGGTTCGCGTGTCACCACGGGCAGGTAGTGCAGGGCGGCACGCGCGGCGGTCCCAGGCGATTGGTCGGCCAGGCGCCTGAGCTCGTCCGCGTACGCGAGTTCTGCCGCGCGTCGGACGCTGTGGACGACGATGAGGTGGTCGAACGCCACCCAGATGCCCGGATCGCGCAGCATGGCGAGAAAGGGCGCGAGTCCGGTGCCGGTCGCCAAGAGCCACAAGTCGCTGCCCGGCTCGAGCGAGTCGACCGTGAGAAAACCGAAGCGCGCCGTCTCGACTTCGATCGGGTCGCCGACGCGCAGATTCGCGAGACGGCCGGAGAATTCGCCGCCCGGGATCAGGCTGCAGAAGAACTCGAGATACGGATCCGCCGGTGCCGAGGCCACCGACAGCGGTCGCAAGACCGTCTGGCGGTCGGGCTTCGGGATCGCGACCCGCGCGTAGTGACCGGGGGTGAAGCGAAACGCCCGATCTCGAGTGACGCGGATCGACACGAGCGACGGCGTCCACCAGCAGGACCACAGGACCGTCTCCCGAGTCGTCTTGGCGACCCGGCGCGGCGCCGCGCCGGGCGTCGGTCCCGATGCGGGGTGGTCGGCCGCGGGCGATGCACCGGCAGGCAGGCTCGGGGCCACGTGCGCGGGAGAGGCGGCGGCGTACGCCGCCGACCGGCCGGGGGACTCGCCAGTCCGACCGTCGTCGCCAAGTGGGGCAGGCGCGGCCGAGATTGCCATCACGGGACTGAAGATGTATTATTCATATATCTTCAATCTAGCACCGTTCGCCGGCAAAAGCAATATTCCTGCTACATCTTATCGACGATGCGCCTGACGACCTTCACCGACTACACGCTGCGCGTGCTCATGTACCTCGCGCTCGACCGCTCTCGGCTCGCGACCATTCCGCAGATCGCGACGGCCTACGGCATCTCGCAGAACCACCTGATGAAGGTCGTGCATCAGCTCGCGCGCGCGGGCGTGGTCGAGTCGGTGCGCGGCAAGGGCGGCGGGCTGCGCTTGGCGCGCCCACCGGAGGCCATCCGGATCGGAGAGATCGTCCGCGGGACCGAAGGCGGCACCCCGATCGTGGAGTGCTTCTCGGACGACCCGCCCGCGTGCCGCATCGCGGGCGTGTGCCTGCTCGCGCGGGCGCTGGCCGATGGCTTCGATGCGCTCTACGAGTCGCTCAACCGCTACACGCTGGCCGATCTGACCGGCAATCGGCGGGCCCTGACCAGGGTTCTCTTGCAAACGCCGGCGCATCCAGCGGCGGGACGCGCCAAGAGCAGCGTATCGGCGCGCCACTGACCAGGAACCGTACTCGTGCCGAAGCCGATCGCCATCGAAGAGCCGGGGTCGCAGGACAGCGCGCATCCGGCGCGATTCGCGCTCTGGGCGTTGGGCTTTCGGCCCTTCTATCTGGTCGCAAGCGTCTTCGCCGCGCTGTCGATCCCCCTGTGGGTCGCGCAATACGCGGGTTGGATCTCCGTGCCCCATTTCCGGGGGGCGACGGTTCATGGCCACGAAATGCTGTTCGGGTACACGCTGGCCGTCATTTCCGGGTTCCTGTTCACCGCCGGTCGCACCTGGACCGGACAGCCAACGCCGACGGGCGGCCTGCTCATCGCCTTCGTTGCGCTGTGGGTCGCCGGACGGGTGCTGGTCTACACGCCGTGGCAGACCGCCGCCGCTGCGGTGAACGCTGCGTTTCCGCTGGCCGTCGCGGGGGCCTTCGCGGCTCCCCTGGCGAAGAGCCGCAATCGGCGCAACTACTTCTTCGTCCCGCTGCTGCTCGGATTCGCCGCGGCGGCGGTCGCCCTGCATCTGTCCTACCGGGGCGTCTTGGCGTGGCCGGAGCTACTGAGCCTTCGAGCGGGCCTCGACCTGGTGCTGTTCATCATCGCCGTGATGGGCGGCCGGGTGATCCCCATGTTCACCAACAACGCGATCCCCGGGGCGCAGGCCACGCGCCGTCCCGCCGTCGAGAAGCTCGCGCTCGGCACCATCCTGGTCCTGTTGGTGGTGGATCTCGTGCAGGCGCCGCCGCCTCTGATCGCGGCCGTGGCGCTGGCCGCGGCGCTCGCGCACGCGGTTCGCCTCGGCCTCTGGCGATCGTGGCGCACATTCGGAACGCCGCTCGTGTGGGTGCTGCACGCGGCGTACGGCTGGATCGTCGTCCACCTCGTGCTGCGCGCGTTCGCGGCGTTGGACATCGTCGCCGAGCCTCTCGCCGTTCATGCACTGACGATAGGCGCCATCGGCGGCATGACCATCGGCATGATCACCCGGACCGCGCGGGGCCACACCGGTCGACCGCTCGTCGCCGACCGTTTCGAGATCGCCTGCTTCGTCCTGATTCAGGCGGCGGCGTTGATCCGGGTCGTCGGCGGAGGGTTCGTGCCGATCGCCTATCAGGCCGCGGTGGTCGCGTCGGGAATCTGCTGGTCGATCGCATTCACGGTGTACGCGGTTCGCTACTGGCCGATCCTGTCGCGTCCGCGAATCGACGGCAAACCCGGATAGCGCCGCCATGGACCTTCGAGCCGCGCGAATCGGTACGACGCCGCGCCATCGTGCACGCGCGTCGTGCCGCGCGGTTCGTCCTCGGGGCGTCGTCCGCCCGCCTTCGACGTTCGTTCATCCGACCACGAGAGCATAGGCGATGGATCGTCACGACGAGGATCTCGCGACGCCCGAGACGATCAAGGCGTGGCGGTGCATCGGGTGCGGGCGGGTCGATGCGCCCGCGAATTGCGTTGGCGTCTGCCAGGACCGCAAGGTCGAGCTCGTCAGTGCCGGGGACTACGCCGAGGTCGCCGTGGCGCTCGAGGAAGCCCGGGAGCGCGTCGCGGCGCTGGAGGCGGCTCTGGTGAGACTCGCGCACGTGACGCCGCGCGAAGGGACGTGGAAAGAGTCCTACATCGCGCTGCAGGCGCATGCGCGCAAGCTGCTCGGGCGTCGTGACGGCGAGTCCCAACAGACGACCTAGGCGGACCGCCCGCGGAAATTGCAGGCCCTGCTTCCCGGTCACGCGGTGCGAGCGATCATCGGCGCCCGCCCCCGGGAGTCATCGCCGCTTCGCGGCCTCGCGGAACGCCGGGGCGACCAGATCGAAGTAGCGTTGCGAGGTCTCGGTCAGGACCAGCGGGCCGAGGTCCCACTTCAGGCGCAGCTTCATCATCTTGACGACGTCGGGGCGGTGGGTGCGGTGGAACACCATCCCGGGGATGTAGGCGGCCGGGAGGAAACCCAGCTCGAGCAGCGACTGCTGCAGGCGCGGCGATTCGGCGTTGACGTCGCAGGTGAGGACCTCGGCGTCGTATTTCCGCTCGGCCGCCTCGACGGCGGCGCGCAGCAGCGTGCCCTGCGCCTCGTCGTCCTCGCCGATCAGCTCGATCAGTCGCACCGCCTTGTCGTGTTCCTCGAACAGGAAGCCGACGGCGCCCAGCAGGCGCTCGCCGCTCTGCGCCACGAGATAGTCGGCCTTGTGCGCGCGCAGCTGGACGTAGCCCATGTCGACCTGCAGCGCCGAGAAGATCTCGGGGTCGACGTAGCGTCCGTGCTCGATCTTGAGCAGGCGCACCATCGACGTTCCGGTCAGCGGCCGGATGTCGAAGGTCCCGCGCGACGGGTAGGCCTCGGCGCGTGTGTTCACGCTCACGTCGTCCGGCAGGTCGAGGTTGCGCAGCGACAGCCGGGCCAGCGGTTCGACTTCGGGAATGACCGAGACCCGGTGGGGTTCGCGCAGGAGCCGGCCGTTGCCGAACAACTGGCCGTGGATCAGGAAGCTCTCGCGCCAGGTCATCCGGTAGGCCATCGGCAGGAAGCCCAGCGGCGCCATCCCCAGCCCCTCGCAGATCTTCTGCGTCTTCGGGTGGGTGGTTCGCGCCTCGGCGAAGGCGAATTCCACCCGTTCGTCGGACGCGTCGATCAGCGCCGCGAGCAGCGCCCGGCCCAGCCCCTTGCCGCCGGCGTCGGGATCGACGACCACCCGGCCGATCTCGCCGATGTTGTCGTTGTAGTCGCCGGCGTTGAGGATGCAGGCGCCCGAGGCGACGACGCGCCCCTCGTCGACGGCCACCAGCCAGATGATGTGGTCCGAGTAGATGCCGCGCTTCACCCACATCGGGTCGTAGAACTCCGGGATCGCGTAGTCTTCGCCGTAGTTCGCTCGGAACAGGTTGATGATGGCTTCGATGTCTTCTTCGCGTACGGGGCGGATGTCCACGGCGGGGGCTCTCGGGAGGACGGGGTGACGGCGCGCCGGTCGACCCTCGAATCGGCCGGCGTCCGCGCCTCGGGATCGCAGTGTGCCCAATTCCGGCGCTGCCGTGGAAGGCGCGAGCGGCGCGCCCGGACCGGACGGCGACGCGATCCGCCCGAGGGCCGCCGGTGAGGATCCTGGAAATCGGCGATCGCGCGCTCTTCAAGCGGGAGCGGCCCGAGGCGACGACGCTCGTCTGGTCGGGGCCGGACCATGCGCTGCCCTCGCGTCTGGACGCGCTCGCGCTCGACGCGGGCGTGGCGCGCTCGATCGTCGGCGACATCGCGTCGGGTCGCTACGACGCGGTGGTCTGGCATCCGCCCGAGCGCGATCCGTGGCGCGATGCGCGCTGGGGCCTCGCGAACCCGCGCGCCTGGCGCGCTTGGAGGGTGGTCCTCGGCCTGCGCCGTGTCCCCGGCGTCCCGCTGATCGTCGTCGACACCCGCGACGATCGTCGGCCGACCCGGACCGCTGCGGCGATGTTCGACCGGGCGGACGCGGTGTTCCTGCGCGAATTCCCGCTCGACGCCGGCGAGCTGGGCCTCGACGAGGCCGATCCGGTGCTCGCGAAGTTCCGCCCGCTGTCGATCGGGCTGGGACGCGAGCGTCTCGAAGCGATGCCGGTGGCGCCGGTCGCCAAGACGCACGACCTCTTCTTCGCCGGGCAGGTCGACACGCCGTTGCGGCGCGACGGCCTCCCCGGGCTCCGCGCGCTGGCGCGCGAGGGGCTGCGCGTCGACCTTCCGGAGGGGCGCCTGCCGAGCGGGGAGTTCTACCGCCGTTGCGCGTCGGCGAGAATCGTCTGGTCGCCCGAGGGGCGCGGCTGGCAATGCTTCCGCCACTACGAAGCAGCGGCCTGCGGCGCGGTGGCGCTGATGAACCGGCCGTCGATCCGCCAGCACGCCGAGCTGGTCGACGGCGTGCACGCGCTCTACTACGATCCGGCGCCCGGAGCGCTCGCCACCGCGGTACGCGAGGCGCTCGCCGATCCGTCCCGGCTCGCGCGCATCGCCGAGGCGGGCCGGGTCCGGGTGCTCGAGAACCACACGCACGCGGCGATCGTCGAGCGCGTTGTCGCGGCGATCCACGAGTGGAGTCCCGGGGTGAATCGTCGCCGTCCGATTCCGCCCGACCGCCGGTCCGCCGGCCATGGCGCGCCTGCCGGGTCCACGGGTCTCGACCGGCGTCGGTGAATTCCCGGGGACCCGGAGACCGGGCGTGAGGCGCGAAGGCCGCGGGCACGGCTGCGGGTCACTTGCGCACCGCCACGGCGTCGGGCAACGTCGCGTTCTGGAGGGATCGAGCGATGCGCACCCGAGCCGTTGTTGCGGAACCGACGACCCGGACGAGTCCCGGATCGGGGTGCTGATGCGGCGACGCGAGCCGATCATCGTTCGTCGACCTCTCGTCGTGGCGGACGATCTGCGGGCTTTGGTCGAGATCCCGCTGCTCGCGATGATTTCGATCGCATTGCCGCAACGGCGATGGGAGGGCGCATGCCGGGCGATCGAGCGGGTCAAGTCGATGGCGTCCTGGCGGGAACCGCGCGCGGCGGCGGCGGCCGTCGCCGCGATGCTGGGCGCGGGTCCGGCGACCGACGACGCCGACCGGTTCGCGATCGGCTACGCGGCCTGCCGGATCGAGCAGTACATGCAGGGCTTGCGGGAATGCCTCCCCGGCGGATGGCGTCCCCGGATCGTCCTCGACGGAGGCGAGTGGCTCGCCGCTGCGCTGGCGGGAGGACGCGGCGCGGTCGTGTGGGTCGCGCCGTTCGTGTTCGCGCCGCTCGCCGCCAAGCGGGCGCTCGCCGAAGCCGGGGCGTCGATCGCGCATGTGAGCCGGCCCGGGCACGGGTTCACGCGCTCGCGTTTCGGTGTCGCCGTGCTCAATCCGATCCGCGTGGCCGCCGAGAACCGATGGCTGATCGAGCGTCTGGTGATCGAGGACGCTCACGCCGGCGCGGTGATGATGCGCGCCCAGCGGATGTTGAGAGCCAATCGGGTGGTGTCGATCACCGCGGGCGGATGGGAGGGACAGCGATTGGCGACGGTGAGGATCTTCGGACGATCCACCGAACTCGCACTGGGCGCGCCGGGCCTGGCGCGGATCACTGGTGCGCCTCTCCTGCCGGTGTTCACCGTGCGCGATCCGGACGGCACGCTCCGCGTGGTCGTCGACGCGCCGATCCCGATCGCGTCGGACCGGCCGCGCGACACGGCGCTCGACGACGCCGCGCAGGTCTACGCGGATCGCGTCGAGCCGTGGATCCGACGCTACCCGATGCAGTGGCGCAACTGGCTCGAGCTAGGCGAGGCCCAGTAGCTTCGCCAGCCCGATGCGCTGGAGCTTCCCGCTCGGGCCCTTGGGGATCTCGTCGACGAAGACGAAGCGTCGCGGCAGCTTGAACGGCGCGAGCGTGCGCGATGCGTGACGGCGCAGATCGGCCTCGCTCGCGTCGCGTCCGGGTCTGATCACGATCGCCGCGGCGATGTCCTCCCCCCAGACCGGGTCGGGGACGGCGAAGGTCACCGCCTGCAGGACCGCCGGGTGGGCGCAGAGGACATCGTCGATCTCGCGCGGCGAGATCTTCTCGCCGCCGCGGTTGATGATCTCCTTGATCCGTCCGGTCAGCCACAGGTAGCCGTCCGCATCGATGCGTCCCAGATCGCCGGTGCGGAACCAGCCGTCGACGAACGCCGAGGCGTTCGCCTCGGGTGGCGCTTCGTAGCCGGAGGTCAGGCGCGCGCTGCGCAGCACGACCTCGCCGACCGTCCCGTCGGCGACCCGCCGGCCCGCGGCGTCGACGATCCGGACCTCGTCGTCTCGCGCCGGGCCGACGCTCCCCGGCCGGCGCGCCAGCGGCGGAAGCGGATTCGAGGTCACCTGGTGCGACGCCTCGGTCATCCCGTAGGCCTCGATCGCCGGGCAGCCGAACACCGCCTCGATCTCGGCGGCGAGCGAAGGCGGCAGCGGTGCCGACGACGAGCGGACGAAGCGCAGCCGGTTGGCGGCGATCGCCTCCGGACGAACGTGCGCGAGCAGCGCCTGGTACATCGTCGGCACGCCGGTGATCCATGTCGGTGCATGCCGTTCGATCGCATCGTAGACGCGGTCGTGGCGGAACCCGGGCAGGCAGACGACCGACGAACCGGCGGCGAGCGGAGCGGCGAGTCCGGCGACCAGGCCGTGGATGTGGAACAGCGGCATGATCCCGACCAGACGATCCGCCGGGACGAGCGCGAGACCGCGCGCGATGTTCTGCGCCGACAGCGCCAGGTTGCGGTGGGAAAGCGGCACGATCTTGGGCCTGGCGGTCGTCCCCGACGTGTGCAGCACGAGGGCGACGTCGTCGCCGCCGGGGCGCTCGTCCGGAGCGGCGCGGGTCTCCCGGGGATGGCGCGGGGCGAGCGCGGCGGCGCCGGGCCCGCTCGGGCGATCGGCGTGCAGATCGACGATCGGGACGCCGACGCGCGCGGCCGCCTCGACGATCGCGCCGGTCGCACCGGCCTCGACGATCACCGCCTTCGCGCCGAGGTCTTCGAGGTAGAAGGCGAATTCGTCGGTGCGGTAGGCCGGATTGAGCGGCGCCGCGGTCGCGGTCTCGGTCACCGCCAGGAACGCGAGCGCGAGTTCCGGCCCCCCGGGCAGGACGATCGCGACGCGGTCACCGCGGCCGATGCCGCATCGCCGGAGCGCCTCCCGCAGGCCCGCGACCGCGTCGCGAAGGCCGGCGTAGGCGAGCGTCGCTCCATCGGCGTAGACGAGCGACGGCGCGCGATCGTCGCCGACGGCGAGCAGGATCGACGTCAGCGAGGCGGCGGCGGAGGGTGGGGACGAGGTCACGTGGTCGCGCGGCCCCGGCCGCGGAGCGCTCCGCCGGCGCGACGCCGCCGCGCGTTCAGGGCTTGATGTACGCGTAGCCTTCGCGCGCCTGCAGATTGGCGACCCGAACGACACCCGAGGGCGTGAACGTCGGACCGAGGATGAACTGCTCGCGCTTCAAGTTGCGGTTCTTGAGCGTGATCTCGCAGATCTCGAACTTGACCCCCCGGTTCATCAGGTCGCCGACCAGCGCGGCGAACTCCTGGTTGTTGTTGGTCGTCTTCGCGCCCTCCATCAGGAAGTCGACGCCCTCGGCGTGGGCGACCACGACGATCTGCGCCTTGGGGTCGACGTCGAGGTGGTTGCGCAGGTTGCGCACGCCCTTGGTCGCCTGCGCGAGGCCACCGTCGAAGTGGTAGACGACCTTGTCCTGCGCGTGGGCGATGCCGGTGGTCGCCGCGAACAGGAGGGCGGCGGCGAACGTCATGACGGCTCTCATCGACGGCTCCTCGGGATGGCGCCGCGCGGCGCACCGGTCGGGGATCGGGGCGGCGGGCGCGCCATTCTAGCGCCTCCCGGTCGGCGGGTGACGAAATCGCCGGGCGCTCAGTGGCGCAGGACCGCGATCGCGCGCGCCATCTCCGCGAGCGAGCGCTCCCGGTCTCGCGCCGAGTCGAGCGGCAACCGGACGCCGAAGACCGACTCGATGGCGCGGGCGAGCCGGCCCGCCGCATCGGCGTCGCCGCCGAGCGCGGCGTAGCGGTCGTCGCGGCCGACCGGGTGCACGCGCAGCGTCTGCGTCCACAGCCCGGCCAGCGCGGCCTCGATCGGCGTCAACTCCGGCGGCGCGCCGACCGGCGACGCCGTGGGCGCGGGGTCGTCCGCGAAATGTCTCGACAGCGCCTCGCGCAGGAGCTTGCCGGCGTCGGACCGGGGCAGCCGGTCGACGAAGCGCACGACCCGGGGTGCGGCCTTCGGACCCAGCCGTGAGCGCAGGTGCGCGATCAGGTCGACCTCGTCGATCGACGCGCCCGGCTCGCGCACGATCGCGACAGCGATGTCCTCGCCCAGCCTCGCGTGTGCGATCCGGAACGCGGCGCCTTCCCGCACGCCGGCGAGCCCGGCGATCGCGTGGTCGACCTCGACCAGCGAGATCTTCTCGCCGCCGCGGTTGACGATCTCGGTCAGCCGCCCGGTGATCGTCAGATAGCCGTCCGGGTCGATTCGGCCGAGGTCGCCGGTCCGGAACCAGCCGCGATCGAACGATCGGGCGTCCAGTTCCGGGTCGTCGAGATAGCCGTCGAACACCAGCGGGCCGCGCACGACGATCTCGCCGGTCTCGCCCGCTGGCAGGTCGGCGCCGCGCTCGTCGCGGACACGGACTTCGTTCAGCGTCGCGATGCCGACGCTGCCGGGCTTGCGCGGGGCGGGGGGCAGCGGGTCGTGGGCGACGCCGCAGACCTCCGACGATCCCAGCCCGACCAGCACCGGCACGCGGAACAGCCGTTCGAGCGCATCGACATGCTCCGGCGGCAGATGTCCGGCGGTCGCCCGGAGGAACCGCAGGTGGCTTTTCGTGATCTCGCCGGCGTACCCTTCCGCGCGCTCGAGGATCGCCAGATGGACCGCGAACGGTGCGGACAGGTGCGTCGTGCGCAGCGCCGGGAGCGTGCGCAGGAAGGCATCGACGTCGGACTCGTCGAAGCAGACGACCGAGGCGCCGGCGAGCGCCGGCAGCAGGACGGTGGCGCGCAGGCCTCCGGCGAAGTGGAACGGCGCGAGCGCGGCGCCGATGTCGTCGGGAACGAGGCGCAACCAGTCGATCATCGTGCGGGCGAAGCCGAGCATCTGCGCGTGCCCGAGCGGGACGAGCTTGGCCCGACCGGTCGTGCCGGAGGTGACCTGAACGTACGCGTGACCGGGCCGCGTCGGCCGGCCGGGCGGGATCGCGGCGCCGTCGTCGAAGAAGCCGAAGTCCGGTCCGCTGTCGCCGCGGACGTCGGCCTCGCGCAAGCCGATCCGCGGCAGTCCCGCTTGTCCCGCGGCGATCGCGATCGGGTGGCCGGCGTCGCCCGGGGCCAACACCGCGCGGGCACCGAGCCGCGACAGGAGTTCCCGGTACGCGGACACCGGCAGCGACGGCGCGAGCGGCGCGAAGGTCGACGAGACCGGCAGCGCGGCGCAGGCGAGCGCCATCTCGGTGCGACCATCGACGAAGCCGGCGACGATGTCGCCACGGCGCACGCCGCGCCGCGCGAGCGCCTCGTCCGCGTTCGCGATCGCTCGGGCGAGCGTGCGGTAGTCGATCGACGAGCCGTCGGGCCGATGCAGGAACGGCGCGGTCGGCCGCGACGCCGCGATCGCGACCATGGCATCGCCAAGGGTTTCGGGAGTCGGGCGCATCGGTGCCGGCGGTGCGACATTGTGCATCGGCCGCGGCGGTCGCGCGCGTGTCGAATGGTAGGCTTCGCGGATGAAGGTCGTTGTCGTCGGCGCCGGCTTCGCCGGCGCGTGCGTCGCCTGGATGCTGCGCGAGTCCGCCGGGGCGTCGGTGACGCTCGTCGAGCGCTCGCCGGTGGCCGGCGGCATGCTTCGTACTCATCGGACCGCGGGCGGGGTCGCCTACGAATACGGTCCGCGCGTGGTGAGCGTCTTCCGCGGCGATCCGCGGGCGATCGAGTTCATCCGGCGCTTCGTGACGCTCGACGAGCGCACGATCTACCAGGGCACCCGGCTCGCCCCGGATTGGCCGATCGTGCCGTTTCCGGTCGATCGCGCGAGCCTGTCGAAGCTTCCGTGCGGCGAATCGATCGCGCGCGAGCTCGCCGCGATCCGCGCGTCGGGCCGTGCGCCCGGCGAGACGCACCTGCGCGAATACCTGGAGACCTCGGTGGGACCGACGCTGACCGGGCTCGCCTTCGAGGGCTTCAACCGCAAGTTCTGGGGGCGGCGCCTCGAGGACATGCCGGCGCAATGGGGCAAGCTCCGGCGACTGGAGCGCATCGCCGAGGCCGGCGCCTGGCGGCTGCCGAGCGTCGCGCCGCACTACTATCCGCGGGGCGGATTCGAGCCGCTGTTCGAGCGGATGCTCGACGGCTTCGACCTGCGCGCGGACGCGGCGGTCGAGCGCATCGACGACGGGCCGCGCCCGGTCGTGCGCACGAGCGTGGGCGACATCGCCGCCGACCTCGTGATCACGACCGGTCCGATCGACGAGCTCCTGGGCCGGCGCCATGGTCCGCTCGAATGGCGCGGCTACCGGATCGAGGTCGAGGAGCGCGAGGGGCCCGGTCGCGAGCCGCTCGGCCGCGCGCCCGACGGCGTGCCGTTCGCGTGGCTCTACACGCCGTGGGCGGGAACGCCGGTGTGCCGGACCACCGACTTCGGCGTCATCCACCACGGCCCCGACGCGCCGGCGAGCGGCGTGCCGTCGATCGTGATGCGCGAGATCGCCGACGACTCGGTGCGCATGTACCCGGTCTGGTGGGACGACGCGAAGCTCCTGCGCTACCTCGACGACGCCGCGCGCCTGACCGGTGTCGTGCCGCTCGGCCGGCTCGGCCTCTACAAGTACACGACGATGGACAGCACCTACGCGATGGCGCGCAGGCTCGTCGACGTGCTGGACGAGTACCTCGGCGCCGCGCCGTCGCGCCGCCTCGATCTGCTGCGCGACGTGCGCGGCGACTGGGCGAACTGAACGCGCGCCCCGCTCGGGCGCCCTCGCGCGTCGTCAGGCGAGTTCGTGGTCGATCGTCGCGAGGAGCGACTGCGGCGTGGCGGCGGCGGCGACGCGCGCGCCGGAGAAGCGGTCGAACCAGCGCTCGTAGGCGCCGCAATCGACCTCCCAGCCGCGCCGCGCGTAGACGACGTTGACGCCGCCGAACCAGCTCGCGAGGTACGAGCTTCCGCCCAGCACCGACACGAACCGCTCGCAGCCGGCGAAGAGCCGGAGCTGCAGCTCGTTGTACGAGAGATCCGGATGGCGCTCGCGCAGCCGCTGGACCGTGATCACGTCCGGGTAGGCGCGGGCGATCGCGTCGTGGTCGCCGATCTCGTGCGTCGGCTGGTGGTCGATGACGATGTCGTCGCGACGCGGGCGGACGTAGACGACCTGGTAGCGCTGGCGTAGACGGCCGATCACCGCGAGCACGAGGTCGACGTCCATGCCGTTGGTCGGCGAGCGGTGCCACCGGTAGTACTCGTCGGTCGCCTTGTTGCAGACGACGCAGGTGGGCTTGGTCCAGGCGAAGCGCGGGTCGCGGTAGACGTCCTTGTAGGGCGGCGCCCGCCACCGCCCGGTGTCGAGCGCCCGGGGGAAGGCCGAGGCGTCGTAGCGCCAGCGTCCGGGGACGCCGACCGGATACTCGGTGATCGGCACGTAGCGGCGCGGCCCGGCGTGCTCGACATGGCGCGGCGAGAAGTAGTAGAGGCAGCGGGTGTCGGCGGTCGAGGCCGTGTGCTCGAGCCGGCCCTCGCCGGCGAGCCAGTACGCGTACGGAACCACCGCCAGGAGCTCGAAGGCGAACTCGCCGAAGTAGCGGGTACCGCGCGCGAGCGCCTCCCGGCAGTCGATCCCGACGGCGGACGCGAGCGTGGTCGCCAGCGCGAAGTCCTTCGCCGAATGGCAGGCGAGCGCGTCGAACCCGCCGGTTCGCAGGCGCGCGAGGTAGCCCGGCGCGCGCAGCAGCGCTCCGGCGCGCGCGCCGCCGGTCGCGAGGCAGGCGCGCCACAGCGCGCGCCGTTCGCCGGCGGACGCCGGCGCGCGGATCCAGTCGATCGCCGCCGGCGCCGCGCCGCGGAGGAACGCCAGCGGTTCCCGGCACGGGTCGGGCAGCTCCCAGGTCTCGACCTCGTCGCCGGGACCGCCGGCGAGCGCCGGCTCGCAGCGTCGCGACGGATCGGCGAAGCGTTCGAGGGCGGCGATTCTCATCCGGCGTCCCGGTGCGCGGGCGCCGACCGCGGTCCGGCGGCGGGTGTCGGCTGGACGGCTCCGTCGCCGATCGTGGCGGCGATCCGCCGGGCGCGCGCCGCGCCGCCCAGGGCGATCGCGAGCTCGCGTCCGAGGTGCGCGAACGGCGATGAGGCTCGCGGCGCGTCCCCGGGCGTCGCCACCGGCGGCCTCGCCGCTCGCGTCGCGAGGCCGCGCAGGACCGTGACCGGATCCGCGCTGCCGGCGAAGTGGACGATCCGGCGGGGGTTCGGTTCGAACCGGGTCCGCTCGGCGGCGGGTTTCGCGAAGTAGGCGTCCCGCGCGCGCTCGAACACGCGCACCAGCGCGTCGATCGAGGCGTCGAACGAATAGCCGGCGCGGGCGCGCAGCGCCGCGTCCGATCGGGTCCGGGTGCGGACTTCGTCGTCGAGGTTCGCGCGCAGGCGGTCGTAGTCGACGAGGTCGACGGCGACGCCCAGCCGCGCGATCTCGTCGTAGCGATAGTGGCCGGGAAGCACGTCGGCGATCACCGGCAGGCCGGCGAGAAGGCAGGTCGAGACCCGGTTGGGGATCGCGGCGAGGTCGTCGAGCGGCGCCCACGGCAACGGTCGGCCGACGTACGACCAGCCGGCGTCGTAGCGGGAGAACTCGCGCACCCACCGCGCCTTGACGCGTCGCACGCCCTCCCAGTCCGCGCCGGTCGGCTGCAGCGACGGGTGGACGTGCAGGTGGTGGGCGAGGGCGGCGCGATGACGGCGCGCGAGCGCGGGATCGAGATCGCGCGCGATCGTCCTCCAGACCGCGTCGTAGGCGTTGCCGTGGAAGTGGACGTGGATGCCCCGTCGCGCGAGCGCGATGTAGTCGAGTCCGAACGGCCGTCCGACGGCGACCGTGTGGACCTCCCCGTCGCGGTCCGACAGCCGCTCGGAGAAGTCGTCGGTCATGAACTCGAGCTTGGGCCGATCGCCGTCGAGGAACGCCTGGACTCCGCATTCGTCGAACACCGACAGTCCGCAACCGCCGTCGCTCGCCGGGCGCGTCCAGTAGTCGCGCTTCTCGCGGTTGCAGAACACGTGGCCGTCGAACGCGCGCGCGACCGCCGGGTCGATCTGCTGGACGTCGAATCCCCAATGCCGGACGATCGGCGCGTCGAATTCGCCGCGCTCCCGGGCGGCGAAGAGCGCACGCAGGATCGTCCAGACGTCGTGGTCGATCCCGGACGTCGGCGGCGCCCACAGCCGCCGGTGGTAGATCTGGAACAGGCTGTAGACGCAGTCGATCGACCGCTCGCGGATCGTTCGCGCCGCCTCGGCGAGCGTCACCGGCGTCACGCAACCGTCGACGCACGGATAGGGCCCTTGCTCCCAAGCCATCGTCCGCGACCACAGGCCCCAGAGCCGATGGCCGCGCTCGTGGAGGCTGCGGATGCGCTCGGGGTTCCAGGACAGCGCGCCGACGAGGAGCAGGTTCATGGGGACGCAGGCGACCGGCGCGACGGTCGTGCCTCCGTCCCGGCAGGACGCCCGGTTGGACGCGGGCGCCTGCGAAGCTTAGCACCGGGCCGGGCGACGGCGCCCGGCCCGGTGACCGGCTACAGCTTGTTCTCGTGGCAGGTGTCGCAGCGGACCATCGTGCCCTTGGTGAGCGTGATCGTCCGCCGGCCGTCGTCGTCGCGCGGCAGCGTCCGGGTCGCGGCCATCCGCGCGAGCACCGTGCCTTCGCCGCGTTGGCCGTGGCAGGCCCGGCAGGCGTTGCGGTTGTTCTCGGCCACGTCTTCGTGCTTCAGCACCCAGTTGGCGTCGACCGGGTGCATTCCGTGCGGACCGCCGAGCGTCGCCTTGAGGCTGCCGGCGGCGTGGCAGACGTTGCACTCGATGATCGTGCCGGCGTGGCCCTGGAGCTGGACGGCGGCGACGTTGTCGTTGGCCTTCGGATTCGCGTTGGGCCACTCGGCGTGCGTCGAACCGTGGCAGGCCTGGCACGCGACGCCGCCGTGCCCCTTCGAGAGTCGGTAGAGCTTCTGGTTCTCGGCGAAGCGCGAGGCGGGCGAGGCGATCATCGGCAGCACCGACGCCGTCTGGTTGCTCTTCGTGTACGCCTGCAGCAGACGGATGTTGTCCGCCGCCACGATCATGTCGCTGCGGTTGATCGCCTGCACGCTGACCGCGTCGCCGATGTGGCAGGACTGGCACTTCGGTTCCATCGCCCAGGGAACGCGCTTGGCGAGGTCGGCACCGGCGTGCGCCGGGAAGCCGGCGGTGAAGTCGTTGCCGACCTGCTTCATGTCGCCGTGGCAGTCGTGACAGGTGACGCCGGCGGTGGCCATCGCGCCGCGCAGGCACTGGGTCTCCTTGCCCGGGTGGCACTGGTAGCAGGTCGCCTGCAGCACCTCGGCCTGTTTCGCCGGCGTGCGCGCGGCGGTCTTGGGTGCGGGCATCGCCGGGAACAGGTCGGTGTGCTGGCCGTGGTTGAAGTGCATCGCCCGCGACATCGACACGTGTTTCGTTTGCTGCCGACCGTGCGCGCCTTGCGTGGTCTCGTCGACCGGGCCGGCCTGCGCGAGGTCGAGCGCCGGCGAGTAGTGGCATTGCGAGCACTGGATCGCGCGGCGCCTGTCGAGGCAGGCGGCCTCGGTCCCGTTCGTGCACGGCGTCGCGGCGCCGGTCGCGCTCGACGTGTACTTCGAGCCGTGCTTGGCGTCGTGCAGGCGCAGGATGTTGATCTTCGACGCGTTGTTGAGCTTCTCCGGTCCCGGCGCGTCGGCGGCGCGGGCGATCGGCCAGGCGTTGCCGCCGGCGTACGCGGTGACCGAGGCGAACGAGGACGCGCGGCCGTTGCCGTGATCGGACGGATCGGCGTGGCAGTTGCGGCAATCGGCCTCGGAACTCACCGGAACGACGATGTCGACGCGCCCCCGCAGATTGGCCGCCACCTTGGGATCGGCGCCCTTGGCGGTCGCCTGCACCCGCATCAGCGGATACGGATTGCGGTTGCCGGCGTCGTCGATCGGCAGGATCGGGATGCCGTCCGACGAGAACCAGTTGGCGGCGTTGACGATCGTCCCGAACGGGAAGGCCGCGAAGAACGGCAGGTTCGCGTCGTAGCGCGCGAACTTCTGCGGCAGATTGGCGGCGTAGGGCGACACCGTGTACGGCGAGGTCGAGACGACCGACGGCATCGTCGCCTGTGCCGCGGCGAGCGCCGGCAGCTTCGCCGGATCGGGTACCGGCAGGCCGAGGTCGGTCGGCAGCGGCGCGAAGAGCTCGAGCACGCTCGGGCAGGGTCCGCTCGCCGGGTTGCAGGCGCCGATCTTGTCCGCACCCGGATACAGCGGCTTGTAGCCGAGGACGCCCAATTGCCCGGTGGCGCCGGACGGCAGCGTCGTCGACTGCCAGAAGTTGCTCTTGAACGCGGCGGGCGAATTCGCGCTCGTCGTGTTGATCGACGAAGCGACGATCGGATCGTCCGCGCTCGAGGTCGCCACGTAGCTGACGTCGGCCTCGGTGTCGGACAGCAGCCGCGGCTTGGCGGTCGCGGTCCCGGGGACGACGACCTGCGCGTGGATCACGTTGAACGGCGGCAGGATCGAGAACACCTGGAAATCCTGGTCCGAGCAGTGCATGCCCAGGTCGTTCGCCGCGAACACCTTCCACGGCCCCGGCGCGGTGGTCGTCGCCGTGGGCGGGGGGGGCGGCGGCGAGCTGCCGCCGGTGACGCTGACCGAGATCGCGAAGCGGGTGCGCGAATCGGCGACCGTGACCGTGGTCTTCCCGGCCGCGACCCCGTGGATCGTCGCGACCCCTCGGGCGTAGGTCGCCGAGGCGATCGCCGGATCGGCGGACGTCGCGCCGATCGTGCCCGAGCCGCCCGAGACCCGCACCCGCGCATCCGCGCCGGCCGAGACCGCGACGGTCGTGACCGCGACCGCCAGGCGCCGGGTGTCTTCGGCCCGCGCGGTCGGGGCGCTGAAGAGCGGGATCGCGACCAGCGCGGCCGCGAAAAGGGTGACGAGAGCGGTCGGGATGCGGTTCATCGAAATCCTCCATTGCCCGGCCCTGCGGCCCCCCGACCGATTCCCCGGGCGCGACCACGATATCGCAATGCCGTTGTCATATGTGGGAAAAGTTCCCACTTTTTGACTTGGATCAACCGAAGCTCACGAAGCCCCCGGTGCCGGTGCGATCGGGAACCGGGGTCACAGACGGGTAGGGCTTCATCTGCGGGGACGCCCTGGGCCGGGTCGGTTGTCGTCCGCGGCCGGTCGGAACGACAATTGCCCCGATGAACCGGTTGACGCGCTTGTGGCGGACGGTATCGGTCGCATCGGCCGTCGTGTCGATGCTGCTCGTCCCGGGCGCCTCGGCGCAGGAGCCGGGGAAGCCGTGGCCGGCGCGCCCGTTGCGCATCGTCGTCGGCTTCGCCGCCGGCGGCGTCGCCGACACGACCGCACGCGTCGTCGCCGCGAAGCTCGCCGATCAGCTGGGCCAGCCGGTCGTCGTCGAGAACCGGCCGTCCGCCGGCGGCATCGTCGCGGCGGACACGGTCGCGAAGGCGGAGGCGGACGGGACCACGCTGCTGCTGCTGTCGAACGGCAACGCGGTGAGCGCGACGCTGTTCCGGTCGCTGCCCTACGACACGCTGACCGATTTCGCGCCGGTGTCGCTGCTCGGTACGTTCGACGTCGCGGTCGTGGCGAGGTCCGACGCGCCGATCGCGTCGATCGCCGACCTCGTGGCCGCCGCCAGGGCCCGACCCGGCCGGCTCAACGTCGGGACGATCAACGTCGGGAGCACGCAGCACCTGTCGGCCGAGCTCTTCAAGTCGATGGCGGCGATCGACGCGACGATCGTCCCGTACAAGGGAAGTCCCGCGGTGATCACCGCGTTGCGCGCAGGCGACGTCGAGGTCGCCTTCGAGATGCTCGCCCCGGTGCTGCCGCAGGCGGCGGGCGGCGCGATCCGTATCCTCGCGGTCGGCGGCGAGCGGCGCGCGCCGGCGTTACCGGACGTCCCGACGGTCGCCGAGGCTGGCGTCGCCGGCTACGTGGCGTCGTCGTGGAACGCGATCGCGGTGCCGGCGCGTACGCCGCCGGCGATCGTCGAGCGGCTGGCGCGCGAGATCGCCAGGGCGATCGCGGCGCCCGACGTGCGCGAACGACTCGCCGCGGCGGGGGTCACGCCCCGGTCGAGCACGCCCGGCGAACTGCGTCGCCTGCTCGCCGCCGACATCGACAAGTGGCGGGCGGTCATCGAGCGCGCCGGCATCGAGCGCCAGTGACCCGGTAGCCCATTCGGGGCGATGTCGAGCCGGCAATTCGTTTGCCGGTACGCCGGGCCAATCGGCCATCTCGTTGCCGGTCTTCGGGCGCAGCCTGCGGCCGGAGGCCGCTAACCATCTGAATATCAAGGGGTGACGCGATTCGGGTCGGCGGGCACGCCTTTTGATCCAGGGACTCCGACTTGGGCGGGTGCAAGACCCGGGGAGGAGACCACATGGGCCAGGCGTTCCTGGAGGACGTGGCGGCTGCGGCCGGCACGATCGAAGCGCGGCTGGGCGTTTCGCGCCGCGAGTTCATGCAGTTCTGCGCGGCGACCGCGGCGACGCTCGGGCTGCCCGCCGGGGCCGAGGCGGCGATCGCCAAGGCGGTCGAGAAGTCGAAGCGACCGTCGGTGATCTGGCTGCACTTCCAGGAGTGCACCGGCTGCAGCGAGTCGCTGCTGCGCGCCGAGCACCCGACGCTCGAGAAGCTGATCCTCGACGTCATCTCGCTCGACTACCACGAGACCCTGATGGTCGCCGCCGGCCACCAGGCCGAGGCGGCGCGCAAGGCGGCGATGGCGGCGAACAAGGGCAAGTACGTGCTCGTCGTCGAGGGCGCGATCCCGACCCGCGACAACGGTATCTACTGCAAGGTCGGCGGCCACACGGCGATCGAGTTGACCAAGGAGTGCGCGGCGGACGCGGCGGCGGTGATCGCCATCGGGTCGTGCGCCTCCTGGGGCGGCATGCCGTCGACCGATCCGAACCCGACCGGCGCCTCGTCGGTCGCGCAGGTGCTGGGCAAGCCGGTGGTGACGATTCCCGGCTGCCCGCCCAACCCGTACAACTTCCTCGCCACCGTCGTCCACTTCCTCACCTTCGGCAAGCTGCCCGACGTCGACGAGCTCGGGCGGCCGAAGTTCGCCTACGGCCGGATCGTCCACGAACACTGCGAGCGACGCGCCCATTTCGACGCCGGCCGCTTCGCGCTCGAGTTCGGCGACGAGGGACACCGCAAGGGGTACTGCCTCTACAAGCTGGGCTGCAAGGGACCGGAGACGCACGCGAACTGTTCGACGATCGGATTCGGCGACGTCGGCGAGTCGAACTGGCCGGTCGCCTGCGGTCATCCGTGCATCGGCTGCACCGAGAAAGGCATCGGCTTCGCCAAGCCGATCCACGCGACCGCCCAGCTCAAGGGCATGAGTCCGCCGGCCTCGTACCCGCGGATCGTCGAGCAGCAGGGCCAGATGAGCTTCGCGTCGGCGGCGGCGCTCGCGGCGATCGCCGGCGCGGCCGCCGGCGCGACCGCGATGATGGCGCGCAACCTGGGCAAGTCGGCGCCGCCGCCGCCGAAGGAGCCCGGCCAGCCCGGAGGCGAGTAGCCATGGACCGGCGCCAGTTCTTCGCCGCCGCGGCCGCCGGTGGGACCGCGATCGCCGCCGCCCCGGTCTGCGCGCGCGGCAACAAGACGATGCCGCCCGACGCGGTCGGGCTGCTGTACGACTCGACGTTGTGCGTCGGCTGCAAAGCCTGCGTCGCTTCGTGCAAGCAGGCCAACGACATGCCGCTCGAGTTCAGCACCGAGGACCGGCTGTGGGACACGCCGCTCGACATCTCGGGCAAGACGCTCAACGTCATCAAGGCCTTCCGGCACGGCACCGCCGAGCGCAAGGACAGCGAGGAGAACGGCTTCGCGTTTGCGAAGAAGTCCTGCCTGCACTGCGTCGACGCGTCCTGCGTCTCCGCCTGTCCGGTCAAGGCGATGAAGAAGGACGCCAAGACCGGCGTGGTGAGCTACGACAAGAACGCCTGCATCGGCTGCCGCTACTGTGTCGCCGCCTGCCCTTTCGGCGTGCCGCGCTTCACCTACGACTCGCCGACGCCGCAGATCAGCAAGTGCCAGCTCTGCCAGCATCGCTGGCCGGAAGGCAGGTACGCGGCCTGCGCCGAGGTCTGTCCGACCGGAGCGACGCTCTTCGGGCGGGTCGACGACCTGAAAAAGGAGATCGCTCGCCGCCGGGCGCTCAAGCCGGGTCAGGCGACCGTCTATCCGCGCGGCCGGCTGGGAGGTCCCGACCAGAGCTACCCCGGCGTGGCGGCCAAGTACGTCGACCACGTCTACGGCGAGAAGGAACTGGGCGGCACGCAGATGCTGATGCTCTCGGGCGTGCCGTTCGAGAAGCTGGGCTACCCGAAGCTGCCCGACCAGTCGTTCGCGTCCCAGTCGGAGACGCTGCAGCACACGCTCTACGGGGGACTGGTCGCGCCGATCGCGTTCCTCGGCGCGCTGACCTGGGTCGCCAAGCGCAACGTCAAGCACGACGAGAGCGGGACCGACGGAGGCAGCGATGGCCGCTGAACACACGCACGCGCACGCGCCGGCCCCGCTCGGCGGGCCGCTGGTCACGCCGCTCACCGTCGTGCTCGCGGCCCTCGCGCTCGGGGCCGCCGGGGTCCTGGCCGTGCGCTTCACGCAAGGGCTGGGCGCGGTCACCCACATCAACGACGGCTATCCGTGGGGCATCTGGATCGCCTACGACGTGGTGGTCGGCTCGGCGCTCGCCTGCGGCGGGTACGCGATGGCGCTGCTGGCCTACATCTTCAACCGCGGCGAGTACCACCCGCTGGTGCGCCCGGCGCTGCTCGCCAGTCTGTTCGGCTACACGCTCGCCGGCGTGTCGGTGATCTTCGATCTCGGCCGCTGGTGGAACTTCTGGCACATCTTCTGGCCCGGCTACGCCCAGATCAACTCGGTGATGTTCGAGGTGGCGCTGTGCATCTCCGCCTACATCCTCGTCATGTGGATCGAGTTCTCCCCGGCGTTCATGGACCGGCCGGCGTTCGCGAGACTGAAGCAGCGGCTGTCGCGCGTGCTGTTCGTGTTCATCGCGCTGGGCGTCCTGCTGCCGACGATGCACCAGTCCTCGCTCGGCTCGTTGCTGGTCGTGTTCGGCTACCAGGTCCATCCGCTCTGGCAGTCGGGGTGGCTGCTGCCGCTCGTCTACCTCGTCACCGCGCTGATCATGGGTTTCGCCGTCGTGATCTTCGAGGCGACGCTGTCGGCGGTCGGTTTCCGGCGGCGTCTCGAGACGCCGGTGCTCGCGCAGGTCTGCTCGATCATGTACTGGGTGCTGATCGTCTATCTGCTCCTGCGCGCGGCCGACCTCGCCTGGCGCGGCGCCTGGCCGACCGCCTTCGCCCTCGACTTCCGCGCTGCGATGTTCTGGATCGAGACCGCCTGCTTCGTCGCCCCGGCGGTGTTCCTCGCCTCGCCGGCGGCGCGCCGGCAGCCGGCGCGCCTGTTCGTCGGCGCGGTGCTGCTGATGCTGGGCGGGATGTTGCTGCGGGTCGACGGCTTCCTGGTCGGCTACCTGACAGGCGAGGGCTGGCGGTACTTCCCGGCGTTCCCGGAGCTGCTCGTCACCCTCGGCCTGATCGCCTTCGAGATCCTCGCCTACATCGTCATCGTCCGCCGGCTGCCGGTGCTGCCCGTCGAGCAGCCGGCCGCGCGCTGAGCACCAAGGAGCCGTCCATGGCACAACGCATCACGATCGACCCGATCACGCGGATCGAGGGTCACCTGCGCATCGACTGCGACATCGACGGCGGCAAGGTCCGCAAGGCCTGGTCGTCCGGACAGATGTGGCGCGGCGTCGAGCTGATCCTGCTCGGGCGCGACCCGCGCGACGCCTGGGCGATCACGCAGCGGATCTGCGGCGTCTGCACGACCGTGCACGCGATCGCGTCGGTGCGCGCGGTCGAGAACGCCCTCAAGCTCGAGGTCCCGGTCAACGCGCAGTACATCCGCAACCTGATCATCCTCGCGCACGCGGTACACGACCATATCGTGCACTTCTACCACCTGTCGGCGCTCGACTGGGTCGACGTGACCTCGGCGCTCAAGGCCGACCCCGACGCCGCCTCGAAGCTGGGCGAGAGCCTGTCGTCGTGGACCGGCAACGGCAAGTACGAGATGCGCGCGGTCAAGGAGCGGCTGGCCGGCTTCGTCAACGGCGGCCAGCTCGGCATCTTCTCCAACGGCTACTGGGGCCACCCGGCGATGAAGCTGCCGCCGGAGGTCAACTTGCTGGCGGTCGCCCACTACCTGCAGGCGCTCGACATCCAGCGGCGCGCCAACAAGATCGTCTCGGTGCTGGGCTCGAAGACCCCGCACATCCAGAACGTGGCGGTCGGCGGCGTGGCGAACGCGATCGCCACCGATTCGCAGTCGGTGCTCGGCGTCGAGCGGCTGCTCGCGATCAAGGGCTGGATCGACGAGCTGTCGGATTTCGTCAAGAACGTCTACCTGGTCGACGTCGCCGCGGTCGGCGCGTTCTACGCCGATTGGACGCGCTACGGCGCCGGCGTCACCAACTACCTGTGCGTGCCGGACATCCCGTTGGACGGCAAGGGCACCCAGTTCGCGCTGCCCGGCGGCTACGTGCCGAACAAGGACCTGGCCGGATTCAAGGCGATCAAGACCTTCGACGACGAATTCTGGGCCAAGGGCGTCGAGGAGAGCACCAAGCACTCGTGGTACGAGGGGGCGAAGACGCTGCACCCGTACAAAGGCGAGACCAAGCCGCAGTACACCGATTTCAAGGACGACGGCAAGTACTCGTGGCTCAAGTCGCCGACCTTCTACGGCAAGCCGGCGCAGGTCGGACCGTTGTCGCGCGTGCTGTGCATGCTGGCGGCCGGCCACGAGCCGACCAAGAAGTACGCGACCGCCGCGCTCGACACGGTGTCGGCGCTCGCCAAGACCAAGGTCGGACTCGAGGCGATGCACTCGACGATCGGCCGGCACGCGGCACGGGCGATCTCCTGCGCGGTGCAGGTCGACCTGCTCGCCGACCAGTGGAACCTGCTGGTGACCAACATCGGCAAGGGGGACGTGAAGACCTTCAACAAACCGACGTTCCCCAAGGGCGAGGTCATGGGCGTCGGCTACCACGAGGCGCCGCGCGGCGTGCTCTCCCACTGGGTCGTCATCGACGACGGCAAGATCAAGAACTACCAGTGCGTCGTGCCGTCGACCTGGAACGCCTGCCCGCGCAACGAGAAGGACGAGCCCGGTCCGTACGAGGCCTCGCTCGCCGACAATCCGGTGGCCGACCCCGAGCGTCCGCTCGAGGTGCTGCGGACCGTGCACTCGTTCGACCCGTGCATCGCCTGCGCGATCCACGTGACCGACACCGAGAACGACACCGCGGTGTCGGTGCAGGCGAAGTAGGCGGTCCGACGATGGCGCCGCGCGACGCGCTCCGCCACGACCGCCCGCGGCGCGTCGTCGTGCTGGGCATCGGCAACGCGATCCTCTCCGACGAGGGCGTCGGCGTCCACGCGGTCCGCGCGCTCGCCGAACGCTACGAGCTTCCCGACGGTGTCGACGCGATCGACGGCGGGACCGCCGGCATGGAGCTCTTCGACGCGCTGGCCGACACCGATGTCGTCGTCGTTATCGACGCGGTGAAGGCGAAGCGCGAACCCGGCAGCCTCGTCTGCCTCGCCGGTCGCGAGGTGCCGGTCTTCTTCCGCAGCAAGCTCTCGCCGCACCAGGTCAGCATCTGCGACGTGCTCGCGAGCCTCGAGTTCGCCGGCAGCGCGCCGGCCGACCTCGTCCTGGTCGGCGTCGAGCCCGGGAGCTTCGAGCTGGGCACCGAGCTCACATCCGAGGTCGCGGGGCGAGTGCCCGACCTGCTCGCGCGGGTCGTCGACGAGCTCGCCGCGCGCGGCGTCCGGCTGTCGCCGCGGGCCGGTGCAGGACGCTGACGTGTGCCTCGCGGCGCCCTCGCGTGTCGTCGCCGTCGATGGCGACTCGGCGATCGTCGACACGCTGGGGAGCGAACGGCCGGTGTCGCTGTTGCTGATCGACGAGCCGGTCGCGGTCGGCGACTGGGTGTTGGTCCAGCTCGGGCGATTCGCGACCGAACGACTGGACGAGGACCGCGCCCGCGAGGCGCTCGCGCTGATCGACTCGGTGGTCGCATCCGGCGTCGCCGACGTGCGCGCCTGGACATGATCGACGTCCGCGCGCACCTCGCCGATCCCGGTCCGGCGCTGGAGGCGGCGTTCCGCCGGATCCAGCACGAGCGGATGGCCGGCGTCGGCATCCTGCATCCTGGGCTCGAGGTGGAGGCGGTCGGATTCCGCCGCCACGGCGATCATTGGATCGGCGCGCTGGTCACGCCGTGGTTTCTCGATCTGGTCCGGGTCCCCGGCGACGTCGCCGGCTGGTCGCGGGTCGCCGACGGCAAGCGCTCGTTCGTCCGCCTGCCTCGCGGCGACTTCGCCTTTCTCGGCGCCTGGGAGCCGGAGTTGGGCGAATTCCAGAGCTGTTCGCTGGTCTCGCCGATGTCCTCGTTCGCCGACCAGGCGGGCGCGCGCGAGACCGCATGCGAGGCGCTCGCCCTGGCGCTGACGCCGCCCGATTCGGCGGACGGCGAGGGCGCGGACGCGACCCGCGCGGAGGGCGCTCGGGGAGGCCGGGCGGCGGTCGCGCAGCCGGGGCGGCGGGGGTTCTTGTTCGGCCGCGCGGCCGGATGAACGTGCCACCGGGTTCCGGCGATGCCGAGGGTCGCATCGCCGCCACCATTCATTGGGACGGCCGGACGATCTCGCGGGTCGACGTTCGTTCCGCGCGACCGCTCTCGGCCGTTCGATTGCTCGAAGGACGACCGGCACCGGACGCGGTGGCGCTCGCCGGCCGCCTGTTCGCGGTCTGCGGTCGTGCGCAGCGGGTCGCCGCGGCCGCGGCGGTCGATGCGGCGATCGGCGTCGCCGAACCCGGTTCCTTCGATGCGGTCCGCGAGCTCGCGCTCGCGATCGAGTCCGCGCGCGAACATCTGTGGCATCTGCTGTTGCGCCTGCCGTCGCTGCTGGGGCGGGCGGCGGACGAGGTCTCGCTCCGGCCCTTCGCTCGCGCCGGCGCGCGGTTCGAGCGCGCGCTGGAGGCGACCGACTCCGCTCACCGCACGTCGTGGCCTCGCGAGATCGCACAGCAGGCGATCGTGGTCGCGGACGAAGTCGCCGGTCTGCTGGAACATCGGATACTCGGTCCGGTGACGAGCGAGGTCGCGCTGGCGCAGTCCATCGGCGATCTGCGCGCACTGACCGACGCCGGCGGCGGGTTGGCGTCGGGCTGGGTCGCGGCGGTCCGTGGCTGCGGGGCCGGTGGCGACGCCGGATCCCCGGTCCGAACGTTCACGCTGCCCGACGTCCGCGATCTGGTCGACCGTTTCGCCGCCCGAATCGCCGCCGACGACACCTACGCGGCGCGGCCGACGCTCGACGGCGAAGCGGCCGAGACCGGTGCCTGGGCACGACGCGTCGAACTCGAATCGGTCGCCACGCCCGGTACCGTCGAACACCGACTGCTGGCGAGGCTCGCCGAACTGGCGCGTCTGGTGCCGGAAATTCGCGGACTTGCTGCGGGGCAGCAACGTCGTTCGCGCTGCGTGAACTCTCCGGTGCGAGACGGCATCGGGATCGCCGCGGTCGATACCGCTCGCGGGGTGCTGATCCACCAGGCAGGCGTCGATCAGGGCATCGTCCGCGCCTATCGAATAGTCGCACCCACCGAATGGACATTCCACCCGCGAGGCGCACTCGCGCGCGGCTTGACCGGGATCACGGTTGCCAGCGAGGACGCGGCTCTACACTCGGCGACGCTCTACGCCCTGATGCTAGATCCCTGCGTCCCGTTTCACGCCGAGGTCCGCCGTGCATGAGCTGTCGCTCGCCGAAGGAGTGCTCGACGTGCTGCGTGACGCCGCTTCGAAGGACGGGTACGCGCGCGTTACGACGGTGCGGCTGGAGATCGGGCGGCTTTCCGGCGTCGAGGTCGAGGCGATGCGCTTCTGCTTCGACGCGGTCGCGCGCGGCAGCATCGCCGAAGGCGCCCGGCTCGAGATCGACGAGACGCCGGGCAGCGCCTGGTGCCTGCCGTGCGGTCGCACGGTTCCGATCGCGAGCCGGACCGATCCCTGTCCGGCATGCGGGAGCTGGCAGTTGCAGCCCAACGGCGGCACGCGGATGAGCGTGCGCGAGATCGAAGTGGAGTAGCGAGACGATCATGTGCGCGACCTGCGGATGCTCGGAAGGCGACACCCGGATCGACGGACGCCCGGTGCAGGAGCACCGCCATGCGGACGGCACCGTGCACAGCCACCCGCACGATCATCCGCACGATCACGATCACCCGCACCCGCATCGCCATGCGCGAGCCTCGCCCGGCGCTGGTCTGGCCGACCGGATGCGCGCGCCGTCGCGTCGCATCGTCGTCGAACAGGACCTCCTGGCCAAGAACGACGCGATCGCCGCGCAGAACCGGGCCCGCTGGCGCGCCCGGGGCGTGTTCGCGGTCAACCTGGTGTCGAGCCCCGGGTCGGGCAAGACGACGCTGCTCGTCCGGACCATCGAGCGGCTCGCCGGCCGGTTTCCGGTCGCGGTGATCGAGGGCGACCAGCAGACCTCCCGGGACGCCGAGCGCATCCGCGCGGCCGGCGCGCCGGCCGTGCAGATCAACACCGGCAAGGGCTGCCATCTCGATGCGGCGATGGTCGCGCGGGCGGATGAACGCCTCGATCTCCCCCATGGCGGTCTGTTACTGATCGAGAACGTCGGCAATCTCGTCTGTCCGGCCGCCTTCGACCTGGGAGAGGCGCACAAGGTCGTGATCCTCTCGGCCACCGAGGGCGAGGACAAGCCGCTCAAGTATCCGGACATGTTCGCGGCGAGCGACTTGATGCTGCTGACGAAGGTCGATCTGTTGCCTTATCTGTCGTTCGACGCCGACGCCTGCGCCGCCTACGCCCGCCGCGTGCATCCGGGCATCCCGATGCTCCGGGTCTCGTCGACGTCCGGCGACGGCCTGGACGAGTGGATTTCGTGGCTGGAGCGCGGCGTCGCGCGGGCCCGCGACCACCGCGACGCGGCGCTCACCGGACGAACGTCCGGATGATCGTCGACGCGCCCCGGCTGCGCCGGACCATCCGCCTGCGGGGCCAGGTGCAGGGTGTCGGGATGCGCCCGTTCGTCTGGCGGCTCGCGCGCGAGCTCGGGGTCGGCGGAACCGTCCGCAACGACGGCGAGGGCGTCGAGATCGAGGCCGAGGGCGGGCGCGAAGCGCTCGACGCGCTGGTCGGCCGACTCGCCGCCGAAGCACCGCCTCTCGCGCGCATCGACGCCTGCGAGACACAGGACGGGCCCGCGATCGGCGCGACCGGATTCGCGATCACCGGCAGCGGCGGCGGGCGCACGGCGACCGCGTCGGCGCCCGATACCGCCGTCTGCGCCGACTGCCTCGCGGAGCTCTTCGAGCCGGGCGATCGCCGTTACCGCTACGCCTTCGTCAATTGCACGCACTGCGGGCCTCGATACACGATCACCCGCGCGCTGCCCTACGACCGGCGGTCGACCAGCATGGCGGCGTTCGCGCTGTGCGCGGACTGCCGCCGCGAATACGATTCGCCGGCGGACCGCCGCTTCCACGCCCAACCCAACGCCTGCCCGCGCTGCGGCCCGAGGCTCGCGTTGCTCGACGCCGGCGGCGGCCGGATAGAGACCAGCGACCCGGTCGCTGACGCGGCCGCCCGTCTCGCCGCGGGCGCGATCGTCGCGATCAAGGCGCTGGGCGGGTTCCACCTCGCCTGCGACGCGACCAGCGCAGCGGCGGTCGCCCGGTTGCGCGAGCGCAAGCACCGGGACGAGAAGCCGTTCGCGGTGATGCTCGCCGGAGCCGCGTCGGCCGATCGCTACGCGTTCGTCTCGCCGGATGCTCGGGCGTTGCTCGCCTCGCCCGAGCGGCCGATCGTGCTGCTGCCCAAGGCGACCGCGTGCGATCAGCGGCTGCCCGGCGTCGCGCCGGGACTCGCCGAGGTCGGGCTGATGCTGCCGGGAACGCCGCTGCACTATCTGCTGTTCCATGAGCTCGCCGGCCGCCCCTCCGGCACCGGGTGGATCGCCGACGACAGGCCGCAGGCGTTGGTGATGACCAGTGCGAATCCCGGGGGCGAGCCGATCGTGCGCGACGACGCCGAGGCGGTCGCGCGGCTCGCCGGCATCGCCGACGCGTTCGTCGTCCACGACCGCGATATCGTCGTGCGCTGCGACGACAGCGTCGTGCGGCCCGGCGCGGAGGGGCCGCGCTTCGTGCGTCGCGCGCGCGGCGACGTTCCGCGCGCGATCCGTCTGCCGCGCGCCGGACCGCCGGTGGCCGCGCTCGGCGGCTTCCTCAAGAACACCGTCTGCGTCACCCGCGACGACGAGGCGTTCGTCTCGCAGCATGTCGGCGACCTCGACAACGCGCCGACGATCGCCGTGATGGAGGAGACGTACGCGCGCCTCGTCGACCTGGTCCGCGTGCAGCCGGCGGCGATCGCCTGCGATCTCCATCCGGATTTCGCGAGCACCCGCCTCGCGCACGAGCTCGCGCGGCGCCACCGCGCGCCGTTGATCGGCGTCCAGCATCACCACGCGCACATCGCCGCGATCGCCGCCGAGCATCGCCTCGATGCGCCGGTGATCGGCGTGGCGCTCGACGGGATCGGGCTGGGCGACGACGGGGGCGCGTGGGGTGGCGAGCTCCTCGCGGTCGACGGTTCGACGATGCACCGCCTCGGCCACCTGGCGCCGCTGAGGCTGCCCGGCGGCGACCGGGCGGCGCGCGAGCCGTGGCGAATGGCGGTATCGGTGCTCGACCGGATCGGCCGGCCGGACGAGATCGGCCGGCGCTTCCCCGGCCCGGCAGCGGCGGCGGTCGCCACGATGATCGAGCGCGGCGTGCGCTCGCCGTGGACGACCAGCGCCGGCCGTTGGTTCGACGCGGCCGCCGGCCTTCTCCGGATCCGCGACGTTTCGGCCTACGAGGGGCAGGCGGCGATGCTGCTCGAGGGGTTCGCGGCCCGGCACGGTGCCGTGGCGCCGCTCGCCGACGGATTCGCGGTCGGAGCCGACGGCGTCCTCGACCTCGTGCCGCTCGCGGCGTGGATCGCCGACCATGGCGACGAGCCGTCGCGGGCGGCGGCGGTGTTCCACGCGACCCTCGCCGAGGCGATCGTCCACTGGGTCGACGCGGCGGTGCGCGCGACCGGCGTCGACCGGGTCGCACTGGGCGGCGGGTGCTGGCTCAACGCCGTGCTGGCGAACGCGGTGCGCGCGGGCCTGCGGGCGCGCGGAGTCGCGGTGCTCGAAGCCCGTCGCGTTCCGCCCAACGACGGCGGGCTCTCGCTGGGCCAGGCCTGGGTCGCGTTGGCCGGGAGGGCGTAGCCCGATGTGCCTCGCGATCCCGGTACTCGTGGTCGAGCTCGTCGGCGAGGACCAGGCGATCGTCGACGTCGGCGGTGTGCGCAAGACGATCTCGCTCGCGCTGGTCGAGGGGGTGGCCGTCGGCGACCACGTGATCCTGCATGTCGGCTACGCGATCCAGAAGCTCGACGCCGTCGAGGCCGACCGCACGCTCGCGCTGTTCGCTTCGATGCGCGGCGATGCCGCGGAGGCGGTGTGAAGTACATCGAGGGATTCCGCGACGGACGCGCCGCCCGGGCGATCGCGGCGGCGATCGCCGGCGAAGTCCGGCCGGAGCGCCGCTACGCGATCATGGAGTTCTGCGGCGGCCACACGCACGCGATCTCGCGCTACGGCCTCGCGGATCTCCTGCCGTCGTCGATCCGCCTGGTCCACGGCCCGGGCTGCCCGGTGTGCGTCCTGCCGATCGGACGGATCGACAACGCGATCGACATCGCGACGCGCCCGGGAACGATCCTCGCGACCTACGGCGACTGCCTGCGGGTACCGGCCTCGGGCGGACTTTCGCTGATGAAGGCGAAGGCGCGCGGTGCCGACGTGCGGATGGTCTATTCGACCGCCGACGCGTTGAAGCTCGCGCGCGAGCATCCGGACCGCGAGGTCGTCTTCTTCGCGATCGGCTTCGAGACCACCGCGCCGGCGACCGCGGTGGCGCTCCTCGAGGCGAAGCGCGACCGGATCGCCAATTTCTCGGTGTTCTGCAACCACGTGTTGACGCCCTCGGCGATCACCAACATCCTCGAATCGCCGGACGTGCGCGAGCACGGCACGGTGCCGCTCGACGCGTTCATCGGTCCGGCCCACGTGTCGACGGTGATCGGCAGCCGGCCGTACGAGCACTTCGCGACCGAGTACGAGAAGCCGGTGGTGATCGCCGGTTTCGAACCGCTCGACGTGATGCAGGCGATCCTGATGATCGTGCGGCAGCTGAACGAGGGTCGCGCCGAGGTCGAGAACCAGTTTTCGCGGGCGGTGACGCGCGAGGGCAACGCCAAGGCCCAGGCGCGCGTCGCCGACGTCTTCGAACTGCGGCGCAGCTTCGAATGGCGGGGCTTGGGCGAGCTCCCGTACAGCGCGTTGCGCGTCAAGTCCGAGTTCGCCGGCCACGACGCCGAGCGCCGTTACGCGATCGAGTACCGTCCGGTCGCCGACCACCGGGCCTGCGAATGCGGCGCGATCCTGCGCGGCGTCAAGCGGCCGCAGGACTGCCGGATCTTCGGCACCGTCTGCACGCCGGACAATCCGGTCGGGTCGTGCATGGTGTCGTCCGAGGGTGCCTGCGCGGCGCACTACACGTACGGCCGGTTCCGCGACGCGGCGGCGGTGGTCGCCCGATGAGACCGGCGCGCAAGGGCTACGTCCGCCCGATCGACTTCCGCCACGGCCGGGTCGACATGACCCACGGCGGCGGCGGACGGGCGATGGCGCAGCTCGTCGAGGAGCTCTTCGTCGCGGCGTTCGACAACGAGTGGCTCGCGGCCGGCAACGACCAGGCGGCGTTCCGGGTCGACGGCGGCCGGATGGTGATGGCGACCGACGCGCACGTCGTCTCGCCGCTGTTCTTCCCCGGCGGCGACATCGGCTGCCTGTCGGTGCACGGCACGATCAACGATGTGGCGATGTCCGGCGCGAAGCCGCTCTACCTCGCCGCGAGCTTCGTGCTCGAGGAGGGCTTCCCGCTCGCCGATCTCAAACGGATCGTCGAGTCGATGGCGCGCGCCTCGCGCGAGGCCGGGGTGCCGGTGGTCACCGGCGACACGAAGGTCGTCGAACGCGGCAAGGGCGACGGCGTGTTCATCACGACCACCGGCGTCGGCGTGGTGCCGCCCGGCGTCGAGACCGGCGGCGAGCGCGCCCGGCCCGGCGACGCGATCCTCGTGTCGGGCACGCTCGGCGACCACGGCGTCGCGATCATGGCGCAGCGCGAGAGCCTGGGCTTCGCGACCAGCGTCGTCTCGGACACCGCGGCGCTGCACGGGCTGGTCGCCGCGATGGTGTCGGCGGTCCCCGGAATCCGCGTGCTGCGTGATCCGACGCGCGGCGGGTTCGCGACGACGTTGAACGAGATCGCACGCCAGTCCGGCGTCGGGATGACCGTCGACGAGACGGCACTGCCGGTGCGCACCGAGGTCGCGGCCGCCTGCGAGTTCCTCGGACTCGACCCGCTCTACGTCGCCAACGAGGGCAAGCTCGTCTGCGTCTGTCCGCCCGGAGACGCCGAGCGGCTGCTCGGCGCGATGCGCGAGCACCCGCTGGGTCGCGCGGCGGCGATCGTCGGGGCGGTCCACGACGATCCGCAGCACTTCGTCCAGATGCGAACCGCGTTCGGCGGCACGCGAATCGTCGACTGGCTGACCGGCGAGCAGCTGCCGCGGATCTGCTGATGCGCGTCCTCGTCCTCACCCACGCGTACAACGGCCTGGCGCAGCGGCTGCACGCCGAGCTCGCCCGGCTCGGCCACGAGGTCTCGGTCGAGCTCGACATCGCCGACGCCGTGACCGCGGAGGCGGTGGAGATCTTCGGCCCGGACGTCGTCGTCGCGCCGTTCCTCAAGCGCGCGATCCCGGCATCGGTATGGCGCCGCGTGCCGTGTCTGGTCGTCCACCCCGGCATCCCGGGCGACCGCGGGCCGTCGTCGCTCGACTGGGCGATCCTCGAGCGCGAGTCGGACTGGGGTGTCACCGTCCTGCAGGCGAACGAGGTGATGGACGGCGGTGACGTCTGGGCGAGCCGTGGTTTCCCGATGCGCGAGGCGTCCAAGGGGAGCCTCTACCGACGCGAGGTGACCGAGTGCGCGGTCGCGGCGGTCGTCGAAGCGCTGGATCGGATGGCGCGCGGCGAGCGGCCGGTGCCGCACGCGCAGGCGGCGGCGGCGAGCCGCGGGCGCGCCCGCCCGCCGGTCCGCCAGGCCGATCGCTCGATCGACTGGACCCGGGACACGACCGCCGACGTCCTGCGCAAGATCCGTTCGGCGGACGGATCGCCGGGCGTCTTCGATCGCGTCGACGGCGTCGACTGCCGGCTGTTCGACGCCCACCCCGAGGGCGTTCTGCGCGGCGCTCCCGGCGCGTGGATCGCGCGCCGCGAGGAGGCGCTGTGCCGGGCGACCGTCGACGGCGCCGTGTGGATCGGCCACGTCCGGCGCGCGCTGGCGGCCGGCGACTTCAAGCGGCCGGCGGCGCTCGCACTGCCCGAGATCGCCGGGCGCCTCGCCGACGATCCGCTTCCCTCGCTGCCCGCGCGCGACGCCTCGACCTGGCAGGACATCGCCTACGAGGAGTCCGGCGCGGTCGGCGTGCTCCGGTTCGACTTCTACAACGGCGCGATGTCGACCCGCCAGTGCGAGCGTCTCGCCCGCGCGCTCGAAGCGGCAGCGCGTCGACCGACGCGGGTCGTCGTGCTGGCCGGCGGTGCCGACTTCTGGTCGAACGGCATCCACCTCAACACGATCGAGGCCGCGGCGAGCCCGGCCGACGAATCCTGGGCGAACATCCAGGCGATCGACGACCTCGCCCGTGCGATCATCGAATGCGCAACGCACCTGACGATCGCCGCCCTGGGCGGCAACGCCGGCGCCGGCGGGGTGTTCCTGGCGCTGGCGGCCGACCGGGTCGTCGCGCGCGACGGGATCGTGCTCAATCCGCACTACAAGAACATGGGCAACCTCTACGGGTCGGAGTACTGGACCTACCTGCTGCCGGCGCGCGTCGGCGCGTCGAGAGCGCGCGAGATCACCGAGGGACGCCTGCCGATGCTCGCGGCGCCGGCGCGCGCGTCGGGGCTGGTCGACGAGGTCGCCGGACCGGATCCGGTGTCGTTCGAAGCGGCCGTCCTCGCCAGGGCCCGGGCGCTCGCCGCGCCGGAGGCGTTCGCCGGCCTCCTGGCGGCCAAACGCGAGCGCCGCCAGCGCGACGAGGCGGCGAAGCCGCTCGAGGCCTATCGCGCCGAGGAGCTCGGGCGGATGCGGATGAACTTCTACGGCTTCGACCCGAGCTACCACGTCGCGCGCTACCACTTCGTGCACCGGGTCCCGCACGCGTGGACGCCGCTGCATCTCGCGCGCCACCGGCGGCGCACCGCGCGTGCGACGATCCGCGAGGCGTCCACGACATGACGCCCTCGCCGGTCGTCCTCGTCGTCGACGACGAGCCGCGCTCGCAGGAGGCGTTGCGGCGCGCGCTCGACGAGGAGTTCGAGGTCCGCACCGCGTCGGGCGGCGCCGAGGCCCTGGCGATCCTCGAGCGCGAGACGGTCCACGTGATCCTGTGCGACCAGCGGATGCCGGGCATGACCGGGATCGCGATGCTGAAGGACGTGCGCACGCGCTGGCCGGACGTCGTGCGCATCATCCTGTCCGCCTACACCGACACCGACGACATCATCGCCGGGATCAACGAGGCGGGCATCTACCAGTACCTGCTCAAGCCATGGCAGCCCGAGTCGCTGGTCCTGACGGTACGCGCGGCGGCGGAGCTCCAGCGGCTGCAGCGCGACAACCAGCGTCTGCACCTGGAACTGCGCAGCGCCGAGCCGGTGTTGCGCGGACGGGTCGAGGCGCGGCGGCGCGACGCGAAGCGCGCCTTCGACCTCGATCGGATCGTGCGAGCGCCCGGCAGCCCGATCGACGCGCTGTGCTCGCTGGTGGAGCGGATCGCTCCCTACGACCTGCCGGTGCTGGTCACCGGGGAGTCGGGCACCGGCAAGGAGCTCCTCGCCCGCGCGATGCACTACCGCAGCGGCCGCGCCGACCGGGCGTTCGTCGTCGAGAATTGCGGCGCACTGCCCGACCAGCTGCTCGAATCCGAGCTGTTCGGCCACAAGCGCGGGTCGTTCACCGGTGCCTACGAGGATCGGATCGGCCTGTTCCAGCAGGCGGACGGCGGCACGATTTTCTTGGACGAGATCGGCGAGACCTCGCCGGCCTTCCAGGTGAAGCTGCTGCGCGCGCTCCAGGAGCGCGAGATCCGGCCTCTGGGCGCCTCGCGGACCGTGTCGATCGACGTGCGCATCGTCTCGGCGACCAACCGCGATCTCGAGGAGGACGTCCGCAGCGGTCGCTTCCGCAAGGACCTCTACTACCGGCTGTCGGCGATCAAGCTGCACGTACCGCCGCTGCGCGAACGCCGCTGCGACGTGCCGCCGCTGGCGAGGCAGGTGCTCGACCGCGCGATCGCCTCGCTGGGCAAGCCGGTGCGCGGCTTCACCGACGAGGCGATGGCGCGTCTGTCCGACTACGCCTGGCCGGGGAACGTGCGCGAGCTCCACAACGAGGTCCACCGGATGCTGGCGCTCGCCGACGGCGAGTGGTTGGGCGTCGACTCGCTCGCCCCGCACATCGGCGCGGCGCGTCCGGAGGCGGCGACCGCCGCGATCGACGCCGGGGCGGGCGCGAACGGCGGCACGGACGCGAACCTGCGCGCCAGGCTCGAGATGCTCGAGGCCCGGCTGATCGTCGAGGCGATGAAGCGCCACGGCGGCAACAAGACGCGGGTCGCCGACGAGCTCGGCTTGTCGCGGATGGGCCTGCGCGCCAAGATCGCGCGCTACGGCCTCGAAGGGGCGACCGGTGGCGACGCTTGAGATCGTCTGGCTGCAGTCCGGCGGCTGCGGCGGCTGCACGATGTCGTTGCTGTGCGCCGACGCCCGTGACCTCTACGCCCAGCTCGCGGCCGCCGGACTATCGATCGGCTGGCATCCGGCGTTGTCGGAGGCCTCGGGCCCGGAGGCGATCGAGATGCTCGACGATTACGCCAGCGGCCGGCGCGAACTCGGCGTGCTGTGCGTCGAGGGGGCGATGCTGCGCGGGCCGCGGGGGACCGGAGGATTCCACCGGCTCGCGGGCACCGGCAAGGCGATGGTCGAGTGGGTGTCCGCGCTCGCGGCGCGCGCCCGCTACACCGTCGCGATCGGCAGCTGCGCGGCGTACGGCGGCGTTCCCGCCGCCGGCGAGAATCCGACCGACGCCTGCGGCCTGCAGTACGAAGGCGCGATCCGCGGCGGCACGCTCGGCGCCGGCTATCGTTCCGGCGCCGGATTGCCGGTGATCAACGTCGCCGGATGCCCAACCCACCCGGGCTGGATCGTCGACACGCTGATGGCGATCGGCCTCGGCGGATTCGCGGCCGGCGACCTGGATCCGGTGGGGCGGCCGCGGCTCTACGCCGACCAGCTCGTCCACCATGGCTGTTCGCGCAACGAGTACTACGAGTTCAAGGCCAGCGCCGATAAAGCCTCGGATCTCGGCTGCCTGATGGAGAACCTGGGCTGCAAGGGGACGCAGGCGCACGCCGACTGCAACCTGCGCACCTGGAACGGCGAGGGCTCGTGCACCGAGGGTGGCTACGCGTGCATCAACTGCGTCGAGCCGGGGTTCGAGGAACCCGGGCATCCGTTCGCGCGCACCCCCAAGCTCGCCGGCATTCCGATCGGCTTGCCCGCGGACATGCCCAAGGCGTGGTTCGTCGCCCTCGCGGCGCTGTCGAAGTCGGCGACGCCGCGTCGCGTCCGCGAGAACTCGCGTTCCGACCATCTGGTCGTCACGCCGTCGACGCGCAAGCCCGGCCCGAAGTGACCCGACTCGTCGTCGGTCCGTTCAACCGCGTCGAGGGCGACCTCGAGGTGACGCTCGACGTCGCCGACGGAAGGGTGCGATCCGCGCAGGTCAACTCGCCGCTGTTCCGCGGATTCGAGCGGATCCTGCCCGGACGCGATCCGTACGACGCGCTGGTGTTCGTGCCGCGCATCTGCGGCATCTGCTCGGTGTCGCAGTCCTCGGCCTCGGCGCAGGCGCTCGCCGCCGCGAGCGGCGTGACGCCGCCCAGGAACGGCCGGATCGCCGCCAACCTCGTCCTCGCGGCGGAGAATCTCGCCGATCACCTGACCCATTTCTACCTGTTCTTCATGCCGGACTTCGCCCGCGACGCCTATCGCGCGCGTCCCTGGCACCGGACGATCCACGAGCGCTTCAAGGCGATCGAAGGCGGCGCGGCGCGCGAGGTCCTGCCGGTGCGGGCCGAGTTCCTGAAGCTGATGGGCTTCCTCGCCGGCCGATGGCCGCATACCGGGTCGATCCAGCCGGGCGGAACCGCGCAGCCGGTGGGCGCGGCGCAACGGCTGCGGATGCTCGCGCTGCTGCGATCGTTCCGCGCCTGGCTCGAGGCGACGCTGTACGACGACGCGCTGGAGGCGGTCGATGCGATCGACAGCCTCGCCGCGCTCGACGCCTGGCGCGAGCGTCGGGGCGGCGGCGACCTCGGCCGCTTCCTCGCGGTCTCGCGGGACCTGGGCCTCGCCGGGCTGGGTCGGGCGACCGACCGGTTCCTGAGCGTCGGCAACTACCCGCAGGAAGCCGGGCGGATGTTCGCCGCCGGTGTCTACGGCGACGCCCTCGAGTCGTTCGATCCGGCGCTGGTGACCGAGGACCTGACGCACGCCTGGATGAGCGCGACAGGGGCGGTCGAGCACCCGTCGTCGGGTACGACCTCGCCCGATCCGGACAAGCCGGGAGCCTACTCGTGGTGCAAGGCGCCACGATGGAAGGGCGAGGTCGCCGAGACCGGCGCGCTCGCGCGGCAGGCGGTCGACGGTCATCCGCTGATGCGCGACCTCGTCGCCCGTTCCGGCGGCAACGTCGAGAGCCGCGTCGTCGCGCGGCTGCTCGAGATCGCGCGTGTCGTCCCGGCGATGGAGCGGTGGGTGCTGGAGATCAAGCCCGGCGAGCCGTTCTGCGCCCATCGGCCGGTGCCGTCGGAGGCGACGTCGGTCGGTCTGGTCGAGTCGGCGCGCGGCGCGCTCGGCCACTGGCTCGACCTCAAGGGCGGCCGGATCCACCGCTACCAGATCGTCGCCCCGACGACCTGGAATTTCTCGCCGCGCGACCGCGACGGCAAGCCGGGGGCGCTGGAGCAGGCGCTGGTCGGCGCGCCGGTCGGCGAGAACGAGCGCGTGCCGCTGGCCGTCCAGCACGTCGTCCGCTCGTTCGACCCCTGCATGGTGTGCACGGTGCACTGAGAGGATCGTCGATGGAACGCTTCACGATCTCGCTGGACGAACCGCTGGCGCAGGCGTTCGACGCGTTCGTGCGCGCCCGCGGTTACGCGAGCCGTTCGGAGGCGATCCGCGACCTGGTCCGCGAGACGCTGGACCGGCAGGCGCTCGCGAGCGGCGAAGCGACCCATTGCGTCGCCGCGCTCTCCTACATCTACGATCATCACGAGCGCGAGCTGGCCGAGCGCCTGACCGTCCGCCAGCACGAGCACCACGATCTGTGCGTCGCGACGATGCACGCGCACCTCGACCACCGCGATTGTCTCGAGACCGTGCTCCTCCGCGGCGCCACGGGGTCGGTCCGTGCGTTCGCCGACGCGACGGTGGCCGAACGGGGCGTGCGCCACGGTGCGCTCAACCTGGTGCCGGCGCGAATCGAGTCCGGCACGCACGGGCACGGCGACGCGGTCGCGGCGGCGCACGTCCACGCGAGGCCGCGGACGTGAGCGGCGCGCAACGACGCTCGCGCGCCGCGGGCCGGCCGTCGGTCACCGGTCGGGCGGCGGCTCAACCCGGCGGACGGGAGACGCCGCCGGAGGGCGTCGGCGAAGACGTGTGGATCGACGTCATCCGCAAGATGGACGAGGTCTACAGCGACCTGCTGCAGTACGAGGTCGCGCTCGAGGAGAAGAACGCCGCGCTCGAGGAATCGCAGAAGTTCATCTTCGGCGTGCTCTCGTCGATGTCCGACGTGCTCGTCGTCTGCGATCGCGACGGGGTCGTCGAGGAGGTGAACCGGGCGCTGGCCGAACTCGTCGGCCGCGACGAGGCCGAGTTGCGCGGCGCGCCTCTCGCCAGCCTGTTCGCCGACGCGGCCGCGCGCGAGCGCGTCGAGGCGTTCATGCGCGACCCGGCCGCCGTCCAGGCGCACGACTGCGAGCTGCAGTTCCGCACGCGGCTCGGCGCGACGCCGGTGGCGGTCAACTGCACGCGGCGCCTCTCGCCGTCGGGCCGGTTCGTGGGCATCGTCATGGCCGGCCGCCCGGTCGGCGAGCTGAGGCGCGCCTACGACGAGTTGCGCAAGGCGCACGACGATCTCAAGCGGGCGCAGCACCAGCTGGTGCACGCCGAGAAGATGGCCTCGCTGGGGCGACTGGTGGCCGGCGTGGCGCACGAGCTCAACAATCCGCTGAGCTTCGTCCTCGGCAACGTCCACGCGCTCAAGCGCTACGTCGGGCGATTGCGACGCTACCTCGACGCGCTGCACGACGGTGCCGCGCCCGACGAGCTCGCGGCGCTGCGGGGGAGCCTGCGGGTCGACCGGATCCTCGCCGATGTGGGACCGCTGATCGACGGCCTTCACGAGGGCGCCGAGCGCTCCCGCGACATCGTCGCCGGGCTGCGGCGTTTCTGCGCGGCCGATCGCGGTGAGGACGCGGTGTTCGATCTGGCCGAGGTCGTGCGCCGCTCGGTTCATTGGGTCGTGCGCGCGTCGGCGTCCGCGATCGACGTGGACATCGTCCTGCCCGGGCCGCTGCCGGTGCGCGGTTCGGCCGGACAGATGCAGCAGGTGGTGGTGAACCTGGTCCAGAACGCGGTCGACGCGACCGAAGGACGCGCCGGAGGCGCGCTCGAGATCCGCGGACGCGCCGACGCCTCGTCGGTGGAGCTCGCTTTCCGCGACAACGGGTCCGGTTTCAGCGCCGAGGGCCTCGCGCGCGCGTTCGAGCCGTTTTTCACCACCAAGCCGCCCGGCAAGGGGACCGGCCTGGGCTTGTCGATCAGCTACGGCCTGGCCCAGCGCCACGGCGGATCGCTCGCAGCCGCCAATGATGCTCGGGGCGGTGCGGTGATGACGCTGACGCTGCCGCGCGCCGCCGGCGGGGACGCCCGGTCGGCTGGTGGAGCGGCTGCCGGCGAACTGTAAGCCGCGTTGCCATCCGGATCGGCTCGGTGCGACCGGCCGCATCGGCGCCGGCATCGGCGGCCTGGGAATCGCCGCCCGATCGACCGGTGAATCAAGGGGTTGCGCACCGAACTTCGGCGTCAATGTCGGCCCAGGCCGGGCATCCGGGCTCGGGAGCCGATGGCATGGTTCGTGTTATGACGATTTCGCAATCCGTCACAAGCGACCGGGACCATCGATGGGACCCCTGCCCGACAGCGTGCTCGCCCTGGCTTTGCTCACCGTCGTCCTCGGGATCAAGCACGGCCTCGATGCCGATCACCTCGCGACCATCGACGGGCTGGCCCGATTGCACGGCCAGGAGCGGCCGCGTTTCGCGCGCTGGTGCGGTGTGCTGTTCTCGGCGGGACACGGCGCGGTCGTCATCGCGATCGCGGTCGCGATCGGCGCAGCGCTCGAGCGCTGGACGCCGCCTGATTGGGCGGAGGGCGTGGGAAGCGCGATCTCGATCGTCTTCCTCTTCGCGTTGGGCGGGCTCAACCTCTGGTCGGTGCTCACCGCCGATCCGGCCGATGTGGTTCGTCCTCTCGGGCTGCGCTCGCGCCTGTTCGGCCGCGTCCTGCGTTCCGCGCGGCCGGCGAGCATCGCGCTGATCGGCGCGCTGTTCGCGCTGTCGTTCGACACGATGAGTCAGGCGGCGCTGTTCGCGGCCGCCGGCGCGCAGTGGGGCGGCGCGCTGCCCGCGATGGCGCTGGGAGTCCTGTTCACCGCCGGCATGACGGTGACCGACGGTGTCAACGGCTGGTGGATCGCGCGGCTGATGCGCGACGCCGATCGACGGGCGCGGATCGCGTCGCGCGTCATGGGCCTGGCGGTCGGCTGGCTTTCGCTGGGCGTCGGCCTGTGGGGACTCGCGCGGGCTCTGTCCCCCGCGGTCGCCGGGTGGGGCGAGGGTCGGGAGCTCTACGTCGGCTTCGCGTGCATCGCGACCGTCGCGCTGAGCTTCCTCGTCGCCTTGAAGAACGCCGAACGGGGATCGACCGCCGGTCGGGGCGCGTAGCCGGAAGCCGGGGCCCGGCGGTCGACGATCCGACGGACACGACGGTGTCGCGACCGGCCGATTGACACCGCCCGGGGCCGTCCCCACACTCCGCGCAGCGTGCGGGCTTGCGGCCCCGCGCCCACGGAGGGTTTCGGAGCATGCGCACGCAGGTCGTCATCATCGGCGCCGGACCGGCCGGCCTCCTGCTCGGCGCGCTGCTGGCGCGCGAGGGAATCGACAACGTCATCCTCGAACAGCGCAGCGGCGAGTACGTCCTCGGACGGATCCGGGCCGGCGTGCTGGAGCGGGGCGCGGTGGCGAAGCTCGACCAGGCGGGCGTCGGCGCGCGACTGCACCGCGAAGGCCTCGTTCATCACGGCATCGAGATCTCGCACCGCGGGGAGCGCCACCGGATCGACTTCCAGTCGCTCGTCGGGGGTTCGGTCGTCGTCTACGGCCAGACCGAGGTCACGCGCGACCTCATGGACGCGCGCGCAGCGATCGGCGCGACGACCGTCTACGAGGCGGAGGACGTCAGCCTGCACGGGTTCGACGGCGAGCGGCCGACGGTCCGCTACCGCCACGACGGCGCGACGCGCGAGATCGCCTGCGAGTTCATCGCCGGTTGCGACGGCTATCACGGCGTGTCGAGGCAGAGCGTCCCGGCGTCGGCGCTGACCGTGCACGAGCGCGTCTATCCGTTCGGATGGCTGGGCGTGCTCGTCGATCGCCCGCCGGTCTCGCCGGAATTGATCTACGTGAGCCACGAGCGCGGCTTCGCGTTGTGCTCGATGCGCTCGTTGACGCGCAGCCGCTACTACCTCCAGTGCCCTGTGGACGAGAAGGTCGAGTCCTGGCCCGACGAGCGGTTCTGGAACGAGCTTCGCCGGCGCCTGGACGAGCCGGCGAACGCCGCGCTCTCGACCGGGCCGTCGATCGAGAAGAGCATCGCGCCGCTACGCAGCTTCGTCGCCGAGCCGTTGCGTTTCGGACGGCTTTTCCTCGCCGGCGACGCGGCGCACATCGTTCCTCCGACCGGCGCCAAAGGGCTGAACCTGGCGGCGAGCGACGTCCACTACCTGTCGGGTGCGCTCGTCGACTGGTACCGGCGGCGCGATTCCCAGGGCCTCGACGACTATTCGCGCCGGTGCCTGCGCCGCATCTGGCTCGCCGAACGCTTCTCCTGGTGGATGACGATGCTGCTGCACCGCTTCCCGGGCACCGACTCGTTCGGCGAGCGGATGCAGGAGGCCGACCTCGAGCTCCTGTTCTCGTCGACCGCCTCGCAGCAGTCGCTCGCCGAGAACTACGTCGGCCTGCCGTACTGAGCGCCGCGCCGGCGGCGGGACCGCGGCGGGCCGCCCGGCACCGCGCTCAGCTCAGAACCGGTAGGGCCGCATCGTCGGCGCCTTGGGCAGGGGCGTCGCCGACCGGCAATTGCGCGCGAGCACGCGTCCTTCGCTCTCGAGCAGCGCCGCGTCGCCGTCCAGGTAGACCGCCGTCGTGCCCTCGGCGTACTTCTCCTGTGCCGCGCCGTCCGCGCGCGGCAGGCTCCACGACCGCGAACCCAGCGTCACGCGCGCGCCGGTCGCGTCGCCGGCGCGCTCGACCCGGAGCTTGCGTCCCTCGTCGCAGTCGTAGTCGATCGTCGTCGGCAGGATCGTCGTCTCCAGGCCGGGCGAGAGACGGTCGCTGGCGCAGCCGCCGAGCGCGAGGATCGCGGCGAGGACCAGCGCCGCGCACGGACGGGCCCGCGCGACGCGGTCCTCCCGGAGGGACGCAACGCGGTTGGACGGAGTGTGAACGGTCGGCATCGGCGAGACGCGAGGTGCGCCGCGGGGACTGTATCATTCCGGGAGCGTCCGCGCATCCCGGCCGCAGCGGGCGCGCGCCAACCGACCAGCCGACCGATGAACCGAACCGAACTCACGCAACGCCTCGCGTTCGCCGTCACCGCCGGCGAACGCGCCGCAGCGCTGGCGCTGGGCTACGCCGCCGACCCCGGACGTCTCGGCGTGGTGTCGAAGGGCCTCCAGGATCTCGTCACCGCCGCCGATCGGGCGGTCGAGGCGGCGCTGCGCGCCGAGATCGCGGCGGCGTTTCCCGGCGACGCGGTGCTGGGCGAAGAGGAGGGCATGTCCGCCGACTGGGACGGACGCTCGCCGTTGTGGATCATCGATCCGATCGACGGCACGGCGAACTTCGTGCGCCGTCTGCCGCTGTGGTGCGTCTCGATCGGCCTGTGGCATGGTGGCGACGCGGTGGCCGGCGTCATCGTCAATCCGGTCGTGCGCGAGACCCACGCCGCGGCACGCGGCCAGGGCGCGACGATGAACGGCCGGCCGATCCGTGTCTCGCCGGCGTCCTCGCCGTCCGAATCCCGGGTCGGCCTGGGCTTCAGCTACCGGCGCCCGCCGGCGTTCCACGTGGCGTCGGTCGAGCGACTGCTCTCGCGCCACTGCGAATACAGCCGGCTGGGGAGCGGCGCACTGGGCATGGCGCACGTCGCCGATGGCCGCTTCGAGGGCTACTTCGAGCCTCACATCAACGCCTGGGACGTGGCGGCCGGGATCGCGATCGTACGCGAGGCGGGCGGCTTCACCAACGATTTCTTCGCCGGCGACGCGCTCGAGCGCGGCGCGCCGATCCTCGCGGGCGCCCCCGGGCTGCGCGGTTTCCTCGAGGAAACGCTGGGCGACCTGATGCGCGCATGAGCGGCGAGGCGTATTCGCTGTGGCTCGTGCCCGAGCCGGCGCTCGAGCGCGAGATGACCGACCTGATCCGGGTGCTCGCGCCGGTGTTCGGCATGCCCGCGTTCGCGCCGCACGTGACCGTTCAGGGCGACCTCGACGTGTCGGCCGACGACGCCGAAGGCTACGCCCGCGAGCTGGCGGAGGGGCTTGCGGTCCTGGCCTGGCGCGCGTTCGGGATTTCCTGGACCGAACACCCGTTCCGGGCGTTCTTCGTCGCCTTCGACAGCGCCGAGCGCTTCCACCGGCTGCTCGAGCGGTCGGCCACGCTGGCCGGGACGCGCGACGGACTCTCGCCGTTCCCGCATCTGTCGCTCGCCTACGGCAAGCTGCCGGTGCGCGAGAAGATCGCGCGCTCCCGACCGCTGACCCGGGCGATCGACGGCAGGACGATGCGCTTCGACCGGCTGGTCGTCGCGTTGTCGGGCAAGGACGTGCCGATCGACGAGTGGAAGGTCGTCGCCACCGTCCCGCTCGTCGCTTCGTCGGGCTGACGCCCGGTCCCGGGTGCCTCGCGCCCGGCCGCGCGGCGCTCGCCTAGCGCCCGATCATCGCCAGCACGTCGGCCTTGAGGAAGCGCTCGACCAGCAGCATGAAGAGGATCGACGGCACGAGGAGCAGCAGCGCGGTGATCGACGCGATCTGGTAGTTGCCGCCCATGCTCGCGTTGAACATGAGCAGCGGCAGCGTCGTGACGTCCGGCACGCCGACGAAGTACGTCCCGGTGAACTCGTCGAGCGACTCGAGGAAGACGAAGATCGCGCTGGCGATGAGCCCGGGCAGCGCGAGCGGTAGCGTGACCGTGGTCCAGCAGCGCCACGCCGAGGCGCCCAGGTTGCGCGCCGCCTCCTCGAGCGAAACGTCGACCGCCGCGAACGCCGCCGAGGCGATCCAGACCGCCAGCACCAGGCCGTGCGACGTATGCACGAGCACGACGCCGGCCACCGTCCCGTTCAGGCCGATCTCGTAGAAGACGCGGGCGATGTTGACGTAGACCGGGAGATTGGGCACCGCCTGCGGCAGCAGGAAGACCAGCAGTACGAGCAGACGGCCGGGCATCCGCAGGCGGGCGAGCGCGTAGCCGGCCGGGATCGCGACCGCGAGCGTCACGGCGACCGTCAGCGCGGCGATGGCGACGCTCGTGCCCAGCGAGGCCAGCGCGTTGCCGCGCGGGTCGAAGACGCGCTTCCAGAAGGCGAGGCCGAATTCCTGCGGCAGCTTGTTGGGGAAGTACCAGCGTTCGGCGAACGCCCACAGCACGAGGTTCGCCAGCGGACCGAAGATGACGAAGGCGAGCAGTACGACGACGAGCGTCCGAGCGATCGCGTCGGACCAGCGCACGCGCGCCGATGCGCTCACGCCGACTCCGCCTTGCGCGCGGCTTCGCGCAGGTAGAACCAGGCGCCGAGCGACGCGAGGGCGAGCGACATCAGGCACAGCGCGTTGGCGACCGCGTAGTCGCCGTGCGAATTGATCCGGTAGGCGATGTCGACGGTCAGCATCGTCGGCGAGTTCGGGTTGATCATCAGCGGCACCGACAGCACCGACAGCATCGAGACGAACGAGAGCACGAGACCCACCATCAGCGTGCGACGCGACTGCGGCAGGACGATCTCGAAGAGCACGCGCAGCCGCCCGGCGCCGAGGTTGCGGGCCGCCTCGATGTGCTGCCGGTCGATCGCGGCCATCGCGCCGGCGAGCAGCAGCGTGACGAACGGCGCCTGCTTCCAGACGAAGGCGACGACGATGCCCCGCCAGTCGAGCAGGCTCTGCGCCTGCAGCGGATCGATGAGTCCGGCGCCGGTCAGCAGGTGATTCAGCATCCCATTCTTGGCGAGGAAGGTCCGCATCACCTGGGCGGTGACGATGAACGGGATGAACAGCGGCCAGCGGTACAGCCAGCGCAGGATCGCCAGCGTGCGCGGGTGTTCGCCGAGCGTCAGGTACCCGGCGATGGCGACCGATACGGCGCCGATCGCCGCGGTCGAGGCCAGCACGATGAGCGCGGAGAAGAGCAGGTCGTTCGTGTAGAGCTCGAACGCCTTTTCGAAGTGCGCGAGCGTGAATCCGCCGTCCTTGCCTCGGAAGGCGAGGACGGCGGACATGCCGAGCGGCGCGACGAAGAACGTCGCGACGACGAGGAGCGCCGGGAGGGCGAGCGCCAGACCCGCCCAGCGCCGCGCGTCGTTCATCGGGACGTCGGCCCGGGCCGCCTACTTGAGCACGACCCGCTCGTAGCCCTCGAGGATGTCGGTGAAGTACTCCGACAGCGGGAACGGCCGTCCGTAGCTCGCGAGCGCCTCGGGCGAGATGTCGGTGAAGAGCTTGCTCCAGGTCTTCTCGTCCATCTTCGACTTGACGTGCTGCGCGTCGATGCCGGGGTACCAGTTGAACTGCTTGACGATGCCCTCGGCCTGGATCTCCGGGCTCGCCGCGAAGTCGACGAACTTGCGGGCGAGCTGGCCGTTGGCGGCCTTGACCGGAACGACGTAGTACATCGGCTGACCCGGCATGCCCGGCTGCGGCAGCGCGAGCTTGACCGAGGGGTTCATCTTGCCGTCCGCGAGCCAGGTGTAGAACATGTCCACCCAGACCGGGCCCATCGCGATCTCGCCGCGGTTCAGCATGTCGAGCGTTCCGGCGTTCCCCGGCGTCAGCACGACGTACTGGTTGAACTCCTTCAGGCCGCCCAGAGAGCGGTCGATCAACGCCTTCTTCGAGGCGTCGTAGGGTCCCTTCTCGAGCTGATCGGCGATGCCGCTGTTCGCGGCCACCCAGCCCATGACGAATCCGACGCCGGACATGCCGCCCTTGACGCCGTTGTAGCCGAACTGCTTCGGGTTCTTCTTCACCCAGTCGGCGAGCTCGGTGTAGCTCTTCGGCGGTTGCTTGACCACCGCCGGGTTGTAGGCGAAGGCGATCTGGCTGTGGAACATCGGGATCACGTAGCCATCGACGTTCGCGCCCAGAGCGTTCTTCGCGGTGTCGCGCGAGACCAGCTTGCCGGCGGCGACGTCGTTGCGGTAGGCGGCGAGCAGGCTCTCCTTGACCATCGTGCCGGCGCCGCGCTGGTGGACGACGGCGACGTCGACGTCCCAGGCGGCGGCTCCGGCCTTCTGCTGCGCCGAGAGCTTCTCGTAGATCTTCTGCGAACCGGCGTCGCCCGGTCCGGTGCCGACGGCGCGCACCTTGACGCCGGGATTGAGCTTTTCGAAGCGCGGTCCGAGGAAGTTGTTTACGTAATCGACCATGTTCTGGTCGCCGGCGGTGATCACGTTGAGCGTGGTCTGCGCGGCGGCGGGCGCCGCGGCGCCGAGCGCGACGCCGGTCGCGAACGCCAGCGCGGTGAGGGGGATCTTCAACGGTCGCATCGGGGGCCTCCTGGCGGGGTGGGGCGGGGGAACGGGCGGACGCGGCGGGGCATCAGGCCGCGGCCGGAAAGACGAGCAGCGCCTCGGACGGGACGACGACGCGAACCGCCTCGCCCTCGTCGCGCCGGCGGCTGTCCTCGATCCAGAAGTCGTCGCCGCCACACCGGACGCGGTAGCGGTACTGGGTGCCGAGGTAGACGCGTTGCGAGACCGAACCGTCGAGGACGAGGTCGCCGGCGGCCGCGGGGGCGTCCGGGGACAGGCGCGCGCGGTCGGCGCGGAAGTGCGCGCGGGCGCGGGCGCCGGACGCGCCGGCACCGGCGCGCGTCCATCCGGCGCCGTTGCGGACCACGTCGAGCGCGTTGTCGGCGCCCATGAATCCGGCGACGAACGGCGAGCTCGGGTGGTGGAACACATCGTCGGGCGTGCCGAGCTGCGCGATGCGCCCGGCGTCGATCACCGCGATCCGGTCGGCGAGCGTGAGCGCCTCCTCGCGGTCGTGGGTGACGTAGATCGCGGTGATGCCGACGCGCTTCTGCAGCGCGCGCAGCTCGTGGCGGAGCTCGAGACGGACGCGGTAGTCGAGGTTGGACATCGGCTCGTCGAGCAGCAGCACCGACGGATCGACGGCGAGCGCGCGGCCCAGGGCGACGCGCTGCTTCTGTCCGCCGGACAGCGCGCCGATCGCCCGGGCGCCGTAGCCGTCGAGCTGCAGCAGTTTGAGCATCTCGTCGACGCGGCGGGCGATCGTCTCGCGCGCGGCGCCGCGCATCCTCAGCCCGTAGCCGATGTTGGCGGCGACGTCCATGTGCGGCCACAACGCGTAGGACTGGAACATCATCGCCGTGCCGCGCGCCTCCGGGGGCAGATGCGTCAGGTCGCGGCCGTCGACCGAGATCGTCCCGGCGGTCGGCCGCACGAATCCGGCGATCGCGCGCAGCAGCGTCGTCTTGCCGCAGCCGGAGCTGCCGAGCAGCGCGACCAGCTCGCCGCGGGCGACCGTCAGCGAGACGCGGTCGAGCACGCGCACCGGGCCGTAGGCCACGCTGACGCTGTCGGCGACGAGATACGGGGCGGACATCGGCTCGGTCGATGACGCGGCCGCCGCGAACGGGCGCGCGGCGCGAGCCGCGTCGAACGCCGATTGTCGGTCGCGGCGCGACGGAATGCAAGTTCCAGCGCGTCATCAAATCGAAATGATCGTTCCGGCAGGTCCGGGCCGGCCCGGCCGTTCGGGCATCGGTCGCCTTGCCGGGAGGGCGGCGGGGTGCTAGGGTCGGCACGCGCCCCCGGGTGGGGGCGTTCGAACGACGGGAGACGAGCGATGGGGCTGATCGATTTCGTGAAGGAAGCCGGGGAGAAGTTGTTCGGGCGCGGGCAGGCGCAGGCGGCGATGTCGGCCGCGCAGGCGGCCCCCGCCGACGCCGGGAAGATCAAGGCCGCGAACGACGCCGCGGGTGACGCGATCGTCGGCTACATCCGCGCGCAGAACCTGTCGGCGACCGGGCTGACCGTGACGTTCGACGGATCTTCGTCGACGGTCACCGTGTACGGTGTCGCCCCGAGTCAGGACGTGCGCGAGAAGATCGTGCTGTGCTGCGGCAACGTCGCCGGCGTCGCGCAGGTCAAGGACATGATGAGCGTCGACCGGAGCGCGCCGGAAGCGCAGTACTACACGGTCAAGTCCGGCGACAACCTGTCGAAGATCAGCAAGCAGTACTACGGCGACCCGAACAAGTACATGAAGATCTTCGAGGCGAACAAGCCGATGCTCTCGCATCCCGACAAGATCTATCCGGGACAGGTGCTGCGCATTCCGCCTGCCTGAGCGCACGACGACCCGCGCGGGACCGCGATGACGACGCCGCGCGATTCGAACCGGGCCGCCGGCCGGGCCGCGCGCGGCGCACCCCGGTCCGCGCTCGCGCCCGCGGACGGCGAGCCGCATTGCCCTCCGGCCCGCGAGCTCGTCGGTCCTCGGGTCGATTGCCGCCACTGCGGGCTCTTCGCCCTCTGCCTGCCGGTCGGGCTCGAACCGGGTGACATCGACCTGCTCGAGCGGGTGATCAAGAGCCGTCGCGTCGTCCGGCGCGGCGAGCGGCTGTTCCGGCGCGGCGAACGTTTCCAGTCGGTCTTCGCGGTCAAATCGGGCTCGATCAAGTCGACCGTGCCTCTCGGCGGCGGCCACGCGCAGGTGACCGGCTTCCACCTGCCGGGTGAACTGATCGCGCTGGACGCGGTCGGCGCCGGCAGCTACCTCTACGACGCCCATGCGCTCGAGACGTCCAGCCTCTGCGTGGTCCCGTTCGACCGGCTCGAGGATCTGGGTGCGATCGTGCGGAGCATGCAGCGCCAGATGCTCCGGATCATGAGCCACCAGATCCGGCACGACCTGCTGCTGCAGGTGCTGCACTGCCGGATGACGGCGGAGGAGCGTCTCGCCGGGTTTCTGCTCAACCTCTCGTCCCGGTTCGCGGCGCGCGGCTTCTCGGCGGCGGAGTTCCGCCTGTCGATGTCGCGCGACGACATCGGGAATTACCTGGGACTCGCCAAGGCGACGGTGATCCGCCTGTTCAGCGCGTTCGAGTCGCGCCAGCTCGTGTCGGTCGCTCACCGGCAGTTGCGCATCCACGATCTGTACCGGCTGGAATCGCTCGCCGGCCTCAAGGCCGCCGATCTCCAGGCGTGACGCCCGCGTGGCGCCGGACGCGGCGCGCGACGCGCACGCCGGGATCCGGGGCCGGATCTTCGCGCAACGCACCAATGGTGACCTGGGTCACCATTCCGGTTGGTACCGGTTGAGTCGGCGACGGCGTCGCGGTCAAGCTCCGCGCATCGCCGTCCGCGGAGTCCGGTCGAGATGGGACACACGATCGCTGAAACACCGCCCGGTGCGGGAGCCTCGGGCGACGGGGAGCACGCGCCGCACTGGGAGTGGAGCTACTGGCCGTTCGTGTGCGCGGTCGGCGTGCTCCTCGTGCTGCCGCTCCCGTTCTCGTTCCACTTCGTCTACCAGAAGTCGCTGCTGGCGGTCGTCTGCCTGGGCGTCGGCGTTCCGATCACGGTCTGGGGTATCGCCGGCTGGGTCCGGGAGGGGCTGGTCGGCCACGGCGAGGGGTTGATCCTGCCGGCGATGGGGTGGTTCATCCTCGCCGAGGCGCTGATCTTCGCCGGCTTCTTCGCCGCCTACTGGTTCATGCGGCTGACCGCGCCGGCCTGGCCGCCGTCCGGTTCGGCCGACATGCCGCGGCTCATACCGCTCGCGATGACCGCGCTGCTCATCACGTCGAGCGTCACCTACCACGTCGCCGAGGCCGCGTACGAGCGCAGGGACTCGGGCGGTTTCATCGGCTGGCTGGTCCTGACGATGGTCCTGGGCGCGGCGTTCCTGGGGTTGTCCGGTTTCGAGTGGAAGACGCTGATGGGGGCGGGTTTCGGCTTCGGCGCCAACGTCTACAGCACCGCGTTCTACTCGATCACCGGGTTCCACGCCGCGCACGTGCTGGTCGGACTGGCGACCTTCGTCGCGGTCCTGCTGCCCGCGCTGGCGGGCCGGACGAACCGCCATTTCGTGACCGCGGCCGGCGTCTACTGGCACTTCGTCGACATCGTATGGCTGTTCGTCGTCTCGCAGCTCTATTTCTGGTAGCGCTGGCGGTCGGCTCGTCGCCCGCGGCCGCGCAGCCGGCGCGGGCGCCGACGACGTCGCACGTCGATCCGGCGTCGCTCGCGATCGACGAGGCGCGATTCCTCGGCACGCCGCTCGATCCGGAGCTGGCCCTGATCGGCGACGACGGCGCCCGCTTCCGCCTGGGCGATCTGTTCGGCCGGCCGCTCTTGCTGCTCTTTTCCTATTACAGCTGCGACGGCGCCTGTCCGACGGTCAACCGCGCGCTCGCGGAGGCGATCGCCGGCGTCACCCGCTTCCGCGCCGGCACCGACTACCGCGTGTTGACACTCTCGTTCGACGCCAAGGACACGCCGGCGACGGTGCGCCGGTTCGTCCGCGAGCTCGGAGCGGGCGCCGCGCCGGACGCGTGGCGCTTCGCGCTCGCGGCGGACCCGCGCGACGTGAAGCGGATCGCCGAACAGGTCGGCTACAAGTACTTCTGGTCGGTGCAGGACCGCCTGTTCGTGCACCCGAACGTGATGATCGTCGTGTCGTCGGACGGGCGGGTCGCCCGCTACCTGCCGAGCTGGAACCTGGGTGCGCGCGACGTCGAGCTGGCGTTGACCGAGGGCGCCGGCAGCCGGGCCGGGTCGACCGCCTCGATCATCGACATCGCGAGAGGCATCTGCTTCTCGTACAGCTACCGGGAGGGCCGGTACGTGCTCAACGCGCCGCTGTTCGTCGCCGCCGGGTCGCTGACGCTCGGCTTCGCCGGCGTCATCGCCGGATTCGCCGTTTTCCGCAGGTCCCGCCGCAGGGAGGTTCCAGGTGTCTAGACCGACGCTCGCCCGTGCGACCGGGCTCTTGACGGCGCTCGCGCCGCTCCACGCCGCCGCCGCCGAGCCGAAGGACCCGGCGCGCGTCTGGGACGCCCTGTGGCACGAGTACCTGGTCGACGTCACCGTCATCTTCGTGGTGTTCGCCGCGCTCGGCGCCTGGTTCATGCTGCGTTACCGGCGCCGCTCCCCCGACGAGGTCGGCGACGCGGCGCCGCTGTCGAGGATGGCGGCGGTCGGCTGGGTCGTGATCCCGGTGTTCGCGTTCATGGCCGACGATTTCTACCTGGCGGCGAAGACCTGGCAGGCCTGGAACGTCTATCGCGACGTTCCGGCCGATCGTCTGGAGATAAAGCTCGAGTCGGCGATGTGGCGGTGGGATTTCACCTATCCCAACGGTGTCGCGTCGACCAACGAACTGCGCGTGCCGGCCGGCAAGCCGGTCGTGCTGCGCATGACCAGCCTCGACGTCGTGCATTCGTTCTATCTGCCCGACTTCCGGGTCAAGGAAGACTCGATGCCCGGCCGGGTGACCTACCTGTGGTTCTACCCGCGTGTTCCCGGAGAACACGTGTCGACCTGCGCCGAGTTCTGCGGGATGATGCACTCGAAGATGTACGGCAAGGTGATCGTCGTGAAGCCCGAGGAGTTCGCCGCCTGGTACGAGGACGAGGCGCGCAAGCTCGCCGAATCGAAGGCGAAACCGGCGGGCTGACCGCCGACGCCGGACGACCCCGCCCGCACCAGCCCGGAGACCGACGATGGCCTTTTCGTTCAAGGAGTGGGTGTTCACGACCGACCACAAGCGGGTCGGCGTGCTCTACCTGATCGGTTCGCTCGCCGCCTTCGCGGTGGCCGGCTTGATGTCGATGCTGATGCGCTACGAGCTGCACAGCCCCGGCCCCGATCTGACCGCCGATCCGAACGCCTACAACGTCTGGCTCTATTTCCACGGCGCCGCGATGATCCTGGGCTTCCAGATCCCCGCGCTCACCGGCTATCTCGCCAACTACAGCGTGCCGCTGATGATCGGCGCGCGCGACGTGGCGTTCCCGCGTCTGAACGCGCTGTCGGTCTGGCTGTTCTTCGGCGGGATCGTGATGGCGCTGCTCACCTTCGTCGTGCCCGATCCGCCCGACATCATGTGGACCGGGTATCCGCCCTATTCGATCAAGACCGCCGGCAACACCGCCTTCTACACGTTCACCGTTCTGCTGATCGGCTTCTCGTCGATCCTGGGCGGGATCAATTTCCTGACGACCGTCGTCTACCTGCGCGCGCCGGGGCTCGGCTGGAACCAGCTCAACATCTACGTGTGGGCGATCTGCGCGGCCTTCGTCCTGCAGCTCGTCTTCGTGCCGGTGCTCGGCGTCGCGGTCACCATGCTCGCGTTCGACAAGTACCTGGGCACCCATTTCTTCAATCCGGCCAACGGCGGCGACGTGCTGATCTACCAGAACCTCTTCTGGTTCTATTCGCACCCGGCCGTCTACGTGATCCTGCTGCCCTTCATCGGGATCACGTTCGACATCATCGCGACGTTCGCGCGCAACCGAGTGTTCAACTACAAGGCGGCGGTCTACGGCGGCATCGGCGGCGTGTTACTGCTGTCGGGCGAGGTCTGGGTCCACCACTTGTACACCGCCGGGATGCCCGACTGGCTGCGGCTGGGCCAGATGGTCTCGACGCTGCTGATCTCGGTGCCGGTCGGTCTGCTGATGATCAGTCTGCTCGGGACGCTCTACCGCGGGTCGATCAGCTTCCGAACGCCGATGCTCTACGCGCTCGCGGTCAACTTCACGTTCCTGATCGGCGGGCTGACCGGCATTCCGCTCGCCATGGCGACGCTCGACCTGAACCTGTCGGACACCTACTTCATCCCCGGGCATTTCCACTACGTGATGGCGGTATCGGGAACCTTCGCGATCTTCGGTTCGGTCTATTACTTCTATCCGAAGATGACCGGCCGGATGTACAGCGAGAAGCTCGGCTGGGCGGGATTCATCCTCACGTTCGCCGGCATCAACCTGGTGTTCTTCCCGATGATGATCGCCGGTCTCTTCGGCATGCCGCGCCGCTATTTCGATTTCGAGCAGTTCCCGCAGGTCGCCGGCCTGCAGCTGCTGATGTCGCTGGGCGCGGTCGTGATCTTCGCCGGCGCGGCGATCACGCTGTGGAGCTGGATCCACGGGCTCTTGCGCGGCGAGCGGGCGCCGGCCAATCCGTGGGGCTCGCGCTCGCTGGAATGGACGGTGCCGTCGCCGCCGCCGCCGGGCAACTTCGCGCAGGTCCCGACGATCGCGCCCGACTGGCATCCGTACGACTACCGGCGCCGGCCCGCCGGCGCCGCGGGGGACTGACTCCGCTCGCGCGGTCCGATGGTCTTTCGCGATCGCGCCGACGCCGGACGCCGGCTCGCCCGGGCGCTGGCGCAGTGGCGGGGTCGCCGACCGCTCGTCTGCGCGATTCCCCGCGGTGCGGTGCCGATCGGCAGGATCGTGGCGGACGAGCTCGACGGCGAACTCGACGTCGTGCTGACGCGCAAGATTCCGGCGCCGGGCTACCCGGAATTCGCCATCGGCGCCGTCGACGAGAGCGGCTGGAGCCACGTCTCCGACGATGCGCCGCGCGCCGGAGCGACGCGCGCCTACCTCGAGCGGGCGATCGCCGCCGAGCGCGAGACGATGCGACGCCGGCGCGAACAGTACACGCCGATCCGCACGCCGATCGACGCGGCCGGACGGATCGTCATCGTCGTCGACGACGGACTCGCGACCGGCGCGACGATGATCGCCGCGCTGCATTCGCTGCGCCAACGCCGGCCGGCACGCCTGATCTGCGCGGTGCCGGTCGCCTCGCCCGACGCGCTCGATCGCGTCCGACCCTGGGCGGACGAGGTCGTGTGCCTCGACGCCCCGGTCGAGTTCCGCGCGGTCGGGCAGTACTACGCGGACTTCCGCCAGGTCGACGACGACGAGGTGATCGCGCTCCTGCGCGGGACCGGGGCGCCGGAGGGCCGCTAGCGGCCGAGGTGTCGGAGGAACCAGTCGCGCGCCGCGACCGCGACCGCTTCGAGCGCGCCGGGCTCCTCGAACAGGTGCGTCGCACCCGGCACGATCGCGAGCTCGCAGACACCGCGCAGACGCGACCGGGCGGCGCGATTGAGCTCGACCACTTCGGGGTCGCCGCCACCGACCAGCAGCAGCGTCGGCGCGCCGACGCGCGTGAGCGCGTTCTCGCCGGCTAGGTCGGGTCGGCCGCCGCGCGAGACGACCGCTCGGACCGTCGCGCCGACCTCGGCCGCGGCCCGCAGCGCCGCAGCCGCGCCGGTGCTGGCGCCGAAATAGCCGACCGGGAGTCCGGCGACGGCGGTCTGGGTCGCGAGCCATTCGGTGGCGCCGACCAGGCGCTCGGTCAGCCGCTCGATGTCGAAGCGCGCGTCCCGGTCGCAGTCCTCGGCCGGCGTCAGCAGGTCGAAGAGCAGCGTCGCGATGCCGGCGTCGGCGAGGACCCGCGCGACCAACCGGTTGCGCGGGCTCGCGCGCGAGCTGCCGCTGCCGTGGGCGAAGACGACGATGCCGTGCGGTGGCGCGGGCAGCGTCAGCGTTCCGGGCAGCGTTACCTCGCCGACCGGACTGTCGACCTCGCGCGACCGCAGTCCTGTATCGTTCACGGTCCGGGCGAGCGCCATCGGCGCCGGGGCGACGGGAAACGCGGAACGACGCCGCCGGCCCAGCGCCGCGCCGCGACGATCGCCATCCGGATCGCCTGTCCGTCGTCGTAGCCCTGCGCGAGCATCGCGTTGGCGATCTCGATCGCCTTGTCGCGCAGGACCGGCGGCAGCTTGCGCATCGCCGGCGGGTAGCGGGTCGGCGTCCAGGGCATCGCCCGCTCGTGTCAGGCGCGGCCGCGGCGCCCGCGCACGCACTTCTCGTAGAGATCGGGCAGCCGGTCGCCCGGATCGTAGCGCCGCTTGAGGCGGCGGTACGCGTCGTGGTCGAACGCCGTCCAGAATTCGTCCTCCGGGTAGTAGGAGTCGGAGTACAACGACTTCAGACCGCCCAGCCGCGCGACCTCGCGCTCGATCGCGCGATTGACGTGCCCGGGCGTCCGTTGCGACCGGGTCTCGACGACGTCCCAGAAGCCGAAGTTGACGCTGAGCCGCCCCGGCTCGAGCGGATAGAAGGTCGCGCGCGGCGTGCCGCGAGGCGCGCGGATCGGACACAGCCAGATCGGCAGGATACCGACCTCGCGGTGGAGGAACCCGAGAAACTCGGCGGCATGCTCGATCGGGATGTCGACGTCCTGGATCACCGATTCGCGGGTCCGCCCCCGGATCCGCGCCAGCGCACGCGTCAAGCCGACCCGGCTGTTCCAGCGCATGATCCTCTGGTAGGTGATCGAGTTCAGGCGCTTGCGGCCGAGGAGCCGCCGAAGCGGCGGCCATTGCGCGCCGAGATTGCGCGAACACCAGAACCAATCGGTGTCCCAGCGCCACAGCCAGTCGCGCGCGGTCAGGTAGTCGCGGTCTCGCTCGTGGATCGACCGGTAGTAGATGCGCTCGTACGTGTAGTCCGAGGTCCACGGCACCGTGTCGACGAAGCGGCCCTCGGTCAGCACGATCGCGTGCGGCGCGAAGACGACGCCGTCGAGGAAATCGACCGAGGCGTCGTCGCAGCGACGCGCGAGGTCGTCGAACGCGCGCGCGGCGTCCGTGTGGCGCACGCGCGTCGCCTCGACGTAGGGGCGCGACGGCAGCGTGCGCGCGGTCACGCGCAACGCGTACCCGAGAGTGCCGTACGAATTGGCGAAGCCGTGGAACAGGTCGGCGTGCTCGTTGTCCGCCGTGCAATGGACGAGCTCGCCGCCGGGGATCAGCGCGTCGAAGGCCACGACGGTGTCGTGCACGAGCCCCTCTCGGAAGGACGTCGCCTCGATACCGACGCCGGCAAGCGCGCCGCCCAGCGTGATCGATTTCAACTGGGGCACGACTGCCGGTATCGCACCCTGCGCCAGCGTCGCGTCGGCGATCGTCTCGTAGGTCGCCATGCCCTCGGCCTCGACGGTGTGCGAGGTCGGGTCGACGCGCACGACCTCGTCGAAGCCCGACAGGTCGATGCGCGGCCGCGGTTTCGCGGTCCGATCGCGGAAGAGGTTGGACGTCGGTTTCGACAAGCCGAACGACGGCAGTCCGGTCGCGTCCGCCGCCGCCAGCGCGACGGCCAGGGCGGCCAGCTTGTCCTCGGTGCTCATCGCGAACGCCGGTAGAGGAAGTCGCGGCTCATCGGGTAGTTCTTCGTGACGTTGCCTTTCGCGACCGTGACCTGGAACAGGTGCGTGCGTCCGGTCGGGGATCGGAACATCTCGGCGCAGCCGACGAGGTAGGTGCGCCAGACGCGGCGGAACCGCTCGTCGAAGCGTCGCGGATCGATCGCCCGGATCTCGGGCCAGCGGCGCTCGAACCGCTCGGCCCAGCAGTCGAGGGTCAGCGCGTAGTGCCGGCGCAGGTTCTCGACGTCGAGCACCTCGAGACCGTGTCGTTCCATCTGGTCGAGCGCCAGCGTCAGGCTCGGAATCCAGCCGCCGGGGAACACATGGCGTCGGATGAAGTACTCGGTGTCGCGCACGCCGACATGGCCGATGAAGTGGATGACGCCGAGCCCTCCCGGCTTGAGCGCGTCCGCGTGCGCGCGGATCACCTGCGGCAACTGATCGCGGCCGGCGTGCTCGAGCGTGCCGACCGACAGCAGCTTGTCGTAGGTGCCGGGAATCGCGCGGAAGTCGCACTCGACGACGGAAATCCGGTCTTCCAGCCGACGCCGTGCGATCTCGGCGCGCAGGTCGGCGACCTGCTCGGTCGTCGTGTTGATCCCGGTGCCGAGCGCGCCGTAGCGCTCCCAGGCGTGGAACAACAGCCCGCCCCATCCGGTTCCGACATCGACGAAGCGCTCGCCGGCGGCGAGCCGGACCTTGCGGCAGACATGGTCCATCTTCGCGCGCTGCGCGTCCTCGAGCGTCGTCGTCCCGTCCGGCCAGTAGGCGCAGGTGTACATCATCGCCGGTTCGTCGAGCCACCACCGGTAGAACTCGCGCGGCAGGCCGTAGTGGCGGCGCGCGTTGGCCCGCGCCTGCGCGAACGTCCGGTTGGACGAGCGCCGTTCGAGCCAGGCGTTCTTCAGGCGGACCCAGCGGGTCGGCGCCGCGTCGACGCCCGCCTCCATGCCGGCGCGGAACAGCGCGGCGAAGTCCCCGTCGACGTCGAGTCCGCCGTCGAAATAGGCTTCGAGAAAGCCGATGTGTCCGTCTCGAACCGCGCGCCACTGCGCCGAGGAATCGCGGAACACCAGTGTGAACGCGGGATCGGCCTGGCCGTGCCGGTAGCCGGAGCCGTCGGCGAAGACGACGCGGAACGGCACGCCGGTCGACCGGGCGACGCGCTCGATCAGCCGACGGAACGGCGGCCGCAAGGCCGCGCCCTTCGGTCCTGTCCGTCGCCCCGCGGGTGGCCCAGGTGGGTTCATCGCGCATCGGCGCCGCCGGCTCCGGCAGACTCGCCGGCGGCGATTCACCTTTCATTATCCACCCGACTCGAGGCGACCCGGGTGCGCCGGCGCATTGCCCGGCGCACGCGACTGGGATAGCGTTCACGGTTCGTGGTCGCCGTTGCGCTCGCCGGCCGATGCATGCCGGGCGCCGTGCGGCCGGTCACCGGACGAGGCGTGGTCTTAGACCAGGGAGGTTCGTCGATGCAGATCCTTCGGTTGAGAACGCGCGAAGGCGGTCGCGGCGCCGAGTCCGGGGACGGCCGGCCGTTGTCGGGCGATGCGCATCGTCCTCCCCATCCGGGTCAGGAGGACGAGGACGAGAACGAAACGCCGATCGGCGATCCCGACGACGACGATTGGGAAGGGGAAGACTGGGACGAGGACGACGACGAACCGCTGCGGGCCGGATCTTCGACGGTTCGCGAAGACGGCGGATCTCAGCGCGCAGCGTCGCGGACCGATCCGGCGAAACGCCGGTAGAACGAAGGTTCCGGCGGCGGGAGCGCCGCGTCGTCGGCCGCGAACGCGGCGGCCAGATGGGCGTGCGCGAGCGGTTGGGCCATCCGGTAGACGTCCCGACACATCGTGTACGCCGGGCCTCCCGGCCAATCCGCGGGCAACACCTCGCGGGGAAGCTGCGGGTCGCGCAGGCGCACCCGCCGGTACTCGTGGACGAGCAAGGTCCGCAGCGCGAACGCCTGCGCGGCGTCGGGTTCGCGGCTGCCGGCGAATGCCCGCGCGACGCCGGCGTGCCGCGCCATGAATCGGCGGTAGTCGCCGGCGAGCGAGCCGAGCCTGTAGACGGTCTCGGCCCGCGCAGCGAGCGTCGCGAGCTCGGCCTGCGGCGATTCGCGGGCGTCGAAGCCGGTCACCGACCGGTCGAGGCCCAGGGATTCGACGATCCGCGCGACGGCGCCGTCGCGGCGGGCGGGGCGCAGGTGGATGCCGGGCGCGAACGCCGCGAAGCCGGCCCAGCCCAGTTCGTCGCGCAGGCGCCGGCGCGATCCGGGGCTGCTCGACTCCGGCTGGACCAACACGCCTTCCCATTCACCGTTCCATGGCTCGAACGGCGCGTCGTAGACACGGTGGAACGCCCGCGCGAAGCGTGCCCGACCCTCGTCGGTCAGCCGGTAGCGGCTGCGGCGCCCGACCGGTTCGGAGGCGAGCCAGCCGTCGCGCGACAGGCGGAAGACGCCGGTGCGCACCGCCCGTTCGTTGACCCCCAGCGGTTCGAGCAGGCGGATCAATGTCGAGAGCCAGGCGACCCCGCCGTGGGGCGCGATCGAATCTCCCCAGATGGTGACGATCAGCGACGGCGCGCGCGGCGGATCGTCGCCGAGCGTTCGCCGGATCCAGCGGGCGATCGCGGGATCGGGATTGGGCGAGGCGGGCAACGGCGCTTCGGTGGTCACCCGAATATGATACAGGCTTTACACAGGTGACTATGAAATCGTATCGTTTCCTACCGGCCGCAGGTTCCGCCGGTGCGCCGAACCGCGGTTGCGAGGAGGATCGATGTACGCCCAGATGGTCGACACGGGTCTGAAGCAGGTTGTCGACGAGTCGCACGCGAGCGCCGAGGAGCGGGTGTTCCAGGCGCGGATCGACGCCGACGTCAAGATCGAGCCGAAGGACTGGATGCCGGAGGCCTACCGCCGCACGCTCGTGCGTCAGATCCAGCAGCACGCGCACTCCGAGGTCGTCGGCATGCTGCCCGAGGGCAACTGGGTCACCCGCGCGCCGACGCTCAAGCGCAAGTCGATCCTGATGGCCAAGATCCAGGACGAGGGCGGTCACGGGCTCTACCTCTACTCGGCGGCCGAGACGCTCGGCGTGTCGCGCGACGACCTGATCGAGGATCTCCACGCCGGTCGGGTCAAGTACTCGTCGATCTTCAACTACCCGACGCTCAACTGGGCCGACATCGGCGCGATCGGCTGGCTGGTCGACGGTGCCGCGATCATGAACCAGATCCCGTTGTGCCGATGCAGCTACGGGCCCTACTCGCGGGCGATGATCCGCGTCTGCAAGGAGGAGTCGTTCCACCAGCGCCAGGGCTTCGACATCATGATCGCGATGTGCCGCGGCAGCGCCGAGCAGAAGGCGATGGCGCAGGACGCGCTCGACCGCTGGTGGTGGCCGTCGCTGATGATGTTCGGCCCGCCCGACGCCGACAGCGTCCATTCGGCGCAGTCGATGCGCTGGAAGATCAAGCTCCTGTCCAACGACGAGCTGCGCCAGCGCTTCGTCGACCAGACGGTGCCGCAGGCCGAGTTCCTCGGCCTGCGCGTCCCGGACCCGGCGCTCGCGTGGAACGCCGAACGGGGCCACTACGACATCGGACCGATCGACTGGAACGAGTTCCAGGAGGTCCTGCGTGGACACGGGCCGTGCAACCGCGACCGCATCCGCACGCGCCGGCGGGCCTGGGACGAGGGCGCCTGGGTCCGCGAGGCGGCGCTCGCGCACGCGCGCAAGCGCGCCGCCCGCGCGGCGCGTCCGGCCGCCTGAGGGAGACGACGATGACCGCCGAATGGCCGTTGTGGGAGGTGTTCATCCGCAGCCAGCACGGGCTCGCGCACAAGCACGCCGGCAGCCTGCACGCCGCCGACGCCGCGATGGCGATCAGGAACGCGCGCGACGTCTACACCCGTCGCAACGAGGGGGTGTCGATCTGGGTCGTACGCTCGTCGGACGTCGTCGCGAGCTCGCCGGGCGATCGCGAGGCGCTGTTCGATCCGGCGCAAAGCAAGGTCTACCGGCATCCGACGTTCTTTCCGATGCCCGACGAGGTCAAGAACATCTGAGCGGCACCGGCGCCACGCCCGGCGCCGTCGGCCCGCCGTTCGTCGCCCGCCACCGCGAACCTCCTTCCGACCGATGACATCCGCCGACCGCTTCGAATTCCTGCTGCGCCTGGGCGACAACGCGCTGGTCCTGGGCCAGCGTCTGTCCGAGTGGGTCGGCAAGGGGCCGATCCTCGAGGAGGACATCGCGATGACCAATGTCGGGCTCGATCTGATCGGCCAGGCGCGGCTGTGGCTCGCCTACGCCGGGGAGGTCGAAGGGCGAGGACGTGACGAGGACGCGCTCGCCTTCCGCCGCGACGCGAACGGGTTCCGCAACGCGTTGCTGGTCGAACAGCCCAACGGCGACTACGCCGACACGATGGCGCGGCAGTTCCTGTTCGATCACTGGCATCTGATCGCGCTGCGCGCGCTCGCGGAATCGTCCGACGCGACGGTCGCGGCGATCGCGGCGAAATCGGCGAAGGAGGCGGCCTACCACGCCGAGCGGTCGACCGACTGGGTGATCCGGCTGGGCGACGGCACCGACGAATCGCACGCGCGGATGCAACGCGCGATCGACGAGCTGTGGATGTACGCCGGCGAGCTCTTCGCTCCCGATCCGGTCGACGACGCGGCGCGTGTCGCCGGGATCGGTCCCGACCTGGCGGCGCTGGCCGCGCCGTGGCGAACCCGGGTCGACGCCGCGCTCGCCGAGGCGACGCTGGTCGCGCCGGCCGACGACTGGGCGCAGGGCGGCGGCCGCCAGGGGCGACATACCGAGCACCTGGGCCACCTGCTCGCCGAGATGCAGTTCCTGCAGCGGGCGTATCCGGACGCCCGCTGGTGACGCCGGCGCGATGACCACCGCCGAGCAACGCGCGCTCGAGGACGCCGCCGGTCACGGGGCGGGGCGGGTCGACGCCGACGCGATCCGCCGCGCGCTCGACGCGCTGCCCGACCCCGAGATCCCGGTCGTGTCGATCGTCGAGCTGGGCATCGTGCGCGAGATCGTCCGCGAGGCCGACGGCTGGGTCGTGCGCCTGACGCCGACCTACTCCGGGTGTCCGGCGACCGAGTCGATCGTCGATTCCGTGCGCGAGGCGCTGAGGACGCTGGGCGCGTCGGCGCGCGTCGAGATCGTCCTCGCGCCGGCGTGGACCACCGACTGGATCGCGCCGGCGGCGCACGAGAAGCTGCGCGCGTACGGCATCGCGCCGCCGGGTTGCGCGCGTAGCGGCGTCTCGGTCGTCGACGTGCGCGGGATCTCGCCGCTGCGGCGCGACGGCGTCGTCGTGCCCTGCCCGCGCTGCGGCTCGCAGCGCACGTCGCTGACCGCGCAGTTCGGGTCGACCGCCTGCAAGGCGCTCTACCGCTGCGAAGACTGCCGCGAGCCGTTCGACTATTTCAAGCCGCACTGACCGGTCCCCCGCCATGAGCCGATTCCATCCGTTGGTCGTCGATCGCGTCGACCGGGAGACGCGCGACGCGGTCGTCGTCACCTTCGCGGTGCCCGAATCGCTGGGCGAGGCGTTCCGCTTCGAGCCCGGTCAGCACCTGACGCTCAAGGCGCGCATCGGCGGCGTCGACGTGCGCCGCTCGTACTCGATCTGCTCGTCCCGGCAGGACGGGCGGCTGCGGATCGCGGTCAAGCGCGCGCCCGGCGGCGTCTTCTCGACCTGGGCGAACGAGTCGCTCGCGCCCGGCGTCACGCTGGAGGTGATGCCGCCGACGGGCCATTTCCACCTGCCGGTCGACCCGGCGGCGCGCCACCACTACGTCGGCTTCGCCGCCGGCAGCGGCATCACGCCGCTCCTGTCGATCGTCGCGACCACGCTCGCGGCCGAGCCGATGTCGCATGTCACGCTCTTCTACGGCAACCGGGCGTCCGGCACCGTGATGTTCCGCGAGGAGCTGGCGGCGCTCAAGGACCGCCACCTCGACCGGTTCAACCTCGTCCACGTGCTGTCGCGCGAGTCCCAGGACATCGATCTCCTGCACGGCCGGATCGACCGCGAACGCGCCGGCGCGCTGCTGGAACGGTGGGTGCCGCTGGCCGAAGTCGACGCGGTGTTCGTCTGCGGCCCGGAGCCGATGATGGACGCGGTGGTCGCGGCGCTCGCCGCGCGCGGATTTCCGCCCGAACGCGTGCGCCTCGAGCGCTTCGCCTCGTCGATACCCCGGCACGAGCACCAGGTCGCCCGCCCGGTCGCCGACGGCCGCACGCGCACCGAGGTCACCGTCGTCGTCGACGGCGCGAGGAAGTCCTACACGCTCGATCGCACGAAGGAGAGCCTGCTCGACGGCGCGCTGGCGAACGGCATCGAACTGCCCTATTCGTGCAAGGGCGGCGTCTGCGCGACCTGCCGCTGCCGCCTGGTGGAGGGCGAGGTCGACATGGACGTCAACTTCGCGCTCGAGGACTACGAGGTCGCGCGCGGCTTCGTCCTCGCCTGCCAGAGCTTTCCGGCGACCGACAAGGTCGTCGTCGACTTCGATCAGACCGGCACCGGCTGAACGCCCCGGTCTGATAAATTCACCCACCCGCCCGCCGCCCGGATCCCGACCGGCGGACGGCACGAAGGAGCGAGCCTTGACCCATTCGTTGTTCGACAAGCATCGCGCCACGCTCGACCGCGCGCTCGAGGCGATCGCCGAGCGCGGCTACTGGTCCGCGTATCCGGAGTCCGCGAGCCCGAAGGTCTACGGCGAGGGCGCCGCGGAGCGCGGCAAGGCGGCGTTCGACGCGCGGTTGGGCAGGCCGTTCCCGATCGCGTTGCCCGGCACGGTCGCCACCGTCGGCGGCGAGCGCTCGCCGTACGGTCCGCCGCTGGGCGTGACCTACCCGAAGGTCGACCTCGACGGCCTGTTCGCCGGTATCGCGCTCGCCGGGAAGCGCTGGCGGGCCGCCGGGCCGCAGGCGTGGGTCGGCGTCTGCCTGGAAGCGCTCGCACGGATCAACCAGGCGAGCTTCGAGATCGCCAACGCGGTGATGCACACGACCGGCCAAGCGTTCATGATGGCGTTCCAGGCCGGTGGACCGCATGCGCAGGACCGCGGTCTCGAGGCGGTCGCCTACGCCTGGGACCAGATGCGACGAGTTCCGCCGACCGCGCGCTGGGAGAAGCCGCAGGGGAAGGGCGACCCGATCCGGATGGACAAGCGTTTCCGGATCGTTCCGCGCGGCGTCGGTCTGGTCATCGGCTGCTGTACGTTTCCGACCTGGAACGGCTATCCGGGTCTGTTCGCGAGCCTCGCCACCGGCAACACCGTGGTCGTCAAGCCGCACCCGTCGGCGATCCTGCCGCTCGCGATCTCGGTGGCGATCGTCCGCGACGTGCTCGCCGAGGTCGGTTTCGACCCGAACGTCGTCACACTGGTCGCCCACGAGGCCGGCGACGACACCGCGCAGAAGCTGGCGCTGCGCCCCGAGGTCCGCGTCATCGATTTCACCGGATCGACGGCGAACGGCGACTGGCTCGAGCGCAACGCGCATCAGGCGCAGGTGTACACCGAGAAGGCCGGCGTCAACCAGGTGATCGTCGACTCGACGTCCGATCTGCCCGGACTCGCCCGCAATCTCGCGTTCTCGCTGGCGCTCTACACCGGCCAGATGTGCACGGCACCGCAGAACATCTACATTCCGCGCGGCGGCATCCGCACGAACGAGGGGACGAAGTCGTTCGACGAGGTCGCCGCCGCGATCGCCGACGGCGTGCAGAAGCTCCTCGGCGATCCGGCCCGCGCGGTCGAGGTGCTCGGCGCCGTGCAGAACCGCGGCGTGCTCGACCGTCTCGAGAGGGCGCGCGGGCTCGGCCCCACGGTGCTCGACACCCGCGCGCTCGCCCATCCGGCGTATCCGGAGGCGAACGTGCGCACGCCACTGATCGTCCGGCTCGACGCGAAGGACGGCGACAAGTACCTCGCCGAGTGGTTCGGCCCGATCGCGTTCGTGATCGCCACCGACTCGACCGACCAGAGCCTCGCGATCGCCGGCGCCGCGGTCGAGCGACATGGCGCGCTCACGCTTTCGCTCTATTCGACCGACGCGGCGGTCGTCGACCGCGCGATCGAGGTCGCCGAAGACGCCGGCGTCGCGCTGTCGATCAACCTCACCAGCGGTGTCTTCGTCAACCAGTCGGCGGCGTTCTCCGACTTCCACGGCACCGGCGCCAATCCGGCGGCCAATGCCGCGCTCACCGACGCGGCGTTCGTCGCCAACCGGTTCCGTGTCGTCCAGCACCGGAGGCATTCGTGAGAAGGGCGCGACCCGCGGTCGTCGTCGCTTCCGTCGCGGGAGTCCCGACATGACCTACCAGCACATCCTCTACCAGTCGCAGGGCGGCATCGCCCGGCTGACGCTCAACCGGCCGGATCGGCTCAATTCGTTCAACGACGCGATGCACGCCGAGGTGCGCGACGCGCTCGCCCGGGTGCGCGCCGACGCGACCGCACGGGTGATGTTGCTGACCGGCGCCGGCAGGGGCTTCTGCGCCGGCCAGGATCTGGGTGATCGCGCGGTCGCGCCCGGGGGCGCCGCGGTCGACCTGGGCGATTCGATCGAACGCAACTACAAGCCGCTGGTCCTCGGCCTGCGGACGCTGCCGGTGCCGACCGTGTGCGCGGTCAACGGCGTCGCCGCCGGGGCCGGGGCGAATCTGGCGCTCGCCTGCGACCTGGTCCTGGCGACGATGTCGGCGAGCTTCGTCCAGGCGTTCTGCCGGATCGGTCTCGTTCCGGATTCGGGCGGCACGTATTTCCTGCCGCGGTTGGTCGGCACGGCGCGCGCGCTCGGTCTCGCGATGCTGGGCGACAAGCTGACGGCGGAACAGGCGATGCAATGGGGTCTGATCTGGCGGGCGATCGACGACGCCTCGTTCGCCGCCGAGGTCGAGTCGCTGCTCGCGCACCTGGCCGCGGCGCCGACGCGCGGGCTGGTCGAGACCCGCGACGCGATCCACGCGTCGGCGCACGCGACGCTGGCCCAGCAACTGGACCGCGAGCGCGACCTGCAGCGCCAGCTGGGATTCGGGGACGACTACCGGGAAGGGGTGGCGGCGTTCACGGCCAAGCGCGCGCCGCGCTTCACCGGCCGATAGCGCGGCGATGGTCGCTCCGATTCCGCCGGGATCCGTCGTCGCCGTCGTCGGCGCCGGGGCGATGGGCGCCGGCATCGCCCAGGTGGCGGCGCAGGCCGGGCACCCGGTCCGCCTCTTCGACGCGCGTTCCGGCGCCGCGAGCGAGGCCGCCACGCGGATCGGCGCGACGTTCGCCTCGCTCGCCGCCAAGGGCAGGATCAGCGCCGACGACGCGACGGCGGCGGCCGCGCGCGTCGAGCCGGTGCACGCGCTCGGCGATTGCGCGAGCGCGAAGCTGGTCGTCGAGGCGATCGTCGAGGACCTCGACGCCAAGCGGGATCTGTTCGGCCAGCTCGAAGTCGTCGTCGCCGGCGACGCGATCCTCGCGAGCAACACGTCGTCGCTGTCGATCACCGCGATCGCCGCCGGCGCGAAGTTGCCCGGACGGGTCGCGGGGCTGCATTTCTTCAATCCGGCGCCGCTGATGCCGCTGGTGGAGATCGTCAGCGGGCTGGCGACCGACGCCGCCGTCGCCGATGCGCTGTTCGCGACCGCGGCCGCCTGGGGCAAGGTGCCGGTCCGCGCGTCCTCGACCCCCGGCTTCATCGTCAACCGCTGCGCCCGGCCGTTCTACGGCGAGGCGCTCAGGCTCGCGGCCGAGCGCGCCGCCGACTGCGCCACGCTCGACGCGGTGATGCGCGAGTCCGGCGCTTTCCGGATGGGGCCCTTCGAGCTGATGGACCTGATCGGGCACGACGTGAATTTCGCGGTGACGCGAAGCGTCTGGGAGGCGATGTTCGGCGATCCGCGCTACGCGCCGTCGCCGCTGCAGCGCGAGCTGGTCGCGGCCGGCTTCCTCGGACGCAAGAGCTCGCGGGGCTTCTACGACTACCGGCCGGGGGCGGCCGCGCCGGCGCCGTCGACGATGCCGGCGGCGCGGCTGCCGCGGCGGATCGCCCTGCACGGGGAGCCGGGACTGCTCGCGCCGCTGGTCGAGCGCTGGCAGCGCCAGGGCGTGCCGATCGGGCGGCGACCGGCGCATCCGAACTTCCCCGACGGAGCGATCGACGTCGGCGACGCCTGGCTCGCGCTCACCGACGGGCGTACCGCGACCGCGCGCGGCGCCGCCTGTCTCGCGCCGCAGCTCGTCCTCCTCGACCTCGCGCACGACTACGGCGCGGCGTCGCGGGTCGCGATCGCGGCGTCGGCCGGCTGCGACGACGCCAGGGTCGCCATGGTCGCCGGCGCGCTGCAAGCCGCCGGACTGGCGGTGACCCGGGTCGACGACGCCGCCGGACTCGTCGTCATGAGGACGGTCGCGATGCTGGTGAACGAGGCGGCCGACGCCGTGCATCAGGGCATCGCCTCCGCCGCCGACGTCGACACCGCGATGCGCGCCGGCGTCAATTACCCGAGCGGGCCGCTGACCTGGGGCGACGCGATCGGCCCGGCGCGGGTCGCGACGGTCCTCGCGCACCTGGCGGCGGCGATCGACCCGGTCCGCTACCGGACCTCGCCCCGGCTCGCGCGTGTCGCGCAGGCCGGCGCGAAGCTCGCCGCCTGATCATGGGCGAGCACCATCCGGCGTTGTCGGCGGCCGAGGCCCAGGTCCTCGCCGAGCGCGTCGCCGATTCGATGTACGTCCGCGATACCGCGTCGATCGCGCTCGGCATCCGCATCGTGTCGGTCGGTCCCGGCCGGGCGGACCTGGAGATGGCTGTCCGCCCCGACATGCTGAACGGCCACGCGATCTGCCACGGCGGGTTCATCTTCACGCTGGCGGACAGCGCGTTCGCCTACGCCTGCAACAGCTACAACCTGGCGACCGTCGCCTCCGGCTGCAGCATCGACTTCGTCGCGCCGGCGCGCGAGGGCGACCTGCTCACCGCCCGCGCCCACGAGCGCAGCGCCGCCGGGCGCACCGGCGTGTACGACATCGAGGTCGTGAACCAGCGCGGCGAGAAGATCGCGCTGTTCCGCGGCAAGAGCTACCGGATCAAGGGGCACGTGATCCCGGAGACGCCCGCGCAGTGACCACGGCGGGCGTCCGGCGCCCGCCCCGCCACGGGAGGAGACAGATGCCGTCCAACAAACCGCGTCCCGACGAACTGGAGCCGATCGAACGTGCGAGCCGCGACGAGCTTCGCGCGCTGCAGCTCGAACGACTGCGCTGGTCGCTCGGCCACGCCTACCGCAATGTCGCGCACTACCGGAGGTCGTTCGACGCCGCCGGCGTGACGCCCGACGACCTGCGCTCGCTCGAGGATCTGGCGAAGTTCCCGTTCACGACCAAGGCGGATCTGCGCGACAACTACCCGTTCGGCATGTTCGCCGTGCCGCGCGAGAAGGTCAACCGGATCCACGCCTCGTCGGGGACGACCGGCAAGCCGACGGTCGTCGGCTACACCCGCGCCGACATCGACATGTGGGCGACGGTGATGGCGCGATCGATCCGCGCCGCCGGAGGGCGCGCCGGCGACATCCTGCACGTCGCCTACGGCTACGGCCTGTTCACCGGCGGCCTGGGCGCGCACTACGGCGCCGAGAAGCTCGGCTGCACCGTGATCCCGATGTCGGGTGGCCAGACCGAGAAGCAGGTTCAGCTGATCACCGACTTCAAGCCCTCGATCATCATGGTGACGCCGTCGTACATGCTGGCGATCGCCGAGGAGATGGAGCGGCAGGGCATCGACCCGAAGACCTCGTCGCTCGAGATCGGCATCTTCGGCGCCGAGCCGTGGACCCCGGCGATGCGGGTGGCGATCGAGGCGAAGCTCGACATGGACGCGATCGACATCTACGGGCTCTCGGAGGTGATCGGCCCCGGTGTCGCGCAGGAGTGCATCGAGACCAAGGACGGATTGACCGTCTGGGAGGACCATTTCTACCCGGAGATCGTCGATCCCCGGACCGGACGGGTGCTGCCCGACGGCGAGAAGGGCGAGCTGGTGTTCACGTCGCTCTCCAAGGAGGCGATGCCGGTGGTCCGCTACCGGACGCGCGACCTCACGCGCCTGCTGCCGCCGACGGCGCGGTCGATGCGCCGGATCGAGAAGATCACCGGACGCTCGGACGACATGATGATCATCCGCGGCGTCAACGTGTTCCCGACGCAGATCGAGGAGCTGATCCTGCGTCACCGCGAGCTCGTCCCGCACTACCAGATCGAGATCGCGCGACCGAGGAACCTGGACGAGATGACGGTGCTGGTCGAACGGGCGCCGGACGCGGGGACGGCCGACGGCGAGCGCGCCGGCGCGGCGCTCGCGCACCTGGTCAAGTCGCTGATCGGCGTCTCCGCCGAGGTGAAGGTCGTCGCGCCCGGCGGCATCGAACGCTCGCTCGGCAAGGCGAAGCGCATCGTCGACAAGCGGCCGAAATGACCCTCCGCCCGCGTCCGCGAGGCGCGCCGCGGCCGGCGTCGCTGTCACCGCGGCGGGGAGCGAGGCATACTCCGGGTTTGCCGGTGCTCGAGGGGCGGCACGACCGCGGGAAACCACCATGACCGAGAAGACATTCGCATCGCAGGCCGACCTCGAGGAGAAGAAGGTCACGTTCGAGCGCCTGTCGGACCACGCCTGGGCGTACACCGCCGAGGGCGATCCGAACACCGGCATCGTCGTCGGCGACGACGCGGTGATGGTCGTCGATACGCAGGCCACACCGGTGATGGCGCAGGACGTGATCCGGCGCATACGCACGGTCACCGACAAGCCGGTCCGCTACGTCGTGCTGTCGCACTACCACGCGGTCCGCGTGCTCGGGGCGTCGGCGTACGGCGCCGATCACGTGATCGCGAGCCGCGACACCTACGACCTCGTCGTCGAGCGCGGCGAGGCCGACATGAAGAGCGAGATCGGGCGCTTCCCCCGGCTCTTCCGCGCGGTCGAGTCGGTGCCGGGACTGACCTGGCCGACGATCGTCTTCGACCGGCGGCTGACGCTGTGGCTGGGCAAGCTGCGCGTCGAGATCCTGCAGCTCGGCCGGGGGCACACGAAGGGCGACACCGTCGTCTGGCTGCCCGACGAGCGGGTGATGTACTCCGGCGACCTGGTCGAGTTCGAGGCGACGCCCTACACCGGCGACGCCTACCTCGCCGACTGGCCGGCGACGCTCGACGCCGTCGAGGCGCTCAAGCCGGAGAAGCTCGTGCCCGGGCGCGGCGCCGCGCTCAAGTCCCCGGAAGCGGTGGCGGAGGGCATCGCCGGCACGCGCGCGTTCGTCACCGAGCTCTACGAATCGGTGCGGGTCGCGGCCGGCGAGGGCAAGGCGTTGAACGACGTCTACCGCGAGACGTACGAGCGTCTCAAGCCGCGGTTCGGCCACTGGGTCATCTTCGACCACTGCCTGCCGTTCGACGTGTCGCGCGCGTACGACGAGGCGACCCGCTATCCCGATCCGCGGATCTGGACCGCGGAGCGCGACCGGGAAATGTGGCTGGCGCTGGAAGGCCGGTAGGCGGGCGGGACCGTCGATGCATCCGACCCCGCGGCGCGCGCGCGTGTGAAGACCTACGCCAATCCGAGGTTCGACTACCGCCGGTCGGCCGACCAGGATCGGGCCGGCACCGTGCATCCGGTCGTCGTCGTCGGCGCCGGACCGGTCGGCCTCGCGCTCGCGATCGACCTGGGCCAGCGCGGCGTCCCGGTGGTCGTCGTCGACGAAGACGACACGGTCAGCGTCGGCTCGCGCGCGATCTGCTACGCCAAGCGCTCGCTCGAGATCCTCGACCGGTTGGGCTGCGGACAGCCGATCGTCGATCGCGGCGTCGAATGGAACGTCGGCAAGGTCTTCCATCGCGACGATCTCGTCTACCGTTTCGACCTGCTGCCCGAGACCGGACATCGCCGTCCGGCGATGGTGAACCTGCAGCAGTACCACCTCGAGGAGGCGCTGGTCGCGCGGGCGCGCGCCGTGCCGGGGGTCGAGTTGCGCTGGCGCAACAAGGTCGTCGGCGTGCGCGGCGGCCGCGACCGCAGCGAGCTCACCGTCGAGACGCCGGACGGACCGTACGCGCTGTCCTGCCGCTGGCTCGTCGTCTGCGACGGCGCGCGCAGTCCGGTCCGCGGCATGCTCGGACTGGAGAGCGAGGGACAGGTCTTCCACGACCGCTTCCTGATCGCCGACATCCACATGCGCTCGGACTTCCCGCCGGAGCGCTGGTTCTGGTTCGACCCGCCGTTCCACCGCGGACAGTCGGTGCTGCTGCACCGGCAGGCCGACGACGTCTGGCGCATCGATTTCCAGCTCGGCTGGAACGCCGATCCCGACGAAGAGAAGAAGCCCGAGCGCATCCTGCCCCGGCTCCAGGCGATGCTCGGGCCCGACGCGCGGTTCGACATCGAGTGGGCGAGCGTCTACACGTTCCAGTGCCGCCGGATGAGGCGATTCCGCCACGGCCGCGTGCTCTTCGCCGGCGATGCGGCGCACGTCGTCAGCCCGTTCGGCGCCCGCGGCGCGAACAGCGGCTTCCAGGACGCCGACAACCTGGCCTGGAAGCTGGCACTGGTCGTCGACGGCCGCTCGCCGCCGGAGCTCCTCGACAGCTACGACGCCGAGCGGACGCTCGCCGCCGACGAGAACCTGCGCCACTCGACCCGCTCGACCGACTTCATCACGCCCAAGACTCCGGTGTCGCGGACCTTCCGCGACGCGGTGCTCCAGCTCGCCCGACGCCACCCGTTCGCGCGCCGGCTGGTCAACAGCGGACGCCTGTCGACCCCGTCGGTGTTGGTCCACTCTCCGCTCAACACCCCCGACCGCGACCCCGATTTCCCGGTGGGCGCGGGCGCGATGGTCCCCGGCGCGCCGGCGATCGACGCACCGGTCGCCGGGCCGCAGGGACCGTGGCTGCTCCCCTATCTCGAGCACGGGTTCACGCTCCTCGCGTTCGGCCCGCTGCCGGCCGATGCGGTCGCCGCGCTCGCGCGCCTGCCGGTTCCGGTACGAGTCGTCCAGGTCGGCGTTCCGGCGGCTCCGGGCGCGGTCGGCGTCGACGACGTCGAGGGACTCGTCACCCGGCGGTACGCGGCGCTGCCGGGCACCTGCTACCTGCTGCGTCCCGACCAGCACGTCGCGGCGCGATGGCGGGCGTTCGACTCGGGCGCGGTCAAGGTCGCGCTCGCGCGCGCGACCGCACGCCTGGGCGCGGCGAATCCGGAGTGACGACGACCATGTCCCTGAACACCGAACCCAACCTCGCGGCGCCGGACGACTTCTACGAGCGACTGCTCGCCGCGCATCACGGACTCGACGACACGCAGAGCGCGATGGTCAACGCCAAGCTCGTGCTGCTGCTGGCCAACCACATCGGCGATCCCGAGGTTCTCGCGCAGGCGCTGGCCGCCGCCCGCGAGGACGTCGCGACCGCCGATGCCTGATCGACGTCCGCCGTCGGCCGTCCGCGGGTGGCGGACGGCGCACGGCGCTCGACGCCGCTCGCGCCGGACGTCGCCCTGAGTCACCCGTCCCCGATCGCTTGCCGAACATCGCTGATCGCTCGACCTCACCAACCTGACCGTCCACGAGCCATGACCTACCAGAACATCCTGACCGAGACCCGCGACCGTGTCGCGATCATCACGCTCAACCGTCCTCAGCGGCTGAACGCCCTCAACGATGCGATCGCCGACGAGATCAAGGCGGCGCTGGGCGGCTACGACGCCGACCCGGGCGTCTCGGTGGTCGTGATCACCGGCGGGCCCAAGGCGTTCGCCGCGGGCGCCGACATCGGCGCCATGGCCGAGTGGAGCTACGCCAAGGTGCTGGGCGACAACTACATCACCCGCAACTGGGAGGCGGTGCGCCACACGCGCAAGCCGGTCATCGCCGCGGTCTCCGGTTACGCGCTCGGCGGCGGCTGCGAGCTCGCGATGGCCTGCGATTTCATCATCGCCGCCGACACCGCGAAGTTCGGCCAGCCCGAGATCACGATCGGCACGATGCCGGGATTCGGCGGCACGCAGCGGCTGCCGCGGGCGGTCGGCAAGGCCAAGGCGATGGACTGGTGCCTCACCGGCCGGATGGTCGACGCCGCCGAGGCCGAGAAGGCGGGACTCGTCTCGCGGGTCGTGCCCGCCGACCGGCTCCTCGAGGAGACACTGGCGATCGCCGCCCAGATCGCCTCCTACTCGCTGCCGGTCGTGATGAAGGTGAAGGAGGCGGTGAACCGCGCCTACGAATCGTCGCTCGCCGAGGGTCTGCTCTTCGAGCGCCGGGAGTTCCATTCGACGTTCGCTCTCGACGACCAGAAGGAGGGCATGCGTGCCTTCGTCGAGAAGCGCAAGCCGTCGTTCCGCCATCGCTAGGACCTGGAGTCCCGGCGGGCCGGCACCCCCGAGCCGGGCTTCCCCGGGGCCGCGGGCTACAATGCCGCGATGACCGATTCCACCGACATCGACCTGGCCCGTCCGGCCGACGGCGTGACGTTGATCACGATCCGGCGGCCGGAGGTCCGAAACGCGTTGCGCACCCGCACGCTCGCGCAGATCGCCGCGGTGCTCGACTCGGCCGCCGACGACGCCGCGGTCCGGGCGGTCGTCGTGACCGGCGGCACGTCGGTGTTCGCCGCCGGCGCGGACCTGAAGGAAATGGCCCCGCTCGACGCGGTCGGCGTGCTGACCCACGAGCGTCCGCGCCACTGGCGGGCGATCGGCTCGTTCCCCAAGCCGCTGATCGCGGCGGTGTGCGGCTACGCGCTCGGCGCCGGTTGCGAGCTCGCGCTCGCCTGCGACCTGGTCGTCGCCGGAACCAACGCGCAGTTCGGCCAGCCCGAGATCAACCTCGGCATGATGCCCGGCGCCGGCGGCGCGGCGAGGCTCGCGCGCGTCGGCGGCAAGGCGCTGGCGATGCAGATGGTGCTGACCGGCGCGCCGATCGACGCGCGGACCGCGCTGGCGGCGGGCATCGCGGTCGAGGTCGACGAGCCGGAGAGCGCGATCGCGCGCGCGATCGAGATCGCGACGCTGATCGCGACCAAGCCGCCGCTCGCGGTGAGGCTCGCCAAGGAGGCGGTGCTGCGCTCGCTCGAATCACCGCTCGCCGAGGCGGTGGCGGTCGACCGGCAGGCGTTCGCGCTGCTCGCCGCGAGCGAGGATCGTCGCGAAGGCATCGCCGCCTTCCTCGAGAAACGTCCGCCCCGGTTCACCGGCCGGTGAAAGGCGACACCGTGTTCCGTGCCCTTCGATGGCTGCTGGTCGCGCTGGCCGCCGCGCTCGCGGGTTGCGCGTCGACGTCGATTCGCGATTCGTGGTTCGACTCGTCGGTGCGCAGCGTGCCGTTCCAGAAGGTCCTCGTCGTCGCGGTCGGCGGCGACCTCGCGCAACGGCGGATCTTCGAGGATGTCGTGTCGGCGCGGCTGGCCGGCAGCGGGGTCCAGGGCGTTCCCGGCTACCGCTTCCTGCCGGACGGCAAGGCGACCGAGGCGCAGATGGACGCCGCGGTCGTGCGCTCGGGCGCCGACGGCCTGATGCTCGTGCGCTTCCGCGGTGTGCAGACCCACACCGAGGTCCGCGCGGCGGTGGCGCCGGGGCCGGGCGCGTTCGGACCCGGCTGGTACGGCTGGTACGGCGGCTGGTATGCGGTGCCCGAGGTCGTCGTGCTGCGGATCGCCACGATCGAGACGTCGGTGTTCGACGTCTACACGAAGAAGCTCGTCTGGACCGGCGTGACCGAGACCTTCGACCCGGCGTCGTTCCGCAAGGAGGCGGACGGGCTCGCCGAAGTCATCGTCGGAGCGCTGGTCGCTCATCGGCTCGTGCCGGCGGGGAAGCCGTGACCCCCGCGCGGCTCGCGATCCTCGTTCTCGCGTCGGCGATCGCCGGTTGCGCGGTCGGTCCGCGCACCGAATTGCGCGAGGTCGTCGACGGCCCGGCCACGATCGCCCCGGCGGTCGACACGGTGGCGGTCGTCGCGATCGCGCAGGACCCGGCGGTTCGCGGCGAATGGGAAGCGGCGTTCGCCGCGCGCCTGTCGTCGGCCGGCGTCCGCGTCGCCGCCGCGGGGCGGTCGAGGGGCGGCGCGGCGCCGGGCGGCGAAGCCGCGGACGGCGGCGCGGTGCTGGAGGCGGCGCGCGCGGCCGGCGCTCAGGCGATCGTGTTCGTCCAGCCGCCGTCGGACGTCCCGATCGCGCCGGGGCAGGGCGCCTATCGCTGGATGGACGCGCGTAGCGCGCCGGACTTGCGCGGTCTGCTCGACGACGCCAGCACCGCAGTGACCGAGGTTCGCCTGGTCGATCTGCGCCCGGGCCTGGCCACCTGGCACGCCTACGTGCTGACCGTCTACCCGGGCAAGCGCGGCGCCGATCCGCGCAACGCGGCCGATGCGGTCGCGAAGGGACTGGCGGGGCGCGGCTACCTGCGCGGCGGCACGCGCTGAGCGTTCAGGGTTTCAACGGCGCGAAGCGCATCACCGACTCGTTCGCGCTGCCGGTGAGGAGGAGCGAGCTTCCGTCGACCCGCCACCCGTCGATCCGGGAGAGATCGCCCGCGTAGACGACGTCGAGTGACCCCCGCGGGCAGTTCATCTTGGTCGCGGCGATCGGCGAGAGAGTCAGCTTCGCGCCGTCGCGGGTCCAGCGCGCCGCGCCGCGGTTGCAGTCGAGCCGGATCGCCGCGCGCCCGGAGGGCTCGAAGACGATCGCGTAGCGTTCCGGTTCTCCGGGGCCGTGCTTGCGCGCGCCGCCGACGTCGGTGCCGGTCCACATCCAGGGGCGATCGAGCGGAAAGGTCGCCTCGGTCGCCGGTGGCGCCGCGGTCGCGCAGGCGGCGAGCGTGGCGACGAGGAGGGTGGGAGCGAGCCGGCGGGCGTTCATCGGCGGCGCCTCGGTTCGTGCCGGCGCGCGTCGCGACCGCCCAGCGCGTCGGTGATGTCGCGCGCCGCGGCGCGCACGCGCTCGCCAAGTTCGGCGAGCCTCGGGGGGGAGAGCCGCGAGACCGGGCCGGCCAGCGACACCGCCGCCCAGGGACGACCCGACTCGTCGACGATCGCCGCGGCGGCGCAGCGCAGGCCGAGCGCGTGCTCCTCGTCATCGATCGCGTATCCGCGCGCCGCGGTCTCGCCGAGTTCGCGCGCCAGCGCCTCGCGCGACCGCAGCGTGCGCGGAGTGTAGGACGCGAGCGGATCGGTGCCGAGCCACCGGTCGACCTCGCCGGGCGGCAGCACGGCGAGCATCGCTTTGCCCACACCCGACGCGTGCAGCGGCGCCCGCGCGCCGAGGCGCGCGTGCATCCGCATCAGCTCGCGACACGGAACCTGCGCGACGAACACCGCCGCGCCGTTGTCGATGACCGCCAGGTTCGCGGTCTCGCCGGACGACTCCGTCAGCCGCTCCAGGCGCGGCAGCGCCTCGGCGACGAGATTGCGGTGCTCGAGGAAGGCGCTGCCGACGCGGAAGGCGCGCACGCCGATACGGAAACGACCGTCCTCGCCGGACTGGACGTAGCCGGCGTCCTCGAGCGTGCCGATCAGGCGGTGGACGGTCGGTGCGGGCAGCGCGAGCGCCGCCGAGAGCGCGGTCAGCGTCGCGCCGCCGGGCGTCGAGGCGAGGAACTCCATCATCGCCAGGCCGCGCGAGAGCGCCTGCGCGTGCCCGGCCGCCCGGGCGCGGGGCTGCGGGTGCGACGAAGCGGAGTTCGCCGGGGGGAGCGTTGCGACTCGGGGTGGCATCGACGGTGAAGGGCGGGGAGTCGCGCCATTCTAGCGCGCGACGTCCCTTGCGCCCCGCTCGTACCAGTCGCGCGTGCGATTGACGATCGCCGCGACCGACAGCATCAGCGGCACCTCGACCAGCACGCCGACGACGGTCGCGAGCGCCGCCCCCGATCCCAGTCCGTAGAGGCTGATCGCCGCGGCGACCGCGAGCTCGAAGAAGTTCGACGCGCCGATCAGCGCCGACGGTCCGGCGGCGCGGTACGCGACGCCCAGCGCCCGGTTCGCGACGTAGGCGATCGTCGAGCTGAGCGTCACCTGCAGGCCGATCGGCACCGCAAGCATCGCGATGATCCAGGGTTCGCGAACGATCGCCTCGCCCTGGAACGCGAAGAGCAGCACCAGCGTCGCGAGCAGCGCCGCTGTCGACGCCGGTCGCGTTGATTCGAGCGCGCGTTCGAGCGCGCCGTCGCCGCGCGCGACCAGACGCGCGCGCAGCGCCTGGGCGATCGCCAGGGGTACGACGATGTAGAGCACCACCGAGACGAGCAGCGTCGACCAGGGCACGGCCACCGCCGACACGCCGACGAGAGCGGCGACGATCGGCGCGAATGCGAAGATCATGATCGTGTCGTTGAGCGCGACCTGCGCCAGCGTGAACGCCGGATCGCCTCCGACGATCCGGCTCCAGACGAACACCATCGCGGTGCAGGGTGCGGCGGCGAGGAGGATCAGTCCGGCGACGTAGGCGTCGTGCTCGGCGGCGGGAAGCCACGCTCCGAACACCTGCCGCACGAAGAGCCAGGCGAGCGCGGCCATCGCCAGCGGTTTGACCACCCAGTTGACCGCGAGGGTCACGCCGATGCCGCGCCAATGTTCACGGACCGCGCCGATCGCACCGAAGTCGATCCGCATCAGCATCGGCACGATCATCGCCCAGACGAGCACGCCGACCGGCAGGTTGACGCGCGCGACCTCGAGGCCGGCGAGCCAGCGGAACGGGCCCGGGACGAAGCGCCCGAGCAGGACGCCGCCACCGATGCAGACGACCACCCAGAGTGTGAGCCAGCGCTCGAAACCGGACAGCGCCGTGGCCTCGCGGGTCGTGCCGGCGCCCGTCGCGGCGCTCATCGCTCGTCGCTCCGCTCGGCGGCCGGTGCGAGCTCGCGCAGCCGCGCACCCGCCGCCGGTGCGCTCAGCGTGTCGTCGTCCAGCGCGACGAGTCCGCGGATCGACGCGGCGAGCCGCTCGTACGCGTCGGCGAACGCGCGACGTTTCCGCGCGTCGTCACCGGCGACCCCCGCCGGATCGGACACGCCCCAATGTGCGTTCGCCGGTCGTCCCGGCCAGACCGGGCAGGCCTCGCCGGCCGCGTTGCCGCAGACGGTGATGACGAAATCGAGCTCCGGTGCGCCGGGACGGGCGAACTCGTCCCAGCTCTTGCTGCGCAGACCGTCGACCGGCAGGCCGCGCGCCCGCAGCAGCTCGATCGCGAACGGATTGACGACGCCGACGGGCCGGCTGCCGGCCGAGTGGGCGACGAAGCGCGCGCCGCCTAGGCCGCGCAGCAGCGACTCGGCCAGGACGCTGCGCGCCGAGTTACCGGTGCACAGGAACAGAACGTGGTAGGGCGCCCGGTGCGCGCCGCGACCCGGCGCGTTCGCGTCAGCCACAGCAGGCGCGCGACGGCGGGGCCGACCCGTGGCCGACGCTCGCCGTAGCGCAGCACGCCTCTCGCGCCTCTCCGCCCGCCGGTGCCGGCGTCCCGACGCAGCAGGCGTCCGTCGCGGGTCCGTCGCGCTCGGCGAGCGCGCCCAGCGTCCGGAAGCCTTCCCAGGCGATCCCCTGCGGGTCGTTGACCCAGTGTTTGTCGGACAGCGCGTAACAGCACTGCGCCTGCGCTTCGTCGACCAGCGACGCCGGGTCGGCAGCGCCGTACGCGGCGCGGACCTGGGCGAGCTCGGCGGCGGTGTCGACCTGCAGGCCCAGGTGGTGCAGCCCCGCGTGGGAGGGCGATGCCGAGATCGCGAAATTGACGCGCGGATCGTCGATCATCCACTTCGCGTAATCGGGCTTCTCGACGGTCGGCCCGGTCCCGAACAGCGCGGTGTAGAAACGGACGCTCGCGGGAAGATCGGGCACCGAGAGGTGGACGTGGAATCGCTTCATGACGGTCTCCGGCGGCGCTGGGCAGGGGAGGGGTCGCCGGCGGCGGGCGCGCATGGCGCGCCGCAGGCGGCGCTGTCGGCGAGCCGACCCCGGCCGCGGCAGCAGTGATCGGTGAGGTAGCCCAGCAGCGCGTTCATCGTTTCCACGTCCGCGCGATAGCGGATGCGCCGGCCTTCGCGGGTGTCGCCGACCAACCCGGCGTTGGCGAGTTCCTTCAGATGGAAGGACAGCGTCGGCGCCGGGAGATCCAACGCACCGGCCAGCTCGCCCGGTGTCTGGCCGTCCGGGGCGAATTCGACCAGGCGGCGGAAGATCGCGAGGCGGGTCGGCTGGGCGAGCGCGGCCAGCGCGGCGACTGCATCCGCGGCCGACAGCGGACCGCGTGCGCGGTAGAGGAAGGGCGTGGCGGCACTCAAAGATTCCATAATTCCATTATAATAGAAACGCGGAACAATGCAACCCCCGCCCGACCCCGGCATCCGTACGTCGGATCATTCAACCGAGCAATCGGGCGACGAGGCGGAGAAGCAGCCCGGCGCCGGCCAGCGTCGCGATCACGCCGATCACCGTCCAGATCCGCAGCGGCAGATCCGATGGCCGCGCTGCCTCGGGCCGCAGGTCGTCGTCCCGCAGATTCGAGGGGAACGGACGGGGCGGTACCGGAACGATCTGGGCGTCCTGCGGGTCCTTCGGCACCCGGCCTCGATACTCGGCGGGTGTCGCCACCGGCCACGAGCCGAACGCCCGCGACGACGGCAGCTGGGGCACGCGCAGATAGACGATCGCGTCGAGATCGCGCGCGAGCACCGCAGGTAGACGGGCGCCGCCGACCGGTGCCGGGGCACCAGCGAGGCGCAGCAGTTCGGCGCCGACGGTCTCGAAGGCGACGGCGGGGAACAGACGTGTCCGGTCGGTGGCGAGGTACTCGTAGGCGATGCGCGCGGTGCGCAGCGACCGCTCGGTCGCGAGCGTCCACGGAATCGCCAGCCAGCCCGCGGCGCGCGAGAGCGCGCCCGGCTCCTCCGGCGCGACCTCGAGTCCGAGCGCGCGCAGCGTGTCGACCGAGATGCCGGCGCAGTTCATCGTCGAATGAACATAGGGAAGCTGGTGGCGCCAGAACTGCGCGTACACGCGGTTGAACGCGCCCTGCACCAGAGCCGGCGCCTCGTCGCCGGCGAGGACGGCGACCAGCATCGCCGAGGGCCGGTACCACGCCTGACCGCTGTTGAGGTCGGCGAGATACCCGTCGAGCGGCACCGGGGCGGCGAGGATGCCTTTCTCGCTGACGACGTCGAGCGAATAGAAATTGTCGATCAGGAGGTCGGCGATCGCGCCGTCAGGACCGATGCGTCCGGTTCCGATCGCGAAATGACCGCCCCAGGCTTCGTCGTCGTCGCCCTGGGCGCCGTTGACCATGACCACGATCGCGGGCTTCCCGGCCCACGAGCGCGTGCCGGGCGCGCGTTCCCACAGCGGTCGCACCAGGAACGGCGAGCGCGCGCCTCCGCCGTCCGCGCGTACCAGCGCCCGCAGCGCGTCGGCCACCGGCTGGCCGTCGGGCAGCGGCGCGAGGGGCGCGCCTTCGTCGATCCGGAAATCCTCCGGCCACAGCGTGCGCGCCTCGAAGTCCTCGCCGCGCGTGACGCCGCGCGCGCTCACCGCGCGGGCGGCGTAGAAAGCCGCCGACGATTCGTCGAACCATGACCGGTTCGAGTCGAGCCTGGGCGCGAGCCGTAGTGCCCGCTCGCCGTCCGGCGTCGCGATCCGCCTCGCGTCCGGCGAGAGCCTCGCGGTGCGGATCTTCTCCGGCGCGCCGATCCAGACCAGCGGCGGACGCGCTCCGGGTCGCGCCGCCGCCTCCTCGGTCCCGGCCCAGGCGCGCACGTCGTCGTCGGCGCTGGTGCCGCGGGTGTGGCCGGACACCGGCACGCCTTCGCGCGGCGCGGCGATCCACTCCTTGGCGAAGTAGAGCTTGGGCGCCGGCGCGATCGGCGCGGCGTCGCCGGTGGTGACGACGAAATCGTCGGCGCGGTAGGGCCCGAGCGCGGCGTCAGCGGACGCGTCGGCGTGGGCCCCGGCGGCATAGGCGAGAGCGGCGGTCATGACGCAGGCGCTCATCGGGCGCGGCATGCGCCCGATGATGCCCGATCCGCGGCCTCGCCGGGGGGGCGCGACCGAACCGGCTACGCCGTGATCTCCCGCGCGGTGATCTTGTACTTGAAGGTTTCCGGATCGAGGCTGTCGATCCTCTCGCCGCGCGTCTCGGCCTGTGGATACATGAGGAAGCCGACCTTCGCGCCGCGCGAACCGGGCAGGGCGACGTCGTGCGCGACGTTATAGGCCATCCAGTTGCCTTCCCAGCCGCCGAAGAGCGCGCGATACACCGGCGCGGCGACCGGCGCGTTCGGGTCCTTCAGCCATTCCGGCGTTTCGAGTCGCATCACCTTGCCGACGTCGGCCGGGTCCATCGCGACCCAGCCGCGTCCGGCGAGCCAGGCCTCGGCCCGGCAGTGCTGCGCCCGCGAGATGTCCGGGCCGCCGGCGCCCAGCTCGCGGTAGCCGAACGCCGAGCGCGCGACGCGGATGCCGTAGACGTCGCGAGCCGGGATGCCGACTGAGCGGGCGAGTCCGACGAACAGCGCGTTGATGTCGCCGCACTTGCCGCCCATGTTGCCAGTCTCGAGCATCGCCTTGATGTCGCCGGTACCGCAGCCGCGCACCTTGGGCTCGCGGTAGGTGTTGGACACGACCCAGTCGTAGAGCGCGCGGGCCCTGTCGACGTCGGAGGTCCGCCCGGCGACGATGCGCTCGGCGGTCGCCTTGACGATCCCGTCGGTCGGCATCAAGTCGGTGGCCTTCAGCCAGTTCGAAAGACCGGGGTCCGGAGCGACGGCGGCGGCCGCGTTCCAGTCGAGAGCGCGGTCTTTGGCGCGGAACCGGCTCGTCACTTCGATCGACGGCGCGCGCTCGTCGTCGGCGAAGGTCGCGTGCACCATCCGGGCGCCGTAGATCCCGTCCGTGACGACGACGGCCGACCGCATGTTGCCGGTCCACACCGCGCCCTGCGACTGCTGCCATTCGCCGTCGATCGACGGGATCGGGATCCACGCCTGCGTGCCGGGGCCGCCGCCGGCGATGTCGAGCCGGGTCACGACTTCGAACGTCCGCCAGGCGCCGGGCTTGGGCGCGAACGCGCGCTCCTGCGCGTGGGCGATCGTCGTTGCGGCGGCCGCGAACGGGAGGGCGGCGGAGGTGGCGAGGAAGGTGCGACGGTCCATGGCGGTCTCCTGGGGTGCGCGAGCGGGGGGCTCAAGGGTAGGTCGGAGCGGACGCCGACGCGCGCTGCTGCGGTTCGCGCGGGTTGGCGTCGAGCAGCTGGCGGATCGCGGTCTCGATCGGCGCGCGGTCCCAGTCGGCCTCTCCGGTGACCACGAAGGCGATCGACCCGTCGCGTGCGATCGCGTAGGTCGTCGGGAAAACGCCGACCCGCCACGCCGAGCGCGCGCTCCCGTCGTGATCGCGCACGACGGTGAGGTCGAGGCCGTAGCGGTCGAGGAACGGCCGGATGCGCGCGGCGTTCTCCTGCTGGTTGACCGCGATCACCTCCAGCCCGCGGCCGGCGTGGCGGTCCTTGAGTCGCTGCAGCGAGGGCATCTCCTGGACGCAAGGCGCGCACCAGGTGGCCCAGAAGTTGACGACGACGACGCGACCGCGAAAGTTCTCCAGGCGGAGTTCGCGTCCGTCGAGGTCCCTGAGCGACAGCGGAGGGGTCGGGCCGCCGGTCCAGGGCTCGGGCCCGGCGGCGCGGGCCGGGGCCGCGTGGAAAGCGCAAACGAGCAGGGCGAGGAGGGTCCGGCGTGCGAGCACCGACGCTTGACGGGCGCACCCGCGCAGCGTACGGGGGCCGGACCCGCGCGCGGATGGGCCTGCGACCGGGCCCTCGATAGGGCTCGCGCCGCGCCGGCCGGTGTCAGTTGGCGCGAGGGACACGGCCTTGCGCTCGTCGCCGTCGGGTCTCCGCCGCGTCGGCGCTGCAGACGACGCGGCGGGTGCGGGATCGACTGGGAATCAGCATGGGTTCACCTTTGACGGATCGACGTGCCTTGCGTCAGACTCGCGCCGGCCCGGCGGCACCGACGCCTGCGCAAACGGTCCATCCCCGGCAACAGTCGAGCGCGCCGATTATTCCATGCCCGTGACCGGCATCGTCGAACGTCACCGCGTCGACAGCGAGGCCGAGCGCCGCGCGCTCGTCTCGTCGCTGCGCGCGCGTCCGGCGTCGATCGCGCCCAAGTACTTCTACGACCGCCTGGGGTGCGCGCTCTACGGTGCGATCTGCGAGCTGCCCGAGTACTATCCGACGCGCACCGAGCGGGAGATCTTCGGCGAGCGGCGCGCCGAGATCGCACGCGCGATCGGTCGCGGAGGGCAGTTCGTCGACCTGGGCGCCGGCGACTGCTGCAAGGCCGAAGGCTGGCTTCCGTTCGTCGAGCCCGCGCGATACCTGGCGGTCGACATCGCGCGCGACGCGATCGCCCGGGCGCTCGGCCGTCTCGAGCCGGAGTTCCCGGGCGTCGAGCTGACCGGGATCGTCGTCGATTTCACCGCCGGGCTCGACCTCGAGGCCGACCTCGACGACCGGCCGGTCACCTTCTTCTATCCCGGGTCGTCGATCGGCAATTTCACGCCGGGCGAAGCGCTCGCCTTCCTCGCGCGCATCCACTCGCATTGCCTCTCCCGACCGGGCAGCGGGCTCTTGATCGGCGTCGACACCAAGAAGGACGTCGCACGGCTCGTGCCCGCCTACGCCGATCCCACCGGCGTCACCGCCGCCTTCAACCGCAACGTGCTCAACCACGTCAACCGCGTGGTCGGCAGCGATTTCCGACCCGATCGCTGGGCGCATGTCGGTCTCTACGACGAGCGCCGCGGCCGCATCGAGATGCATCTGGAGGCGATCGACGACCAGGAGGTCCGCATCGACGGCGACGTCCGTCGCTACGAGCGTGGCGAGCGGATCCACACCGAGAACTCGTACAAGTACGCGCCCGACGAGTTCGACCGGCTGCTGCGCGACGCCGGGTTCCGCCGCACCGTCCGCTGGACCGACGCGCAGGGCGCGTTCGCCGTCTTCCACGCGAGTTGACGCGCCGGCCGCGACTCGCGCGCCGCGGGTGCCTGCACGCCGTCCGCGGCCGCCGCGGCGAAGCGTCCGTCCCTAGCGCAGGACGAGGCGAGGCGGCCCGGCGGTGACCTCGCCGATCTCCGCCGCGCGGTCGAAGCCCTCGCGGCGGAAGATCGCGAGCACCTCGCCGACCGCGCCCGGCGCGCAGGCGACCAGCAGCCCGCCGGAGGTCTGCGGGTCGGTCGAAAGCGTCCGGGCGAGGTCGCCGGCCGACGCCTCGATGGTCACGTCGGCCCCGTACCCGGTCCAGTTGCGCGCCGAGGCGCCGGTGTAGAAGCCGGCGCGAACGAGGTCCGCGACGCCCGGGTGCAGCGGCACGCGCGCGAAATCGACGACGGCGCCGGTGCCGGAGCCGCGGCAGATCTCCAGCAGGTGGCCGGCGAGACCGAACCCGGTGACGTCGGTCAGCGCGTGGACGTCGGCCATTCGTCCGAGCGCGATACCCGGCGTGTTGAGCTGCGTCGTGCTCGCGATCATCGCCGCGTAGCCGGCTTCGTCGAGCTTGCGTTTCTTGAGCGCCGCGCTGTAGACGCCGACGCCGAGCGCCTTGCCCAGCACCAGCCGGTCGCCGGGACGCGCTCCGGCGTTGCGCTTGAGATTCGCCGGATCGACGAGCCCGATCGCGACCAGGCCGTAGATCGGCTCGACCGAGTCGATCGTGTGGCCGCCGGCGATCGGGATGCCGGCGCGCGCGCACACCGACTCGCCGCCTTCCAGGATCCTGCGGATCGTGTCGACCGGCAGCTTGTCGACCGGCATGCCGACCAGCGCCAGCGCGAACAGCGGCGTGCCGCCCATCGCGTAGACGTCGGAGATCGCGTTGGTCGCCGCGATCGCGCCGAAGTCGCCCGGGTCGTCGACGATCGGCATGAAGAAATCGGTCGTCGCGACGATCGCCTGGTGATCGTTGATCCGGTAGACCGCGGCGTCGTCCGAGGTTTCGATGCCGACGAGTAGCTCCTTGGGCAGCACCGACGGCCCGGCCTTGGCGATGATCTGCTGCAGGACACCGGGCGCGATCTTGCAGCCGCAGCCACCGCCGTGGCTGAAATCGGTCAGGCGCAACGCCGCGCGATCGGGTGCGTTCATCGTCTCTTCCTCGTCCTGGTCGCGCCGCTGCGCGTCGAATCACGCATTCTAGCCTTCGCCTCGCGAATCGCGGCCCGGATCGCCCGTTCGAGCGACGCCGCCTCGGCCGCCGGCGTCATCCGGCGGGCCCGCTGAACGCAGGACCGGCGCAGCGACTCGAGCCAGGCCGGATCGTCGACCGCCCGACGGACCGCCCGCGCGAGGCCCCCCGCGTCGCCGACGTCGAAATACCCGCAATAGTCGTCGCCCAGCAGTCCGACATTACCGGATGCCCGGCTCGCGAGGACCGGCGTGCCGGACCGGCATGCTTCGACGACGACGTTGGCGCCACCCTCCATCCGCGAGGGCACGATCAGCAGATGCGCGCGCTTGATCGCCTGACGCGTCCAGGCGTGGGGCCGCGCGCCGAGCCAGCGGACGCGGGGGTCCCCGCCGGCGGCGGCGATCACGTCGGCGCCGATCGACGGGTCGAGCGCCGCGCCGATGAGCGTCAGCGTCGCGGGCACGTCCGGCGGCAACAGCCGCCAGGCGGCGAGCGCGGTCCGCGGGTCCTTTTCGTCGCGCAGGTGCGCGACCAGGAGGGCGGCGAGCCGATCGGAGCGCTTGCGCGCCGGCGGTGCGAGACGCCGGGCCGACTGGACGACCACCGTGGCCTTCGCCCGGTCGGCGGGATCGAGGTGGCGCAAGGCGTCGTCCTGCAGCACGATCAGCCGGTCGGCCTGCGCGATCGAGGCGAGCGCGTCGGCGTCGCCCTCCGGGATGTCGCGGTAGAGGTCGGTGCCGGTCAGGGCGACGACCAGCGCGTCGTCCGGCCGACGGCTCGCCCAGGCGGCGACCGCCGCCCGGCTGCGGCGCGCGTGCAGCGCGATCAGCGCGACCGCGCGGTCGCGCGCGCCGCCGGTCACCGGCTGGTCGGCCGCCTGTAGAATGACCCGCCAGCGCGGCGCCAGAAGCCGCGCCCAGCGCGACGCGGTGCGCCAATTGCCGTTGTTCGCGCCGGCGAGGTACGGAGTGACGACGATGAGCGTGGGTCGCATCGCGAAGATCGCTGCGCCGACCGCGTGCCACCGCGGGCCCAAGTCGCGCGACGCGCTCGCCGACGCGCTGGTCGACGCGCGCGATTATACGCGCCGCTGCTACGCGCACCTGGTCGACGCCGATCCGGTCTTTCCCTGCGTGTCGATCGTCAATCCGGCGCGCTGGGAACTCGGACACATCGGCTGGTTCCAGGAGTTCTGGTGCCGTCGCTACCGCGAAGACGACCGCGGCGGCGCCCGCACGCCGTCGCATGTCGCCGCGGCCGACGCGCTGTGGAACTCGAGCCGGGTCGGCCACGATTCGCGCTGGACGCTGCCGTTGCCCGACTGGGCCGGCATCGACCGCTACCTCGACCGGACGCTGGCGGATACGCTGGAATCGCTCGATCGCAGCCGCGACGGCGAGCGCTATTTCTACGAACTGTCGCTCTACCACGAGGACATGCACGGCGAGGCGCTGCTGATGACCCTGCAGACGCTGGGATTCGCCCCGCCGCGCGGGCTCGACCCGCCGCTACCGGTTCCGGACGCGCCGGCCGCGGCGACCGACGTCGACTTCGGCGGCGGCGTCCTCGAGATGGGCAGCGCACCGGACGATGAACGCGATCGTTTCGTCTTCGACAACGAGCGGCTGCGCCACCCGGTGCGGGTCGCGCCGTTCGCGATCGCCTCGCGCACGGTCACCGAGGCGGAATTCGCGTCGTTCGTCGACGACGACGGATACCGCCGTCCCGATCTGTGGACGCTGGCGGGGGCGCGATGGCTCGAGACCTGCGGGCGCACGGTACCGGCGGCCTGGCGGCCCTCGTCGTCCGGCTACGAGGTCCGCTGGTTCGACCGCTGGCGACCGTTGTCGCCGGGCGGCGCGATGCAGCACGTCAACGCGTTCGAGGCCGAGGCCTGGTGCGCATGGGCAGGACGTCGGCTCCCCACCGAGGCCGAGTGGGAATTCGCGGCGACCCGGTCCACGCGATCGGACCCGCGACCGACGCTCGATGCCCGCCAGGGAGGACCTGGCCCGTCGGCGGACGCGGGCGCCGGCCTTTCGCGGCTCCTCGGCAACGTCTGGGAGTGGACGTCCACGCCGTTCGAGCCGTATCCGGGTTTCGTCCGCGGACCCTACGCCGATTACTCGGCGCCCTGGTTCGGCGACCACCGTGTGATCCGAGGCGGATGCTGGGCGACCCGGTCTCGGCTCGTGCACGAACGCTTTCGCAATTTCTACCGACCCCATCGGCACGACGTGTTCGTCGGTTTCCGCACCTGCGCCGCGAACTGATATCCTGCGCGCGGTCGTTGCGCCGCAGCATCGGTTCGACGGTCGCCGCGCGTCGGCGGGGGCGGGTCCGGACCGTTCCCGCCGTGCGTCGATCGGCGTAGCATGCGCGCCAGCGCCCGCTCGATCGCCCGTTGCCGGGTACCCCCGGTTCGGACCCGACCTCCGGCGACCCGGAACCGACGGCGGCGCCACAGCGGCCTCCAGGAGAGAGCTTGAAGCCGACGGATATCGCGCAACCGGACTATTTCCACCGCGTCGTCGATTGCCAGTGGGCGTGTCCCGCCCATACGCCAGTCCCCGAGTACATCCGACTGATCGCCCAGGGGCGTTACGACGACGCCTACCTGGTCAACTGGAAATCCAACGTCTTCCCCGGGATCCTCGGGCGGACCTGCGACCGGCCCTGCGAGCCCGCCTGCCGGCGAGGTCGCGTCGAAGCGGGTTCACCGGAACACCGGAAGGCGAACGCGCCGCCCGAAGCGGTCGCGATCTGCCGGCTGAAGCGTTCGGCGGCCGATTTCAAGGGCGACATCCGCTCCCGGTTGCCGTCGCCGGCGTCGCACCCCAACGGCAAGCGGATCGCGCTGGTCGGGGCCGGGCCCGCGTCGCTGACCGTCGCCCGCGATCTGGCGCCGCTGGGCTACCACTGCGTCGTGTTCGATTCCGATCCGAAGGCCGGCGGGATGATGCGCACGCAGATCCCGAAGTTCCGGCTCCCCGACCGCGTGATCGACGAGGAGTGCGGCTACGTGCTCGACCTCGGTGTCGAGTTCCGAGGCGGTACGCGCATCGACTCGATGGCGGCGCTGCTCGAAGGCGGTTACGACGCGGTGTTCGTCGGCAGCGGCGCGCCGCGCGCGCGCGACCTGGACGTTCCCGGCCGTCAGGAGGCCGCCGCGCACATCCATCTCGGCATCGACTGGCTCTCGTCGGTCTCGTTCGGTCACACGACCTCGATCGGCAAGCGGGTCGTCGTGCTGGGCGGCGGCAACACCGCGATGGACTGCTGCCGCAGCGCGCGCCGGCTGGGCGGCGAGGAGGTCCACGTCGTCGTCCGCTCGGGATTCGAGGAGATGAAGGCGTCCCCCTGGGAGAAGGAGGACGCGATGCACGAGGGCATCCCGATCCACAACTTCCTCGTGCCGACCCGCTTCCTCCACGAGGGCGCGAAGCTCACGGGCATCGCCTTCGAGAAGGTCCGCGCCCAGCGCGACGCCAAGGGCCGGCGCGAGCTGATCCCGACCGGCGAGCCCGAGGTGGTGTTCGCCTGCGACGACGTGCTGGTCGCGGTCGGCCAGGAGAACGCGTTCCCGTGGATCGAGCGCGACCTGGGCATCGACTTCGACCGCTGGGGAATGCCGGTCGTCGACAAGTCGACGATGGCCTCGACGCGGGCCGGCGTCTTCTTCGGCGGCGACGCCGCGTTCGGCCCGAAGAACATCATCTGGGCGGTCGCGCACGGCCACGACGCCGCGATCTCGATCGACCGCCACTGCCGCGGCGAGGACATCGCCGTCCGGCCGCCGCCGACGTTCCTGCTCGTGTCGCAGAAGATGGGCATCCACGAGTGGAGCTACGACAACGCGATCGCCGCCGACCGGCGCCACAAGGTGCCGCTCAAGGACACCGTCATCGCGCTCAAGGACATCCGCGCCGAGGTCGAGCTCGGTTTCGACGCCAAGCTCGCGTGGTCGGAGGCGCAGCGCTGCCTCAACTGCGACGTGCAGACGGTGTTCGCCGGCAAGCTCTGCATCGAATGCGACGCCTGCGTCGACATCTGCCCGATGGACTGCATCACGTTCACGGCGAACGGCGAGGAGGAGGACCTGCGCGGGCGGCTGCGGGCGCCGGCGGCCAATCCGTCGCAGGCGCTCTACGTCTCCGGTGCGCTCAAGAGCCACCGCGTCATGGTCAAGGACGAGGACATGTGCCTGCACTGCGGGCTGTGCGCCGAGCGCTGTCCGACCGGCGCCTGGGACATGAAGAAGTCGTTCATCGAGATGACCCACTGCGGCGGCGAGCCGCGCGTCCACCTGCCGGCCGCCGAGTCGGCGGCGGTGGCGGTGGCCGTGGAGTAGCGACATGCGGCCGATCGCGCGCGTCAACGATTTCGTCGTCAAGTTCGCCAACGTCAACGGCTCGGGGTCGGCCTCGGCCAACGGCCTTTTCGCCAAGGCGATCCTGCGGATGGGCGTGCCGGTCGCGGCGCGCAACATCTTCCCGTCGAACATCCAGGGGATGCCGACCTGGTACGAGGTGCGCATCGTCGAGGCGGGCTGGCGCGGCCGGCGCGGCGGCGCCGACTTCATGGTGGCGATGAACCCGGAGACCTGGAAGGCGGACGTCGCCGAGATCGAGCCGGGCGGCTACCTGCTCCACGACTCGACGCGGCCGCTCGCGCGCGGCGCGCTGCGCGACGACGTCACGGCGCTCGGCGTGCCGCTGACCGCGCTGTGCCACGAGGCCTACACCGACGCCCGGCAGCGGCAGCTCTTCAAGAACATCGTCTACGTCGGCAGCCTCGCCTCGCTGCTGTCGATCGAACCGGAGGTGGTCGAGGGGATGCTCGCCGAGCAGTACAAGGGCAAGGCGGCGCTCGCCGAGGCGAACCGCCAGGCGTTCCGCCTGGGCTACGACTGGACGCGGGAGAACCTCGCGCCGGTCGGCTTGAAGGTCGAACGGCGCGACCGGGTCGGCGATCGTATCTTCGTCGACGGCAACAGCGCCTGCGCGCTGGGCGCCGTCTACGGCGGGGCGAGCGTCTGCGCCTGGTATCCGATCACGCCGTCGACGTCGGTCGCCGAGGCGTTCCAGCGCTGGTGCCGCAAGCTGCGGATCGACCCGGTCACCGGCAAGCGCCGCTACGCCTTCGTCCAGGCCGAGGACGAGCTCGCGTCGATCGGCATGGTCGTCGGCGCCGGCTGGAACGGCGCGCGGGCGTTCACCGCCACGTCGGGCCCCGGCATCTCGCTGATGCAGGAGTTCTTCGGCCTGGCATATTTCGCCGAGATTCCGGCGGTGATCTTCGACGTCCAGCGCGGCAGCCCGTCGACCGGCATGCCGACCAAGACGCAGCAGGCCGACCTCCTGTCGGCCGCGTACGCGTCGCACGGCGACACCAAGCATCCGCTGCTCTTCCCCGAGGATCCGACCGAGTGCTTCACGATGGGGGCGCAGGCCTTCGACCTCGCCGACCGGCTGCAGACGCCGGTGTTCGTGATGCTCGACCTCGACATCGGCATGCAGGACTGGCTCACCGACCCGTTCGCGTGGGACGACACGAAGGTCCTCGACCGCGGCAAGCTGATGACCGAAGCGGAGCTCGAGGCGGGTCGCGAATTCGGCCGCTACCTCGACGTCGACGGCGACGGGATCCCCTGGCGCACGCTCCCCGGCACCCACGCCCGGCGCGGGGCCTACTTCACGCGCGGCACCTCGAAGGACCGCTACGCCCGCTACACCGAGGAGGGGCCGGCGTACGTCGACAACATGCAGCGGCTGCTGCGCAAGTTCGAGACCGCCAAGTCGCTCGTGCCCGGTCCGGTGATCGAGCGGGCCAAGCGTGCGGCCGGCGCCGGGATCGTCTGGATCGGTTCGACCGGCGCGCCGATGGCCGAGTCGCTGGCCGCGCTCGAGGCCGAGGGGATCCACCTCGACCGGATGCGCATCCGCGCCTTCCCGTTCGCCGACGCGATCGCCGAGTTCATCGACTCGCACGAACGCGTGTTCGTCGTCGAGCAGAACCGCGACGGGCAGCTGCGCACGATGCTGATCAACGAGTGCGGGCTCGCGCCCGACAAGCTCGTCGCGGTGCTGCACTACGACGGCAACCCGCTGACCGCCCGCTACATCACGCGCGAGATCGCCGAGCAGGCGAGGGCCCTGGGCCTCGTCCCGGAGCGTCCGGCGCGCGCCGCCGACTGACACCGCCATGACCTACCTCGCCAAGCCGAAGATCCACCACCCGTCGCTGCCGAAGAACACGCTCGGCTACACGCGGCGCGACTACGAAGGTCCGGTCTCGACGCTGTGCGCCGGCTGCGGCCACGACTCGATCTCCGCGGCGATCATCCAGGCGTTCTACGACCTGGCCGTGCCCCCCCACCGGGTGGCCAAGCTCTCCGGCATCGGCTGCTCGTCGAAGACGCCGACCTATTTCCTCGGCCAGTCGCACGGCTTCAACACGGTCCACGGCCGGATGCCCTCGGTGCTCACCGGAGCGAACCTCGCCAACCGCGAGCTCCTCTATCTGGGCGTCTCCGGCGACGGCGACTCGGCGTCGATCGGGCTCGGCCAGTTCGCGCACCTGATGCGGCGCAACGTCGACATGACCTACATCGTCGAGAACAACGGCGTGTACGGACTCACCAAGGGGCAGTTCTCGGCGACCGCCGACAAGGGGAGCCGCAGCAAGCGCGGCGCGGCCAACGACGACGAGCCGATCGACCTGGTCGTACTCGCGATCACGTTGGGCGCGACCTTCGTCGCCCGAGGCTTCTCCGGCGACAAGGAGCAGCTGGTCCCGCTGATCAAGGCGGCGGTCCGCCACCGCGGCGCGGCGCTGATCGACGTGGTCTCGCCCTGCGTCGCGTTCAACAACCATTCGGGGTCGACCAAGAGCTACGACTACGTGCGCGAGCACAACGATGCGGTCAACCGCCTCGATTTCATGCCGGTGCGCGAGCCGATCGTCGCCGGGTCGGTGCCCGGCGAGACGCGCGAGATCGTGCTGCACGACGGCGGCACGATCCGGGTCAAGCGCATCGACCAGGACTACGATCCGACCGACCGGGTCTCGGTGATGGCCTCGCTCGAGTCGCACCGGGCGCAGGGGGTCGTGGTCACCGGGCTCCTCTACCTCGCCGAGCACACGGCCGACCTCCACGAGGCGCAGGCGACCGTCGATACGCCGTTGAACCGCCTGGGCGACGCCGAGCTCGTGCCCGGAGCGGCGGCGCTCGCCGGGATCAACGCCTCGCTGCGCTGATCGGCGCCGGTTCCGGTTGACCGGGGTCAAGCGGCGGTGGCGCCGCCGCGGCGGGCTTGTGGCATAGTGTTCCGATGAAGTCGAATCGACGGCTGACCGCCGCGGTCCTCGCGCTGTGCGTCGCGTTCGCCCAGTCGGCGGCGCTCGCCTGGGCCTGCCCGATCGGGTCCGCCCCGGGCGATTCGCCGCCTCCCGCCGAGGCGACCGTCGCGGCGGTGAGCCCGCCCTGCCACGGGTTCGCCGTCGATGACCGCGCTCCGGTGTCGGGTTCGGAATCGGGCTCGACGCCTGGAAATCTCTGCGAGGTCCACTGCCAGACGCCGACCCCTCCGGATGACGCCGGGCTCGTGGTTCCGGTGCTGGTTGCGCTCGCCTGGCTGCCGATTCCCGAGCCGGCGCTCGCCCGCGCGCCGGGCCGTGTCGACCTGCCCGAGGAGAAGGGCGCGGCGCCGCCGGCGCGCACCCGGTACTGCCGCCGGTTGAATTGACCTCCTGACGACGTCACGCGCCGCCCGTCCGCGGGCCGGCGCGCCCGTGTTCGTCGCAGGAGGTCTCATGCGCAGGTTTTCCGCAAGCCCCGGACCCCGTCCGGGTATCCCGGCCGCGAAGCGAGCGGTCCGCACGACGTTCGCGCTGGTCGTGGCGTCCGGCGCGGCGCTGACATCCGCTCAGCCGTTGCCGCTGGCCGAGGCCCAGCGGATCGCCGCCGGCCGCTCGGCGATGGTCGCCTCGCAGCGGGCGCTCGTACAGTCGGCGGGCGAACTCGTCGGTCCGGCCGGAGAGTTGCCCGACGCGAAGCTCGTCGCCGGTCTCGAGAACGTCCCGGCGGAGGGACGCGATCGCTTCCGCCTCGACCGCGACGGGATGACGATGGCGCGCATCGGCGTCATGCAGGAGTTCCCGCGCGCCGAGAAGTTGCGCGCACGCACCGAGCGGGCGCGCCGCGACGCCGAGCGCAGCGCGGTCGCGGTGGACACCGCGGTCCAGGCGGTCCACCGGGAAGTCGCCGCGGCGTGGATCGCGCGCTGGGCCGGCGAACGCGAGGCGCGGGCGATCGCCGCGCAGATCGACGAGGCGAAGCTGCAGGCCGAGCTTGCGGCGGCGATGTACCGCGGCGGGCGGGCCGCGCAGGCCGACGTGCTGGCGGCGTCCGCCCAGACGATCGAACTCGCCAACCGGCAAGCCGAAGCCGAGCTCGGCGTCGAACGGGCGCGGAGCGCGCTCGCTCGCTACCTCGGGGCCGACGCGGACCGGCCGCTCGCCGACGCGCCACGCTTCGACGAGTTGCCGCCGGCGGCGCGCGGCGACGCCGGGGTCGCCGGCCAGCCGGACGTCCGGCTCGCCCGCGCTCAGGAAGCGGTGCTGGACGCCGAGGCCGCGCTCGCCGGCACCGCGAAGCTCGTCGATTGGAGCGCCGAGCTCTCCTACGGCATCCGGGGCCCGGATTTCCCGAACATGGTCTCGCTGATGGTGCGCGTCGACCTGCCGTGGTCGCCGTCGACACGGCAGGACCGGATCCAGCTCGCACGGCTGCACGAACGGGACGCCGCGCGCGCCGCGCGCGAGGACCTCGAGCGCTCGCGCGAGGCCGAGGTCCGCCAGACCCGCGCCGACTGGCGCGTCGCGCGCGAACGCGCCGAGCGCATCGCGCGCGAACTCGTCCCGCTCGCCGACCGGCGTGTGGAGGCCGCCCTCGCGGCCTACCGCGGCGGCGGCGGCGCGATCGGCGCCGTCCTCGACGCGCGCCGCGCGCAACTCGACACCCGGATCGCGCAGATCGCCGCCGACGCGGCGGCGGCGCGCGCCTGGGGCTGGCTCACCACGCTCACCGTTGCGGAGGAATGATGCAGACCGAACGCCACTCCCGCGGCCCCGCGCCGCTCGTCCTCGCCGCCTCGGCGGTCGTCGCCGCGCTGGCCGGCGGCCTGGGCTACCTCGCCGGATCGCACCGCGCCCACGCACCGGCGGCGATGCCGTCGGTCGCCGCCGGCGGTCCGCTCGCGACAGCGCCCGCGCCGCTCGCCGCCGCGGACGGCGCGGCGACCGACGCGTCGGGACGCCGGATCCTGTACTGGCACGATCCGATGGTTCCGGCGGTGAAGTTCGACAAGCCCGGCAAGAGTCCGTACATGGACATGATGCTCGTCCCGGTCTACGCCGACGGCGTCGACGACGGGGCGATCTCGATCAGCCCGCGGATCGCGCAGAGCTTCGGCGTGCGCCTGGTCGAAGCGCGGACCGGTCGGCTCGACGCCGCGTTCTCCGCGGTCGGCACGATCGCGGTCGACGAGCGCGCGATCACCGGCGTGCAGTCCCGGGTGCAGGGCTTCGTCGAGCGCCTGCACCTGCGGGCGACCTACGATCCGGTGCGCGCCGGCGACCCGGTCGCCGACCTGTTCGTTCCCGACTGGGTCGCGGCGCAGGAGGAGCTCCTCGCGCTCAAGGCCAGCGCGCATCCGGGGGCGGGCGCGCTCGTCGACGCGGCGCGCCACCGCCTGCGGCTGCTGGGCATGCCGGACGCCGAAATCGCCCGGGTCGAGCGCGAGGGCCGCTCGTCGGGCCGCGTCGCCGTCTACGCGCCGGCCGGCGGCGTCGTCTGGGAGATCGGCGCGCGCGACGGCATGGCGGTGATGCCCGGAACCAACCTGGTGCGGATCGCCTCGCTCGCGAGCGTCTGGCTGATCGCCGAGGTGCCCGAGACGCAGGCCGGACTGCTCGCGCCGGGAGCGGCCGTGGAGGCGCGCGTCGCCGCGCTGCCCGACCGCGTGTTCCGCGGGCGTGTACAGGCGTTGCTGCCGGAGGTGAACGCCGCCGCGCGGACGGTACGCGCGCGCGTCGAGCTCGCGAACCCGGCCGGCGCGCTCAAACCCGGCATGTACGCGTCGGTCGCCTGGCGCGACGGCACGGCACGCGAGGGCGTCGTTGTGCCGAGCGAGGCGGTGATCCGCACCGGCACCCGGTCGGTGGTGATCGTCTCCGATGGTGCGGGCCGCTACTCGCCGGTCGACGTCGAGGTCGGACGCGACGCCGGCGATCTGACCGAGATCCGTAAGGGGCTCGTCGCCGGCCAGTCGGTCGTCGCGTCGGGACAGTTCCTGATCGACTCGGAGGCGAATCTCAAGACCGCGCTGGCGCGGCTCGAGGTCGGCGATCAGGCGGCGAAATCGGACGGCGGCGGACATGCGGGCCACGACTCGCACGCGGGGCACGCGACACCGCCCGCAGCGGCCGTGCACAAGGCCAGCGGCGTCGTGCGGACCGTCGCCGCCGACGAGGTGTTCATCCAGCACGGGCCGATCCCGACTGCCGGCATGGGCGCGATGACGATGGGCTTCAAGGCGCCCAAGTCCGGTCTGCCGGCGTCGGTCAAGGCCGGCGCGCGCGTCGACTTCGAGTTCACGATTACCTCCGCCGGCGAATTCGCACTGAAGTCGATCGCGCCGGCGGCGGCGAAGTAGCGGGAGTCCGGCCATGGTCGCGCGTCTGATCCGCTGGTCGGTCGCCAACCGCGTCCTCGTGCTGCTCGCGTCGCTCGGGCTCGCGGTGTGGGGCGTCTGGGCCGTCCAGCGGACGCCGGTCGACGCGATCCCCGACCTGTCGGACGTCCAGGTGATCGTGCGCACGACGTTCCCGGGGCAGGCGCCGCAGATCGTCGAGAACCTGGTCACCTATCCGTTGACGACGACGCTGATGTCGGTGCCCGGCGCGAAGGTGGTGCGCGGCTACTCGTTCTTCGGCGACTCGTTCGTCTACGTGCTCTTCGAGGACGGCACCGACCTCTACTGGGCGCGATCGCGCGTGCTGGAAGTCCTGAGCCAGGTGCAGTCGCGGCTGCCGGCGGCGGCGCGCACCGCGCTCGGGCCGGACGCGACCGGCGTGGGCTGGATCTACCAGTACGCGCTGGTCGACCGGTCGGGTCGTCACGACCTGTCGCAGCTGCGCGCGCTCCAGGACTGGTTCCTGCGCTACGAGTTGAAGGCGGTCCCCGGTGTCGCCGAGGTGGCGAGCGTCGGCGGCATGGTCCGTCAGTACCAGGTCGTGCTCGACCCGGACCGGTTGCGCGCCTACGGGCTCAACCACGCCGCGGTCGTCGAGGCGATCGCGCGCGCGAACGCCGAGGCCGGCGGCGCGTTGCTCGAGCTCGCCGAGGCCGAGTACATGGTGCGAGCCTCGGCGTACCTGCGCACGCTCGAGGATTTCCGCTCGATCCCGCTGCCATCGGCGGTCGCCGGCGTGCCGGTCCGGCTGCGCGACGTCGCGCGCGTGCAGGTCGGGCCGGAGTTGCGACGCGGCATCGCCGAGCTCGACGGCGAGGGCGAGGTCGCCGGCGGCGTCGTCGTCATGCGCAGCGGCAAGAACGCGCTCGCCACGATCGCCGCGGTCAAGGCGAAACTCGCCTCGCTGGCGTCCGGACTGCCGCCCGGCGTCGAGATCGTCCCGGTCTACGACCGCTCCGACCTGATCGAGCGGTCGATCGGCACGGTGACCGACACGCTGATCCAGCAATTCGCGATCGTCGCGTTCGTCTGCATCGTGTTCCTGTTCCACCTGCGCAGCGCGCTGGTGTCGATCGTCGCGCTGCCGCTGGGCGTCCTGGCGGCGTTCGTCGTCATGCACTACCAGGGCATCACCGCCAACATCCTGTCGCTGGGAGGCATCGCGATCGCGATCGGCGAGATGGTCGACGCGTCGGTCGTGATGGTCGAGAACGCGCACCGGCGACTGGAGCGCTGGCAGGACGATCATCCGGGCGCGACCCTCGACTCGCAGGGACGCTGGGCGCTGGTCGCCGACGCCGCGGTCGAGGTCGGTCCGGCGCTCTTCTCGTCGCTGATGATCATCACCGTGTCGTTCGTGCCGGTGTTCGCGCTCGAGGCCCAGGAGGGACGGCTGTTCTCGCCGCTCGCCTACACGAAGAGCTACGCGATGGCGGCGGCGGCCGGCGTCTCGGTGACGCTCGTTCCGGTCCTGATGGGGTGGTTCCTGCGCGGCCGTGTGCCGTCGGAGCGGGCCAATCCCCTCAACCGGGCGCTGATCGCGCTCTACCGGCCTCTCCTCGACGGTGTGCTCCGGTTCCCGTGGACGACGATCGTCGTCGCCGGCGCGCTGGCGGCCGCGACGCTGTGGCCGGCCTCGAAGCTGGGCGGCGAGTTCATGCCGCCGCTCGACGAGGGCGACCTGCTGTACATGCCCTCGGCGCTGCCGGGCCTGTCGGCGGCGAAGGCGGCGGAGCTGCTGCAGCAGACCGACCGGATGATCCGCTCGGTCCCCGAGGTCGCCCGCGTCTTCGGCAAGGCGGGGAGGGCGGAGACCGCCACCGACCCCGCGCCGCTCGAAATGTTCGAGACGGTGATCCAGTTCAAGCCGCGCGAGGCATGGCGCCCCGGCATGACGCCGCAGAAGCTCGTCGACGAACTCGACCGGGCGGTGAAGGTCCCGGGGCTGGCGAACCTGTGGGTACCGCCGATCCGCAACCGCATCGACATGCTCGCCACCGGCGTCAAGAGCCCGGTCGGCGTGAAGATCTCCGGTCCCGACCTCGGCAGGATCGACGAGGTCGCGGCCCGCGTCGCGACCGTCGTGCGCGACGTGCCCGGGGTGACCTCGGCGATCGCCGAGCGACTCGCCGGGGGTCGCTACGTCGACGTGCGCATCGACCGCGCCGCGGCCGCCCGCCATGGACTCGCGGCCGCCGACGTCCTGTCGGTCGTGTCGGTGGCGATCGGCGGCGAGAACGTCGGCGAGGCGGTCGACGGGCTGCAGCGGTTCCCGATCAACGTCCGCTATCCGCGCGAGCTGCGCGACTCGGTGGCGAAACTCGAAAACCTGCCGGTGGTCACGCCGCGCGGCGCGCAGATACGACTGGCCGACGTCGCGGTCGTCGCGGTCGCCGACGGCCCGCCGATGATCAAGAGCGAGAACGCGCGCCCGTCGGGCTGGGTGTACGTCGACATCCGCGGGCGCGACCTGGTCGGCGCCGTGCGGGCGATGCAGCGGGAAGTCGCGGCCAAGGTCGCGCTGGCGCCGGGCATGTCGATCGCCTGGTCCGGCCAGTACGAATACGTCGAGCGCGCCGGCGAGCGGCTGCGCACCGTCGTCCCGGCGATGCTCGCGATCGTCTTCGTCATGCTCTATTTCACCTTCCGGCGTTTCGACGAGGCGCTGCTGGTGATGGCGACGCTGCCGTTCTCCGTCGTCGGCGGCGTCTGGCTGCTGTGGGCGCTCGATCACCGGGTTTCGATCGCGAGCGCCGTCGGTTTCATCGGCCTCGCCGGCGTCGTCGCCGAGTTCGGCATCGTGATGCTCGTCTACCTGAAGAGCGCGTGGGAAGAGCGCCTCGCCGCGGGTCGGGCGGACGCCGACGCGCTCGTCGACGCGATCCGCGAGGGTGCGGTGCTGCGCGTGCGTCCGAAGGCGATGACGGTGGCAACCACGGTGATCGGCCTGGCGCCGATCTTGTGGGAGACCGGCACGGGGTCCGAGATCATGCAGCGGATCGCCGCGCCGATGGTCGGCGGCATGATCACCGCGCCGCTGCTGTCGATGTTCGTGATCCCGGCCGCCTGGCTGCTATTGCGTCGACGGGCCCTGCGACGCGGGGCGCCGACGCCGGCCGGCGAGGCGGCGACCGCCTGACCGCCACCGCGGCGGCGTCAGCGCCGTCCGGCGGCCGGATACGTCGCGATCCAGTGGCGGGCGATGTCGACGCGTCGGGCGAACCACACGTGGTCGTGCGAGCGCGCGTAGTCGACGAACCGCGCGAGCGAGGTGAGGCGGGCCGGGCGGCCGACGATCCGGCAGTGCAGTCCGATCGACAGCATCTTCGGTCGGTCGAGGCCGGCCGGATCGCCCTCGGCGTAGAGCGTGTCGAACGCGTCGCGCAGGTAGGCGTAGAACTGCTCGCCGCTGTTGAACCCCTGCGCCGTCGCGAAGCGCATGTCGTTGGTGTCGAGCGTGTAGGGCACGACGAGGTGCGCCACGCGGCCGCGTGCGGTCTCGACGTCGGTCCAGTACGGCAGGTCGTCGGCGTAGCTGTCGGCGTCGTAGACGAAGCCGCCGTGCTCGACGACCAGCCGCCGCGTCGCCGGGCTGTCGCGCCCGGTGTACCAGCCCTCGGGCGCGCGTCCGGTGAGCCGGCGTATCGTCTCGACGGCGAGCGAGAGGTGTTCGCGTTCGACCGCCTCGTCCGCCGACTGGTAGCTCACCCACCGCCAGCCGTGGCTCGCGATCTCGTGTCCGTCGCGGACGAACGCCTCGACCACGGCCGGGTGGCGCGCGAGCGCCATGGCGACGCCGAAGACCGTCAGCGGAACCTCCCGCTCGCGGAACAGGCGCAGGATCCGCCAGACCCCGGCGCGCGAACCGTACTCGTAGAGCGACTCCATGCTCATGTGCCGGGCGCGGAACGCCTGGGCGCCGACGATCTCGGAGAGGAACGTCTCGGACGCCTCGTCGCCGTGCAGCACCGAGTTCTCGCCGCCTTCCTCGTAGTTGAGGACGAACTGCAGCGCGATGCGTGCGCCGCCGGGCCAGCGCGCGTGCGGCGGTGTTTCGCCGTAGCCGGCGAGATCGCGGGGATAGTCGGGGGCGGTCTGGGCGCCGGTCATCGGGGGCGGAGCGGCCGGAATGTCGATGGCCGCGAGCATACCGCGCCCGAACGCCGTTCCTGTCGCTGTCCGGCGACGAAGAACCGGCACGGCCGGCGAAACCGACGCTCGTCGGGCGGCCGGCGCCGCCGGGCGGGGAATCGGCGACGACTTTTCGCCCGGGTGCCGCGGCGCGCCGGGGGTGCCCGGCGTGGTAACGTTGGGGCTGGATCATGGTGCCGGCGGGTTCGCCGGCGCGGCCGCATCGGCGTCGAGGCGGCCCGTTCGCCCCGCCCTTCTTCGACATGACTGTCCGCTCGTCGTCCGGCTCCGCGCTGTCGCGGCTCGGCGCATGCGCCGCGCTCGCGTTCGCCGCCGGATGGTCGATCGCGGCCTGCGCCGACGATCTGGTCGTCGCGCCTCCGCCGGGCGCGCGCGGCGCCGACGCCAAGTTCCGGCTGCTCTACGATCCGCCGGCCGTCTGGCCCGCCTCGGTGCTGATGCGCTACAACCCGTCGGGCGCGCCGCCCACGTTCGCGGACGCGTCGGTGACGTCGGCGGTGCTGGAATCCGCGCTCGCCAAGTGGCGCGCCGTGTGCCCGATCGACATCGCCTACGCCGGCCTCACCGGTGTCGTCCCCGAGAGCACGGTGGTCGACGCGGAGAACGGACCGCAGCCCGACCAGGTCAACGTCGTCGGCTGGAAGGCGACGCCGTCGGGCATCTCCGGATACACCGTGGGTTCGCCGGGGATCGCCGAGTCCGGCTACGCGCCGATCCTCGACGCCGACGTCATCGTCGATCCGGTGAAGGTCTCGGCGTCGCCGCAACTGACACGCCTGCTCGTGCACGAGATCGGCCATGTTCTGGGCCTCAATCACGCGCAATTCGACGGCACGATGATGTCCGGTCCGCCGTATTCGGTCTACAACACGCTCGACAACCTGACCACCGACGATATCCGCGGCTGCCGATGCCTCTATGGGCTGCCGGCCGGCGTGACCACCGGACTGCTGTGCACGCCGCCACCGATCCTGGATTTCGGCCAGGTCGCGGCCGGCGCGACGGCGCAGCGCTCGATCCCGGTGGTCAACAACGGCAACGCGTCGACGACGATCGCGAGCGTGACGCCGAGCGCGTCCTACCAGACGTCCGGTTGCGCCCCCGGAACCGTGCTGCCACCCGGCGGTGCCTGCACGATCACCGTGACCTTCGCACCGGCCACCGGCGGCGACCATGGCGGTAGCGTCGACATCGTCGCCAGCGAACCCGGGTCCTACAAGGTGAAGCTCCTCGGCGCGGCGTCGGGCGGCGCCGGCAGCCCGTACTCGGTCGACATCGAGCAGCTGGATTTCGGCGAGATCGCTATCGGCGCCCCGGCGTCGACCCAGCGCGTGCGCTTCACCAACGTGTCCGGATCCGCGACCTCGATCTCCGCGATGCTGTTCGAAGGCGAGCAGTCGAACGACTTTTCGCGGTCGGGCGCCTGCAAGGTCGGCCAGCCGATGCAGCCGGGCGGCTACTGCACGGTCGACATCGGATTCAAGCCCAGCGCCGCTGGCGAGCGACGCGCCCAGTTCGTCGTCGAGGTCGGCAGCGGCGCGCGCAGCACGGTGTCGGCGAAAGGCACCGGCAAGTCGGCGACCGGCACGTCGGAACCGGTGGTGGCCGTTCCGGTTCCCGTGGTCGAGTACTACCACTCGGGCATCGATCATTACTTCATCACCATCGCACCCGACGAGATCGCGGCACTCGACTCCGGCCTGCTCCAAGGTTGGTCGCGAACCGGCCTCTCGTTCAAGGCCCACGCGCAATCGCAGCCCGGCTACGCGCCGATCTGCCGCTTCTACCTGCCGCCGCCGGCGGCCTCGCACTTCTATTCGGCCAATCCGCAAGAGTGCGCGGTCGTCCAGGCGGGCAATCCATCGTTCGTGCTGGAGTCGACGTCGGTCATGCAGCTCGCCTCCCCCAATCCGATCTCGGGGGTGTGCCCGGCCGGCACCGTCGCCGTCTATCGGGTGTGGAACGCGAGGGCCGACACGAACCATCGGTACACGACCTCGGCGGCGCTGCGCAACCAGATGGTCGCGCAGGGCTATGTCGCCGAAGGCTACGGTCCGGACGCGGTCATCTTCTGCGCGCCGCAATAGCGCCGGTACCGCGCGCTATCGCGACGCCAGGGTGCCGTCGCGTCGCGCCGGCGACGCCCGCGCCGGCGATCGTCGCGCGGGCCGTCGATGACCATGTACACTTCATGGTCTTATATCGAAAGGTGGACCTGGCGACCGCGCCGCTGACCACCGAGTGCGACCGATGATCCGCGGCTGGACCCGCAACACGCCCGTGACGGACCTGCCCGTCTCGCGGTTGTCCCGGCTCGCCGCCTGGACCGCACTCGCCGCGGTAGCGGCGCTGGCGGTGCTGCTGCCGGAGGCCTCCACGCGTGCGAGCGTCTTCGCCCTGCCCGCGGCGCTGTTCGCGTGGCACCGCCAGGCCGTCGGGTCCGCGCTCGCGGTGGTCGCGGCGGTCGCGGTATCGGCGGGGTTCGACGTCCGGCTGCCAGCGGCGGCCGGACCATGGGGCCGGACGGGCCAGGCGATCCTGGCCATGATCCTCGTCGGGGGCGTCGTGGTCGCCACCCGTCGTTTGCGAGCGCGGCTCGACCAGTACCGTACGGCGGTCGAGACGCTCGAGCGTCGCGCGTTCCACGACCGGCTGACCGGCCTGCCCAACCGCCTGCTGCTGGTCGACCGGCTCGCGGTCGCGATCGCCCACGCGCGGCGCGTTTCGGCGAAGGTCGCGGTCCTGTTCCTGGACCTCGACGGATTCAAGCGGGTCAACGACACGCGCGGCCACGGGGTCGGCGACGAGCTGCTCGTCGCGGTCGGCGATCGGCTGCGCGCCTGCGTGCGCGCAAGCGACACGGTCGCGCGGCTGGGAGGCGACGAATTCGTCGTCGTGCTCGGAGAGGTCGGTGGCGCCGCCGACGCCGAGCGCGTCGGCGCCAAGATCCGCGAGGCGCTCGGCGGCCTGGCCGACGATTCGGGGGGCCGTTACGGACCGTTCAGCGCGAGCATCGGCATCAGCGTCTTCCCCGACCACGGCGAGGAGATCGACCGGCTGATCGCGCACGCCGATTCGGCGATGTACCAAAGCAAGCTCGCCGGCAAGGACCGCTGCACCGTGTTCTCCGGGCGGAGGGAGGACGTCTCGGCCGAACCGTGGTTCCGCTTCCTGCCGGAATACGTGATCGGGAACGCCGAGATCGACGACCAGCACCGCACGCTGATGCAGCTCGCCGAGCAGTTCAACACCGCGATCAAGGCGCATCGGCCCGGGCCGGAGATCGCGCGACGATTCGACGAGCTCGTCGAATACACGCGCTTCCATTTCGCGACCGAGGAGGGCTGGATGGAGCGCCACGGCTACCCGGGACTCTCGGACCATCGCCGCCAGCACGCCGGTCTGATCGAGGAGGTCGGTCACATCCGCGAGCGCCTCGCGCAGGGGGGCGAGCTCGTCGTCCTGCAGACGATCAAGGATTGGCTGGTCGGCCACATCGCCTCGTCCGACCGCGCGATGGGGCGATTCCTCGCGCAGCATCCGGGCCGGGTCGTGGCCGTCGACCGCCGAGCGGGCGCGGAGAGGTCCTAGAACAAGGCCGATTGGCGCGACCGCTTCGGCACGGTCGGGCCCGGGTCGTCGCCGGGGGCCGCCGTGGGCGGCGGCTCGGCGGGCCCGGCCGGCGTCGCCACCGGCGCGATCAGCGACGCGTCGTCGTGGCGCACGTTGTTCACCCGCGTCGAAACCGCGTGCATCGTCATCCGGTCGGCGGCGCAGGGGGCGACCAGGTCCGACGGATCGGCGACCGAGGGATCGAGCCAGCGCGCGTAGTCCGGAGCGGCGACGATCACCGGCATGCGATCGTGAACCGGGCGCAGCAGCACGTTGGCGTCGGTGGTCACGATCACGCAGGTGTCGAGCGGTTCGCCGTCCGGACCGAGCCAGCGTTCGGTCAATCCGGCGAACGCGAACGGCGTCCCGTCGCGCATCGCGATGCGCATCGGCTGCTTCGTGCCGTCGCCGCGCGACTTCCATTCGTAGAATCCGTCCGCCGGGACGAGGCAGCGGTGGCGGCGGAAGGCGGTGCGGAAGGCCGGCTTCTCCTTCAACGTCTCGCCGCGGGCGTTGATCATCCGCGCGCCGATCGACGGGTCCTTCGCCCAGCGCGGGACCAGCCCCCAGCGGACGAAGGCGAGTTCGCGCGCGCCCTGCGCGTTGACCCGCACGATCGGCACCTGCTGCATCGGCGCGATGTTGTAGCGCGGCGCGACCGGCGGCGCGGCGCCCAGCCCGAAAGCGAGCGCGATCGCCGCCGGATGCGAATGGAGCTCGTAACGACCGCACATCGGTGTCAGCCTGCGTCGGCCGGCGGATCGGGCGGCGCGCTGAGCAGGCGCTGCGCGGTCTTCGCCACTTGGAGGGTGTCCCAGTACGCGTAGGACGCCACCGCCGCCGCGCCGGCGATCGGCACCCAGCGCGCCGCCGCGGCGCCGGCGAGCCGCTGCGATACCGCGAGACCCACGCCCGACAGCGCTTGGCGAAGCGCGCCGCCGCCGAGCTGGCGCATCACCAGACGCTGACCCGCGCGGACGGCGACGTCGCGCAACACGTGGCTCGCCGCGTGGCGGAACAGGCAATAGAGCATGTGCGATCGGGTCAGCTCGGCGCTGCGACCGTAGAGGCCGAAGACGTCGGCGACCATCTGGCGCTGGATCTTCCAGATCACGTAGAGATCGGGCAGCACGGTGAGCATTCCGAGCGGTCCCGGCGGCAGGGCGAGCGAACCGGAGACCAGCGCCGCCTTCTGGGCCGCTTCGCGGGCGATCCTGGCCGCGTCGCGACCGGGGCGTGCGAGCGCCGGCACGCGCGCCGCCGGAACGTCGGTGATGATCCGCTCGATCATCCCGGTCACATCGCGCTCGGGCTGCGGCAGGGCGTCGGAGTCGTTCATCGTCGGGGCCGGGCGATCGGACTGCGCGGTTCCAGCTTAGCGCCTGTGGACGCCCGCGGCCAGCCGGAGGGGCGGGGCGACTGACGGCGGGAGACGCCCGCCCCGTTAGAATGGCGTCCGTCGCCGCGCGTTCCCCACCGCCCATGCAAATCGCCCGCTGGATTCATCTGACCGGTGTCGTCGTCTGGGTCGGAGGGATGTTCTTCGCTCATTTCGCGCTGCGGCCGGCCGCCGCCGAGCTCGCCCCGCCGCTGCGCCTGCCGCTGCTCGCCCGGACGCTGTCCGGGTTCTTCGGCTGGGCGGGCGGCGCGATCGTCGCGGTGATCGGGTCGGGCGTCTGGATCATCCTGGATCTCAAGGGCGCCGCGGGCGTCGGGCGTTCGATCGAAGCGATGACCGCGATCGGCCTGGTGATGGCGCTCGTCTATGCCTACATCGTCCTCGCCCCCTACCGGCGACTGCGCGACGCCGTCCAGGCCGCCGACTGGCCGTCCGGCGGCGCGGCGATGGGCCGGATCCGGCAGTTGGTCGGTCTCAATCTCGCGCTGGGCCTCGCGACCATCGCGATCGCGGTGCTCGGACGCGGGATCTGAGGCCGGAACCCGCCGGCATCGGTCGCCAGGGACGACTGGAACGTGCGCGTCTTCGGTTTCGCCGGCTGGTCGGGCAGCGGCAAGACCACGTTGATTGAAAGGGTCATTCCGCGCCTGGTGGTCCGCGGCGTGACGGTGTCGCTGATCAAGCATGCGCACCATGCCTTCGAGATCGACCACCCGGGCAAGGACAGCTACCGGCATCGGGAGGCGGGCTGCACCGAGGTCCTGATCTCGTCGGGGCGGCGCTGGGCGGTCGTTCACGAATTGCGCGGTGCGCCCGAGCTGACGTTGGAGGCCGCGCTCGGCCGGCTCTCGCCGTGTGATCTGGTCCTCGTCGAAGGCTACAAGCGCCTGCCGCTGCCCAAGCTCGAGATCCACCGCAGCGAGGTCGGCAAGCCCTGGCTGCATCCGGACGACCCGACGATCGTCGCGATCGCTTCCGATGTCCCTCCGGCTGTCGCGGCGGGCCGGGTTCTGTTCGCGCTCAACGCATTCGACGAAATCGCAACGTTTATCGTCGAACGCGCTGCGCCGGCCGCCTCGCTCGTTGACGCCGGGAGCGCTCCGGGCGTAGCGTGAACTCGCGGACGCCGGAGCGGACCAAGGGAGGGGGGATTGCGGCCCCGGCGATAGCGGCGGGTGAAGCGATGCGTACACGGCGAATCAAGGTCGTACTGATGGCGGCAGCCCTCGGGGCCCTCTCGCAGGGCGGGGGGGTCGCGGCTCAATCCCCTGTCGAGATATCGGGTTTTTACGGCGGCGTCGCGTTGCGCGACCGGTCGACCGGCGACGCCGGCTGGACGTTCGGGCCGGGCACGCCGGTGGCGGTTTCGGTGACCGCGCCGTTGCCCGAGGACGCGGCCGCCAGGCACACGCTCTTCGGCGGATACCGGTGGCGAAACCAGTTCGCGGTCGAGGCGGCGCTCGCTCGGAGCGAGACCTACTCGCTGCGGCCGTACGGCGGCGCCTCGCAGGCCGGCGTCGGACTGCGTCTGGCCGGTGACGGCGGATTGGCGGGTGCCGCCTGGAACGTCGACGTCGTCGGCGGCTACACGATCCGTCAGGCGTTGGCTTTGTACGGCCGGATCGGCTACGCCCAGGCCGAAGGCGCTGGCCTGCACGCGGCCGTTCCGGAGGCGCGCACGGGCCGCGACGGCGTCAACTACGGCGTCGGTTTGCGCTACGACATCACCCGCGAGCTGGGCGTCAACCTCGAGTACACGCGGTTCGGGCGCTTCGCCTTCGAGTCGACCGGCAACGCGTTCCCCGAATCCGACCGGGTCCGCGTCGGCGTACGGTTCCGGTTCTGAGGTCGCGGCGACGTCGCGCGCGTGTTCGCCGGGCGGGTCCGCGCTCGGTGGTATCGTTCGCGGTCATGGAAGGTCGGGGAAACGAAGTCGAGGTCGTGCGCCTGGTCTACCTCGCGCGCCTGCGCGAGGCGTTCGGTACCGGCGGCGAAGCCTACCCGATCGGCGCGCCGGTCGATGTCGCGACGATCGTCGACGACCTGCGCGCCCGTGGCGGCGCCTTCGCTCGCGAGCTCGCCGCGGGCCGCGCCTACAAGGTGGCGGTCAATCACGAGATCGCCGGCCCCCGCTCGGTCGTGGGTCCGGGCGACGAGGTCGCCTTCCTTCCACCGGTGACCGGCGGATGAGCTCGTCGGTCCGCGTCCAGGCGGCGGCCTTCGATGTCGACGCCGAGGTGGCGGCGCTACGCGGAGGCGACGCGAGGATCGGCGCCATCGTTTCGTTCGTCGGCACCGTCCGGGACGTCAACGACGGTGCGGCGGTTTCGACGCTCGAGCTCGAGCACTACCCGGGGATGACCGAGCGCGCGTTGGAAGCGATCGTGACCGAGGCGCGCGCCCGATTCGATGTCTACGGGATCCGCGTCGTCCACCGGGTCGGACCGCTTCGTCCGACCGACCCGATCGTGCTCGTGGCGGTGACCAGCGCCCATCGCGGCGACGCGTTCGACGCCTGCCGCTTCGTCATGGATTACCTGAAGACGCGGGCTCCGTTCTGGAAGAAGGAGCGCACGCCGAGCGGCGATCGCTGGGTGGACGCCCGCGTCGGCGACGACGAAGCCGCGGCCCGCTGGTCCGAGCCCGCGATGGCGGCCGGCGGTCGGAGCACTTGACCCGACCCGCCGGTCGGTCGACGATCCCGCTTTTGCGTCGCTGCCCGCTCCCGTCGCCGCGGGACCGGGGGGCGTCTCGTTCCGCGCCGGACTTCCCGTTCGATGGCCGCCCACACCGCCCTCATCGCTATCGACTGGGGCACGACGCGCGCTCGCGCCTACCGCGTCGACACGACCGGCAGGATCACCGACGAGCGCAGCGCCGAGCTGGGCGTGCAGAAGCTCGACGGTCTGCCGTTCCGCGAAGCGCTCGACCGGCTGCTCGGCGACTGGCGAGGCCTCGCGGTACCGCGCTTGGCCTGCGGGATGGTCGGCAGCCGCCAGGGGTGGGTCGAGGCGCCGTACCTGCGCTGCCCGGTCTCCCTCGCGAGCCTGGGCGAGTCGCTCGTCGGCACCAAGGGCGGCGAGCTCGCGATCGTGCCGGGGCTTCTCACCCGCGACGCGGCCGGTGTCCCCGATGTGATGCGCGGCGAGGAAACGCAACTGCTGGGCGCGATCGCGACGCCGACGCCGCGCACGCTCGCCGTGCTGCCGGGATCGCATTCGAAGTGGGCGATCGTCGAGGACGGCACGGTGCTCGATTTCGCGACCTTCATGACCGGGGAGGTCTACGAAGCGCTGTTGGGCCACACGATCCTGGGACGGCTCGCGCGCTGGCCGTCGGGCGACGGCGATCCGGCCGCGTTCGCGCGCGGCGTCGAGCGCGGCCTGGGCGCGGGCGGGTTCACGCACGACGTCTTCGGCGCGCGCACGCTCGTGCTGATGGGCGAGCTCGACGAGCCGGGCGCCGGCGAGTGGCTGTCGGGCGTGATGATCGGCCGGGAGATCCGCACCGCCCGGAGCTGGGCGCAGCACGCCGGCCACGACGCGTCACGGGTGCTGGTCGTCGGCGGCGAAGCGCTCGCCGCGCGCTACACGCGGGCGCTCGGATTGGCCGGTGTCGCGGCCGAGGCCGGCGTGCCCGACGCGGCGGCTCGCGGGCTCTACCGGATCGCGCGCGCCGGCGGGCGGCTGGCCGCATGAGCGGGGCGCGCCAGCACGACCCGCTCGCGGCGTTCCTGCGGCCGTTGCCGCTGGTCGCGGTGCTGCGCGGCGTTACCCCGCCGGAGGTGCCGGCGCTCGCCGAGACGCTCGTCGGCGCGGGCTTCCGCATGCTCGAAGTCACGCTCAATTCCCCGCGGCCGTTCGACAGCATCGCCGCACTCGTGCGCGCCTGCCCGGCCGGATGCCTGGTCGGCGCGGGGACGGTCGTCGACCCGGCCGATGTCGAGCGGGTCAGCGACGCCGGGGGCGGACTGATCGTGATGCCCCATTCGGACGCCGCGGTCATCCGCCAGGCGAAGCGGCTCGGCCTCGCCTGCGTGCCCGGCGTGGCCACGCCGACCGAGGCGTTCGCGGCGCTCGCCGCCGGCGCGGATGCGCTCAAGATGTTTCCGGCCGAAGCGTTGCCGCCGGCCGCCCTCAAGGCGTGGCGGGCGGTGCTGCCGCCCGGGACGCGGGTCTTCGCCGTCGGCGGCATGCGGCCGGACAATCTGCTGCCCTATTGGCAGGCCGGCGCCGACGGTTTCGGGACCGGATCGAACCTCTACCGGTCGGGCGCGACGATCGAGTCGGTCCGCGAGGCGGCGCACGCGTACGCCCGCGCGTTCGCGGCGCTGCCGCCGCGCTAGGCGCCGCCGATCGCGAAAGGACGGCGATGATCCGCTACGACGTGGTGGCTCTGGGCGAGCCGATGATCGAGTTCAACCAGACGAGGGCGGCGGACGCCGCGTCGTGGCGGCAGGGCTACGGCGGCGATACGTCGAACATGGCGATCGCGGCCGCGCGTCTGGGCGCGCGCGTCGCCTACGTCACGCGAGTCGGCGACGACGCCTTCGGCCGGCGCCTCCTCTCGCTGTGGCGCGACGAGGGCGTCGCGGTCGACGGCGTGGCGAGCGACGCCGGCGCGCCGACCGGCGTTTATTTCGTCACCCATGACGGGCGTGGTCACGCGTTCTCGTACCTCCGGGCGGGATCGGCGGCGAGCCGGCTCGCGCCGTCGAACCTGCCGCTGGATCTGATCCGCGCCGGTCGCGCGTTGCACGTGTCCGGCATCAGCCAGGCGATCTCGACGTCCGCCTGCGATGCGGTGTTCGCGGCGATCGCGGCCGCGCGCGCTGCCGGCGCGCGCGTGTTCTACGACCCCAACCTGCGGCCGGCGTTGTGGCCGCGCGATCGGGCGGGCGCGATCGCCCGGGCGACGATGGCGCTGGCCGACTGGTGCCTGCCGTCTCGCGACGATGCCGAATGGCTGTTCGGCACCGGTGAGGCGGACGCGGTCGTCGAGGCGTGCCGGCGCGCCGGCGCGCGCGGAATCGTCTACAAGCGCGGTGGCGACGGCTGCGTCGTCGACGACGGACGCGAGCGCGTCTCGATCGCCGCCCACCGTGTGAACAGCGTCGATGCGACCGGCGCCGGCGATTGCTTCGACGGAGCGTTCGTCGCCCGGCTCGCCGCCGGCGACGATGCGTTCGCAGCGGCGGGCTACGCGAACGCCGCGGCGGCGCTCGCGACGACCGGATTCGGCGCGGTCGAGCCGCTGCCGCGACCCGCCGACGTCGAGCGCCTCCTTCGGCGAGACACGCCGGTACCGCTCGCGGCCGGCAGCGGGTAGCGGTCGTTCGACCAGGATCGGATCGGCACCCGCGCCGGACTTCGTCGCGGGACGTGGCGGGGTCTTCCGGGCAGCGGGGGGAACGGATGGCGCTCAGCATGGCGATCAGGCACTTGAAGCGCGGCGACTGGAGGAAGGCGCACTCGGTCGTGCAAAACGACCCGAGCGAGCTGGGCTGCTGGGCGCACGGCATCGTCCACATGATCGAGGGCGACTACTCCAACGCGCGCTACTGGTACCGACGCGCCGGGCGCGCGTTTCCGCGCGCCCACGACGCGTCGGTGGAAATCGACGCGCTGGTGGCCGAGGTGAAGAAGGGTACGCAATGACCGCGGCGCGGTCGCTGCGCGCGGCGGGCCCGGTGAGCGCCGACCGTATAATCGGCGGATGGTCGCCGGATTCCTCGCCGTCGGAGTAGGCGCCGCGCTCGGCGCGTGGCTGCGCTGGGGCTTCTCGGCGTGGCTCAACCCCCGCGCACCGCTGTTCCCGGCCGGCACGCTGGTCGCCAATCTCGTCGGCGGCTACCTGGTCGGCTTCGCGGTCGCGTATTTCGCCGCGCGTCACGACCTGCCTCCCGAGTGGCGGCTCTTCGCCGTCACCGGGTTCCTGGGCGGGCTGACGACGTTCTCGACGTTCTCGGCCGAGGTCGTCGAGCTGCTGATGCGCGGCGACGTCGCCTCCGGGGCGCTGCTCGCCTCCGCGCATCTCGCCGGTTCACTCCTGCTGACGTTCGCAGGGTTCGCCACGTTCCGCGCGCTCGCCGGCTGAAGGCCGCGCGCTCACCGTCACGAAGGACGATCCGATGCCGCTCGCCATCCGCTTCCACGCCACCGGTGGTCCCGAAGTCCTGGTCGCCGAGGACGCGCAGGTCCCCGCGCCCGGGCCGGGCGAGGCGCGCGTGCGCCACACCGCGATCGGCTTGAACTACATCGACACCTATCACCGGACCGGCGCCTACAAACTGCCGCTGCCGTCCGGTCTGGGCGTCGAGGCGGCCGGCGTGGTCGAGGCGGTCGGGGCGGGAGTGACCGACCTGCGCGCCGGGCAGCGCGTCGCCTATTGCGGCGGACCGCTGGGCGCCTACAGCGTCGAGCGGACGATGCCGGCCGACCGGCTGGTGCCGTTGCCCGACGGCGTGTCGGACCGCGACGCCGCGGCGATGATGTTGAAGGGGCTCACGGTCCAGTACCTGTTCCGCCAGACCCGTCCGCTCAAGGCCGGCGACACGATCCTGTTCCACGCGGCGGCGGGCGGCGTCGGTCTGATCGCCTGTCAGTGGGCGAAGGCGCTCGGCGTGACGATGATCGGGACCGCCGGCAGCGACGAGAAGGCGGCGCTCGCCCGCGCCCACGGCTGTGCGCACACGATCGTCTACACCCGCGAGAACTTCGTCGAGCGGGTCAAGGCGCTGACCGGCGGCAAGGGCGTGCCGGTCGTTTACGACAGCGTCGGCAAGGACGCCTTCCCCGGCTCGCTCGACTGCCTGCAACCGATGGGGATGTGGGTGCTCTTCGGCGCCTCGTCGGGGCCGGTGCCGCCTTTCGACATGGGATTGCTGGCGCAGAAGGGCTCGCTGTTCGCGACCCGGCCGACGCTGTTCACTTACGCCGCGTCGCGCGAGCGGTTGCTGGCGATGGCACGCGAGATGTTCGACCTGATGCAGTCCGGCAAGCTCAAGGCCGACGTCAACCAGACGTTCCCGCTCGCGAAGGCGGCCGACGCCCACCGGGCGCTGGAGTCGCGCAAGACGACCGGCGCGACGCTGCTGCTGCCGTAACGACGACGCGAATCGGTGCCGGTCAGTCGCCGGCGCCGTTGAGCAGTTCGCGCGCCGCGTCGATCACCTCGGACGCGCCGACGCCGAGCGGTCCGACGCCGCGCGCGACCCGCCGGTCGGCCGCCGCCCCGTGCACGCAGACGGCGTAACGTAACGCGTCCGCCGGCTCGACGCCCTGCGCGAGCAGCGCCCCGGCGATGCCGGCGAGCACGTCCCCCGACCCGGCGGTCGCGAGCGCCGGGTTGCCCGACGCGTTCAATTCCCATGCCCCGTCCGGGTGCGCGAGCACGCTGCCCGCCCCCTTGAGCACGACGTGCGCTCGCAGGCGCTGCGCGATCGCGAACGCGGCCGCGAGCCGGTCACGCTGGACATCGGCGACCGACGTGCCCAGGAGGCGCGCGGCTTCCGCCGGGTGCGGCGTCGCCAACGTCGCCGCGTCGCGACGGGCGAGCGATTCGGCGAGCGAGAGCGATGTCGAGACCAGATTGAGCGCGTCGGCGTCGAGCACCAGCGGCACGCCGGCGGCGATCGAGCGGCGCAGCGCGTTCGCCGACGCGTCGGTCGTGCCGAGGCCCGGGCCGGCGACGATCGCGTCGGCGCCCTCGATCGCGTGCGACGCCGACGACAGCATGAGCTCGGGCGCGCCGGGGTCGAACTCGGGGTGCGGCGACGAGACGAATCCCACGCGCGTCTTGCCGGCGCCGGCGCGGATCGCGGCGCGGCCGGCGAGGATCGGCGCGCCGGTCATGCCGTGCGCCCCGCCGACGATCGCGAGCGTTCCGTAGGTGCCCTTGTGGACGTTGCGTCGCGCGCGGGCGAGCACCGCGGGCCTTGAGGCCGCGAGCGCCGGCCAGACGAGCCGCCGGCCGGCCCGTGGGCCCCTGCCGGCGTCCAGGCCGAGCGGATGCACGCTGACCGTGCCGGCATGGTCCGGGCCGTCGGCGGTGAGGAGCCCGGGCTTCCAGGCGATGAAGGTCGCGGTCGCGGTGGCTCGGATCGCCGGCCCGTTGGCCGTGCCGCGGTCCGCGTCGAGGCCGCTCGGCACGTCGAGCGCGAGGAGCGGCGCGCCCCCGCGGTTGGCCCACTCCACGAGCGCGCCGTAGCGCTCGTCGATCGCACGCGCGAGCCCGATGCCGAACAGCGCGTCGACGACCAGCGATGCCGGGCCGGACGGCGGGTCGATCCGCGTCGTCCCGCCCGACGCGATCCAGGCGGCGTGGGCGGCGCGGGCGTCCGCGGGCAGTCTCGCGACCTCGCCGCGGAAGACCACCGCGACGTCGAAGAACGCGCGCCTGAGCTCGCGCGCGACGACGAACCCGTCGCCGCCGTTGTTGCCCGGCCCGGCGAGCACGACCACCGGACCCGCGCGGTCGGTCGCGAGCGCGCCGGCGAGCGCCGCGGCGGCGACGCCGGCGCGTTCCATCAGCGGCGCTCCGGCGTGCTCGCGCTCCAGCGCGCGCAGGTCGTCGACGCGCAGGACGGGTTCGAGCGCGAGGCGGTCCATCGGCCGATTATAGGCGCGCCCGGCGGCCGCTCGCCGATGGCGGGCGCCGCAGCCGCGGTGGTAGAGTGCTCCGCAACCCGGACGGAGGTCGTATGTCGAAAGAAGCCCGCGCCACGCGCATCGAGCACGATCTCCTGGGAGAGCGCGAGGTGCCGGCGCACGCCTACTGGGGCATCCATACGCTGCGCGCGGTCGAGAACTTCCCGATCACCGGCCGCCCGATCGGATTGTGGCCGGAGCTCGTCCGCGCGCTGGCGCTGGTCAAGCACGCGGCGGCGCAGACCAACTACGAGCTCGGCCTCCTCGACGAGGAGAAGGCGCGGCTCGTCATCGCCGCCTGCCGGGAGATCGCGGCCGGCGCGCTGCACGGCGAGTTCGTCGTCGACATGATCCAGGGCGGCGCCGGCACGTCGACCAACATGAACGCCAACGAAGTGATCGCGAACCGGGCGCTCGAGATCGCCGGCCGGTCGAAGGGCGACTACGCGTTCCTGCACCCGATCGAGCACGTCAACATGGCGCAGAGCACCAACGACGTCTACCCGACGGCGCTGCGGCTCGCATTGCGCTTCGCGATCGTCGACCTGATCGCGGCGATGGAGGAGCTCAAGGGGGCGTTCGCGGCCAAGTCCGAGGAGTTCCGCGACGTGCTCAAGGTCGGCCGTACTCAGCTGCAGGACGCGGTGCCGATGACGCTGGGACAGGAGTTCTCGACATTCGCGGTGATGCTGGGCGAGGATCAGCAGCGGCTCGCCGAGGCCGGCGCGCTGATCGAGGAGATCAATCTCGGCGCGACCGCGATCGGCACCGGCATCAACTCGCATCCGGGCTACGCGCCGCTCGCCTGCAAGCACCTGGTCGCGCTGTCGGGCGTGCACGTCAAGACCGCCGAGAACCTGGTCGAGGCGACGCAGGACTGCGGCGCGTTCGTCCAGCTCTCGGGCGTGCTCAAGCGGATCGCGGTCAAGCTGTCGAAGACCTGCAACGACCTGCGACTGCTGTCGTCGGGCCCGCGGGCCGGGTTCGGCGAGATCGTGCTGCCGGCGACGCAGGCGGGCAGTTCGATCATGCCGGGCAAGATCAATCCGGTGATCCCCGAGGTCGTCAACCAGATCGCCTTCGAGGTGATCGGCAACGACATGACGGTGACGATGGCCGCCGAGGCGGGGCAGCTGCAGTTGAACGCGTTCGAACCGATCATCGCCTACAGCCTGTTCCGCAGCATCCCGCATCTGCGGCAGGGCTGCATCGTGCTCGCGCGCCAGTGCGTGAACGGGATCACCGCCAACCGCGACCGGTTGGCGGAGACGGTGCGCCAGACGATCGGCATCGTCACCGCGCTCAATCCGTACATCGGCTACGAACGCTCGAGCGCGCTGGCCAAGGAGGCGCACGCGACCGGGCGCGGCGTCTACGAGCTCGTGCTCGAGAAGGGCTGGCTCGCGCAGCACGAGCTCGACCGGATCCTGACGCCGGAGAACCTGACGCAGCCGCGGCCGCCGGTGCGCAAGTAGGGTCGGATCCGCCCTTCGCTGCGTGGTCCCGACCACCGACCACCGATGAGCGCCGTGGCTCCCCCGCCGTTCCTGCTCGGCGTGCTGGGCGGCATGGGGCCGCTCGCGACGCTCGACTTCCTGAAGAAGCTGATCGAGGCGACCCCGGCCGACGGCGATGCCGACCATGTCCCGGTCGTGGTGGCGTCGATTCCGCAGATCCCCCCGCGCGTCGCCGCGATCGTCGCCGACGGTGACAGCCCGTTTCCGGCACTCGTCGATGCGCGCGACCGGCTGATCGCGGCCGGCGCGACCACGCTCGTCATGCCCTGCAACACCGCGCATCACTGGCACGCGGCCCTCGCGGCCGGTCTCGACGTTCCGTTCCTCCATCTCGGGGAGGCGGCGATCGCCGAGGTTGGCGACTGCCTCGCCCCGCCGGCGCGGATCGGCGTGATCGCGACCGAGGCGACGCGGGCGATACGGCTGTATTCGACTCCGCTCGGACGCGCCGGCTACGCGGTCGTCGAGCCCGATGCGGCGGCGGCGCGCGAGGTCGCGAGAGGAATCGCCGAGGTCAAACGCGGTGCCGTGGCCGCCGGCGGCGCCCGGTTCTCCGAGGCGGTCCGCTCGCTGGCGGCGGCCGGCGCGCAGGCGGTCGTGCTCGGGTGCACCGAGGTGCCGCCCGGTCTCGCCGCGCAGTCGACGCCACCGGCGGTTCCGGTGATCGATCCGACCGCCGCGCTCGCCCGGCGCTGTGCCGGGCTGTGGGCCCGGGCGAGGCCCGCCGGTCCGTCGGATCGGTAGCCGGGCCGGTCGCGGGCATTGTCGCTTGGACAAAGGGGGCGCCCCCCCGTAGAATCCGCCGGTTTCGCTCGACGTCCGGCCCGGGGCGATCCCCCGACGGCCGGCCCCGGGGCGACGACGTCATCCCATCCTGGAGGTCATGCCATGCGCAGCATCCCGCTCGCCGTCGCGCTCGTCGCGTTCGCCGCCACTCCGGCGCTCGCGCAGGACTCGCCGACGCTCAAGAAGATCAAGGACAGCGGAACGATCACGATCGGCCACCGCGACAGCTCGATCCCGTTCTCGTACTACGACGACAAGCAGCAGGTCGTCGGTTACGCGATCGACATCTGCATGAAGGTCGTCGAAGCGGTGAAGGCCGAGCTCAAGGCGCCGAACCTCCAGGTCAAGTTGAACCCGGTCACCTCGGCGACGCGCATCCCGCTGATCGCCAACGGCACGATCGATCTCGAGTGCGGCTCGACGACCAACAACCTCGACCGGCAAAAGCAGGTCGGGTTCACGAACACCTATTTCGTGACCGCCAACCGCTACGTCGCCAAGAAATCGTCGAACATCCAGAAGCTCGCCGATCTCAAGGGCAAGACGGTCGTGTCGACCGCCGGTACGACCAACATCAAGTGGCTGACCGAGGAGAACGGCAAGCAGAACCTCGGCCTGTCGATCCTCTCGGCGAAGGACCACGCCGAGGCGTTCCTGATGGTCGAGACCGGTCGGGCCGTCGCCTTCTTCATGGACGACATCCTGCTCTACGGCCTGGTCGCGAACTCCAAGGCGCCGGCCGACTACATGGTCGGCAGCGAGGCCTACTCGGTCGAGCCGTACGGAGCGATGATGCCCCGCGACGACGCCGGTTTCCGCAAGGTCGTCGACACGGCGACCGCGAATCTCTACAAGAGCGGCGAGATGGCGGCGCTGTACGACAAGTGGTTCCTCAAGCCGGTGCCGCCCAAGGGGATCACGATGAACGTGCCGATGAGCCCGCAGCTGAAGAAGGTGCTCGCCAATCCGACCTCCAGCGGCGATCCGGCGGTCTACCAGTAGGCCGGCGGCGCGCCGCGGCGCAACGGACGGGGAGCGCAGGCTCCCCGTTTTGTTTGCTATAGTCGCCCGCACGCGGCATCGACGTTCGAGCGAGGGCGCGGCGCCGTCGCGTCGCGGGGAGGAACGCGATGAAGTACAACTGGAACTGGGGCATCCTCTGGCAGACGTCGGCGGATGGCCAGCAGACGTGGTTCATGACGCTGATCCACGGGCTCGGCTGGACGTTGTCGACCGCCGTCTGCGCCTGGGTGATCGCGCTTCTCGTCGGCTCGGTCGTCGGTGTCATGCGCACGACACCGTCGAAGTGGGCGGTGCGGCTGGGCGACGCGTACGTCGAGCTGTTCCGCAACATCCCGCTGCTGGTCCAGCTGTTCCTGTGGTTCTTCGTGCTGCCCGAACTGCTGCCCAAGGCGCTCGGCGACGCGCTGAAGCAGATGCCGCCGCCGTGGGGCTCGTTCGCGCCGGCGGTGATCGGGCTGGGCCTGTTCACCTCGGCGCGGGTCGCCGAGCAGGTCCGCGCCGGGGTCCAGGCGTTGCCGCGCGGCCAGCGGATGGCCGGCACCGCACTCGGGTTGACGCTGCCGCAGACCTACCGGCACGTGCTGCTGCCGATGGCCTACCGGATCGTGCTGCCGCCGCTGACCAGCGAGACGATGAACATCATCAAGAACACGTCGGTCGCGCTGACGATCGGTCTGGTCGAGCTCACTTCCGCGGCGCGCTCGATGCAGGAGTTCACGTTCCAGGTGTTCGAGGCGTTCACCGCGGCGACCGTCATCTACATCGTCGTCAACCTGATCGCGGTCACGCTGATGCGCGCGCTCGAGCACCGGATCGCCGTCCCCGGGTTCATCGGCCCGTCGGCCGATGGCGGAGGGCACTGACATGGGCGCCTTCGACTGGGACGTCATCGGCCGCAGCGCGGGCTACCTGTTCCGCGAGGGCATGACCTTCACGTTGACGCTGACCGCGCTGGCGGCGGTCGGCGGCATCGTCTTCGGTACGCTGCTCGCGATGATGCGCCTCTCGTCGTTCCGCGCCCTGTCGCTGGTCGCGACCGCGTACGTGAACCTGATGCGCTCGATCCCGCTGCTGCTGGTGATCTTCTGGTTCTACTTCCTCGTGCCCTACATCGGCGCCTGGATCACCGGTTCGAGCCAGCCGATCAAGGTCGGCGCGATCGCCTCCTCGGTGATCACCTTCACGATGTTCGAGGCCGCCTACTACTCCGAGATCATGCGGGCGGGCATCCAGTCGATCCCGCGCGGGCAGGTCTGGGCGGGCTACGCGCTCGGACTCAACTACTGGCAGACGATGGCGAAGATCGTGCTGCCGCAGGCGTTCCGCAACATGGTGCCGGTGCTGCTCACGCAGACGATCATCCTGTTCCAGGACACCTCGCTCGTCTACGTGCTGTCGATTACCGATTTCCTCGGGGCCGCCACCAAGGTCGCGCAGCGCGACTCGCGGCTCGTCGAGATGTACCTGTTCGCCGCCGTCGTCTATTTCGTGATCAGCTTCGGTCTCTCGTCCCTGGTCAAGAGGCTGCAGCAGCGCATCGCCATCGTTCGCTAGCCCGGAGCCCGCCGTCATGCCGATGATCGAGATCAAGGACGTGTCCAAGTGGTACGGCAGCTTCCAGGTGCTGAAGAACTGCACGACCTCCGTCGAGAAGGGCGAGGTGATCGTCGTCTGCGGACCGTCGGGCTCCGGCAAGTCGACGCTGATCAAGACGGTCAACGCGCTCGAGCCGTTCCAGAAGGGCGAGATCGTCGTCGACGGCGTCAAGGTCAAGGATCCGGCCACCGATCTGCCGAAGCTGCGCTCGCGCGTCGGCATGGTGTTCCAGCACTTCGAGCTGTTCCCGCACCTGACGGTGACCGAGAACCTCTCGCTGGCGCAGGTCAAGGTGCTCAAGCGCAGCGAGGACGAGGCGGTCGCGCGGGGTCTCAAGTACCTGGACCGCGTCGGGCTCGCCGCTCACAAGGACAAGTTCCCCGGCCAGCTCTCCGGCGGTCAGCAGCAGCGGGTCGCGATCGCGCGGGCGCTGTCGATGGACCCGATCTGCATGCTGTTCGACGAGCCCACGTCGGCGCTCGATCCGGAGATGATCAACGAGGTGCTCGACGTCATGGTGCTGCTCGCGAAGGAGGGGATGACGATGATGGTCGTCACCCACGAGATGGGCTTCGCGCGCAAGGTCGCCAACCGGGTGATCTTCATGGACCACGGCGAGATCGTCGAGGACGCGCCCAAGGAGGACTTCTTCGGCAAGCCGCGTTCCGAGCGCGCCCAGCAGTTCCTGGCGAAGATCCTCCATCACTGACCGGTCGCTGCGCGATCGGTTCGAAACCGCGCCGGCCGGGACGCATGGAAAGGGGGACAGGCATGGCAGGGAAGAGACGCGCTGCGACGCGGCGCATCGGAGTTCTCGTCGCTTCCGCGATCGTGGCGGCCTCGGTGTTCGTGGCGGCGAGCCCGGCGATCGCGGACGAGTTCCCGAGCAAGCCGATCCGCCTGATCGTTCCGTTCCCCGCGGGAGGGCAGTCGGACGTCCTCGCGCGGGTCGTCGGCAAGTACATCGGGCAGAACACCGGGCAGACCGTCGTCGTCGACAACCGCGGCGGCGCCGGCGGCATGGTCGGCGCCGAGGTCCTCGCCAACGCGACGCCGGACGGCTACACGATCGGTATGCTGTCGACACCGCACGTGACCTACCCGGCGGTGATGAAGCCGGCGTACGATCCGAAGGCCCTGCGCGCGATCACCAACATCGCGCTGGTGCCGAGCGTGCTGAGCGTCAACGTCGCGAGCCCGCATCGGACGCTCGCCGATATCCTGGTCCAGGCGCGCGCCAGGCCCGGCGCGCTGACGTCGGGCAACGCCGGCAACCTGTCGACGTCGCACCTCGCGATGGAGTTGCTCAAGCAGCGGACCGGCGTCGATATCCAGGTCATTCCCTACAAGGGCGGCGCCCCGTCGCTGCAGGACCTGCTGGGCGGTCAGATCGACATGGCGATGGGCGGGCCGAGCGCGCTGATGCAGCACGTCAAGGGCGGCAGGCTGCGCGCCATCGCGGTGACCGGCGCGAAGCGCTCCACCGCGATGCCCGAGGTCCCGACCTTCGCCGAGAGCGGCGTGCCGGGCTTCGAGATGAACGAGTGGTACGCGCTGTTCGCGCCGGCCAGGACGCCGCCGGCGGTGATCGCGCGGCTGCATCAGGAGGTCGTGCGGGCGCTGAAGGAGCCCGAGGTCCGCAACACGCTGATCGCGATGGGGGCGGAGCCCGTCGCCGACACGCCGGCCGAGCTCGAGGCCTTCTACCTGCAGGAGATGGACCGGCTCGGCAAGCTGGTGCGGCAGCTGGGGTTGAAGGCCGAGTAGCGGCGATCCCGCGCTTCGGGCCGGCGCTAACCTAGCGCCGGCCGATCATCTCGACGGCCTTCAGGTAGTTCTCGCGCACCGCCGCCGCGTTCGCCGCTTCGATGCCGAGGTCGCGCAGCACGCCGTCCTCGAGCCCGTAGATCAGACCGTGCAGGGTGAGCGGCTGATCGCGCCGCCAGGCTTCTTCGACGATCGTCGTCCTGGCGACGTGCAGCACCTGGTCGGCGACGTTCAGTTCGCAGAGCCGGTCGACCCGCCAGCGCGCGTCGTTGTCGCTCGACAGCAACGGCGCATGGCGCGCCGCGATGTCCTGGATGTGACGCAGCCAGTTGTCGATCAGGCCGTGCGCCGAGTTCTCGAGCGCCGCGCGGATGCCGCCGCAGCCGTAGTGGCCGACGACGATCACGTGCTCGACCTTGAGGACGTCGACCGCGAACTGCAGCACGGCGAGGCAATTGAAGTCGGTGTGGAGCACCTGGTTCGCGACATTGCGATGGACGAAGACCTCGCCGGGATCGAGGCCGACGATCTCGTTGGCCGGCACGCGGCTGTCCGAGCAGCCGATCCACAGATAGCGGGGCGCCTGCTGGGCCGCGAGCCGGGGGAAGAAGTCGGGGCGCGTGCGGCGGATGTTGTCCGCCCAGGCGCGGTTGTTGTCGAGCAGCGCTCGAATCGATGACATGGCGGCCTCGGGTCGAGACGCCCGGCTCCGGTCGGGAAGCGGTCGGGAAGCGGTCGGGCAGACGATGATACCGTGGCGGGCGCGCGCCGGACGCCCCGGATGCGCTTCGCCGCGATCGGCGTACAATCGGCGCACGTCGGACCCGGATTCCAGGTGGGCCGGCGTTTTTTTCGGGCCTCGACCGGCGAGGGACGCGAGCCATGCGCATCGAGAACGACCTCAAGCTCGACTTCAAGGACGTGCTGATCCGTCCGAAGCGCTCGACCCTCAACACCCGCTCCCAGGTCGACATCAGCCGCGAGTTCCGCTTCCGTCACGCCGGCGTCGAGTACTCGGGCATCCCGATCGTCGCCGCCAACATGGACACGACCGGGACCTTCGAGATGGCGCGCGCGCTCGACGCCTACCGCCTCTCGGTCGCGCTGCACAAGCACTACGAGGTCGACGAGATCGTCCGCTTCTTCCGCACGCTCGAGCGCAAGAGCGCCGCGTTCTATTCGCTGGGCATCGGCGAGGGCGACGAGGAGAAGTTCCACGCGGTGATGGCGAAGGCGGGATCCGGCGCCGACTCGTCGATCCGCTACGTCTGCATCGACGTCGCCAACGGCTACACCGAGAGCTTCGTGCGCTTCGTCGCCAAGGTCCGCGCCGCCTACCCGCAGCTGGTCATCATGGCCGGCAACGTGGTGACCGGCGAGATGACCGAGGAGCTGATCTTGTCGGGGGCCGACATCGTCAAGGTCGGCATCGGACCGGGGTCGGTGTGCACGACCCGCAAGATGACCGGTGTCGGCTACCCGCAGCTCTCGGCGATCATCGAGTGCGCCGACGCGGCGCACGGTCTCGAGGGCCACATCTGCGCCGACGGCGGCTGCGCGACGCCCGGCGACATCGCCAAGGCGTTCGGCGGCGGCGCCGACTTCGTGATGCTGGGCGGGATGTTCGCCGGGCACGACGAGTGCGCCGGCGAGCTGGTCGAGCGCGACGGCGTCAAGTACCAGCGCTTCTACGGCATGAGCAGCCGGGCGGCGATGGAGAAGTACGCCGGCGGCGTCGCGAAATACCGCGCCGCCGAAGGCAAGGAAGTCCTCGTCCCCCATCGCGGCCCGGTGTCGGAGACCGCGCAGGAGATCCTGGGCGGGGTGCGTTCGGCGTGCACCTACGTCGGCGCGCGCCGGCTGCGCGAGCTGTCGAAGCGGACGACGTTCGTCCGCGTCTCCCAGCAGTTGAACGAGGTGTTCGGCAAGAGCTGATCCGCCGAGTCCGGAGGCCCCCATGACGACAGTCCGCGCCGTGTCCCGATCGCTGGTCGCCGCCGCGTGCTTCGCGCTCGCCGCGACCGTCTGCGCGCAGTACCCCGATCGGGCGGTCACGATGATCGTGCCGTTCCCGCCGGGCGGCGTCGCCGACACCGTCGGTCGACCGGTCGCCGAGGCGCTGTCGCGCGCCCTGGGTCAGCCGGTGGTGATCGAGAACAGGCCGGGCGCCGGCGGTGCGATCGGCATGGCGGCGGCCGCCCGGGCGAAGCCGGACGGCCACACGATCCTGATGGCGCTGTCGTCGTACTCGGTGCTGCCGGAGGCCGACCGCGTCATGGGACGCGCGCCGGCCTACCAGCTCGCCGACCTGAAGCCGATCGCGCGGATCACCGCCGATCCGACGGTGCTCGCGGTGCGCGCCGAGTCGCCGTGGAAGACCTACGCCGAGTTCGTCGCGGCGGCCCGCGCCGAGCCGGGCAAGATCAACTTCGGCTCGTCGGGCAACTACGGCACGATGCACATGCCGATGGCGATGCTCGCGCTGCGCGAGGGCGTGAAGATGACGCACGTGCCCTACACCGGCGCCGGACCGGCGATCGTCGGGCTGCTGGGCGGTCAGGTCGACGCGATCGCGACCGGTCCGGCGACGATCGTCCAGCACGTCAAGGCCGGCAAGGCGCGGGTGCTCGCGCACTGGGGCGAGACCCGCCTGGCCGTGCTTCCCGACGTGCCGACGCTCCGCGATCTGGGGGTGCCGATCGACTACGCGCAGTGGTCGGGGATTTTCGTACCGGCGGCGACGCCGGAGACGGTGGTCGCGAAGCTGCGCGAGGCCGCCCGAGCGGCGGCGAACGACGAGCGCGTCCGGCAGGTGCTCGGCTCGGCCGGCAGCCCGATCCTCTATCTCGACGCGCCGGAATTCCAGCGCTACGTCGACGCCGACGCGGCGAAGATGGCGGAGGTCGTCAGGACGCTGGGCAAGCTCGAGTGATCGCCCGGACGCGGGCCGGCGGCGCCTGACCGTCGATGGGGCGCAAGGTCACTGCGGCGAACCTGCTGGCGACGTTGAACGAGGCGATCCGCCTCCACAACGGCGGGCAGTGGGACGAGGCGGACGCGCTCTACCGCGACGTTCTGCGGTTCGCGCCGCGCCACCCGGACGCGCTGCATCTGCGCGCGCTGATCGCCCACGCGAAAGGCGCGTTCGCCGAGGCCGCCGGTCGCGCCGACGCGGCGATCGCGGCGGCGCCGCGCGTGGCCAATTTCCACAACACGTCCGGCGACGCGTGGCGCCGTGTCGGCGACCTCCAGCGCGCCGGCGAACGCCTGGCGACCGCGATCCGGCTGGATCCGTCGCTGGCGACCGCCCACCACAACCTCTCGGCGGTCCGAAGCGCCGAGGGTCGGAACGAAGAAGCGATCGCGCTCAATCGCCGCGCGCTCGAGCTCGATCCGCGCAACGCGCCGGCGCTGGCGTTCGGTCTCGAGCTCGCCGCCGGTGCCGGCGACTGGACGCGGGCGACGACGCTCGCGGTGCAGGTCGAACGGATCGCCGATCGCGCGCTCGCCGCCTCCGCGCTGTCGACCTACCAGTGCCAGCTCGCGCGTCATCGCTTCGACCGGCAGGAATTCGCCGCCGGCGACACCGCCGCCGCGGCGGCGATCGCCGCCGACCCGCAGAACTGGGGCGGATGGGCGCTGCGCGGCGAGGCGGCCTACGAGCGCCTCGCCTTCGCCGAGGCGGAGCTCCACTGCACGATCGCCGCCAATCTCGCGCCGTGGAATGCGGAGGCGCAGCGCAACCTGGGGCTGATCCTCAAGAACACCCGGCGTCTCGACGAGGCCGCGTCGCACTTCGCCGCGGTGCTGGCGCGCGATGGCAACGACGCGCAGGCGCGCTTCAACCTGGCGACGATCGAGCTCATGCGCGGGAACTACGTGTCCGGATGGACGGACTACGAAGCGCGACGGTTCCTTCCCGGCGCGCGCTCGCGCGCACCCGACGGCGTGCCGCCCTGGGACGGACGCGCGGTCGCGAGCCTCCTGGTCCACGCCGAGCAGGGGCTGGGCGACATCGTGCAGATGCTCCGCTACGTGCCGCAGATCGTCGCTCGGGCCGGTGGCCGGGTCGTCCTCGAGGTGCCGTCGCCGCTGCGACGCCTGGTGGAGCGGACGTTCGGCTCGGCGCGCGTCGACGTCGTCACCGGGGTTCCGGCGGCGACGTTCGAGGCGACCTGCGGATGGATGAGCGTGCCGCTGGCGCTGGGCGTCGACGGTCCCGAGCGCGTCCGCGTTCGCGCGCCGTATCTGTCGGCCGATGAATCCGGTGCCGCCCGGTTCCGCGAGCGGCTCGCCCGCTCGCCCGGTCGCAAGCTCGGCCTCGTCTGGCGGGGCAGCGACGGATCGTCCGCGAACCGCCTTCGACGTCTCCCGGAGGAGGCGCTCGCGCCGATCGTCTCGATGCCGGGGTGGACCGCGGTCTCGCTGCAGTTCGGCGTCCGCGATCCGAGTCTGGCCGGACGCCCGCTCGTCGACCTGTCCGACGCGATCGCGGACTTCGAGGACCTGGCCGCTGCGATGGCGGCGGTCGACGCGGTGGTATCGCTCGATACCGGTCCGCTCCACCTCGCCGGCGCCCTCGCAGTCCCGGCCCACGCGCTCCTGCCGTGGCTGCACGATTGGCGCTGGGGCGCAGGCGGCGACCGCTGCGATTGGTATCCCGACATGCCGCTCTACCGGCAATCGGTCGGCGGCTCCTGGGCGGCGCCGATCGCCCGGCTGGTCGACGACCTGGGCCGGCGGTCGAGCGCGGCGGCCACCGCCGGCGGCGCGCGCGACGCACCGGCGGCACCGGCCCGCGGCCCGATCGTCGCCAACCGTCATCCGTTCGTCGACGCCGTCTGCCGTCACGGGACCTTCCGCCTGCCGCTCTACGATCGCTACGTCACGCGCTCGATGCTGGCCTACGGCGAGTACTCGCCCGACGAGGCCGAGCTCCTCGCGACCTGCCTGCGGCCCGGCGACACCGCGGTCGACGTCGGAGCGAACCTCGGCACGCTGACGCTGGCGATGGCGCGCGCGGTCGGTCCGACCGGGTCGATCGTGGCGCTCGAACCGCAGTCGATGCTGCACGCCTGTCTGCGCGAGACGCTCGCGGCAAGCGCGGTGACCTGGGTCGACGCGAGGCGGCAGGCGGCGGGCGCCGCCCGCGGCAGCGCCCGGATTCCCACCGGCGATCCGACCCGGCCGGGCAACTACGGCGGCGTCGCGCTCGCCTCGGGCAAGGACGGCGAACCGGTCGAGGTCGTCCGGCTCGACGATCTCGGACTGCGGTCGTGCCGGCTGATCAAGATCGACGTCGAAGGCCGCGAGGCGGATGTGCTCGCCGGCGCCGCCGCGATCGTCGATCGGTTCCGGCCGGTGCTGGTCGTCGAGTGCGACCGTCCAGGCAGCCATGAACGGATCGACGCGTTCCTGCGTCGCTACGGCTACGCGATCTACGCGCACGAGCCGCGGCTGTTCGCGCGGCGCAATCACCGTGGCTGCGCGGTCGATCTGTTTCCCGGCATCGTCTCGGGGAATCGCGTCGGATTGCCGCCGGGCGTCGCGCCGCCGGCGGGCCTGCGCGCAGTGTAGAATTCGCTTTTCCCGCCCGCCGCCCGCTCGTGGCCGACCTCCTCGCGCTGCCAGGCCGCACGGCCGCCTCGCCGTTTGCCATCGCCAAGCTGCTCGACCGCCTGCGCGCATCGCGTCCCGCGACACGCGTCGTCGGATTGTCTTCCCGTTATCGCCACTACGTCGAAATCGACCGCCCGCTCGACGCCGCCGCGCGGCGAATCCTCGGCGCGCTCCTGACCTACGGCCCGCGCGACGACAGCGCACCGCCCGCTGCGCCCGACTTCGTCGTCGTGCCGCGGCCGGGCACGATTTCCCCGTGGTCGTCGAAGGCGACCGAGATCGCTCGCCATTGCGGCCTCGCCGCGGTCCGGCGGATCGAACGCGGGATCGACTGGCACGCCGACACGCGCGACGGCGGTCCGCTCGATCCGGCCGATCGCGCCGCGCTGATCGCGCTCGTGTGCGACCGGATGACCGAGGCGGCGCTCGACCGGGCCGAGGACGGATCGACGCTGTTCGGCCGATTCGACCCGCGTCCGTTGGCGTCGATCCCGCTGATCGTCGAGGGGCGTTCGGCGATCGTGCGCGCCAACGGCGAGCTCGGTCTCGCGCTCGCCGAGGACGAGATCGACTACCTCGACGCCGCGTTCCGGTCGCTACGACGCGACCCGACCGACGTCGAGCTGATGATGTTCGCGCAGGCGAACTCCGAGCACTGCCGGCACAAGATCTTCAACGCCGACTGGATCGTCGACGGCGTCGGGCAGCCGAAGAGCCTGTTCGCGATGATCCGCGACACCCACGCCGCGCATCCGCAGGGCACGATCGTCGCCTACTCCGACAACGCCGCCGTGATGCGCGGGCGCGCGGTGCGTCGGTTCCATCCGGATCCGGACGGCCGCTACCGGGCGCACGACGCGGTCGCGCACACGCTGATGAAGGTGGAGACGCACAACCACCCGACCGCGATCGCGCCGTTCCCCGGCGCAGCGACCGGGTCCGGGGGCGAGATCCGCGACGAAGGGGCGACCGGGACCGGCGCGAAGCCGAAAGCCGGTCTGGTCGGCTACACGGTGTCGCACCTGCGCGTTCCCGGGCGCGTCGAACCGTGGGAGCCGCCGCTCGACAAGCCCGATCGGATCGCCTCCCCGCTGGCGATCATGCTCGAAGGACCGATCGGCGCGGCGTCGTTCAACAACGAGTTCGGCCGTCCGGCGCTGGGCGGCTACTTCCGCACGTTCGAGCTCGCCGTCGGCGGCGAGGTCCGCGGCTACCACAAGCCGATCATGATCGCCGGCGGCCTGGGCACGATCGACGAGCGCCACACTCACAAGCACCCGCTGGCCGAAGGCACGCTGCTGGTGCAACTGGGCGGACCGGGGATGCTGATCGGTCTGGGCGGCGGCGCCGCGTCGTCGATGGCGACCGGCGCGAACGTCGCCGACCTCGACTTCGACTCGGTCCAGCGCGGCAACGCCGAGATCCAGCGGCGCGCGCAGGAGGTCATCGACCGTTGCTGGCAGTCGGGGGCGGCCAACCCGATCCTCTCGATCCACGACGTCGGCGCCGGCGGGCTGTCGAATGCGCTGCCCGAGCTGGTGCACGGCGGCGGCGTCGGCGGCGCCTTCGACCTGCGCGCGGTTCCCTCCGAGGAGCCGGGTATGTCGCCGCGCGAGATCTGGTGCAACGAGGCGCAGGAGCGCTACGTTCTGGCGATCGCGCCGGGCGACCTCGGGCGTTTCGCCGCGATCTGCGAGCGCGAGCGCTGTCCGTACGCGGTCGTCGGCCGCGCGCGGGCGGACGGCCGCCTGGTCGTCCAGGACCCGCGCTTCGGCAATGCGCCGGTCGATCTGCCGCTCGACGTCATCCTCGGCAAGCCGCCGAAGATGACCCGCGACGTCCGTCGGGTCCCACGCGCGCTCGAGCCGCTCGACCTCGCCGGCGTGTCGCTCGGCGACGCCGCGCGCCGCGTGCTGCGCTTCCCCGCGGTCGCCGACAAGACATTCCTCGTCACCATCGGCGACCGCACGGTCGGCGGCCTGTGCGCGCGCGATCCGATGGTCGGCCCGCGGCAGGTGCCGGTCGCCGACGTCGCGGTGACGCTCGCCGACTTCGTCGGCCATGCCGGCGAGGCGATGGCGATGGGCGAGCGCACCCCGCTCGCGCTCGTCGACGGACCCGCGTCGGGTCGGATCGCGGTGGCCGAGGCGATCACCAATCTGCTGGCCGCCGACGTCGACAGGCTCGAACGCGTCAAGCTCTCGGCCAACTGGATGGCGCCCGCCGGCCACCCCGGCGAGGACGCGGTGCTGGTCGACACGGTGCGGGCGGTTTCCGAGTTCTGCGTCGCGATCGGCGTGTCGATCCCGGTCGGCAAGGACTCGATGTCGATGAAGACCGCCTGGCGCGATCACGGCGTCGCCAAGGCGGTGACCGCGCCGGTATCGCTGATCGTCACGGCGTTCGCTCCGGTCGAAGACGTCCGGCGCACGCTGACGCCGCTGCTGTCGGGCGAAGCGGACACGCGCCTGGTCTGGCTGCAGGCGATGCCCGGTCGGCACCGACTGGGCGCGAGCGCGCTGGCGCAGGTGCACGGACGGCTCGGCGACGAGGCGCCCGACATCGAGCCGGGCGCGCTGGCCGCGCTGGTCGGCGTCGTCCGCGCGGCGCGCGAGCGCGGGACCGTCCTCGCGTACCATGACGTCGGCGACGGCGGCGTGTTCGTCGCGCTCGCCGAGATCGCGTTCGCCTCCGCCGTCGGACTCGACGTCTCGCTTGACGGACTGGACGGCGACCCGCTGGCGCTGCTGTTCGCCGAGGAGATCGGCGTCGTCGTCGAAGCGCGATCGGCCGACGCCGCGCGAATCGTCGCGGACGCCCGCGCGGCGGGCGTCGCGGCGCAGGTGGTCGCGGAAGCCGCGGGCCACGACCGGCTGCGGGTCGCGCGCGGCGGTACGACGCTGTTCGACGCCGGCCGCGACGAGCTGCACCGCGAATGGTCGTCGCTGACCCACGCGATGCAACGGCTGCGCGACCTGGCGCAGGCGGCCGACGAGGAGTACGCGCGCATCGGCGATCCGGCCGACCGCGGGCTCGATCCGCGCCTCTCGTTCGATCCCGACCTCGACGTCGCGGCGCCGTTCGTCGCCCGCGGCGCGCGACCGCGGATCGCCGTTCTGCGCGAGCAGGGCGTCAACGGTCAGGTCGAGATGGCCGCCGCGTTCGACCGCGCCGGCTTCGACGCCGACGACGTCCACATGACCGACCTCGCCGCCGGCCGGCGGCGGCTCGCCGACTACCACGGCTTCGTCGCCTGCGGCGGGTTCTCGTACGGCGACGTGCTGGGCGCCGGCGAAGGATGGGCCAAGTCGATCCGGTTCGACCCGCGCCTTGCCGATGGTTTCGCCGCGTTCTTCGCGCGGACCGACGCGTTCGCGCTGGGCGTGTGCAATGGCTGCCAGATGATGAGCGCGCTCGCCGATCTGGTGCCGGGCGCGGCGCACTGGCCGCGGTTCGTTCGCAACCGATCCGAACAGTTCGAGGCGCGGCTCGTGATGCTCGAGGTCGCGGCGTCGCCGTCTCTCTTCTTCGCCGGCATGGCCGGCAGCCGCATCCCGGTCGCGACCGCCCACGGCGAGGGCCGCGCCGAGTTCCGCGACGCCGCGCACCTCGCGTCCGCTCGTGCGCGCGTGGCGCTCGCCTACGTCGATCCCCGGGGTCTCGCGACCGAACGCTATCCGCACAATCCCAACGGCTCGCCGGAAGGGATCGCGGGGCTGACGACCGACGACGGCCGCTACACGATTCTGATGCCGCATCCGGAGCGGGTGTTCCGCAGCGCGCAGATGTCCTGGGCGCCGCGCAGCTGGGGCGAGGCCTCGCCGTGGCTGCGGATGTTCCGCAACGCGCGCGCCGCGGTCGGATAGGCCGACCCGGGGCGCCGTGAACAGCGATGAAGCTCGGTCTACTCGCTCGAAGGAATCGTGCCGGTCGTCGATCCGACGGCGTTCGTTCATCCGTCGGCCGTGCTGATCGGCGACGTCGTCGTCGGCCCCGGCTGCTACGTCGGACCCTGCGCGGTGCTGCGCGGCGACTTCGGCCACATCGAGGTCCGCGAGGGCGCCAACATCCAGGACGGCTGCATCCTGCACGGCTTTCCCGGACTGGGCACCGTCGTCGAGGAGGACGGGCACATCGGCCATGGCGCGGTGCTGCACGGTTGCACGGTCCAGCGCAACGGGCTCGTCGGCATGAACTCGGTGGTCAACGACCACGCGGTCGTCGGCGAGTCGTCGATCGTCGCGGCGATGGCGTTCGTCAAGGCGCAGATGGTGATCCCGCCGCGCTCGCTGGTCGCCGGCACGCCGGCCCGGGTCGTGCGCGCGCTGACCGACACCGAGCTCTCCTGGAAGGTCAAGGGGACGCAGCAGTACCAGATGCTCGCCCGGGTTTCCCTCGCGTCGATGAAGGAGACCGAGCCGCTCGCGGCGGTCGAGCCCGGGCGGCGGCGGATCGAGCTGCCGGAGATGCTGCCGCTGTCGGTGGTCAAGGCGCGCGAGCGCGGGCGCGGCTAGCACCGGATCGGCGGTATGACCGCCTTCGCCAACCCGCTCGCCGAGGCCGTCTGGCGCTCGCGCTACCGGTTCGGCGACGAACCCGACGTCGACGCGACGCTCGATCGGGTCGCACGGGTGCTGGCGGAGGCGGAGGACGCCGACCGCGAGGGCTGGACGCGGCGCTTCCGCGAGGCGATCGAGGGATTCCGCTTCCTGCCCGGAGGGCGGATCCTGGCCGGCGCCGGGACCGGCCGACGCGTCACCCTGATGAACTGCTTCGTCATGGGCACGCTGGAGGATTCGCTCGACGGGATCTTCCGCGCGCTGCACGAGGCGGCGATCACGCTGCAGCAGGGCGGCGGCGTCGGCACCGACTTCACGCCGCTGCGACCGAAAGGTGCGCAGACCGACGCCACCGGCGGCCGCTCGTCGGGCCCGGTATCGTTCATGCAGCTCTGGGAGCAGATGGCGGCGACCGTCACCGACAATTCGCCGCGCCGGGGCGCGATGATGGGCGTGATGGCCTGCGACCATCCGGACATCCACGCGTTCGTCGCCGCCAAGCGCGCCGCCGGCCGGTTGACGCACTTCAACGTGTCGGTGCTGGTCCAGGACGCCTTCATGCGCGCGGTCGCCGCCGACGGATCCTGGCGCCTCGCGTTCCCGCGCTTCGACGTCGGCCGGACGATCCGGGCGCGCGATCTCTGGGACGCGATCGTCGGCGGCGCCTACGCGTCCGCCGAGCCGGGCGTGCTCTTCATCGACCGGATCCGCGCCGACGACAACCTGGCCTGGTGCGAGACGATCAGCGCGACCAACCCCTGCGGCGAGATCCCGCTGCCGCCGTACGGCGCCTGCGACCTCGGCTCGATCAACCTGGCGGCGTTCGTGCGCGGCGCCCACACGCCGGGGGCGCGCCTCGATCTCGACGCGATCGCCCGGCTGGTCCCGGTCGCGGTGCGCCTGCTCGACAATGTCTGGACGATGACCCGCTTCCCGGTGCCGGCGCAGGAGGCGCAGGGCCGCTCGTCGCGACGCATCGGTCTGGGGATCACCGGTCTGGGCGACGCGCTGGCGATGCTGGGCCTGCGCTACGACCGGGACGACGGACGCGCCTGTGCCGCCGCGGCGATGCGCACGATCACCGAGACCGCCTACGCGGCGTCGGTGGAGCTCGCGCGCGAGCGCGGCGCCTTCCCGCGCTTCGAACGCGAGCCCTACCTGGCCGCGCCGTTCGTCGCGCGGCTGCCGGAGCCGATCCGCTCGGCGATCGCCCGACACGGCATCCGCAACAGCCACCTCGCCGCGATCGCACCGGCCGGGACGATCAGCGTGCTCGCCGGCGGCGTGTCCTCCGGCATCGAGCCGATCTTCGCGCTCGAAGGGACCCGGCGCGTGCGCCAGGAGGAGGGCGGCTACGCCGAAGTCGCGGTCGAGTGCCCGGCGCTCGCGGCGTGGCGCGGCGCTTCGCCGGCGGGCGCGGCCGTGCCCGAGGCGTTCGTGACCGCGGCGGCGATCGGTCCCGAGGCGCAGCTCTTGATGCAGGCGGCGCTGCAGCCGCACGTCGACAACGCGATCTCGAAGACGATCAACGTCGCCGAGGACATCGCTCGCGACGCGTTCGAAGCGATCTACGTGCGCGCCTTCGAGCTGGGCTTGAAGGGTTGCACGGTATTCCGGCCCAACCCGGTCACCGGGTCGATCCTGCGATGACCGGCGCGGATCGGCGATGGCAGCGGTTGGACGGCGACCGGGATTGCCGCACAATCACCCGATGAAGCGACGCCGGCTGCTCGCCGTTCTGATGACGTCGCCGCTGGTGTTGTGCGAGCCGGCGCGCGGTCAGTCGGCCAAGCGGCCGTTGATCGGCATTCTGAGTTCGGGAAGCGCGGCGGCGGAGCGCAAACGGTTCGACGATTTCCTGTCGGGACTGCGCGAGCTGGGCTACGTCGAAGGTCGCAACCTCGATATCGAGCGTCGCTACGCCGACGGGCGGTTCGACGCGCTGCCCGCGCTCGCCCGAGAGCTCGTCGCGCGCCGGGTCGACGTGATCATGTGCATGTCGACGATCGCGGCCAAGGCGGCGTCGCAGGCGACCGATCGCGTGCCGATCGTCTTCGCGACCGCCGCCGACCCGGTCGAGGAGGGCCTGGTCCGCAGCCTCGCCCGTCCCGGCGCGAACGCCACCGGATTGTCGACGACCGGCATCGAGCTCGGGGCCAAGGGGCTCGAGCTCCTCGTCGGCGCCTTCCCCGCCGTCCGGCGGGTCCTGGTCCTGACCGCGCCGCGGACCGCGCACGCTTCGGCGCAACTGGCCGAGCTGCAGCGGGTCTGCGCGAGTCTCGGGCTCGCGCTGGACCAGACGGTCGTACACCGTCCCGAGGACCTCGCGCCCGCACGCTCGCGCGTGCGCGAGTCGCGGATCGACGCGCTCTACGTCATGCAGGGGGCGCAGAACAGCGCGGCGCGACCCCTGATCGTGCGCTTCGCCGCCGAGACCCGGCTGCCGGCGGTCTACCCGCAGCGCAACTACGTCGACGCCGGCGGCTTGATGAGCTACGGTCCGAGCTACGACGAGAACTACCGGCGCGCCGCCTCGTACGTCGACCGGATCCTGAAAGGGGCGAGACCGGGCGACCTCCCGGTCGAGCAGCCGTCGCGCTTCGAGTTCGTGGTCAATCTCGCGACAGCGAAGGCGCAGGGACTGGAGATCGCGCCGTCGATCCTGGTCCGGGCGACCGACGTGATCCGATGACACCGCGGTCGCGGGTCGATTGACCCTCGCGCGCCGATGGCGTACCGTCGGCGCCTTTCCCGGAGTCGCGGGGCCGTCGTGGCGCCCGCCTCCGGACACCGGGAGACGACGCATGACCACGTTCCGCACGCGCCTGGCCCGCACGCTCGCCGCGGCGGCGCTGGCCCTCTCGACGGGTGCCGCGTCCGCGCAGACGCTCAACGCCTACTCGATCTGGCCCGAGAACTGGGCGCGGCCGATGTTCGAGGAGTTCGAGAAGGCGACCGGCATCAAGGTCAACTTCGTGCGCTTCTCGTCGGGCGAGGCGCTGGCGCGCGTGATCGCCGAGAAGAACAACCCGCGCGTCGACGTGCTGTTCGGCGGTCCGGTCGAGACCTTCGCCGCCGGCATCGCCGAGGGCGTGTTCGAGTCCTACAAGCCGCCGGCGTACGCGCGGTTGCCCGAGCGCTTCCGCCACGCCGACGGCCAGTGGGTCGCGATCGCCGACGACCCGCTGGTGTTCATGACCAACAACAAGTTCCTCCAGGAGAACAAGCTCGCGCCGCCCGCGTCCTGGCAGGATCTGCTCAATCCCGCCTACAAGAACATGCTGCAGATGGCCGACGCCCGGACCTCCGGGACCGCGGTCACGCGCATCTTCTCGATCCTCGAGGTCCACGGTCGGGACGAGAACAAGGCCTTCGCCTACATGAAGGCGCTCAGGCCCAACGTCCAGCTCTACACGAAGAGCGGCGGCGGCGGCACGCTGCCGGTCGGACTGGGCCAGGCGGGCGGCGGCATCTTCTTCATCGTCGACGCGCTCGACACCAAGGCCAAGGGCTACGACGTGACCGTGTCGTTCCCGAAGGAGGGGATCGGCACCGCGGCCGAGGCGATCGCGCTTCTCAAGGGCGCGAAAAACCCCGACGCCGCGAAGAAGCTGATCGACTGGGCGAGCTCGCCGGCGATGCAGAACCTGTTCGCCAGGCACAAGATCAACTTCGTCCCCGCGCATCCGGACGTGCAGCTCGAGCCGGGACTCGGCGCGGTGCTCAAGGGCGCGAAGATCTTCCCGATCGACGCGACCTACGCCGGGGCGAACCGCAAGCGGGTCGTCGACCGCTGGATCGCCGAAGTCCTCAATCCCTGACGTGGGCCGCGATACCGGTCCGGCCGCGGTGCGCCCGGCCGGACTCGCCGAACGGCTGCGCGCGGACCCGGGCGTCACCGTCGCGGTGGCCGGGCTGTGGCTGCTGCTCGGGCTCTTCGTCGTCTATCCGCTCGCGATGCTTCTCGCGCGCGTGTTCGTCCACCAGGGCGAGTTCACGCTCGCCGGACTCGCCGCGGTCCTCGGCGACCGCCACCAGCTCCGCGCGTTCTGGAACAGCCTGCTGCTCGGAACGCTGGTCGGGCTCGTCGGGACGCTGCTCGGGTTCGCCTTCGCCTTCGCGGCGACGCGCTGCCGGCTGCCCGCGCGGGTCGTCGCCGCGATCGACTTCGCGGTGCTGCTGCCGCTCGTGTCCCCGCCGTTCACCACGGCGATCGGCTACATCTTCTCGTTCGGTCCCCGCGGGATCGTCACCCACGGGATCCTCGGCATCAAGGGCGCGAGCGTCTACGGTCTGGCGAGCACGCTGACCGCCGAGGCGCTGACCTATTTCCCGATCGCCTACCTGACATTGCGGCCGATGCTGGCCGCGATCGATTCGAACATCGAGGGCATGGCGCTGTCGCTGGGCGCGTCGCGCTGGCGGGTGTTCCGGACGGTGACGCTGCCGCTGTGCACACCCGGGCTCGCCAACGCGTTCCTGCTCCTGTTCGCGGCATCGCTCGCCGACTTCGCGACGCCGCTGATCCTCGCCGGCAACCAGTTCCCGGTGCTGCCGACCCAGGCCTACCTGCAGATCACCGGCCTGTTCGACCTGCGCGGCGGCGCCGCGCTGTCGCTCGTGCTGCTGGTCCCGGCGCTGGCGGTCTTCCTCGTCCAGCGCTACTGGGTCGGCCGTCGTCACTACGTCACCGTCACCGGCAAGGGGGCGGGACAGGCGCCGTTCGACAGCGTCGACCGGACGGTGCGATGGCTGCTGGTCGCGTTCTGCGTCGCGGTCACCGCGTTGATCGTCTACCTGTACGCGCTGCTGCTCTACGCGTCGCTGGTCGTCGCGTTCGGCGCCAACCATGCGTTCACGCTGGCGCACTACCGCGTCGTGTTCACCGAGGGACTGCCGGCGATCCGCGACACGCTCGTCATCGCCGCGTTCGCCACGCCGATCGGCGGGTTCTACGGCGTGTTGCTGGGCTACCTGGTCGCCCGCCACCGCTTTCCCGGGCGCACGGCGATGGAGATCACGTCGATGGTCAACTACGCGCTGCCCGGCACGATCGTCGGCATCGCCTACCTGATCGCCTTCAACGATCCGCCGATCGTGCTCACCGGGACGGCGCTCGTCATCGTCGCCGCGTACGTGTTCCGCTACGGGCCGACCGGCATCCGCACGACCGTGGCGCTGATGCAGCAGATCGACCGCAGCCTCGAGGAGGCGTCGAGCGGCTTGGGCGCGACATCCGGCACGACGTTCAGGCGCGTCACGCTGCCGCTGATCCTGCCGGCGTTCTTCGCCGGCCTGGGCGTGGTGTTCATCCGGTCGATGACCGCGATCAGCGCGACGATCTTCCTCGTCTCGATCGGCTGGACGCTGGTCACCGTGAAGATCCTCGAGAACATCACCGAGCTCGCGCTCGGCCCCGCGGCCGCCTTCTCGGTGCTCGTCGTCGCGATCGTGTTCGTCGTCGTCTACGTCATCGGCCGGGTGCTGAGGCGCCTGCGCGCGGCGGGCGCCGCACCGGTCACCGGGCTGCTGGCCACATGAGCGGGACGTCGAACCGCGGCGCGGCGGGCGGGTCGGATCGGGCGGCCGCGATCGGCGTCACCGTCGACGGTGTTTCGAAGCGCTTCCTCCATCGCGTCAAGGGCGAGGTCTACGCCGCGCGCGACGTGCGGGTCGACGTCGCGCCCGGCGAGCTGCTGACGCTGCTCGGTCCGTCCGGCTGCGGCAAGACGACGACGCTCAGGATGATCGCCGGCTTCGAGCTGCCGGACGCCGGGCGCATCCTGTTCGACCGGGACGACGTCACGAGGCTGCCGGCGAACCGGCGCGGCATCGGCTTCGTGTTCCAGAACTACGCGCTGTTCCCGCACCTGTCGGTCGCCGAAAACGTCGCCTACGGGCTCCACGTCCGCGGCTGGACCGACGACGACGTCCGCCGCGCGGTCGGCGACGTGCTCGCACTGGTCGGACTGGCGGGTTACGAGCCGCAATTCCCGGCCCAGCTCTCCGGCGGCGAGCAGCAGCGGGTGGCGCTGGCGCGCGCGATCGTCATCCGGCCGCGGGTGCTGCTGTTCGACGAACCGTTGTCGAACCTCGACGCGAAGCTGCGCGTGCAGATGCGTCACGAAATCCGCGAGCTGCAGCGCCGTCTCGCGATCACGACCGTCTACGTCACGCACGACCAGGAGGAGGCGATGGCGGTGTCCGACCGGATCGCGGTGATGAACGGCGGGTCGATCGTCCAGACCGGGACCGCCGAGGACCTCTACCACCGTCCGGCGGACCGGTTCGTCGCGCAGTTCATCGGCCGGGCGAATCTGATCGAAGCGCGGGTCGAGCGGGTCGACCCGTCGCGGGTCGTCGCCAGCGTCTGGGGTCGGCCGGTCGACATGCCGGCGCCGGCACGGCCGGTCGGCGTCGGTGCGACCGCGGCGTTGCTGGTGCGTCCGGAGGCGATCCGCCTCGATCCCGCGGGCGCCCCGCAGGCGGTCCCGGGTGTCGTCCGTTCGCGCGTGTTCCTGGGCGAGAAGATCGAGTACACGGTCGAGTGCGCCGGGCAGGTCCTGCAGGCCGTCCGCTACAACGCCGGCGCCCACGGGCTGTTCGAGGCCGGCGATCCGGTGTCCGTGGGATTCGTCGACGAGGCGGTGACGCTCGTCGACGGATCGCCGGCCGGAGGGCGCGCGTGAACGCGATGCGCCGGGGGACGCTGATCGTGATGGCGGCCCTGGCGCTGGCCGCGCCGGCGCTCGCGCAGCCGGCGGCCGCGCGCGAGGCGCATGGTGCCCTCGATGCGTACGCCGGCGAGGGGGTCGCGCTCGCCTGGGCGGTCCTGCGCGGCCGTGACGACGCGTCGGCGCGGGTGATCGTCCGCGTCGAGGCGGATCCCGGACGGTATCGCGCGATGTCGGTGTCGGGCGTCGATCCGTTCACCCGAGCGAGCATCGTGCTGGTCGCGCCGACCGAGGTGAGCGGGCCGCTCGATCTGGCGATCGCGCGCGCCGGTTTCGCCGATCATCCGCGCACCGAATGGCGGTTCTACGCCGAGCGCCGGCCGGATGCCGGGACCGCTCCCGCGTTCCTCGTCTACTACCAGGGCGTGCCCGACACCGCTCCGGAGTTCGTCGATCCGGGCCGGCTGCAGGACGACCTGTCGCAGCGCATCCGGCGGGTGCGCGACGCGGCGCGCGGGGGACGGCCGTGAACCGCTCCGCGCTCGCGCGCCTCCTCGATCACTCGGTGCTCAAGCCCGAGTCCGCACTCGCCGACGTGCACGCCGGCGCCGACGTCGTCCGCCAATGGGCGGTCGGGTACTACTGCGTCCAGCCGTGCTGGGTGGCGGACGCGGTCCGCGATCTCGCCGGGACGCCGGCCCGCGTGATCGCCGTCGTCGCCTTCCCGCACGGATGTTCGCGGCCGGCGGTCAAGGCGCTGGAGGCGGCGGCCGCGGTCGGCGAGGGCGCGCGCGAGATCGACATGGTGATCAACGTCGGGGCATTGAAGAGCGGGTACGCGGACGTCGTGCGCGCCGACATCGACGCGGTCGTGCGCGCGGTGGCCGGCGTGCCGGTCAAGGCGATCCTCGAGACCGCCGCGCTCACCGACGACCAGAAGCGCCTCGCCTGCCGCCTCGCGGTCGAGGCCGGCGCGGCGTTCGTCAAGACCTCGACCGGCTTCCATCCGTCCGGCGGCGCGACGCCCGCCGACGTGCGCCTGATGCGTGCCGAGGTCGGTCCGGCGATCGGCGTCAAGGCGTCCGGCGGCGTGCGCACGCTCGCCGACGCGCAGGCGATGATCGCGGCCGGCGCGAACCGGATCGGCACGTCCGCCACCGCGGCGATCCTCGCGGCGTTGCCCGACGCGTGAACCGATGCCATTGACGCCCGGCCGGGCGCCGCGTTAGCGTGGACCCGATCGCCGTGCCCCTCTCGCTCCCGAGGAGATCCCGATGACCCCGCTGCGCTCCCCGCTGGTCGCCGCCTGTGCCGCGCTGCTGATGCCGCTGTGCGCGATCCCGGTCGCGCAGGCCGCCAAGACGACCAGTTGCGCCAAGGTCGGCCTGTGCTACTGCATGAACGACGACCACCGCGGCGCGATCGACGCCAAGGTCGAGCGCTTCCGCCAGACGCTCGCCTCCGAGCGCGCGGCGGGCAAGACGATCGTCTACCTGAGCGTTCCGCTGACCTCGGCGGGTGGCGGCAACTTCGACGTCAACAAGGAGGTGGCCGAGTCGATCCGCCAGTCGATCGAGCGGCGCTGGGGCGCCGGCTACGTCTACGTGCTCAATCCGGGCACGCCGGAGGCCGAGCTTCCGCGCGGCGCCGGTGGCGCCGAGTACATGGTCATGTGGACCGCCGTCCTCGAGGGTGCCGACGGCATGGGCGACTTCGACGCCGTGTATTTCGCCGGCCCGCAGGACTTCGCGCGCCATTTCGGCTTCGACGGCAACAACGACATGGCGAAGCTCGACGCCTATTTCGATCGCCGCGTCGCGACCAACCCGGCCTTCGCCAAGGCGGTCGACGCCGGGCTCACCAAGGCCGCGTTCCGCCGCTACTACGCGTGGCGCGCCTCTGCGGGCGTCAGCCGCGGCGCGCACGACGAGTGGAACATCTTCCGCGTCCTCAACGAGAAGCGGCGCGCCGACGCGAAGGTCGGGACGCCGGGGCAGATCGCGATCGTCTACGACGGCCAGACCGTCGCCCCGCCGCAGGTCGAGACGCCGGTGACCGACGGCTACGTCGGCCGCTGCGCGAGCTGAGCCGCGGTGCCGCCCGATCGGACCGTCCGGCGCCGATCGTCGGCGCGGCTCAGCGTCGCGGGTCGACGACGTCCAGCAGGTGGTAGGGCAGCGGGAGGTAGGGGTTGATCGCGAACCCGGCGACGCGGGGACCGACCAGCGTCACCTCGTCCGCGGCCGGCAGGATCCGGGCCGGCGCGTGGGCGTCGAGGAGCGCGGTCAGTCGGGCGAACAGCGGCGCGCGCTCGGGTCCGGCGGGCATCCGGCGCAGCTGTTCGTACGTCCGGTCGTAGTCGTCGCTGCGGTAGCAGGCGAAATTGACCGTCCCGATCTTGGCGCTGTGGAAATTCTCCATCGGGCTCGTCCCGTCGGGCGCACCGCCGCCGAACGACATCGTCGTGATCTGGTGGCCGCAGTTGGACAGGAGCTTCAACCGATCGCCGGCCGGCATCGAGTCGAACGCGACCTTGAGCCCGATCGCATCGAGGCTCCGCTTGACGAACTCGGCGAGGCGGCGCGACTCCGAGGTCGTGCCGATGATCACCCGCAGCTCGAGCGGCGCGCCGTCGGGCCGCCGTCGCCAGCCGTCGGAGCCCTTCGAGTAGCCCATCCGGTCGAGCAGCGCGTTCGCGGTCGCCGGCGCGTAGGCGTTCGGGTTGCGGTAGGCCGCGTCGTAGCCCAGGACGTCCGGTCCGATCACGTGCTGGCGGACGCTGCCCACGCCCTGCTCGAACGTGCGCAGCCAGGCGTCGTCGTCGATCGACATCGCGAGTGCGCGTCGCAGCGCGATCCGATCGGGTGCGTAGCCTCCGACGACCGGATCGCGCAAGTTGAAGAGCAGCAGGTACATCCCCTGGTCGGCGCGCGCTCGGCGCGCACGCCGGCGGCGCGCAGCTCGGGCTTGAGCCCGTTGGCATCGAACACCAACGGCGCCCGCGCGTAGGCGACCAGGTCGATCTCGCCGCGGACGAGCGAGAGGACCGCGGTCGACGGCTCGGGGATCCGGACCAGCTCGACGCGGTCGAGGCGCGGGATCTTCTTGCCGCGCATCGCCCGTGCCGCCGGTGCGTCGGCCGGCGCGCCGGGCGCGAACGTCTCCCACGCAACCGGCGTGAACGCCGGGTTGCGTTCGACGTCGAGCCGGGTGCCGGGCTGGAACCGGGCCGCGCGGTACGGGCCGCTGCCGATCGGCCGGCGCGCGAACTCCGCGCCCTCGGCCTCGACGATCTCGCGGGGGACCGCCGAGAGTCCGGCGTACGCCAGGGTGTAGACGAACGTCGGATCGGGGCGGGTGAGCCGGATCTCGAGCGTGTAGCGGTCCGACGCGCGCAATCCGGCGACCGGTGTCGCGACGTCGAACGGGCGGCTGTCACGCCGCGACCGCGCGACGCGCTCGTCGAGCCCCTCGATCAGTCCTTCCAGCGCCGACCAGCTCATCGACGAGATCGCAGGGTCGGCGACGCGCAGCCAGCTGTAGACGAAATCGGCGGCGACGAGCTCGCGCGGCTTGCCGCCGAACGCCGGGTGGGGGGCGAAATGCAGCCCGCGCCGGATCTTGAGCGTGTAGCTGCGCCGGTCGGCCGAGACCGACGGGAGCGCCTCGGCCGCGTACGGCACGAGCCCGACCGGACGGGCGAGCGCGTCGTAGGCGAGGAGCTGGTGGTAGAGCGGCGCGATCGCGGCGAGCGTCGACAGATCGCCGGCGCGCGCCGGGTCGAGCGTGTCGACGTCCGACGGCGTCGGCAGGCGCAGCACCCGCGCACCGTCCTGCGCGTTCGTCGCCGCGCAGGCGATCGTCGCCGCGACCGCTACCAGCACCGAGGCGACGTACCGGCGCGCCCTCACGGCGATCAGAACCCCGCGGCCTGTCCGTCGCGGCGCGGGTCCGACGCGGCGACGTACCCGTCGCCGCAGCGCATCACGACCTGGCCGGCGCCGAAATCGAAATAGTCGTCGACGCGGCCCAGCCGGTGCCCCAGCGCGGCGAGGCCTTCGCGCAGCGCCGCCGGCGCCGTCGGCTCGACGTCGAGCGTACCGTCGCGGTTCCAGCGCCAGCGCGGCGCGTCCAGCGCGGCCTGCGGGTTCAGGTCGTGGTCGAGCATCCGCGTCAGCACCTGCACATGCCCCTGCGGCTGGATCGGCCCGCCCATGACGCCGAACGCCGCCAGCGGCGCGCTGTCGCGCGTGAGGAATCCGGGGATGATCGTGTGGAACGGCCGCTTGCCACCGGCCAGCGCGTTGGGATGCGTCGGATCCAGCGAGAATCCGGCGCCGCGGTTCTGCAGGCTGATGCCGGTGCCGGGTACGACGACGCCGGAGCCGAAGCCCATGTAATTGGACTGGATCAGCGAGACCATCGTGCCCGAGGCGTCGCCGGTCGCGAGGTAGACGGTGCCGCCCGCCGGCGGCGTGCCGGGGCCGTGGTCCTGCGCCCGCCGCGGGTCGACGCGGGTGGCGCGTTCGGCGAGGTAGTCGCGAGCGAGCATCGACTCGGGTGCGATCCGCAGGTGCGCCGGATCGGCGACCTGGGCGTAGACGTCGGCGAAGGCGAGCTTCATCGCTTCGATCGCACGGTGCTGCGCGGCGAGCGAGTCGGGCGGGGCGTCGGCCGGTCCGAGCGCCTCGAGGATACCCAGCGCGATCAGCGCGGCGATGCCCTGTCCGTTCGGCGGAATCTCGTGGACCGTCGTGCCCCGGTAGTCGAAGGCGAGCGGACGCACCCAATCGCAGCGGTGGCCGGCGAGATCGTCGAGCGTGTGGACGCCGCCGTGGGCCTTCGCGTGCGCGACCATCGCCCGCGCCAGCTCGCCGCGGTAGAACGCTTCGCCCCCGGTCGCGGCGATCGACTCGAGCGAGCGCGCCATCGGCTCGCAGCGGAAGGTCTCGCCGACCCGCGGCGCGCGCCCGCCGGGCAGGAAGTGCTCGGCGAATCCCAGGTCGGGCGGCATCGACTGCGCCGCGCGGGCCCACTGGGCCGCTACCAGCGGCGACACCGCGTAGCCGTCGCGGGCGTAGCGGATCGCCGGCTCGAACAGGTCGGCGAACCGGAGCCGCCCGTGGCGGCGGGACAACTCGACCCAACCGGAGACGGCGCCGGGGACTGTGACCGCCTCCCAGCCGCGGACCGGCATCTGCGCCTGTCCCGCGAGGCGGGCGAGGCTCGCGGCGGCCGGCGAGCGGCCCGACGCGTTCAATCCTTCCAGCGAGCCCTGGTTCCAGACGATCGCGAAGAGGTCCGAACCCAGTCCGTTGGAGACCGGTTCGACGACCGCGAGTGTGATCGCGGTCGCCACCGCCGCGTCGACCGCGTTGCCGCCGCGCGCGAGCGTCGCGAGTCCGGCCTGGGTCGCGAGCGGCTGGCTCGTCGCGACGACATTGCGGGCGAAGACCGGGGTCCGCCGCGAGGCGTACGGGAGCGCCCAGCGATCGGCGCCCACGCCGTCAGGTCTCCTCTTGGAACGCCTCTTCGCGGGTCTTGCGCACCGCCGGCAGCACGATGACCAGCAGCAGCAGGCCGGCCATGACGAGCATCGTCAGCGACAGCGGCCGGGTGAAGAACACCGTCGGGTCGCCGCGCGACAGGAGCAGCGCGCGACGCAGGTTCTCCTCCATCAGCGGCCCGAGGATGAAGCCGAGCAAGAGCGGCGCCGGCTCGCACTCGAGCTTGACGAACAGCCACCCGAGCACGCCGAAAACGACGGTGAGGATGATGTCGAAGACGTTGTTCTGCAGGCTGTAGACGCCGATGCAGCAGAACAGCAGGATCGCCGGGTAGAGGAGCCGGTAGGGCACCTTGAGGAGCTTGACCCAGATGCCGATCATCGGCAGGTTGAGGATCACCAGCATCACGTTGCCGACCCACATCGACGCGATCAGCCCCCAGAACAGCTGGGGATTGCTGGTCATCACCTGAGGTCCGGGCTGGATGCTGTGGATGGTCATCGCGCCGACCATCAGCGCCATCACCGCGTTGGGCGGGATGCCGAGCGTCAGCAGCGGGATGAACGACGTCTGCGCGCCGGCGTTGTTGGCGCTCTCCGGGCCGGCGACGCCCTGGATCGCGCCCTTGCCGAACATCTGCGGCGTGCGCGAGATCTTCTTCTCGACCGTGTAGGCGGCGAACGCCGAGAGCATCGCTCCCCCGCCGGGCAGGATCCCCAGGATCGAGCCGATGCCGGTGCCACGCGCGATCGCCGGAAGCACTTCCTTGAACTGCTTCCAGGTGAGCATCAGGTTCGACACCTTGTCGGTGAAGACCTCGCGATGCTCCTTCTGCTCGAGGTTGACGATGATCTCGGCGAAACCGAACAGCCCCATCGCGACGACGACGAAGCCGATGCCGTCGGAGAGCTCGGCGATGCCGAACGAATAGCGCTGCATCCCCGAGTTCACGTCGGTGCCGACGATGCCGAGCAGCAGTCCCAGCACGATCATCGCGATCGCCTTGAGCAGCGAGCCAGAGGCGAGCACGACCGCGGCGATCAATCCCAGCACCATCAGCGAGAAGTACTCGGCCGGCCCGAATTTCAGCGCGAACTCGGCGAGCGGCGGCGCGAAGGCCGCGACCACCAGCGTCGCGAAAGTGCCGGCGATGAACGATCCGAACGCGGCGGTGGCGAGCGCCTGGCCGGCGCGGCCCTGGCGCGCCATCTGGTAGCCGTCGAGGCAGGTCACGACCGACGACGACTCGCCGGGGAGGTTCACCAGGATCGCGGTCGTCGACCCGCCGTACTGGGCGCCGTAGTAGATGCCGGCGAGCATGATCAGCGCCGAGACCGGCGGCAGCGCGTAGGTGATCGGCAGCAGCATCGCGATCGTCGGCACCGGCCCGATGCCCGGCAGCACGCCGATCAGCGTACCGAGCAGCACGCCGAAGAAGCAGTAGAGCAGGTTCTGCGCGGTGACCGCGACGCCGAGGCCCAGCCAGAGATTCGAGATGAGATCCATCGCCCGTTCCTATCGGGTGAGGAGCGGCGGCAGGATCGGCAGCTGGAGCTTGAGTCCGTAGCCGAACGCCACGGTGACGAACGCGGCGAGCACGAGCGAGGCGACGAGGGCTTCCTTCCAGCGGAACTCGTGGCTCGCGGCGCTCGAGACCATGATGAGGATGACGGTCGCGAGGACGAGTCCCATCGGCATCACGGCGAGGCCGAACAGCAGCACGCTCGCGAGCACCACCAGCACCGGCTTGAGGTCGCCGACCGCGATCCGCGAGCCCTGCGAGCGCAGGCTCTTGACGATCAGGACCGCCGCGAATGCGAGGAGCAGCAGCCCCAGTGCCCGGGGGAAGTACCCCGGTCCCATCCGGGCGGCGGTGCCGACCGGGTAGCTGGCCCCGAGACCGACGGCGGCGGCGCCGAACGCGCCGAACAGACATCCCGATCCGAAGTCCTTCGGATGACGGATCCAGCTCATGCTTCCTCCCCAAGCGACGCTGCCGATACGGGCGGGGCTTCGTACCCGTCAGGGGCAGCCCGCATCCTCCGTGCTGCGGAAGATACCATCGAACCGTCGGCCCGGCGACATTGCGGGTCGCCGAAACCCCGGCCGGCGGGTCGTCCGCCCGCCTTCGCCGGGAAAAACGGGCGCCGGCCGGTCAGACGCCGTTCTTGCTGCGCAGGTCCTTCAGGTACTTCTCGAGATGCTGGCCCTGCATCCGCTGCGACAGCTGCGGCTTCACCTCGTCGAACGACGGCACCTTCGCCTCGCGGACGTCCTCGATCATGATCACGTGCCACCCGAACTGGGTCTGCACCGGCTGCGCGGTGAACTTGCCCTTCTCGATCGTCTTCATCGCGTCGCCGAACGGCTTGACGAAGTTGCCCGGCGCGTTCCAGTCGAGATCGCCACCGCGCTCCTTGGAGCCCGGGTCCTTCGAGCGCGCCTTGGCGAGGTCGGCGAACTTCGCGCCCTTCTGGAGCTCGGTGATCGCCTCCTTGGCCTCGTCTTCCTTGTCGACCAGGATGTGCGAGACTTTGTACTCGCGTTCGCCGATCTGCGACTTGATCGCGTCGTACTCCTTGCGCAGATCGGCTTCCGGCACCGGGTTCGACTTGATCCAGTCGGCGACATAGGCGCGCACCAGCGCCGTCTGAGCCGAGAGCTCCATCTGCGACTTGACCTCGGCGTTCTTGTCCAGCCCCTTCTTCTTCGCCTCGCGCGACAGGAGCTCGCGCGTGTTGAGCTCGTCGCGGATCCCGGCGCGCAGATCGGGCGAGTCGGGCTGGCCCTGGGCCATCCGTTCCTTGAGCAGCAGGTCGAACTGGCCCTGCGGATACAACGCCTTGGGTTCGGCGGCCTTCGGGGCCGCGGCCTTCGGAGCCGCGGGAGCCTGGGCCTGAGCCGGTCCGAAGGCGGCGAAGGCGAGGGCGAGCGCGAGGGCGATCGTCGTGCGGGTCATCGGTGGTTCCTTTCTTGTCGTGAGGCGTCGAACTCGTCGGGGGCGTACGCGTGGATCGCCAGCGCGTGCACCGGGTGGGGGATCAGGTCGCCGACCCTCTCGAGCACCGCGCGGTGTCGCGCGAGGCGGGTGGCGCCACGGAAACGCTCGGACACGATCGTGAGCGAAAAGTGCCCGCCGCCGCCGGCCGCGCCGGCGTGGCCGGCGTGATCGGCGCTGTCGTCGTCGAGGGCGAGGTGGACCGGGTCGAGCGGCGCCAGGCGTCCGGCGAGCAGGGCGGCGGTCGCGCTCACGAACCGGCCTTCTCCGGGGGCTCGACGTCCAGGTGCTTCGCCAGCCACAGGCCCTGGCCGATCGTGAAGACCAGCCCGAGGCCCAGACTGCCCCAGACCTTGAAGGTCACCCAGGTCGCGGTCGGAAAGTGGAACGCGACGTACCAGTTCGTGATCGCCATCGCGGCGAAGAAGGCGGTCCAGGACCAGGTGACGGTCGTCCAGACATGGGCAGGAAGAACGAGGTCGCGCATGACGAACGCGATCAGATCGCGTCGGAACACGAGCTTGCCGGCCGAGAGGATTCCGCCGAACAACGCGTAGAGCACCGTCGGCTTCCACTTGATGAACCGCTCGTCCTGGAGCACGAGCGTCGCGCCGCCGAACACGACGATGATCGCGAACGAGAACCAGTGGACCGCCGTCACCTTGCGCTTCCAGCCGAAGTAGGCGATCTGCACGACCGACGCGCCGATCGCGACCGCGGTGGCGACGTAGATGTCCGCCGCCTGGAATGCGATGAAGAAGAGGAGCAGCGGAAAGAAGTCGGCGAGAAGCTGCATCGTCGGGCCGGCCGGCGGCGAGGCGCGCCGGCCGAATCGACCATTATACCGCGGGGCGCCCCGGCAGCCCGGCGAGTCGGGTCCAGTCGAACGACGGGCCGGGGTCGGTCTTGCGGCCGGGCGCGACGTCGCTGTGGCCGACGACGTCGGCGATCGGATAGCGCGCCGCGATCCGGCCCAGCAGCGTGGCGAGCCGCCGGTACTGGCGCGACGTGTACGGCACGACGTCGGTGCCTTCGAGCTCGATGCCGATCGAGTAGTCGTTGCAACGCTCGCGCCCTTTCCAGGCCGACGCACCGGCGTGCCAGGCGCGATCGTCGCAGCCGACGAACTGGACGAGCGACCCGTCGCGGCGGACGAGGAAGTGCGCGGAGACGCGCAGCGCGGCCAGGTCGCCGAACGACGGGTGCGCCGCCGGGTCCAGCCGGTTGGTGAACAGGCGCTCGATCGCATCGCCGCCGAAACGGCCCGGCGGCAACGAGATGCCGTGGACGACGACGAGCGTGACCGCGACGCCGGGAGGTCGTCGATCGGCGTTCGGGGAGGCCACTCGACGAACAGGGTCGAGCCAGCCGCGCTCGTCGAACGCGCCTGCGCGCCGAGCGGCGCTCGTCCGTCCGGCAGCGCCGGTCACGCGGCGCCCCGTTCGTCGGGCCGCCGCGCCGCGGCGATGACGCCGCGTCGCCGCCGATGCGACAATCCGCGCATGGATCTGGCGATCGGACTTCCGGTCATCGCGGCGTTGGTCGTGGCCTTCGTCGCGGTGCGCCGGATGCTCGCACGACGACGGCGCAGTCTCGAGGCGTACACCCGAACGCGCGACGAGCGCCTGCGCAAGTCGAAGCCCCGGGACCGGCGGACCTCGCGCGCCGAGATGCGGGCCAACGACGACCCGACGACGATGATGGGCCAGATGCGGTCGATGCCGCGCAAGGAGAAGCCGTACCGCCGCTGAGGCGGGCGGCGGCCGCCGACCCCGCGGGGACGCTCCGCGCTGGCGACGCGCGCCGCCTCACTTGATTCCCAGCCGCTCCATCCGGTAGCGCATCGCGCGGAAGGTGATGCCGAGGAGCTTCGCCGCCGCCGTCCGGTTGAAGCGCGTCTTCTCGAGCGCCTCGTTGATCGCCTGGCGCTCGACCCGGTCGAGGTAGTCCTGCAACGGCCACTTCTCGCCGGCCGGCATCGCCGCGCCGACCTCCTCCTCGGTCGGTGTGAGGTGCAGGTCGTCGGCGCCGATGTGCTGCGGGTCCGACGCGAGCGACAGTCCCCGTTCGAGGATGTTCTCGAGCTCGCGGACGTTGCCCGGGAACGCGTAGCGCTGCAACGCGGCGAGCGCGTCGCCCTCGAGCCGGGCCGGCGAGCCGCGCGCCAGGCGCGCGAGGATCGCCTGCGCGATCAGCGGGATGTCCTCCTGCATCTCGCGCAGCGGCGGCATCGCCAGCTCGATCACGTGCAGCCGGTAGAAGAGGTCCTGGCGGAACTCGCCGGATTCGACCAGCGACGCGAGCTTCTTGTGCGTGGCGCTGATGATGCGCACGTCGACCGGCTCCTCCTGCGTCGAGCCGACCTTGCGCACCTTCTTCTCCTGGATCGCCCGCAGGAGCTTGACCTGCATCGGCAGCGGCAGGTCGGCGACCTCGTCGAGGAAGAGCGTCCCGCCGTTGGCCGCCTGGAAAAAGCCGTCGCGGTCGGAATCCGCGCCGGTGAACGCGCCCTTGCGGTAGCCGAAGAACTCGCTCTCCATCAGGTTCTCGGGAATCGCCCCGCAGTTGACCGCGATGAACGGTTGGGAAGCGCGCGGACCGCCGGCGTGGATCATCCGTGCCGCCAGCTCCTTGCCGCTGCCCGACTCGCCGTTGATGAAGACCGGCGCCTGGCTCTTGGCGAGACGCTCGATCAGGCCGCGGACATGCTGGATCGCCGCGGACTCCCCCATCAGCTGGCTGGTCGCCGTCGATTGCGGCTTGTCCGGGACCTTGAGCGCCTGCTTGACCAGCGCGCGCAGCTGCTCGAGGGCGACCGGCTTGGCGAGGTAGTCGAAGGCGCCGGCCTTGAGCGCCGCCACCGCGTTCTCGGCGCTGCCGAACGCGGTGATCACCGCGACCGGGACGTCGAGGCCGTTCTGGTTGATGTGCTCGACGACACGCAATCCCTCGCCGTCGGGCAGGCGCATGTCGGTGAGGCACAGGTCGAAGCTCTCGCGGTCGAGCAGCCCGATCGCTTCGCTGACGGTCGCGGCGCGCTCGGTATCGAGGCCCATGCGCGAAAGGGTGAGCTCGAGCAGCTCCAGCAGGTCCGGCTCGTCGTCGATGACGAGCACCTTGGGCTGGGCGCGGGGTCGGCGGGACACGGGTGGGCCTTTCGTCGATCAGGTCGTGGGAGGAACCGGCGGCGCGACGTCCGGGACGACCGCGGTCGGGGCGCCGGAGCGCTTGAGCGTCAGGCGGAAATGCGCGCCGGGGGCCCGCGGCAACAGCTCGAGCGTCGCCCCGTTCGCATCGGCGAGCTCGCGCGCGATGTAGAGCCCGAGGCCGGTACCGCCGGGCCTCGTCGTGAAGAACGGCTCGAAGATCTGGCCGCGCAGCTCGGCCGGGATGCCGGGCCCGTCGTCGGAGAGCTCGCAGATCACCGCGTCGCCCATGTAGCCGGGGCGGGCGGCGAGGCGCACGCTGGCCTCCTTCTTCTGGCAATGCTGCCAGGCGTTGCGCACGAGGTTCCAGAAGATCTGGTTGAAGTGGCCGCGGTCGAAGATGACGACCAGCTCGTCGGGTACCGCGATCTGGATCGATCCCTTGGGGATGTTCTCCGCCTGGACGATCTCGTCGACCAGCGCGCGCAGGAATTCGGCGAGCGCGATCGACTCCGGCTGCTGGCGGTCGCGGCGGTTGAGCTGCAGCACCTCGCCGACGATCCGGTCGATCCGCTTGCTGTTGTTGCGGATCATCGCCAGCAGCCGCTGTCCCTCGGGCGCGACCGCACCGTCCTCCTCGAGGAGCTGGGCGGCCTGGTTGATCGCCGAAAGCGGATTGCGGACCTCGTGGGCGATCGACGCGGTCAGCCGGCCCATCGCCGCGAGCTTCATCTGCTGCGCATCGCTTTGCGCGCGGCCGAGATCCTCGAGGTAGATCAGCGTCCCTCCGTTCAGCCCCGACCCGATGCGTACCAGACGTACGCGCAGCAGCCGCTGCGTCGCTTCGACCTTGAACGGCGGCAGCCCGATCGTGAAGTCGTCCTGCCATCGCCGCCAGTAGTCGTGCAGCGTCGAGCTGAACTCCACGAGTCGCATGCCGCCGCGCATCCGCCCGAACCCGCCGAGCAGGCGCGTCACCTGGGCGTTGTGGCCCCGGACGACGCCGTTGAGGTCGACGACGAGCACGCCGTCCTGCATGTCCTGGATGATCAGGCGGTTGACCTGCTCGAGGTTGGCGACGTCGATCCCGCGCTGCGCCGCGAGGTCCTCGGACGCCTTCGTGTAGGCACCCAGCGCGACCGCGATCGCCACCGTGGCGAAGTAGCCGAAGCCGACCATGCCGGTCTGGACGATCTGGGCGCCGCCGATGCTGCCCTCGAGCGCGCGGTAGACGTCGAGACCGAGCAGCACGACCGACGCCAGCGCCGCGTGGAAGAACGCGGTCTGGGTGCGCAGCAGCCAGCCCGAAGCCGCGAGTTGCGGGAACAGCAGGATCGGGATCGGCGCGACGGCGTTGCCGCCGGCGACGATGACGAGTGACAGGAAGAAGATGTCGCCGGTGAGGAGCGCCAGCGTGACGAGCGGCAGCGAGAACGGCAGGCGGTCCTGCTGGACCCAGGCGAACGCGACCAGGCCGAACAGGAAGTAGAGCGAGGCCGCGGTGACGAACGCGTTCGGGTTGATCGCGGCGACGCCGTTGAGGTCGACCAGGAGCGCGACGCCCAGGAGCGCCGCCGCGCACACGGCGCGGTAGAGCGCGATGATCCAGACGATCCGGCGTCCGGAATCGGCCACCGACACCGGCAGCGGCGGAGGCTCGAACGGCGGGACCGCCGGCGCGGGATCGGGCGCGTTCATCGGGTCAGCGCGTCGTCGCGCACTCGCCGTCCTTGCAGCGGAAGCGGCCGTCGGTCTCGACGGCGTCGGCCCGCGGCAGGAAGACCCCGCAGCGCGTACAGCGGACCATCGGGCCGCCCGGGGCGGTCCCGGCGGAGCGGTCGCGGCGCTTCCTGGCCTGAGCGGCGCCGATCAGCCGGACCGCGAACAGGATCCCGAAGGCGACGACGATCCAGAAGAGGAGCTTGCCCATCGGTCAGACGATCTTGCCGGGGTTCAAGAGGCCGCGCGGGTCGAGCGCTTCCTTGATCCTGCGCATCAGCGCGAGTTCGCGTGCGTCCTTGACCCGGGCGAGTTCGCGGCGCTTCAGCCGTCCGATGCCGTGCTCGGCCGAGATCGAGCCGCCGCGCGACCTGACGAGGTCGTGCACGATCCTCTGCGCGCGCTCGAGCCGGTCGGGCGCGACGAAGGCCTCGGCGGAGGCGCCCTCCGGCGCCGACAGGTTGTAATGGAGGTTGCCGTCGCCCAGGTGGCCGAAGACGACGTAGCGGACGCCGGGGAACGCGGCATCCAGCGCCGTGCGCGCCTCGGCGAGGAAGTCGGGGATCCGCGAGACCGGCAACGAGATGTCGTGCTTGAGGTTCGGGCCTTCGCGGCGCTGCGCCTCGGCGATGTTCTCGCGCGCCGCCCACAGCGCGTTCGCCTGCGCCACCGACGCGGCCAGCGTCGCGTCGGCGACGACGCCGCGTTCGGCCGCCGACGCGAGCATCGCCTCGACGCGGGTGGCGAGCCCCGGGTCCTCGGCGCTGTCGTCGGCTTGCAGGAGGACGTACCACGGGTGCCCGGGCAACGGGTCGGGCGAGGCCGGGTGGTGCTTGCGCGACAGCGCGTGAGCCAGCGCGCCGATCAGCTCGAACCCGGTGAGTCGGTCGCCGAGCGCCGCGCGCGCCTCGCGCAACAGCGTGACCGCGTCGTCGACGCCGCGGACCGCCGCGAAGGCGGTCGTCCGAGACCTGGGCGCCGCGGCGAGCTTCAACACCGCCGCGGTGACGATGCCGAGCGTGCCCTCGGAGCCGATGAACAGCTGCTTCAGATCGTAGCCGGTGTTGTCCTTGCGCAGCGCGCGCGCCAGGTCGAGCACGGTGCCGTCGGCGAGAACGACCTCGACACCGAGGACCGACTCGCGCGCGTTGCCGTAGCGGAGCACCGCGGTGCCCCCGGCGTTGGTCGCGACGTTGCCGCCGATCGTGCACGAGCCTTCGGAGGCGAGCGACAGCGGGAACGCGAGGCCGGCGTCGGCGGCCGCGCGCTGGACCGCGGCGAGCGTCGCGCCGGCCTCGACGACGATCGTCGCGTTGTCCGGGTCGACCGCGCGGATCCGGTTCATGCGCGTCAGGGAGACCACGACCTCGTCGCCGCGTTCGTAGGGCGTGCCACCGCCGACCAGTCCGGTGTTGCCGCCCTGCGGGACGATCGGCGTCGCCGTGTCAGCGCAAGCTGCGACGACCTTCGAGGTCTCGGCGGTGGTCCCCGGACGGACGACGGCGAGCGCGGCGCCCCGGTAGCGACCGCGCCAGTCGACCAGGTAGGGCGCGACGTCGTCGGCGTCGGTCAGGACCTGCGCGGCGCCCACGACGTCGCGTAGCCGCGCGAGGCAGGTTGCGCGTGGGTCCGCCATGGCCCAGCATATTATCCGAAAAGGCCGACCTTCCTCCGGAGAAACCCCATGTCCGCCGCATCGCAGGACCCCGCCGTGCCCGGCGGATTCGCACCCTCGCCCAAGGACGCGCTCGAATTCCTGCAGCGGATGTGGAATCCGCTGGGCGTGCCGATGCCCGGATTCGGACTGCCCGGCGCGGCGGCGTCGACGCCGGCCGCCCCGGTTCCGGCGACGCCCGCGGCGCCGGGATTCGCGTTCCCCAACCCGGCGATGATGTTCGCGGCGCTCGACCCCGCCGAAGTGCAGCGCAAGATCGACGAATTGAAGGTGGTCGAGAACTGGCTCTCGATGAGCCTGGCGATGATGCAGATGAGCGTCAAGACGCTCGAGCTGCAGAAGGCGTCGCTGGAGGCGCTCCGCGGCGCGACGCGCGAGCCGCCCGCCGCCGGCGGCAAGGCCGATCGGCGGCGCGGCGGGGCGGCGAAGGCGGGCGACCGGTGAGCCTCGAGTTCTACTACGGGTCCGGGTCGCCCTGGGCCTGGCGCGTGCAGCTCGCGCTCGAGGCGAAGGGGCTCGCCTACGAGCGCCGGCTGCTTTCCTTCTCGGCCGGCGATACGCGCAAGCCGGAGTTCGTCGCGCTCAATCCGCGCCACCGCGTGCCGGTGATCGTCGACGCCGGCTTCGTTCTCTACGAGTCGAACGCGATCGTCGAGTACCTCGACGAGGCGTATCCGTCGCGCGGGCTGCGGCTCTTCCCGGGCGAGGTCCGCACCCGGGCGACCGTCCGGCGGATCGTCAGCGAGATCGACAGCTACACCGACGAGGCGACCGACGGCGTCATCGACCAGGTGATCTACGCCAAGGCCGAAGCGCGCGACCCGGAGAAGCTGGCGCGCGCGCGAGAGAGGGTCCAGGATGAGTTCGGTCTGCTCGCGGGCTACCTGACCGGCGACTACCTCGCCGGTCCGCTCTCGGCGGCCGACTTCGCGCTCTACCCGATCGTCGCGTTCATCGACCGCTGCCATCAGCGCGACGCGTCGTTCGACGCGGACTCGCTCTTCCCGCCGGCGCTGGCGGCGTGGAAGCGGCGCATCGAGGCGCTGCCGTATCTCGACCGCACCTGGCCGCCGCATTGGCGCGCCGCCTGACACCGGAGCCACGATGATGAAGATCACGACGACCGCGTTCGCCGACGGCGGCTGGATTCCCGCCGAATGCGCGTTCGGCAAGCCCGACCCGGCGACGCACGTCGCGCTCGCCGGCAACCGCAATCCGGACCTCGCCTGGTCGGGGGCGCCGGCGGGCACGAAGAGCTTCGCGGTCCTGTGCGTCGATCCCGATGTCCCGTCGCGAGGCGACGACGTGAACCGCGATGGACGGGTGATTGCGGCGTCGCTGCCGCGCGTCGACTTCGTCCACTGGGCGCTCGTCGATCTGGCGCCCTCGGTTCAGTCGATCGCGCGTGGGGCGCATGCCGACGGCGTCACCGCGCGCGGCAAGCCGGGACCCGCGGCGCCGGGCGGCGGACGCCACGCGGTCAACGACTACACCGCGTGGTTCGCGACCGACAAGGACATGGCCGGCGACTGGTACGGCTACGACGGTCCGTGTCCTCCGTGGAACGACGCGATCGTCCATCGCTACGTCTTCACCGTCGTCGCCCTCGACACCGCGCGGCTGCCGCTCGAGGGACGCTTCGACGGCGCGGCCGCCCGCGCCGCGATCGCGAGGCACACGCTGGCGCAGGCATCGGTCACCGGCCGGTACACGCTCAACCCGGCGCTGCGACCGGCGGGGCGCTGAGCGCCGCTCGCGGCGCGGACCGCCGGCCCGCCATCGAGCGGCCCTGAGTCGGCGTCGACCGAGGTGGGTCGGGCTTCAGTCCGGCTCTGCCGGCCCGGGGGGCCGGGCGGCCGGGCTCACGGGAGCGCGAATCCCGTCGCGCCGACCTGCCAGAGCGCGAAGGCGAGGAGGTCGGTCGTCTCGTCGATCCGTTGGTCGAGCGTCGTGCCGCCGTGCCCCGACGCGAAATCGGTGACCAGCAGCACCGGCCGACCGCCGCCGCCCGGTGCCTGCGCGATCGCCTGCAGGCGCGCCGCCATCTTGCCCGGGTCCCAGGGCTCGACGCGCGGGTCGTTGTAGCCGGCGGTGAACAGCCCGGCCGGATAGGCGACACCGTCGCGCGCGTTCGCGTACGGACTCATCGCCAACAGCGCGCGCAGTCCCTCCGGCGTCGCGACGCTGCCGAACTCCTCGGCGTTCGCCGGACCGGTGGCCGCGAATTCGCCGCGCGCGGCGTCGTGGAATCCGACCTCGCTGACGAACGCGCGCGCGAGGGCGGGCGCTTCGAGCGCCGCGCCGACGACCGCGATCGCGCCGGCGCTCGCGCCGCGCAGAACGACGCGGTCGGCCGACGCGTACCGGTTGGCGACCAGCCAGCCGACGCAATCGGCCAGGTCGCGCGCACTGGTCGGCTTGTTGGCGAGCTGTCCGGCGGCGTGCCAGGGCTTGCCCCCCTCGCCGCCGCCGCGGACATGGGCGATCGCGTACAGACCGCCGCGGGCGAGCCAGGCGCGCAGCGCCGGACGGAACGCCGGCTCCAGCGAGACGCCGTAGGCGCCGTAGGCCTCGACGATGACCGGCGCCCGCCCGTCGCGGACGAATCCGCGCGCGGCGATGATCGTGAGCGGGACGCGCGCGCCGTCGCGCGCGCCGACCCGGGTCTGCGTCGCGCTCGCGCCGCCGAAGTCGACCGGCGAGCGCGGTTGGACCGGGGTGCGGGTCACCGCAGCCGTCTTCGGCGCCACCGCGAAATAGCCGGGCGGTTCTGTCCATCCGGCGAGGCGGACCAGCGCTCCACCGCGCAGCGGATCGGTCACGAGTTCCTGGACGGCGCCGGTGAACGGCAGCGCGACCGAGCTCGCGCGGGCGACGCCGGCGACCTTGGGCAGCGCCGCGGGCGGCGTCTTGCCCTTGGGCGCGCGCGCCACCCGCCGGACCGGGACCAGCTTGACGTTGAACTCGAGGCGATCGACACGTCCGATGCCGGCGTCGTGATGAACGACGTAGATCGCGTCCTTGGCGATGCCGAACGTCGCGAGGATCGCGTCGGTCTCGCCCAACACCGCTTCGGCCGCCTCCGGAACGAATGCGGTTCCGTTCTTCAGCGAATGGCGCACCAGCCGGTAGCGGGGCGCGCCGTCGTGGGTGCGCGCGTAGAGCCACTCGCCGCGCAGCGCGACCTCTTCGACGCCTTGCGCCCGGTCGATGACCTTGCGCCAGGGCGTCGACGGACCCTTGAGCGCGGTGAGCGGTGCGACGAACACCGAGATCTCGCGGGCGACGCCGTGATGGACGACGCCCAGCGCGTACGACGACACCGGCGAGACCAGGAGGGTCGGGGTGTCGTCGGGTGCGATGTCGACACCGGCACCGACGCTGCGGCCGAACACCGGGACGTCCGGCGGGCCCGAGCCCTCGAGCGCGATCTCGCGCATCCACACCGACGCGTCCTTGTAGCGGTCCGCCGGCGTCGCGTCGGCCGGCGGTTCCCGGTGCCGGAGGTAGTAGAGCGCCGCGGAGTCGAAGCGCCAGGCGAGCGCGCCGAAGTCGGCGCGCGTGATCGCCCCGCCCAGTTCGCGCCCGCTGTCGACGTCGATCACGCGCAGCGTGGCGGCCTCGCTGCCGCCGGACGACACCGCGACCGCCGCGTAGCGGCCGTTGGGCGAGGGCGCGAAGTAGTCGATCGACGCCGGTCCCGCCTCCGTCGCGTAGCGCGCCGGATCGACGACCACCCGCGGCGCGCCGTCCACACCATTGCGCACGACGAGGCGGAAGAGCGGCGCGCCGGCCTCGCGCTCGAGCGTGAAGAGCCGCTCGCCGCCGAACCGGGCTTCGACGACCACCGGGGCCGACGACATCAGGCGCGCGACCTCGTCGCGAAGCGGCCGGCGGCCCGGCAGCGCGTCGAGGATCGCCCGAGCATGGCCGTTCTGCGCCTCGAACCAGGCGCGCGTCCACGGGGCCCGCGTGTCCTCGAGCCAGCGGTACGGATCGGCGAGCTCGACGCCGTGGAAGCGGTCGACGTGGCGGTCCGCGTAGCTCGCCGGCGGCGCGGCGGGCTCTGCCAGCGCGACGGCCGCCGCGAACGCCGCCGCGAGCGCTGACGCGCGCCTCGACGCGCTCAGTCCGCGGCCAGCCATCGCTCGCGCCTCGTCCGTTCCGCCTCGCCCGCGTCGGCGTCGATCGCGAGCCAGGCGGTGTCGGCCGCCGGGCTCGCCAGGACCATCGTGGTCTCGACGAGCTCGTCGCGCCGGAACGCGAGCACCGGGATCTGCTCGCCGGCGATCCCGTCGCGGGCGAGCGATTCGAGCCGCTCGGCGGTCGCCCGCAGGCCGTCCAGCGCGACCAGCGTGTCGCCGGCCGACAGCCCGGCGCGTTCCGCGGCGCCGCCGGCGAAGACGTGCGTGAGCTTCAGATCGCTAGACCACGTGGCGCCCAGCGCCGTGCGCGGCGCGTCCCCGGTGGCGCGCTGTCCGCCGCGGTCCTTGGGACCGGACGCCGGCCGCAGTTCGAGCCGCACGCCGTGCGCGGCGAGCAGACGGGCGAGCGGCGGATCCTCGGTGCCGTCGACGTAGGCGTCGAAGAACGGCGCCAGGTCGCGCCCGGCGACCCGCGAGGCGATCGCGCGCAGGCCGTCCTCGGGGACGCCGGCGCCGGCCTCGCCGAATTCGCGCCACAGCGCGCGCAGCACGTCGTCGAGCGTCGCACGGCCGTTCTCGCGCAGCGTGAGGTCGAGCGCGAGCGCGACCAGCGCCCCTTTGGCGTAGTAGCTCACCTGCGCGTTGGGCGTGTTCTCGTCCGGCCGGTAGTACTTGATCCAGGCGTCGAAGCTCGCCTCGGCCACGCTCTGCAGCCGGCGTCCCGGAGTGCGCAGCACCGCGCTGATCGTGCGACCGAGGAGCTCCAGGTAGCTCGCGGTGTCGACGACGCCGCTGCGCGCCAGCGCGAGATCGTCGTAGTAGGACGTGATCCCCTCGAACGCCCAGAGCTGTCGCGTGTACGCCTCGCGCGACAGGTCGTAGGGCACGAACGCGGCCGGCTTGACGCGCTTGACGTTCCAGGCGTGGAAGTACTCGTGGCTCGCCAGTCCGAGGAACGAGCGGTAGTCGTCACCGATCCGTTCGACGCCCGGCACCGGCAGATCGCGGCGCGAACACAAGAGGCTCGTCGAGGTCCGATGTTCGAGCCCGCCGTAGCCGTCGCCGACCGCGAACACCTGGAACAGGTAACGCGGGAACGGCGCCCGGCTGTCCTTCGCGCCGCCCCACAGGTCGATCTGCCAGCGGCAGATTCGTTCGAGGTCGCGCGCGAGCCGCGAGGCGTCGAAGCGGACCCGCCCGGTGACCGCGATGTCGTGGACCGCCCCGCCGGCCTCGAAGGCGGCGTGGGCGAAATCGGCCATTTCGACCGGATGGTCGACGAGCTCGTCGTAGTCGTCGGCGCGGTAGCCGCCGAATCCCCATGGCGCCGCGCCGTCGCGCGGCAGCGTCGTCGCCACGCGCCACCGGGCGGCGGCGCCGTGCGCCGGCGGTTCGATCTCGACGTGGCAGGGCGCGCCGGCGCGACCCTCGGGCAACAGGAAGACGCTCGTACCGTTGAAATAACCGCGCGTCGCGTCCAGATAGGCGGTGCGCACCGACACGTCGTGGGCGTAGACGCCGATCGTCACCGTCAACGGGCCGGCGCAGGGCGCCACCCGCCAGGCGTCCTTCGCCGACTTGACGATCGGCACCGGACGACCCTGGGCGCTCGCGCGCACCGACACGACGTGGCGCGCGAACTCGCGGATCAGGTAGCTGCCGGGGATCCACGCGGGCAGCGTGACGCGTTGCCCGTCCGGATCGGGGTCGTCGATCGTGCAATCGACGTCGAACCGGTGCGCGAACGGGTCGGTGGCGGCGATGCGGTAGCGGGTCGTGGACAAGCGCGGGCGCTTCGCGGGACGGACGCGCCGGCGTCCGATGCATCGGATTATAGGCCCCGCAGCGCGCACGCCCCGGCGTGGCGGCCGACGGGCGTAAAATGGACGTCGATGAAGCAACGCCGGCCGACCCCGTGACCGATCTTCCACTTCTCGCCGTCGTCGCGTCGGTCTGGACCTACTGGTTCATCGTCGGTGCGATGTCCTGGCGGGTGCGCCGGCGCACCCGCAAACTCGCCGGCGTCGTGCCCGAGCAGGCGCTCGAGCGGGCGATGTGGTCGGTCTGGGTGCCCCTGGTCGTCCTGTGGATGGCGCTGCCGATGATCGCCCTGCGATCGACCAGCGACGGCCTCGCCGTGCCCGGATGGGCGCGCGACGGTGGCTACGCCTGGGTGCGCGGGGGTGCCGGCGCGCTCGCGGTCGCGGCGCTCCTGGCCACGATCGAGTGCTGGAAACGGATGGGCAAGAGCTGGCGGATGGCGGTCACGCCCGGCGAGCGCACGACGCTGGTGACGACCGGACTGTACCGGTCGGTCCGCCACCCGATCTACGCGCTGTCGATCCTCCTGATGGCCGGCTCGGCGGTGGTCCTGCCGACCTGGCCGATGATCGCGGTCGCCTCGGTCCACGTCGTGCTGATGGTCACCAAGGCGCGCAACGAGGAACGCCATCTCCTCGCGATGCACGGCGACGCCTACGCCGCCTATCTCGGCAGCACCGGCCGGTTCCTGCCGCGTCTGCGCACCGTTCGGAGATAGCGTGGGTCGCGCACGGTCCGCGGTTCGTCTGGCCGCCGCGATCGCCGTCGCGCTCGTCGCCGCCGGCGGGGCGCGCGCGACGACCGGATGCGCGGATCTGCGCGCCGGTGACGAATCCCGCATGCCGCGCTCGCTCGCGCCGCGTGTCGTGCTGCTGCAGGGGTCGCTGGGCATCGTCACGATGGAGCCGTTCGGCGACTTCCTCGCCGGAATGGGCTATCCGCGCGCCGCGCTCGTCGATCCGCGGTCCGGCACGATGACCTCCGACAGCGACCTCGACGGGCGCACGCTCGCCGGCATCCTCGCCTGGCACTACGAGCGCGAAGGCGTGCGACCGCTGATCGTCGGCCATTCGAAGGGCGGAGGCGTCGTGATCGACACGCTGCGGGCGCTCGCGGGCGAGGAGGGCGCCGAGCTGCCGCTCGTCGATCCGCGCACCCGCGAGCCGCTCGCGCGCACGCGCTTCCGCGATCCGCTGACCGGCGAGGATCGCCCGGTCGTCGGCCTGCGGCTTCCGTTCGCCGCCGCGATCGCCACCGGACGGCTGCCCCGCGTGTTGCGCGGTCAGTTCGCGCTGGCCGCGCGGCTGCGCGACGTGCCCGACAGCGCCGAGTCCTTCGCCGGCTTCGCGATCCCCTACGATCCGATCGCCGGCACGCTCGCCGGCGACGAGGATCCGTACCGGCCGCTCGGTCGCGCGCGCGTGCGCAACGTCGTGCTCCCCGCGACGACCAGCCACATCGGATTGCCGCGCGCCGCGCATCTGGCGCGCGACCCGGTCACGCGAGCCTGGATCGACGCGTTCCGGCCGGAAGCGGCGTCGCCGCCGCCCGAAGGCGTCGACGTCGACAATCTGATGCACGCCGCCCATCTGTGGCACGAGATCAAGGCGGCGTGGTGCGAGGAGGCCGGCCGGGCCGCCGCGACACGCCGGGCGGGGTGAGGATGCCCGGCGCGTTCAACCTGTTCCAGGCGACGATGCTGCGGTGGCGCGCGCGCCACCCGTACAACGCCGCCCACGCCGCGCGCGTCGACGCGCCGCTGGACGAGCGACGGCTGCGGGACGCGATAGCATCGGTGTTGCGCGACGCCGGGCTCGCCGGCTACACGCTCGACGCCGCGCGCGGGCGGTACGAATGGCGCGGCGGCGAACCCCCGGTGAACCTGTCGAACGGGTCGGCCGGGGACGACGCCGAGGAGGCGGTCCGCTCGGCGATCGAACGCTCGCTCGAACACCGCTTTCCGCCCGACGGCGGCTACGACCCGTTCGTCTTCGAGGCGCTGGCCGTCGCCGGCGGCTTCTGGCTGGTCCTGGGCTACGACCACATCGTCGCCGGCGGCGACTCCGCCGCCGCGCTCCTGGGCGCGATCGCGGCGCGCTACCGCGGGCCCGCGCCGGTCGCGACGCTGGAGCGCCATCCGGCGCGCTTCCGACGGATGGTCCTGCGCCATCCGCTCTCGGCCGCGGCCGCGTTGGCCGGTCTGCCGACGCTCGCCTGGCGATCGCGCCGCGCCCGACGCGCGCCGGGGCTCGAGAAGCGCGAACAGGCCAACGCGTTCGTGATGGCGCGCCTCGACGGCGCCGACGCGACGATCGGTGCCGCCGCCCGGAGCTGGGGCGTGTCGCGCAACGACGTGCTGATGGCGGCGGTCATCCGCGCGGTCGCCGGCTTGAAGCCGCCGCCGGGTGCCGGGGCGCGCCGTCGCGAGGTTGCCGTGGCGTCGGTGGTCAACATCCGCTCGGAGTGCGCGGCATCGGCCGGACGGACCTTCGGTCAGTTCCTGAGTTCGTTCCGGGCCGGCTGTCCGGACCCGCAGTCGCTGCCGTTGCGCGAAGTCGCCCGCACGGTCAACGCGGAGAGCCACGACGTCCGCGCGCGGCGCCGCTACCTGCGCTCGCTCGCCGCGCTCGCGGTGTCCGGGCTCGCCTGGCGCCTCGTCGGCGAAGAACGGCGCCACTCCCTCTATTCGAAGCACTACCCGGTCTGGGCGGGGCTGACGACGCTGGTCGTTCCCGGGCTCTGGGACGCGATGACGCCTGCGGCCGGAAAGCGGCCCTCGGCCTACCGGCGCGGCGTGTCGACCGGACCGCTCGCGCCGCTGGTGGTCGCCGCGACCTTCACCGGGTCCTCGCTGGAGCTCGGGGTGAGCTTCCGTCCAGCCGCCGTCGACCGTCCGGCGGTCTGTTCGGTGGTCGACCGGATCGTCCGCGAGTTAAAGTCGCTCGCCTGACCGCCAACCGATGAAGACTCCGCGCCCGCTCCTCGTCGTCCTCGTCTTGTTCGCGACGCTCGCCGGCTGCGCGGCGCCGCCGGAACGCCGGCCGCCGCTCGCCCCGGTGGAAGGGGGCCGGACCGTGCTGCGCTCGCTCGCGGCTGCCGCGGCGTTGGAGGAGCGCATCCTGGCGCTGGACCCCGAGCGCGTGACCGCGGACGAAGTCGCCGACGTGTTGTCGAAGGGGCCGACGCCGCAGATCCTGCTGCTGCACGGCGGCGTGTACCCGGTCCATCTGGCGATGACTTCGTTCGGCAGTTTCCTGGTCGCGATGGGCTACCCGGAGGCGAAGGTGCGCCCGCCGTCGGGCGACGACTGGTCGTACAGTCCGTACACCAGCACCAACCGGCTCGCCGGCATCCTCGCCTGGCATTACGAGCAGGACGGCCTGCGACCGATGATCGTCGGACACAGCCAGGGCGGTCTGTACGCGGTCAAGGTGTTGAAGGCGCTCGCCGGGCGCTACGGCGATTCGATCGAGGTCTGGAATCCGCTGACCGACGAGGCCGAACCTCGGACCACGATCGTCGATCCGCTGACCGACGCGACGCGTCCGGTCGTCGGCCTGTCGGCCTCGTACGCGTCGGCGCTGGGCGCCGGAGGCTGGGCGCTGGTCCTGCCCAATCAGTGGGACGATTTCGCCGCCCTGCGCGCGATTCCGGACACCGTCGACGAATTCACCGGCTACTTCATCGACGTCGACCTCTTCGCGCTGTCGTTCCCCGGGAATCCGCTCGATGTGCCCTACGTCGCCAACGGCAAGGCCGCCGTCCGCAACGTCCGCCTGCCGGCCGCCTACAACCACGTCATGGTCCCGGTGACCCATGCGCTCGCCGAGAACCCGGAGGTCCGCCGCTGGTTGGACGCCTATGTGCCGGGTCGGGAGGGCGCGACCGACGATCCGCCCGAGGTCGCCGGCGGCAATGTCCTGTGGGCCGCGGACGTCTGGCACAGCATCAAGCGGCACTGGGTGCTCGAGGCCCGGCGGCTGGTCCGCGCGCGCCGCGGGCTCGCCCCCCGGTGAGGCGTCCCGGGGCGGGTAAAATAGCGGTTGCCGCGAACCCTCCGGTCCGCGGACCCCGACCGCGACCCCGACCTCCCGCATGTCCGCTCCCCTCGCCGGCAAAATCGCGCTGATCACCGGCGGTGCCCGCGGCATCGGCCGCGCCACCGCGCTCAAGCTCGCGCGGGCCGGCGCCGACGTCGCGGTCAACTACTACAACAGCCACGACGAGGCCGAGGCGCTCGCCGCCGAGGTGCGCGCGCTGGGGCGGCGAGCGGCGACGATCCAGGGCAGCGTCGGCGACCCCGGCAGCGTCGACGAGCTGTTCGCCGCCTTCGACGCCGCCTTCGATCGCCTCGACATCGTCGTGTCCAACGCCGCCTCGGGCGTGCTCAAGCCGGCGATGGAGATGAAGCTCAAGCACTGGCGCTGGTGCATGGAGATCAACGCGTTCGCGCTGGCGCTCGTCGCGCAGCACGCCGCGCCGCGGATGAAGAACGGCGGGCGCATCGTCGCGATGTCGAGCCTGGGCGCCTATCGGGCGATCCCCAACTACGGATTCGTCGGTGCCTCGAAGGCGGCGCTCGAGGCGCTGGTCCGTTCGCTGGCGCAGGAGCTCGGGCCGCGCGGGATCCGCGTCAACACGGTGAACGCCGGCGTCGTCGACACCGATGCGCTCGCCTACTTCCCCAACCGGGAGTCGCTGATCGCCGAATACGCGGCGCGCACGCCGGCCGGCCCGACGCTGACCCCGGCGCAGGTGGCCGACGCGATCTACCTGCTGTGCCTGCCCGAAGCCGAGATGATCAACGGCACGACGCTGTTCGTCGACGGCGGCTTCGCGATCTCCGGCTAGGGCCTGTTAACACGATGGCGTTCGAATCCGGACTCGCGGGCAAGACCGCGCTGGTGAGCGGCGGCAGCCGCGGCATCGGCCGCGCGGTGGTCGAGCGGCTCGCCGGCGACGGCATGGACGTGACCTTCCTGTACGCCGGCAACGAGGACGCGGCGGGCGAAACGCTGGCCCGCGCGCGCGCGGCGGGGCACGCGGTCGCCGCCGAGCGCGTCGACATCCGCGATCCGCAGGCCTGCGTCGACGCGGTCGAGCGTCTGGTCGACCGGCGCGGTCGCGTCGACGTCCTCGTGAACAACGCCGGCGTGATCCGTGATAACCTGCTGGTCGCGCTGGAGCCGGACGACGTGCGCACGGTGCTCGACACCAACGTCACCGGACTGTTCAACGTCACGCGCGCGGTCGCGCCGCACATGACCGCCGCGCGTTCGGGACGGATCGTCAACCTGAGCTCGGTATCGGCGACCCGAGGCGGCCGCGGTCAGACGAACTACGCGGCCAGCAAGGGCGCGGTCGAGGCCTTCACGCGGGCGCTGGCGGTCGAGCTCGCGCCGCGTCGCATCCGGGTCAACGCGGTCGCTCCCGGAGTGATCGACACCGAGATGTCCAGGGACGTGCGCGAGCTCGCCGGCGACGAGGTGCTGGGGCGCATCCTGCTCCGGCGCTACGGAACGGTCGACGACGTCGCGCACGCGGTGTGGTACCTCGCGTCGGACCTCGCGGCGTACGTGACCGGCACGGTGCTGCACGTGGACGGCGGATTCAAGATGGAGTGACCGGAATGAACGAGATCACGAAGGCGGATGTCGACGCGGTGTTCCCGAAGGTGGCCGAGACGGTCGCCGACGCGCTCGGCTGCGAGCTGGACGAGGTCGAGCGCTCGAGCTCGCTGATCGGCGACCTCGGCGCCGAATCGATCGATTTCCTCGACCTGGTGTTCCGGCTCGAGCGGGCCTTCAAGGTGAAGATCCCCCGCGGCAAGATCGTCGAGGACGCGCGCGGGACCTTGCCCGAGGCGGAGTTCGAACAGAAGGGCCTGGTCACCGAGAAGGGCCTGGCGCAGTTGAAGACGTTCCTGTCCGAGGTGCCGGCCGACCGGTTCCGCGCGCCGCTCAAGGTCGCCGAAATCCCGCGGCTGTTCACCGTCGAGACGTTCTGCAAGCTCGTGATCCGCGCGCAGCGGAGCGCTTGAGCGGGAGCGCGCGCGGCGCGGTCGCGCCGCCGGCTCCCCTGACCGACATGGCCGGCCGTTTCGCCGCGTTCTCCTTCGTCGATCGCATCGACGCTCACGCCGAGGGCGCGCCGGTGCGCGGCCGCTACACGATCCCGGCGACGGCCGGCCGGTTTCCGCCGAGCCTCGCCGCCGAAGCGGTCGGCCAGCTCGCCGCCTGGGTGGCGATGCGACGGCTGGGTTTCCGCGTGCGTCCGGTGGCCGGGCTCGCCGGCGAAACGCGCTACGGAAGCGCGTTCGGTCCCGGCGACACGCTCGACCTCGAGGTCGACCTCGAGGCCGCGACCGACACCGACGTCGCCTACCACGGCCGCGCCAGCGTCGGCGGCCAGACGGTGCTCACGCTCGAGCGTGCGCTCGGCCCGATGCTGCCGGCCGACGAGTTCGACGACCCGGCGGCGCTCGCGCGCGACTTCGCCACGCTCGCCGGACCCGGCGCGCCGCCCGGGCGCTTCGACGGTGTGCCGCCGCCGCGCCTCGAGCTCGACGCCGGGGCGACGCGGCCGGGCGAACGCGCCGCCGGCAGGCTGGCGATCCCGACCGACGCGCCGTATTTCGCCGACCACTTCCCGCGCAAGCCGGTCTACCCGGCGACGCTCTTGATGGAGGCGCTGTCGACGCTGGCGTCGATCGCCGCGGGCGGACGGGCGCGGGTGAGTGGCATGCAGGACGTCAAGGTCCGCCAGTTCATGCCGCCGGGCGCGACGCTCGAGGTGAGTGCTACCGTCGCGTCGGACGGCGGCGGCTGGTCGGGACGCGTCGCCGCCCGTCTCGACGGCAAGCCCGCGGCGACCGCCAAAGTGCTGCTGGAGGCCGCATGAACGCGTCGAACCGCTCGCGGCGCGTCGCGGTGACCGGGCTGGGGCTCGTCACGCCGGCCGGCAACGACGTCGCCTCGACCTGGGCGACGCTCCAGTCGGGCCGCAGCATGGGCGGGCCGATCACGATCTTCGACGCCTCGGGATTTTCGACGCGGATCGCCGCCGAGGTGAAGGGCTTCGACGCGCGCGCCGTCGTCGACGACCGGCGGGCGCTCAAGTTCGCCAACCGCTCGCATGCTTTCGCGATCGCCGCCGCCGACCAGGCGTTCGCCGACGCCGGCGTGCGGCCGACGACCGCGACCCGCGGGCGGTGGGGCCTCGCGGTCGGCACCGGCATGATGGGAATGGCGTGGGCCGAGCTGCGCGCGCTGGGACTGGAGGCCGCCCAAGGCGACGACGTCGATCCGGTCCGGCTGCAGGCGAGCGAGACCGGTCGCGATCCGATGGTCTTCTGCCGCAGCCAGACCGCTGCCGGGCTCGCGCTGCTCGCGCGCCGCTACGCCATCGGCGGCTACGCGACCAGCGTGCACACCGCCTGCGCGTCCGGCGGGCAGGCGGTCGGCACGGCGCTCAAGATGATCCGGCGCGGCGCGGTCGATTGCGCGCTCGCCGGCGGCTTCGATTCGATGATCAATCCGGTCGGGCTCGCCGGTTTCTGCCTGCTGGGCGCGGTCTCGCCGGACAACGACGATCCGGCGCGGGCGAGCCGGCCGTTCGACGCGACCCGCAACGGCTTCGTGCTGGGCGAAGGGGCCGGTTTCCTGGTCCTCGAGCTGTGGGAGCATGCGCGGGCGCGCGGCGCGCGCGTCTACGCGGAGCTCGCCGGGGACGGCAATTCGCTGTCGTCGTACCGGATCACCGACTCGCATCCGTCCGGCGACGGCCCGATCCAGGCGATGCGCTGGGCGATGCGCGACGCCGGCGCCACCGCGGAGGACGTCGACTACGTCAACGCGCACGGGACGTCGACGCCGATGAACGACCGCAGCGAGAGCGCCGCGCTGCACGCGGTCTTCGGCGCGGACGTCAAGCGCGTTGCCGTGTCGTCGACGAAGAGCGCGATGGGCCACCTGATCGCGGCGGCCGGCGCGGTCGAGGCCGCCGTCTGCTCGCTGGCGATCCACCACGGCGTGCTGCCGGTCAACGCGAACTGGACGAACCCCGACCCGGACTGCGACCTCGACCTGGTCGTCGGCGCCGCCCGGTCGCGGCCGGTGCGCGTGGCGTTGTCGAACTCGTTGGGCTTCGGCGGTTCGAACTCCTGCCTCGCGTTCCGGCATCCCGATCTCGCCGGAGGAGCGCGATGAGCGCCAGCCGCGGCGTCGTCGTCACCGGAACCGGCGCGATCTGCGGCGCCGGCCGCTCGCCGTCGGCGATCGTCGACGCGATCGTCGAAGGCCGCAGCGCGCTCGCGCCGATCGGGTCGTGGGACGTCGGCGCCTGGCCGCGCCCGGTCGCGGCCGAGATCCGCGACTACAACGCCGCGGCGCTGGCCGGCGACCGCAAGCTGCTGAAGCTCATCCGCCGCACCGACGTGCTCGGCCTCTACGCCGCCGGCGAGGCGGTCGCGCGGTCCGGCTTCACCGCCCATCGCGAGACGCTCGACGAGGCCGCGGCCGCGCAGTTCTCCGAGCGCACCGGCTTGTACGCCGGTTCCGGTGGCGGCAACTACCAGAACCAGTACGACTACTTCCCGTTGATCGAATCGGGCGCCGGCGCGCTGCCGGCGTTCGGCGCCGAGCTCTCGGCCACCGTCAATCCGATGTGGCTGCTCCGCTCGCTGCCCAACAACGTGCTGTGCCACGTCGGTATCCGCTTCGGCATCAAGGGGCCGAACGCCTGCGTCACCAACCACAGCGTCGGCGGGATGCTGGCGATCGCCGAGGCCGCGGCCGGCATCGTCGACGGCGAGGCCGATCGCGCGGTCGCCGTCGGACACGACACGCCGATCGAGCCGCAGAACGTCCTCTACTACCATGGCGCCGGTCTGCTCGCGCGCGAGGTGTTGAGGCCGTTCGACGCCGGGCGAGACGGCAGCCTGATGGGCGAGGGCGCCGGCGCGCTGATGATCGAGTCCGAGGACTCGGCGCGCGCGCGCGGCGCCGGCGTCGTCGGCCGGATACTGGGGTCGGGACAGGCGACCGAGGCCGAGGGATTGCTGGCGATCCGCGACGACGGCGAGGGTCCCCGACGGGCGATCGAGGCGGCGCTCGCCGACGCCGGAATCGACCGCGCCGACGTCGGCATGATCGTCGCGCACGGCAACGGCACCCGCTCCTCCGACGCGTCCGAGGCCCGGGCGATCCTCGATGTGTTCGGCGGCCGCTGCCCGCCGGTCACCGCGTTCAAAGGAACGATCGGTCACCTGATCGCGGCCGCCGGCGCGATCGAGACGGTGCTGGCCCTCGAGGCTCTCGCGCGCGGCGTCGTGCCCGGCATCGCGTCGCTCGACCGCGTCGATCCGGCGTTCGCGTCGCTGCCGGCACGTCGCGACGCCAGACCCCTCGAGCGGCGCTGCGCGCTCGTGTTGTCGCGCGGCTTCGGCAGCACCGACGCGGCGCTCGTCGTCTCCGCCGCCTGAGCCGCCCGGTGCCGCCGGCCGCGCCGCCCGCCGAGCGCTGCGGCATCGACTCGGTCGAGATCGCCCGCGTCGAGCGCCTGATCGAGGCCAACGACGAGGCGTCGCTCGCCAGGCTCTGGTCGACCCGCGAATTCGCCGACGCCGGCGAGGGCCCGGGCCGTGCCGCGTCGCTGGCCGCGCGCTACGCGGCCAAGGAGGCCTGCCTCAAGCTCTTCCCGCGCGAGACCGCGCTGGGGATCCTCGCGGAAGGCGACTTCTCGGTCGCCCGCGACGACTACGGTGCGCCGCTCGTCGTCCCCGGACCCGGCGCGCAAGTCGTGATGGGCCGATACCGTATCGCCCGGATCGCGCTGTCGATGACGCACGACGCGACGAGCGCGAGCGCGGTGGCGGTCGCCGAGCGAGCGACGACGGCAGTTCCGCGCATCGGCCGATGGGTCTACCGGTTCCTGCCGATCCGCCGGCGGATCGTGCTCGACAACTTGCGGCGGGTCTACGGCGAGCGGGTCGAGGAGGCGGAGATCGTGCGCCTGGCGCAGGCCCACTACGCGCACCTCGCGAGGCTCCTGGGCGAGTTCCTGCGGTTCCGCTGGCTCTCGGCGCGAAGCAAGGCGGCGTTGGTCCGGGTCGAGAACCTCGAGCGCCTGCGCGAGGTCCACGCGCGAGGGAAGGGTGTGCTGATCCTGACCGGGCACTTCGGCAACTGGGAGGTCGCCACGATCGCCGGCCTGTATCGATTCCCCGAGGCGCGCGGCCGGTTCCATTTCGTGCGTCGCGCGATCAAGCCGGCCTGGCTCGAGGCGCTGGTCGAAAGACGCTTCCGGGCGGCCGGATTCGGAGTGCTGGGCAAGCGCGGATCGCTCGAGGCGCTGATCGAGCGCCTCGAGGCGGGAGACCTCGTCGTCTTCCCATTCGACCAGCACGCGCACGGGCGCGACGGCGTGCGGGTCGAGTTCTTCGGACATCCGGCCGGGACCTTCCGCAGCCTGGCGATCCTGGCGGCGGCGACCGGCGCACCGGTTGTACCGGCGGCTTCCTGGCGCGAGCCCGACGGATCGCACGTCCTGCGCTTCGAAGAGCCGCTCGCGCCGATCCGGGACGACGATCCGAAAGCCGAGATCGCCCGCAACACACGGGCCTACAACGCGGCGCTCGAGTGCCTGGTCGTCCGTCACCCTGAACAATGGTGGTGGGTCCACCGGCGCTGGAAGCCGGCGGGCCCGACCCGGTCCCGCGCCTAGCGGAACGTCCGCGCCGGCAATTCTCCGCGACCTCGGGGCCCGGCCGGTCGCGCCGACGCGCGGTCGTTGTCGCGACCGCACGCGACGGTACACTCGGCTGGTCGTCGCGAGCCCGTCAACTCCGCACGTGACCCAGCGCTTCCGGATCCGCCGAGCCTGCGCCATCGCGAGCGCCGCCCTCGTGGTCACGCTGGTGGCCGGCGCACTGGTCGCCGCATTGCTCGAGCGCGGCCGGGTCGCGGCGGCCCAGCGCGATGCGGCGCGGCTCGTGGCCGAGCAGGCCGGCGCCCTGCAGCGGCTCGTCTACCGCAGCCTCGCGGCGACCGATGCGATCGCCGCGGTCGTCCGGCACGCCGGCGGGGATGTCGAGGCGTTCGAAGCGACCGCCCGCGATCTGCTGCCGCATTTCCCCGGCGTGAGCGCCCTCCAGCTCGCGCCAGGCGGGGTCGTCCGCCACAGCGTGCCGCTGGCGGGCAACGAGGCGGCGATCGGTCACGACCTGCTCGCCGACCCGAAGCGCAACCGCGAGGCGGTGCTGGCGCTGCAGACCCGGCGTCTCACGCTCGCCGGGCCCTTCGATCTGATGCAGGGCGGCGCCGCGATCGTCGGCCGTCTGCCGGTGTTCGTCGGCAGCGGTCCGGGGATCTTCTGGGGATTTTCGACGGCGATCATGCGGGTCGACGATCTCGCCTCCGCGAGCCGACTCTCCGAGCTCGGCGAGCGCGGTTACGACTACGCGCTCTCGCGCCCGCATCCCGATTCCCAGGCGACGCACGTCTTCGTGTCGTCCCGCGGCGCGGTGCCGGCCGAGCCGGTCTCCCAGTCGTTCGAGATCCCCAACGGGCGCTGGACGCTGTCGGCCGCCCCGGTCGGCGGTTGGTCGTCGAGGGACGCGCTCGCGCGAGACGCCGTCGTCGTGCTGCTGGTCGCGTTCGCCGTGGCCGCGCTCGCCTATTCGCTGGCGCGCCGGCCGGAGCGGCTCGAGGCCGAGGTCGCCGAGCGGACGCGGGCGATGCAGGACACGCTCGTCGAGCTCGCCTCGTCGAACGCGCGCCTTGGCCGCGAGATCGACGGCCATCGGCGGACGCAGTCCGATCTCGCGCGGAGCGAGGAGCGCCTGCGGGCGCTGGTCGAGGCCACCAGCGACTGGGTCTGGGAGGTCGACGAGAACGCCGTCTACACCTACGCGAGCCCGAAGGTGCGCGACCTCCTGGGCTACGAGCCGCACGAGGTGATCGGCCGCACGCCGTTCGACCTGATGGCCCCGGGGGAGGCGGAGCGCATCGGCGGCGTGTTCGCGCGGATCGCCGCCGCCCGGCAACCGTTCGCGATGCTGGAGAACGTCAACCGCCACAAGGACGGGCGCGACGTCGTGCTCGAGACCAGCGGCGTCCCGGTATTCGACGAGCAGGGCGGCTTCCGCGGCTACCGCGGCATCGACCGCGACGTCACGCAGCGCAAGCGGACCGAGGAGCGCATCCGCAAGCTCTCCCGGGCGGTCGACCAGACGGCCAACGCGATCATGATCACCGACGTCAACGGCCGCATCGAGTACGTGAATCCGAAATTCTGCGAGATGACCGGCTACCCGGCCGAGGAGGTGCTCGGCGCCAATCCGCGTTTCCTCAAGTCCGGCGAGCAGCCGCAGGAGGTCTACGCGGAGATGTGGCAGGCGATCCGCGCCGGCGGATCCTGGCTCGGCGAGTTCCACAACCGCCGCCGCAGCGGCGAGCTGTTCTGGTGCCTGCAGTCGGTGTCGGCGATCCGCGGCGAGCGCGGCGAGGTGACCCACTTCGTCTCGGTGATGGAGGACATCAGCAACCGCAAGCTCGCCGACGCGACGATCCGCCACCTCGCCTACTACGACAGCCTGACCGGCCTGCCCAACCGCCGCCTGTTCATGGACCGGCTCGAGCAGGCGGTCGCCGGCCGCGACGCCGACGCCGCGCCGCTCGCGCTCGTCTATCTCGACGTCGACCGGATGAACAACGTCAACGACAGCCTCGGCCGCGCGGCCGGCGACGCGCTGCTGCGTGCGATCGGCGAGCGACTGACGCAGACGGTCCGGCGCGACGACACGGTGGCCCGGCTGGAGGGCGACGAATTCGCGGTGATGATCGGCGGCGTGCGCGACACGCGCGACGCGGCGCGGATCGTCGACGAGCTCGCGGGCGCGCTGCGCCGACCCACGCCGGTCCACGGGCACGAGCTTTTCGCCACGGTATCGATCGGCGTCGCCCTGTATCCGCAGGACGCCGCGTCGGTCGACGAGCTCGTTCGCAACGCCGACACCGCGCTCAACCTCGCCAAGCGCGACGGGGACGGCTTCGCCTTCTTCACCGCCGACATGAACGCCCGAGTCGCCGAATACCTGACGCTGGAGACGCGGTTGCGGCGCGCCGTCGAGCGCGACGAGTTCGGCGTCGACCTGCAGCCGCGTGTCGAGGTCGCGACCGGACGCGTGACCGGCGCCGAGGCGCTGGTGCGTTGGCGCCACCCGGAGCTCGGCACCGTCCTGCCCGGCCAGTTCATCCGGCTCGCCGAGGAGACCGGCCTCGTCGTGCCGATCGGCGAGCGTGTGCTGCGTGAGGCGTGCCGGATCGGCTCTTCGTGGCCGGCCGCGCTGGCCCGCGCGCGCGTTTCGGTCAACCTGTCGGCACGCCAGTTCCGGCAGGGACGGGAGCTCTGCGCGCTGGTGCGCGACGTCCTCGCGCAGACGCGACTCGCGCCCGAGCGGCTGGAGCTCGAGATCACCGAGAGCGTCCTGATGGAGCGCCCCGACGATGCGGTGGCGACGATGCGCGAGCTGGCGTCGCTCGGCCTCACGCTCGCGATCGACGACTTCGGTACCGGCTACTCGTCGCTCTCGTACCTCAAACACCTGCCGGTGAAGACGCTCAAGATCGACCAGTCGTTCATCGCCGGTCTGCCTCACGACGCCGAGGACCTCGCGATCGTCACGGCGGTCGTCGCGCTCGCGCGCGCGCTCGGGCTGTCGGTCGTCGCCGAGGGCGTCGAGACCAACGAGCAGCTGGCCTGCCTGCGCCGCCTGGGCTGCAACGAGATCCAGGGATACCTCGCCTGCCGGCCGGTCGAGCCGGCCGAGTTCCTGCGGCGGTTGGAGCGCGGCGGGCTGTCCGACCCGCATGACGGCGGCGGCGCGCTGCCCGGATCGGTCACGCCGTTGCGCCGAGGCGCCTAGAACACCGGCGTTTGAATCGCTCGATTCGGGCCGATTGCCCGAGTGTCGTGATCGGAACCAGAAGCGGGAATCGTCGTCCCATCGCGGGGAAGCGATGCGCACGACGTCGACGTCGCGCCGCCGCCCGCGCGTCATCGCTGCCGTGTCCCGGCACGGGTCCGCGCTCGAACGGGCGCGGATCGACGCGGCGACCGGGTCGCGTCGTCGATCCGCGCGTCGTCGACGATTGGCACGCTTCTTGATGCCTCTACGACAGAATCGGAAGCGGCACGCGCGGCGATTCCTGCAATTGACACGTCGCCACCGAGGGCCGCGATCCGACGCGAGCGCTCCGCACACGCGGGCGCGCCTCGCATCGTCCGGGTCGGCTTCGGGGAGCTGCCATGCGGTTTCATCTTGTACGCTACTTCGCGATCGCCAGCGCGATCGCCTTCGTCGTCGTCGCCACCGCGCTCGGTTACGCGTATCGCGAGATCGCGACCGACCGGATGCTCGAGGTCCAGGAGGCGAGCCACGTCAACCTGACCCGGCAATTCGCCAATACGCTGTGGTCGGCCGACTTCCGGCCCTACGTCGGTGCGGTCGCCGGACTGGGCCGGGACGAGTTGAAGGACCGGGCCGAGGTGGCCGCGCTCGACGCCAAGGTGCTCGCGCTGATGCGCGGCACGACGGCGTTCAAGGTCAAGGTCTTCGATCTGGACGGCCGGACCGTCTACTCGTCCGAGCGCAAGCAGATCGGCGAGGACAAGAGCTCGAACGGCGGATTCCTGTCGGCGCGACGCGGCGAACCCAGGAGCGAGCTCACGCACCGCGACAAGTTCAGCGCCTTCGAAGGCGTCGTAGAGAACCGGGACCTGATCTCCAGCTACGTGCCGGTCCAGGGCGCCGACGGCCGCGTCGAGGGCGTGTTCGAGATCTACTCCGACGTCACGCCGTTCCTCGCCGACATCGCCCGGACGCAGTGGCAGGTCGTCGGGCTGGTGAGCGGACTGCTCGCTGTGCTCTTCGCGGCGCTGTGGCTGATCGTGCGCCGCGCCGATGGAATCCTGCGCCGGCAGGAGGTCGAGCAGGAACGGGCGCAGCAGCGGGTCGCGCAGTCGGAGAAGATGGCAGGCCTGGGTCAGATGGTCGCCGGAGTCGCCCACCAGCTCAACACGCCGATCGCGTTCATGAAGAGCAACGCGGGGATGATGCTCGAAGGGCTCGAGGCGCTCGCGGTGCCGGTCGACGTCGGCAATCGCGTCGTCGACATCGCTCGTCGAGCGTCTGACGATACCGTTCTGCTCGAGCTGGGCAACCTGCGCCGCTGGGCCGGCTTCAACCGCATCGACGGCGCCTCGGTCGCCGATCTCAAGCAAATGGCGCAGGACATGCTGGGCGGCCTCGACCAGATGTCCGAGCTGGTCGTCAACCTGCGCGAATTCACACGCCTCGACCGTTCCAAGATCGCCTCGTTCGACCTGAACGCCGGCCTGCGCAACGTCGTCTACATCGCCCGGTCGTCGATCCCGACCGCCGTCACCGTCGTCGAGGATCTCGCGCCGCTGCCGGCGATCGCCTGCAACCCGTCCCAGCTGAACCAGGTCTTCCTCAATCTGGTGAACAACGCCGCGCAGGCGATCACCGGGCCCGGCACGGTGACCGTGCGCAGCCGGCGCGACGGCGCGCGCATCCGCGTCGAGGTCGAGGACAGCGGTCGCGGCATCCCGCCGGATCTCGCCGCGCGGATCTTCGAGCCCTATTTCACGACCCGTGGCGACTCGGGGGGCACCGGTCTCGGTCTGTCGATCGCGCACGATGTCGTCGAGGCGCACGGCGGCGGGATCTCGGTCCGGTCGCGACCCGGCTGCACGGTGTTCACGGTAGACCTTCCGATCGAGTCGACGTCGGGGAACGCGAAAACTGCGCCGGCGGGCGCCGGCGCTGCGCTGGCGGCGGCGTAGGCTCGGCCGAACCGCCCGGCCACGACGAGGACCCCGGACATGGCGACCGAGAACAAGCCGCGAGTGCTCTGCGTCGACGACGAGGCGGGCATCCTGCGCTCGCTGACCTGGCTGCTGCAGCGCGAGTTCGACGTCACGACGACGACCGATCCGCGCAAAGCGATGGTGCTGGCCGCCGAGGAGTCGTTCGACGTCGTCGTCAGCGACCAGCGGATGCCTTGCCTCACCGGTGTCGAGGTGTTGCGCCATGTGCGCGACGCCGCGCCGGCGTCGATGCGCATCCTGCTCACCGGCTACTCGGATCTCGACGCGATCCTCGCGTCGGTCAACGAGGGCGAAGTGTTCCGGTTCGTCAACAAGCCGTGGGACAACGACGAGCTGCGCCGGATCGTCCGCCTGGCGGCGAGCGTCGCGCGCGGCGCTCCGGCTCCGGCGCCGGCGGGGTCGCCGTCCGGCGACGCGCGGCGCCCGCATGTCCTGCTGGTCGACAGCGATCCCGCCGCGTGCGACATCGTGCGGATGGCGGTCGGCGACTCGGCTGAACTGTCGTGCGCGCGAAACGTGCACGAGGCGGTCAGCATCCTCGACCGCGACAGCGTCGCGGTGTTGGTGACCGAGACCGGGCTCGACGACATCGACGCGTCGCGCCTCATCAACCTCCTCAAGCGCGAGCGTCCCGAGCTCGTCACCGTCGTCATGACCGACGCGCGCGACGCGGCGCTGGTCATCCGGCTGATCAACCACGGGCAGATCTACCGGTTCATCCCCAAGCCGGCGCGGGCGGGGCTGCTGCGGATCACCATCGAGGCGGCGCTCGCCAAGCACCGCCAGATCGAGGCGCAGCCCGCGATCTCGCGCCGCCACGACGTCGAGCCGCTGGGTGGCGACTCGCGGTGGCTCGACTCGGCGAGTCCGGCGATGCCCTCGAGCGGCGCCGCGGCGATCGCGTTGCCCGACCGGCGGCGCGGCGCGTCGTCCGCCCGTCACGACGGCGGGTTGTCGTCGTTCCTGCGCCGCCTGATCGGCCGGTAGGGACTCCGGCGGCGGCGATCCGCCGGGGGCGGATCGCGCCTCGTCGCCGCGTCGAACTCGATGGCGCCCCGAAGACGAATCGAACGTCCGACCTGCCCCTTAGGAGGGGGCTGCTCTATCCACTGAGCTACCGGGGCGTCGGCGCGATTCTACCGGAGCGGGATCGGCGTCGCCGGAAACCTCGCGCGCGCCGCGGCTGGCGTCCGCGACGGCGTCGACCTACACTGGCACGCCGGTCGGCGCCCCAGCCGGTCGAGGGACCGTTCCATGGACGCCTTGCGCAGCCTGCTCCTGCTCGTCACGCCGTTCGACGCGATCGCGCTCGCGCTGTTCGTCGGCGCCTGGTTCGGATACAACTATTTCTGCGACCGCGAGATGCAGAGCGCGAGAGGCTTGCGCCTGTTGATGTTCGAGAACCGGCTCGAATGGGCGCGCCAGATGGTCGTTCGCGACCAGCGGCTCCTCGACACGGCGCTCATCGGCCACATGATGAACAGCGTGTCGTTCTACGCGAACACGACGATCTACATCGTCGCCGCGTTGATCGCGACCGCCGGAGCGCTCGATTCGCTCGTCCATTTCGCCGCCGAGCTGCCGTTCGCCGGCAAGCAGTCGAAGCCGCTGGTGCAGGCGAAGATCTTCCTGCTGGTCGCGGTGTTCGTGTTCGCGTACTTCAAGTTCACCTGGGCGCACCGGCAGTACAACATGCTGCTGGTGCTGACCGGAGGGTCGCCCGACCGCACGAGGCCGCCCGAAGCGCTCGAGTCCTACGCGCAGAAGTACGCCCGCGTGAACACGCTCGCGAGCGACGAGTTCAACCGCGGCATCCGCAGCTACTACTTCGGCTTCGCCGCGCTGGGCTGGTTCATGCACACGGCGCTCTTCGTGCTCCTGACGCTGCTGGTGCTGCTGGTCCTGTGGCGCCGCGACTTCCGCTCGAAGGCGGTCAAGATCCTCTCGGGCTGACGGCGAAGGCGCGTCCCGCTGCGTCGCAGGGATCGTACCGGTGGCAGCCGACGACGTGGTCGTTGGTGAGACCGGCCGCCTGCATGAACGCGTACGCGGTCGTCGACCCGACGAAGCGGAACCCGTGCGCGGCGAGCCGCGCGGCGAGCGCGTCGGAGTCCACGGTCCTGGCCGGGACTTCGGCCTGGTGGGCATGGCGCGGTGCGCGGGGTCGGTGGCCGACGATCGACCAGGCGAGCGAGGCGAGCGAGCCGCCGGCGCGGTGGAGCGCCAGGATCGCCCGGGCGTTCGTGAGCGTCGATTCGATCTTGCCCCGATGCCGGACGATCGCCGGGTTGTCGAGCAGGCGTGCGACCCGTCGGGCGTCGAAGCGCGCGACGCGCACCGGGTCGAAACCGGCGAACGCCTCGCGATAGCCGTCCCGCTTGGCGAGCACGGTGCGCCAGGCGAGTCCCGCCTGCGCGCCCTCGAGCGTCAGCAGCTCGAAGAGCGCTCGTTCGTCCGCGATCGGGACGCCCCATTCGCGGTCGTGGTAGTCGCGTTCGATCTCGCTGCCCGCGCACCAGGGGCAACGGCGGCGTGACGGCGGCCGGCGCGGGCGCGGCGTCCGGTGGCGATCGCCTCGTGCGGATGCGCCTCGGCATGTCCGCCATCATCGCGACGGGTCGAGGCCCTGACAAGCGTCTTGAGACCTCCCGGTGCCGACGGCACAATCGGCCGATGATCGCCTGGCTGGACCGCGACGACCCGTTTCCCCCGATCGAGCGCGCGCTCTCGGAGCCCGACGGACTCCTCGCGGCCGGCGGCGGACTCGCCCCCGATCGCGTCGTCGCGGCGTACCGGAGCGGCATCTATCCGTGGTATTCCGACGGACAGCCGGTGCTGTGGTGGAGTCCCGACCCGCGCATGGTGCTCTTCACCGACGAGTTCCGGCCGAGCCGCTCGCTCGAACGCCGGGTGCGGCAGCGGCGGTTCGACGTGCGCGTCGACACCGCGTTCGGCCGGGTGATCGACGGCTGCGCGGCGCCGCGGGGCGGGCGGGCCGGCACCTGGATCACCGCGGAGATGCGGTCCGCGTATGTCGAGCTCCACCGGCGCGGCGTCGCGCACAGCGTCGAGGCCTGGCGGGGGGGCGAGCTCGTCGGCGGACTCTACGGGCTCGCGATCGGCCGGGTGTTCTTCGGCGAGTCGATGTTCGCGCGCGAGACCGACGCGTCCAAGGTCGCGTTCTTCCATCTGATGGCCAAGCTCGCCGCCGACGGCGTACCGCTGGTCGACTGCCAGCAGGAGACCGCGCATCTCGCGAGCCTCGGCGCGCGACCGATCGCTCGGGCGAGGTTTGCGGCGCTGCTCGGCGAGTTGATACACTGCGACGCGCCGCCATCGGCGTGGGTCGCCGGCCCCTGGGTCGGCGGCTCCGAGGCGCCGGCGCGCACGACCGCGTGAGCAAGCTCAACGACTTTCCCCTCGCGTCGCTGCAGTTCTACGCGACCGCGCCGTATCCGTGCAGCTACCTGCCGGATCGACTCGCGCGCTCGCAGGTCGCCACGCCGTCGCACCTGATCGACACCCGCGTCTACGGCGAGCTCGTGCGTCTGGGCTTTCGCCGCAGCGGCGCGTTCACCTACCGCCCGCACTGCGACCATTGCCGCGGCTGCGTGCCGGTACGCGTTCCGGTCGCCGCGTGGCGGCCCAACCGGACGCAGCGCCGGATCCTACGCCACCACCAGGGTCTCGCGGTGACCCGCCGGGAGCTCGCCTACGACGCCGAGCATTACGCGCTCTACCTGCGTTACCAGCGCCACCGCCACCCCGGCGGCGGCATGGACCAGGACAGCCGCGAGCAGTACCAGCACTTCCTCCTGCACAGCAACGTCGACACCGACCTGCTCGAATTCCGGGAGGAGGGCGTGCTGCGCATGGTGAGCCTGGTCGATCGGCTCCCGGACGGCCTGTCATCGGTCTACACGTTCTTCGAGCCGGGTCTGGCGCGCGCGAGTTTCGGGACCTTCAACATCCTCTGGCAGATCCAGCGCTGTCTCGACGCGGGACTCGCCTTTCTGTACCTCGGCTACTGGATCGCCCAGAGTCCGAAGATGGCTTACAAGGCCAATTTCCGTCCGATCGAAGGCCTGGTCGACGGACGCTGGGTCGTTCTGTAGCGCCGCGGCGACCGCCGCTGCGAGGTCCTCCGCCAGGGGGGCGCCGGACGAATGTCACGTCCTGGGCCGACCCTCGCGCCACTGCCGGTTGCGCGCCGGCCGGGGGGCGGCACCACAGCTAGTGCGGGCCCGGCATCGCCGACGCTTTCTGTTTCAGGCAGAATGTAGCCTACAAACAGACCGAAAATCCAAGATCCGGAACGAAAGTCCGCCCAGAAATCCTTGATTTCGCGCAAGGCGGGTAGGCGCCCGTTTGCGCCGGCAAATCTTGTTTGCCACAATCAGTGCCGTCCACGGTTTCAGCCCCCAACTCCCCCCCACGGAGCCGCCTCATGAACGCGATCGCCGATGTCCGCTATCTCCACAAGCCCCGTTTCGAGCAGGTCGACATCCGATTCGACCGCGAACTCGGGATCTACTGGGCGCACATGAATCCGCGCCCGCGGCCGTTCTTCAGCCCGCAGCTCCTGAGCGAACTGTCCGCGTACGTCGATACGATCGAGAACGGGGCCGGAACGATGACCGACGCGCAGGGCGAGGCGGGACCGTTGCACTACGCGGTGATCGCCTCGAAGACCCCCGGCGTGTTCAACCTCGGCGGCGACCTGTCGCTGTTCCGCGGCGCGATCCAGCGTCGCGAGCGGGCGACGCTCGTCCACTACGGGCGCAGCTGCGTCGACACCTTGTACCGGTGGTGGCGCAACTGCGAGCTGCCGCTCACCACGATCTCGCTGGTCCAGGGCGAAGCCCTCGGCGGCGGCTTCGAATGCGCGCTGTCCTCGTCGGTGATCATCGCCGAAGAAGACGCGCGCATGGGCTTCCCCGAGATCCTGTTCAACCTGTTCCCGGGCATGGGCGCCTACAGCTTCCTGTCGCGCAAGGTCGGTCGTCGGGTGACCGAGGAGCTGATCACCAGCGGCACGATCTACTCGGCGCGCCAGCTCTACGACCTCGGGGTCGTCGACGTGATCACGCCGGCCGGCACCGGCGAGGCGGCGGTCGAGAGCTACGTGCGCAAGCACGCGCGCGCCGCCAACGGACGGCGCGGCATCGAGGCGATCGGCAAGGAAATGAACCCGCTCAAGCACGAGGAACTCGTGCGCGTCGTCGACCTGTGGGCCGACGCGGCGATGCGCCTGACCGACCGCGATCTCAAGATGATGGACCGCCTGGTGCGTGCGCAGCAGCGTCACGGCGCGCCGGAAGCGCCGGCGTCGAACGTCGTCGCGCTGGCGGCCGGCGCCGGCGACTGAAACCTCCGCGTTTCTCCTCGACAGCGCCGGCGTGGGGCCGGCGCTTTTTTTTTCCGGTCGCGTCCGCGCCGCCCTGACGGCGTCGCGGCCCGCGCGTGCGCTCAGCCGTCCTTGCCGGTCTGCCGCCGGCGGCGCTCCTCGAGGTGCTCGTCGAGCGCGAGCATCGCCCGGTTCGCGGCCTGCACGAGCTCCTCGGTCCATTGGGCGGCCTTGAGCCGCAGCGTCTCGTGCGCGGCCTTGTCGATGCGCGTCGCGATCTGGACCAGCTGCATCGCCCCGACCGAGGCGGCTCCGCCCTTGAGCGCATGCGCCGAGTCCTTCGCCGCTTCGTAGCGGCGCGACCCCAGCGCGTCGGAGATCTCGCGCACGAGGCGTTCGGTGTCGCCTTTGAATCCGCGCAGCAGGCGCTCGACGAACGTCGAGTCCGACGACAGGCGCGCCAGATCGGCGAGCACCGTCGGATCGAGCGGCGGCGTGTCGACGACGGTGAGGGCCGGACGTTCCTCGGCCGGCCGCGCCGGCGGCGGCGGTCGCACCGCGACGTCGGCGTCGGCGAGGTGGCGCTCGACCGCGTCGAGCAGCAGCGACGCGCGCAGCGGCTTGGGCATGAACTCGGCCGCACCGGCGCGCTCGCACTCGTCGATCGCCTCGGGCGTCACGTTGGCCGACAGCACCAGGACCGGGATCGGGCGCGGCGACGTGAAACGGTACAACTTCAGGGCCTCGAGGCCGGACACGATCGGCATCGACAGGTCGAACAGCGCGAGGTCGAAGCCGCCGCGCTCGAGCGCGTCGAGCGCCGCTTCGCCGTTGTCGACGATCGTCACCAGGTGGCCGCCGCTCTCGAGGATCAGTTGGGCGACGCGCTGGTTGGTCGGATTGTCCTCGGCGACCAGGATGCGCGCGCCGCGGATCTTGTGGACGTTGGCGCCCGGGCCGGCGGCGACCGCCTGCGCTGCGGCGGAGGCGCGGGCGGAGCCGAACTCGACGGTGAGGTCGAGGCCCTGCGGCTCGGTCGTCGGAAGCGGCAACTCGAACCAGAACAGGCTGCCCTGGCCGACCCGGCTTTCGACACCGATGCGCCCGCGCATCAGCATCACGAGGTGGCGGGCGATCGTCGTGCCGAGGCCGGTTCCTCCGTAGACCCGGGTGACCGAGTCGTCGGCCTGGGTGAACGGCTCGAAAATCGCGGTCTGCTTCTCCTCGGGGATGCCGATGCCGGTGTCCTGGACCTCGAAGCGGATCGTCGAGGCGCCGTCGGCGCCCGGGGACGCGCGCACGCGCAGGTGGATCTCGCCCTTCTCGGTGAACTTGACCGCGTTCGACAGCAGGTTGAGCAGCACCTGGCGGATGTGGTGCGGGTCGCCGATGAACCAGCGCGCCGCCGCGGGGTCGATCGCGGTGTGGACGGCGAGGCCCTTGTAGCGGGCCTGCGGCAGCATCACCTTGACCGTCGCGGTGGCGAGCTTCGAGAGGTCGAAGGGCCGCGTCTCGATCGTGACCCGGCCGGCCTCGATCTTCGCCATGTCGAGGACGTCTTCGATCTGGGCGAGCAGCAGGTGCGCCGAGGTCGTCATCGTCTCGACGATCTCGCGCTGGGCCTCGTTGAGGTTCGTCTCGCGCAGCACGTCGGCCATCGCGATCACGCCGTTCAGCGGCGTGCGCATCTCGTGGCTGACGTTGGCGAGGAATCGTCCTTTGGCGGCGTTGGCGTCGTCGGCGCGCTTCTTCGCCTCGGTGATCCGTTGCGAGAGCACGCCGACGTAGAACGGGAGCACCGCCAGCGCCATCATGAAGCCCATGCCGACGACGACGTGCTTCGACCAGAACGGCGACAGCACCAGCACCGCGGCGAATCCGGCGATCGACAGCGCCTGCGAGGCGTGCAGGTAGGAACGGCCGAAGCGGAAGCCGTTGCCGAAAGCGACGAACAGGTAGACGCCGAGCACGAAGGCGCCGCCTTCGTCCATCTGGATCAGGCAGTAGGTGGTCGCCCCGTTGTCGGCGAGCATGCCGATCGAGCGGCGCACGACCGCCGGTCCGGTCGACGCCACGACCGCCAGCAGCAGCACGATCGACAGCGATACGAACAGCGCCCCGACGGTGACGAACTCGAGCTCGTCCCGGTCGAAGGCGCCGTCGCGGTGCACGCTCCACAGCGTGTAGAGGTAGACGACGCCTACGAGCAGGACCCGCAGGATCGCCTGCTCGAATTCCGGTCGCGACGCGCTCGCGAGCATCGCCCGCCAGCCGTCGGTCGTCATCCAGCGCTTGAACATCCTGCCGCTACGCTCCATCGCCCGCCCGCCAATCGGCAATCTGTCATGCTACGGCGCCGCCGTCGACCCCCGTGCACGGGTCGGCGCGTCCCGTCCCCCCATGGCCCGCCCCGAATCCCTGGACCTCGCCGCTGCCGACGGCGTGCGCCTCGCGGCGACGCTCTGGCATCCGGACGCTCCGGGCGAAACGAAGCGGGTCGTCGCGATCAACGCCGGCGCCGGTATTCCGGCGCGCTACTACGAGCGTTTCGCCGCATGGCTCGCCGACCGGGGACTGCCGACGCTGACCTACGACTACCGCGGCATCGGTGCCTCGCGCCCATCATCGCTCAGGGGCTACGATGCCTCGGTCGAGGATTGGGGAAGCAAGGACTGTGCCGCTGTGCTGGACAGCTTGTCCGGCCGATACCCGGGGGCGAAACTGGGCGTGGTCGGGCACAGCATCGGCGGATTCGTCACCGGGCTGATGCGTGGCGGCGACCGGGTGGACCGGCTGGCCCTCGTCGGGACGCATACCGGGTATTGGCGTGATTACGCGCCCGGGGCACGGCTGCCGATGTACGTCACCTGGCATCTGCTGATGCCGGCGGTCGCGCGTCTGTTCGGCTATTTCCCGGCCCGGCGCTTCGGCCTTCCCGAGGACCTGCCTTTCGGGATCGCACGGGACTGGGCGAGGCGGCGTCGTCCGGAACCCTGGTGGTACCTCCAGGCGGCCGACGGCGGGCCGGACACCGCCCGGATCGCCGAGGTGATCGGGCGGTTCGACGCTTTCCACGCCGATGCGTTGGTGCTTTCGATCGCCGACGACCCGTTCGCGACCCGGGAAGCGACCGCGCGGATCGCCGGGCTGTTTCGCCGCTGCCGGCTGGTCGAGCGGCGCGTCGACCCGGCGGCGCTCGGCCTGCCGCCGGTCGGCCATTTCGGTTTCTTCCGCTCGCGGATGCGCGAAACGCTCTGGCCGATCGTCGGCGACTTCCTCGCGGCACCCTGACCGGATCGGCGCACGGGCCGCCGGACCGGACGTCGCGCGACGCGGTCAGGCGGTCTCGAGCGCGCGCTTGACCGCAGCGAGATAGCTCGCCGCGCCCGCGCCGTTGTGCAGCCGGTGGTCGAACGTGAGGACGAGCCGCGCGAGACCGTCGGCGCGCGGCGCGCCGAGAAACAGGATCGCGCTCGCCGGCGCGACCAGCACCGGCACCGCGTCGACGATGCCTTCGGCGCCCAGGTGCGAGACCAGGAGCTGCGTATCCTCCGCCGCTTGGTCGCCGGTGCGCAACGCCTCGCGCATCCGCCGGCGCGCCTCGCGCACGAAGGCGTCGAGCGGGAGCGTGTCGGCGGCGCGCACGACCGCGGTCACGAGCTCGTCGCCAGGCCGCGCGAGGGCGATGCCGACGTTGATCGACGGCCAGGTGCGGATCGTGTCGTCGCCGCTGAGCGTCGCGCGCATCCGCGGCGTAGACGCCGCAACGGTCGCCGCGGTGTGCGCGAGCGTCTGGACCGGCGAAGGCCGTGCCGCCGGGTCGCCGGCACGAGGCGCCTCGATCGCCGCCCAGCGAATCTCGACGGCGATCGTTCCGGGAATGACCCGCTCGGCGCTGCGGCGCAGGCGGTACACGAGGCGGCGCTGCTCGGGGGAGAATGTCAGGTCGATCCCCTCCGGCGGCGGCGCCCGCCCGCTGCCGGCGAGCCAGGCGTCGACATCGGCCGGCAGGAGCTTCGATCCGGACGCCGGGATCCGCGCGAGCGACGCGTCGTCGATGCCGAGCCCCCGGGCGTGCGCGCGTGTGCGCGGGGGCACGGTGATGCTCGTTCGGCCTGGCGGCGCCGAGGCCGGGGCGCAGCCCGCCCCGGCGAGCCGGGCGACGACCGCGCCGACGGCGACGACGTCGCCGGGCGAAACCGTCCAGCGCTCGATCACGGCGTCGGCCGGCGCCTCGAGCTCGACCGTGCTCTTGTCGGTCTCGACAACGTAGAGCGGTTCGCCCCGCTTCACCGTGTCGCCGGCGCGCCGCAGGATCTCGACGATCCGCACTTCGCGAAGACCCTCGCCGAGCTGGGGGATCGCGAGATCGCTGGAACGC
>JAXMFN010000012.1:0-193253 GCA_046347725.1 Burkholderiales bacterium
GATGGGCGGACAGGTCGACGCGATCCTGATCAGCATCCAGGGCGCCGGCAGCAACCTAGGCGGCAAGCTGCGGCCGATCGCGATCGTCTCGCCGGCTCGCGTCAACGCGGCACCGGACGTCCCGACGTTCGCCGAGTCCGGCTATCCGGGGCTCGCGGTCAACCAGTGGTACGCGCTCTTCGCGCCGCGCGGAACACCGGCGGAGATCGTCGACAAGGTGAACCAGCACGTCAAGGCGGCGCTCGATGCGCCGGAGGTCGGCGACAAGCTCCGGGGCGCGGGCACCGAGCCGGTCGGCGGCACGCCCGACCAGCTGCGCGCGTTCTTGGCCGGCGAGATCCGCCAGTGGGCCGACGTCGCGAGAGCCATCGACCTCAAGCCCCAGTAGCCCCGACGCGCGACGCTCAGCCCGTCGCCGGTGCCGGGCGGTCCCGGCACTCGACGAAGATCCGCGTCCGGCAGCCGGCGCAGACCGACGCGTCGAGACCGGCGACGATCCGCGCCAGCGCTTCCTGCTTGGAGGCGAAGAACGCGTCGTCGCCGAAGCTCGCGCGAAAGTCGGGCTTGTGGAGCTGCTCGCTCGTGCCCTGACGCAATCCGCACAACCACAACCGGCCGCCGGCGGCCGCGCGCCGGCGCGCCTCGCCGGCCAGGAGCTCGGCACCGGCGATGTCGACGAAATTGATGCTCTTCGCCATCAGCAGCAGATGCCGGCGCGCCGGCTGGCGCGAGGCGATCGCGTGCAGCGCCTCGCCGACGTGGTCGGCCGCGCCGAAGTAGATCGAGCCCTCGACCCGTGCGATCGCGAGCTGCGGGCATTCGGCGTCGCCGGGTCGGCGCGGGTGGAAGCGGCGCTGCGGATCCGCGGCGTCCGGGACGAGCGTACGGACCGCCGGCTGCGAGGTCCGAGCGAGGTAGAGCAGCAGCGACAGCAGCACGCCGACCAGGATCGCGAGCTCGAGGGGCATGACCAGCGTCGCCGCGATCGTCGCGACCAGCACCGCCGTTTCCTGCCGGCTGGTCCGCAGGATCACCGCGATGTGGTGGAAGTCGAAGAGGCCCCAGGCCACGAGGAAGAGGACCGCGGCCATCGACGCGATCGGCAGGTAGGCGGCCCACGGCGCCACCACCAGCAGCGCGACGACGAGGAACACCGCCGAGAACGCCGCCGCCAGCGGCGTTCGCGCGCCGGCCTGGTAGTTGAGCCCCGAGCGGTTGAACGACCCCGACGACGGATACGCGGAGAAGAAGGCGCCGGCGAGATTCGACAGTCCCTGCCCGATGAACTCCTGGTTGCCGTCGATCCGCTGTCCCGACTTGACCGCGATCGATCGGGCGATCGAGACCGCCTCGGTCAGCGCCAGCGCGGTGACCGCGACCGCGACCCCGGCGAGGCGTCCCAGCGTCTCCGCGGAGATCGCGGGCATCGAGAGTGGCGGCAACGCCCCCGGCAAGGCGCCCAGCGTGGCGATGCCGGTCCGCTGCGTTCCGAACAGACGGTTCAGGACGAGCGCCGCCAGCGCACCCGCGACGAGCGCGCAGATCATGTAGGGAATCCGCGGCAGGTAGCGTCGCGCGGCGATGCCGGCGCCGAGCGTGGTCGCCCCGACCGCGACGACCCAGGGATTGATTTCTCCGGCACCGTGCACGAGCCGGGCGAGCGTCGCGAACGAGCCGGTGCCCGGCGGGATCGACAAGCCGAAGAAGTTCCGCACCTGGCTCGCGACGATCAGCAGCGCCGCACCGGCGGTGAACCCGACGACCACCGTGTGGGAGATGAAGTTGACCAGCGACCCGAAACGCAGCAATCCCAGCGCCAACTGAATGACGCCGACCATCAGCGTGAGCGTCAGGACCAGTCCGACGTAATCGCCGGTTCCCGGCTCCGCGAGCGGGCTCACGGTGGCGAAAACGACCAGCGAGATCGCGTTGGTCGGGCCGGAGACGAGATGCCACGACGAGCCCCACAGCGCGGCGACGACCGCCGGCACCATCGCCGCGTACAACCCGTACTCCGGCGGCATGCCGGCCAGCGTCGCGAAGGCGACGCCCTGCGGCAGCACGATGATCGCGCCGACCCATCCGGCGATCGCATCGGCCTTGAGCGTCTGGCGCCCGACGCTCGGCCACCAGCGCAGGAACGGCAGCGCCCGCAGCAACCGTCGGGTCGCGGCGGCGGGCCGTGCCTGTGCCGCCGAGGTCACAGCATCGACGCCAGCGCGTTCCACATCCGGCCGGCGTAGCCCGGCCGGCCGGGCTCGCCGACCGTCAGCGCGTCGAAGCGGCCGTTCGCGACCGTGGGGACGCCATGGTCGGCGCGTCCGGCGACGACCACCAGATCCGGCCGCCACGATCGCAGCGTATGGGCGACCGCGTCGCGCGTCTCGCCGCACACGACGATGATCTCGCCGGCGCCCTGCGCGTCGACGAGCAGCCGATCGAGCCGGGCGCGCAGATCCGCGGCGATCGCGCGCTTGAGCTCGTCGCCGCTGGTGACCGGATAGCGGTCGCACTCGAATCCCGGCACGACGTCGGCGACCGTGGCCAGCGCGAGCGAGGCGCCGTGCAGTCGCGCCATCCGGACCGCACGGCGGACGACCGCCTCCGCGTCCACGGTGACGGTGACGAAAGCGAGTACGCGGCGATAACCGGACATGCGCGCCCTCCAGGCGGGGAATGCCGGGAGGCTAGCCGGCGTCGCGTGACGCCGGCGTCAAGCGGGCGTCAAGCGGGCGTCAAGCCGCGTCGTCGAAACGCAGCTCGGCGATCGTGCCGCCGCCGGCGCGGTTCTCGAGCTGGATGCGCCAGCGCTGGCGGTCGCAGATCCGTTTGACCAGCGACAGTCCGATGCCGCTGCCCGAGCTGGCGGCGCCCCGGTAGTAGCGCTGGAACAGGAGGTCCGCCTCGGTCTCGTCGATCCCCGGCCCGGCGTCGGTGACCGTCAGGCGGTCCTGCGACAGGCGGACGTCGACGGTGCCGCCGTCGGTATGCGTCACCGCGTTGCGGACCAGGTTCGCGACCACGATCGAGAACAGCGCCGGCGCCACCGCCAGCCGCACCGGCGCACCGACCTCGAGACCGATTGCGATCCGGCGCCGGCGCGCGACCGGACGGTAGCGGTCGACGACGCTCCGCACCACCTCCGCGGCGTCGCAGTCGGCGGCGTCCCGCGGGTCGGCGGGCGGCCCGTCCTCGCGCGCGAGGAGCAAGAGCGCCGAGATCAGCGCCGACATCTCCGCGGCCGCGCGTTCGATACGCGCGACCCTGGCGGCCTGGTTCTCGTCGAGCGCCGGATCTTCGACCAGCACTTCGGCGGCGCCGCTGATCACCGCGAGCGGCGTGCGCAGCTCGTGGCTCGCGTCGGCGGCGAACGCCCGCTCGCGCTCGACGAAGGCGCCGATGCGGGCGAAATAGCGGTCGAACGCCCGCGTCAGTTCGCCGATCTCGTCGTCGGCGAGGTCGTCGGTGTCCAGCCGCGGCGGACTCGCGGCCGATGCGCGCGCCACCGCCCGCGCCAGATCGCTGACCGGCGCGATCGCGCGCGCGGCGAGCCAGGCGCCGCCCAGCGCGGCCAGCAGCGTCGTCAGCGCGACGCCCACCAGCAACGTGACGGCGAAGCGGCGTTCGCGCGCGCGTTGCCTCTGCTCGTCGAACAGCAGGTAGTAGCGGCGCTCGCCGCGATCGGCGACGCCGACCCGGTAGGGGACGCCGTCGAGGACGACCTCGTGCTGGCCCGGTCCGAGCGCTCCCACCTCCGGGGGCGGGGCGCCGGGCGCGCCGGCGACCGGGCGCCCGGCCTCGAGCGGCAGCACGAAGCCGCGCAGGCTCGCGGTATCGGGCGGCAACGACTCCGGATTGCGGGCGCGCCGGCCCATGTAGTCGTCGAGCTCGGCGGCGAGCGTCTGGTCGAGCAGCCGCTGCGCCTGGTCCCGCGCGAGCGTCCAGATGCCGAGCGCGAAGACGAGGCTCAGCCCGGCGCTCAGCACCGCGAACGCGAAGGCGACGCGGAAGCGGAGGCTACGGCGCCGGCGCATCGGACGGCGCGCCGTCGTCGGCGACGAGCTGCCAGCCCAGTCCGCGCAGCGTGCGGATCATCGGCCGCGCGAACGGGCGATCGATCGCGCCACGCAGGACGTGCAAGTGGGCGCGCAGGGCGTCGCTCTCCGGCGGATGATCGCCCCAGACCGCCCGCTCCAGCTCCTCGCGCGAGATCACGCGCGGCGATTCGCGCATCAGGACCTCGAGGATCTGCAGCGGGATGCGCGGCAGCTCGATGGTCCGGCCGCCGCGTGTGACCTCGTAGGTCCCGGTGTCGAACGCGAGATCGCCGACGACGAGCCGGCGCTGCGGCGGCGCGCCGCGCGCGCGCCGCGCCAGCACCCGGAGGCGCGCCTCGACTTCCCGCAGCACGAACGGCTTGACCACGTAGTCGTCGGCGCCGGCCTGCAGGCCGGCGATCTTGTCTTCGATCGAATCGCGCGCGGTCAACATCAGCACCGGCGTCGTCCGCCCGGCCTCCTCGCGCAGGCGACGGCAGAGCGTGAGTCCGTCGAGCCCGGGCAGCACGAGGTCGAGCACGATGACGTCGAAGGCGTGGCGCGTGGCCATCCGGATCCCGGCGACGCCGTCGCCGGCGACGTCGACCAGATGTCCCCGCGCCTCCAGGTAGTCGACCAGATTGGCGGCGAGGTCGGGGTTGTCCTCGACGACGAGGACCCGCAGCGGCACGTCCATCCGCCCATTATGCGATGGCGCCGGGCGATTCGCGTTACCCTCCGATCGCGGACACCCCGGCGAACCCGCCGCATGATCGAGACCGTCATCGTCGAACCCGACCTCGTGCAGTTGCGCACGACGCGACGCGGCTGGCCGTCGTCGTGCAACGTCTACCTGATCCGGGACGGCGGGCGGTCGGTGATCGTCGACACCGGCCTGGGCGTGGAGCCGGACCTCGGCCGCCTTCGCGGGGCGGCCGGCACCGCGCTGGCGACCTGGGGACAGACGCTGCGCGACGTGCGCGCGATCGTGCTGACGCACACGCACACCGACCATGCCGGCGGCGCGGTCGCCCTCGCGCGCGAGACCGGCGCCCGCGTTCTGGTGCCGGCGCGCGGCTGGGCGCAGGCGTCCGACCCCGCGTGGCAAGCCCACTACATCCTGCCGCCGGAGGTCCGGGCCGAGATCGCCGCACGCGATCTCGACATCGCCCGCCATTTCCGCGCCGAGACGATGCCGATCCTGTTCGGCGAAGCGCCGGATGTCGTCTTCGAACGGGTCGACGACGGCGACCGGTTCGACGCCGGACGCTACCGCCTGCGGGCATTGCACTCGCCGGGCCACGATATCGGGCACCTCGCCTGGGTCGACGACGACACCGGCGTCGCTTTCACCGGCGATCTCCTCGTCGCCCGCGGCACATCGCTTCCCTGGTACCCGCCGAACGCCGGCGGCGTCGACGGCTACCTCGGTTCGCTGCGCCGCCTGCGCGAGCGACCGGTCCGGCGGGTCTGCCCCGGGCACCATGCGGTCGTGGGCGGACACGACGCTTTCCTGGCGCTCGTCGACGCCACCGTCGGCGCGATCGTCGATCGCGAACGGCGGATCGTGGAGACGATCGTCACCGCCCCCGCGACCTTCGCCGCGCTCGACGACCTCGTCTACCCGGCCGAAGTGCGCGACGTCATCCCGTGGGCGTCCGCCGTCACGATGGCGCACCTCCGGCGGCTCGAAGGCGCGGGCGTCGTCGACCGCGGTCCCGACGGCCGGTACGCCGCCGAGCCCGCTGCCGCGCGCCGCCACCTCGCGCGACTCGGTTCGTCGCCCGAGGCAGCCGGCCGCTAGTCGCAGACCGCGCGGCAGCCTTCCGGCGCGTCGCAGCGCCCGGCGCCGTCGACGCGGCAGGCGGCGCGCGAGCGGAGCGTGAAGCGCACGCCGCCGGCGTAGTCGCAGGCGACTTGCGTGATCGACCCCTTGCGCTCGACGGCGATACGCTGCGGCCTCGCCGCCCGGATCGCCTCCGGCGCGAGCGCGCATGACGGGTAGCCGACGAACACGCCGTCGGCCGATTCCCACAGTGCGATGTTCTTGAGCGCCCGGTAGCGGTCGAAATCGTCGCAGACCTCGCCCTTGCCGTCGTAGAGCCGGGCGTTGTCGCTGCAGAAGCCGATGAACGTGTAACGCAGTTCGGCGTCGCTCGGACAGGCCTCGACCTGCTTCGCCGACGCGAGATCGGGACAGGCGAAGGTCGCCGCCGGCGCCGGCAGCGCGACGAGGAGCGTGACGATCAGCGCGCCCAGGCGAGGCATCGGTGGAAATCGCATCATGTCTCTCGGAAGCGGGGAGCGGGGAGCGGGGAGCGGGGAGCGGGGAGCGGGGAGCGATCGGCGGTCGGCCGTCGGCGGTCCGCGGTCAGCGGTCAGCGGTCAGCGATCCAGTCCCTGGTCGGCCATCGACACCGGATCCTCGATCGGCTCGAGGTGCGTGGTCACGTGACAGCGGGGCACCGCCGTGCGCAGGTCTTTCTCGATCCGCTCGGCCCAATCGTGGGCCGTCTGCACGGTCCAGCCTCCGGGCACGAGGAGGTGCACGCTGACGAACGACTGCTGGCCGGCCTGGCGGGTCCGCAACGCATGGAAGGCGATACCCTGCGCGGCGTACGCCGCGAGCGTCGCCTCGATCGCGGCGATCTGGTCGGCCGGCATCGCGACGTCCATCAGTCCCGACGCCGAACGGCGCATCAATTGCCAGCCGGTCCAGACGATGTTGACCGCGACCGCCAGCGCGATCGCGGCGTCGAGCCAGCTCCAGCCGGTCAACGCCACCAGACCGACGCCGACGATCACGCCGGCCGACGTCCAGACGTCGGTCATCAGGTGGTGCGCATCGGCCTCGAGCGTGATCGAGCGGTGCTCGCGGCCGGCGCGCAGCAGCACGCGCGCGACGCCGAAGTTGACCGCCGAGGCGACGACCGAGACGACGAGCCCGGCGCCGACCGCCTCGAGCGGCCGTGGGTGGAGCAGCCGGTCGACGGCCGCGTAACCGATGCTCGCCGCGGCGACGACGATCAGGAATCCCTCGAACGCGCTCGAGAAGTACTCGGCCTTGCCGTGCCCGTGCGGATGGTCGTCGTCGGCCGGCGTCTCGGCCAGCGCGAGCATCCACAGCGCCATCATCGCGCCGGCGAGATTGACGAACGACTCCAGCGCGTCGGACAGTAGACCGACCGAACCGGTCATCCGCCACGCGGCGCCCTTGAGCAGGATCGTGGCGACCGCGGCGGCGATCGAAATCCAGGCGTAGCGCTGGAGGCCGGGGGGACGGGGCGCGGCGTCGTTCATCGTCGGGCGTCGGCGCTGGCTGCGCCGGCCGACCGAACTATGACACGGGTTCCGACCGACCTCGGCCGGTGGGTGCAACCCAGGCCGCGGCGGGCGGCGCGACGTCGGCTCGACTCTGCTAGAGTGCGCTCCGCCGCGCCCTCGGGCGCTACCGTCCGAAACATCGAACATGCCGCGATCGCTCGCTCGGTTGCTCGCGTCCTTCCTGTTCGCCGGCGCCGCCGCCGCCCAGGATCAGGCGACCCCCCCCTCCACGGAGCGCCTGGTCGAGGCGATCCGCCACGTCGATACGTTGCGCGGAATCCAGCGGGTGTTCCTGTCCGACTTCGCCGTCGGTTACCGGGTCTCCGCGTTCCGCCAGCAGGGTGGCGGCCAGCGCGGTCTGTTCGGGGGAACCTCGGAAGTCGAGCTTGGCGTGCAGATGAAGCTCGGCGGCGTGTCCGACGCCGATCTGCAGGCGCTCACCGACCGCCTCCACGCGCTGACGGTCGACCGGCTGCGGTCCTCGGGACTCGAGGTGGTCATGCCCGACGAGCTCAAGGACGATCCGGCCTGGCGGAAGCTGGTCTCGAAGGGGAAGCCGTCCGGGCACGACTTCGAGCATTACCGGGTGTTCACGCCGACCGGCATGACCGCGCATGGCCAGACGATCGGCGGCAGCGGCGCGATCGCGGCCGCGCTCGACTGGGCCGACGGGCCGCCTGTCCACGTCGCGACGCTGATCCGGGCACGCGACATGGCGGCGATCGAATTCGTCCTGTTCGTCGATTTCGCACGACTGACCGGCCGCGGCCGCGAGTCCGCCACCACGGTCGGCGCCGAGGTCGCCGCCGAGTTCGCCGCCTTCGTTCCCGAGGACAAGAACCTCGCGCTGCGCGTGCTCGCGCCGGCGATCACGCGCGAGACACCGACGCCGTCCGGCGGGCGGGTGGCGATCGTCGAGTTCCCGTCCGGCGCGCAGTTCGTCGTGCCCAGGCTCGCCACCCAGCCCGGCCGGTTCGTCGTCTCGGTGCGCGACGCCTCGACGGCCGGCGTGCAAGGCGCGGCGCTGGCGGCCAATCTGATCGGCGGCCTTCTCGGCGGGCGCCGCGGAGGCGCGGTCGCGATCGAGGAGCGCGAAGCGATCGCCGACCCGGTCGCCTACGCCGACACCGTCCTGCTTCTGGGACGACGCTACGCCGACTCGCTCGCCGCCGGGATCCGCGCCGCCCGCTAGCGACCGCGCACCGCCCTCCCGGCGATCAGAACCGGAGGTCTCAGCGTCTCAGCGCCCGGACGAAGCGAGCGCCCTGGCTGTGCACCAGGATCTTGTCGGTGCCGATCGTGAAGGCGCGCACGCCGCGCTCGCGCCAGGCGGCGATCTGCCGCTCGGTCTCGGCGAGGTCGGGGGCGAACACCGGCAGGATGGCCGGAACGCCGCCGGCCTGGGCCGCCGCGAGCATCCGCTGCACCGCGCCGCCGATCGCCTCGGACCGAGTGTTGCCTTGGTGGCCCAGCGCCACCGACAGGTCGAACGGTCCGATCATCAGCGCGCGCAGGCCCCGCAACGCCGCGATCGTCTCGATCTCCTCGAGCGCACCGGGCGTCTCGGCCAGGACGATGATCCCGGTGTCCCGCTCGCGCGCGGCGGCGTACGCCGGCCAGTCGTCGATCCAGTGCCCGCCGGCGCGCACGCACGGACAGGCGCCGCGCAGGCCGGCCGGCGCAAAGCGACCGCCGTCGATCGCGCGCGCGGCCTCGGCCGCGGAACGGATCCCCGGAACGACAACCGCCCCCGCCCCGGCGTCGAGCGCCCGGGTGATGTGCGACTGGGTCGCGTCGGGCACGCGCACGATCGGGAACACGCCGGCGGCGTCGCAGGCGCGCACCAGGTTCTCGACCGCCTCCATGCCGAACGAGCCGTGCTCGGCGTCGACGACGGTGAAGTCGAAACCGGCCGCACCGAGGATGTCGATCACCTCGGGTGCGCCGATCTGGGTCCAGGTGCCGAGCACCGGGCCCGGCCCGCGCAGGAGCTCGGTGAGCGTCTTCATCATCCGGCCTCGTCGCGTCGGACCAGCGCGCGGACCGTGTCGACGATCCGGCGTTGCGACGGAATCGTCGCGCGTTCGAGCTTGTCGTTGTAGGGCATCGGCGTCTCCGGCGCGCCGATGCGCACGATCGGCGCGTCGAGCCAGTCGATCGCCTGCTCGGCGACCATCGCCGACACCTCGGCACCGAAGCCGCCGGATTTCCACCCTTCGTGCGCGATCACCAGCCGGCTCGTCTTCTTCACCGAGCGCAGGATCGTCGCCTCGTCGAGCGGCCGCAGCGTCCGCGGATCGATCACCTCGACGTCGATGCCTTCGCGCTCCAGCACCCGCGCCGCGGCGAGCGCCGGCTCGACCAGCGCCAGCGTCGCGACCAGCGTCACGTCGCCGCCGACGCGGCGGACCGCCGCCCGACCGATCGGGATCGTGTACGGCTCCTCGGGCACCGGCGAGCGCGCGCCCAGGTAGAGGAGCTTGTGTTCGAGGAAGACGACCGGATTGTCGTCGCGGATCGCTGCGGCGAGCAGGCCTTTGGCGTCGGCCGGATTCGACGGCGCCAGCACGACCAGTCCCGGGACGTGCGCGAACCACGCTTCCAGGCTCTGCGAATGTTGCGCGGCGAGGCGCACCCCGCCCCCCTGCGGCCCGCGGAACACCACCGGCACGCAGGGTCCTCCGCCCAGCATGAACCGGAACTTCGCGGCCTGGTTGACGATCGCGTCCATCATCAGCGTCACGAAGTCGAAGAGCTGGACCTCGACGACCGGCCGGAAGCCGCAGATCGCCGAGCCGACCGCCGAGAGCCCGATCGCGGCTTCCGAGATCGGCGTGTCGCGGACGCGCTCGGCGCCGAACCGGTCGAGGAGTCCGCGGGTCGCGCCGAAGATGCCGCCGATCCTGCCGACATCCTCGCCGATGACGAACACCCGCTCGTCGCGCGCCATCTCCTGCGCCAGCGCCTCGTTGATCGCCTCGATCATCGTCAGTTCGCGCCCACCCGCCGCCGGCGCGTCCTCGACCTGCGCGTGCGGCGCGCACACCGCGCCCGCGAGGTCCGCTTCCTGCGGTTCGGGGCTCGCCAGCCCGAATTCGACCGCCGCCTCGATCTCGGCCCTCGCCTCGTCGGCGATCGCGGCGAGCGCGGCCTCCTCGACGCCGAAGTCCGCGCGCAGCCGGCCCGCGAGCCGCCGTATCGGGTCCTTCTCCCGCCAGCGCCGCTCCTCGTCCTCCTGCCGGTAGCGCGGCAGGTTGGCCCGCATGCTGTGGTCGCCCCACCGGTAGGTGACCGCCTCGACGAGCGTCGGGCCGCCGCCGGCGCGGGCGCGCGCGATCGCCTCGGCGACCGCCGCGTCGACCGCCTCGACGTCGTTGCCGTCGATCGTGACTCCGGGCATCGAGTACGCCGCGGCGCGCTCCGCGATCCGGGCGATCGAGGTCGACTCGTGCATCGCCGTCGACAGGCCGTAGAGGTTGTTCTCGCACAGATAGACGATCGGCAGCTTCCACAGCGAGGCGAGATTGAGCGCCTCGTGGAAGATCCCCTCGTTGGCCGCGCCGTCGCCGAAGAACGCGATGCCCGCCTGGCCGCGGCCGCGCAGCTTCGCCGCCAGCGCGGCGCCGGTGCCGATGCCGATGCCGGCGCCGACGATGCCGTTCGCGCCCAGGATGTTGAGCTCGAGCGCGGCGATGTGCATCGAGCCGCCCAATCCGCCGCAGTACCCGGTGCTGCGCGCCATCAGCTCGGCCATCATCCGGCGCGGTTCGGCCCCCTTGGCGATGCAGTGGCCGTGGCCGCGATGGTGGCTGACGACGAAGTCGTCGGCCGCGAGGTTCGCGCAGGCGCCGGCGGCGACCGCTTCCTGGCCGACGCAGCTGTGCGCCGTGCCCTTGACCGTCCCGGCGAGGAAGAGCTCGATCGTGCGCTCGTCGAAGCGGCGGATGCGCGCCATCGTCCGGTAGAGCGCGAGCAGACGCTCGCCGGACGCGGCCCGGGGACCCGCCGCGGCCGCCGCGACCTCGCGCCGCCTAGGGGAGGCCAAGGATCGCCACCGTTTCGTCGGGCGTGGCCGGCCGGCGGCCGATCGAGCGCGCGAGCGCGACGATGCCGGCCACCAGGTCCTCGTTGCGCGGCGTTCCCGGCCCGCCGTAGTCCTCGATCCCGACGCGCACGTGACCGCCGCGTTCGAGCACGATGCGGCCGAATCCATCGGCGAAATCGCCGTCGCGGTAGTTGACGAACCAGGGGATCGCGGTGCCCTCGAGCATCGACAGGTAGGCGTCGAGACCGCGCGCGTTCGCCGGCAGGCCGAACACCAGGTGGCCTCCGGAGAACTCGAGCTTGACCACCGATCCCTGAGGCAGCGTGCCGGCGCGCCGGTGCGCGAGCACGATCTGCAGGAAGCCCGGCTCGAAGATCGACATCGTGCAGCCGAGCCGGCGCGAGCGGCAGAACTCGAAGGCGTAGCGGACATCGCCGAATGTGTTCTGGTAGATCGTCTCCTCGTCGCCGCCGCCGTCGGCGCGGAACGACCCCCAGTTCATCGTCCCCGGGTCGATCGCCGCCATCCGCAGCAGCCCGGCGTCCGCCAGCTCGGCCTGGTGCACCATCCGATCGGGTACCGGCAGGTGCGGCCCGGCGGGCAGCGTCGGATAGAGGATCGCGTTCGGGTGCCGGCGCAGCACCGGGCCGAACGCGTCGATGTAGGGCCGGCTCGCGTGGCGCTCGACCTTGCCGACGAACGGCACGCCGGCGTGCGCATGGACGATCGACGCGCCGGCGGCGATGCAGACTTCCGCCGAGGCCGCCATTTCCGCCGAGGTGAGCGGCACGTGCGGATTGCGGTCCTTGCCGACCGGACCGTTGATCGCGACTTCGACGATGAGGGGTCGTGTCATGTTCGTCCGGACGTGCGCGTCGGATCAGTGGTAGGCGAGACGGGGCAGCCACAGCGAGATCGCCGGGAACGCGAGGATCGCTACCAGCACGACGACCTGCAGGCCGATGAACGGCCACATCGCGGCGAAGATCTCCTCGATCGTGATCTCCGGCGGCGCCACGCCCTTCAGGTAGAACGCCGCCGGCGCGAACGGCGGCGACAGGTAGGCGATCTGCATGCTGACGTTGAAGACGATCCCGAACCAGATCGGGTCGAGGCCCATGCCCTTGATGATCGGCAGGAAGATCGGAACGGTCAGGAACATGATCCCGATCCAGTCGATGAACGCGCCCAGCACCATGAACACGACGACCATCACCGCGAGCGTGCCCGCCATGCCGAGATCGAGACCGACGAAGCCGCTCTGCAGGAACTGGATGCCGCCGATCGCGTTGTAGACGCCGACCAGGCCGTTGGTGCCGAAGACGAGCCAGATGACCACGCCGCAGGACAGCATCGTCTGCTTGAGCGACTTGACGACGAGCGCCCGGGTGAGCTCGCCGCGGACCGCGGTGGCCGCCAGGATGCCGACCACGCCGAGCGCCGCCGACTCGGTGATCGACGCCACGCCGAAGTAGATGCTGCCCAGCATCGCGAAGGCGACGCCGACCGGCAACGCCACGCCCTTGAGCAGCGCGAGCTTGCGCCAGACGGAGAGGTCGCGCTCGGCGGGCGGGGCGATCGGCGCCATCGACGGATCGAGCCGGCAGCGCACGACGATGTAGGCGACGTAGACCGCGGCGAGCAGCAGGCCGGGCACGACCGAGGCGAGGAACAGGTGCGCGATCGAGACGTTCGCCGTCAGCCCGTAGAAGATCAGGATGATGCTCGGCGGGATCATCGTGCCGAGCGACCCGCCGGCGCAGATCGTGCCGATCGCGAGCTTGCGCTCGTAGCCCAGTCGCAGCATCTGCGGCAGCGCGATCAGACCGAGCAGGACGATCTCGCCGCCGATGATGCCGGTGGTCGAGGCGAGGATCACGCTCACCACCATCGTCATCACGCCGACGCCGCCGGGCAGGCGGCCCGCCCAGACGCGGAACGCCGAGAACAGGTCGCGGGCGATGTTCGAGCCCTCGAGCAGCGCCGCCATCAGCACGAACATCGGCACCGCGACCAGCGTGTAGCCGTTGAGGAGCTCGTAGGTCCGCGCCGCGAGCAGCGACAGCCCGCCGGGTCCGAACTGCCAGAGCGCGAGCACGGTGGCGACCGCGCCGGCCGCGAACGCGAACGGCACCCCGGCGACGAGGAGCCCCAGCATCGCCGCGACGACGACCAGCGAGATCGTGCCGATGTCCATCGCCGTCGTCGCCGGCGCGCCCGGATCAGCGCGGCGCGTCGCGCGCGGTCGCGCGGGCGAACAGCACGATCAGGAACACGAGGCAGCAGAGCGCGATCAGCCCGTTCATGAACGGCGGGATCGGGACGTCCCAGGCGCGCCCGGTCCGCTCGGGCGCCCAGCGTCCGTCCTCGAACTTCCAGCCGGTCTCGATCGCGCGTACCGCGAAGGCGTAGGCGAGCCCGCCCAGGTAGACCGCGCCCGAGACGACCGACAGGCCCGCGCACACCGCCCGGGTCCGCGGTCCGGACTTGTCGACGACCGCCGAGATGCGCAGGTGCGCGTCGCGGCCGGCCGCGTACGGCCCGCCGAACGCGAACGCCACCGCGCACAGCGCGATCGACAGCTCGTGGACCCAGGCGGTCGGCGAGGCGAAGACGTAGCGCATCACCACCTCGTAGGTCGTGATCACGACGACCACCGCGAAGCCGACCGCGATCGCGTCCCCGGTCCCGTCGACCGCCCGGCGCAGTGCCGCCCTCATCGTCCCCCCGAGCCGCGGTCAGATCAGGTTGTTCTTCTTCATGAACGCCTTGTGCGATTCGACGATCCGCGCGGTGATCGCGTTCTTCTTGCCCCAGTCGTCGAAGACGGTCAGCGCGAGCGTGCGGAAGCGGACCTGGTCCTCCGGCGGCAGCTCGGTCATCGTGATGCCCATCTGCTTCGCCTTCTCCACCGCCTCCTTCTCGTTGGCCGTGAAGACCGCGCGCTGTTTCTCGCTGAAGTCCGCGAGCGCATCGACGAACTTCTTCTGGTTCTCGGGGGAGATCGTCTTCCAGCGCGCCTCCGACACCGAGACCTCGGTGGTCGGCATCGAATGCCGGGCGAAGACCGAGTACTTGGCGCTGGTGTGGATGCCGGTGCTGATGTTGATCGCCATGCCGGCCATGTCGGCGCCGTCGAGCACGCCGGTCTGCAGCGCGTTCGCGACCTCGGGGAACGGCAGCGTGACGATGCTCGCGCCGACCCGCTTCATCAGGTCGCCGGCGAGCCCCTCGGGCATGCGCAGCTTGACGCCCTTGTAGTCGTCCAGCCGGTTGATCGCCTTGCGCATCGGCATCCACTCCGGCGGCCAGTAGACCGGGCCGACGTAGAAGAGGCCGTACTGCGCGTAGAGCTGGCGCGCGAGCGCGAGCCCGCCGCCGTCGGTGAACCAGCGATCGCGGATGACCGGGTCCGGATACGCCGAGAGCGTGTCGCCCAGCACGGCGAACCCCGGGTCCTTGCCGGCGAAGTACGGCGGCGACGAGTGGTGGCCGTCGAGCGTGCCGGTGCGCACCGCTTCCAGCGTGTCGTTGGCCGGCACCACCGCGCCCAGCGGCAGCGTGACGATATCGACCGCCCCGCCGGTGCGCGCCTTGACGTCGGCGGCGAACTGCTCGAAGCCGGTGGTCACCGGCGTGCCGGGTCCCAGGAAGGTCTGCATCCGCAGACGCGTCGCTTGCGCGCGCGCCGGGCGCGAGACGTAGGGACCGGCGGCGGCGGCGATCAGCGCGCCGCCGGTGGCCTTGAGCAGGGTGCGACGGGTCGTCATGGGCTTTCTCCTCGTGGAACCGCGTTGTCGTCGTGGACGGCGCCGGCCGCTAGCGCGCGATGCCGAGTATCCGTTTGGCTTCTTCCGGCGTGGCGACCTCGCGGCCGCAGGCGCGCGCGATGTCGACCACGCGCGCGACCAGCTCGGCGTTGGTCGGCGTGCCGAGCTCCGGGTACTGGTAGTCGCCCAGCCCGATCGAGACGTGGCCGCCCTGGGTGATCGCCTGCGCGCACAGCGGCAGCAGGTTCCCCCCGTAGTCGCAGACCGTCCACTCGACCGGGACGTCGTCGGGCAGGAAGTCGATGAACGCCTGCAGGCCCTTCGAGGTCCCCGGATGGCCGCCGAGGCAGTGGTTGTCGGTGCAGACGAACTCGGCGAACACCGGCGCCTCGACCCAGCCCAGCCGCCCGAACTGCGCGGTCTCGCGCATGAACGAGATGTTCCAGACCTGCAGGTAGGGCTTCAGCCGCCACGCCTTCAGGTGGTCGGCGAAGTAGTGGAGCGTCGCCGTGCTGTTCTGGTAGACGCGCTCCTCGAGCTCGGGGAGGTAGCGTCCGTCCTTCAGGACGCTGACGTTGGTCGAGCCCATGTCCATCGGCGCGATGTCGGGCGCCAGCCCGTCGTCGACCAGCCGGCGGATGTTCGCCAGGCGCTCGGACGCCGGCGCGTTGAGCGTCACGTAGCCCAGCGTCGGGTGGATCAGGATGTCGCTCGTCTCGCGGATCGCCCGGACCGTGTCGCGGTACGCCTCGTAGGCGTGCTCCGGGCTGCCGTCGGGCTTGCGCGAGTGGAAGTGGACGATCGACGCCCCCGCCCGCCGGCAGGCGCGGGCGTCGTCGGAGATCTCCTGCGGCGAGTAGGGGACGTGCGGGTTGGGCCCGCGGATCTGGTACTCGTTGACGCGCGCCTCGATGATGACCTTCTTCATCCGCTCCCCCCGCCCCGCCGTGCGCTTCCCGCCCGGCGCGCCCGGCGATATAGTCTCATCTGAGACTATCCTAGTCCCGCACCGGACCCGACGTCAAACAACGGCCGGCGTCTCCTTGCTGCGCTGCGCAACCGGGCGCCCGGCCGACCGAGAGACCATGACCAAGCTGCGACCGATCCTCGCGAGCCGCGCGCTGCCGTTCGGCTTCCGGATCGGCTACCTGTCCAACGTGTTCAGCGGCCCGGTCTATTCGATCGCCGAGCGCGAGTTCGGCATCCAGCGGCCGATGTTCGCGGCGCTCTACTGCACCGCGCACCTCGACGATCTCACCGCGACCGACGTCTGCGCGCTCTCCGGCATCGGCAAGAAGACGATCAGCCGCGCGGTGAGCGCGCTCGAGAAGGGGCGCCTGCTCCGCCGGCGGCCCAACCCGGCCGACAGCCGCTCGGCGCTCCTGCGCATCACGCCGGCCGGCCGCCGCAGCTACGCGGCGATCCTGGCGATGCTGCAGACGCGCCAGCAGGCGATGCTGGCCCCGCTCACCCGCGCCGAGCGCAAGCGGCTGACCGCGCTGCTCGACAAGCTGATCGCGCGCGACGACGGCTGGTCGCGGGCGTACTAGGGACGCTCCGCGGAGGCGCGCGGGGACGCGCCGCTCGCCGGCGGCGCCGCGCCCTTCCTCCGCCAGGCCGCCGGCGGCATCCCGACCAGGCGCTTGAAGGCGCGGGTGAACGACGCTTCGGACTCGTAGCCCACCTGCTGCGCCACGGCGGCCACGCTCGCCGCGGTGTCGCGCAACAGCGCCGCGCCGACCTGCATCCGCCACTGCGCGAGGTATTGCATCGGCGCGAGCCCGATCCGATCGGCGAAGCGCTCGTGCAGCGACGAACGCGACAGCCCGACCCGGTGGCTCAGCTCGTCGACGGTCCAGGGATCGGCGGGCGCGGCGTGCATCAGCGCCAGCGCGCGGCCGACGTAGCGGTCGCGCAGTCCGGCGAGCCAGCCTCGACTGTCCTCGGGCAGCGACCCGAGGTAGCGGCGCATCGCGTCGATGAACAGCATTTCGCTCAGCCGCTCGAGCGTCGCGGCCCCGCCCGGCCGCGGATCGGACGACTCCGCGACCGCCTGACGCATGCACTGCACCGCCCAGTCTCCGTCGCCGGCCGATCGCAGGTGCAATTGGCGCGGCAGCGAGGCGATCAGCGGATTGAACGGTCTCGAGTCGCAACCCAGGAATCCGCAAACCAGCAACGCGTCGCAGGCCCCGTCCGACATCGCGCCCGGTCGAACCTCCTGCGCATCGAGGTGCAGCGAGAACGGCCGCGGCTGGCGCCGGCGCTCGAAGTAGCCGTCGGGATTCGCCGGCGCCCGCAGGCCCGGGACGCTCGACACGACGTGCGCGTCGCCGTGCGCAAAGACGATCAGGTCCCCGGCCGACAGGCGCACCGGCTCGCCGCCGACGATCCCGGCCCAGCAGGTTCCGGCGAGGACCAGGTGGAATTCCATCACGTGTTCGGAGCCCGGCATCACCGCCGCGGCGATCTCGCGCGAGGGCGGCGCTTCGGCCGCCCAGTCGCGGGTGCCGCTGACGTGGAAATACAGCGCCCCGCGCAGGCGCACGTTGCGCAACAGGTCGGAGAGGATGTCGTCGCTCATCGGGCCGCCGCCGGACATTGTGCCGCAGCGACGCCGCTACCGGCACCCGTTCCGGGTCGCTCGGCGGATTCCCGGTCAAACGCCGACGACACCCGGCAGGGCGGCGCGCCGGCGCCTGCGGCAGGATGACGGACCTCGTGCAGCCCGGTGCGATCCGCGTCGATCGCCCCGGCCCGCCGAACCCTGGCACCCGACCATTCGCGACCGATGACTCCCGAGTCCACCCACACCGAAGCCGTCGTCCGACGACACCTGCGGGCGTTCCTCGAACGACGCGGCGTCGCCGAGATCCTGCGCGACTACGCCGACGACGCCTGCTTCCTCAGCGACGGCCGGTCTTACTGCGGCAAGCCGGCGATCCGCGCCTTCTTCGAGGGGTTCCTCGCCGGACTCGCGCCGCAGACCGTCGACCGGTTCGCGCTGCGCAGTCTGCGCGTCGAAGGCGACGTCGCGCAGATCACCTGGAGCGCCGTGCCCGACATCGCGCTGGGCACCGACACCTTCGTCGTGCGCAACGGCAGGATCGTCGCGCAGACCTTCGCGTTCCAGCCATCCGCCGGCTAGCCGGCCGTTCACGCCGACCCTCGGTCGATCGATGGTCGGGTCGCGCCGGCACGCGGGCGAGCGTGTGTCGGCATCCCTTTCGAGCTCGTTTCCGGAAAAGGACTTCCCATGAGTGCGCTGTTCGTCGCCGTCTACGGCGTCGCCGCCTACGCGGCGGGGCTGGTCGCCTTGCTGTACTTCATCGGCTTCAGCGGCAATCTTCTCGTGCCCCGCTCGGTCGATGTCGGCGCGGGCGGCCCCTGGCTCGAGAACCTCGCGGTCGACCTGCTGCTGCTCGCCCTCTTCGGCATCCAGCACAGCGTGATGGCGCGACGGGGCTTCAAGCGGTGGTGGACGCGAATCGTCCCGCCGGCGGCGGAGCGCAGCACCTACCTGGTGGCGACCTGCGCGGTACTGGCGCTGATGTTCGTGTTCTGGCGTCCGATCACGACGCCGATCGTCTGGCGGGTCGAGAGCGACGCCGGCACGCTGATCCTGTGGACCGTGTTCGGACTGGGATGGCTGACCGTGCTGGTCAGCACGTTCCTGATCGACCATTTCGAGCTCTTCGGCCTCAAGCAGGTGTACGCGAACTTGGTCGGCCACGACCTCGCCGAACCCGGGTTCCGCACGCCGTGGCTCTACCGCTACGTGCGCCATCCGCTCTACGCCGGGCTGCTCGCGACCTTCTGGGCCGTGCCCGAAATGACCGCCGGGCGCCTGCTGTTCGCGCTCGGATTCACCGCCTACATCCTGATCGGCGTCGCCTACGAAGAGCGCGACCTGGTCGAGCGCTTCGGCGACGCCTACCGCCGCTACCGGGCCGAGGTCGGGATGCTGCTGCCGTGGAGGGGTCGTGCCTGATTCGATTTCCGCGGCGGCGGGCGCGGTCGCGCCCTTCCCGGCCATCGGTTCATCGGGATCGGCGGTGCGGTGCGCGCGTCGGCGGCCGGTGTCGCGCCCGCGGCCGAGTCGACGTCGCCATCGCCTGGGACCGGGGAACGACCACCGGGGTCGCGGTTCGGCGGCCGCGTCGACGATCGCGGCACCGTCAGGCGACGTGCTCCGCCAGCCACCCGGCGATGACGCCGGCGACCTCGGCGTTGTTGAGTTCGATCATCATCATGTGGCCGTTGCCACGCACGCCACGGTCCGCCAGGCGGATGAACGTCGTCGCCACGCCCGCCTGCACGAGCCATTGCGCCGTGCAGTGGTCGTAGGGCGCGTGGTAGGACGCCTCGCCCTGCACGACGGCGACCGGAATGTCCGCGAGACGGACGAGACGCCGTGCGGGCTCCGCCTGTCGCCAGCAGCGCATCAGCCCTTCTCCCTGTGGCGTCGCCTCGCAGACCACGCCGAGCCGATCACCGGACGCCAGCGGCGGGTCGTAGGTCAGCGGCAGGTGGCAGAGCCCGCCTTCCTTGAAGACATCGCTCTCGCCGAACCACGCGGGGGCGCCCTCGAACACCGCGTCATGGATCGGCGGTCCGTTGGGTTCGACCGCGACGATGGCCTTGACCCGCGATGGCCGCCGGTCGGCGATCAACCAACCGAACGGTCCGGATTGCGAGTGCGTGATCAGCACGGCCGGCCCGATGCGGTCGAGCAGCGCCGCACCGGCCTCGGCGTTTAGGGCCTGCTGCAACGGGAAATCGGCGATCGACGGCACCTGCGAGGCGAGGAACTGATCGCAGACCGTATCGCCCGGGCGGCCTTCTCCGGGAAACTGGCTGTGGAGCGCCGCCTGCGGCCACAGCATCGCTCGCGCCGGCGCGATGAAGCGGTTCAGCGCGAAGGCGAAATCCGGTGGGCCGAGCGTTGCGTGGGCCGCACCGTGACCGCTCGCTCGCCCGCGACCGACCGTATCGACGACGTACACCGGCCAGCCGCGCCGGAGGAAGTACTGCGCCCAGCCCTCGCGGCCGTCCGGCGTGCCGGTGAAATTGGTTCCGGTCTGACTCCCTCCGTGGATCATTACCAGCGGACAGGGCGCCGTCACCGAGTGCGGAACCTGGTACTCGACGTACATCTGGCCGACGATGGCGCGGCCGGCGGCGGTGTCCTCGTAGCGTCCGCCGACGAAAAAGTACCCCTGCTGGCCGATCACCAGCGGCTCGCGCCGATCCCCCTCGCCCATCTCCACCTCCCCGATCGGTCCTGCCGCCGCCGACCTCCCTGCCCTCGCGCTTCGCGGCCCCGCGCTGGTCGAGCTTGCGCAGCCGACGTTCGCGCGGCGTGATTGTCGGCCTGGAGGCGATCGCTCCCCCCGGCGTCGCGCACGATAGTCGCATCGTCTGGCAACGGACGATCGGACCACCGCCGGTATTCTGCGCTGCGAATCCGGTCAATGCGTCGACTCGCAGGCGAACGCCGACCCGCCCGCCGCGGCGCGTATCGAAGCGCTGTGGCGCGATCCGACCGCTCCGGTCGGGTGCGCCCAATGGCCTGCCCGAGGGACCCGTCGTGGCGCTATTCAGGTCCTGCCGCCACGTGGACGAGGACGTGAGCGTCGCCGCGACGGAGATGCGAATGCGCCTCGCCGCTCGGCCCCGCCATGTCGAGTCCGGCGCGCCCCCGTCACGGCCCCGGAAAGGAGACGGCGCCTCACGGGCGCCGTCGCTGATGGTATTGGTGGAGGTGGGCGGAATCGAACCGCCGTCCGGAAACCCTACGCAGTCGGGACTACATGCTTAGTCGAGTCGTTTGATCTCGCTCCCGCGCCGCCGACCGACAGGCTGCGAAGGAACCAGTCACCTCGATTTAACGCTTCGGCCAGGTGACCCGGCCGGGCGCGATCGCCCTGAATGTCCTCGCCGCGGCTCGCGGTGTTACCCGCTCACCGCCCGGGCCGGACGCTGCCCGGTGCGAGGTCCGGCGGGGTTAAGCCGCCAGAGCGTACGTTTCGTCGTTCGCAGTTAAGTTTGCGAGTGCCCGTTTTTTACGAGGACGAACGCCTCGGCATGCCCCGCGCTGTTTCGATGCCCCCGTCGAGACCAGGTCACCCCCGGTGTGCGTCGGGCGCCCGGCGGAACCGACTTCATCCCGCAGCGCCGAGAAGTTCATTGTAGCATTGCGGCTTCGACCGCTTCCCGCCGTCGCGGTTCCCATCTGGGGGCCGAGAGGCGCCGGCGCAAGCGCCCGACGCACCATCGCCATGCTCGCGATCCTGTCCGCCTTCCGTCCGGCTTCGCCGGAATGCCGCCCGCAGCGTGCGCGCGCGGGCCTCGGACGACGCCTCCGGTCCGCCGTGCTCGCCGCCACCGCCTCGATCACCGCGACCGCGTCGTTCGCCCAGGCGCCGGCGGCGGCGCCGGTGACGCCGGTGGAGCGCGTGGACCTTTCCCGCTACGTCGGCGTCTGGTACGAGATCGCGCGGCTACCCAATCGCTACCAAGCGGATTGCGCGAGCGACGTCACCGCCACCTATTCGTCGCTGTCGCCGATCGCGATCAAGGTCGTCAACCGCTGCCGCCGAGCCGATGGCGGCGAAGAGATCGCCGACGGCGTCGCCCGAGTCCAGGACCCGTCGACCAACGCGAAGCTCGAGGTGCGCTTCCTGCCGCTCGCGCTCGCCTGGCTGCCGTTCGCCTGGGCCGACTACTGGATCCTCGACCTCGCGCCCGACTACGGCCACGCGCTCGTCGGCACGCCGTCGCGCCGGTTCCTCTGGGTGCTCGCACGCTCGCCCGCGATCGACGACACCGTCGTCCAGCGCCTGCTCGCACGCGCCGAGGCGATGGGCTTCGAGACGTCGCGCGTCGTGCGCACGCGGCACGCCACGCCCTGACCGGGCGGCCTACCGCGCCGTGCCCCGTTTCGTTCCGCTGATCCTGTCCGGCGGCGCCGGCACGCGGCTGTGGCCGTTGTCGCGCGAATCCGCGCCCAAGCCGTTCCTGCGTCTGCCCGACGGCGGGTCGCTGCTCGGCCGCACCGCGACGCGCGCGCGCGCGTTGCCCGGCGCGGGAGCGCTCGTCACCGTCACCCGAGGCGAGCACTACTTCGCGACGCTCGACACCTACGCCGGGCTCCCGGGCGGCGGCCCGCCGGACGCGGCCTACCTGCTCGAGCCGTTCGGCCGCAACACCGCGCCCGCGGTCGCGGTCGCCGCGCACTGGATCGCGCGTCACATCGGCGACGAGGTGCCGTTGCTGGTGCTGCCGGCCGATCACCTGATCCACGACCAGTCCGCGTTCGCGGCGGCGGTCGCGCGCGCGGTCGAGCAGGCGGCGCGCGGCCGGCTCGTGACCTTCGGCATCGTGCCGACGCGCCCGGAGACCGGCTACGGTTACCTCGCCTGCGGTGCGGCGGTCGACCCGGGTTCGCCGCCGGTTGTCGCCGTCGAACGCTTCATCGAGAAGCCGCCGCGCGCGGACGCGCAGGCCTACGCGCTTTCGGGCCGGCACCTGTGGAACAGCGGCATGTTCTGCTTCACGCCGCGCGCGATCCTCGCCGCCTTCGACGAGCACGCACCGGCGGTCGCCGCGCCGGCGCGCGCGGTCGCCGCGAGATTCTCCGACGACCCGCGGGCGACCCGCGTCGAGATCGACGCCGCCGCCTTCGAGGCGATGCCCGACATCTCGCTCGACTTCGCGGTGATGGAGGCGGCCCGGGGCGTCGTCGCGGTGCGCGGCTCGTTCGACTGGAGCGACGTCGGTTCGTGGCAGGCGATCGGCGAGCTCGTCGACCCGGACGCCGATGGCAACCGGCTGCAGGGCGAGACCGTCGCGATCGACACCTGGGACACGATGGTGCACGCCGAGGACCGCGTCGTCGCGACCGTCGGCGTGCGCGACCTGGTCATCGTCGACACCGCGGACGCGACGCTGGTCGCCCATCGCGACCACCTGCAGCGGGTCAAGGACGTCGTCGCGGAACTGAAGTCGCGCGGCCATGACGCCTGGCGCACCCACCGGACGGTCGCCCGGCCCTGGGGCGCCTACACGGTGCTCCTCGAGGCGCGCGAGTTCAAGATCAAGCGCATCGAGGTGTCGCCGGGCGGCGCGCTGTCGCTGCAGCGCCATCGTCGCCGCAGCGAGCACTGGGTCGTTGTCGAGGGACGCGCCCGCGTCACGCGCGGCGAGGAGTCCTACGACGTCGGTCGCGACGAGTCGACGTTCATCCCCGCCGGCACGACGCACCGGCTCGAGAACGCCGGCGACGCGCCGCTGGTCGTCGTCGAGGTCCAGTGCGGCGACTACCTCGGCGAAGACGACATCGAGCGGTTCGACGATCGCTACGGCCGTTGAGCCGGCGCAGCCGTGGTCAGTCCCTCGCCGGACCCCATACCCCTGGAAGGTCCGCTGTTCGAAGGCCGCGAGGTGCGGGTCGGCTGGCCCGAGCCGGACGAATACGACCGGATCACCGCGCTGCGCAACCGGCCTGCGGTCCGCCAGCGGTTTCTCGATCCGCGTCCGCTCGACATCGAGCGCAACCGCGAGTGGCTCGCCCGGGGCATGCGCCGTCCCTATGAAGCGCTGCTGTCGATCCGACTGAAGCGGACCGGCGGGTTCGTCGGGGCGATCGGCTGGAGCGCGTATGATCCGGCGACCGCATCGTTCGAAATGGGTCGCGTGATGGTCGACACCGGCGCTGTCCTGCCCTACCGTGATCGATTCCCTCCCGGCTACGAGGGAATCGCCGCGGACGCGGGCGTCGCGCTACGGGATTTCGGATTCGAGCGGATGGGCTTGGCCCTGATGCGCAGCGAGGTGATCGGCGACAACGCGCTGTCGCGGCGCGCGACGCTGCTCGGCGGGGCGCGGCCGGCCGGTCGATCGCGTGGCGTGCGCGCGGACGGGACCGAGGTCGACCTGATCCACTTCGAGATGACCCGGGAGGAATGGCTGGCGATCCGATCGCGGTCGAAACCTCCGGAACGCTTGCGATGAGCCCGCCGGGCCGGATCCCGCTGTTCCGCGCGGTCGTGCCGGACGCGGCGCGCGAGCGCCTGCTGCGCACGATCGACACCGGCTGGATCGGCTACGGCCCGGAATGCCGGCGCCTCGAGGAGGCGTTCATGCACGGACGGGCAGGCTGGGCGCTCGCCACGTCGTCGTGCACGAGCTCGCTGTACTTGGTCGGCCGCCTGCTCGCCGGGCGTTCGCCCCGGCGTCGTGGCCAGGTGATCGTACCCGCGGTGAGCTTCGTCGCCACGGCGATGGCCTTCGCCGAAGCCGGCCTCGAGCCACTGGTGTCGCCGGTGCGCGACGACGACCTGACGCTCGACGCGGCGGCGGCGGAGCGGCGGATCACGCCCGACACGCTCGCGATCTGCGTCGTCCACCTGTACGGCCAGCGGGCCGCCGACATCGCCGCGTTGCGCGCGCTCGCCGATCGGCGCGGCCTCGCGCTCGTCGAGGACTGCGCGCACCGGATCGACCTGCTCGACCCGGCGCCGCCGCTCGGCGACTACGCCTGCTACAGCTTCAACGCGGTGAAGGAGCTCCCCGGCGGCGAGGGCGGCCTGCTCTGGGGTCGCGATCCCGCCGACGAGCCCGGCGCGCGCGCGGCATCGAACCTGGGACTCGCGATCGACACGATGCAGCGCGCGGCGACGCTGCGGCACGGCGACTACGCGTTCGAGGCGACGACCGGTCTCAAGTTGCGGCTCTCGGACGTGGCCGCCGCGCTGGTCAACGGCGCGATGCCGTCGCTCGGCGCCGATCGCGCGCAGCGGCGGGCGCTGATCGAGACCTACCAGCGCCTGCTCGCACCGGCCGCGCCGGACGTCGTGCCGCTCGTCCGGCGGGACGACGACAGCTTCCTGATGGCGGTCGTCCGCGTCCCGCCGGAGCGGCGCGACGCGATCCGCGCCTCGATGGCGGCGGCGGGCGTCGCCACGAGCGTCCACTATCCGTCGCTCGCGCGCCACCCGCGTTTCGGCGTCGCGATCCCCGGCGGCGGCTGCGGCGACAGCGACGACGCCGTCCTGACGCTCCCGACCTGGCTCGGCATGACGACCGACGTCCAGCGTCGCGTCGTCGACGCGCTCGTCCGGGCGCTCCACGCGCCGGACGGGTCCCGCGGCGTCGATCTCGCCGCGCCCGCCGCGTGAGCGCGTCGACGATGCCGCTCGACGCGCTCGAGTCGGCTCCCCGCGGGCGGATCTCGGCCGACGAGGTCCGCCTCGGGCGGCTCGCGCCGATGCAGGCGGCGATCGCAGTCGAGTCGGGCCCGGTGATGCGCATCGACGTACCGGCCGGGCCGGACGCCGGGCCGTGCATCCACCTGGTCGCGCCGGAGCTCGCCGAGGACGGCCTGCTCGACCGACGCGACATCTACTCGAGCATGGGCGGCTGGGCACCGCTCCTCGGCGGCGGCTTCGGGCACGCGATCGTCAACGTCGACGAGCCGCTGCACGCCGAGCAACGCCGAATCGCGGCGCCGGCCTTCGCCGGGCCGGCGCTCCAGCGCTACCTGCCCAAGATCGGCGAGATCGCCGACCGCGAGCTCGACGGCTGGATCGGGGCCGGCACGGTCGACCTGCTGCCGGCGATGCGCCGGTTCGCGTTCCGGGCGGTCGCCTCCGGTGCCGGCGGGATGGACGACGGCGCGCGCGAGCTCGCCTACCAGGCGGTCGGCGTCGTGCTCGCCGGCTACGACTACGTGAACGACGATCGGGACACGTTCCTGGAGCGTGCCGCGGTCGCGCGCGAGCGCTACCTCGAGATCGTCACCGCGGAGATCGCGCGCCGACGCGCCGGCCACGGGCGCGGCGACGGCACGATGACCGACCTGATCGTGCAGTCGGTACCGGCCGGCGACGGCCCGCGCGACGCGGCGGTCGCCTACCTGGCGTTGTTGCTGATCGCCGGCCACGACACCGGCATGGTGACCTACTCGCGCGCGCTCTACGAGCTCTCCCGCCGCGAGGCGCTCGCCGACACGTTGCGCGCCGAGCTGCGCGACGCCGGCGCGACGCCGGCCGAGCCGCTTCCGATCGAAAGGCTCGAACGGCTGCCGGCGCTCGAGCGCTTCATGCTCGAGATCGGCCGCTGTTACCCGGCGATCCTCAACCTGCCGCGCGTCGCCGCCCGCGACGTCGACGTCGGCGGGTTCCGCATTCCGCGAGGAACGCGCGTCGCGATCTCGGTCGCCGGCGTCCACCTGCGCGCCGACCTGCACACCGATCCGGAAACGTTCGACCCGGAGCGCTTCGCGTCGCCGGACGCCGCGAAGCTCGCGAAGCCGTTCCGCTATCTCACCTTCGCCGGCGGCGTTCGGCACTGCCTGGGCGTGCGACTGGCGCAGGTCGAGTTCAAGATGATCGTCGCGCGCGCGCTGACGAGGTTCGACTTCGAACCGGTACACACGCACGCGGTCGAGCACGGCGGATTCTGGGTCGCGCGCCCGTCGGGACCGTTGCCGGTCAATGTGCTCCCGCGCAACGGCGCGGCCTGATCCGCTACCGCGCCGGGGCCCGGACCGGCGACCCGTGGGCCATCTCCAGCGCCTCGGCGAGATGGCGCGAGAAATCGGTGCGACGATACGCCTCGTAGCCGGCGAGCGCGATCGCCTCCCGTCGGTCCGCGTCGTCGATGAGCGCGCGGCACAGCGCCGGCAAGTCCGGCAGCGGCGCGGCGGCGACGCCGGCGCGCAACGCCGGTTCGATCTCGTCGACGTCGCCGGCGCCCGCCTCGGTGACGAAGCAGCGACGGTTGGCCAGCGCGGTCGACAACCGCGCGAACTCCAGCACCGCGTGGTCCGCGTAGTGGACGTTGAGCACGATCCGCGACCGCTCGATCCAGCGGTCGAGCGCCTCGCCGTAGACCTTCGTCAGCGCCCGGACCTCGAGCCGCGCCTCGCGCAGCGAGGCGATCGCCCGCTCGCGCCTAGGACTCATCAGGCCGTAGAAGAGGACATCGACATCGCGCGGATGGTCGAGATCGACCGCTGTGTAGTAAGGCAGGTACGCCGGGCGGACGAGGCGCACGCGCGCGCCGACGCCCAGTTCGGCCCAGCGGCGCCGATTGGCGGCGCTGTAGTCCCAGGTCTCGAATGCGCGCACGAACGGGAGCATCGCCCGGATGAACGGCGAGCCCGGAACGACCATCTCGGTGTTGTAGACGATCGTGCCCGACGGGAGCTCGCCCACCAGTCCGGCGTCGAGGTTGTGGGCGGCGAGCACGATGTTGGTGCCGTCGCGCAGGAATTCGTTGACCGCGACGCGCACCGGCAACCCCAGCCGCTCGAGTCCGACCGCCAGCATCCGGGCGGTCCCGCCGAGCCACGCGGTGTTCGCGACGCCGCCGGGCGCCGCGACCAGGATGTTGAACGGCGGCGCGTGCCTCACCGGCCGCGCTCCCCGTCGCGGCGGCGCGAGGCCAGCGCGATGCCCGCCAGGATCAGCACGACGCCGACCGCGTGTTGCCAACCGGGACGCTCGTCCAGCAGCAGCCAGGCGAACAGGACGCCGAACACCGGCATCAGGTGGACGAAGAGCCCGGCGACCGACGGTCCCAGCTCCTCGACGCCGCGGTTCCAGAAAACGTAGGCGAGGACCGAGGAAAAGAGCCCGATCGAGACGATCGCGGCGATCGCGCCGGCCGACCACACGACGCGACGCCCCAGCGCCGCCTCGAGGCCGCAGAACGGCAGCATGACGATCACGCCGACGACCGAGAGGACGAGCAGCAGCCCCAGCGGATGCACTCCGGCCGGGCGCCGACGCAGCAGGATCGTGTAGACCGCCCACATCGCCATCGACGCGATGATGATCAGGTCGCCGCCGTTCAACTCGACCGCGAGGAGCGTGGCGAGCGAACCGTGCGACAGGATCGCGAGCACGCCCGCGAGCGAGACGACCATGCCTGCGAGCTGGACCGCCGCCGGACGCTCGCCAAGCGTCCAGGCGAGCGCGACGATCATCAGCGGCGTGAACGAATTGAGGATGACGCCGTTGGTCACCGTCGTGTAGTTGAGCCCGAGGTAGGCGAGCGCGTTCTGGCCGGCGATGCCGATCGCCCCGAGCGCGACGACGATGCCCGCGTGCGCGCGGATCACCGGCCAGTCGCGACGGACGTGCGGCCAGGCGAACGGCGCGAGGATCAGCGACGCGACGATCCAGCGGAACAACGTGGTCGCCATCGGCGGCAGTTCTTCGAACAGCGCGCGGCCGATGATCCAGTTCGCCGCCCAGAACAGCGGCGCGAGGGCGAGCAGCGCCGCGGAGCGCCACCGAACGCGGCCTCCGGTCGCGGAGCCCGCGTCGGCGGTGATCGACATCGCCGGCGATTGTCGCACGCTCACCGACACGCGTGTCCGTCTCGGGCGGCTCGCGGCCGGCCCGCGGTCGGCCCGCGGGCGGCCCGAATCCGCGCCATTATAATCGCGCTCTCGTCGCGCGCGCCCGTCGCGCCCGGCGCGACCCGCCGCGATGAACACCCCCGACGCTCCCGACGCCGCGACCGCCGCCGCGCGGCTCGCCCCGCTGCCCCGGCTCGCGCCGGCGGCGCCGCTCGACGGCGAGCGGACGAAGGCCGGCGCCACGGTCGGCTCGTCGGACGCGCTCGCGCTCGCGCAACTGGCCGCCGAAGCGGTCGCGGCGGGCCGCACGCTGCTCGTGATCGCCGCCGACGCGCTCGCCGCGCAACGCCTCGCCGACGAGATCCCCTGGTTCGCGCGCGGTCTCGACGTCGCCTACTTCCCCGATTGGGAGACGCTGCCCTACGATCCGATCTCGCCGCACGAGGACCTGGTCTCCGCGCGGCTCGCGGTGCTCTACCGGCTCGGCCAGCGCACGCCCGGCGTCGTCGTCACCGCGGCGTCGACCGCGATGCACCGGTTGCCGCCGACTTCCTTCCTCGCCGGGCGCGCGTTCTTCGTCAAACAGGGCCAACGGTTGGACGCGGAGAAGCTGCGCGCGCAGCTCGCGCTCGCCGGCTATTCGCACGTCAGCCAGGTCGCCTCGCCCGGGGAATTCAGCGTCCGCGGCGGCCTGATCGACCTCTACCCGATGGGCGCGGCGCTCCCGTACCGTCTCGACCTCTTCGGCGACGAGGTCGAGGGCATCCGCACGTTCGACGCGGATACGCAGCGCACGCTCTACCCGGTGCCCGAGATCCGCCTGCTGCCGGCGCGCGAGTTCCCGCAGGACGACGAGGGCCGCACCCGGTTCCGCTCGCGCTTCCGCGAGGCCTTCGAGGGCGATCCGTCGCGTTCGGCGCTGTACAAGGACGTGTCGAACGGCGTGTTCGCCGGCGGGATCGAGTACTACCTGCCGCTGTTCTTCGACGCGACCGCGACGCTCGGCGACTACCTGCCGCGCGGGGCGCTGGTCGCGCTGCACGGCGAGGTCCACGAGGCCGCGGCGCGCTTCCAGGAGGACGCGCAGTCCCGCTACCGGTTGCTGCGTGGTGACAAGGCGCGCCCGCTGCTGCCGCCGGCCGACCTGTTCGTCACCGCCGACGAATTCGCCGGAACGCTCAAGGCGCGTCCCCGGGTCGAGCTTCCCGCCGCCGATCCGCTCGGCGCCCCGCCGCCGGACGCCGCGGTCCGCCGCGTGCCGGACGTCTCGGTCGACCGGCGCGCCGACGACCCGCTCGCGCGCCTCAAGGCGCTGGTCGCCACGCCCGACGCTCGCGTGCTCGTCTGCGCCGAGAGCCTCGGCCGGCGCGAGACGATGCTCCAGTATTTCGCCGAATACGGCGCGAAGCCCGAGGTCGTCGACGATTTCGCCGCCTTCGCGCACGGTGGGGCGCGCTTCGCGATCGCGGTATCGCCGCTGCACGCCGGCTTCGTCTGGCGAGACGCGCGGGTCGCCTTCGTCACCGAAGCCGAGCTCTACGCCGGCGTCGTGCGCCGTGCCCGGCGCGACACCGGCCGGCGATCGAATGTCGATGCGATGGTGCGCGACCTCTCGGAGGTCCGGGTCGGCGATCCGGTCGTCCACGAGCAGCACGGCATCGGCCGCTACCTCGGGCTCACCCACCTCGACCTCGGGGACGGCCCCTCGGAGTTCCTCGAGCTCGTCTACGCGAACGACGCCAAGCTCTACGTGCCGGTCGGCAGCCTGCACCTGATCTCGCGCTACGCCGGCGCCTCGCCGGAGAGCGCGCCGCTCCACGAGCTCGGCAGCGGCCAATGGGACAAGGCGAAACGCCGCGCGGCGCAGAAAGCGCACGACACCGCCGCCGAGCTCCTGAACCTCTACGCCCAGCGCGCGGCGCGCAAGGGCCACGCGTTCTCGTTCAAGGCGCACGACTACGAGGCGTTCGCCGAAGGCTTCGGCTTCGAGGAGACGCCGGACCAGGAGGCGGCGATCGAGGCGGTGGTGAACGACCTCAAGTCCGGCCGGCCGATGGACCGGCTGGTCTGCGGCGACGTCGGTTTCGGCAAGACCGAGGTCGCGCTGCGCGCGGCGTTCGTCGCGCTCGCCGACGGCAAGCAGGTCGCGGTGCTGGTGCCGACGACGCTGCTCGCCGAGCAGCATTTCCAGGTGTTCTGCGACCGGTTCGCCGACTGGCCGGTCAAGCTCGCCGAGCTCTCGCGCTTCCGCACGCCCAAGGAGGCCAAGGCGGCGCTCGACGGGCTCGCCGCCGGCACGATCGATCTCGTCATCGGCACGCACCGTCTGATCCAGCCGGACGTCAAGTTCGCGCGCCTGGGGCTCGTCGTCATCGACGAGGAGCACCGCTTCGGCGTGCGTCAAAAGGAGCGGCTCAAGCGCCTGCGCGCCGAGGTCGACGTGCTGACGCTGACGGCCACGCCGATCCCGCGCACGCTGGCGCTGTCGCTCGAGGGCATCCGCGACTTCTCGGTGATCGCCACCGCCCCGCAGCGAAGGCTGGCGATCAAGACCTTCGTCGTTCCCTACTCGTCGGGCATCGTGCGCGAGGCCTGCCTGCGCGAACTGAAGCGCGGCGGCCAGGTCTACTGCCTGCATAACGACGTCGACACGATCCGCACGGCGGCCGACCGGATCGCCGCGCTGGTGCCGGAGGCGCGGGTGGCGATCGCGCACGGTCAGATGGGCGAGCGCGAGCTCGAGCACGTGATGCGCGACTTCTACGCGCAGCGCGTCAACCTCCTCGTCTGCTCGACGATCATCGAGACCGGGATCGACGTGCCGACCGCCAACACGATCATCATCGAGCGGGCCGATCGCTTCGGTCTCGCGCAGCTGCACCAGCTCCGCGGCCGGGTCGGCCGCTCGCACCACCAGGCCTACGCCTACCTGCTGACCCCGCCGGGCGACGCGCTGTCGGTCCAGGCGAAGAAGCGGCTGGAGGCGATCCAGTCGATGGAGGACCTGGGCAGCGGCTTCTACCTGGCGATGCACGACCTCGAGATCCGCGGTGCCGGCGAGGTGCTGGGCGAGGAACAGTCGGGCGAGATGGCGGAGGTCGGGTTCCAGCTCTACGCCGACATGCTCAAGGCGGCGGTCTCGGCGCTCAAGTCGGGACGCGAGCCCAACCTCGCCGAGCCGCTGGGCGTGACCACCGAGATCCAGCTCCACGTGCCGGCGCGCCTGCCCGAGGAATACTGCAACGACATCCACGAGCGGCTGGTGCTCTACAAGCGACTCGCGACCGCCGAGAACGCCGAGGACGTCGACGCGATCGTCGAGGAACTGGTCGACCGTTTCGGCACGCTGCCCGAGCCGGCGATGGCGCTGGTGGCGGCGCATCGGCTGCGGATCGCGGCCAAGCCGCTGGGCGTGCGCAAGGTCGACGCCGGACCGGAGCGCACGACGATCCAGTTCGTGCCCGAGCCCCCGTTCGACACCGGCCGGCTGCTCGCGCTGGTCCAGCGCGACGGCCGGATGCGTTTCGCCGGTCCCGACCGGCTGCGCGTCGACCGCGCCGCGCCCGCGCTCGAAGACCGGGTGGCGCTGGTCCGCGGGTTCCTCGAGCGGCTGGCGTGAGGAGAGCACGGTGAGCGTCGCCGCCCTGCTACCGCCGTCGGTGCACGTGTTCGTGCGCGACTGGCTCTCCGCGAACAACATCCTGCTCTCGGGACGGGACGGACACGTCCTGGTCGACACCGGCTACGTCGCGCACGCCGGCCTGACGCTCGCCCTCCTCGACGGACCGCGGGGGACGAAGGGCGCGCCGCTGGCGAAGATCGTCAACACCCACGGCCACTCCGACCACGTCGGCGGCAACGCCGCGATCGCGCGGCGCCACCGCTGTCCGGTCGCGGTGCCGGCCGCCGAGGCGCCGCGTTTCGCCGCCTGGGACGAGCGGGCGTTGCTCTACGCCTGGGCCGACCAGCGTTGCGAGCCCTTCCCGGTCGACGAGACCATCGAGGCGGGCAGCACGCAGGTCTGGGGCGACCTCGAGTGGCGGGCGCTCGCGGCGCCCGGACACGACTCGGGAGCGCTCGTCTACTGGAATCCCGAACACCGGATCATCCTGACCGGCGACGCGCTGTGGGAACGCGGCTTCGGCTTCGTGATGCCGCGCGCCCTCGATCCGACGGCGATCCCCGAGGCGCGCGCCACGCTCGATCTCCTCGCCGGCCTCGACGCGCGGATCGTGATCCCGGGTCATGGCGAGCCGTTCACCGGCGTCGGCGCGGCGCTGGAGCGCGCGTATTCGCGACTCGCGGCGCTCGAGGCCGACGACGAGCGCGTCGCCCGCCACGCGGTCAAGGTGATGTTCACCTACAGCCTGCTCGACCGCCGCCGTTTCGCCGAGGCCGACCTCCCCGGCTACGTCGAGCGGATCGGCTTCTACCGAGAGCTCAACGCGGCGGTGTTGCGGATGCCGGCGAACGAGCTCGCGGCGCTGATCGTCGATGAACTCACGCGCGCCGGTGCGATCCGGCGCGACGGCTCGGACCTCGTGCCGGCGCTCGGCGAGGCGGGCTAACCGCGCCCCAACCGGCTGCGCACCGGCGCCGCCCGCCCCGAAACGGCGGCCACCGCCTGACCGATCGGCGGCGTCCAGGCCGCAACCGGGCGGGCTAGAATTCCGCCTCCCCAATCCCCGCCTGATACTGGGGGAATGAAACCCGGGACGACTCTGTTCGCTCGAGACGTCCCCGGCCCGGCGGCCGCCGGCCACACCGCCCACCCGAGGACCCGCCCCCGATGACCGAACTCCTGCAGAATCCCGCGATCCAGGCCGGCGCCGTACCGCTCGTCGTCGCGCTGGTCGTCGGTCTGGCGCTCGGCGGCACCCGCTACGCGTGGCTCGCGATCGTCGCCGGCTACGCCTCCTTCGTCGCGCTGACGACCGGCTTCCAGTTCGACCCGTTGACCGCGAGCCGCAAGGTCTTGCTGATCATCCTCGCGGCGCCCCTGGTCGGACTCCTCGTCGACGCCACCGGCGGCCGTCGCGCGCTGGTCGTGCTGTCGGTGCTGGGCGCCGGTGGCGCGTCGGTCTGGGCGTTCCTCTCGGTGCTCGGACAGAAAGACGCCAACGCGGCCGCGCTCGCCGGCGGCGGCGTCGCGCTCTGCGTCGCGGTGCTCGTCGCCTTGATGCTCAGGCTGCGCGAGGACGGATTGCGCACCGGTGCCGCGGGCGTCGGGCTCGGCCTCGCCGCGGGCATCGCGGCGATGCTGTCGGCGTCGATCGGCAACTTCATGGCCGGCATCGCGCTCGCGGCCGCCTCCGGAGCGATGCTGCTCGTGCAGATCGCCCGCCGCGAGCCGGTGCGCCCCGGCGCCGTCGGTGCGCTATCGATCGCCGTGACGGCCGCGCTCGTGGCGGCCACGACGTTCATGCTGGCATCGCTGCCGTGGTACGCGATGCCGGCGATGTTGCTCGTGCCGGCCGCGGTGCTCTGGCCGCGCGCGAGCGAGGGCGGTGTGTTGCGCCGCTCGTTCGTCCTCGGGGTCTACGCGCTCGTCGCGGCGGCCCTGCCCGTCGCCGCCGCGTGGCTTGCCACGCGCGGAGGAACCCCCTGAACTCCCTTTCCTCTCGCTGGAGATCCGTTGTGAAGAAGACGCTCGTCGCTTTCGCCCTCGCCTCGCTGCCCTTCGCCGCCGCCGCCGCGCCGGAGAACTTCACGCTCGACCCGTACCACACCTACCCGAACTTCACTGTCGAGCATTGGGGTCTGTCGGTCATGACCGGCCGCTTCGACAAGACGACCGGCAAGTTCACGATCGACCGCGCAGCGAAGAGCGGATCGGTCGAGATGACCATCGAGACCGGCTCGGTGACCACCGGCGACAACGACAAGGGCGGCCGCCCGCGCGCGCGCGACGAGCACCTGCGCCAGGCCGATTTCTTCAACGTCGCCGAGTTCCCGCGGATGACGTTCAAGTCGACCAAGGTCAATTTCGGCGGCGAGCTGCCGTCGTCGGTCGAAGGCAACCTGACGCTGCTCGGCGTCACCAAGCCGCTGACGCTGACCTTCGAGCGTTTCAAGTGCGGCCAGAACCCCTTCAACAAGAAGGACCGTTGCGGCGGGAACGCCGTGGGCAAGGTCAAGCGCTCGGACTTCGGGATGAAGACGGCGCTGCCCGCGGTCGGCGACGAGCTCGCGCTCAACATCAGCTTCGAGGCCGACAAGGACTGATCGCGGTCGACCCGGCGGGGCCTTCGGCTCCCGCCGGTCCCTCGCACGGGCGCGTGCCGCGGAATAGGCGGGCGCGCCCGTCTGTTTTCCCGGGCAGCGGCCGCAGCCGGGCCGTCTCGAACCCACCCTCCGGAGAATCCCGATGAAGCCCGTTGTTTCCGCACTCGCCGCGCTGGCTGTGGTCGGCGCCTACGCCGTCGTCGTTCACGCCCAGACTCCCGACCGGCAGATCAAGTACCGCCAGGGCATCCTCCAGGGGATGGGATGGCACATGGGCGTCCTCGGGTCGATGGCCAAGGGCGAACGGCCCTACGACGCGCAAGTGGCCGCTCGCAGCGCCAAGTTCGTCGCCGAACTGGCCGAGATGCCCTGGGACGGCTTCGGACCCGGCAGCGACGCGGGTGCGCCGACCAAGGCCAAGCCCGAGATCTGGCAACAGCGGGCCAAGTTCGACAACTACGCGAAGGAAATGCAGGCGGAGACCAAGAAGCTCGCCGACGCCGCGGGCAAGGACCTGAACGCGCTCAAGGCGGCGGTGGGTCCGACCGGCAAGGCCTGCGGCAACTGCCACGACGATTTCCGCATGAAGTAGCCGGAAGGGACCGTCGCCCCGAACGACGCGACCGAACCTCGAACGCGATCGGAGGCCGGGGTTTCCCCGGCCTCCGCCGTTTCCGGAGACACGGCCGGGATGGGCGTGGTCCGCGCAGGCCCGCCCGACCGCCGGCCTCAGAGCCGGTGGAGCGCGTAGTAGACGGTAAGCGCGATGACCGTGACCAGCACGGCCGCGCGCCGGCCCGAGCCCTGGGCGTCCGCGGGCGACGCGATTCGCGGCGGAAGGTCCTTCCAACCGCGGATCATCGGTGCGACCAGGTCGTCCTTCAGGATCGCGCGGTAGGCGCCGACCGCGAGCACGTGCAGCGCCACGAGCGCGACGACGACCCACCAGAATCGCCGGTGGAACGAGCTGATCGCGTCCGAGGTTTCCTTGGCGACCCGCTTGACCATCGGCCCGTCCCACAGGATGTCGTCGTTGGTGAACAGCCCGGTGCCGGCCTGGAGCGCGAGCGCGGCGAGGAGCGCGATCACCATCCAGCCGCCGAGGGGGTTGTGCGTCGCGTGGACCTCGTGCGGCGGGACGACGAGCGAGCGGGCGTAGCGCAGGACCGCCCGCGGTCCGCGCAGGAAGGCGGCGAAGCGTGCGTTCTCGCTGCCCGCGAATCCCCAGCAGAGGCGGAACGCCACGAGGACGATCAACGCCTCCCCCATCCGCATGTGCCACGCGAGCCAGTCGCCTCCGAGAAGACCGGTGACGACGAGGCCCGCGACCAGCGCGACCAGCGTCCAGTGGAACAGCCGCACCGGCAGATCCCAGACCGGGACGCGGACGGTGGGCGACGCGGCGGGGGGCGCCGGGGCCGCTACGGAAGAGTCGGGCGCGCGTTCGCTCATGTCGGTCGAGGGTGACGGTGAGTTCGCGGGTCGGGCGACGATCGTAGTCGGCGGCGCCCTCCGCCGTCAACGACGCGAGCGATCAGCGTCCGACCTGGGCGATGAACTCGCGCACGCCCGCGAGCAGCATCTCGACGGCGAGGGCGGTCAGCACCAGCCCCATCAACCGCTCCATCGCGACGACGCCGCGCGCACCGATCCACCGGTGCACACGGTCGGCCACCGCCAGCACCGCGAAGGTGACCGCCATCGCGATCGACACCGCGCCGACCAGCGTCGGGATCGACCCGGGCGCGCGCGAGGCCATCAGCATCACCGTCGCCAGCGCCGACGGTCCGGCGATCGCAGGGATCGCCAGCGGCACGATGAACGGTTCGCCGTCGGTCGCGTCGCCGAACACGCCGTCCGGATGCGCGAACACCATGCGCAGCGCGATCAGGAACAGGATCAGTCCGCCGGCGATCGACAGCGAAGCCTCCGACAGGCGCATCAACGCGAGGAACTCGCGGCCGCCGAAGAGGAAGGCGAGCAGCACCGCGTAGGCGATCGCGCATTCGCGCGCGACGACGGCGAGGCGCCGCTGCGGCGCCACGCCGCGCAGCGCGGCGACCGCGAGCGGCACGTTGCCGAACGGGTCGGTCACGAGCACGAGCAGCACGATCGCGGAGACGAGCTCGCTGGACATCGCGGTATGGACGGATGGCGGGTGCCGGACGGCGGTCGAGTATACGCGCGCGGGACGGTCAGCCGCCGCGCAGCGCGGTGACGACGACCGGCAGGACGAGCGAAGCGACCAGCGCGTGGAGGCCGAACGCGAGGCCGGCCCAGGTGCCGGCGGTCGCGTCGACCTGGAACGCGCGCGCCGTGCCGATGCCGTGCGCGGCGAGCCCCAGCGCGAAGCCCCGCGCGCGCGGATCGCGCACACCGGTCGCGTCGAACACGAACCGGCCGAGCACCGCGCCCAGCACGCCGGTGGCGACCGCGAACACCGCGGCGAGCGCCGGCAGACCGCCCAGTCGCTCGGCGATCCCCATCGCGACCGGCGCGGTCACCGACTTGGGCACGAGCGAGACCAGCGTGACCGGCGAGACGCCCAGCGCCCAGGCGATCGCGACCGCGCTCGCCGCGGCGACCACCGAACCGGCGAGTAGCGCCCCGGCGATCGGCCAGGCGAGGCGCCGCACGTTCGCCCAGTCGCGCGCGAGCGGCACCGCGAGCCCGACCACCGCCGGACCGAGCAGGAAGTGGACGAACTGGGAGCCCTCGAAGTAGGTCGCGTACGGCGTGCGGGTCGCGACCAGCGCGGCGACGACCAGCGCCACCGCGATCGGCACCGGATTGGCGAGCGGGTGGAAGCCCGAGCGCGCGTACACCGCCCAGGCGAGCGCGTAGGCGCCGAGTGTGATCGCGAGCCCGGCGAGCGGCGTCGCCGACAGGTAGACCCATAGCCGGAAGATCTCGTCGCTCACGGGCCGCGTCGATTCGTCTCCGCCGCGCGGTCGGCGCGGCGCAGCAGCGCCTGGAACACGAGACCGGCGGCGGCGAGCGCGAGCACCGTGCTCGCGACCAGCGCCGCGCCGAGCGCCGCGCCTTCGTCGGCCAGCCGGCCGACGTGGAGCAGGACGCCGACGCCGGCCGGCACGAACAACAGCGACAGATGGCGCGCGAGTGCGTCGGCCGCCGCACCGAGCGGTCGTTCCGGACCCGTGTCGCGTCCCCGGCGTGCGACCAGCGCGCCCAGCAGCAACGCCATGCCGACGACCGGCCCGGGCACCGGAACGCCCAGTGCCCAGACGAGCGACTCGCCGGCGCACTGGAAGGCGACCAGCCAGGTGAGGCCGGCGAGGAACGGGCTCATCGCGGACCCGGCGGGCGCCCGGCTCGACGCCCGGCGGACGTCAGTGCAGCTTGACCCGCGCCTCGTCGCCGCCGCGCGCGAGGCGGGCGAGCGTGTCGCGCAGGACGTGCGCGGCGCCGTGGATCGAGACCTGGTGCATCAGGTGGAGCAGCGCGAAGGTCCAACGGGCGGTCAGTCTCTGGAGGATCAGGCTGCCGCCCACGAGGCGGCTCATCCACCCGCCGGCGCCCGACAGCTCGCCCAGTGTAGCGAGCGAGCCGAAGCTGCGATAGCGGAAGCGCGGCAGCGTCCGCCCGTCGAGCCGCGCCGAGATCGTCTCCACCAGCATCGTCGCCTGCTGGCGCGCGACCTGCGCGCGCGGCGGCAACAGCGCGTCCTCGCCCGACTCGGGCCACGGGCAGGCGGCGCAGTCGCCGAAGGCGAACACGTCGGGATCACGGGTCGTCTGCAGCGTGAGCCCGACGACCAGCCGGTTGACACGATCGGTCTGCAGGCCGTCGGCGTGGGCGAGCCAGCCGGGCGCGCGGATCCCGGCGGCCCAGACGACGAAATCGGCCGTGAAGAAGCCGCCGCGCGCGGTGCGCACGCCATCGGGGGCCACCTCGACGACGCGCTCGCCGGTGCGCACGTCGATCGCCAGCGACGCGAGCAGCGGCGTGACCGACTCGGCGATGCGCGGCGCGAGCAGCGGCAGGATCCTCGGCGTTGCCTCGATCAGTGTCAGGCGGATGTCGCGCTCGGCGTCGTACCGGTCGAACGCGTAGGCCGCCTGCGCGCGGGTGGTCTTGCGGATCTCGGCGGCGAGCTCGACGCCGGTGGCGCCGGCGCCGACGATCACGACCTCGACGCCACCGGTGCCCGAGGCGCCGCGTCGCGCGTCGGCCCGCACGCTCGAAATCAGGAGATCGCGGCGGAACCGCTCGGCCTGGGCCGGGGTGTCCAGCATCACCGCGCGTTCGCGCACGCCCGGCACGCCCCAGTCGTTGGTCTCGCTGCCGACGCAGACGATCAGCGTGTCGTAGCCGACCTCGACGGTGGACGTCGCCGCGCCGGGCCGCTCCTGCGAACGGCGGACGACGACGGCACGCGCGCGCCGGTCGAGTCCGGTCATCGCTCCGCGCACGAAGCGGAATCCGTGGCGCCGGGCGATCGCCGCGTACGACACGTCGCCCTCCTGCGCGCCGACTCGGCCGGCGGCGACCTCGTGGAGCAGCGGCTTCCAGACGTGCATCGCGCTCGGGTCGACGAGCGTCACCTCGGCGCGGCCGGCCCGGAGGTGCGCTTCGGCGAGCGCCGTGGCGAGCGGCAGGCCGCCCGCGCCGCCGCCGACGATCGTGATGCGATGCGTCATCGGCTGCGACTCGCCGGACGGAACGGACGCCGAGGCCCGCCGGACGCGCGGATTCGCGCGGGCGAGAGCGTGCGATTCCCGATGCTGCGAATTCTCGGCATGGAACGAGGGGTCCCGCGGTCGCGGTCGAAGTGGGACCGCGCTGCCGCAAGATCCGCGCCGGTCCTGAAGTGGACAAAGCTCCACCGAGGCGGCGGCCGGGCGGGCTCGCGCCCCCGTCGCGGAGACCGCCGCGGGACGCACTGCAGCATGGCCGCAGGGACCCGGCCGATCAGCCGCCGCCGACCTTGCCTTCGCGCCGCGGATCCGCGCCCCCGGTCCACCCGCGGGGTCTGCGCGACAGCAGGTGCAGACCGCTGGTCAGCGGCACCACGGCCACCGGGTGACCGATGGCGGCGAGCCGGGGAGCGAGCGCCGCGGCCGGCGTGCCTTGCTCGAGCTCGGTCGGCCCGTTGCGGCTGCCGACGTTGGGCAGCGCCGCGGCGGCCTGCGGGTCGAGTTTCCAGTCGACCATCGCCAGGATCGCCTTGGTCACGTAGAGGATGATCGCGCCGCCGCCCGGCGATCCGGCGACGTGGCGCACACGACCCGCCGCGTCGTAGACGATCGTCGGCGCCATCGACGATCGTGGCCGCTTGCCGGGCTCGACCCGGTTGGCGACCGGCACGTCGTCGATCGTCGGCCGGAACGAGAAGTCGGTGAGCTGGTTGTTGAGCAGGAAACCGCCGGCGGCGAGGAGGCGGCTGCCGAAAGCGTCCTCGATCGTCGTCGTCATCGACACGACGCCGCCGTCGGCGTCGACGATCGACAGGTGCGAGGTCGCCGGAAGCTCCGAGAGCTCGTCGATGACGGACACCGGCCCCGCAGTCGCGCCCGGCGGCATCCCCGGAACCGCGCGGACCATCGACGAGGTCGCGCGGATCGCGCGAGCGCGCTCGCGAAGGTACGCGGGATCGACGATGCCGGCGGGTACGTCGACCCGGGCCGGGTCGGCGACGTAGCGGTCGCGATCCGCGTACGCGAGTCGCGCCGCCTCGCTCAGGAAATGGGCGCTCCAGAACGAGCCGGGGCCCATCGCCGCCACGTCGTACGGCTCGAGCATGCCGAGGATCGCGAGCACGGTCGTCGCCCCGGACGACGGCGGCGGCATCCCGCAGACGCGGTATCCGCGGTAGGAGCCGCACAGCGGTTCGCGCTCGATCGCGCGGTAGCCGGCGAGGTCGTCCTCGGTCAAGTCGCCGGGACGGTGCGCCGAACGCACCGTCGCCACGATGTCGCGCGCGATCGCGCCGCGGTAGAACGCGTCGGCGCCGCCGGCCGCGATCGCCCTGAGCGTCGCGGCGTAGGCCGCGTTGACGAGCCGCGATCCCGAGGCGAGCGGACGGCCGTCCGCGCCATGGAAATACGCGCGCGCCGACGCCGAGGCGGCGATCAGCGGATCGGCGGCGATCAGCGTCGCGAGCCGTTCCGACACCTCGAAGCCGCGCTCGGCGAGCGCGATCGCCGGCTCGAAGAGCTCCGCCCACGGCCGGCGGCCGTGCCGGCGATGCGCGAGTTCGAGCGCGCGCAACACGCCCGGGGTGCCGACCGAGGCCCCGCCCGCGACCGCGTCGCGGAACGCGAGCGGCCTGCCATCGGCGTCGAGGAAGCGGTCGGGCCGCGCCGCGGCCGGCGCCGTCTCGCGCCCGTCGTAGGCGCGCAGGCGGCGATCACGCGGGTCGTGGACGAGCAGGAACGCGCCGCCGCCGATCCCCGACGACTGCGGCTCGACCAGTCCCAGCACGAGTTGCGCGGCGATCGCAGCGTCGACCGCCGATCCGCCGCGCGACAGCACGAGCGTCGCCGCGTCGGTCGCGTGCCCGTTGGCGGTCGCCGCGATGTAGCGTGTCGCGTCGACCGGCGCCTTCGATGTCCACCCGGACGGCGCCTCAGGCGCCGGTTGCGCCGCGGCCGACGCCGCCAGCGCCGCCGCCAGCGCCGCGACCCGCGCCGCGAGGCGTGGATTCACGAGCCGGTCGACCGCTTCGGCCGGTCGAGGCGGTTCCAGTCGAAGAACGCGTCGGCGTCCTCGCCGAGATGGCGCGCGATCACCGTCTTGTGGACCTCGGAGGCGCCGTCGACGAGCCGCGCCTGGCGCGCGTAGCGGTAGATCCACTCGAGCGGCGTGTCCTTCGAATAGCCGCGGCCGCCGTTCAACTGGATCGCGGTGTCGACCGCGCGGTGGAGCGCATCGGCGACCTGGACCTTCGCGATCGACAACTCGTTCCTGGCCATCGCGCCGGCGTCGAGCTTCGAGGCCGCGTGCATGACGAGCAGCCGGCCGATGCGGACCTGCATCGCCGCCTCGCCCATCAGCAGCTGCACCGATTCGCGGTCGGCGAGCCGCTTGCCTCCGCTCATCCGCCGCCCGATGTACTCCTGCGCGATCTCGAGGCTGCGACGCGCGAGTCCGAGCCAGCGCATGCAGTGGGTCAGGCGCGCCGGACCGAGGCGGATCTGCGCGACCTTGAGTCCGTCGCCGACGCCGAGCAGCCGGTCCTCGTCGGGAATCTCCAGACCGTCGAAGACGAGCTCGCCGTGACCGCCGTGCTCCTCAGGGCCCATGATCGGGATGCGCCGCAGGACCCGCCAGCCCGGCTGGTCGCGGTGGAACATGAACGCCGTGTGGCCCTTGCGCGCGTCGTCGGAGGTGCGCGCGATCAGCAGGAAGTGGCTGGCGGCGTCCGCGCCGGTGATGAACCACTTGCGACCACGGATCACCCAGCGCTCGCCGCGCCGCTCGGCGGTCGTCGCGATCATCGAAGGATCCGAACCGCCGCCCGGATGCGGCTCGGTCATCACGAACGACGAGCGGACCGCCCCGTCGACGATCGGCTGCAGCCAGCGCGCCTTCTGCGCGTCGCTGCCGACCCGCTCGAGCGCCATCATGTTGCCGTCATCGGGCGCGGCGCAGTTGAAGCACGCCGGCCCGAAGATCGACCGGTTCATCTCCTCGTAGCAGGCGGCCATGCCCACGAACGGAAGTCCGCCGCCGCCGCGCGCCTTCGGCGTCTGCAGCGCCCACAGACCGGCCGCGCGCGCCTCGCCGCGCATCCGCCCGAGGAGGTCCTCGCGGATGTTCTCGTGCTCGTCGTAGCTCGCCCGGTCGGCCTCGAGCGGGATCAGGCGCTCGTCGACGAAGGTCCGCACGCGCCGGCGCAGGTCGTCGGTCGCGGAATCGAGCGTGAATTCCATCGTGTCTTCCTCGCGGGTGTCCGTATCAGAGGGCGCTCACCGCGTGGCCGCCGTCGACGGCGAGCACCGCGCCGGTGATGTAGGCCGACGCGTCCGACGCGAGCAGCAGCAGCGGCGCCTCCAGATCGGCGGGGGTTCCCAGGCGTCGCATCGGGATGCGCTTGACGATCGCCTGCCCGCCCTCGCTGGCGAAGAACTCGCGATTGATGTCGGTGAGCACGTAGCCGGGCGCGAGCGCGTTGACGCGGATCCGGTGGCGGGCGAGCTCGAGCGCCATCGCCCGCGTCAGCTGCACGAGCGCCGCCTTCGACACCGTGTACGGCGCGACCTGCGCCGCCACGCGCTGGTGCAGCACCGAGGCGATGTTGACGATCGCGCCGCCACGCCCGGCCTCGGCCATCCGCCGGGCGACCGCCTGCGCGACGCGGAACGCGCCGTCGAGGTTCACCTCGAGGATCGACGACCAGTCGCGTTCGGACAGCTCGAGGAACGGCCTGGTCAGCGCGACGCCGGCGTTGTTGACCAGCACGTCGACGCCGCCGAGCGCGGATACCGCCTCGCCGACGGCGCGCTCGACGCTGGCGCGATCGGTGACGTCCATCTCGACGGCGATCGCGCGCGCGCCGCCGGCGACGAGTCCGGCCGCGACGGCGCGACCCTCGTCGATCCGCCGCCCGGCCAGGGCGACCGCCGCCCCGGCGCGGGCGAGCATCGCCGCGAATTCGCGTCCGAGTCCGCCGAACGCGCCGGTCACCAGCGCCGACTTGCCCTCGAGCTCAAGTTCCACGCGCGCCAGTGTACCAAGCGGTGGGCTCCCGGCGGCCGCCCGGCTTCAGAGGCCGGCCGCGCGCGCCGCGTGCACGTGCAGGATCTTTCCGGACACCGTGCGCAGCGGCGCCGCCCGTTCGACGCGCAGCACCCCGGCGGCGCGCCACTGCAGCGCCATCATCCGCTCGCCGGCGTCGCCGCCGCCGACCGCTTCGAGGAAGGCGTCGGCGATCGCTCCCTCGTCGAGCGGGCCGACCGACGGGTCGACGAGCAGCCGCAGCTCGGGCTCGGCGCGCGCGCCGTCGTGGCGTTCGACGAGCTGCCAGTCGCCGGGGCGTCCACCGAAACGCCCCGGCAGCACCTCCTCGAGCACCCGGACGACGTCGACGTCGAGCAGCGTCATGCCGCCGGCGGTCAGCTTCTCGAACGAGCGCACGTCGCGCACGCGCGTCGCCCAGCCCTCCTGCGCCATCGGGCATCCGCAGACGCCGGTATCGACGCTCGCCCGATCGCCGAGGCAGACATTGACCATCAGGATCGGCGCGGTCGGCAGGAGCGAGGTCAGAATCATCGCGTCCGGCGGCAGTCCGTCCCGAGCGGCGGCCGGACCGGGCTGGATCAACGCGTAGCGGTCGTCGAGGAAGTGCATGTCGTCGCTCGCCGCCGGACGCGCGCAAGCGTAGGCCAGGATGTCGGTCTCGGTGGTTCCCATCCGAGGCAGCGCGCCGGCGCCGGTGGCCTCGATCGTGGCCCGACGCGCCGGGGTCGTCGGCTCGCCGCCGCAGGTGAAGCGCGCGCCGGCGATGTCGACGCCCGACGCCCGCGCCGCATGGCAGATCCGCACCGCCGAGCTCGCGTAGGTCCACAGATGCGGCACGCGGCCGGCGTCGAGCTCGGAGCGCAGCCAGCGGACGATCGGCGTGGGGTCGTCGAGCGGCGCGAGCGTGAACCCGGGCAGCGGGACGCCGGCGACGAGGCTCGCGAACCGCAGCGCCCGGGCGCCGAGCCGGTAGCGCGGATGGAGTTCGGGAGACCCGGGATCGATCGAGGCGAAGACGCGGACCGGCGGGTGACCGCCCTTGGCGAACTCGAGCGGATTGGTCACCGCGGTGCCGCCCGGGATGCCGTAGTGCGCGTGCGACCACCCGCGTCCGCCGTGGGCGGCGAGCGACACGTGGGTGTCGACCGCGTGGTCGCGGATCGAGGCGAGGTCGATCGGCACCGGCGTACGCGCGCCCCGGCTGCCGCTCGACTCGGAGACCCCGTGCACGACCGACGCCGGATTGACCAGCGTCGCCGGATCGACGGTGAACGAGAGACTCCCGCGGACGACCGGCCGGCGTCCCTTGAACTCGTCGCCGGAAAGGCCGATGCCCGCGCGCAGCAGCGTTCCCAGCGCGCCCTCGACGCCGTCTCGGGCGGCCATCGCTGCCGCCTCCCGCGGATCGAGGCCGGCGTGGGCGAAGAGCCGGGCGTACGGCGAACCCTCGACCCGGCAGGCCCGCGCGACGTTCGCCGCGAACAGGCGCGCGCGCGAGGCGAGGCGGCCGCGCACGATCGCGCGCATCTCACCGAGCGCGAGCGGCGTGCGCAGGAACCGCGGCAGCGCCGCGAAGAACCGCAGACCGACGCGCAGGTCGTCGCCGGCGACGCGCCTCATCGACCCCCTCGAACGAAAACGGCAGCGGTCGCCCGCTGCCGTCCCCTTTCGCCGGAGCGAGCGCCGGTCAGTTGACGCGCACCTCGACGCGGCGGGCCTCCGCGTCGCTGCCCGATCCCTGCGTGACCTCGGGCTTCTTCATCTCGAACCGGTCGTCGCCGACGCCGGCCGCGGTCTTGATCGCGTCGCGGACCGCGAACGCGCGCTTCTTGGCGAGCTCCTGGTTCTGCTCGAGATTGCCGGTCGCGTCGTGGAATCCGGAGATGACGACCTTGGCGGCGGCGTTGGCCTTCGCCTTCGCGATCGCCGGTTCGAGCGTCTTCGTCGCGTCGGCCGGCAGCTCGCCCTTGCCCGACTCGAAGTAGACCTTGACCACGTCGGCGACCGCCGCGGCCGGAGTCGCGGCCGGAGCCGCGGGAGCCGCCACCGCGGCGACCGGCGCCGCCGGCTTGGCCGCCGGCGCCGCAGCCTTGCCGATGCCCCAGACACCGAGCAGCGGGACGATCATCAGGGCGACGATGTTGATGATCTTGATCAGCGGGTTGACCGCCGGGCCCGCCGTATCCTTGTACGGGTCGCCGACGGTGTCGCCGGTCACCGCCGCCTTGTGCGCGTCGCTGCCCTTGCCGCCGTGGTGTCCGTCCTCGATGTATTTCTTGGCGTTGTCCCAGGCGCCGCCGCCGGTCGTCATCGAGATCGCGACGAAGATCCCGGTGATGATCGTGCCCATCAGGAGACCGCCGAGCGCCTGCGGTCCGAGCGCGAGGCCCACGACCACCGGCACCAGCACCGGGAGCAGCGACGGGACGATCATCTCCTTGATCGCCGCCTTGGTCAGCATGTCGACCGCGACGCCGTACTCCGGCTTCGCCGTCCCCTCCATGATGCCCTTGATCTCGCGGAACTGCCGGCGCACCTCCAGCACGACCGAGCCGGCCGCGCGGCCCACCGCCTCCATCGCCATCGCGCCGAACAGGTAGGGGATGAGTCCGCCGATGAACAGGCCGATGATCACCATGTGGTTCGACAGGTCGAACGTCTGGGCGATGTTCGCGCGCTCGAGGGCGTGCGTGTAGTCGGCGAAGAGCACCAGCGCCGCGAGGCCCGCCGAACCGATCGCGTAGCCCTTGGTCACGGCCTTGGTGGTGTTGCCGACCGCGTCGAGCGGATCGGTGACCGCGCGCACCGAATCCGGCAGCTCGCTCATCTCGGCGATGCCGCCGGCGTTGTCGGTGATCGGACCGTAGGCGTCGAGCGCGACGATGATGCCGGTCATCGACAGCATCGCGGTCGCCGCGATCGCGATTCCGTAGAGCCCGCCGCACCAGAACGCGCCGAGGATCGCGAGGCAGACGGCGAAGACCGGCAGCGCGGTCGACTTCATCGACACGCCGAGCCCGGCGATGATGTTGGTCGCGTGCCCGGTGGTCGACGCTTCGGCGACGTGCTTGACCGGCTTGAAGTCGGTACCGGTGTAGTACTCGGTGATCACGACCATCGCGGCGGTCAGCGCGAGGCCGATCAGCGCGGCGAGGAAGAGCTTCATCGGCGTCAGCGACGCGTCGGCGGCGCCGATGTCCTTCATCATCCACTGGGTGATGAACCAGAAGCCGACCGCCGAGATCACGCCGGCGACGATCAGGCCCTTGTACAGGGCGTTCATGATCTTGCCGCCCGGCGTCGCCTTGACGAAGAAGCAGCCGATGATCGAGGCGATGATCGAGAAGCCGCCCAGCACGAGCGGGTAGGTCACCGCCACTTCGGCCACCGCCGGCAGCATCAGCGCGCCCAGCAGCATCGTGGCGACGATCGTCACCGCGTAGGTCTCGAACAGGTCGGCGGCCATGCCGGCGCAGTCGCCGACGTTGTCACCGACGTTGTCGGCGATCACCGCCGGGTTGCGCGGGTCGTCCTCGGGAATGCCGGCCTCGACCTTGCCGACGAGATCGGCGCCGACGTCGGCGCCCTTGGTGAAGATGCCGCCGCCCAGACGCGCGAAGATCGAGATCAGCGAGCCGCCGAAGGCGAGGCCGACGAGCGGTTCGATCGCGTGGTGCAGCCCTTCCTTCATCAGGTTCGGCGCGTGGTGCGCGGAATTGACGAGGAACCAGTAGAAGCCGGCCACGCCCAGCAGGCCCAGGCCCACGACCAGCATCCCGGTGATCGCGCCGCCGCGGAAGGCGATGCCGAGCGCCTCGTTCAACCCGGTGCGCGCCGCTTCCGCGGTCCGCACGTTCGAGCGGACCGACACGTTCATGCCGATGTAGCCGGCCAGACCGGACAGCAGCGCGCCGATCGCGAATCCGCCGGCGGTGCGCCAGCCCAGGAACCAGCCGATGACGAGGAACAGGATGACGCCGACGATGCCGATCGTCGTGTACTGCCGGTTCAGGTACGCCTTGGCGCCCGCCTGGACGGCCGCCGCGATCTCCTGCATCCGCGCGTTGCCGGCCGGCTTCGCGAGGATCCAGTTGATCGACCAGAAGCCGTAGACGATGGCCAGGATCGCGCAGACGAGCGTGAAGACGAGCGCGGTGGTCATTCGGTTTCTCCCTTGAGACGATTGGTCCTGCGTTGCGGGCCCCGGGGGCGCGTCTGGTCGGCGCCCCTCGCCCGTTCGCGGTCCCCGCGCGGTGTCGGCGGGAACTATCCCCTACCGGCGACCCGGTTCGGTGATCGGTCAGACCACCGGACCGGGGCGTCGGGCAAACACGCTATTTTGCCAGAGCGCGACCCAGGAAGTCGAGACGGTCCTGACCCCAGAACGGCTCGCCGCGACAGACGTACCAGGGCACGCCGAACACCTGCGCGTCGATCGCCTCCCGCGTCGCCGCGTCGAACGCCTCGCCGATCGAGGGCGACTGCGCGCGCGCGCCGATCGCCGCCGCGTCGAGCCCGCAGCCGTCGGCGATCGCCGCCAGCGTCGCCGGGTCGGCGATGTCGCGTTCCTCGGCCCACCGCGCGCGCATCACGCCGCCGGCGAGCGCCAGCGCGTTGGCCGAGGCGCGCTCGCCCGCGGCGAGGATCCAGCGGCTCGCGAGATCGCCCGACGAGGCGACGAACGCCGGCTGCGCGTTGAGCGGCACCTGCAGCCACTCGCTCCAGCGTGCGAGCTCGACCAGCCGGTACGCCTGGCGTTGCGGCGCGCGCTTGGCCAGCGGCAGTCCGCCGGAGACCGGGAAGATCTTCGACAGGTCGACCGGGAGCACGCGCGCGGTCGCGGCGTTCGCCTGCAGCAGCGCGACGAAGCGCTCGTGGCCGAGGTAGCTCCACGGCGAGACCGGGGCGAAGTAGTAGTCGACGCTCTTCATCGGCACGAACGATCGGCGACGGGGGGAACGCAGCGAGTTCCGGACGCCGGGCGGCTCACACCTTGAACCCGGCCGCGAGCTTCTTCGCGACCGGTGCGTTCTTCAACCGCACGTACTTCGGCAGGCCGTCCTTGTACGGCGGCGGCGCCTCGCCCTTCATCAAGGGTCCGAGGTAGCGACGGGCCTTCTCGGTGATGCCGTAGCCGTCCCTGGAGATGAAATCGCGCGGCAGCTTCTTCTCGACGTTCGCGACCTGGACGAGCGGCGCCTCGACGATCTTCCACTTGTACGGCCGGTCGGCGACGCGCGCGATCGCCGGCATCACCGCGTTCTTCCCCGCGATCGCCATCTCGACCGCGGCGCGTCCCACCGCGTAGCTCTGCTCGACGTCGGTCTTCGAGGCCAGGTGACGCGCCGCACGCTGCAGGTAGTCGGCCACCGCCCAGTGGTATTTCGAGCCCAGCCGGTCCTTGCACAGCTTGGCGATCAACGGCCCGACGCCGCCCAGCTGCGCGTGGCCGAACGCGTCCTTGGTGCCGGCCTCGGCCATCAGCTTCCCCTCGGCGTTGAGCAGTCCTTCCGAAACGCCGACGCAACAGTAGCCGTGCGCCTGGGTCCGCGCGTCGACCTCGCGCAGGAACGCGGCTTCGTCGAACGCGACCTCGGGGAACAGCAGGACCAGCGGAATCGGCGTATCGGCGTCGTCGGCCATGCCGACCGCCGCGGTGATCCACCCGGCGTGGCGCCCCATCACCTCGAGCACGAACAGCTTCGTCGACGTTTTCGCCATCGAGGCGACGTCGAAGGCGGCCTCGCGCATCGACGTCGCGACGTATTTCGCGACCGATCCGAAGCCCGGGCAGTTGTCGGTGACCGCGAGGTCGTTGTCGACGGTCTTGGGCACGTGGATCGCCTGGAGCGGGTAACCCAACTTCTCGGCGATCTGCGAGACCTTGAGGCAGGTGTCGGCGGAGTCGTTGCCGCCGTTGTAGAAGAAGTAGCCGATGTCGTGGGCGCGGAACACCTCGATCAGCCGCTCGTACTGCGCGCGCGACTCCTCGAGACCCTTGAGCTTGTACCGGCACGAACCGAACGCGCCGGCCGGCGTGTGCTTGAGCGCGCGGATCGATGCCGCGCTCTCCTTGCCGGTGTCGATCAGATCCTCGGTCAGCGCGCCGATGATGCCGTTGCGCCCGGCGTAGACCTTGCCGATCCGGGTGCGATGGCGCCGCGCGGTCTCGATCACGCCGGCGGCGGAGGCGTTGATGACGGCGGTCACGCCGCCCGACTGGGCGTAGAAGGCGTTGCGCTTGGGCATGGTGGAGGCGTCCGGAACGAGGCGGTCGGCGGAGGCGGCCCGCCGCGCCGCGGCAGCCTGCTCCGCGTCGGATTCTAACGCGCCGCGCCCGACGGCCGGCCGAGCTTCGCGAGCCAGGCGGCGGCGCCCGGATGGCCCGGCGTCAGCTCGGCGGCGCGGGCGAAGCAGCGCCGCGCCGCGCCCTCCATCGACGCCGCGGCGCAGGCGAGTCCGGCGTTGAACCACAGATTGGCGTCGTCGGGCCGCTCGCGCAGCGCGCGTTCCATCAGTTCGACCGACTCGCGCGGCGCGCCGGCGCGGCTGCGGACCATCGCCAGCAGCGACAGCAGGTCCGGGTCGTCGGCGCCGTCGTCGAGCAGCGTTCGCAGCGCGGCCTCGGCCGCAGCGAGGTCGCCGGCGCCCGCGAGCGCCACCGCGCGCTCGACGCCGGCGCGGTGCCGCTCGACGTAGCCGTTGTAGACGTCGGCCCACTTGGCGCGCACGTAGTCGTGCTGGCGCTGGAACTTCGCCGGGTCGAAGTTGCCGAGTCCGCCGCCGCCCGAGGTCCCGGTGTCGGCGTGCCAGCGGAACGAGGCGCGGTCGACGAAGCGGAATCGCGTCCGCTCGGAGAGTTGCAGGACGAAGTCCCAGTCGTCGTGGATGTCGAGCGCGGTGTCGTAGCGGATGCCGGTCCCGAGGAGCGAGCGGCGGTAGAGCAGCCCCGAGTGGTGGATGTAGGACTTCTCGAACAGCGCGATCCGGTTGAACGGCCGGCCGACGGTCGTGTAGAGCGCGCCGCCTTCGTAGACCTCGAAGCGCGTGTACGCCGCACCGGCTTCGGGATGGGCCTCGAGCTCGGCGACCAGCGCCGACAGGTGTCCGGGCAGGAACTCGTCGTCGTGGTCGAGCATCGTCAGGTACTCGCCGCTCGCCGCCTCGATGCCGGCGTTCGCCGCGACCGGACGCGGTAGGCGCCCGTCGCGCACGACGTTGACCAGGCGGAACGGCCAGGCGGCGGGATCGACCGGCCGGTGCGACGGCCCGCAGGCGGCGACCAGCACCAGTTCGATCGACGGATGGTCCTGCCTCGCCACCGACGCGAGCGCCCGCGGCAACGTCGGCGGATCCATGCTGCGCACGACGACGCTGACCGTCGGCGCGGCCGGCCGGCCGGGCGCCGTCGGATCGGGTGCGGGCTGCGGCGGCGTTACGACTTGAGCGCCTTCAGGCAGGCGTCGCGGATCGCCTCGACGCCGCCGCTGCCGTCGACGCGCCGGTGCCTCGGCGCGCGGGCGTCGCCGCTCGCCGCCCACTTCGCGTAGTACTCGACCAGCGGCTCGGTCTGCGCGTGGTAGACCGAGAGACGGTGGCGTACGGTCGCCTCGCGATCGTCGTCGCGCTGGATCAGGTCCTCGCCGGTGACGTCGTCCTTGCCGGCGACCTTCGGCGGGTTGAACCGCACGTGGTAGGTGCGGCCCGAGGCGACGTGCACGCGCCGGCCGCCCATCCGCTCGACGATCGCCGAGTCCGGCACGTCGATCTCGAGGACGACGTCGATCGGCACGTTCGCCGCGCGCATCGCCTCGGCCTGCGGAATCGTGCGCGGGAAGCCGTCGAACAGGTAGCCCCTGGCGCAGTCGGGCGCCTTCAGGCGCTCGCGAACCAGCGCGATGATGATGTCGTCGGAGACCAGGCCGCCGGCGTCCATCACCTTCTTCGCGGCGATTCCGGTCGGCGTTCCGGCCTTCACCGCGGCGCGAAGCATGTCGCCGGTGGAGATCTGCGGAATGCCGTAGGCGGCCGTGATGAATCCGGCCTGCGTGCCTTTGCCGGCCCCCGGGGGCCCGAGCAGGATCAGTCGCATGGACGACTCGACGCGGTGTCTACGGCGTTGGGGGGGTCGCCGGTGTCGCCGGCGTACGGGCTTTCGCGGGGCCGGTCCTCCACCGGTTCCCGTGGCGCGCAGATTGTCGGGTCAACCCGACTCAACGGTCAATTGAGCCGGATCAAGTCCGGACGAGCCGGTCGCCGGGTCACGCCCCGCGGGCGACGATCGCGCGCACCCGGTCGAGGTCTTCGGGGGTATCGACGCCCGGCGCCGGCGTTCCGATCGTCACGTCGACGACGATCCGGTAGCCGTGCCACAGCGCCCGCAGCTGTTCGAGCGCCTCGAAACGCTCGACCGGCGCCGGTTCGAGCGTCGGGTAGCGCGCGAGGAACGACACCCGGTACGCGTACAGACCGTAATGCCGCTGAATCGACAAACCGGAGGGCAGGACGTCGCGGCCCGCCGCGAACGCGTCGCGCGCCCAGGGGATCGTCGCGCGGCTGAAGTACATCGCGTAGCCGCGCCGGTCGAGCACGACCTTGACGACGTTCGGATTGAAGGCCTCGTCGACATCGACGATCGGGTGGCAGGCGGTGGCGATCGCGGCGTCCGGATGCGCGGCGAGCAGTTCCGCCATCCGGCGCACCAGCGCCGGTTCGAGCAGCGGCTCGTCGCCCTGGACGTTGACGACGATCGACTCCGGCGCGAGTCCGAGCGCCGCCGCCGCTTCCGCGAGCCGGTCGGTGCCGGTCGGATGGTCGGCCCTCGTCATCAACGACTCGAACCCGTGCGCGCGCACCGAGTCGTGCACGCGCGCGTCGTCGGTGGCGACGACCACGCGCGCGGCGCCGCTCGCCCGCGCGCGCTCGGCGACCCGCACGACCATCGGCCGCCCGCCCAGATCCGCGAGCGGCTTGCCCGGCAGCCGGGTCGACGCGTAGCGCGCCGGGATCAGGACCGAGAACGTCATCGGGGCATCGGCCGGGACTCGCTCCACGACGGGCGCGCCGGGCGCGGGTCAGCGGGTGCGCAGCGCCTCGGCCTCTTCGGGCGTCAGTCGCCTCGCCTCGTCCTCGAGCATCACCGGAATGCCGTCGCGGATCGGATAGGCGAGCCGCGCGGACGCCGACCAGAGCTCCCCGCGCTCGCGGTCGTAGACCAGCGGGCCCTTGGTCACCGGGCAGACGAGGATTTCCAGGAGCTTCGGATCCACTTGAGCTTCTCCTCGACGCGCGACACCAGCGCCGGATCGATGCGGGCGCGGATGTCGAGCGCCCAGCAGCGTTCGTCCGCGAACGCCCCGCATTTTACCGCGTCCTTCGCGGTCATGAGGATCGCATCGGCCTCGGACAGGTCTAGGTCGGCCGGGGTGTACGCGTGGTGGTCCGGGTAGGCGCGCGTCCGCGCTTCGATGCCCAGCCGCGCGACGAGCGCGAAGAAACGGGCCGGATGGCCGGTGCCGGCGATCGCCCAGGCGCGCTGCGGACGCAAGGCGGCGGGCGCGATCACGCGCCCGGGCCGGGCGAGGTTGCGCCAGGCGACCGGCTCGTGCGCCATCAGCGTCGAGCGGCCGTCGGCGGACTCCTCCCAGCGATCGGCATCGACCAGTCGCACGACCGCGTCGACCTCGTCGAGCCTCGCCGCCGGCTCCCTCAACGGTCCCGCGGGCAGCAGCCAGCCGTTGCCCAGTCCCCGCGTGGCGTCGACGACGGCGATCTCCACGTCCCGCGCCAGCCGGTAGTGCTGCAGACCGTCGTCGGCGACGATCAGGTCGCAGGCCGGATCGTGCGCGAGCAGGAGCCGGGCCGCGGCGGCCCGGTCGGCGCCGACGGCGACCGTACGGCCGGTCGCGGCGAGCAGCAGCGGCTCGTCGCCGACCTCGTCCGCGGTGTCTTGCGGACGCACGACGCGGACGTCGGCGGCGCGACGGCCGTGTCCGCGGCTGACGAATCCGGGGTGCCAGCCGCGCGCGGCGAGCGCGTCGGCGAGCGCGATCGCGAGCGGCGTCTTGCCGGTGCCGCCGACCGTCGGATTGCCGACGACCACGACCGGAACGCCGACGCGCTCGGCGCGCAGGATCCCGGTGCGGTAGAGCCTGCGCCGCAGCGCGACGACCGCGCCGTACAGCGCCGCGAGCGGCAGCAGCAGCGCGCTGGTCGCCACGAGGCGCGGCAGGTACCACGCGGCGGTCAGGCGCTCGACCGGACCCATCGGCGCGCGGGCGGCGCCCGGCGGCTACTTCCTCGCGCCGCCGGCGGTCTGGGTCGCGAACGTGATGTGCACGAGCCCCGCCTGTCGGGCGGCCTCCATCACGTTGACGACCGACTGGTGCGTCGCGCTCGCGTCGGCGCTGATGATGATCACCGGCTCCTTCGCCTCGCCGGCGCTGCGGCGCAGCTCGGCGGCGAGCGCCGCCGTCGTCGTGTAGGCGAACACCGCTTTGTCGACGACGTAGCGGCCCTGCGCGTCGATGCCGACGCTGATCTCGCGCGGCCGTTCCTTCACCGGGTCGGCGTCGGCCTCCGGCAGCGTGATCCGCAGCTCCGCGTAGCGCTGGTAGGTCGTCGTCACCATGAGGAAGATCAGGATGACGAGCAGGACGTCGATCAGCGGGATGAAGTTGATCTCGGGATCCTCGCGGACCCGGCCGCCGCGCAGGTTCATCGCGCCGCCGGCACCCGAAGGGCCGCCCCGAGGATGCCGGCCCCCCCGGGGGGAGGCGCGCGAAGCGCGCTGCGGGTGGACCCCATCCTAGCGTCGCTCGCCGTGCGCAAGGTCGACGAGTTTGGTGGCCTGCTGTTCCATCTCGACGACCAGCGCGTCGACCTTGGCGCGGAAATGGCGGTAGAAGATCATCGCCGGGATCGCGACGATCAGGCCGAACGCGGTGTTGTAGAGCGCGATCGAGATGCCGTTGGCGAGCTGGATCGGATTGCTACCGGCCGCCGACTGCGACCCGAAGATCTCGATCATGCCCACGACGGTCCCCAGCAGGCCGAGCAGCGGCGCCATCGCCGCGATCGTCCCCAGCGTCGTCAGGAAACGATCGAGTTCGTGGGTAACGACGCGCCCGACCTCCTCGATCGCCTCTTTCATCACCGGCCGCGGACTCTTCGAGTTGGCGAGACCGGCCGCGAGCAGCCTCCCGAGCGGCGCGCGGGCGGCGGTCTTCGCCAGGAGCTCGGGTGTCGCTCCGGACTGGCGGAACTCGGCGAGCACCTGGTCGACCAGTCCGTCCGGCGCGACGACGCTCTGGCGCAACGACCACAGCCGTTCGAGGATGAGCGCGAGCGCGACGACCGACGCCAGCAGCAGCGGCCAGATGGGCCATCCGGCCGCCTGGATGATCGACCACACGTTGCGATTCTCCGGTGGAAACCCGCGAGACTGTAGCGGCAGACCCGGAAATGGGCAAGGCGAAGCCGCGCCGTCAGCTCCGGCTCCCCCGGCCGGGCGGCGCGAACGCCGAGACGATCGCGGCGCCGACGAGCACGATCATCCAGCAGAGGTAGAGCCAGAGCATGAACAGCGGCAGCACCGCGAGGGCGCCGTAGATCTGCCGGTAGGTCGGGACCTGGATGATGTACCACGCGAAGCCTTCCTTCGCGACCTCGAAGGCGAGCGCCGCGAGCACGCCGCCGGTCGCCGCGTGCCGCCAGCGCACCGGACAGGCGGGCGCGAGCTTGTAGACGAGCGTCAGCGCGACGGCCGAGAGGAGCCACGGCACCGGTTTGCCGATCCAGTCGGCGAGCGATTCGCGCAGAGGCACGGCGGCGAGCGAACGAGCGACCAGCCACGACGTGATCGAGACCGACGCGCCGACCAGGATCGGCCCGAGCGTCACTCCCAGCGCGTAGACGACCAGCCGCCGCCCCAGCGGCCGTGCGCGTCGCACGCCGAAGATCAGGTTGATCTCGCGTTCGATGGTCGCGACGAGCAGCGCCGCGGTGACCGCGACGAAGGCGATCGTCACGCCGGTGAGCCGCGCCGCCTGCTCGGCGAATCCGGTGATCGCGTTGCGTACGACACCTCCGCCGGCGACCCCCGGGAGAAGGACACGGGCGAGCCAGACCTCGAGCGCCGAGAGCCAGTCCTGGAAGACCGGGAACTGCGCGACGACGGCGAACGCCACCGTCGCCAGCGGAACGATGCCGAGCAGGGTCATGAACGCGAGGCTCGCCGCGGTGCCGGTGAGCCCGACGCCGGTCAGACGCGAGTGGACGCGGCCGACGAATCCCTTCATCGGCTCTGGACGCGCTGCGGCGGGCGCGGAAGGTGCTTCATGTCGACGTCGCGTAGGAGGTCCGGCATTATCGCGCGGCACGGCCGTAAGGCGGACCGCGCCGCGCCGACCACTCCACGGAAGCCCCCGCCGCCGAAGGCGCGGACGAGCGATGGCGGGGGGTTCGACCGTGGCCCCGCCGCGACCGTCGCGGTCGGCGCCCCCACTGCGGAGAAACCGATGGATACCCGCCCCTCCCTCGACACCGCCGTCCTCGGCGGCGGCTGCTTCTGGTGCCTGGACGCGGTGTTCCGCGAGCTCGACGGCGTGCACGAGGTCGAGTCCGGGTACGCCGGCGGAAACGGCGCCCGGCCGACCTACGAGTCGGTCTGCAGCGGCCGGACCGGCCACGCCGAGGTCGTCCGGGTCGCGTTCGATCCGTCGAAGATCGCCTACGCCGACCTGCTGGGCGTGTTCTTCGCGATCCACGACCCGACGACGAAGAACCGCCAGGGACACGACATCGGCACGCAGTACCGCTCGGTGATCTTCGCGCAGGACGACGCCCAGCGGGACGTCGCGTCCGCGCTCGTACGGCGGCTGGAGGCCGAGCGGATCTTCCCCGGCCCGATCGTCACCGAGATCGCCGGGCCGGCGACGTTCTGGCCGGCGGAGGCGTATCACCAGGACTACTTCTCGGCCAATCCGGCGCAGCCGTACTGCCTGGGCGTCGTCGCGCCGAAGGTCGCCAAGTTCCGCCGGCAGTTCGTCGAGCGCCTGAAGAAGCGTCCGGCCGGCGCCTGAGCGGGCGACCGATCGCGGCGCTACGCGCCTCGACGCGCCAGCGCACCGCCGGCGGCCAGCCCGGCGCCGACCGCCCAGAGCACCGGCGCGAGACCGATGGCGGCGCCCAGCGCGCCGAACGCGAGCGGCACGCCGACCGCCATCGACTGGATCATCGTCATGCGCATGCCCGCCGCCTCGCCCAGGCGCCCCGGCGGCGCGCGCGATGCGAGCAGCGACAGCACCATCGGCTGACCGGCGCCCAGTCCCAGTCCGAGCGTGTAGGCGACCGCCGACATGCCGACGACGCCCGGCGCGAACGGAAAGGCGAAGAAGGCGGCCGCCGAGACGAGCAGCGCGGTGCCGATCACGCGGGTCTCGGTCTGGCGCGCGGCGATCCAGGGCATCGCCAACCGGACGGTGAACGTCGCTGCGTTGAAGACGGCGAGCACGAGTCCGATCTCGGCCGCCGCCAGGCCGATCTGCGCCCCGTAGATCGGCACGAAGATCGTGTTCAGGTCCCAGCCGATCGCGAACAGCGCGTTCAGGACGAGAACGCGCCGCATCGACGGATCGCGCCAGAGGTCGAAGTAGCCGCGCGCCGACCCCTCATCGACGTGGGGCGCGGGCGCGGGGAGCGCGATGCGCCCGCTCGTCAGGACCGCGAGGGGCACCAGCGGAATGACCGCCAGCAGCGCGAAGGTCGCCCGGTGGCCGGCGTGATCGATCCCGAAGCCGGCGACGAGCGGGCCGGCCATTCCCGACACCGAGTAGCCGAGCGCGAGCAGCGTGTAACGGCGCACGCGGTCGACCGGATCCCCCATCTGCGCGGTCGCGTGCTGAGCGGCGATCTGGAACACGCCGAACGCGAGCCCGGTCGCGGCAGCGGTCAGCGCCAGCGCAACGAAGCCCGGCAGGAGCGCCGGCAGCGCGGTCGCGATCGCCAGCGCGGCCGAGGACAGGATCAACAGCGAGCGCACGCCGGTGCGGTCGCACAGGCGGCCGATCGACACCGAGAGAATCGCCGGCAGCAGCGCGAACAGCGCCATCAGCACGCCCACGGTGGCCGGCGAGCCGCCTCGCGCGAGGGCGTCGAGCGAGACGTCGACGCGCAGTCCGGCGAGCACCGAGTGATTGAGGACGCCCAGCGCGACCAGCCAAGCGAAGGATCGCGGGCCCCTCGGCCCGGAACGGCGCGCCATCCGCGTGCCTCGCGCCGCCGTCAGGGCGCGAGGCGCGCGAGCGCCCAGCCGGACGTCCCACGCCGGTAGGCGACGCGGTCGTGCAGGCGCGAGCGGCGCCCCTGCCAGAATTCGAACGCCTCGGGCACGACCCGGATACCGCCCCAGTGCGGCGGCCGGGGCACATGCTCGCCGTCGCCGAGGTGGCGGCGGTCGACCGCCTCGAACTCGCGCTCGAGCCAGGCGCGGTCGGGGATCGGGTCGCTTTGCGGCGAGGCCCAGGCACCGATCCGCGACAGCCTCGGGCGAGCCGCGAAGTACGCGTCGCACTCGGACTCCGAGACGCGTTCGGCGGCGCCCTCGATCCGGACCTGGCGCTCGAGCTCGGCCCAGAAGAACAGCAAGGCCGCGCGCGGTCGCGCCTCGAGCTCGCGGCCCTTGCGCGAGCGCAGGTTGGTGTAGAAGACGAATCCGCGATCGTCGACGCCCTTCAACAGCACGACGCGGGCCGACGGCCGGCCGTCGGCGTCCGCCGTCGCGAGGGTCATCGCGTTGACTTCGGGCAGCTTCGACGCGTAGGCGTCGTCGAACCAGCGCGCGAACTGGCGGAACGGGTCGGGATCGACATCGGTGACGTCGAGCGACGCGCGCATGTAGTCGTTGCGGAGGCTCGCGAGGTCCATGGCGACGCAGGCCGGCGACAGGTGACGAGCCGGCGAAGAACGCTTTTTCATTCTAGCATCGGCGCCGCCGCCCGACCGGCGCCGACGACCGGCCGCCGCGAGACGCGGCGGCGTGCCTCGGTGGCTCCCCCCTCCGGGGCGCCCGGCAGGTCGCTCACGCGGCGCGCGCGTTCTCGAACCGGTGCGACGATGCGATTTCTCCTGGGAAAAACCCGCTTGCGCCCAGCGAAAATGCGGTATAGTCGCCGCCGATGGAGCGGGGCGCCCATGACAGGAGGGTCCGCTTCAGTGTGATCGGCCAAGACCGCTCGCCCCCGAACGACAGGAAGGATAACCATGGCTACTGCCAAGAAAGCTGCGAAGAAGCCCGCCGCCAAGAAGCCCGCCGCCAAGAAGCCCGCCGCCAAGAAGCCCGCCGCCAAGAAGGCCCCGGCGAAGAAGGCCCCGGCGAAGAAGGCCCCGGCGAAGAAGGCCGCTGCGAAGAAGCCCGCCGCCAAGCGCAAGCCGAACGCGGCGTTCATGAAGGCGATGACGCCGTCCTCGGCGCTCGCCGCGGTGATCGGCGACAAGCCGCTGCCGCGCACCGAAGTCACCAAGAAGGTCTGGGACTACATCAAGAAGAACAAGCTCCAGGACGCCGTCAACAAGCGGATGATCAACGCCGACGCGAAGCTGAAGGAGATCTTCAAGAAGGCGCAGGTGTCGATGTTCGAGATGACCAAGCTCATCTCGAGCCATCTGAAGTAGGACGCGAGTCCCTCCCGGGCGGCCGCGCGGCGCGCGGCCCGCCCGTCCGACGGCCGGCGCTCATGGGTCCTCCCGTGTCTGCCGGCCGTTCTCATGGGCCCTCGCGTCCGCCGCCACGGCGGTCGCGGGCGTGCCGCCCGCGTCGTTGCGAACCTCCGGAGGTCCCACGATGACACGCGTCTTTCGAGCCCTGACCCTCGCGGCCCTCGCGACCCTCGCGTTGCTCGTCGCCGGATGCGGAACCGTCCGGAACACGATCGCCGACGGCGAGGATTCGGCGCTGATGCTCACCGGCAACGATCCGGTCGCCTACTTCACCGAGAAACGCGCGGTCAAGGGCTCGCCGGCGATCAAGGCGGCGCGCGACGGCGTCACCTACCGGTTCGTCTCCGAAGCCAATCGCGACCGCTTCCTGCGCGATCCGGCCCGCTACGAGCCGGCCTACGCCGGGTTCTGCGCCAGCGGCGCGCCCTACGCGCTCAAGTCGGCGATCGGCGCGGACGTCTTCTACATCTACGAGGACCGGCTGTACCTATACGGCGGCGAGCGCACGAAGAAGAACTGGATCATGGACGCCGCGCAGAACGTCAGGCTCGGCGACGAATACTGGGAGCGGGAGACCAAGGACGTTCCGTACCGGATCCAGAACGCGAAGCGCTACACGTTCAAGGTCCCGCACTACAAGACCGACGCCGAACTGGACGCCGAGCGCGAGCGCCGCCGGGCGGCCGGGACTCTGACGCGCGACGCCCAGTAGCACCGGCGCCGCGCTCGCGCGCGCCGCCGGCGGCCGGGCACCCGCGCTAGCCCGAAACGCGACCCCGCGCCTTCGCCTTGTCGCAGGCCTCGGTCGGCGTCTCGGGCAGCGTGCCGCCCTTGGCCTTCGCGCGCGGCTCCATCGTCTGGTGGGTCGCTTCGAGCAGGGACTTGCACTCGTCGTAGGTCTTGACTTTCCGCACCTTCTCGCGGAACGCCTTCTTCTCGGCGTCGTTCATCACGTCCGCGTAGATCGACTGCAGATTGCCGCGGCGAGGGTATTCGGCCTTTCCCTTTCCCTTCGCCCCGTCGGCGGCGGCGCGGCTCGCGTCGGCGCCTTTGGGTTTGGTGGTCGACGTCGTCGGCGCTCCGCCGACCGGCGGAAGCCCCGGAATGGCGCTCGCGCCGGTCTTGGCTCGATCGCCGGTGCGCCGGGCCGGCGTGCCGCCCTTCGCGGCCGGGTCGCCCGCCGTGGCGCCGCCCGCCGGCGATGTCGCGGCCGCGGCGCCGCTCGAAGGGGCCGGCTCTGCGGCCGAGGGCGTCGGCGCGGGCGTCGATGACGTCGGCGCGGGCGCCGCCGCGGGCGGGGGGGGATTCTGCGCGATCGCGGTCGTGACCGCGAGGACGGTGCAGGCGGCGAGCGCGCCCGCGAAAACTCGATGCTGCATGCGAGAACTCCGCTGGTGGGTGGCCGGATGGACCCCGGGCGGGGCCGCGAGTTCCGCATTATGCCCGCAGGGCGGATCCCGCCCCCGGGTGCGCTGTCGATGCGTCAGCGCCCGGCGTGCTCGTCGACCCGCGTACGAAGGAACAGGACCGCACCGGCCGGGCTCACGAGTCGGCCATGCCGGCTGCCGGCGATCGCCAGGTGGTAGTCGCCTCGCGACACTTCGATCTCGCCCAGTCGGACCGAGCCTTCCAGCACCACGCACAATTCGTCGACCGCGTGGTCGTGGGCCGGCAGGGAAGCACCGGCTTCGAGCCTGAGCAGGAACGTCTGCATCGCGCCGTCGTCGTGCAGCATCTTCATCGCCACGCCCGGCGCGAGCATCCGCCACTGGCCGTCGGACGTGCGCACGGTGACGAACCGAGCGCTGTCGCCGCGGGCCCGTGCCAGGACCTTGTCCTTCAGCCCACCCGGATCGCAGGGCATCGCCGTCGGAGCGGCGAGCACCAGTGCCTCCACCGCCTCGTCCGGCAGCACGTCCGGAGTTCGAATCGCGCGCTTCTTCATGTCCGATCCCTCGCCTCCAGGTCCGACTTCATCGCGGCGAGCGCCCGCCGGATCTGGCTCTTCACCGTGCCCAGCGGCTGACGCGTCCGCTCGGCGATCTCCTGGTGCGACAGGCCCCGGTAGAAAGCCAACGCCACCATCTGCCGCTGCGCCGGCGCGAGCCGCTCGAGGGCGCGCTTGACCGCGACCGACGCCTGGTCGGACGCGACCAGCGCCATCGGATCCTCGCCGGTCGGCCCGTCGGCTTCGTCGACCAGAGACGCCGGGTCCTCGTGGGCCACGGCCGGGTCGCGCGCGCGCAGCGCGTCCAGCGCCCGCGTCCGACAGATGATCAGCATCCAGGCGAGCGGGTTTCCCCGCGCCGGATCGAAACGCGCCGCGTCCCGCCAGGTCTGGTGGAACGTGTCGGCGACCACTTCTTCGGCCAGCGCCGCGTTGCGCACGATCCTGAGCGCGAGCCCGTAGGCGCGCGAGACGGTCGCGTCGTAGAACGCCGCCAGCGCCGACTCGTCGCGCTCGACCATCCGTCGCACCAGTCCGGCCAGCGCCGACGCCGGTTCCTCCGGCGCCGCACGCTCCGGAGCGCGCCCGGCCGACGGCGCTCGCGCGTCAGTCACGGGAAACCCCGGCGGGAAGGCCCACCGCGCCGCCATCGACTCGCTCGTCCCCATCCGCCCTCCCAGGCATCGTCCGAAGCACCGGCCCCCCTCTACGCACGATCGAGGCGGTTGGATGCACCCGGGAAGATGCGCGGGCGACGCCGCGCGGCGTCGTAACTAGTCCGCGGTGGCCATGCCGCGGGCCACGCCTGGCCGCCCGGCGAGGGCGCGTTGCCAGCGGGCGAGGCCCGGCAGGCCGCCGGCGCGATCGATCACCGCCTGGCGCACGACGGTCACCGGATAGAGCGCGAAATCGGCGATCGACAGCTCACCGGCGAGCCACTCGGAGCGTTCGAGCCGGGCGTCGGCGGCGCGCAGGAAATCGACCAGCCGCTTCTCGTGCCAGCCCTGGTTCGCCTCCGACTTCGCCGGCAGCAGCGCCGTTTCGTAGAAGATCGACGCGGACGTCGGCACGACGTCGGTCATCGCGAACATCAGCCACTCCCAGGCGCGCAGACGGGCCAGACGCTCCGCCGGCAGGTACCGCCCGGTCTTCTCGGCGAGGTAGACGAGGATCGCCGCCGACTGCGTCAGCGTCACCGGCGCCCCGCCCGGGCCGTCGTCGTCGACGATCACCGGGATCCGCCCGGAAGGCGCGATCGCGAGGAACTCCGCCGTCCGATGCTCGCCCTTGTGCAGATCGTAGCGGCGCGTCCGGTAGGCGAGGCCGCACTCCTCGAGCATCACGGCCACCCGCTGGCCGTTCGACGTCGGTCCGGTGTGGAAATCGATCACCGGCCACCCGATTGCAGCGCGGCGATCCGCTGCTCGATAGGCGGATGGGTCGAGAAGAGCGCCAGGATGCCGCTCTTGTCGGTGATGCCGAACGCCTGGATCGCCTTGGGCAGCTCGCCCGGCGCGAGCCCGCCCAGACGCTTGAGCGCGTTCACCATCGGGCCGCCGCTGCCGAGGTATTGCGCGGAGCCCGCGTCGGCGCGAAATTCGCGCTGGCGCGAGAACCAGGCGACGATCATCGACGCGAGGATGCCGAAGACGATCTCGAGCACCATCACCGAGATGAAGTAGCCCGGACCGTTGCCGCGCTCACTGCGGAACACCGCCTTGTCGACGATCGAGCCGACGACGCGCGCGAGGAAGATCACGAAGGTGTTGACCACGCCCTGGATCAGCGTCAGCGTCACCATGTCGCCGTTGGCGACGTGCGCGACCTCGTGGCCGAGCACCGCCTCGACCTCCTCCTTGTTCATCGACTGCAGCAGACCGGTCGACACCGCGACCAGCGCCGAGTTCTTGAACGCGCCGGTGGCGAAGGCGTTGGGCTCGCCCTCGTAGATCGCGACCTCGGGCATGCCGATCCCGGCCTTGGTCGCGAGGCGACGAACCGTCTCCACCAGCCAGGCCTCGGCCTGGTTCTGCGGTTGCTCGATCACCTGCGCGCCGGTCGACCACTTGGCCATCGGCTTGCTCATCAACAGCGAGATGATCGCACCGGTGAAGCCGACGACCGCCGAGAACGCGAGCAGCCCGCCGTAGCTCATGCCGGTCTGCATCGAAGCGGCGCGGTCGAGGCCGAAGAGCTTCAGGACGATCGACAGGACGACGATCACCGCGAGGTTGGTGACCAGGAACAGGACGATTCGTTTCATGGCGGGACGGGGGCGGAAGTGGGGATGCGCGGGTCCGAAGATGGGGTCGCGCCGCCGGAAGTCTAGCGCCTTTCCAAGCGGTCCAACGCCCGGGGAGACCGGCGCGGCGATCCCCGGATGTCCGGTGGCGATTCGACCGGTCCGCCGGTCGGCCGTTCGCCGGCGCGCGACGGCCGGCGGCCGGGCGCGACCGCCGGCGGCACCGGCGCCGTCAGCCGGCCGAGGCCTTGCCCCAGGAGTCCTTGAGCGTGACCGCGCGGTTGAAGACCGGACGGCCCGGCTCGTGGTCGGCGAGGTCGGCGACGAAATAGCCGTGCCGCTCGAACTGGAACCGCTCCTCGCGCGCCGCGGCGGCGAGCGCGGGCTCGATGAAGGCGCGGATCACGCGCTTCGAGTCCGGGTTGAGATCGTCGCGCCAGTCGCGCTCGACCGGTTCCGCCGCCTCGACATCGTCGCCGGCGACCACCGGCGCGGCGTCGATGGCCGCCGGCTCTCCGTCTGCGCCGCGCCCGCCCCAGGGGTCACGCGCGCCGGGAAACGGAACCCGGAACAACCGGTCGTAGAGCCGCACCTCGGCGGCGACCGCGCCGTCCACCGGCAGCCAGTGGATGTTGCCCTTGACCTTGCGCGCCTCCGCCCCGGGAGTGCCGCTGCGGGTCGACTCGTCGAGCGTGCAGCGCACCAGCGTCGCGCGACCGTCCGCGTCCTTCTCGAAGCCGGTGCAGCGCACGACGTAGCCGTAACGCAGCCGCACCTCCGCGCCCGGCGACAGGCGGAAATACCCCTTCGGCGGATGCTCGGCGAAATCGTCGCGCTCGATCCACAATTCCCGTCGCAGCGCCAGCTCGCGGGTGCCGAGCTCCGGCTTCTGCGGGTGATTCGGCGGCCGGCACACCTCGGTCCGGTCGGCGTCGAAGTTGTCGATGACCAGGCGCAAGGGGTCGAGAACGGCGATGCGTCGCGGCGCGGTCGCGTTCAGCTCGTCGCGCATCGCGTCCTCGAGAACACCCATGTCGATCCACGAGTCGGACTTCGACACGCCGATCCGTTCGGCGAAGAGGCGGAACCCGTCCGGTGTGAATCCGCGTCGCCGCGCGCCCACCAGCGTCGGCATGCGCGGGTCGTCCCAGCCGTCGACGTGACCGCCCTCGACCAGCTGGATCAGTTTGCGCTTGGACAGCACGACGTAGGTCAGGTTGAGACGGGCGAATTCGTACTGGCGCGGCAGCGGCCGCTCGAGCAGCCCCCCGTCGGCGAGCTTCCCGATCACCCAGTCGTAGAGCGGACGGTGGTCCTGGAACTCGAGCGTGCAGATCGAGTGGGTGATCCGCTCGAGCGCGTCGCTGATGCAATGCGTGTAGTCGTAGAGCGGATAGACGCACCACCGGTCGCCGGTCCGGTGGTGCGACGCGTGGCGGATCCGGTAGATCGCCGGGTCGCGCAGGTTGACGTTCGGGCTCGCCATGTCGATCCTGAGCCGCAGGACGTGCGCGCCGTCGGGAAACTCCCCCGCCTTCATCCGGCGCAACAGGTCGAGGCTCTGCGCGGCCGGCCGGTTTCGGTACGGGCTCTCGCGCCCGGGCTCGGTCAGCGTGCCGCGCGAGGCCCGAAGGTCCTCGGCGGACTGGCTGTCGACGTAGGCCAGTCCCCGCTCGACGAACCACTCGGCGAAGCGGTAGAGGTCGTCGTAGTAGTCGGAGGCGTGGTAACGGTGCTCGCCCCAGTCGTATCCGAGCCAGCGCACCGACGCCGCGATCGCGTCCTCGAACTCGACGTCCTCCTTGAGAGGATTGGTGTCGTCGAACCGCAGATGGCACCGCCCGTCGTTCTCGGCCGCCAGGCCGAAGTTGAGAATGATCGACTTCGCGTGGCCGTAGTGCAGGTAACCGTTGGGTTCGGGCGGAAAGCGCGTGACGACGCGGCCACCGTAGCGGCCGCTGCGCTGGTCATCGGCGATGATCGCGCGCAGGAAGTTCGACGTCGGTGCCGCGGTACCGGCGCCCGGGGCGGCCGGTTTGGGCGCACGTGTCGAAGGAACGTGATTCATCGTCGTTCGCTCGTGAACAGGACAAAGCGGGTCGTCATTCTACCCGCGCAGCCGCATCGTGCCGCCCGGATCGGCGGTCCGGCACGCCCTCCCGCGGAGGCGCATCGGGCGCGGTTTTCGATCCCGCGCGCCCGTGCGGCGCCGCGACGGACGTTTTCCACATTTCCTGTGGATACGAGTGTGCATATCTTGTACATTCGCTCGCCAAGTGACTAGCGCGACGCGGTTTTCGTTGCAATGCTCGAAAATGCGACGGAAAAACACGTCGCCGCGTCAAGGAGTTGCGCCGCGCTCGCCCGTTCGACCCGGTCGTCGCCCCGGGAAACGCGAGTCGGCGCGAACGATCCGCGCGCGCGGCACCGAACCATGACCCGTCCAGGACAAGACGACGAATCCGTTCCCCGGCCCGGACTCGTCGCCGGCCGGGCGGCGTCGGAGCGGCCCGCGCTGTCGGGCGCCGCGCGCGCGATACCGGTGTCGCAATTCGTCGCCGCGGCGCGGATGGCCATCGAGCGAACGATCGGCCCGACCTGGGTCGCCGGCGAGATCTCCTCGTTCGTGCGCGCCGCGTCCGGACACTGTTACTTCACGCTGAAGGACGCCCAGGCGCAGGTGCGTTGCGTGCTCTGGCGATCCAAGGCGCAGCTCCTCGACCTGAAGCTCGCCGACGGCATGGCGGTCGAGGTCCGCGCCTCGCCCACGATCTACGAAGCGCGCGGCGACTTCCAGCTCTCGGTCGACACGATCCGGCACGCCGGCGCCGGCGCTCTCTACGAGCGCTTCCTGCGCCTCAAGGCGGAGCTCGAGGCGGCGGGCTGGTTCGATCCGGCCCGCAAGCGTCCGCTGCCGCCGTTTCCCCGGGCGGTCGGACTGGTCACCTCGGCCCAGGCCGCCGCCCTCGCCGACATGATCACGACCATCGCGCGGCGCTGGCCGGCGATGCGGGTGATCGTCTACCCGACGCCGGTCCAGGGGGACGGTGCCGCCGAACGCATCGCCAACGCGATCCGGACCGCGAACGAACGCCGCGAGGTCGACGTGCTGATCGTCGGCCGCGGAGGGGGTTCGATCGAGGACCTCTGGGCCTTCAATGAACGGTCGGTCGCCAGCGCGGTGTTCGAGTCGACGCTGCCGGTCGTCTCCGCGGTCGGCCACGAGACCGACTTCACGATCTGCGACTTCGTCGCCGACGCGCGCGCGCCGACGCCGACCGGCGCCGCCGCGCTGGTGACGCCCGATGGACCGGCGATCGCGCGCCGGCTCGAGGGTCTCGCCGGCCGGCTCGCGCGCGCCATCGGTCACGTGATCGGCGATCGCGCTCAGCGACTCGATCTCGCCGCGCGGGGGCTCGTGCATCCGCGCGCGCGCCTGGACGCTCAACGCCAGCGGCTCGAACAGACGGCCGCCCGCGTCGTCGCCGCGGCGAAACGCGCACGATCGCAGGCGGCCGACCGCGTCGAGGCGCTGGGGCACCGCTATCGACGCGAGCTCTCGCGTCCGCTCGAGGCGGCGCGCCGCGTCGACGCGGTCGCGTCCCGCCTCGCCCGCGCCGGTCGGCTGCGCCCCGATGCCGCGGCGGCGCGGATCGACTCGCTCGCTCGCGCGCTCGCCCACCTGAACCCGTCGGGGGTGCTCGAACGCGGCTACGCGATCGTCACCGATGCGCGCGGGCGCATCGTCCAGGCGGCCGACGCGCTCGTCCCCGGGGATCGCGTGGCCATCGAACTGGCGCGCGGGAGGGCGCGGGCGACGGTCGACGCGGTCGATCCCGACCCGCCCGACGCGGACACCGGTTCGCCCTGAGCGCGGCCGGGTCCGCGACCGCGAACGACGCGGTCAGGCTTCGCCCGGATCCGGGTCGTCGACCGATTTCGCGGCGCGCAGCCGCGCGACGACGTCGTCGGGCGCCCGTGCGGCGATGCGCGGCGTCCCGGTGACGACGTCGCCGCATTGCGCCCGGTGACGCAGCGCGTGGTCGGCGAGCACCAGCGCCAGCATCGCCTCGGCGATCGGCGTGGCGCGGATGCCGACGCAGGGATCGTGGCGACCGTGCGTGTTGACGACGACCGCCCGGCCTGCGCGGTCGATCGTATGGCGGTCGAGCCGGATCGACGAGGTCGGCTTGATCGCGATCGACACGACGACGTCCTGCCCGGTCGAGATGCCGCCCAGGATCCCGCCCGCGTGGTTCGACACGAAGCCCTCCGGCGTCATCTCGTCGGAGTGCTCGGTGCCCTTCTGCGCGATCGACGCGAACCCCGATCCGATCTCGACGCCCTTCACCGCGTTGATCCCCATCATCGCCGCCGCGATGTCGGCGTCGAGCTTGCCGTAGACGGGCTCGCCCCAACCGACCGGCACGCCGCTGGCGACGACGTCGACCCGCGCGCCGCAGGAATCGCCGGACTTGCGCAACGCGTCCATGAACCCCTCGAGCTCGCCGATCATCGACGCGTTCGCCGCGAAGAACGGATTGGCGTCGACGTGCTCCCAGCCCTCGAAGGGTATCGACCGGGGTCCGATCTGCGAGAGCCGGCCGCGGACGGTCACGCCGTGCCGCTCGACGAGCCACTTGCGCGCGACCGCGCCCGCGGCGACCCGTACCGCGGTCTCGCGGGCCGACTGACGTCCGCCGCCTCGATGATCACGGATGCCGTACTTCTGCAGATACGTGTAATCGGCGTGCCCCGGACGGAACGCGTCGGCGATCGCCGCGTAGTCCTTGCTGCGCTGGTCCTGGTTGCGGATCAGGAGCGCGATCGGCGTGCCGGTCGTGCGACCCTCGAAAACACCGGAGAGGATCTCGACGCTGTCCGGCTCGCGTCGCTGGGTGACATGGCGCGAGGTGCCGGGGCGCCGGCGGTCGAGGTCGCGCTGGATGTCGGCCTCGGTGAGCGCCAGGCCGGGCGGGCAGCCGTCGACGACGCAGCCGATCGCCGGGCCGTGCGACTCGCCGAACGACGTGACGCGGAACAGGTGGCCGATCGTGTTGCCGGACATGGGCGAGCGCGCCAGGGTGTGCGTCGCAGTCTAGCACGCGTCCGCGAGCCGCACGGCGTCGTCGCGATGCAGCGCGCCCGAGCAGAACGCTTCCCACGCGGTCCGGTAGGCGCGCTCGAGATGGACGATGAAATCGTCGGACCGCGCGATCGACGACGCGGCGACCCGGCCGCGCAACTCCGCCCGGATCGACGTCAGCGACTCGGCGTTCGCGACCAGCGCCTCGGCGAGCGCGACGTAGCCCTCCGGCCCGCCCGCGATCCACGCGCCGGCGCCGATGCCGGCGAGCAGGCTCGCGGTCGACCGCGAACCGCTCGCCGAACCCGGCAGCGTCACGACCGGCACGCCTTGCCAGAGCGCGTCGAGCGTCGTCGTCGCGCCGGAGAACGGCGTCGGATCGAGCGCGACGTCGGCGCGGGCGTACGCCTCGCGATAGCCGCGCTCGTCGAGCCGAGGCATGAATTCGGCGCGCGAAGGCGCGATGCCGAGACCGGCGAGGACGCGCTCGCGCGCGCGGCCGGCCGGGATGCCGACGGCAACCAGCCGCGCGGCGGGATCGCGCGCGAACAGCGGACGCCAGAGACCGAGCGTCGCGTCGGTGAGCTTGAGCGCGTGGTTGAACGAGCCGTAGGTCGGCACGCCGGCGGCGACGAGCGGCGGCGGGACCGGTGCCGGCGCGTCGGACGGCGCGGCCCAGCACCAGGCCGGCACCGGCAGGCGCAGCAGCCTCTCGCTGTGCGCGCGCTCGGCGACACCGGGTGGGTCCGCCACCGCGTCGCTGATCCGGTAGTCGACCGTCGACAGCCCGGTCGTCGACAGGTAGTCAAGCCAGGTGATCGCGACGCGAGCCGGTCGCCGCGCGAACACCGCGAGCCGGTTGTGCCCGGTGTGGCCCGCCAGGTCCACCAGCAGGTCGAGATCGTCGGCGGCGATCAGCGCCGCGGCGCGCGCGTCGTCGAGCCCCGCGAGCACGCGACGCGTCGCGCAGGCTTCCAACGGCGGATCGGGGCGCTGCGGGTTGTTGTAGTACGCGTAGACGTCGAACCTCGAGCGATCGTGCGCGAGGAGGACCGGCCGCACGAACGCCGGCAGCGCGGTGTGCGCGTCGGGCGACAGGTAGCCGATCCGCAGCCGGCGGTCGGGAAGGTCGACGCCGGCCCGCACCGCGGCGCGCGGGGGAACATCGCGCTCGATATCGCGCGCCCAGGCACGGTGCTCGGCGAGAACCGCCTCGGGATCGCGATCGCAGACGAGCTTGAGCGCCGCGAGGCGGTTCGACCTCGCGACGGCGAGCGCGGGGTCGGCGGCGGTCGCGCGCTCGTAGCAGGCGATCGCTTCGACGAGCCGTCCGGTCTCCTTGTACAGGTTGCCGAGGTTGTTGGTCGCGGCGGCGTCGCCGGGCCGGAGCTCGAGCGCGCGCTCCAGCGCGCCGATCGCCCGGTCCGGATCGCCGGATCGCTGACAGGCGCTGCCGAGCTGGATCCAGGCCGCCGGCGACGCGGGATCGAGCGCGATCGCCGCCTCCAGCGCGACGATCGCCTCGCCCGGGCGCCCCGCTCCGGTGAGCGCCGCCCCGAGGTGCGCGCGGAACAGCGCGTTGCCCGGCTCGAGCGCGACCGCGCGCTCGAGCGCCGCGACCGCCTCGGACCAGCGTCGCGCGTGCTGCGCGGCCGCGCCCAGGCCGTGCCAGGCGAGCGCCAGCGAAGGATCGAGCGCGACCGCCTGCCGGAACGCATCGAGCGCCGCCGGATCGCGACGTCGGCGCAGCTCGCGCGCTCGCGCGAGCAGGTCCACCGCCGACCCGTCACTCACGCGTAGGCCCCCGCCTCGCGCCTGGTGTCGCGACTCTCGCGTAGCATGGCGCCATGGTTGCGCAATCCGGCGAGATCGCGGCGCGCCTGGCCGACGGGCTCGCGCGCGCGCGATCGGTGTTCGTGCTCACCGGCGCGGGCGTGTCCGCCGAGTCCGGCGTGCCGACCTTCCGCGATGCGATGACCGGCCTGTGGGCCAGGTTCGATCCGCTCGAGCTCGCGACTCCGCGCGCGTTCGAGCGCAACCCGAAACTCGTCTGGGACTGGTACGCCGAGCGCCGCGCGGCGGTGGCCGGCGCGACGCCCAACGCCGGCCACCGCGCGATCGCGGCGATCGAGCGGCGCGTACCGGTGTTCCTGCTCGCGACGCAGAACGTCGACGGGCTCCATCAGCGCGCCGGCAGCCGCCGGATGGTGGAGCTGCACGGCAGCCTCGCCCGCGTGCGCTGCTCGCGGGAGGACCGGATCGTCGAGTCCTGGTCCGACCCCGCCGCCGACGAGCCGCCACGTTGCCAGCGATGCGGCGCCTTCCTCCGGCCCGATGTCGTTTGGTTCGAGGAAGCGCTGCCGGCCGAGGCGCTCGACCGCGCCGAGGCGGCCGCGCGCGCCTGCGACCTGATGATCGTCGCCGGCACGTCCGCCGAGGTCCATCCGGCCGCGTCGCTGCCCTGGCTCGCGCGCGAGTCCGGCGCGACGATCGTCGAAGTCAATCCGGTCGCGACGCCGATGTCGCGTCTCGCCGATCACGTCGTGCGCTCGCCGTCCGGCGTCGCGCTACCGGCCTGGGTCTCGGCCGCCTGGCCGGACGACCCCGACCCGATCGACGGCGGCGGCGCGAAGTAGCCGATCGCGAGCAACATCGCCCCGGCGCCGAGGAACGCGGCCACGCGCGGCAATCCGGACAGCGCCGCGAGGTCGACAACGAACAGCTTGACGACGACGACCCCCAGCAGCGCCGCACCCGCGAGCCAGCCACCGCGGGCGCCGCGGCGCGACGCGCCGATCATCAGGACGAGCGCGGTCGCGGTCCAGGCCAGCGTGATCGTCGCCTGCAGCGGCTTGGACGCGACGAGTGAGGGAAAGCGCCAGGGCACGTCGCCCCAGTGATGCGCGGTCCGGGCAATGAGCCCGTTTCCGGCCAGGAACGCGAGCCCGGCGATCCAGTTCCTGCGAGCGATGACCGAAATCGCGTCGACCCCGCGGGCCCACTTCGCGAGCACCGCGATCGTGACCGCGAGCCCGAGGTCCAGCGGATTGGCGATCGGCAGCCAGGGCAGCGGCGCCGACCCTCCGGGCGAGATGAAGTTCACGCCGACGAAGCCGGCGACCAGCGCCGCGGCGATCACGGCCCCGGCACGCGTCGAGTACACCGCCGAGTGCTCGCTCCACGGCCAGCGGCCCGCGAGCGACGCGGATCCGGCCGCGGCGAGGAACGCCACCATCGGCGTCGCCGTCGCCACGGCGATCCAGGCCGTCCCCGGAGGCGCGAACCGTCCGGTCCACTCTCCCGCTTCCCAGGCCGCCCAGGCGACCCCGGCGACCGCCGCCAGCGCGTGCGCGGACGCGAGCGCCGCGCGCCCCGCGTAGAGCGCTTCGAAGCGCGAAAGCGCCCATACGCCGGCGACCCAGGCCGCGCACCAGACCGGGACGCCGGGCCAGCCGAGCGTCGTGCGGGCGTCGTGCCACTCGACGGCGGCGGCCGCGAGCATCGCCGGCACGAGCGCCAGCGCCGCCCACGCGAGCCGCGGCCACGCGAGCGCGCGTTCGATCGCGAGCGCGCCGATCACACTGACGACGACCCACGCCAGCGCGGCGTTGCCCGGTCCCGGCCCGAGCCATCCGGGGCGCGCGCGCAGGACATCGACCACACCGGCGGTCATCCACCAGGCCAGGCCCCACGCCAGCACCAGCGGCACCAGCGCGCGCTCTCGAGTACCGAGCGTGTCGCGCCACTGATCGGCGAGGCGCGCGGTCGCGATGCCGGCGATGCCGATCATCGCGGCCCCGAGGAACTCGGCGGTGGCGAAGGCAGGCGCCTGGAATCGCGGGGCGACCGCGAGCGCGAACCAAGCACCGGCGACGAGCTGCAGTCCGAGCGCGAACGCACGCGCGAGCGGCTGCCCCTGCCGACATCCGAGCCACCAGACCGCCGCCGCCTCGAGACCCCACCATGCCGGCGTCCAGCGCGGGTCGGCGGTGAACGGTATCGCCAGCGTCGCGAAGACGACGGCGAGCGCGCCGAACGCCTGGCCGAGCCAACGCAGGCCGGCTTCTTCGCGCCGTCGAAGCGCCAGGTCGAGTGCCGCGTAGACCAACGCGAGCGCGAGGGCCGCGACCGCCGCGCCGTAGCGATGGTCGCGGACCAGTCCGGCCTCCAGCGCGAACGCGACGACCGGTACGCCGAACACGGTGATCGCGTCGATCGGCTGGACCCGGTCGATCGGCGCGCGCTTCGCCTGCAGGATCGCGACGACGACGTAGATCGCGAAATAGAAGGCGAGGAAGGGCTGGACCACCGGGAAATGCAGCGGCGTGTAATAGCGCGCCCCCCAGAGGATCGCGAGCCCGAACGTCGCGATCGCACCCAGCGCGTTGAGCGCTCGCCACGTGCGGTGCCACGCGAGCGCCGCGATCGCGACGTTGAGCACGGCGAACCAAGCGAATAGCGCAACCGGATCCCCGCCGCCGCGGCCGACGAGGATCGGGGCGAGGAAGCCACCGGCGAGCGCGAGCGCGGCGAGCGGCTGTGAATCGAAGCGCCAGGCCATGGCCACGGTGCCGGCGGCGATCGCGGCGAGCAGCCCGAAGGCCGGTAACGGCTCGAGGACGCCGACGTAGCGCGCGGCGGCGAACGTCGTCAGGTAGAGCACGCCGGCGCCGGCGCCCTGCAGCGACAGGCCGTACGCGGGCCGGTCGCGCGACAGCACGAGACCGGCCGCGACGAGCGCGAACCCGCCCGCGGCGACCAGCGCGAGCTTCCATTCGATCGACAGCGTCAGGTGCTCGGCGAGCCAGGCGAGCAGGAACGCGACACCGAAGAACAGGATGACGACGCCCACGCGCGTCAACGTGTTGCCGCTGGTGAACCAGACCCAGGCGCGCGTCCCGGTCGACGGAATCGACTGACGCGGCGCCGCCGCCGCGTCCGCCCAGCGTCCGGCGGGGCTCGGCGATCGATCCGGCGCCGGACCGTAGGCCGGGCGTGGCGGCGGTGCGAGGTCGGCGGCCGCCGCAGGTGCGGACGCGGCTTCTACGCCGATCGGCGCGCCGGCCGGCGTGGCGCCCGGCGGAACGTCGATTCCGGTTCCGGAGCGTTCCGACGCGCGGTCCACCGGTTCGATCCGGGACGCACCCGCGCCCGATGTCTGCGCGGCCTCGATCGCGGCGAGGCGCCGCTCGAGCGCCTCGACCCGTGCCGCCAGGTCCGAGGGCGCGGCGCGGCGCTCGCGCGACCGCTGGGATAGGAACCCGGCCAACGCGCCGACCGCGGCGAGCGAGAGCGAGGCGGCGAGGCTCTCGTCGATCCACACGCCGATGACCAATCCCGCCAGACCGCCGATCAGAGCTCCCATGCTGCCTCTCCGCGGCCCGGCGCGTCGCTCGTTTCGCTCATCTCGCGTCTCCACGCAACGTGGCGACGCTCGATCTCAGGCGCTCGGGTGTGGCGTCCGCCGCCCGAATCGGCGCGCCGCCGACGAGCGCGATCCGCGAAAACACGCCCCGGAGCCGCCGCATCGCGCGACCGTCCGCCGCGCGCGAGAAGAAGCTGCCCCACAGGCCCCGCAGCGCCATCGGAACGACCGGCGCCGGCGTGCGCGCGAGGATGTCGCTGAGGCCTGGCCGGAACTCCTGGAGCTCGCCGTCGGGCGTGAGCCGCCCTTCGGGGAAGATGCCCAGCACCTCGCCGCGCGCGAGGACCTCGGCCGCCTGCGCCAGCGCGCGTTCCTTCAGCGCCGCGTCCTCTTTCGCCGGCGCGATCGGGATCGCGCCCATCGTCCGGAACAGGAACGACAGCACCGGCAGGCGGAAGATCCGGTGGTCCATGACGAAGCGGACCGGGCGGCGCACGCAGCCGACGATGACCACCGCATCGACGTAGCTCACGTGGTTGCAGACGACGACCGCCGGTCCGTCGTCCGGGACCGCGTCGAGTCCCTCGGTGCGCACGCGGTAGGCCAGGTTGACCAGCAGCCAGGCGAGGAAGCGCATCAGGAACTCGGGCACGAGCCGGTAGATGAACAGCGCCACGGCGGCGTTCATCAGTCCGGTCACGAGGAACAGGTCCGGCACCGTCAGGCCCGCCCGGAGCAGCCCGATCGCCATCAGCGCCGCCACGACCATGAACACCGCGTTCAGGATGTTGTTGGCGGCGATGATTCGCGAGCGGTGCGACGCCTCGCTGCGCTCCTGGATCAGCGCGTACAGCGGCACGATGTAGAAGCCGCCGAAGACGCCGATCGCCACCAGGTCGAACGCGACGCGCCAATGCGCCGGCTTCGCCACGAACGCGCCGAGCCCGTCGACACCGGTCGCGCGAAGTCCCCGGCTCGCGAACCAGAGATCGACGGCGAACAGCGTGAGACCGATCGATCCGAACGGCACCAAGCCGAGCTCGACCCGCCGGCGCGACATCCGTTCGCACAGCAGCGACCCGGCACCGATCCCGACCGAGAACAGCGCCAGCAGCGCGGTCACGACCGTCTCGTTGCCGCCCAGATGGTCGCGCGCGAAGCCGGCGAACTGCGCCAGGAACACGGCGCCGTAGAACCAGAACCAGGAGATGCCCATCATCGACAGCCACACGACACGGTTGCCCTGCGCGAAACGCAGGTTGCGCCAGGTCTCGGTGAAGGGGTTCCAGCCGAAGGCGAGACCCGGGTCGACCGCGGGCGTCACCGGAATCGCGCGACTCGCGAGCCAGCCGGCGACCGCGATCGCCACTGCGAGCACGCCCGCCGCGACCGGGCCGTGCGGACCGGCGGCGACCACCAGACCCCCGGCGATCGTGCCCAGCAGGATCGCGACGAACGTGCCCATCTCGACCAGACCGTTGCCGCCGACGAGCTCCTCGGGCGCGAGATGCTGCGGCAGGATCGCGTACTTGACCGGACCGAAGAGCGTCGAGTGGACGCCCATCAGACCCAGTGCGACGAACAGGACGACGACATCGCGCAGCCAGAACCCGGCCAGTCCGATCAGCATGATCGCGATCTCGAAGAGCTTGATCGCCCGGATGAGGCCCGACTTCTCGAACTTGTCGGCGAGCTGGCCGCCGGTGGCCGACAGCAGCATGAACGGAGCGATGAACACCGCGCCGGCGAGATTGACCATCGTGTTCGGGTCGGCGCCGCCCAGGCTGGCCGCCTGGAAGGCGACGAAGATCACCAGCGCGTTCTTGTAGACGTTGTCGTTGCCGGCGCCGAGGAACTGCGTCCAGAAGAACGGCGCGAAACGCCGCTGGGACAACAGGTCGAACTGACTGCCATCGTGCGCGTGCGCCGGGGCGCGCGCCGGGACCGGTTCGGCGGGACGGGTCATCCGAAGCGCTCCTGGAGGTAATCCAAGACCGAGGTGAGCGCCGCGCGGACCGAATCCGGATCGGCTCGGCAGAGCACGTGACGTCCCTGGCGCTCGCAAACGATGACACCGGCGTCCTCGAGCGCCCGCAGGTGGTGGACGACCGCGGTGCGCGACAGCGGCGTCGCGGCGGCGATGTCGCCGATCGACAGGCGCTCGCCGCGCTCGAACATGAGGAGGATGCGCTGACGCTGCGGGTCGCCCAGCGCGGTGAACACCCGCGCCGTGCGTCGCCACGCGGCCGGCAATCCCCGCGCGGCCGCGACGGACCTCGTCGGCTTCGCCCGCTTCACGTCGCGACTGCGTCGCGCCGGCGAGGCGACGCGCTGCGGTGGTCGGCCATGATATCTATATGTCTAGTCATGTAGACAGATCATGCCGGCCGGCCGCCGATCCTGTCAAGCCGGAGACGCCGCCCGCGGTCGGCTACAATCCGCTCGCCTCCGTCCCCGACCGATGCTCCCCTACCTCGACCTCGTCCGGCACGTGCGCGACCACGGTCAGCGCAAGGACGACCGCACCGGGACCGGCACGCTGTCGGTCTTCGGCCAGCAGCTCCGGTTCGACCTGGCGGCCGGGTTCCCGGTGGTGACAACCAAGCGCGTGCACCTGAAGTCGGTGTTCGTCGAGCTGCTGTGGTTCCTCCGCGGCGAGTCGAACGTCCGGTGGCTACGCGAGCGCGGCGTCACGATCTGGGACGAGTGGGCGGACGCCGACGGCGAGCTCGGCCCGGTCTACGGCGTCCAGTGGCGATCCTGGCCGACTCGTGACGGTGGCGCCATCGACCAGATGGCCGAGCTCGTCGCCCAGATCCGCCGCAATCCGGACTCCCGGCGGCTCGTGGTCTCGGCCTGGAACGTGGGCGAGATCCCGAAGATGAAGCTGCCGCCCTGTCACGCGTTCTTCCAGTTCTACGTGGCCGACCGGCGACTGTCCTGTCAGGTCTACCAGCGCAGCGCCGACCTGTTCCTGGGTGTCCCGTTCAACCTGGCGAGCTACGCCCTCCTCACGCACCTGGTCGCCCAGCAGTGCGACTTGGGCGTCGGCGAGCTCGTCTGGGTCGGCGGCGACTGCCACGTCTATCTCAACCATCTCGCCCAGGTCGACGAGCAATTGTCGCGGGAGCCGTATCCGTTGCCGCGGCTGGAGATCCTGCGCCGGGCACCGACCCTCTTCGACTACGACGACGACGACTTCGCCGTCGTCGACTATCGGCACCATCCGGCGATCAAGGCGCCGGTCGCGGTATAGGGGAGCCCGGCTCGCGCTCTCCGGCGAGGGCCGGGGACGACGGACCACGACGTCCGACCCTGCCCGCCGATCCAGGAACAGCTTAGAAGCAAGCACTCACTCCCGTCGCGAACAAGAAGAGCCCGCCGGGAGGTAGCGAGCGGGCAAGGGGGATTCCGATAGCGGAAGCGGTGACCCTGCTTCCGGGAGGGGCGGCACGAGGCCGCGGGTGAAAGCGGTCAGATGACGCTGCGCGCGGCGCTCACGCGGTCGACGAGCTCGGCCATCGCCTGTTCGTCCGCCGCCGACGGAAGCTCTTCGCGCTGATCGTAGCCCCGATGGAACTCGTCGCGGTCCGCCTTCCAGCAAGCGGTGAAATCGGGGGCGTAGGCGTCCATGGCGGGGATCTCGGCGAAAACCTGTCTCGCCAAGATCAAAGCACCAACTGTGCCAACGTTGACGACCGGCGTTAACTACTTCTAACTTCCGGCTATCCTCCCGCAACATCGCGCTACGAGCCGTCTGCCATACCAAACGGTCCACGACGATCATCCCGATCAGGCGGGCCGATTGTCGCGCGAAAGCGACACCGGGCGCGGATTTTGCGTTAACACTTTGTTTTATAACGATTTACAGATGTCGCTTCCGCACGACAGTCGTTTCGGGCCCGGTTCGACGACAACCGTCGGTCCCTAATGCTTGGCTTCCTTGAACATGCCCGGCTCGAGGCGGTGGCGCTGCAGCAGCTTGTAGAACTCGGTGCGATTGCGTTTCGCGAGTTGCGCCGCTTGCGTGACGTTGCCGCCGGTGATCTTGAGCAACCGGACGAGGTAGTCCCGCTCGAAGGTCTTGCGCGCCTCCTCGAACGGGATCATCGCCGCGGCGTCCTCGCGCAACGCTCCCTGGACCAGTGTTGCCGGTATCACGCCGGTCGTGGTCAGCGCCACCGCCTGCTCCAGCAGGTTCAGCAGCTGCCGGACATTGCCCGGCCACGGCGCGGCGACCAGCGCCGCCATCGCGTCGGGCGCGAGCGTCGGCACCGGCTTGCGATAGCGCTCGGCGAGCCGGCGCAGGAAGTGGCTCGCGAGCAGCGGAATGTCCTCGCGGCGCTCGGCGAGCGACGGCAGGTGCAGTGACACCACGTTGAGCCGGTAGTAGAGGTCCTCGCGGAACAGGCCGGCCGCGCGCTGGGCGTCGAGGTCCCGGTGGGTCGCCGAGATCACACGCACGTCCACCGGTATCGGCTGCGTCGATCCCACCGGACGAACCTCGCCCTCCTGCAGCACCCGCAACAGCTTGACCTGAAGCGGCAACGCCATGTCGCCGATCTCGTCGAGGAGCAGCGTCCCGCCGTCGGCGGACTGGAAGAGGCCCTTGTGGGCCTGGACCGCGCCGGTGAACGCGCCGCGCGCGTGCCCGAAGAGCTCGGACTCGAGCAGTTCCGCCGGTATCGCCCCGCAGTTCACGGCGACGAATGGCTTGGCGGCGCGGCGGCTGGCGCGGTGGATCGCCTGGGCCAGCAACTCCTTGCCGGTACCCGACTCGCCGGTAACCAGCACGGCCGCGTCCGAATCGGCGACGAGTCGGGCCTGTCGCAGCAGGTCCTCCATCGCCGGGCTGCGCGTGACGATGCCGGCACGCCATTCGTCCTCGGACGCGGCGCTGCTCTCGCCACCGGATAGCGACACGGCGGCCGCCACCTTCTGCAACAGCTCCTTGCTGTCGAACGGCTTGGTCAGGAAGCCGAATACGCCGCGCTGCGTCGCGGCGACCGCGTCGGGAATGGTCCCGTGGGCGGTGAGGATGATCACCGGCAGCGCCGGATGCTGGCGATGGATGCCGTCGAAGAGTTGCATCCCGTCGATGCCGGGCATGCGCAGGTCGGTGATCACCAGCGACGGCCGCGTCACCGCGATCGCCGCGAGAGCCGCCTCGCCGCTCTCGGCGGTCCGTACCCGATAGCCGGCCGACGTCAGCCGCAGCCCGATCAGCTTGAGCAGATCGGGATCGTCGTCGACCAGCAGGATGTCGTCGTGGCTCATCGCCGCCTCCCCGGGGCGCTACCGCCCGCCGCTCCCGCCTCCACCCCCGCCGCCGCCGCCGCCCCCCCCGCCGCCGCTGCGGACCCGATCGCGCAGGAGGCTGCGCTCCATCGCCCGCAACGCCTCGAGCTTCTGCACCGCGTCGTTGGCCTTCTGCTGCTCCTCGCGCACCGTGCGGATCCGTTCGCCGATCTGCGCCTGCAGCACGGCCGCCAGACCCTTGATCGGCGTCGATCCGCCGCCGCTCTTGGCGACGTTCTCGAGGAGCTGCAGCGCGCGCTGGTCGTCCTGGGGCGAGGTACGCACGAGCGTATAGAGGACCGCGAGACGGATCCGGTTCGCATCGCTGCGTTCGCGCGTCAGAGCGGCGGTGGCGATGGCGAGCTCGCGCTTCGCGTCGTCGGCCGAGAGTCCTCCGTAGCGCTGCAGGTCGGCGATCAGCGTCAGCGCCGCCAGGTCTTCGAGCGGAAGCGCCGGCGCGTCCGGGAGCGTCGATGGCGCGGCCGACGCCAGGATCGTCGGGGGTGGGCCGGCGGCCGGCGTCGGCGTCGCGGAGGCCGGCAACGCCGCCGGCGCCACGACCGGAGCCGGCAACTGCGGCGCCTGGAGCGACGGCGCTTGCTGCGGTGGCGGTCCGGGCGAGGCGGTCCTCGCGTCGGGCCGTGGAACCGGCGGCGCCGTTCGCTCGGGCGCCGGCGGGGTTTCGACGGGCTCGACCGGCTCGATCGGCGGCGACTCGATCAGCGGCGTTCCACCCGCGAGCAGCACCGGGGATTCGTCGTCGTAGAGCGACGCGTCGGTGCCCGGCGGTAGCGGCGCCGAAGCGCAGCCGGCGAGCCAGACCACGGCCGTGGCGATCGCGGCCCGAAACCGCGTCCTGCTCACTCGACCCTCGCGGCCATCAACGGGCGGGCGACCGAGTCGCCCGGTCGCGGCGAGACCGCGACCGGCAGCGACAGGCGGAAACAGGCGCCCCGCGCCCCGTCGGAACGATCGCCGACCTCGACCCGCCCGCCGTGCGCCATCGCGTACTCCCGGGCGATCGCGAGCCCGAGGCCGCTTCCCTTCACGCGCACACCGGTCGGCGCGGCCCCCTGGTAGAACGTCTCGAACACCCGTTCCCGCTCGGCGACCGGCACACCCGGACCCTGGTCGGCGACCTCGAGTTGCGCGGCTCCGTCGCGTTCGGCGAGCGTGACCGCGATCGTCCCCGACCGCGGCGAGTACTTGATCGCGTTCGATACGAGGTTGTCGACGATCGTGCGCAGTCGCTCGGCGTCGCCGGTCACCGTCACGGCGTCGAGCCGGGTGTCGAAGGTGATCAACCGCGCGAGCGCGGCGAGCTTCTGCTCGCGCAACACCCGCCGCACGACGTCCGGCAGTGCCACCGGGCCGACGGTGGCCGGTTCGATCGCCCGCGACTGGTGCCAGCGCAGCAGATCCTCGATCAGTCGCTGCAGCGATAGCGTGTTCTCGCGGACGATGCGGACGATATCCTGCTGTTCGCGCGTGAGCCTGCCGCCGACCTCGTCGCGCAGGAGCTCCGCGCCCTCCCGGACCGCGGTCAGCGGCGTCTTGAGCTCGTGCGACACCTGCCGCAGGAAGCGGGTCTGCTGCTCCTCGAGCTCGCGCAGGCGCGTGCGCAGCCACTCGAGGCGCTGTCCGACGTAACGCAGATCCTGCGGGCCGTCGACCACGATCGCATGGGCGAAATCCGCCGAGCCCATCTGCCGGATCGCCTGATCGAGCTGCCGGATCGGGCGCGCGATCAGAACGGCGAAGAGGATCGCCAAGGCCAGCGCGATCGCCGCGGTCGCGAGCGCGAGCCAGTACCATTTCTCGCGCCCCCTCGCCGCGGTCTCGGACAACCGGTCGATCGCCCGCTGCGTGAGCTGGTTCGAGGCGTTGAGCGTCCCCTGCACACCGTCGACCAGCTCGGCGTACCCGGAGGCGAGCCTGGCGGCGACGTCGGCGCCGCGCTGCGGCAGGGCGAGTTCCGCCGCCAGCGCGGCCTCGCGCTGGAGCAGACGCTCGAGGGTGGCCCGCTCGGCGGCGTCGAGCGGGAAGGCGGCGAGTTGCGCGCCGGTGCCGCGGAACTCGAGGCTGACGCGGTTGTAGTCGTCGATGATCGCCGGGTCGTCGAGAATGAGCTGTTGACGGACGATCCGCTCCAGCGTCGTCGCCTGATCGAACAGCACGCGGCTCGTGCGCGCCGCCTGCGCGGCTTGTACGACCTCCGCCCGCCCCTGCGAGGCCAGCCGGTCGACCGACAACAGGAGCTCGGCGAGCGCATACACGAGCGGCAGGCTCACGAGCAGGAACGACAGCAGGATGAACTTGAGGAACGAGCGCGGGTAGTACACGTGGGCCGCCGGCCGCTATGATGCGCACGATTATGACACCGTCACCGTTCGATCGCCTGCGCGTCCGGGCCGGGCGCTGCCCGTTCCGACCGGGGGTACGGCCATGAGCATCGACGCCGCGGGAAGATCGCTGGAGATCGTCGCCGCGATCGCGGCCAACGGCGTCATCGGCGCGCAGGGGCGGCTGCCGTGGCGCCTTCCCGAGGACCTGCGGCGCTTCCGGACGCTCACCTCGGGCCACGCGATCCTGATGGGCCGCCGGACCTTCGAATCGCTACCCGGCGCGTTGGCGGAGCGGCAGAACATCGTCCTCACGCGCGATCCGAGCTACCGGCCGGCCGGGGCCGAGACGGCGCCGGACCTGGACGCCGCGCTCGCGCGGGTCGAACGGCCCGGACCGGTGTTCTGCATCGGCGGCGCCGAAATCTACCGGCTCGCGTTGCCCTTCGCTCACCGGCTGCACCTGACCGAGATCGGACGCGCCTACGACGGGGATGTCCGCTTCCCCGATCGCGATCCGGCGAGCTGGCGCGAGGTCGCGCGCGAACGGCACGTCGACCTCGCGACCGCCGTCCCCTGCGACTTCGTCGTCTACGAACGCGCGGCCTGAACCGCGCACCTACCGGAGAGAACCATGTCGGGCAGCCACTTCCACGTCCACGGGCCGCACGACCACGAGGTCGAGCATCAGGCGCACGGCGGAGACAGCTTCGCCGCGCGCATCGCCGTGATGACCGCGATCCTGTCGACCGTCGGCGCGCTGTTCGCCTACCAGGCCGGGGCGACGCAGAACGACGCGCTGCTGCACAAGAACGAGGCCGCGATCAAGAAGACCGAGGCCTCGGACCAGTGGAACTTCTACCAGGCGAAGAGCAGCAAGCAGAATCTCGCCGAGCTCGGCGCGACGCTCGCGTCCGGCGAGGCCGCCGATCGGTTCCGCCGCGAGGTCGATCGCTACAAGGCCGAAAAGGAGGACATCCGCAAGGCCGCCGAGAAGCTCGAGGCCGACGGCAAGGCCGCGAACGAGCGCAGCGAGGCGGCGATGCACGTCCACCACCGTTGGGCGCAGGCGATGACCTTGGTCCAGATCGCCATCTCGCTCGCGGCGATCACGCTGCTGACCCGCCGCCGCTGGCTGCAGGTCGCGGCCTACGGATCGGGGGCGGCCGGCGCGGCGCTGGCGGCGCTCGCGCTGCTGCACGTCTGAACGGGAGGCTCGCAGGGCGCGACGGGGGATTTCGGCGATAATCACCGGATGACCCGAGGCGGCGGCCCCGCCGTCGCTCGGGATCCCCGCGCCGGGGTGGCGGAACGGCAGACGCAGCGGACTCAAAATCCGCCGGTGGCGACACCGTGAGGGTTCGAGTCCCTCTCCCGGCACCAACGCCAGCGGCGGTCGACAACGCGCCCGCCGGCAACGACCGCCGCCGCGGACGCGTCCCGCCGTGACCCTCCGCCTCGCGGATTTCGATTACGACCTGCCCGCCGAGCTGATCGCGCAGGCGCCCTGCCCGACCCGGGGCGGCAGCCGCCTGTTGCACGTCGACGCCACGCGCCTCGTCGATCGCCGGTTCGTCGACTTCCCGTCGCTGGTCGAACCGGGCGACGTCGTCGTGCTGAACGACACGCGGGTCGTCCGGGCGCGCGTGTTCGGACGCAGGCCGACCGGGGGGCGGGTCGAGCTGCTGGTCGAGCGCGTCCTGGGTGACCACGAAGCCTGGGCGTGGGTCCGCGCCAGCCACCCGCCGCGACCCGGCGGCACGATCGAACTCCCCGAGGGCGCCCGCGCGACGGTCGTCGACACCAACGGGGCGTTCCGCCGACTCGTCTTCGAGGGCACCGGGCCGCTCTCCGGCTGGCTCGAACGCCACGGGCGGCTGCCGCTGCCCCCGTATATCACCCGACCCGACGAGGCAGTGGACGCCGAACGCTACCAGACCGTCTACGCGCGGCACGCCGGAGCGGTCGCCGCACCGACGGCGGGACTGCATTTCGAACCGGCTTCGCTCGCCGCGCTCGAGGCGCGCGGCGTCACGCTGGCCCGCGTGACCCTCCATGTCGGGGCCGGCACGTTCCAGCCGGTCCGCGACGACGACCTCGCCCGCCATCGGATGCACGAGGAACGCTACGAGGTTCCCGGTGCGACCGTCGAGGCCATCGGCGTCGCCCGCGCGCGGGGCGCCCGGGTGCTGGCCGTGGGAACGACGACGCTGCGCGCCCTGGAATCGGCCGCGCTGTCCGGCGAACTGGTCGCGGCCGAGGGCGAAACCGACCTGTTCGTGACGCCGGGCTTCCGGTTCCGCGTCGTGGACCGGCTGCTGACCAACTTCCACCTGCCCCGATCGACGCTCCTGATGCTGGTGGCCGCCTTCGCCGGCCGCGATCGGATCCGCGCCGCCTACGAGCATGCGATCCGGGCGCGCTACCGCTTCTTCAGCTACGGTGACGCGATGTTGCTGGAGCCCGACACTTTCGCCCGACGATAATCGTCCGGGCGTCGCCAGTCGGCGACAAAACACCGGTTATCCGGTCTTTTCCGCAACTTTTCGCCGAGCCGCCCTCCTAAATCGAATGACGGCTCTTGGCAAGCGAGCGGCGTTCCGGCAAGCTTCCGCCTAACGTTTCGGCTTGACGATCGCGCGACTTGCGCCCGAGTTCAGGGCGATCGCCGGCAACGAGCCGACCCAAGTACCGAGCTACCGGCAGTGAGTCCCGAAATCCGATCGCGGCGCGATGGCGCCGGCTGCGTCCTCGCCTGCGCGACCACAGCGCGTGGCCGGAGGCTCGGCGTTTTCTTCGGCCTGCTCGCGGCCCTCGCGGTCGCGCTGACGCCGTCGGTCGCCCTGGCGGCGAACGGCGAGAGGCTGGCCGCCGGCACCGGCGGCGCCAAGGCCGACGACGAGTCGCTGCGCTACGACGGATTCTCCGGCTTCAATTGCAGTCAGAGTTCCTTCACCGTCGATGCCCTCGCCCATCTGAACATCGCCGGCCCGGTGAGCCTCGAGGGTACGTCGACGTTGGGCGGCGTCCCCTACGACAGCTACTTCGCCGATCTCGGCACCGGACCCGATACGTTCCCGACGAACTTCGGTCGCGACTTCACCGGGTCGGGCAAGCCGCCGGGGCCCTCGACACCGGTCTACGAGTTCGTGTTCAACTCGATCGCCAAAACCGGCAACCGCGTCGTCGGTCGCTCGGTCACCACGATCCGCTGCACGAACGGGGCGCTGAGCGCCTCCAACCGGTTCTTCTCGGCCGAGCCGGAATCGATACCGGTCGATTCGCCGGCCGCGCTCCTCGTACTGGGCCTCGCGCTCGCGCTCGCCGCACGATCGAGGTTCCGCCGCGACCGCGGCTGAGTCTCCCGCCGTGTCCCGGTTTTCCGTCGTCGCGACGGATGGCGCCGCTCGCCGCGGGCGCCTCGAGCTCGCCCACGGCGTCGTGGAGACGCCGGTGTTCATGCCGGTGGGCACCTACGGAACCGTCAAGGCGATGGCGCCCGACGAGCTCGCGGCGCTCGGCGCGACCGTGGTCCTCGGGAACACCTTCCACCTGTGGCTGCGTCCGGGCCTGGAGGTCATGGCGGCTCACGGCGGTCTGCACCGGTTCATGGGCTGGCCGCGGCCGATCCTGACCGATTCCGGCGGTTTCCAGGTCTTCAGTCTCGGCGCGCTGCGCAAGCTCGCCGAGGAAGGGGTCACCTTCGCCTCGCCGATCAACGGCGACCGGCTGCTGCTGACCCCGGAGATCTCGATGCAGATCCAGCGCGTCCTGGATTCGGACGTCGTGATGGCGTTCGACGAATGCACGCCGTGGCCGGCCTCGCACGACGAAGCCGCGCGGTCGATGGAGCTGTCGATGCGCTGGGCGCGTCGCTCGCGCGTCGCGCACGACGCCGGCGGCAACGGCAACGCCCTCTACGGCATCGTCCAGGGCGGTATGTACGAGGACCTGCGCGACCGGTCGGTCGACGCGCTGACGTCGATCGGCTTCGACGGCTACGCGATCGGCGGGCTGTCGGTCGGCGAGCCGAAGGCGGAGATGCTGCGCATGCTCGCCCACACCGCTCCGCGCCTTCCATCCGACCGCCCACGCTACCTGATGGGCGTGGGGACCCCGGAGGACCTGGTCGCCGGCGTGGCCGCCGGCATCGACCAGTTCGACTGCGTGCTGCCGACCCGCAACGCGCGCAACGGATGGCTGTTCACCCGCTGGGGCGACCTCAAGATCCGCAACGCCCGCCACCGGTCCGACACCGGCCCGATCGACCCGGATTGCGCCTGTCCGACCTGTCGGCGGTTCTCGCGGGCCTACGTCCACCACCTCCAGCGCGTCGGCGAGATTCTGGGAGCGAGGCTGGCAACCGTGCACAACCTCCACTACTACCTGTGGCTGATGGCCGGTATGCGCTCGGCGATCGCCGAGGGCCGTTTCGCCGCCTGGATGCGCGACTTCCGCGCCGACCGCGCGCGCTCAGGACCAGCCGACGGATAGGATCGCGGCGCCGGTCGTCGGGGCCACCGTGGTAGAATTTCAGGTTCGATCGCCTTCGAGCCGGCCTCGTCCGCCCGCCGGGCCCGCAGCCGGCGTCGCCACGGCGCCACCCCATCCGGAGACCCCGACACCGTGTTCATCACATCCGCCTACGCCCAGGCCGCCGGCGCCCCCGGCCAGGGGGACCTGCTCACGACGATGCTGCCGATGGTCGCGATCTTCGTGGTGTTCTATTTCCTGTTGATCCGGCCCCAGCAGAAGAAGGCGAAGGAGCACCGCGCGATGATCGACGCGCTCGAGAAGGGAGCAGAAGTGGTGACCGCCGGCGGCGTCGTCGGGCGGGTCTCCAAGCTCGCCGACGCGTACGTGACGCTGGAGATCGCCTCCGGCGTCGAAGTGACGGTCCAGAAGCAGGCGGTCTCGCAACTCCTGCCCAAGGGCACGCTCAAGTCCCTGTAGCCGGCGCGCCCCCGCGGGCGACCGCGGATCCCGCATCCCCGCCACGACATGAACCGTTACCCGATCTGGAAGTACGTCGTCATCGCCGTCGCGGTCGCGATCGGCCTCGTCTACACGCTGCCCAACTTCTTCCCCGAGGTGCCGGCGGTCCAGGTCTCCTCGTCGAAGGCCGGTGTCAAGCTCGACGCCGCGCTCCTGCAGGCGGCCGAGGAGACGCTCAAGGCGGCCTCGATTCCCTACCGCGGCGCGTCCCTCGACGCGTCGGGCGTCAAACTGCGGTTCGAAGACACCGACGCGCAGATCAAGGGCAAGGACGCGCTCGCGGCCAAGTTCGGCGCGAACTACATCGTCGCGCTCAACCTGCTGTCGGCCTCGCCTCAATGGCTCGCCTCGATCGGGGCGCTGCCGATGTACCTCGGCCTCGATCTGCGCGGCGGCGTCCATTTCCTGCTGCAGGTCGACATGAAGGCGGCGATCGACAAGGCCGGGGACCGGTACGTCTCGGACCTGCGCGGCCTGATGCGCAGCGAGAAGATCCAGTACTCCGGCATCGCACGGGAAGGGGGCGGCGTCGTGCTGCGCTTCCGCGAGGACGCTGAGCGGGCCAAGGCGCTCTTCGCCATCGACAAGAACTACCCGGACCTGATCGCCCGGGCCCAGGAAGGCGGCAGCGGCGCCGATCTGCGGGTGTTCGCCCAGCTCAAGCCGGAGGCGCAGAAGCGCATCCAGGACGGAGCGGTCCTGCAGAACATCCAGATCCTGCGCAATCGCGTGAACGAGTTGGGCGTCGCCGAACCGATCATCCAGCAGCAGGGAGCCGAGCGCGTCGTCGTCCAGCTGCCGGGGGTACAGGACACGGCGCGCGCCAAGGACATCCTCGGACGCACGGCGACCCTGGAGATCCGCCTGGTGAACGAGGAGCCGGGAGCCCTCGAGCAGGCGCTGGCCGGCCAGGTCCCCTTCGGCAGCGATCTGTACACCGAACGCAACGGCGCTCCGGTGCTGGTCCGGCGCGCCGTCGTGCTGACCGGCGACCGGATCAACGACGCGCAGCCGGGATTCGACCAGCGCAACGCCGAGCCCGCGGTCCACGTGAGCCTCGACGGGACCGGCGCCCGCCTCTTCAAGGAAGTGACGCGCGAGAACGTCGGCAAGCGGATGGCGATCGTGCTGGTCGAGAAGGCCAAGTCCGAGGTGATCACCGCGCCGGTGATCCGCGAGGAGATCGGCGGCGGGCGCGTGCAGATCTCGGGGCGCATGAACACGCGCGAGGCCAACGACATCGCGCTGCTGATGCGTGCCGGCGCGCTGGCGGCGCCGATGGAGATCGTCGAGGAACGCACGGTAGGACCGTCGCTCGGCAAGGAGAACATCGACAAGGGCTTCCGGTCGGTCGTCTGGGGCTTCTCGGTGCTGGCGGCGTTCATCTGCGTCTACTACCTGCTGATGGGCCTGATCTCGACGATCGCGCTGTCGATCAACCTGCTGCTGCTCGTCGCGATCCTGTCGATGCTCCAGGCGACGCTGACGTTGCCCGGCATCGCGGCGATCGCGCTGACGCTCGGCATGGCGATCGACGCCAACGTCCTCATCAACGAGCGCATCCGCGAGGAGCTGCGCTGGGGCGCCACACCCCACGCGGCGATCCAGGCCGGCTACGAGCGCGCCTGGGGCACGATCCTCGACTCGAACATCACGACGCTGATCGCGGGTGTCGCGTTGTTCCTGTTCGGTTCGGGGCCGGTCCGCGGCTTCGCCGTCGTCCACTGCCTCGGCATCATGACCTCGATGTTCTCCGCGGTGTTCGTCTCCCGCGGCATCGTCGCGATCGTCTACGGCGGCCGAAAGAAGCTCGACCGGATCTCGATCGGACAGGTCTGGAAACCCGGCCCGCCCGCCGCGACGCCGTCGAAGCCCTGACGCGTCCGGACGCCCCCGCTCCCGAAGGCCGACACGATGGAATTCTTCCGATTCAGGCGCGACATCCCGTTCATGCGCCACGCGCTGGTGTTCAACGTGATCTCGCTGGTCACGTTCGTCGCCGCCGTGTTCTTCCTGGCCGTGCGCGGTCTCAACTTCGGCGTCGACTTCCGCGGGGGAACGGTCATCGAGGTCGACTACGCGCACGCGGTCGACTTCGCGCGCGTCCGCGGAGCGATCGACAAGCTCGAGCTGGGCGAGTACGCGGCGCAGAGTTTCGGCGCCGCCAACACCGCGTTGATCCGCCTGCCGCTCAAGCCGGGCGTGTCGAGCGCGCAGTTGTCCGAGCGGGTCATGACCGCGCTCAAGGCGGACGACCCGTCGGCCAAGCAGGTCCGCGTCGAGTTCGTCGGACCGCAGGTGGGGAAGGAGCTCTACGAGAACGGCGCCCTCGCGCTCTTGCTCGTGGCGCTGGGCATCGTCGGCTACCTGGCGATGCGCTTCGAGTGGCGCTTCGCCGTCGCGGCGATCATCGCGAACCTCCACGACGTCGTCATCATCATGGGGTTCTTCGCCTTCTTCCAGTGGGAGTTCTCGCTCCCGGTGCTGGCGGCGCTCCTCGCGGTGCTCGGGTACTCGGTCAACGAGTCGGTGGTCGTCGCCGACCGGATCCGGGAGAACTTCCGCAAGATGCGCAAGGCGTCGGTGACGACGGTGATCGACAACGCGATCACGAGCACGATGTCGCGCACGATCATCACCCACGGCAGCACGCAGATCATGGTCACCGCGATGCTGATCTTCGGCGGCGAGGCGCTGCACTACTTCGCGCTGGCGCTGACGATCGGCATCCTGTTCGGTATCTACTCGTCGGTCCTCGTCATGGCGCCGCTGGTCATGTGGATGGGCGTGTCGCGCGAAGACCTGGTCAAACCCGAGAAGAAGCGCGACGGCCCCGAGGGCGAGAAGATCCTCCCTTAGCCAGGCGTCAGGGAACAGGTATCAGGAATCAGGGACCCCACCGGTTGCGACACCGCTGCTCGACAAAGCGGACGCGCCCTTCCGATTCCTGATCCCCGATACCTGATCCCTGTGCTGACCACCCTCTTCTACTCGCTGCTCTCGCTCGACCAGACGCTGGCGCTGCTGGCCTCGCAGTACGGTCCGTGGCTCTACGCGCTGCTCGCGGCGATCATATTCGCCGAGACCGGGTTCGTCGTCTTCCCGTTCCTCCCGGGGGATTCGCTGCTCTTCATCTCCGGGACCGTCGTCGCGGCCGCCGGACTCAACGTCCACCTCCTGGTCGTGCTGCTGATCGTCGCAGCGGTCGCCGGCGACTCGGTCAACTACGGCGTCGGGCGGGCGATCGGACCGCGGGTGTTCCAGCGGCCGGATTCGCGCTGGTTCCGCCAGGAGCACCTGCGACGCACGCAGGCCTTCTACGACCGCTACGGCGGCGTGACGATCATCATCGGCCGGTTCGTTCCGATCATCCGCACCTTCGCGCCGTTCCTGGCCGGCGTCGCGCAGATGCCCTACCGCCGGTTCCTCGCCTACAACGTGGTCGGCGGCGTCCTGTGGATCGCCTCGCTCGTCTACGCCGGATACCTGTTCGGCAACATCCCCTGGGTGAAGGACAACCTCACGCTGATCGTGATCGGAATCGTCGTCGTCTCGCTGATCCCGGCGGTGACGACGTTCCTGCGCGAGCGGAGGGCCTCCTCCGGCGGATAGTCGTCCGGTCCCTCGGGGGATCGTCAGGCGACCGAAGTCGCTGCCCCGGGGGGTCGCCCTCTCGCCCGGGGCAGCGGCCGCAGGCCGCTTCGGGATCGGGGCGACCGAAGGGCCGTCCCGAGGTCGCCCTTCCGCCCCCTGTGGGGCGGCGCGCAGCGCCTCGGGGACCTCCCGCGCGCGAAGAGCCGCTTCGAGCGCGCGGCCCCTGGGGCGGCGCGAAGGGCCGGGGGGGACCCCACTCACCTCGCGCGCCAGCTGCGCGCGAGCCCGGTGTAGGTCGCCGGCGTGCAGTGCCAGCAAGCGCGCTTTCGCGTCCTCCGGGATCTCGAGCGTGCCGATGAAGGCGCGCAACGCCTCCCGCGTCATCCCGCGCTGGCCGCGGGTCAGCGCCTTCAGGCGCTCGTAGGGTTCGGGCAGGCCGTAGCGCCGCATCACCGTCTGGATCGGCTCGGCGAGCACTTCCCAGTTCGCGTCGAGATCGGCGTCCAGCCGGGCCGGGTCGACCTCGAGCTTCGCGAGACCTCGCCGCAGCGCCTTCCAGCCGACCAGCGAATGGCCGATCGCGACGCCGAGGTTGCGCAGCACGGTCGAATCGGTGAGATCGCGCTGCCAGCGCGACACCGGGAGCTTCTCCGCGAAATGGCGGGCCAGCGCGTTGGCCACACCGAGGTTGCCTTCGGAGTTCTCGAAATCGATCGGGTTGACCTTGTGCGGCATCGTCGACGAACCGACCTCGCCTTCCTGGAGCCTCTGCCGGAAATAGCCGAGGGACACGTAGCCCCACAGGTCGCGGTCGAGATCGACGAGGATCGTGTTGATCCGGGCGAGCGCGTCGAACCAGGCGGCGACGCAGTCGTGCGGCTCGATCTGCGTCGTCCAGCGGTTGAACCCGAGCCCCAGGCCGGTCACGACCTTGCGGGCGAGGTCTTCCCAAGCCACATCCGGATAGGCGACGACGTGCGCGTTGTAGCCGCCGGTCGCGCCGTTCATCTTGCCGGTGATCGCGACCGCCGCGAAGGCCGCGCGCGCCGACGCCAGTCGGGCGACCACGTTGGCGAACTCCTTGCCCATGGTCGTGGGGGTCGCCGGCTGCCCGTGCGTGCGCGCGAGCATCGGCCGGTCGGCGTGCGCGTGCGCCAGCGCCCTCAGGTCGGATTCGACCGCCTCGATCGCCGGCAGCAGCACGTCGCGTCGCGCGTCGGCCAGCGCGACACCGTAGGCGAGGTTGTTGATGTCCTCCGACGTGCAGGCGAAATGGACGAACTCGAGCACGCGCGCGACCGCCGGATCGGCGGCGAAGCGCTCTTTCAGCCAGTACTCGACCGCCTTGACGTCGTGGTTGGTCGTCCGCTCGATCGCCTTGACCCGAGCGGCGTCCTCGGGCGCGAAGTCGGATGCGACCGCCGCGACCCGGGATCGCGCGGCCGCGTCGAACGGCGGGACCTCGGCAATCGAGCGCTCGTCGGCCAGCGCGGCGAGCCAGGCGAGCTCGACCCTGACGCGCGCACGGATCAGCCCGAACTCCGAGAAATAGGGCCGCAGCGCGTCGGCCTGGCCGGCGTAGCGGCCATCCAGCGGCGAGAGTGCGGTCAGCGCGTTGGCGTCGCCCATGCGAGTTCCGCGTTGCGGCGGCGCAGCGAGTCTAGCATGCGTTCGCACCGTGGCTTCCGCCGCCGCGCCCGGCCGGATGGCGCCCCCGCCGGGAGGGATGCGCGGGAGACCTGAGGCACCGATGCCGAATCGAAGCCGGGGAAACCGTTGTGCGACGCACAAATCTCGCGTATCCTTGTGCCGCGGTCGCTTTCACGCCAACAGAACAGACCCCCTGAGGAGGAGTTCCCATGTCCCGGATTCGCACGCGCGCGCTGGCCCTCGTGGCCGCCGCCGCCATCGCGCTCTCCGCCTGCGGCGTCGGCGGCGGATACCAGCGCGGCATCTTCACTGGATACGTCGTCGACGTCATCGAAGACGACATCGTGGCCAAAGTCGGCAAGCCGGATCGTATCGACACCACCGATCCGAACGCGCCGAAATGGGTCTACAAGAAGAAGACCTTCGACCCGGACAACCAGAACAAGGGCGACGAGGAAACGATCGTCGTCATGAAGAAGGATCCGGCGACCGGCAAGTGGAAGGGCGCCGAAGTCCTGTTCCTGTAATCCGCGCTGCGACGGCGCCGGACAACGCGGCCCGGGAACCCCCGGGCCGTTTTCTTTCCGCCGGACGGCGAGAACGCACGACACGCCCCGACGACGCGATCATCGGCGTCGGGGAAAAGAAAAGGCCCGCGCGAGCGCGGGCCTCTTCGTTCGACGCGGCGATCGACCGCTAGGTCGCCACCGAGTTCACCGTGTCACCGGCCAAGTTCGGGTAGCGGACGTGCTCGACCAGATCCTGCGTCTCGCGATCCGGCGCCGGCGTGATCAGGCTGACGACGACGATCACGAGGAAGCCCAGCGGCACGCCCCACAGGCCGGCCGAGATCGGCTGGATCCCCCACCAGATGTTGTCGGCGACCGGGCTCGTCACGCCGAACACGCTGCGCAGCCAAGGCTGCGTGGTCGCCATGTAGTAGAACGTGATGCCGAGTCCCGCGAGCATGCCGAGCGTGGCTCCCCACTTGTTGGCGCGCTTCCAGAAGATGCCGCACACCAGCGCCGGGAAGAAGGCCGCCGCCGCCAGCGAGAACGCCGCCGAGACCAGGAACAGGATGTCCGCCGGTTTCTGCGCCGCGACCAGTGCCGCTGCGATCGCAACCACGAGCAGGAGGACCTTGGAGATCATCACGCGTCGCGCCGTCGGGGCGTTCGGGTCGAGCATCTTGTAGTAGAAGTCGTGCGACAACGCGTTGGCGATCGTCAGCAGCAGACCGTCGGCGGTCGAGAGCGCCGCCGCCAGACCGCCGGCGGCGACCAGACCCGAGATGACGTACGGCAAGCCGCCGATCTCCGGCGTCGCCAGCACGACGATGTCGCCGCCGATCGCGATCTCGGCCAGCTGGACGATCCCGTCGCGGTTGACGTCGACGATGGACAGCAGCGACGGGTCGACCTTCTGCCACGACGCCACCCACTGCGGCAGTTTGGCGAACTCCGAGCCGACGAGCAGCGTGTAGACGTCGAACTTCACCAGGACCGCCAGCGCCGGTGCCGTGAAATACAACAGGAAGATGAAGAACAGCGACCAGAACACCGACGAGCGCGCCTCACGGACCGACGGCGTCGTGTAGTAGCGCATCAGGATGTGCGGGAGCGCCGCAGTACCCACCATCAGGCAGAAGATCAGCGCCAAGAAGTTGCGTCGCGAGATGTCGCGCGCCGCGTCATCCTTGCCCGGGAACGCCTCGGCGTGACGCAGCGGCGGGCTCGCGCGACCGGCCGCCCCGACGTCCTTGGTCCACTGCGCCTTGGCGGCGGCGGCGTCCTTCGGATACGCGGCGAGCGCCTTCTCCGCGGCGGTGGTGGCGTCGGCGTTGTTGTCGGCCTTCGCCTTCTCGAGGTCGTCGGTCAGCTTCTTCTTGCCTTCGTCGTAGCTCGCCGGCAGGCCCTTGAGATTCGCGCTCGCCGCGTCGGCGCGCGCCTTGAAGATCCCGCGGACCTCGAGCTCCTTCGGATCCTTGATCAGCGCCTCCTCGCGCGCCGTCACCTTCTCGAGCACCTTGCCGTACACGAACTGCGGCAGCGGGATGCCGGTATGCTTGATCGACAGCCACACCACCGGAATCATGTAGGCGATGATCAGGATGATGTACTGGGCGACCTGCGTCCACGTGACCGCCTTCATCCCGCCCAGGAACGAACAGACGAGGATGCCGCCCAGGCCCAGGAAGATGCCGAGCAGGAACTCGACGCCGGTCAGGCGCGTCGTGATCAGACCGACCCCGTAGATCTGCGCCACGACGTACGTGAACGAGCAGAGGATCGCGGCGATGATGCCGACGGTACGCGGAATGTGACCGCCGTAGCGCGCGCCCAGGAAGTCGGGAATCGTGAACTGGCCGAACTTGCGCAGGTACGGCGCCAGGAACAGCGCGACCAGGCAGTAGCCGCCGGTCCAGCCCATGATGAACGCGAGGCCGCCGTAGCCGGTGAGGTACAGCGTGCCGGCCATGCCGATGAACGACGCGGCGCTCATCCAGTCGGCACCGGTCGCCATCCCGTTGAACAGCGCGGGAACTCGGCGTCCGGCGACGTAGTACTCGGCGGCGTCGGAGGTACGGCTCATGACGCCGATGCCGGCGTACAGACCGACGGTCGCGAGCAGGAAGACGTAGCCGATCCAGGCGCGCGGCAATCCCATCTGCTCGAGGATCGCGAGCGCGACCAGGAACACCACGAAACCGCCGGTGTACCAGGTGTACACCTTCTTCAGTTGCGACTTGAACGCCTTCTGCGATCCGGAGGAGAAGACGTTGCTGGAAGTTTCGACCGGGCCGGCCATGTCAGTCTTCCTCCCCTTCGTGGACGTCGTAGACGCGGTCCAGGTTGTTCATGTAGCGCGCGTAGTACCAGATGATGATCACGTAGATGATCAGCGAGCCCTGCGCGCCCATGTAGAACGCGAACGGCCAGCCGAAGAAATTGAACGACAGGTCGCGCGCGTAATAGCCCAGAACGAACGTGACGGCGAACCAGATGAACAACAGCACCCCGGTGATACTGAGATTCTTGCTCCAGTATTCCCGGTGCTTCTCGGTCAACTGCATGGCAGGCTCCTCCTAGCGAACGACGGCGAATACCGCATTCTTCCCCTTGGCGGGTCGCCGGGCACGGGCGCTCTTGACGGGCCTTCGCGCCGGCAGTGTCCGGATTGCCCGGACCGCCGAATTCCGGCGAGTATAAACGGGATTGCGTCCCGCGCAACCTCCGGTCGTCCGTCGCGGCCGCCCGGAACTCGATGGGTCGTCGTCGACAACGGCGGTCCCGCATCGCGTCTGTCGCGCCGCCGACATTGCGCGACGCAGCATGCGTCGCGATCGTCGGACCGGGTCACGGGCGCAGCGGCGCGGTCAGGCCGGTTTCGCGCGCGAGTTGCGCGGCGACCTTCGGCTCGAACTTGCCGAGATGATCGATGATCGCCTGCGTCTTCTCCGGCTTTCCCCGGTCGAACTGCACGCGCCCGAGCTGGTACCAGCCGTAGGGACTCATCGGCTGCAACTTAGTGTTGCGCTCCAGCGGCGCCACCGCGTCGTCGAGTCGCCGGAGCGCGATCAGCGACAGCGCCTTGCCGTAGAGCGCTCGGTCGTGATCCGGAACCGCCGCCAGCACGCGGTCGAACGCCTCGATCGCCGCCGTGTGGTCGTTCAGCGACTGCAGCAGGAAGCCGCGGTTGAACTGGACCTCGGGATCGTCGGGCGCGAGGACGGCGACGCGGTCGAACCGCGCGAGCGCTTCGCGCCAGCGCCCCGATTGCGACAATTGGAATCCGATCGCCGCGATCGCCCGTCGGTCGTCGGGGTCGGCCGCGAGGATGCGCTCGTAGCAGCGCATCGCCGGCTCCTTCAATCCGAAGACCAGCGACCAGGCGGCGACCTGCCACCAGTACCAGCGCTCGAGGCGACCCATGCGACCCCGCCCGACGGCGCTCGATCAGCCTCGGCCGAGGCACTGCGCGACCGGCAGTCCCGCCCGGTGGCAGACGTTGGCGATCTCGATCATCGTCCAGACGTAGGCGACGACGAGCAGGCAGAGCACGACGACCGGCATCCGGGCGTCGGGGACGAAGCGCGGCGTGATGAAGCGTGCGAGGTGGTTGAACGGTTTGGGCACGATCGCGAGCACCCGGTAGAAGAAGTTCGCGTCCGGATCCTGGCCGAAGGCGCGCGTGAGGACCCACACGACGCCCTGTCCGACGATCGCGAGCAACGGCACCGCGATGACCAGCTGGACGAGGCGCAGCGCGAAGAGCGTATTCGTCGGATCGGACACGGTCGGGACCGGAGGCGGGGACGGCGTGTTCGGCGGGCGGCGCGAATCGCCGGACCGCGCCGCGCCGGCTCTTGTAGCACATCCGCACGCGTGCGTGCGTCCCCCTGCCCTCCTCCTCTACCGCTAGCTCGACTGCTTCAACTGATCGAGGATCGCCGGATTCTCCAGCGTCGACGTGTCCTGGGTGATGTTCTCGCCCTTCGCGAGCGAGCGCAGCAGCCGGCGCATGATCTTGCCGGATCGCGTCTTCGGCAGATTGTCGCCGAAGCGGATGTCCTTGGGCTTGGCGATCGGCCCGATCTCCTTGCCGACCCAGTCGCGCAACTCCTTGGCGATCCGCTCGGCGTCGGCGCCGCTCGGACGGGCCTGCTTCGGCGACGAAGCGCACACCGCCTCGCCGGTCAGGTCGTCCGGACGACCGACGACCGCGGCCTCGGCCACGTGCGGGTTGGCGACCAGCGCCGACTCGATCCATCGTGCCCAGCCGGTGGCCCGACGTTCAGCACGTCGTCGATGCGGCCCATGATCAGAAGTAGCCGTCGAGATCGCGGTTCGCGCCGTCGCCGGCGAGGTAGAGCCGCCCCGAGATCCTCGGGGTAGTAACTCTTCTTGAACCGCTCGGAGTCGCCCCAGATCGTGCGGATCATCGACGGCCACGGACGCTTGATGACGAGGAAGCCGCCTTGCCGAGCTCGACGTCGTGGCCGGTCTCGTCGACGATCGCCGCCTGGATGCCGGGCAGCGGCTTCGTGCACGAGCCCGGCGGAAGGCGGCGTCGCGCCCGGCATCGGCGAGATCATGCGCGCCGGTCTCGGTCTGCCGCCGGGTGTCGACGATCGGGCACCGCGAACCGCCGACGGTCGTGTAGTACCACGTCCGCGCCTGAGGTTGATCGGCTCGCCCACCGACCCCAGCAGTCGCAGGCTCGACAGATCGAACTTCTTCGGCAGGTCGCCTCCGGCCTTGATCAACGAACGGATCGCCGTCGGCGCCGTGTAGAAGATCGTGACCTTGTGCCGCTGGATCATCTCCCAGAAGCGCGAGGCGGACGGATAGGTCGGAACGCCCTCGAACATCACCTGCGTCGCGCCGACCGCGAGCGGGCCGTAAAGGCGACAGCGCGAGTGTCCGGTGACCCAGCCCACGTCCGCCGCGTGCACCAGAAGACGTCGGAATCCTTGATGTCGAAGGTCCACTTCATCGAGCACACCGCCTGCAACAGGTAGCCGCCGGTCGTGCTGGACCCCCTTCGGCTTGCCGGTCAGGCCGGACGTGTAGAGGATGAACAGCGGGTGCTCGGCGTCGACCCAGGCCGGCTCGCATTCGGTCGGCAGTCCGGTGACGAGGTCGTGCCGCAAGGTCGCGTTTGGAGTCCCAGGCGACCTGGCCGCCGGTACGCCGGTAGACGACGACCCCCTGGATCGAGTCGCGGCCAACAGCGCCTCGTCGACCGCCGGCTTGAGCAGGATCTCCTTGCCGCCGCCCAGGTGCACCCGTCGGCAGTGACGACCAGCTTGGCGCCGGCGTCGACGATCCGCTCGTTGACGCTCTTCGCCGAGAAGCCGCCGAAGACGACCGAGTGGATCGCGCCGATCGGGCGCAACCCTGCATCGCGACCACCGCCTCGATCGACATCGGCAGGTAGATGAGGACGCGGTCGCCCTTCTGGATGCCGAGCTTCCGCAGACCGTTGGCGAACTGGCAGACGCGCTGGTGGAGCTGCCGGTAGGTGACCTTGGTGACGGTGCCGTCGTCCGCTTCGAAGACGATCGCCGTGCGGTTCGGCTGCGTCAGCAGGTGGCGGTCCAGGCAGTTGTACGAAGCGTTGAGCTGTCCGTCCTCGAACCACTTGTAGAACGGCGCATTGGTCTCGTTCAGCACCTTGGTGAACGGCTTGCGCCAGACGAGGACGTCGCGCGCGAGTTGCGCCCAGTAGCCCTCGTAGTCGGCGGCCGCCCGCGCGCACATTTCGTCGTAGTCCGCCCTGGCCAGATGCGCCTGTGCGACCCAGGCGCTGTCGGGCGCGAACACGCGGTTCTCGTTCAGGACGGACTCGATCGGGCTCGCGGACATGCTCGATGCCTCCAGGACGGCGCGCGCACCGGTGCGCGGCGGCGGTTTCGACGAAGGGCGGTCAGTCTACCGAAGCGGGCGACGCCGGCCAATCGGCGCCGTCGCACTCCGGTGCGCGCCGGGGCGGACCCGAACGCGGGCGCAATCTTATATAAGATATAAGATATCGGCTAGGGGGTTCCCCCGTACCCCGTCGTGGTCGGTTCGCCCCACCGCGCACCGCGCCCTGTTCCCCCCGCTGTCGTCCCCCGGCCCTGGCCCCGTTCGCGGGGATGGTAGGCTTCCGTGTTCGATCAACAGCTTAGCGACACGATCCCGCCCAATGGCCGTCTCCCCGAACGACCCGCTGACGCTCGCGAACCTGAAGATGCGGCCGCTGCCGCACCTGATCTTCATGAGCCGGTGGCTGCAGCTGCCCCTGTACCTGGGCCTGATTCTCGCCCAGGGCGTCTACGTCTGGCACTTCTGGGTCGAGCTGATCCACCTGATCGAGGCCGCGTTCGGCAGCCAGGCGGCCGTCGATCTGATCGTCAAGGCGGTGACACCGGTCGGCCAGGCGGTGGCGCCGATGAAGGCGCCCTCCGAGACGGTGATCATGCTGGTCGTGCTCGGGCTGATCGACGTCGTGATGATCTCCAATCTCCTCATCATGGTGATCGTCGGCGGCTACGAGACCTTCGTGTCGCGGATGCGGCTCGAGAGCCACCCGGACCAGCCCGAGTGGCTGTCGCACGTCAACGCGAGCGTGCTGAAGGTCAAACTCGCCACCGCGATCATCGGCATCTCGTCGATCCACCTGCTCAAGACCTTCATCAACGCCCAGGCCTACGACGAGAAGACGCTCCTGTGGCAGACGGCGATCCACATCACCTTCCTCCTCTCGGCGATGGCGATCGCGGCGACCGACCGCCTGATGCCGCCGGGCCGGGGACACGCGGCGAAGGCCGCCGCCGCGCCGCGGGCCCACGACGCGCACTGACCCCGGAGCCACCGATGAACACGATCCGGCAGGACGACCTGATCGCGAGCGTCACCGACGCCCTGCAGTACATCTCCTATTACCACCCGGTCGACTACATCGAGGCGCTGGGCGCGGCGTACGAGGCCGAGGCGAGTCCGGCGGCGAAGGACGCGATCGCCCAGATCCTGACGAACTCCCGGATGTGCGCCGAAGGACATCGGCCGATCTGCCAGGACACCGGCATCGTCGTCGCGTTCGTCAAGGTCGGCATGGAGGCGCGCTGGGGCGGCGCGACGATGTCGGTGACCGAGATGGTCAACGAGGGTGTGCGGCGGGCCTACAACCACCCGGACAACCCGCTGCGGGCGTCGATCCTCGCGGACCCGGCCGGGAAGCGGTCGAACACGCGCGACAACACGCCGGCGGTCGTCCACTACGAGCTCGTTCCCGGCGCCGGCGTCGAGGTGACGATCTCGGCCAAGGGCGGGGGCAGCGAGAACAAGTCGAAGCTCGCGATGCTCAATCCATCCGATTCGATCGTCGACTGGGTGCTGAAGACGGTGCCGACGATGGGCGCCGGCTGGTGCCCCCCGGGCATGCTCGGTATCGGCATCGGCGGGTCGGCCGAGAAGGCGATGGTGCTGGCGAAGGAAGCGCTGATGGAGCCGATCGACATCCACGAACTGCGGCGCCGCGGAGCGCGCACGCGCGTCGAGGAGCTCCGGCTCGAGCTGATGGAGAAGGTCAACGCGCTGGGCATTGGCGCGCAGGGACTCGGAGGACTCGCGACGGTCCTCGACGTGAAGATCCGCGACTATCCGACGCACGCCGCGAGTCTCCCGGTGGCGATGATCCCCAACTGCGCGGCGACGCGCCACGTGCATTTCACGCTCGACGGATCCGGGCCGGCGAGACTGGAGCCGCCCGACCTGGCGCGCTGGCCGCGCGTGGCGTGGACGCCCTCGCCGCAGTCGCGCCGCGTCGACCTCGACACGCTGACCGCCGAGGAAGTGGCGTCGTGGAAACCCGGCGAACGTCTGCTCCTCAACGGCAAGATGCTGACCGGGCGCGACGCCGCGCACAAGCGCATCGCCGACATGCTCGCGCGCGGCGAGCCTCTGCCGGTCGACTTCACGCGCCGGGTGATCTATTACGTCGGCCCGGTCGACCCGGTGCGCGACGAGGTGGTCGGCCCGGCGGGGCCGACGACCGCGACGCGAATGGACGGCTTCACCGAAACGATGCTCGGGCGCGCAGGCCTGCTGGCGATGGTCGGCAAGGCCGAGCGCGGACCGGTCGCGATCGAGTCGATCCGCAAGCATCGCGCCGCCTACCTGATGGCGGTCGGCGGCGCCGCGTACCTGGTGGCCAAGGCGATCCGCGGCTCCCGCGTCGCCGCCTTCGCCGACCTCGGCATGGAGGCGATCTACGAGTTCGACGTGCGCGACATGCCGGTGACCGTCGCCGTCGATTCGCGCGGCGAGTCGGTCCACGAGACGGGACCCCGGGAGTGGCGCGCGCGCATCGGGCGACTTCCGGTCGTGGCCGGCTGAGCCCGCCGGCGTCGCCGGCGCCGTGCGCGTGATACCGACGAAGCCCGACGCACCGGCGAGCATCGAGCCGTCCGGTCGCCGCTCGCTGCGCCGGACGCGGCGGCACGCGATCCCGCTCGACCAGGACACCGCTCCGTCCGCGGTTCCCGCAGCGGCCCGTCCGGGCCTGCTGGCCAAGCTCCAGATCCTGTCGGTCGGGATGGTGATCGTCACCGCCGCCGCGATCACCGCCTTCGACTACTGGCACGAGCGGGCGAGCGACGAGACCCAGCTCGTCGCCCATGCGCGCTCGATCGCGGCGATCGTCGCGCCGGGCCGCCTGCATGTCGGCGCGATGCGATCCGGCGACCGGATCGGCCTCGAACGGCTCACCGCGAACCTCGGCGGCGACTCGTCGATCGCCTACGCCGTCGTGCACGACGCCGCCGGCCGGACGCAGGCCGAGCGGCGGTTCGCTCCCCGGTTGGAATCCGCGGTGGTGCTGCCGTGGGCGCCCGACGACCTGGCGCGCGACGCGGTTCGGACGTCGCGTCGCATGCTGGCGGGCGAGACGTACCTCGAGACGATGGTCCCGATCCGCGCCGGCACCTCGGCCGACGCCGCCTCCGGACCCGCGCTCGGCTACCTGCGGCTGGGAATGTCGCTCGAGGGTCCGATGTCGCGGCTGCGCGGGCACACCGCCGGTCTCCTCACCGTCGCCGGCCTGCTCGCCGCGATCGCGCTGATCGTGTCGATGCTCGTATCCCGCGCGCTCGTCGCGCCGATGCGACGTCTGATGCGGGCGGCCCGCGCGGTCGCCGCGGGCCGCCTCGACATCGTCGTGCCGCCGCGATCGCGCGACGAACTCGGCTTGCTAACGCGGGCGTTCAACGACATGACGCGACGCCTCGCCGAGTCCCGGGCCGAGATCGCGAACGTCCAGCGCTCGCTCGAGGACAAGGTCGCGCAGCGGACCCGCGAACTGGAGGTCGCGACCGCCCACGCCTACAAGCTCGCGCAGCACGACATCCTGACCGGACTGCCGAACCGGTCGCTGCTGAACCAGCGGTTACGGCAGATCCTGGCGCAGGCGCAGCGCGACACGATGCACGTCGCCTGCCTGTTCCTGGACTTCGACCATTTCAAGCGGATCAACGACACGCTGGGGCACGACGCCGGCGACCAGCTGCTGCAGTCGATCGCGCAGCGCCTCACCCACGCGGTGCGCGAGGCCGACGTCGTCGCCCGGCTGGGCGGAGACGAGTTCGTGCTGGTCTTGCCGGGTCTCGACCCGGCGCACGCGACCTTCGAGGTGATGAGCGTCGTGAACCGGGTCCGCGAGTCGTTTCTCGCGCCATTCCGCGTCACCGACCAGACGCCGACGCTCACCTGCTCGATCGGCGTGTCGCTCTATCCGCTCGACGCCCAGGACCCGGCGACGCTGATCAAGCAGGCGGATACCGCGATGTACGCGGCGAAGGACGCCGGGCGCAACGCCTACCGCTTCTACACCGCGGACATGAACGCGCGCGTGCGCGAACGGCTGCGGATCGAAACCGACATGCGTCGCGGCCTGCTGGACGACGAGTTCTTCCTCGTCTACCAGCCGCAGCTCGATCTGGTCAGCGGGCGTCCCTACGGCGTCGAGGCGCTCCTGCGCTGGCGGGACCCGGAGCGCGGAATCGTCGGCCCGGCCGAGTTCATTCCGATCGCCGAGGAGTCCGGGATGATCCAGGTGCTCGGCGCCAAGGCGCTGCGCGACGCCTGCCGCCAGGTCGCGCGCTGGCACGAAGACGGGTTGCCGCTGCGGCTGTCGGTCAACTTGTCGGTCCAGCAGCTCCAGCACGACAGCTGGCTCACGATCGTCGACGACGCGCTCGCGACCAGCGGGCTCGCGCCGTCGGTGCTCGACCTCGAGATCACCGAGAGCGTCATCATCACCCACCCGGACCGGGCGGTGGCCACGCTCGCGAGCCTCAAGGACCGGGGCGTGTCGATCACCGTCGACGACTTCGGTACCGGCTATTCGTCGCTCTCCTACCTCGCGCGCCTGCCGATCCACGGCCTGAAGATCGACCAGCGCTTCGTGCGCGGCATCGCGCTCAACCGCAACGACGAGGCGATCACCCAGGCGATCATCGCGCTGGCGCGCTCGCTGTCGTTGCGCTGCATCGCCGAAGGCGTCGAAACCGACGAACAGGCGGCGTTCCTGAAGAGCCACGGATGCCGCCACGTCCAGGGCTTCCTCGTCTCCGGACCCCTCGAAGCCCCCGAGCTGCGCGAGTGGTGGTTCGCCCGGTCCGCGGACCGACCGCCGGTATCGCCCTGAGGCACCGAGGCCAGGGCGTCCCGAGCGCGCGGAAGTGGGCGGCGCGGCGCGCGGTCCTTCGGTCCGGCCGATTCCCGAGAACGGATCGCTTTCCCGATCCCGGGATTTCTCTCGCGCCTTTTCCCGGCGCAGCGACCGCGGTTCGCGCGCGCGATCAAGAGCTTGCCGCCGCGGGCGGACGTGAACCGGGGATGGTGCGACGCACAACCTAGTTCATTATTCCTGAACAGCGGAGTCCGGCGGGTGCATGCATTTTCCATAGACCGCAGGTGGACATCCCGGAGGCGCCACAGTCCCGCTGTTAAGTGCCGCTTATCTTGACGGACGTCAACCGGAGCGGCGTGGTGCGCTCGCACACTGGGCCAACTTCCCTGCCGCGATCGCGGTCGAATCGCCGGCGGGACGCCAACGAGAGTGAGCGCAATGCGCACGCAGTCCCGCATGGCCCGCCTCATCGAGCCGGTCCTCACCCGCCGCCGCGGAGAGTCGACCGCTCGCGCGCTCGCGGCCGGATTCGTCGCCGGCCTGGCGTTGTTGATGACCGGCGCCTGGGCCCCCGCGCACGCGCAGGGTAAGCCTGCGCCGCGCGCGGTGGCGGCCAAACCGGCGCCGAAGCTCGACAACGCGACCTGCCAGACCTGCCACGACGCCGGCAGGCCGAAGATCGAAGTGGCGGGGACCGACGGCAAGAAGCGGGCGCTGCGGCCGACCGCGCAGCAGACGCTCGACAAGAGCGTCCACGCGAAGACGGACTGCGTCGCCTGCCACCGCGAGATCGTCGACGACGTGGCGCCGCACGCGAAGGGCCCCTTGCCGAAACCCGATTGCTCGCAGTGTCACGCCGACCTGTGGGAGACCGCGAAGCGCGAAGGTCGGATGGTGGAGAAGGCGCGGCTCGGCACGGTCGTGCAGAACGCCGAGGCCTACCGCAAGTCGTTCCACGCGCAGGGCTCGAAGGACGCCCCGAACACGCCTCGGGCGACCTGCGATCAGTGCCACGACACGCACGCCTTCGACGTCCCGCCACAAGGCAGCGCGCAGCGCAAGGGCGCGTGGCGCCTCGAGGTTCCGTCACTGTGCGGTGAAAAGTGCCATAGCGACGCGCTCGACGACTGGAAGGAATCGATCCACGGCCAGCTCGTCGTCGACAAGAAGGACACGAAGAGCGCGGTGTGCGTCGACTGCCATTCCAGTCACGCCATCGCCACGACACAAGGTGACCCCTTCAAGCTCTCGATCACCGAGAACTGCGGGGCCTGCCACCAGGCGAACTACGGCTCCTACACCGACACCTACCACGGCAAGGTCAACCGCCTGGGCTACACGTACACCGCCAAGTGCCACGACTGCCACGGGAGCCACAACATCCTGAAGGCGGACGACCCGAACTCCAAGGTGCACCCGAAGAACCGCCTCGGCACCTGCCGGTCCTGCCACGACGGCAAGAAGGATCTGCGCGAGGCGACCGCCGGATTCGCGAGCTACGGACCGCACGCGCACGCGAACGACGCGAAGCGCTATCCGCAGGTGTGGTTCACCTCGCGGTTCATGCTGGCGCTGCTGGGCGGCGTGTTCGCCTTCTTCTGGATCCAGTCGTCGCTGTGGTTCTACCGCGAATACGTCGACGGCCAGGCGCGCGCCCGCCGCCCGCATGTCAAGGTCGACGAGCTCCCCGAGGAGAAGGGCAAGGAGATCCGCCGCTTCGGTCCGCTGTGGCGGCTCGGACATCTCGCCTTCGCGATCAGCGTGATGGTGCTCGTGCTGACCGGGATGAGCGTGTTCTACGCCGAAACGAAGTGGGCGCCGGTCGTCGTCGACTTCCTCGGCGGGCCGCGCATCGCCGGGATCATCCACCGGACGGCCGCGACGATCATGCTGTCGATCTTCTTCGTCCACCTGGTCTACGTGCTCGTCCACCTGTGGCGCCAGCGCGGGACGTTCCGCTGGTTCGGCCCGGACTCGTTGATTCCCAACTGGCAGGACATCAAGGACATCGTCGCCAACTTCAAGTGGTTCCTGGGCAAGGGGCCGCGGCCGCAGTTCGACCGCTGGACCTACTGGGAGAAGTTCGACTACTGGGCGGTGTTCTGGGGCATGACGATCATCGGCACCAGCGGCGTCATGATGGCGTTCCCGACCCATACCGCTGCGATCCTGCCCGGCTGGGCGCTCAACGTCGCGGCGCTGGTGCACGGCGAGGAGGCGTTCCTCGCGGCGGTGTTCCTGTTCACCGTCCACTTCTTCAGCAACCATTTCCGACCCGACAAGCTCCCGCCGCCGGACGTCGTGATGTTCACCGGCTCGGTCCCGCTCGAGGAGTTCCGTCGCGAGCACCCGCTGCAGTACAAGCGGCTGCGCGAGTCGGGCGAGCTGTCGAGGTTCCTGGTCGACGCGCCGTCGCGGCCGATGAAGATCGGCTCGCGGATCCTCGGCCTGGCGCTGATCGCCGCCGGACTCACGCTGCTCGGGATGGTGTTCATCGGTTTCGTGACTTCCTGATCCGCCGGACGCCAATCCTCCCCGCCCTCCGGGCCCACCGAAACAGGAGAACCGACGTGAAAGCACCCGAAGCCCTCCGACTGGTCGCGGCGCTCGCTCTCGCCGCCGGCGCGTTCCTGGCCGCGACGCCGGTTCACGCCCAGGCGATCGACGAGGCTGCGGCGAAGGCGACGTTCAAACGCAACGACTGCGGCAAGTGCCACGCCCCCGATCGCGACAAGAAGGGACCGGCGCTGCAGAAGATCGCGAAGGAGCTGAAGAGCAAGGGCGACGCCGAGCAGCGGGCGTACAAGAACATCACGACCAACCCGAAGGTCAAGCTGCTCGACTCGGGCAAGGAAGAGGAACACAAGGCGATCGACACGAAAGACCAGAAGGAGATCAAGAACCTGATCGCGTGGGTGCTGTCGCACTGACGCGCGGCGGCCGCGACCGGGCGACCGGGGCGGCGACGAACCGAAGCGACGTACGTGCTGGGGAGAGTGGACATGAGAATCGTTCGATATCTGCTGGTGGTGGTCGCTGCCGCGCTGGCGTCGGCATCGGCCGTCCAGGCCGCGGGCAACACCCAGGACCTGGTCCTGAAGGACGACGCCAAGTGCACGACCTGCCACGACGAGAACGACTCGCCGAAGGTGCTGCGCATCGGCCAGACGCGGCACGGCACCGTCGCCGATCCCCGTGTGCAGAGTTGCACCGGCTGCCACGGCGCCAGCGAGAAGCACATCGCCGACGCCGAGAAGAGCGTCAAGCCGCCGGCGATTCCGGACGTCGCGTTCGGCGCCAGGGCGGGCACGCCGGTGGCCGCCCGCAACGGCGCCTGCCTCGCTTGCCATCAGGGCGGCACCCGGATCGCCTGGCAGACGAGCACGCACGCGTCCCGGGAGGTGGCCTGCGCCAACTGTCACAAGGTCCACACGGCGCACGATTCGGTGCGCGACCGCACGGCGCAGACCGAGACCTGCTTCGGCTGCCACAAGGAACAGCGCGCCCAGGTCAACCGGCCATCGCACCATCCGGTCATCGAAGGGAAGATGTCGTGCTCGTCGTGCCATAACGTGCACGGCGACAATCCCAAGCAGCTCGCCAGGGCCAGCGTCAACGAGACGTGCTTCACCTGCCACATGGAGAAGCGCGGACCGTTCGTGCACAACCACCAGCCGGTCCAGGAGGACTGCGCGATCTGCCACAACCCGCACGGCACGAACGCCGCCAACCTGCTGAAGGCCCGGCCGCCGTTCCTCTGCCAGGAGTGCCACAGCCACACGAGCCACCCGAGCCAGGCCTCGGGCCTGCCGGGGAGCCGTACGACGTCGACCTCCGCGCTGGGCTCGGTCGCCCGCGGCTGTCTCAACTGCCACGTGAACATCCACGGCAGCAACAGCACTCAGAACAGCGCGACCGCCGGGCGGTTCCGTCGCTAGACGATTCGGGGAGAACGACCATGCGTACCTACGGACAACACGCGTTCCGGCTGACGGCGCTCGCCACCGCGCTCCTGGCCGCGTACGGCCCCGCCGTCGCGGACGACGCGGCCATCGCCGAGCTCACCAAGCCGCAGAGCTTCTTCTCGATCGGCGTCGGCAACTGGTCGAACGACCGGCCGCAGGAGGGGATCTACGACGGCATGCGGGACGGAAGGGCCTACGGGCTGCTCGACTTCGACGTCCGGCGCCGTGACGACGCCACCGGCACCTGGTTCACGCTGAGGGGCCTGAACCTGGGACTCGACACCCGCGAGGTCCGCGGCGAGTGGCTGCGTCAGGGCAACGCCGGGATCTTCGTCGAGTACAGCCGCATCCCGCGCGACAACCCCTACAAGTTCAATACCGCGCTGCAGGGTCTGGGCACGACGACGCTGGTCGTCGCCGGAACCGGTGCCGCCGCGTTGCCGTTCCGCGACATCGAACTCGGCGTCCACCGCGATGTCGTGAGCGTCGGCGGCTTCAAGAACCTGCTGCCCGGCCTCGACCTCAAGGTGAGCTTCCGCAACGACTACAAGGAAGGCTCCCGGCAATGGGGGCGCGGGGGGGCGGCGGAATTCGTCTACGAACCGATCGAGAGCACGACGCGGCAGATCGACGTCGCGCTCGAGTACACGACCGAGAAAATCCAGCTCGCCGGCGGCTACTACGGCAGCTTCTACGACAACGCCTACAGCCTGGTCAACACGATCCTCAACCAGGGCGCGGCGACGACCCAATACTGGCTCAGCCTGCCGCTCGACAACCAGGCGCACCAGGTCTACTTCAACGGCGGCTACGCCTTCACGCCGACGACCCGCGCCACGTGGAAGGTCGCCTACACGCACGCCACGCAGAACGAGCACCTGCCGACCAAGGACGTCCCCGGACTCTCGCTCGCGAGCTCGCCCGGGAACCTGAACGGCAAGCTCGACACGACGCTCGTCCAGTTCGGACTGACGTCGCGGCCGATGCCGGCGCTGTCGCTGTCGGCGAACTTCCGTTACCACGACGTCAGCGAGAAGACGCCGCAGGCGCGGTTCGTGCAAACCGGCACCGCGGGCACCTGCGCGGATACGCTCACCTGCGTCGACAACACCCCGCTGTCGTTCGAGACGATCACCGGCAAGGTCGAGGCGGTCTACCGGCTGCCGATGCAATTCAACCTGATCGGCGGGTTCGAGTACCGCGACCAGGACCGGACGGTCCCGGTCGGCGACGGGACGATCAACGCCGCCGGCGTCGACCGGCAGCGCTACGTGCCGTTCCGCTCGGACATCAAGGAGTCGACCTACCGGCTGCAGTTGCGCCGCTCGATGTCGGAGACGCTCAACGGCTCGATCGCCTACCTGCGCGCGAAGCGCGACGGCTCGTCCTACTCGCAGACCAACGAAGAGGAATCCGACGAGATCAACCCGATCCACATCGCCGACCGCAAGCGCGACAAGTGGCGGGCGACGCTCGACTGGACGCCGTCCGACGCGTTCTCGCTGCAGCTCAACGTCGAGGACTCACGCGACAAGTACGAGCACTCGGACCACCGCCCGTACGGTCTGCGCGAAGGCAGCGCCGTCCTCTACTCGGTGGACGCGAATTACGCGCTCAACGACAAGTGGCAGTTCAGCGCCTGGGCGTCGTACGACAAGTCGAAGGCGACGCAGTTCGGACAGCGCGCGCAGACGCAAACCGGCACGCCGCCGACGGTGACCGCGGCCGGCGCGGAGAAGGAATCCCACCTGTCCGACACCGGGACGTCGTTCGGCCTGGGCATGACCGGACGGCCGCACGACAAAGTCTCGATCGGCGCCGACCTGCAGTGGACGCGTAACAAGAGCAAGTACCCGGAGACGGTGACCACGCTCGCCGCGGGCCCGGTGTACCCGGCGAACGTCACCGGTCCGCTGCCCGACATCGAGAACAAGCTGACGCGGCTGAAGTTCCACGGCACCTACGCGCTCAGCAAGAACTCGGACCTGCGGCTCGATTACGTCTACGAGCGCTGGCAGACGGACGACTGGAGCTGGCTCTTCTCCGACGGCTCGGCGTTCACCTACGGCACGACGACCGACGGTACCCGGGTGCTGACGACGCCGAAGCAGACGTCGAACTTCGTCGGGCTCCGGTACAACTACCGGTTCCGCTGAACGTCGCCACCGGTCCGACCCGGCCCGGCGCGCCCGATCGGCCCCTCCCTCGGGAGGGGCCGTTTCTTCGCGCGGATTCGCATAGAATGCACGGTCGGTTCGCGCCCGCGCGACCCTCGCGCCCGTCCCATCATCCCGACACGCCCGTGACCCCGCCCCCTATCGCCACGCGCGAGATCGCACGCGAAGAACGATTCAACGACGTCTGGAAGAACGACCTGCAGGAGGTCTTCGCCGACGTCGCTCCCTACTACGACCGCGCCAACGCGATCGCCACGCTGGGAATGCTGGGATGGCTGGAGCGCCGCTTCATCGCCGGGATCGACCTGCGCCCGCGCGAGCGGGTGCTCGACGTGTGCGCCGGCACGAACGCGATCGGCACGGCCCTGCTGCGCAAGGAGCCGACGCTGCAGATGCACGCCATCGACCGGAGCGCGGCGATGCAGCGGGTCGGCGGCGAGCGCGCCCGGGCGCAGGGACTGCGCATCGAGAGCACGATCGGCGACGTCCACACGCTGCCGTTCCCGGACGCGCACTTCGACGTCGTCACATTGCAGTTCGCCTCCCGCCACCTCCGGGTGAGGCGCGTCTTCTCCGAGATCCACCGCGTGCTCAAGCCCGGCGGGCGGTTCCACCACTGCGACATGCTCCGGCCGGCGAATCGCGCGATCGAGCTCGCCTACTACGCGTACCTGCGGCCCTGCCTGTCGATCACGGCGCGCGCCTTCGGCAGCGGCCGGGCCGCGCTCGCCTGTCGCCGCTACTTCATCGACGCGCTGCGCTACTTCTACTCGGCCGACGAGCTGTCGCACGTGCTGCGCGAGCTCGGCTACACCGACGTCTCCGGGCGAACGGTGCTCGGCGGCACCGTCGGCTTCCACCGGGCGGTCAAGCCGTCGGCCGGCGGCTAGGCGGTCCCGACGACGACGCGCCGCCGGCGGCCAAGTCGGCCGGCGCATCGACGTCGCGCAGCACTCCGGGATCCTCGACGACGATGCGCACCAGCGAATCGCCGGCGCCTGCGACCAGCGCGCGCGCGCCCTGGTCGCCGGTGAGCGACACGAGATGACCGGCGTGCGCACGCGCGAATCCGGTCGGATGCCCGCGCTCGTCGCCGAGGAACGGGGCGGCGATCGACGCGCCCTCGCGGATCGCCTGCGCCACCGCGGCCACGGTCTGCGGCCGGATCCAGGGCATGTCCGCCAGCGCGACGATCCATCCGGCGGCGCCGGGAGTCGCCGACACGCCGCAGGCGAGGCTCGCCCCCATGCCGTCCTCGGCGCGCGGGCAGACGACGATCCGCGCGCCCGCCGACGCGAGCGCCGCGGCGAGCTCGTCGTCGCCGGGCCGCACGACCGCGACGACGTCCGGCAGGACGCCGACCAGCGTCCGACACGCGGCAGCGCCCACCGGCGTGCCGTCGGGAAGGCGGGCCAGCAGCTTGCCGCCGCCGAAGCGCCTGGCGGCGCCGGCGGCGAGCAAGACCCCGGTCGGGAGCGCGTCCGCGTCCACCGCGCGTCGGACCGCTATTCGGCCAGCAGCCGGAAGCGGCCGTCCCTGACCACGACCAGGACCCGCGCTCGCTCGTCCATGCCGTTGTGGTTGCCGGCCGACATGTTGAACACGCCCTGCGTCCCCACGACCTCGCGCGTCGATTCCAGCGCGTCGCGCAAGGCGCCGCGGAACGCCGCCGTGCCCGGACGGGCGGCGCCGAGCGCGACCGGAATCGCCCGCTCGAGGAGTAGCCAGCCGTCCCAGACGTTGGCGCCGAAGGTGGCGGGCTTCGCGCCGTAGCGCTGCTCGTAGGCCGCGATGTAGGCCCGCGCGACGCGCCGGGTCGGGTTCGACTCGGCGATGTCGTCGATCACGAGCATCGGCCCGGCGGCGAGCACCGTGCCCTCGACCTTGTCGCGGCCCAGCGTGATGAAGTCGTTGGTCGCCACCGCGTGGGTCTGGTAGACCGTCCCCTTCCAGCCGTGATCCCTGAGCGTCGCCTGCGGCAGCACCGCGGGGCCGCCGACCGCGGCGATGAACATCGCGTCCGGCTTCGCGGCGAGCAGTTTCAGCACCTGCCCGGTCACGCTCTGGTCGGTCCGCGCGTAGCGTTCGCTGGCGACGATGCGCACGCCCTCCTTCTCGGCCATCGGCCCCAGCACCCGGTGCCAGTTCTCGCCGTAGGGATCGTTGAAACCGACGAACCCCAACGTGCGCACGCCGTTCGCCTTCATGTGCCGGATCAGCGCCGAGGCGATCAGGTCGTCGTTCTGCGTGGTCTTGAACACCCAGCGCCGCTTCGCGTCCTGCGGCTCGACGACGTTCGAGCTGCCGACGGTGGCGAGCAGCGGAACCCCGCCCTCGGCGATCACGTCGAGGATCGCGAGCGCGGCGGGGGTCGTCGACGGCCCGATGATCGCGTCGACGTTGTGCTCCTGCAGGAGTTTGCGGGCGTTCTGCACGGCGCGCGTCGAGTCCGCGCCGTCCTCGAGCTGGAAGTACTCGATCGGCGCGCCGCCGAGGTGCCGGGGCAGCAGATCACCGGTGTTCTTCTGCGGCACGCCGATCGCGGCGGTGGGGCCGGTGGCGGATACGAGGAGGCCTATCTTCACCTGCGCGGCGACCGGCGCGGCGCACGCCATCGCCAGCGACGCGACAAGCGGGAGGAAACGGGGCACGCGATTCACGGGTGCTCTCCGGGACGGGGACCGCCCGATTCTAGCAGCGCGCCCGCCGACGGCTTCGGACGCAGCAGCGACAGGATCATCGACCCGGCCAGGATGGCGACGACGACGCCGAGCGAGGCGAGCACCGGAATCTTGAAATAGTCGACGATCAGCATCTTCGTGCCGATGAACACGAGGATCAGCGCCAGCCCGTAGGAAAGCAGATGGAAGCGGTCCGCCATGTCGGCGAGCAGGAAGTACATCGCGCGCAAGCCGAGGATGGCGAAGATGTTCGATGTGAGGACGATGAAGGGATCCTCGGTGACGGCGAAGATCGCCGGAATCGAGTCGACCGCGAACACGAGGTCGGTGACCGCGATCAGCACGAGCACGAGGAACAGCGGCGTGAACCACAACACGCCGTCGCGCTGTATCGTGAACGCCTCCCCGTGATGGCCGTCGGTGATCCGCAGGTGGCCGCGCATCCAGCGCAACACCGGATTGGCCTCGAGATCCGGCTTCCTGTCGGCCGCCCACCACATCTTCGCGCCGGTGACGAGCAGGAACGCGCCGAAGAGATAGAGAATCCAGTGGAAGCGGGCGATCAGCCACGCGCCGACGAGAATCATGACGGCGCGCAGCGCTATCGCCCCGACGACTCCGAGGATCAGCGCTCGGCGCTGGAATTCGGCCGGCACCGCGAAATAGGTGAAGAGCATCAGGAAGACGAAGATGTTGTCGACCGCGAGGCTCTTCTCGATCAGGTAGCCGGTGAGGAACTCGAGCGCCGTCTCGTCGGCGACGGCGGAATCGCCGGTCGTGCGGAGGTACCACCACAGGAGGCCGTTGAAGACCATCGCCAGGGCGACCCACAGCGCCGACCAGCCGAGCGCCTCGCGCAGCGTGACCTTGTGCGGGCCGGACGCGTCGACCGCCTTGAGGTCGACGACGATCGCGAGCAGCACGAACGCCGCGAACGCGGCCCACATCCAGGGTTCGCCGACGGTCGTCATCGCACGCCTCCGGTGGTCATGCGCGCGGGCGATCGGCGCGCGCGCGCCGGGACGGGCTGCGAGAGCCGGCGGCGGGCCGGCGGTCGGGACGGGTGCATCGCGGTCTCCTTCGATCGGGTCGTTCGGCTGGCGACCGCGAAGGAACCGCGCCGGGGGATCCGGACGAACCCTTGCCGTCACCGGCAAAGGTCTCGCCCGCGACGGCGGACGGATCCTGATCCGTCCGTGTCGTCCCCGGGGCCGGGACGCCTGCGAGAGGCGCCCGCGATGACGACCGCCGGGGCGTGGGAGCTACTCCCCCTTGCTAATTGCGCGACGGATTGAACCGGAAGCGGAACGCGCCGTCAACTGGACGCCGCGTTTGCGTTCAGCCGGCGCCGTCGGCGAGCGCCCGCGCCAGGCGCGCGTGGCGCTCCAGCAGCGGCGGCAGGTCGACCGTCGCGAGCCGGCCGTCGCGCACGATCGGTCGCCCGTGCACGACGGTCAAGGCCGCCGGCGGGCTCGCGCACAGGACGAGCGCCGCGACCGGGTCGTGCATCGCGCCGGCGAACGCGGCGGTCGACAAGTCGAACGCCACGTAGTCGGCCGCGCGGCCGGGCTCGAGCGATCCTATGTCGTCTCGCCCCAGCGCGCGGGCGCCGCCGAGCGTGGCGATCTCGATCGCCTCGCGCGCGCTCATCGCGCCGGCGCCGCCGATTGCCCGTTGGAGCAGCAGGGCGGCACGGGCCTCGGCGAGCGGATGCGCCCCGTCGTTCGACGCGCTGCCGTCGACACCCAGTCCGACCGGAACGCCGGCGTCCCGCATCCGCCGCACCGGTGCGATGCCGGAACCCAGCCGCTGGTTCGAGCACGGACAATGGGCGACGGCGGTCCCGGTCCGCGCGAACGTCGCGATGCCGGCGGTGTCGATCTTGACGCAGTGCGCGTGCCAGACGTCGGCGCCGGTCCAGCCGACCGACTCGGCGTACGCGGCCGGCGTCATGCCGAATCGCTCGCGGCTGTAGGCGACGTCGTCGTCGTTCTCGGCGAGATGGGTATGCAGCCGCACGCCCAGCGACCGGGCGAGCGCCGCCGATTCGCGCATCAGCGCCGGACTCACCGAGAACGGCGAGCACGGCGCGAGTCCGACGCGCAGCATCGAGCGCGGCGACGGATCGTTCCAGCGCTCCACCACGCGCTGCATGTCGGCGAGGATCGAGCGCTCGTCCTCGACCAGCGCGTCCGGCGGCAGGCCGCCGGCGCTCTCGCCGACGCTCATCGCACCGCGCGTCGGGTGGAAGCGCAGGCCGACGTTCGACGCCGCCTCGATCGTATCCTCGAGCGTCACGCCGTTGGGAAACAGGTACAGATGATCCGACGACGTCGTGCAGCCGGACAGCGCGAGCTCCGCCATCGCGATCTCGGCCGAGACGCGCGCCGCGTCAGGCGTCAACCGCGCCCACATCGGGTAGAGCGTCGACAGCCAGCCGAACAGGCTCGCGTCCTGAGCGGCCGGGACGGCGCGCGTCAGGCTCTGGAACATATGGTGGTGCGCGTTGACCAGTCCCGGCACGACGACGTGACCGGAGAGGTCGATCACCTCGTCAGCTTCCGCGGGCAGTTCCGGAGTCGTCCCGATGGCGACGATCCGATCGCCGTCCGAGTAGATCGCGCCGTCGCGGATCTCCCGACGGGTCGCGTCCATCGTGACCAGGACGTCGGCGTGGCGGGCGAGGAGCGTGCGACCCATGCGCCGCGACTATCCGCGAGCGACGCGGTTCGCGCAAGCCCGCCGTGCCGCACCAACACCCGGAGCGAAGTCCCGGAACGCGACCGCGCGGTGTTCGAAACGCGGTCGGACCGGACTTCGCCGCGCTCAGCCGAAGAACTCCTTGAGCTTGTCGAAGAAGGTCTTCTGCTTCGGGCTGTGCGCCGCCGGATCCTGCTGGTTGATCGCCTCGAACTCGCGTAGCAGGTCCTTCTGCTTGGCGGTGAGCTTGACCGGCGTCTCGACCGCGACATGGCAGTAGAGGTCGCCGGTCACCGAGCCGCGCACCGGCTTGATTCCCTTGTTGCGCAGGCGGAACACCTGGCCGGTCTGCGTTTCCGGGGGGATCTTGACCTTCGCATGGCCGTCGAGCGTCGGGATCTCGATCTCGCCGCCGAGCGCCGCCGTGCCGAAGCTGATCGGCATCTCGCAATGCAGATCGGCGCCCTCGCGCTGGAACACCGCGTGCGGCTTCATCTGCACGACGACGTAGAGGTCCCCGGCCGGTCCGCCGTTGACACCGGCCTCGCCTTCGCCGGTGAGCCGGATCCGGTCGTCCTGGTCGACACCGGCGGGAATCTTCACCGACAGCGTCTTGTGCTTGCGCACCCGACCGGCGCCTTCGCAGGTCGTGCACGGCTCGGGGATCACCTTGCCGGTACCGTGGCAGTTCGGACAGGTCTGCTGAATCGAGAAGAAGCCCTGCGAAACGCGGACCTCGCCGCGACCGTGGCAGGTCGGGCAGGGCTTGGCCTGCGTGCCCGGCTTCGCGCCGCTTCCCTTGCAGGCCGTGCAGGCCTCCATCGTCGGCACGCGGATGCGCGCCTCGGTGCCGCGCGCCGCCTCCTCGAGCGAGAGTTCTAGGTTGTAGCGCAGATCGGCGCCGCGGAAGACGCCGTTGCCGCGCCCGCCGCGGCCCTGGCCGAAGATCTCGCCGAAGATGTCGCCGAACGCGTCGGCGAAGCCGCCGAAGCCCTCCGGCCCCGCACCCCGGGCCCCGGCGCCGGCGAAGCCCGCGGACGGATCGACGCCGGCGTGTCCGAACTGGTCGTAGGCGGCGCGCTTCTTGGCGTCGGAGAGAATCTCGTAGGCCTCCTTCGCCTCCTTGAATTTCTCCTCGGCGCCCTTGTCGTCCGGATTGCGGTCCGGATGGAACTTCATCGCCAGCTTCCGGTAGGACTTCTTGATGTCCTCGTCGGAGGCGTCGCGATTGACGCCCAGCACCGTGTAGTAGTCGCGTTTGGCCATTCGTCGGTCTCCCCGCTCGAACCGTCAGCACCCATCGATGCCCGTGTTCGAGCGGGCGCTTGCTTCAACCCGCCGGGCATCCGGTGTCCGGCGTCCTGCGAATACGCGCAGCGCCGGACCGCCCCCTGCCGCCCGGACACCGCGGCCCGTCCGCGTCGACCAGCGCCCGAAGCTCCGCGCCAACGCGCACGGGTACTCCGTCGCGCACGACGCCCCGAACCGACGGGCGGCGCGATCGCGCGACGGAATACCGGAGGAAGGCCGGGGTCGGAACGGTCCTACTTCCGGTCCTTGACTTCCGTGTACTCGGCGTCGACGACCTTCTCGTCGCCGCCCTTCTTCGCCTCGCCCGGCTCCGCGCCGCCGCCGGCCGCGCCGCCGCCGGCCGCACCGGCCGCCGCCTGGGCCTGGGCGTACATGATCTCGCCCAGCTTCTGCGCCGACTTCGCCAGCGCCTCGGTCTTCGCTTCGAGCGCGTCCTTCGCTGCGTCCTTCTGCTTCAGCAGTTCCTCGGCGTCCTTCACCGCCGCCTCGATCTTCGCCTTCTCGTCGGCGCCGATCTTCTCGCCGTGCTCGCCGAGCGACTTCTTGACGCTGTGGACCAGCGCGTCGAGGCCGTTGCGCGCCTGGACCGTCTCCATCAGCTTGCGGTCCTCCTCGGCGTGCGCCTCGGCGTCCTTGACCATCCGCTGGATCTCCTCGTCGGAGAGCCCCGAATTGGCCTTGATCGTGATCTTGGCCTCCTTCGACGTCGCCTTGTCCTTCGCCGAGACGTGCAGAATGCCGTTGGCGTCGATGTCGAACGTGACCTCGATCTGCGGAACGCCGCGCGGCGCCGGCGGGATCCCCTCCAGGTTGAACTGGCCGAGGCTCTTGTTGCCGGACGACAGGTCGCGCTCGCCCTGGAGCACGTGGATCGTCACCGCGCCCTGGTTGTCGTCCGCGGTCGAGAAGACCTGGGTCGCCTTGGTCGGGATCGTCGTGTTCTTCTTGGATCAGCTTGGTCATCACGCCGCCTTCAGCGTCTCGATGCCGAGCGACAGCGGCGTCACGTCGAGCAGCAGCACGTCCTTGCGCTCGCCGGCCAGCACCGACGCCTGGATCGCCGCGCCGACCGCGACCGCTTCGTCCGGATTGACGTCCTTGCGAGGCTCCTTGCCGAAGAACTCCTTGACCTTGTCCTGGACCTTGGGCATGCGCGTCTGACCGCCGACCAGGATCACGTCGGCGATGTCGGCGAGCTTGACGCCCGCGTCGCGGATAGCGACACGGCACGGCTCGATCGTGCGCTCGATCAGGTCCTCGACCAGCGCTTCGAATTTCGCGCGCGTGATCTTCAACGACAGGTGCTTCGGCCCCGATTGGTCGGCTGTGATGTACGGGAGGTTGACCTCGGTCTGCTGCGACGAGGAGAGCTCGATCTTGGCCTTCTCGGCCGCCTCCTTGAGACGCTGGAGCGCGAGCACGTCGTTCTTGAGGTCGACGCCCTGGTCCTTCTTGAACTCGGTGACGATGTAATCGATGATCCGCTGGCTCGAAGTCCTCGCCGCCGAGGAACGTCGCCATTGGTCGACAGCACCTCGAACTGGTGCTCGCCGTCGACCTCGGCGATCTCGATGATCGAGATGTCGAACGTGCCGCCGCCCAGGTCGTAGACGGCGATCTTGCGATCGCCTTCCTTCTTGTCGAGCCCGAACGCGAGCGCAGCCGCGGTGGGTTCGTTGATGATCCGCTTGACCTCGAGGCCGGCGATCTTGCCGGCGTCCTTGGTGGCCTGGCGCTGCGAATCGTTGAAGTACGCCGGCACGGTGATCACCGCCTCGGTCACTTCCTCGCCCAGGTAGTCCTCGGCGGTCTTCTTCATCTTGCGCAGGATCTCGGCCGACACCTGCTGCGGCGCGATCTTCTTGCCGCGCACCTCGACCCACGCGTCGCCGTTGTCGGCCTTGACGATCCGGTAGGGCATCAGACCGATGTCCTTCTGGACTTCCTTCTCCTCGAAGCGCCGGCCGATCAGCCGCTTGACCGCGAAGATCGTGTTCCGGGCGTTGGTGACCGCCTGGCGCTTCGCCGGCGCGCCGACGAGGATCTCGCCGTCGTCGGCGTAGGCGACGACCGACGGCGTCGTGCGCGCGCCTTCCGAGTTCTCGATGACCTTGGGCTGGCCGCCTTCGATGATGGCGACACAGCTGTTCGTGGTGCCGAGGTCGATGCCGATGATCTTGGCCATGGACGTTGCTCCGATGCGGAAATAGGGGATCTGTCGCCGGAAATGGGGGTATTCGGGAGGCTTCTCAAGCCGTCGGCGGGGCGTCGGCCGGTCCGCTCGACACCGCGACCAGCGCCGGGCGCAGGACCCGGTCGTGCAGCAGGTAGCCCTTCTGGAAGACCTGGACGACGGTCTGCGCCGGCTGGCCGGAAGGCACCATCGCCATCGCCTGGTGACGGTTGGGGTCGAAGCGCTCGCCGGTCGGTTCGACCGCGACGATCGCCGATTTCTCGAACGCCGAGGCGAGCGTCCTGAGCGTCAATTCGACGCCCTCGCGCAACTGCTCGGTCGTCGCGTTCGGCGTGGCGAGCGCCTGCTCGAGCGCGTCGCGGACCGGTAGGAGCTCGGTGGCGAACCGCTCGGTCGCGTACTTGTGGGCCCGGGCGAGATCCGCCTGTCCCAGGCGCCGGATGTTCTCGGTCTCGGCCTTGGCCCGAAGCCAGGCGTCCTTCAGGTCGGCGACCTCGGCCTCGGCCTTCTTCAGGATCGCGGCGAGATCGGGGGCCGGATCGGCCGGCGCCGCGTCGGCGACCCGGTCCACGCTCTCGCGGACCGGGTCGGCGGCGTTCAGGGGATCGTGGGTGCTCATGCGTCGAGGGGCACCGGCGGCGCCCGGTTCCGAAAAGACAATCCCGGGATCATGGGGACGCTTTCGGGGGTTTCAAGCCCCGGAAGCGCCCCGGACCGCCCGGGTGTCAGGTCCGGGCACCCAGCGCCCGAGCCCGGGCGAGGGTGAGCTCGCGTTCTCGGTCGTCGGGCGGTGGGTCCAGCCAGCCGGAGAGGTTGCGCCAGGCGAGGTCGGCCAGCGCCGCGATCCAGCGGGGATGCTCGTTCAGGCACGGAAGCACCCGGTAGTCGCCGCCGCCCGCCGAGACGAAGGTCTCGCGGCCCTCGATGCCGATCTCCTCGAGCGTCTCGACACAATCGGCGACGAAGCCCGGACAGAAGACGTCGACCGACCGGGTCCCGGCGCGACCCAGGCCGGCCAGAACCTCGGACGTGTACGGCTGCAGCCATTCGGCGCGGCCGAAGCGCGACTGGAACGCGATCGACCAGCGATCGGGCTCGACGCCCAGCTCCCGCGCGAGCAGCCGCGCGGTCGCGTGGCATTGGCAGTGGTACGGATCGCCCAGATCGAGCGAACGGCGCGGCAGGCCGTGGAACGACAGGACCAGCCGTTCGGGCCGGCCATGCTTCATCCAATAGTCGTTGACGTTCTGCGCCAGCGCCTTGATGTAGCCCTCGTCGTCGTGGAAGCCGTCGACGAACCGCAGGGCCGGCACGCGCCGCATGCCGGCGAGCCGCGCCAGGACTGCGTCGAGCACGGTCGCGGTCGTGCTCGCCGAGTACTGCGGGTACAGCGGCAGCACGAGGAGCTTCGTCGCTCCGGCCGCCTTCAGCCGGTCGACGCCCGCCGCGATCGAGGGCTCGCCGTAGCGCATCGCGATCTCAACCGGCGCGAAGTCGGCGGGAAGTCCGGCGGCCTTCATCCGCTGGCCGAGGAGCCCCATCAAGAGCGACCGCAGGCGCGCCGAATGGACCGCCAGCGGCGAGCCGTCCTTGGTCCAGATCGCCTCGTATTTCCTCGCCGAGCGGGCGGGACGCAGGCGCAGGATCACGCCGTGGAGGATCGGCAGCCACACGGCGCGCGGGATCTCGACGACGCGCGGATCCGACAGGAATTCGGCCAGGTAGGTTCGCACGGCCGCGGCCGTCGGCGCGGCCGGCGTGCCCAGGTTGACGAGCAGGACGCCGACGCGCTCGATCGCGTCGTGGGCGTGCGCCGGTTCGGAACCGAAGCTCATCGGGAACGAAGCGCCGGGCGGGCGCGTCAGCCGCGCACCGGCCGTTCCTTCGCGCGCCACGCCGCGAGCGCGGTCGCGGCCTGACGCCGGACGAGGGGCGCGAGCAGCGGCGTGCCCCCCAGCACACGACCCAGCGGGCCGAGCGCCTGCGCCGCCCATCGCCGCAGGTCGTAGCGGTCGACGTGGCGGAAGATCCGGCCTTCCGCGAACACGAACGTCGCGTCGATCTCGTTGACCACCGGCCGGCGCGCGCTCCCGAACGAGTAGGTCGCGCGCCAATGCGCGCGCCCGCTCTCGTCGTCGGCTTCGACGCCGGACACGACGACCGAGAGGTCCTTGCCGCGGGCGCAGAGCATCCGCCACATCGCCGCCGCCGCCGCCGCGTCGAGGCGCGGGAACGCCGGATCGCTGAACGTCGCGTCCGGCGCGTAGCACCGGGCCATCGCGGGCGCGTCCCGGCGTCCGAGCGCGTCGTAGAAGCGTCGGATCAGGTCGGCGTGAGCCTCGGCGGCGGTCGACGTCACAAGCGCGCCCGGCTCAGGTGTCGGAGAGCTGCTGCGCCATCGCGTTCGACAGGAGCTTCGCGGTGACGTCGACGATCGGGATGACCCGCTCGTAGGCCATCCGCGTCGGACCGATGACGCCCAACGTGCCGACGACGCGCCCTTCGACGACGTAGGGGGCGGTGACGACGCTCATCTCGTCGAGCGACACGAGCCCGGACTCGCCGCCGATGTAGATCTGCACGCCCTGCGCCTGCTGCGCCTGGTCGAGCAGGTGCTTGAGCGAGGTCTTCTGCTCGAAGAGGTCGAACAGCCGGCGCATACGGTCCATGCTCGAGGCGACGCCCTCGGTGGCGAGCAGGTTGCGCTCGCCGGCGAGGACCACCGACTCGCCGCTCTCGATCGCCGACGCGCCGGTCTCGATGGCCGCCGCCATCAGCGCCGCGATGTCGGCGGACAGCCGCTTGAGCTCGTCGGCGAGTCCCGCGCGGATCGTCGCGATCGTCTGGCCGGCGAAGTGCTCGTTGAAAGTCCGCGTCGCCTCGGCCAGCTGCGCGTGGGTGTACGCGCGATCGGTATGGATGATCCGGTTCTGGACGTCGCCGTCCGGAGCGACGACGATCAGCAGCACGCGCCGCTCCGACAGCCGCAGGAACTCGAGGTGGCGCCAGCCCGACTCGCGGCGCGGCGTCATCACCACGCCGGCGAACCGGGTGAGGTGCGAAAGGAGCTGCGCCGCGGTGTTCGCGAGCTGCTGCGGGCGGTCGGCGACCAACTCGCCCTCGAGCCGATGGACCTCCTGTTCGGCCAGCGGCTTGACCACCATCAGCGTGTCGACGAAGAAGCGGTATCCCTTGACCGTGGGCACGCGTCCGGCCGACGTGTGCGGGCTGGCGACGAATCCCATCTCCTCGAGATCCGACATGACGTTGCGGATCGTCGCCGGCGACAGCTCGAGCCCGGACTGGCGCGAGAGCGCGCGCGAGCCGACCGGCTGGCCCTCGGCGATGTAGCGCTCGACGAGCGTCTTCAGGAGGTGAGCGGCGCGCGCGTCGATCATGGCGTCTTCCGGCCCGACGCGTCATTCTACCCGCGCCCGCGCGGACGGTCCCCGGTGCCGCCTCGGCCGTCCGGAAGGGGTCGGGTCGAGGGGCGCGTGTGGTTTAATCGGCGCATGACCGGGTCACCCGCACGCTTCCCCCGAGTGGCCGTCGTCGGGCGGCACGGCACAGCGGACCTCGCGCCGCCGCTCACGCGGCTGGCCGGGTTCCTGTCGGCGCGCGGCCACGCGGTCGTGCTCGAGGCCGAGACCGCCCGGCACGTCCCGTTGCCCTACCCGTGGGCCGAGGCCGACCGGCTGGGCGCCCGCGCCGATCTGGCGATCGTGCTGGGGGGCGACGGCACGATGTTGTCGATCGCCAGGAGGCTCGCTCCGCACGACGTCCCGCTGATCGGTGTCAACCAGGGTCGGCTGGGTTTCCTCACCGACATCCCGCTCTCCGAGCTCGAGCAGGCGCTCGCCCCGATGCTCGCGGGCCGCTTCCTCGAGGAGCGCAGGACGATGCTCGCCGCCGGCGTGCGCCGCGGCCCCGCCGCGCCGCTCGATTCGGACTCGGCGCTGGCGCTCAACGACGTCGTCGTCAACCGCGGCGGCGGCGGCAGCATGATCGAGTGCGCGGTCGAGATCGACGGACGCTTCGCCTACGCGATGCGCGCCGACGGGATCATCGTCGCCACCGCGACCGGTTCGACCGCCTACTCGCTGTCCGCCGGCGGCCCGATCCTCGATCCGCGCGTCCCGGCGATCACGCTCGTGCCGGTCGCGCCGCACGCGCTCACCCACCGGCCGATCGTGCTCTCCGAAGGCGCGACCGTGTCGATCCGCGTGCTCAAGGGCCGGGACGCCGCGGTCCACTGCGACGGCCACGCGCATTTCCCGCTCGACGAAGGCGAATCGGTCGTGATCCGCCGCGCCCCGCACCCGGCGCGGTTCCTGCACCCGGAAGGCCACGATTATTTCGCGATGCTGCGCGAGAAGCTGTCCTGGAGCGAGACGCCGGAGCGGCTGAAGGAGCGCCGCGGGGCCTGACCGCATGTTGCGCGCGCTGTCGATCCGCGATTTCGTCGTCGTCGCCTCCCTCGAACTCGAGTTCGAACCGGGGTTCTCGGTCCTGACCGGCGAGACCGGCGCCGGCAAGTCGATCCTCCTCGACGCGTTGGCGCTGCTCGTCGGCGACCGGTTCGAACCGGGCCAGATCCGCCCGGGCGCCGAGCGTGCCGAACTCGCGGCGACGTTCGACGTCGACGACGCCCCCGCGGTCCGCGCCTGGCTCGTCGACGAAGGTGTGACCGGCGATGACGGCGAGGTCCTGGTGCGCCGGGTGCTCGACGTCCAGGGCCGCAGCCGCGCCTGGATCAACGGCACGCCGGCGACGCTCGGGCAACTGCGGGCGTTGGGCGAGCGGCTCGTCGAGATCACCGGACAGCACGCCCACCAGGCGCTGTCCTCGCGCGACACGCAGCGCTCGCTCGTCGACGGTTTCGGCGGTTTCGCGGCGCTGTCGCGCGAAACCGCCGAGGCCTTCCGCGCCTGGCGCGCCGCCGCCGACGCGCACGACGATGCGGCCCGCGCAGCCGGCGCCAGCGCGGCGGAACGCGAGTTTCTCGCCGAGCGACGCCGCGAGCTCGCGGCCCTCGGACCGTCGCAGTCCGAATGGGCCGAGCTCGCCGCGCGCCAGTCGCGTCTGGCCAACGCCGCGGCGCTGATCGACGCCTGCGCGCAGGCCGACGAGGCGCTCGACGAGGCCGATGATTCGATCGCGACCCGCATCACCCAGGTCGCTGCGCGCCTCGCCGCGGCGGCGGCGCACGACCCGGCGCTCGCCGAGGTGGCGGGTCTGCTCGAACCGGCGCGCATCCAGATCGACGAGGCGATCCGCGCGTTGCGCGAATACCGGCGCCGGCTCGATCTCGATCCGGCCGACCTGGCCCGCGTCGAGGAACGACTCGCCGCCCTGCACGACACCGCGCGGCGCCACCGGGTGCGCCCCGAGGGTCTCGCCGCGCTGCTCGCGGAGACCGAGGCCCGGCTGGCGGCGCTCGAGGCCGCGTCGGACGCCCAGGCGCTCGCCGTGCGCGCGCGTCAGGCCGAGGCGGCCTACCGGGCGCTCGCCTCGCAGCTCTCGGCGAAACGGCGCTTCGCGGCCAGCGAGCTCGAGCACCGCGTCAGCGCGACGATGCACGCGCTGGCGATGCCCGGCGGGCGATTCGAGGTCGGTCTGTCGCCGCTGGCCGAGGCGGCGAGCCATGGTCTCGACGACCTCGAATTCCGGGTCGCCGCCCACGAGAAACAGCCGGCGGGGCCGCTCGCCCGCGTGGCGTCGGGCGGCGAGCTCTCGCGGATCGGCCTCGCGATCCAGGTGGCGGCGAGCGAGGTCGCCGCCGTCCCGACGCTGGTCTTCGACGAGGTCGATTCCGGCATCGGCGGCGCGGTCGCGGCGACCGTCGGCCGACTGCTCCAGACGCTCGGCGACCGACGACAAGTGCTCTGCGTCACCCACCTGCCGCAGGTCGCGTCGTTCGCCGACCACCACTTCCGCGTCGACAAGCGCGAAAATCCCCGAGGCGTCGAGACCACGGTCGTCGCGCTCGCGAGGGACGCCCGGGTCGACGAGCTCGCGCGGATGCTCTCCGGAGAACAGACGACCGCGAAGACCCGCGCCCATGCGCGGGAGCTGCTCGACCACCACCGACGGAACCCCTGATGCTGCCGCCTCGAAGCGCCGTTCCCACCGTCGACCCGGCGGACTACGCGGGCCGACTCGCCATCGTCATTCCGTACCGCGATCGCGAGGAGCATCTGGCGCGCCTGATTCCGCATCTGGTCACGTTCTTCGAGCGCGATCGGTTCGCCCGGGCGATACCCTACGAGATCCATATCGCCGAGCAGGCGCCGGGACGCTCGTTCAACCGCGGCGCGATCAAGAACGCCGGCTTCGCGATCGCCCACTCGAACGCCGACTACGTCGTTTTCCACGACGTCGACTATCTGCCGATCTGGGCCGACTATTCGACGGTGCGCGAGCCAACGAGCCTGATCACCTGGGGGGTCCAGGAGGAGAAGGAAGGGCAGGCGTCCGAAACCCCCGGTTGCGTCGTCGCGCTACCGGTCGACGATTTCGTCCGCGTGAACGGCTACAGCAACGACTACTGGGAATGGGGATTCGAGGACGTCGACCTGCTGCATCGGATCCGACGGGCGGGGCTGGGCTGGTCGCGGCGCCCCGGGACCTTCATGCCGCTGCCCCACGCTCATCACGGCGTCACCGTCGAAGGAAAAGCCAACACCGGAACGCAGCGCACCCGCGCGATCTACATCGCCAAGGGCGCCCAGGGAGCGGCCGGTTTCGGCGGTGAGGGTCTGTCGACGCTCGACTTCCACGTATTGAGCACCCGGCCATGGCAGCGCGGCGGTGCCGAGCTGTCGCACGTGCACCAGCATCTGATCGAGCTCCGCTAGCGAAACTCCGCTCGAGCGGGGGCGCGGCGCCCGACATCCGCCCGATCTCCGCCTTCGGGGAGGGCCACCGCTCCGGCGACCGCCGATCAATCGATCCGGACGCCCGACGCTTTCACCACGTCGGCCCACTTGGCGACTTCGCGCTTGACGAAAGCCGCGAACTCGGCCGACGTGTTGCCGCCGGCATCCGCACCCTGCTGCGCCCAGGTGTCCTTGATGACCGGAGCGCTCATCGCCCTGGCGACTTCCTGCTGGAGCCGGCGCACGATGTCCGGCGGCGTGCCGGCCGGTGCGAACAGCGCGTACCAGGTCGAGACTTCGTAGCCGGGGACGCCGGCCTCCGCCGACGTCGGCACGTCCGGGAAGGCCGGCGTGCGCGCGCTCGCCGCGACCGCGAGCGGCCGGATGCGCCCGCCGCGGATCTGCGCCGCGCTCGATCCCAGGCCGTCGAACATCATGTCGACCTGTCCGCCGACCAGGTCCTGCATCGCCGGGCCGGCGCCCTTGTACGGCACGTGGTTGATCCGGGTCCCGGTGGCGATCTTGAACAGCTCGCCGGCCAGGTGGTGCGAGGTTCCGTTGCCCGCCGAGGCGTAGTTGAGCTTGTCCGGATTGGCCTTCGCGTGATCGACGAGCTCGCGCAGCGTCTTCGCCTGCAGGCTCGGATGGACGACGACGACGTTGGGCACCAGCGCGACCATCGTCACCGGGACGAGATCGCGATCGAGATCGTAGGGCAGCTTCGCGTAGACGCTGACCGCGATCGTGTGGTGGACGGCACCGACCAGGAACGTGTACCCGTCCGGCGCGGACTTCGCGGCGACGTCGGCGCCGATCGTCCCGCCGGCGCCGCCCCGGTTGTCGATGATGAACTGCTGACCGAGTTGCTGCGAGAGCTGCGCGGCCAGCGGTCGTGCGAACGCGTCGGTGCCGCCGCCGGCCGGGAACGGGACGACGAGTCGAATCGGCTTCGCCGGCCAGGCCTGCGCGAGCGCCGCCGTCGGCAGCATCGAGACGGCGGCGGCGAATCCCGCGAACAACGACGCCGCGACGCGCGCGCGCGGCCGGTGGGAACGAGCGGTCATGCGTGAATCCTCCAAGGAGCGCCGACGCGGACGCGCTTCGTCGCCGGCGCGTCTCGCCCGATCGATGCGATCGGTCGGGTCGGTGGACGATGTTACCGCGTCGCCGGGGCGCGACGCGAGTCCGTCGCAATCCGCGATCAGCGGTGTTGCTTGCGGGCTGCGGCCGCGGTGACCGGCGAGGTCCGTGGGGGCTTGCCCGCGCTGGCCGCGGCCGATAGCGCCGCCCGGGCGACCGGCTGCGCCTTGCCGGTCTCGAGCCAGTACTTGACCCGGTTCGCGTCGCCGAGCCGTGTGTACTTGCCCACCGAGTCGAGCAGGACGATCACCACCGGCTTGCTGGCGATCTGGACGAGCATCACCAGGCAGCGTCCGGCTTCGCGGATGTAGCCGGTCTTCTGGAGTCGGATGTCCCACTCGCCGGAGTTCACCAGCCGGTTCGAGTTGTTGAACCCGAGCAGACGCCCGGTCGGCTGGACCTCGACGTAGTGGGACGGGGTGATCGAGTACTCGCGGATCAACGCGAAGGCCGCCGCCGCCTCGACGAGCTTCGCCAGATCGTTCGCCGTCGACACGTTGTGCGGCGAGAGTCCGGTCGGATCCTCGAAGGACGTGCGCGTCATGCCCAGCGCGGCCGCCTTGCGGTTCATCGCCGCGATGAACGCTTCGCTGCCGCCCGGATAGTGCCGCGCGAGCGCCGACGCCGCCCGGTTCTCCGAGGCCATCAACGCGAGCCGCAGCATCTCGCGGCGGGGGAGCTCGAGTCCCATCGACAGGCGCGAGCTCGATCCCTTGAGGTAGTCGAGATCCTCGATGTCGACCGCGAGCGGTTCGTCGAGCGGGAGATTCGCCTCGAGCGTGACGATCGCCGTCATGAGCTTGGTCAGCGACGCGATCGGCGTCACGTCGTCGGCGCCCTTCTGGTAGAGCGCCCGGCCGGTCAGCGGCTCGTAGACCAGCGCGTTGGCCGATGCGAGCTTGAGCTTCGCCGGGTCGGGTAGCCCGGACGGCGGCTCGGCGATCGCGAGCGCCGTCCGCCCCGCACCCGCGAGGAGGAACGCCGCCAGAACAAGGGCTCGTGTGCGATTCATCACAAACGGCTGGAACTCGCCGGCCGGTTTATAGCACTCCCGGCCGGAATCGTAAATGTCCTCGTCGAATCAACAGCTTGATCCGACCAAGTCCGGTGCGCCCGCGGACCGCCTGCACCGGTGCCGGTGGACAACGCACCGGGGGCCGCGCCGGTGGACAGCGGCAACCGCGCGGCGCGATCAGGTCCGCGCGGCGAGCGGTGCTCCGGGTCCGTCTTCCGGCGGCCGCCCGGCCGCCTCGTCCTGTTGGAGCCGCCACATCCGGGCGTAGGCGCCGCCGGCCGCGAGCAACGCCGCGTGCGGCCCCCGCTCGACGACCCGGCCGGCGTCGAGGACCAGGATCTCGTCGGCGTCGACGATCGTCGACAGCCGGTGCGCGATCGTCAGCGTCGTGTGGTCGCGCGCGATCGCCGCGAGTTCGGCCTGGATCGCCTTCTCGTTGGCGGAGTCGAGCGCCGACGTGGCCTCGTCGAAAACGAGGATCGCCGGCCGCTTGAGGATCGCCCGGGCGATGGCGACGCGCTGCTTCTCGCCGCCCGAGAGCTTGAGGCCCCGCTCGCCGACCGGCGTCGCGTACCCCTGCGGCAGAGCGCTGACGAAGTCGTGGATCCGCGCGAGCCTGGCCGCCTCGACGATCTCCTCGCGGGTGGCGCCCGGCCGCCCGTAGCCGATGTTGTACTCGATCGTGTCGTTGAACAGCACCGTGTCCTGCGGCACGATGCCGATCGCGGCGCGCACGCTCGCCTGTCGCAGGTCGCGCAGGTCCTGGCCGTCGATCGACACCCGCCCGCCGGTGACGTCGTAGAAGCGGAACAGGAGCCGCGCGAGCGTCGATTTCCCCGAGCCCGACGGTCCGACGACCGCGACGTTGTGTCCCGCCGGGATCACGAACGACACGCCGTGCAGGATCGGCCGGTCGCTCTCGTAGGCGAAGCGGACGTCGTCGAACCGGACCTCGCCGCCGCGCAGCGCGAGGTCCGGCGCCCCGGCCCGATCGCGGATCTCGGCGTTCTCGTCGATCAGCGCGAACAGGCGCTCCATGTCGGCGACCGCCTGCTTGATTTCGCGGTAGAGAACGCCGAGGAAATTGAGCGGGATGTAGAGCTGGATCATGAACGCGTTGACGAGCACCAGGTCGCCGACGGTCATCGTGCCCGCGACGACGCCGGCGGTGGCGCGCCACATGATCAGCGTCACCGCGATGGCGATGATCGCGCTCTGGCCGACGTTGAGGAGCGAGAGCGAGGTCTGACTCTTGACCGCCGCCGCCTCCCAGCGCTTCAGGCTCTCGTCGTAGCGGCGGGCCTCCCATTCCTCGTTGCCGAAGTACTTGACCGTCTCGTAGTTGATCAGGCTGTCGATCGCCCGGGTGTTGGCCCGGCTGTCGAGTTCGTTCGCCGTGCGTCGGAAGTGTGTCCGCCACTCGGTGATCGTGATCGTGAAGGCGACGTAGAGCGTCAGCGCGACGAGCGTGATGGCGATGAATGTCCAGTCGTAGCGGGCGACGAGCACCGCGGAGACGAGCGAGATCTCGACCAGCGTCGGCAGGACCGAGAACAGCGTGAAGCTGATCAAGGTCGAGATGCCGCGCTGGCCGCGCTCGACGTCGCGGGTGAGGCCACCGGTCTGCCGGGCGAGGTGGAAGCGCAGCGACAGCGCGTGCAGGTGACGGAAGGTCCTGAGCGCGATCGCCCGCACCGCGCGTTGCGTGACCTTGGCGAACAGGAACTCGCGCAGTTCGGTGAAGAACGTCGTCGACAGCCGCAGGACGCCGTAGACGACGAGGAGCGCGAGCGGGACGACCAGGACCGCCTGGGTCCGGTCCATCCCGTCGACGATCTCCTTGAGGATCAGCGGGACGCCGACGTTGGCGACCTTCGCCGCGACGAGGCAGGCGAGCGCGGCGGCGATCCGGCCTCGCCACTCCAGCAGGTAGGGCAGCAGCGAGCGGATCGTGCGCCAGTCGCCGCGTCGGGTCCGCGCGACGCCCGCTTCCGGCGGCAGTGGCAGCGAACCGGACCGTGAGCCGCGCATGCCGCGAGTCTAACAGGGCGTCCCGGTTCACCGCCGATGCGCTGCACGGGTCGTAGTCGACAGCTCGCGGCGCCCCGGGTCCGGCATCGGCTATGCTCGTGGTTCTGACGTCCGCCGCGGCGCGCGCGCCGTCGCGGTCCAGCCCGATATTCCCCGACATGGTCGAACCGTCGCACCGGATCGAATCGCTGATCGCCAACGTCGCGCTCGCGATCATCGCCTTCTTCGCGGTCGTCTCGCTGGTCGCGATCGGGCTGCTGGTCGGCGACGGCCGGCCGGCCGAGCGTATGAGCCGGTACGCGATGCCGATCACCGCGCTGGTCACCTCGATTCCCGCGGTGCTGCTCGTGCGTCGCGGTCACCCCCGGGTCGCCGCCGGCATCGCCCTGGGCGCGACCTGGGTGAGCATCGTCGTCTACGTCGTCGTCTCCGGGTACGGCGCGCACAGCTACATGTTCTCGGTCGTGGCCGTGATCGTGCTGATCGTCTCGCTCTTGATCGGTCCGCGCGCCGGTCTGGTGGCGGCGGCCGCGAGCCTCGTCGCCTTCGCGGCGGTGATCGCCGCCGAGGTTTCCGGCTACGTCGTCGACCACGAGGCGGTCCGCTCCATCCCGCTCGCCAATATCGCCATCGTCCAGACCGTCGCGATCGCCGCGCTCGGAGCGGTCCCGTATTTCTTCTCTCGGGCGTTCCAGGAAACACTCCGTGGCGCCGACGAACAGGAGCGTCGGATGCGGCAGTTGATCGACGTCGCGCCGCTGGGCTACGTCATCCACCGCGACGGGCGAGTCGTCTTCGCCAACCGGGTCGCGGCCGCGACCACCGGATTCGCCACGCCCGACGCGATCGTCGGCGCGAGCGTCTACGACCTGATGCCGCCGGCCGAGCGCGAGCGGGCGATGGCGCGGATGGAGGAGGCGCGGTCGCTCGCGCCGGGCGCGCAGCTGCCGGCGACGCTCTACCGCTTCTCGGACCCGGAGGGACGCGAGCGGCAGATCGAGATGCTGACCGTCTGCATCGAGCTGGTCGACGGCCCGGCGCTGCTCACCGTGCTGCGCGACGTCACGCGCGAGCGCACGGCCGCCGCCGCGCTCGCCGACGCGAAGGGCCAGGCGGAGGCGGCGAGCCGCGCCAAGAGCGACTTCGTCGCCAACATGAGCCACGAGATCCGCACGCCGCTCAACGCGATCGTCGGTCTCACCCACCTCCTCCACGATCCGTCGCTGCCGGCGGCGCGCCGCGACGACTACCTCGGCAAGATCCGCAACGCCTCGCAGTCGCTGCTGGAGATCGTCTCGGACGTCCTCGATGTCTCGAAGATCGAGGCCGGCGCGCTCGAGCTCGAGAGCATCGACTTCGATCCCCGGCGGGAGGTCGACTCGGTGGTACAGATCCACGCGACGATGGCGGCCGACAAGGGAATCACGCTGACGGCGCGGATCGCCGACGACCTGCCGGCCGCGCTGCGCGGCGATCCGGTGCGCTTCCGCCAGGTCCTGAACAACTACGTGTCGAACGCCGTCAAGTTCACGGCGACCGGCGGCGTGACGATCCGCCTCGCCGTGCCCTCGCCCGGTCGCGTCCGCATCGAGGTCGAGGACACCGGCATGGGCATCGACGAAGCGCGACGCGAGCGCTTGTTCGTGCCCTTCACGCAGGCCGACGAGTCGACGACCCGCCGGTTCGGCGGCACCGGCCTCGGCCTCGCCCTGGTACGCCAGCTCGCCGGACAGATGGGCGGCAACGTGGGCGTGGAGTCGCGTCCCGGCGCCGGCAGCGTGTTCTGGGCGGAGCTCGCGTTGCCGGCCGGCGACCCGGGCGCGGTGCGTCCCGCGGCGCGGGCGGGCGCCGTTGCGCCCTCCGCGGCGAGCGGTCTCGAAGGCGCTCGCGTGCTGCTCGTCGAGGACAACGAGGTGAACCGCATCGTCGCCGTCAGCGTGCTCGAGCGCCTCGGCGTCGACGTCGTCGCGGTTGCCGACGGCCGCGAGGCGGTCGACCATTTCGCGGATCGGGAGGCCCCCGGTTGCGACGCGGTCCTGATGGACATCCAGATGCCGGTCATGGACGGCTACGAGGCGACGCGCCGGCTGCGCGAGCGCTTCCCGGCCGGCACGCTCCCGATCATCGCGATGACCGCCGCGGCGCTGGACGACGACCGCCGGCGCTGCCTGGACGCCGGCATGGACGACTACGTCCAGAAGCCCTTCGAGGTCGCACGCCTGGCGGCGACGCTGCGCCGCTGGATCGGTCGTCCGCGCCCTCAGTCCGCCGCCGTCGCCGCGTCGCGGTCGTAGACCCGCTTTCCGGCGACGTAGGTCGCGCGGATCGCCCGGTCGTCGCCCATCGTCATCTGCACGAAGAGCGCTTCTTCGAGGCTGCCGCAGTGTCTCATCCGGTAGTCGATGACCGGCGTCGACTCGAGGTCGAGCACGACGAGGTCGGCTTCGACGCCGCGCTCGATCGAGCCGACGACGCCGTCGAGGCCGAGCGCCCGGGCGCCGCCGCGGGTGGCCATCCACCAGGCCTGCCAGACGTCCAGCGCGCCGCCGGCGAGCTGCGAGACCTTGTAGGCCTCGTTCATCGTCTGCAGCGCCGAGAAGCTCGTCCCGGCACCCAGATCGGTGGCCAGCGCCACGCGCACCGGCCGGTCCGCGCGCGCGACGCGCCCGACGTCGAGGCAGCCGCTGCCGAGGAACAGGTTCGACGTCGGGCAGTGGGCGATCGCGGTGCCGGTCTCGTGGCAGCGGGCGAGCTCCGCCTCGGTCAGGTGGACGCCGTGTCCGTAGATCGCGCCCGGACCGAGCAGCCCGTAACGATCGTAGACGTCGAGGTACCCGGAACAGTCAGGGAACAGCGAGCGCACCCAGGCGACTTCCGCGGGGTTCTCCGAGACGTGCGACTGCACGAGCGTGTCCGGGAACTCGCGACGCAACGCGCCGGCCGCCTCGAGCTGCTCGGGCGAGCTCGTCGCCGCGAAACGCGGCGTGATCGCGTAGCCGAGCCGCCCGCGCCGGTGCCAGCGTCCGATCAGCGCCTTCGACTCGTCGTAGCCGCTGCGCGCGGTGTCGCGCAGCGGCTCGGGCGCGTTACGGTCCATCAGCACCTTCCCGGCGATCATCCGCGTACCGAGGCGTTGCGCCTCCTCGAAGAACGCGTCGACCGACTGCGGGTGCACGGTGCAGAACACCGCGGCGGTCGTGGTCCCGGCGCGCAGGCACTCGCGCAGGAACACCCGGGCGGCCTCACTCGCGACGCCGGGATCGGCGTAGCGCTGCTCGGCGGGAAACGTGTAGCGCTCCAGCCAGTCGATCAGCCGCGCGCCCCAGGAGCCGATGATCGGCGTCTGCGGATAGTGGACGTGCGCGTCGATGAATCCCGGAACGATCAGCGCGTCCGGCCAGACGTCGATCGGCATGTCGCCCGCCGTCCGCGCCGCGACCTCGCCGTAGGGTCCGACATCGACGATCCGGCCGGCCTCCATCACCACCAGCGCGTCCGGCTCGTGACGAACGCAGGCCGGGCCGGCGACGCGAAACGGATCGTCGACGAAGGTCAGCGTCGGCCCTCGGACCGCCCGCCTCGCGGAACTCCCGGTCATTCCCGCTCCCGTCCCACCCGGCCACCGGGCGCGCCGCAGGATCGCATCCGACGCGCGTCTTGGGAAGGGGCGCCCCGCGGCGGATCGGCGGACGTCACCGCCGCCGCGGCCGTCCGCGCCACCATTCGTCGCCGCCGTAGCGCAACAGCCCCATGCCGACGCGCACGACGCCGTAGGCCAGCCAGCACACCGCCTTCGACCACCATGAGCGCCCGCGCCAGCGCGCCGGGTCGACCGGCCGCGCGCCGTCGCGGATCATCGCCTCCAGCTCGGCGCGCAGACCGGCGGCGAAGCCGGGGTCGCGAACGAACAGGTTCGCCTCCCGCGCCATGAGCAGCGAGTACGGATCGATGTTCGACGAACCGACGGTCGCCCAGGCGTCGTCGACGACCGCGACCTTCGCGTGCAGGAACGAGCGGTGGTACTCCTGGATCGCGATGCCCTCGCCGACCAGTTGTCCGTAGATCGCCCGGCTCGCGTGGTGCAGCAGCCGGTACTCGACCTTCGCCTGCAGGAGGAGCGTCACCTTGACGCCGCGGGCGGCCGCCGCGACCAGCGCGTGTCGGAAGCGGAATCCGGGGAAGAAGTACGCGGTGGCGAGGACGATCTCGCGCTTCGCCGTCCGGATCGCGGCCAGATAGGCCTGCTCGATGTCCCGGCGGTGGCGCAGATTGTCGCGGATCGTGAACTTCGCCGTCTGCCCGCCGGCCCGCGCCACGACCAGCCGGTCCGGGAACAGGGGCACTTCGCTCGAGCGGAACTGCACGAGCTCGTTCAACGCCCACAAGCGCGCCATCGTCTGGACGATCGCCCCGACGACGGGGCCGCGGATGCGCACGGCGAAGTCCACCCGGGGCGGTCGATGGCCGGGCGTGTTCATGTCGTCGATCAGGTTGATCCCGCCGACGAAGGCCACCGCACCGTCCGCGTGCGCGATCTTGCGGTGCAGGCGGCGCAGGCGGTGCGAGCGGAAGTGCCACGGCTGGACCTCCGGCCGGTACTTGAGGAGCCGCACGCCGCCGGCGACGAGCTCGCGCTCCAGCCGCCGGGTCAGGTAGTGCTTGGCGCCCCAGCCGTCGACGAGCACGCGGACGACGACGCCCCGTGCCGCCGCCCGAAGCAGCGCCTCGGCCACCGTCCGGCCGGCCTCGTCGTCGGCGAAGATGTAGGTCTCGAGCCAGAATTCGCGCGCGGCGCCGTCGATCGCGGCGACGAGCGCCGGGAAGTACTCGCCGCCGCTCCGCAGCAGCTCGACGGCGTGGCCGGGCCGGTAGCGGTTCATCGGCAACGACGACTAGCGTCGCGGCGCCTTGAGCTCGAACGTGGCCGCGAGCGCCGCGTGGTCGGACAGGCGCCGCCCCGGATAGGCGTAGTGGACGCGCGCGTCGACGACTTCGAGGCCGCGGGCGTAGATGCGGTCGAGGCGGAACAGCGGCAGCACCGACGGGAAGGTCCTCGCGGTTCGTCCCTTGACCGCCTCGAAGACCTCGGTGACCGCCAGCTGGTCGACGAGCTGGCGGTTGGCGCGGTGGCGCCAGTCGTTGAAATCGCCGGCGATGACGAGCGGCGCGTCGCGCGGCACCGTCTGCCGGATCCGCTCGCACAGCGCCCGGATCTGCCACTGCCGCCCCCGCTCGAACAGCCCCAGGTGGACGTTGATGCAATGCAAAGGCGGCAACCGGGGTGTGAGCCGGAGCACGCAATGGAGCAGGCCGCGGCTCTCGAAGGCGTGCGCCGAGATGTCTTCGTTCTGCTGCACGACGATCGGGAAGCGGGACAGGAGCGCGTTGCCGTGGTGCCCGTGCCGGTAGATCGCGTTCTTGCCGTAGGCGATCTCGCGCCAGACGTGCCCGGCGATGAACTCGTGCTGCGGCTTCCCCGGCCAGTCCTCGTAGCGGACCGCGTGGTGCTCGTGCGAGCCCTGCACCTCCTGCAGGAAGAGCACGTCGGCGGCCATGTGGTGGAGCCGCTCGCGCAGCTCGTGGATGACCATCCGGCGCGTCAGGTGCGAGAAGCCCTTGTGGATGTTGTAGGTCGCGACGGTGAAGCGCAGGCCCTGGCCCGCCCGCGCGCTCGCGCGGGGACCGGCGGCCTCGTCGACCACCGGATCGGCGCGCTCGGTCTCGCGCATCGCCACCGCCGGCTCAGTCCTTCTCGGCCGTCAGCGACTCGCGCGCCGCCGCGAGCACGGCGAGCTGCTCGGATCCGACCGTCGGGTAGGCGAGATCGAGCGAGGCGAGCGCCTCGATGACCGCGGCGGCCACGACGATGCGCGTGTACCACTTGTTGTCGGCCGGCACGACGTACCAGGGCGCGTGACGCGTCGCCGTCTCGCGGATCATCGCCTGGTAGGCGTCCATGTACGCGTCCCAGTGCGCGCGTTCCTTGACGTCGCCGGCCGAGAACTTCCAGTTCTTGGCCGGCTCGTCGATCCGCTCGAGGAAGCGCTTCTTCTGCTCGGCGCGCGAGACGTTGAGGAAGAACTTGAGGATCAGCGTGCCGTTCTGCGCCAGATGCCGCTCGGCGCCGCGGATCGAGCGGTAGCGCCGCTCCCAGATCGACTTGTCGACCAGCGACGGCGGCAGCCGCTGCGAGGCGAGGAACTCGCGGTGGACCTTCACCACCAGCACCTCCTCGTAGTAGCTGCGGTTGAAGATGCCGATCCGGCCCCGCTCGGGCAACGCCCGCATGCAGCGCCACAGGAAATCGTGATCGAGCTCCTCGGACGAGGGCGCCTTGAACGAGTAGACCTGGCAGCCCTGGGGATTGATGCCCGACATCACGTGCTTGATCGCGCCGTCCTTGCCGGCGGCGTCCATCGCCTGGAACACCAGCAGCACCGACCAGCGGTCCTGGGCGTAGAGCATGTCCTGCATCTGCGCCAGCGCCTGCTTGCCGACCTCGAGCGCCTCCTTGGCACGCGGCTTGTCCTCGTCGTCGAGGTCGCCGGTGTCGCCCGGATCGTGGTCCTTCAGCCGGAATTTCGCGCCGTCGACGATCCGGTAGGGCTTGGCGAACCGGCGGGCGATGCGGGTGACGCGTTCGAGATCCATGGCGGTCTTCCGGAACGGGTCGGCGCGCGACCCTGCGGACCCCAAGGATACCCCGGCGCGCCGGGCCGGGCGCCGGGAGGCGCCGGGAGGCGCCGGTCAGATGACGTAGGCCTCGAGCGTCTCCGGGGCGAAGAGCTCGTCGGGGACGAGGCGGCGCTTCGACAGTCCCTGCTCGTGGTGGTAGCGCAGGAACACCTCCAGCGCGGCGCGATTGCGTTCGAACCCGTACGGCCACCAGTCCGGGCCCATCTCGCGCGCGGCCTCCTCGACCCCGGCGGCGAGCCAGGGGAGCATCACCTTGGAGGCGGCGGTCTCGGCGAGATCGGCGTAGGCGAGGCGCTGCGACTCGGCGAAGGCCTTCGCTAGCGACTGGGCGATCCAGCGGTTCGCCTCGTAGACCTCGCGGCGGATCGCGATCGTGTGCATGATCGGGAAGACGCCGGTACGACGGAAGTAGTCGCGTTCGACCGCCACGAAGTCCGGGAACAGGCGGGCGACCCGGTCCGGCCGCGAGCGGAACGTCGACGGCGCGCGCGCCGTGTAGAGCGCGTCGATCTCGCCGTCGGCGAGCATCCGGGCGAGCGTCCGGTCCGGCCCGATACGCTCGACGACGATGTTCGTCGGCAGGTCGAGCTTCACCTTCTCGTCGCGCCCCGGCGTCTCCTCGCCGCCGGTGACGTAGCGGACCGCGTCGACCGGCAGCCCGTGCTCGTCGGCGAGCACGCCGCGGATCCACACCGGCGCGGTCATCTGGTACTCCGGGCAGCCGACGCGCCGCCCAACCAGGTCGCGCGGCCCGCGGATGCCGGCGAGCGCGTTGACGAAGATCGAGCCGTGCCGGAAGCACCGCGACGGGAACACCGGGATCGCGACGAACGGCGGCGGATCGCGTCGCAGGGTGACGCAATACGACGACAGCGACATCTCGGCGACGTCGAACTCCCGGTGGCGCAGCATCCGGAAGAACGTCTCCTCGACCGGCATCGACAGGAAGTTGAGGTCGATGCCGTCCGGGCGCACCCGCCCGTCGGCGAGCGCCTGGGTGCGATCGTAGTTCCAGCAGCCCAGCGTCAGCGCGAGCCTGGTCATCGGTCGCTCCGAGGTTCGCCGCGCCGCGGCGTCACTCGCGCTTCATGCCCGACGTCTGGATCGCCTTCGCCATCCGGGCGTTCTCCTCGCCGATCGCCTTCGCGTAATCGGCCGGACCGCCGCCGATCGCGTCGATGCCGGCGGCCTTCATCTGCTGGACCGCGTCGGGGAGCTTGGCGATCGCCGTGACCTCGGTGGCGATCTTCTGGACGATCTCCGGCGGGGTCCCGATCGGCGCGAGCACGCCGACGATCGGCGCGAAATCGAATCCGGGGATCAGCTCGGCGATCGCCGGCAGCTCGGGAGCCTGCGCCGAGCGCTGCTCCGAGTTGGCCGCCAGCATCCGGACGCGACCGTCCTTGACGAATCCCGACAACGACGGATAGGCGGACATCAGAACCTCGACCTGGCCGCCGACGAGCGCCGGCACCGATTGACCGGTCCCCTTGAACGGCACGTGGACCATGTCGAGTCCCAGCGCCGCTTTCATCGCCTCGATCGTCAGGTGGTGCGTGCTGCCGATGCCCGACGAGCCGTAGTTCACCTGACCGGGCCGGGACTTCGCGTAGGCGATGAACTCCGCGAGCGTGGTCGCCGGAACTTTCGGGTGGACGGCGAGGAACAGCGGCGCCCGCGCGACCAGCGAGACCGGCACGAAGTCCTTCTGCGCGTCGTAGGTGAGCTTCGAGTAGATCAGCGGGTTGATCGACAGCATCGAGCCGTCGGTGACCAGGAACTGGTAGCCGTCGGCCGGCGCCGATGCCAGCACGCCGGCGGCGACGCCGCCGTTGGCGCCGGGCCGGTTGTCGACGATCACCGACTGGCCGAGCCGGTCGCCCAGTCGCTGGGCGACGATCCGGGCGACCGTGTCGGGCAGACCGCCGGCGGCGTAGGGGACGACGAAGCGAATCGACTTGTTCGGGTACCCCGCCGGCTGCGCCCGGGCGGCGGGCGAGGCGAGAACACCGATCGCGGCGAGCGTCGCGACGACGACGCGGAGGATGGGAACGCGGACCCTGACGATCATCGGATGACCTCCTCGATTACGACGTACGTACGACGTCCCGATCGCCGGCGCGCGCGGCGCGGGCGCCTCAACCGGCCCCGGCCCGGCCCGAGCGCGGCCAGCGCACCGCGATCGCGTAGCCCGCGGCGACAATGATGATCACCGCGGCGCCGGCCTGCAACTCGCGTCCGCTCAACCAGCCGTCGATCCGGTCCGACGCGAGCCGCCCCAGACCGACCGCGGCGAGCCCCAGGCACAGCGCCCCGATCGCCGACCCGAAGACGCGTGAAGCGACGCGCGCGGTCCGATCGGCGCGCCGGATCAGCACCGCGATCCAGGCCCCGTTCAGGCCGTCGGCGGCGAGCATCCCGGCGACGAAACACACCGCCAGCGCGACCGCGGGCGCGACGCCGCCCAGCTCGGACGCGACCACCGCGAAGAGCGCCGCCTGGCTCAACGTGTCGAACGAAACCGCGAAGAGCGCGCCGACCAGCCCGATCGTCCACGGACCGCGGGCGCGCACGAAGCGCATGACGAACTCGCCTTTCACGCCGGCCGGGCGCACGACCTCCTCGCGGGGCGTGCGCGCGACCGCGGCGAGGTTGACGAACCCCAGCGCGACGAGGAAGCCGATCGAGATCCAGGCGCCGGTCCGCTCGGCCCAGCCGGGCACCTCCCAGCGCGTCGCGGCGAGTCCGGCGCCGACGGCGACCGCCAGGACGACGGCGCCGTGACCCAGCGAGAAGAGCGCGCCGCACCAGCGCGCCAGCCGCGGCGATGCTCCGGCGTTGCAGCGCGCGAGTCCGTCGATGGTCACCAGGTGATCGGCGTCGAAGCCGTGGCGCACGCCCAGCAGCGTCGCGAGCGCGGCGAGCGCGGCCCAGGAGTGGAGTGGCCATTCCATCGGTCGCCGGTCTCGGTCGCGGGTCTCGTGTCGCCGGGTCCGGAAGTGCCGTCGTCGACGCGCAGGCGCTCAGGCCGCCGCGCGCGGGCGGCCCGGCGCCGTCGACGACTCGCGCTGCCGGAACGCCGCGGCGAAATCCGCTTCGACGAGCGGCGGCATCGTCTGGTAGCCGCCGCGGCCCAGCGCGTTCATCCGCGCCTGGGCGCACATCGCGTGGAGGTCCGCGCCCGACCAGCCGTCGGTGCGCTGTGCGAGGTCGGCGACCAGCCGCTCGGCGCCGGTCGCGAACGCGAGGCCGCGTGCCTCGAGCGCGAGGATCGCGCGGCGGTCGTCCAGCGACGGCAACGGCACGTAGAGGTGCATGCCGAGGCGCCCGGGGCGCAGCACCGACGGGTCGACCAGATCGATCCGGTTGGTCGCCGCGATGACGATGACCTGTCCGTGCGTGCTCTCCATCCCGTCCAGCTCGGCGAGCAGCTGGTTGACGACGCGCTCGGTCGTCCGCGAACCCGAATCGGCGCCGCGCATCGGCGCGAGCGCGTCCAGCTGGTCGAAGAACACGATCGACGGCGCGAGCTGCCGCGCGACGCGGAAGATGTGACGGATCGCCTCCTCCGACTCGCCCAGCCACTTGGTGAAGACCTCGGGGCCGTCCATCGCCAGGAAATTGACGCCGCATTCCTTCGCCAGCGCCTTCGCCAGCAGCGTCTTGCCGGTACCCGGCGGTCCGTACAGCAGGAGTCCGCCCGGGGGCGTGACGCCGGCGGCGCGGAAGATCTCCGGCGACTTGAGCGGCCGCTCGACCGAGTTGCGCAACTGCTCCTTGACCTCGCCGAGCCCGCCGACGTCGGCCCAGGCGACGTCCGGTATCGTGACGAACGCCTCGCGGATCGCCGACGGCCGGACCTTCGAGAGCGCGTCGTCGAAGTCGCGCGGCTCGACCTCGAGCATCGCCTCGGTCACGCGGAACGCGGCGAGGTGGTCGAGCAGCCCCGAGGAGCTGCGCCGCAGCGCGTTCAACCCCGCCTCGCGGCACAGCTCCATCAGGTCGGCGCCGACGAAGCCGTGCGTGACCGCCGCGACCTGCGGCAGGTAGCCGGTCGCCTCGGCCGACAGCGGCATCTCGCGCGTGTGGATGTGCAGGATGTCGAGACGGCCCTCGGCGCCCGGCGGGCCGATGAAGATCTCGCGGTCGAAGCGGCCCGGCCGCCGCAGCGCCACGTCGATCGCGTCGACGCGGTTGGTCGTGCCGACGACGACCAGCCCGTCGACCTTCATCAGGCCGTCGAGCAGCGACAGGAGCTGCGTGACCATCCGCACGTCGGACTGCGCGCCCGACTTCTCGCGGTGCGGCGCGATCGCGTCGAGCTCGTCGATCAGCACGATCGACGGCGCGTGGTGGGCCGCCTCGGCGAAGATCTTGCGCAGGTTCGCCTCGGTCTCGCCGTACATCGTGCCGACGATGTCCGGTCCGTTGATGTAGTGGAAGCCGGCCTTGACCTCGTTGGCGATCGCGCGGGCGAGGTAGGTCTTGCCGCTGCCCGGCGGGCCGTAGACGATGATGCCCCGCGGCGGCAGGATGCCCAGCTGCCGGTAGACCTGCGGGAACTGCAGCGGCAGCTGGATCAGCTCGCGGACGAGCTTGATCTCCGAGGTCATCCCGCCGACGTCCTCGAAGGTCACCTCCTCGTCGACCTTGACCCCGCCGCTGGCGGGCACGTCGACGTGGATCTTGGTGCGCTCCGAGACGACGCCGAAGTCCGGCTGGCACTTCGTCACCTTGTAGGTCGTGCCGGCGGTCGAGTCGTGGAAGGTCGCGTAGACGACCGAGCCGCGGCCCAGCGGCGTGCGGTTGGTCACGAAGCTCTCGACCAGGTGCTCGACCAGATGGTGCGCGGTCGACACGTCGATCGGCGGCATCAACGTGACGCTCTCCAGCACCGGCACGGACTCGACGCGCGAGATCTCGACCTGCTGGTTGATCTTCGCCTTGGTGGCGGTGCGCAGGAACCGGTCGAGGCGGATCAGGCCGCTGCCGCGGTCCTGGTCGTAGGGCTCGCCGACGCGCGCCGGGATCGGATAGCGCGTCGTCTCGGTGCCGATGCGGATCACGTCCCCCGGCTTCAGCTCCTCGACCTCCATGACGGCCGGATCGATGTGCGCGAGGCTGCGGCTCGCGACGTTGGTCAGCTCCGACTTGAGTCGGTCGACGGCGAGGGCGATCGGTCGGGTCATCGGCGATCCGGGCTCTTCGAACGTCCGCCGTTCAGGGCTTGTAGTCGGGCGAGACCTCGAGCTGCTCGAACCCGCTGCCGCGATCGACCCACATCGCCTGGAACGTGTTCGGCTCGCAGCAGATGAGTTTGGCCGGCCGGTCGGGATCGGTGTTGAAATGCTGGACGGTGACGCCCTTGAGCCGCAGCGGCAACTGGACGACGTCGTTCGCCGTCCAGTGGTGCCGCTGCCCGTCCATCAGCGTGTAGCCCTGCCCCTCCCAGACGAAGATCACCTGGTTGCCCGGGTGGTGGATGCGACCGCTGCGGCTCCCCGGCGGGATCTCCTGGACGAAGAGAGCCAGCGTGTTGATGCACGGGCTCTTGAGCATCGGATGCATGTACCACTGCATCAGGCCCTGCTGGTTGTTCTCCTGCGGCAGGTCCTTGCCCTTGATCAGCCAGACCGATTTCTCGAGATCGCCCCGTTGCCGGTCGCGCATCTCGAGGATCTCGTTCCACAGGTTGCGGCCGGAGACCTCCGCGACCATCCGCTGCATCCGCTCGACGTCCTGGTGTCCTTCGCTCATGTCTCGCTCCTCGCCGTCCGGACCCGCATCCGCTCGCGGGTCCCCGCCGCCATCCGGATGCCGCCGGCCGCGCGGCCGGCGGCGCGCGTCACTTCTTCTGCGACTGGAACGCCTGGCTGATCTCGATCTGCGTCAGCTCGCTGCAGACGTGGTTCCAGGTCGGGATGTGGATGAACGCGAGCCATTTCGCCGGCTCGGTCCCGCGGTTGTAGTGCTTGTGCTCGATGCCGTCCGGGTGCATCGGCAGCAGCACGCAGTCGCCCTTCTCCCACTCGAAGAGCTCGCCGTTCACTTCGGTCGCGCCACGCCCCTCGATGATGAAAAGGACGAGCCCGCCCTGGTGACGGTGCTTGCCCGACTGCTTCTTGATGTCGTGGATGAACACCCACCAGTCGTTGAGCACCGTCTCCGGGTACTCCTTCTCCAGGATGTACCACTTGAGGAAGCCCTGGCGCGACAGCTCCCATTCCCGGTCGGAGTCCTTGACGACGATCTGCCCGGTCATCCCGTGCTCGACGAAATCGCCGCGGCTCTTGTACGCGGCGTCGTACTTGAGGCCCGGGCCGGCCTCCTGTTCGCGCGTCCGGGTTCGGGTCAGGTCGGCCATCGCGGATCCTCGCTGGGAAGTTCAACATGTGGAACAATGCGATCACCGATCACCAGCGATCGCCGACGGCGAGTCTATGCGCTCTCCGTCGCCGACGGCAAGGCCGGCGGGCGCCAATTGCTTCCACTATATGGATACTTCAGGACCTTCACGTCGATCCCGGCGCCGCGCCCGGCCCGCCGCCACGGCCGCCTCCGCTCCGGTACCCGGCGCGCAGGGCGTGCGGCGCGTCGCCGACCTGCTGCGCGCGATCGCCTCGCGCGGCGCCGCCGGTACGCGCCTGGTCGACCTCGCGCGCCAGTGCCGGCTCGAGCGGCCGACCGCGCATCGACTGCTCAAGGCGCTGGACGCGGAAGGGCTGGTCGCGCGCGACGAGGCGGCGCGCACCTACACGTTGGGCCCGCTCGCCTTCGAACTGGGACTCGCGGCGGCGCACCACTTCCACGCACGCGACCTGTGCGCTCCGGCGCTGCAGGCGATCGCCGAACGAACCGGCGACACGGTGTTCCTGTCGATGCGCAGCGGCCTCGACAGCGTCTGCATCGACCGGCGCGAGGGCCGGTTCCCGATCAAGACGCTGACGCTGGATGTCGGGACGCGGCGGCCGCTCGGCATCGGTGCCGGCGGGCTCGCGCTGCTCGCCTCGCTCGACGACGCCGAAGTCGACGCGGTCCTCGCCGCGAACGCCTGGCGGCTCGCGGCCTATGACGGCATGCGCGCGCCGGTGCTGACCGACATGGTCCGGCGGGCGCGCCGGCTCGGCTACGCCCTCAACGACCGCCAGGCGACGCCCGGGGCGATGTCGGTCGGCTTCGCGATCCCCGCGCGGCAGGGCGCGCCGGTGCTCGCGATCAGCGTCGGGGCGATCGCGAGCCGCATGCAACCGGCGAGGCAGCGCGAGATCGCGAAGATCGTGCGCGGCGAGATCCGGTCGTTGTCGACCTGAGGCGCCCGGCGCCGTGCGAACGGCGCCGGCGTCAGTTCGCGCCGGTTTCCCGCAGGACCCGCTCGAGCGTGCGGGTCATCGTCGCCGCCTCGGCGGCCGACAGGCCCCCGTGCTGGACGAGGTAATCGGCGACGTCGCGCCGCGTCTTGCGGCCGGAGAGCTTCGACCCGCGCCACTCGAGCGCGGCCCGCGCGAACGACGCCGCCGGCCCGTGGCACTTCGCGCAGCGCTGCTTGAACACCGGCGGGGTCGTCGCCTGGGCGGCGAGCATCGCCATCACCGGCGTCACCAGGTCGTCGGCGAGATAGTGGTGTCGCAGGAACAACTCGAGATCCGCCTGGTGGTGCTTGCCGACCAGGCGGTCGTTACGCACCGCGAGCGTCCGGCGCGCGAAATCGGCCGAATCGCCGTGGCAATAGCCGCAGCGCGCGTCCCAGTACTCGTGCAGGTCGCGGCCGGCCGGCGCGGCGAGAACGGCGGAGGCGAGGCCTAACAGCGCGACCACGGCCAGACCCCGCATTCCCGAGCGTCGACTGCGGCGCGCGCGCACGCCGGGTTCGCGCCGGCCTCGCTGAATAGTTGGAGGGCCCCGCCTCGCCGGCATCCGGCGCATCGATCACACCTCGGTCCCGCGCGGGACCATCCCGTCACAACCGCGACCTCGCCCGATCGATGCTACACCCGCCGACCGACGCGGCGTCCCGCCGGCGTCCGCCGAACGGGCACCAAGCCGTCGAGCGCCTCCACGGTGGCGATCGCCGTGCCGACCTTCCCCGCCGGTGCGATACTGGTTGTCCGCGCGTCGGTGCTGCGACGCGCCTGCGAGACGCCGCTGACTGCAAAGACACCCGGCACGAAGGACGAGGTCCTGGGTCAAGCCGTATCCCCTGTCGGACGCTTCTCAGGTTCATCGACGAGACGATGATGCGCTTGAACCCACTGGCGCGCGACCCCGCGCGAACCACCGCGGTCATCGGGTCCTACCTGCTCGCCTACGTCGCCCTTGACTGGGTGAGCTTCATCGATCCGATCCTCCCGCTCGGGATCACCCCCTGGAATCCGCCTCCGGGTCTGTCGCTCTTCCTGCTGCTGCGATGCGGCCTGGGCTACGCTCCGTGGATCTTCGTCGCGGCATCCCTCGCCGAATTCGCCGTCCGCGGACTGCCGGCTCCGATCGCGGTACTCGTCATGGCCAACGCCGTGCTCGCCGGCGGGTACGCCCTCGTGGCGGCGATCCTGGCCCGCCGCCGTCCGGGAGGTCCTTCGCTGGAGACAGTCGGAGACGTCACGAGCTTCGTGGCGACCATCGTTCCGGCGACCGGGGTGATCGCCCTGGCGTATGTCGGCGTGTTCGCCGCCGCCGGCACGATTCCGGCCACGGCCGTCGCCCGCAGCGTCGCCCAGTTCTGGATCGGCGACCTGATCGGTGTGCTGGTCACCACACCCCTCCTGCTGGTCGCGACGAGCCGCCCCATCCCCAGGCTGCGGCCCTCGCTCGACCGGCTGGCGATCCTGGGAGGGCTGATTCTCGCGATATGGCTCGTGTTCGCCCGGTCGTTCGATCAGGCGCCACGACTGTTCTACGTGCTCTTCCTGCCCGTGATCATCATCGCCATGCGATTCGGACTCGGCGGAACCGCCTGGGCGACGGCCGCGGTCCAGGTCGCTCTGATCGCCGCCCTGCGGATCGCCGGATTCCAGCCGGGCGAGGTGCTCGAATACCAGATGCTGATGCTCACGCTCGCGTTCACCGCGTTGTTCCTGGGCGTCAGCGTCGATGAACGCAAGCAGGCCGAATTCCGACTCCGCGAGAAGCAGACGGAGCTCGACCGTAGCCTGCGTCTCGCGGCGACGAGCGAGCTCGCCTCGGCCCTGGCGCACGAACTCAACCAGCCGCTCTCCGCGATCGGGACCTACGCGCAAGCGTGTCGCGCGATGCTGGACGATCCGGCGACTCCGCGGAAGCCGTTGCTCGACACGTTCGTGAAGATCCATCGCGAGACGGCCCGCGCCGGCGCGGTACTCCACCGTCTTCGGGAGTTCTTCCGCAGCGGTACGGTCAACTCGGAATTGGTCGACGTCCGCTCGCTCCTGGAAATCGCGGCCTCGACGGTCCGGCCTCGCGCCGCGCGGCACGACGTGGAGGTGACGCTTTCGGTACCCGACGAGGTTCCGCGGGTCCGTGCGGATCGTGTCCAGGTGGAAACCGTCCTGCACAACCTCCTCGCGAACGCGCTCGACTCGCTGTCGCACAGCGCCGCGCATCCACGCACGATCGCGCTCTCCGCCGGGGACGAACAGGGGCGCTACGTCCGCGTCCGAATCGCGGACAACGGCCCCGGCGTCGCACGCGAGATCCGCGACTCGCTGTTCGAGCCGTTCGCGACGACGAAGCCCAGTGGAACCGGACTCGGTCTCGCGATCGGGCGATCGATTATCGAGGCGCAGGGTGGACGGCTGGAGTTGGAACCGACGCCCCGGGGCGCGGTATTCTCGTTCACGTTGCCGGTCGTCGGGCCGGACGTCTCCACGCGCGCGACATGAGTCGAACCGTTCACATCGTCGACGACGATCCCGGCGTCCGGGATTCGATTTCCCTGCTGCTGCGCGTGCGCGGCTACACGACCCGCGAATACGACTCCGGCGAGGCGTTCCTCGACGCCGTCGACGAAAAGACCTCCGGCTGCGTCGTTCTCGACCACCGGATCGGGACGATGAACGGCCTCCAGGTCCAGGAAGCCTTGCGACAACGGCGGCTGGGGCTGCCGGTGATCGTCCTCACCGCCTACGGCGACGCGGCGACCGCGCGAGCCGCGTTGAAGGCTGGTGCGTTCGATTTCCTGGAGAAGCCGCTCGATGCGGACGTGCTGCTGCCCCTGCTGGACGCGGCGATACGTGTCGAAGCGGGCGGTCGCGAAATGGTCGAGCGGCATGCCGAGCTCCGGCGACGGATCGAACGCCTCACTCCCAGGGAACGTCAGGTTTTCGACGGCGTCGTCGCCGGCTGGCACAACCGGGAGATCGCGCGCAGCCTCGACATCAGTCCGCGCACGGTGGAGGTGTACAAGGCGCGAATGATGGAGAAGCTCGGCGTCCAGCGGCTTCCGGACCTGATCCGCCTCGCGATCGAGGCGAAGTCCGAGGAACCCGGTCCCACATCCGCCGGTAAGGGATCCCCTTAAGCGGGTTCCGTAAGGCCGTCGCGGATTTCTCGGGAAGGCCGGCGTGCCTATTCTCGATCCGTCGGCACCCCTTCGGGTGCCTCAGGTCGAGGAGGTGCGCGATGTCGCGCGTACTCGTTCCCGTCACGGATCCCGAACGCGCGGCGCGCGCCGTCGAGGCGCTGGTCCGGGAGGCGGACCGCGCCCGGGACGAAGTCCTATTAGTCGGCATCGTCGAGCCAATGACGCCGGGCCGCATCCCGCTGTACCTCAGTCCGTCACGCGCCGCGGCCATGGCGACCGAAGCCGCCGAACGCTGGCTCGCACCGCTGACGGCGACGCTCGCCACCGCCGGTATCCGACACCGCGCATGGGTACACCTCGGGCGTCCGCATGCCGTCATCGACCAGATCGCGCGCGATCAACGTGTCGATCGCGTCGTGTTCCCCGCGTCCCGCTCCGAGTTCTGGAAGCGGTGGAGTGGCGATCGCCTCGCGCGCGAAAGGCGCCTGCAGGTCACCTTCGTCGCCTGACCGATCGATGTCGAAGCGATCGTTGGTCGCGAATTTTCTCTCCGTTCTCGGGGCGATCGCGCCGGCCTCCGCACTGGCGTCGGGCGCGGAGACGATAGGACCGGGTCTGTCGGCCCTGTGGATCGTCCCGTTCGCCGGAATCCTGCTGTCGATCGCGGTCGCACCGGTCACGGTCCCGGCGTTCTGGCATCGGCATTTCGGCAAGGCGACCGCGTTCTGGGCCCTGGCCTTCCTGGTGCCGTTCACCTTCCATTTCGGGCCGCGGCTCGCAGTCCAGGAGGTCGCGCACGCGCTTCTACTCGAGTACGTGCCGTTCATCATCCTGCTGCTGGCGCTCTACACGATCTCCGGCGGCATCCATATCGGCGGCAATCTCCGGACGTCGGCGGAGGTGAACACCGCGTTCCTGGCGCTCGGCACGATGCTCGCGAGCGTCATGGGCACGACCGGAGCGTCGATGTTGCTGATTCGGCCGTTGCTGCGCGCCAACGATAACCGACGGCATCGTGCGCACGTCATCGTGTTCTTCATCTTCCTGGTCGCGAACATCGGGGGTGCGCTGACACCCCTCGGGGATCCACCGCTCTTCCTGGGATTCCTGAAGGGTGTGGATTTCTTCTGGACCCTCCGCGCGATGCTGTTGCCCACCCTGCTCGCGTCGACCGTACTGCTGCTCGCGTTCTACCTCATCGATCGATGGCTGCTGTCGCAGGAGGACGAACGGCGTCCGGCCGAGCTGGACCCCACGCCGTCCGAACCCCTGGCGATCCGTGGTGGGCTCAATCTCCTGCTGCTCGCCGGTGTGCTCGCCAGCGTCCTGGTGTCGGGGATCTGGACACCGGGTCTCGGCCTTGACGTCCTGGGCGTCCGGGTCGAGCTGCAGAACGCCGTCCGCGACGCTTCGCTGCTCGCGCTCGCCTGGACTTCCTGGAAGCTGACACCCAAAGTCCTGCGGGTCGCCAACGCCTACTCATGGGCCCCGATAATCGAGGTCGCGAAGATCTTCGCCGGGATCTTCCTGACGATCATCCCGGCGATCGCGCTGCTGCGCGCGGGCAACGACGGCGTCTTCGCACCGCTGTTCGCGCTGATGGCGGAACCGAGCGGCGCGCCGCGCGATGCCGCCTATTTCTGGGTCACCGGAATGCTGTCGTCCTTCCTCGACAACGCGCCGACCTATCTCGTGTTCTTCAACGTCGCCGGCGGCGATCCGGTCGCGCTGACCGGCCCGCTGGCCTCGACATTGGTCGCGATATCCGCCGGCGCGGTCTTCATGGGCGCGAACACCTACGTCGGGAACGCCCCCAATTTCATGGTTCGGGCGATCGCGGAGACGAGCGGCGTGCGGATGCCGAGTTTCTTCGGCTACATGGGGTGGGCGCTGTTGGCGCTGACGCCCATCTACGTGCTGATCACGTTCCTGTTCTTCTAGCGGTCCCGACTCGCTCGCAGGCGGGACGCGCGCCCACGGATGAGGTAGATGGGGTGGCTGATGGGATTCGAACCCACGACAACCGGAATCACAATCCGGGACTCTACCGCTGAGCTACAGCCACCGCTGAAACCGTGCGCCAGTACTGGCGCGCCCGACAGGACTCGAACCTGTTACCGCCGGCTTAGAAGGCCGGTGCTCTATCCAGATGAGCTACGGGCGCCTGTCGGTCCGCGATCGGACGCCGCAGGGAAGCCCCGATCGCCGGGAAACGCGCATTTTAGCCGATAACGGCCCGTTCCGACCAGTTCGCGGGCCCGGACCGCGGGAACCGACCCGACGAGCCGATCACGAGTCCCGGACGGACTCGGCACGCGATGATCGCTCGACCGCGGTGCCGACGTCGGACCGTGGAGACTCCGGCGCGCGTCCGTCGAGCGGATCGGTGGTCGGGGTGAGAGGATTCGAACCTCCGACATCTTGCTCCCAAAGCAAGCGCGCTACCGGGCTGCGCCACACCCCGAGGGCCGCGATTATGCCCGCGCCACCCCGGCGCGGCAAACCGATCTCGACGCGCCTACGCCTGCCGCGCGTCGAAACCGGCACCGACGATCGCCTTGACGATCGCCGCCGGCTGGACGCGCGCCGGATCGTAGGCGACGCTCGCCGACTTCCGCTCGAGCGACACATCGACCTTGCTCACGCCCGGCACCTGCGACACCGCCCGGGTCACGCTGCGCACGCACCCGCCGCAGGTCATCCCGTCGACCTCGAACTTGCCCGTCGCTTCGCTCATTTCGCGTCTCCATGTCGGGCCGGCGCGGCCGCGCCGCCCGTCGATGCCCTGCGATCCGCCGGCGGCCGCCAGCGCTTGAGCAGGAGCGCGTTCGTCACCACCGACACCGACGACGCCGCCATCGCCGCGCCGGCGACCACCGGCGAGAGGAGTCCGATCGCGGCGAGCGGAATGCCGAGCACGTTGTAGACGAACGCGAAGAACAGATTCTGCCGGATCTTGGCGAAGGTGGCGCGCGACAGGTCGATCGCGGCGGCGACGCCGCCCAGGTCGTTGCGCAGCAGCGTCACGTCGGCGGCGGTCAGCGCGCTGCCGGCCCCGGCGCCCATCGCGAACGAGACGTCGGCCTGCGCGAGCGCCGGCGCGTCGTTGACGCCGTCGCCGACCATCGCGACCTTGCGTCCGGCCGCCTGCAGCGCGCGGATCGCGTCGCGCTTGTCGGCTGGCGACTGTTCGGCCTTCCAGTCGTCGATGCCCGCCGCGCGCGCGACCGCCGCCGCCGCGCCGGCGTGGTCGCCGGTGAACATGCTGACGTGCACGCCTTCGCCCCTCAAGAGCTCGATCGCGGTCGCCGCGTCGGGCTTGAGCGCGTCGGCCAGCTCGATCCAGCCGAGCGAGGTCTTGTGGCGCGCGACGCCGACGATCGTGCGGCCGTGGTCGCGCGCCTCGGCGACGTTGGTCGGCGGGGCGCCCGCGCCGGCCTCGGCGAGGTAGGCCGGGGAACCGACCCACCAGATCGTGCCCTCGCGCTCGCCGGAAACGCCGCGCCCCGGATGCACGCGGATGTTGTCGAACGCGAGCGGCGCCGCGCCCTCGGCGTGGGCGCGCGCGACGATCGCCCGCGCCAGCGGGTGGGTGGCCCCCGATTCCAGACCCGCCGCCGTCGCGAGCAGCAGCTTGACGTTGGCTCCGGCGAGCGGATGCAGGGCGATGACCTCGGGAGCGCCGCGGGTCAGTGTTCCGGTCTTGTCGGTGACCAGCACGTCGACCAGTCGCGCGCGCTCCAGCGCCTGCGCGTCCTTGATCAGGATGCCCGACTGCGCACCGCGACCGACGCCGACGATCAGCGCGGTCGGCGTGGCGAGGCCGAGCGCGCACGGGCAGGCGATCACCAGCACCGCGGTCGCGCGCAGGACCGCCTGTGTCCAATCGCCGCCCTGCCAGCCGTTGACGACGAGCGTCGCCACCGCGATCAGCAGCACCGCCGGCACGAAGACGCCGGCGACCCTGTCGACGAGCCGCTGCACCGGCGCCTTCGACCCCTGCGCCGCGGCGACCTGCCGCACGATCCCGGAGAGCAGCGTCGCGTAGCCGATCGCCGTCGCCCGGCACTCGAGCGGCCCGGCTTCGTTCACCGTGCCGGCGTAGACGCGCGAGCCGACTTCCTTGGGTACCGGCAGGCTCTCGCCGGTCAGCATCGCCTCGTTGACCGACGAGGTTCCGCGCTCGACCAGACCGTCGACCGCGACCGATTCGCCGGCCGCGACCAGGAAACGCTCGCCGCGCTTCAACTCGGCGAGCGGCACTTCGAGCCAACCGTCGTCGACCTGTTTCTTCACTTTCGCCGGCTGCAACGCGAGCAACGTGCGGATCGCCGTCGCGGTGCGCGCCCGGGCCCGGCCCTCGAGGAGCTTGCCCAGCAACACGAGCGTGATCACCGTCGCGCTGGCCTCGAAGTAGACGTGGCCTGACAGCGGAACGAGCCACACGGCGAGCGACAGCGCGAACGCGACCGTCGTCCCCAGCGCGACCAGCACGTCCATGTTCGCCGTGCCGCCGCGCAGCGCGTTGAAGGCGCCGCGGTAGAACCGCGCGCCGGCGACGAACTGCACCGGCGCCGCCAGCGCGAACTGGAGCCAGACCGGCAGTTCCGCCTCGTGGCGTCCGGTGAACATGAAGGCCATCTGCGCGACCAGCGGGGCGGTGCAGACCGCCGCCATCGCGAACACCCACTTGTCGCGGCGGTAGCGCGCCGCCTCGCGGGCCCCTGCGGCCGCCTGCGCGGCGAACGGGTCGTCGACGACCTCGGCGTCGTAGCCGGCGCGGCGCACCGCGTCGACGATCGTCGCCGACGTCGCCATCCGCGCGTCGAACTCGACGTGCGCCGTCTCGGTCGCGTAGTTGACCTCGGCGCGCACGCCGTCGGTGCGGTTCAACACCTTCTCGATCCGCGCGGCGCAGGCCGCGCAGGTCATGCCGGTGATCGCGAAATCAGCGATGCGGGCGCTCATCGTCGAGTCGTGCGCGGGTCCGCCGTTCAACCCTCGGGCTTGAGCTGCGGGAAGAGGATGACGTCGCGGATCGACGGGCTGTCGGTCAGCAGCATGACCAGGCGGTCGATGCCGATGCCCTCGCCGGCGGTCGGCGGCAGTCCCGACTCCAGCGCGCGGACGTAGTCGGCGTCGTAGAACATCGCCTCCTCGTCGCCGGCCTCTTTGGCCGCCGCCTGCGCGGCGAAGCGCGCAGCCTGGTCCTCGGGGTCGTTCAGCTCGGAAAAGCCGTTGGCGATCTCGCGGCGGGTGATGAAGAGCTCGAAGCGGTCGGTCACCGCCGGATTCGCGTCGTTGGCGCGGGCGAGCGGCGAGACGTCGACCGGATGCGCGACGATGAAGGTCGGCTGGACCAGCTTCTCCTCGGTCGTCGCCTCGAAGAGCTTCAACTGCAGCAAGCCGACGCCGTCGGTCGGGAACACCTCGACGTCGAACGGCGCCAGCGCGACGCGCAGGTAATCGGGCTTGCCCAGCTCGTCGAGCGGATAGCGCGGGTTGTACTTGTGGATCGCCTCGGCCATCGTCAGCCGGTCGAAGCGCGCGGAGAGGTCGATCGTCTCGCCCTGGTAGACGACGCGGGTGGTCCCGAGCACGCGCTGCGCGACCTCGCGCAGCAGCGTCTCGGTCAGGTCCATCAGGTCGCGGTAGTCCCGGTAGGCCTCGTAGAACTCGAGCATCGTGAACTCCGGGTTGTGCCGGGTCGAGATGCCCTCGTTGCGGAAGTTGCGGTTGATCTCGAACACCCGCTCGAGCCCGCCGACGACCAGCCGTTTGAGGTAGAGCTCCGGCGCGATCCGCAGGTAGAGCTCCATGTCGAGCGCGTTGTGGTGGGTGACGAACGGCCGCGCGGCCGCCCCGCCGGGGATCGGGTGCATCATCGGCGTTTCGACCTCGAGGTAGCCGCGGGCGACGAAGAACTCGCGGATCGCCTGCACGATCAGCGAGCGCTTGACGAAGACGTCGCGCGACGCCGGATTGGTGATCAGGTCGAGGTGGCGCTGCCGGTACTTCTGCTCCTGGTCGGCGAGCCCGTGGAACTTCTCCGGCAACGGTCGCAGCGCCTTCGACAGCAGGCGCACGGCGTCGCACTTGACCGACAGCTCGCCGGTCTTGGTCTTGAACAGCGTCCCGCTGGCGCCGACGATGTCGCCCAGGTCCCAGTGCTTGAACGCGTCGAGCGCCGTGGCGCCGACGCCGTCGAGCGTCACGTAGAGCTGGATGCGGCCGTTGAAGTCCTGCAGCGTCGCGAAGCAGGCCTTGCCCATCACCCGCTTCAGCATCATCCGGCCGGCCACCGTCACGCGGATCGCCTCGGGCTCGAGCGTCTCGTTGGGCGTCGCGTCGTGCAACGCGTGCAAGTCGCCGGCGAGCGCGTCGCGGCGGAAATCGTTCGGGTACGCCTGCCCGGCGGCGCGCAGCTGGACGAGCTTCGCGCGGCGCTCGGCGATGATCCGGTTCTCGTCCTCGGGCGTGGTCGCCGGGGTGGCGCTGCGGGTGTCGTCGTTCATGTCGGGGTCCGGTGTCGGTCCGGTGCGCGCGAGCGCGCGGCCAGGTCCACGAAGTCGTGCGGCGAGCGGCCGCGGTAGTCGGCGATCGCCGCGAGCACGTGCGGACCGGCGAGCCGCTCGGCGCTCTCGCCGGAGGTGACGCCGACCGCGTGCATGCCGGCGCGGCGCGCGCCCTCGATGCCGAGCGGCGCGTCCTCGAAGACGATGCAGCGCGCCGGATCGGCGCCCATCCGCTCGGCCGCGAGCAGGAACAGGTCCGGGTTCGGCTTGCCGCGCGCGACGTCGTGCGCGCCGGCGAGCGCGTCGAACTCGCCGGCCATGCCCAGGCCCTCGACCGCGAAGGCGATGTTCTTCGCGTCGCCGGCGGTCGCGCAGGCGATCCGCACGCCGGCGGCGCGCGCCGCGCGGGCGAATTCCCGGAAGCCGGCGATTTCGCGGAACACCGGCCGGAAGAGCTCGCGGTAGACGTCCTCCTTCTCGTGGACCAGCGCCCACGCGGCCTCGTCGCTCATCGGCCCGAACATCTCGCGCATGATCTCCACGCCGGTGCGCCCGGCGGTCGCGCGCAGGAACGTCTCGCCCTCGTAGCGGACGCCGCGACGCTCGAGGAACACCTGCCACGAATGGCCGTGGTACGGCATCGAGTCGATGATCGTGCCGTCGATGTCGAAGATGAACGCTCGGGGCGAAGCGCGTCCGGCGACCACTCGACCGCGCCCGCCGGAGCGGACGTTGCCGCGCCCGACGGACCGCTCCGAGGGCGCGGCCGGCTTCCCGCCCCCCCGGGGGGGAAGCGCGCTCGCGCGCTTCGGGGGGGGCGTCACTGCACCCCCTGCTTCAGGCTCGCGGCGATGAACGCGTCGAGGTCGCCGTCCAAGACGCGCTGGGTGTCGCCGACCTCGTGGTTGGTCCGCAGGTCCTTGATCCGCGACTGGTCGAGCACGTAGCTGCGGATCTGGTGGCCCCAGCCGATGTCGGTCTTGGAGTCCTCGATCTTCTGCAGTTCGGCCTGGCGCTTGCGCAGCTCGAGCTCGTAGAGCTTCGCCTTCAGCATCGACATCGCCTCGGCGCGGTTGCGGTGCTGCGAGCGGTCGTTCTGGCACTGGACGACGATGTTGGTCGGCAGGTGTGCGGATGCGCACCGCCGAGTCGGTGCGGTTGACGTGCTGGCCGCCGGCGCCCGACGCCCGGTACGTGTCGACGCGCAGGTCGGCCGGATTGATCTCGACCTCGATCGAGTCGTCGACCTCCGGATAGACGAACACGCTGGCGAACGACGTGTGCCGCCGCGCGTTCGAGTCGAACGGGCTCTGCGCACCAGCCGGTGGACGCCGGTCTCGGTGCGCAGGTACCCGTAGGCGTAGTCGCCGTCGACCTTGATCGACGCGCTCTTGATGCCGGCGACCTCTCCCGGCGACTCTTCGAGCACCTCGACCTTCCAGCCGCGCCGCTCGCAGTAGCGCAGGTACATCCGCAGCAGCATCGACGCCCAGTCCTGCGCCTCGGTGCCGCCGCTGCCCGCCTGGATGTCGAGGAAGCAGGGCGACGGATCCATCGGATGGCTGAACATCCGGCGGAACTCGAGGTTCTCGACGACGCGCGCCAGGCCGCCGACGTCGTCGCGTACGGCGACGAGCGTCGCGTCGTCGGCGTCGGACCGCGCGAGCTCGAAGAGCTCTGAGCTGTCGGCGAGCCCGCGGTCGAGCCCGGTCAGCGTCCCGACGACATCGTCGAGCGCCTTCTTGCGCTTGCCCAACTCCTGGGCCCGGGCCGGATCGTCCCAGACCTTCGGATCTTCGAGCGCGCGGCGGACCTCTTCGAGTTCCTTCGCCTTGCGATCGAAGTCAAAGATACCTCCGCATCTCGGCCGACCGGTTCTTCAGGTCGGCGAGCGTGTTGGCGATCTGGTTCAGCTGTTCGGCTTCCATCGCGTCGGTACCGGTGCGGTTCGAAGTCGGCATTCTAGCATGCGCGCGCCCAAGTCCCTGACGCGGCGTGGGTTTTTCGCGACTCGCCGCGCCGATTGCCGGGGGTGGGGCCGATCGCCTACCATCCGCGCCTTGCCCGCGCGCGTCCTTGTCGCGCCCCGTCTCGCCAGGAGCCCCCATGCCCGTCCTCTTCATCAACAAGGAGCGCGTCGACGTCGCGGCCAGCGTTCCCGGCGACACGCCGCTGCTGTGGGTGCTGCGCGATTCCCTCGAGCTCACCGGCGCCAAGTACGGTTGCGGCATGGCGCTGTGCGGCGCCTGCACGGTCCACGTCGAGGGCCAGCCGGTGCGCGCCTGCCAGACGCCGCTCTCCTCGCTCAAGCAGGGCGCCGAGATCACGACGATCGAAGGACTCGCGACCCGGGAAGCGAAGGCGCTGCAGTCGGCGTGGGAGAAGGTCGACGTGTCGCAGTGCGGGTTCTGCCAGCCGGGACAGATCATGAGCGCCGCGGCGCTGCTGGCGAAGAACCGGCGCCCGTCCGACGCCGACATCGACGCCGCGATGTCCGGCAACCTGTGCCGCTGCGGGACCTATCAGCGCATCCGCGCCGCGATCCACGAAGCGGCGAAGTCGCTGGGCTGACGGAGGCGACGATGACCGATCGGACGATCGAGAACCTGTCGCGCTCCCGACGCGCGCTCCTGAAGGCCGGCCTCGCCGCCGGCGCCGGCCTCGTGCTGGGGGTTCGGTTGCCGGCCCTCGCGCAGACCGGTGGTCCGGGAAAGGCCGGCGCCGCCGTCGCGACGCCGCCGTTCGCGCCCAACGCCTTCGTGCGCATCGGCCGCGACAACAGCGTCACCGTCGTCGCCAAGCACCTCGAGATGGGCCAGGGCGTCTACACCGGGCTCGCGACACTGGTCGCCGAGGAGCTCGACGCCGCCTGGAACCAGGTCCGCGTCGAGGGCGCGCCCGCCGACGCCTCGCGCTACGCGAACGCGATGTGGGGTCCGTACCAGGGCACCGGCGGATCGACGTCGATCGCCAACTCCTGGGACCAGCTCCGCGAGGCCGGTGCCGCCGCCCGCGCGATGCTGGTCGCCGCCGCGGCGGCCCGCTGGAAGCTGCCGGCGGAATCGATCAAGGTCGCGGCCGGCGTGGTCTCGCACGCATCGGGGCGCAAGGCGAGCTTCGGCGAGCTCGCCGAGGCGGCATCCGCGCTGCCGGTCCCGTCGAACCCGAAGGTCAAGGACCCGAAGGACTGGGTCTACGTCGGCAAGCACGTCCCCCGCACCGACGCGAAAGCCAAGGCCAACGGAACGGCCGTCTACACGCAGGACTTCCGGCTGCCCGGGATGCTGACCGCGCTGGTCGCCCACCCGCCGCGGTTCGGCGCGCGACTGCGCAAGGTCGACACCGCCGCGGTGCGCGGCATTCCCGGCGTCCGCGCGGTGCTCGAGATGCCGCGCGGCGTCGCGGTGCTGGCGACGAGCTTCTGGGCGGCGTCGAAGGCGCGCGAAGCGCTCGTCGTCGAGTGGAACGAAACCGGCCTGTGGCGCGGGTCGTCCGCCGACCTGATGACCGAATTCCGCCGGCTGGCGGCGAGCCCTGGACGCCCGGCGCGGGTGGAGGGCGACGCCGCCAGGGCGATCGCCGGCGCCGCGAAAACGCTCGAGGCCACCTTCGAGTTCCCCTATCTCGCCCACGCGGCGATGGAGCCGCTCAACTGCGTGATGAAGCTCGGCGCCGACCGCTGCGAAGTCTGGACCGGCGCGCAGACGCAGACGACCGACCAGGCGATCGTGGCCGAGACGCTGGGGATGAAACCCGAGCAGGTGTCGATCACGATGCTCTACGCCGGCGGCAGCTTCGGCCGGCGCGCCAACCCGCACGCCGACTACCTGGTCGAATGCGCCGAGATCGTGTCGCGCCTGGCGAAGGCCGGCACCCGCGACGTGCCGGTGAAGCTCGTCTGGACCCGGGAAGACGACATGCGCGGCGGCTACTACCGGCCGGCGTTCGTCCACACGCTGAAGGCGGGACTGGATGCGAACGGCGCGATCGTCGGCTGGCAGCACCGGCTCGTCGGCCAGTCGATCATGGCCGGAACCGCGTTCGAGTCCTTCATGGTCAAGGACGGCGTCGACGGCACGTCGGTCGAGGGCGCCGCGAACCTGCCCTACGCGATCCCGGCGGTCGCGGTCGAGTTGCACTCGCCGCGCGTCGACGTGCCGGTCCAGTGGTGGCGGTCGGTCGGCTCGACGCACACCGCGTTCTCGACCGAGACCTTCCTCGACGAGCTGGCTGCGGCGGCGGGCAAGGACCCGGTCGCCCTGCGCCGCACGCTGCTCGCGAAGCACCCGCGCCACCTCGCCGTGCTCGAGCTCGCCGCCGCCCGCGGCGGCTGGGGAACGCCGCTCGCCGCCGGCAAGGCCGGCGAGAAGCGCGGCCGCGGGTTCGCGGTGCACGAGTCGTTCTCCTCCGTCGTCGCGCAGGTGGTCGAGGTCACCGTGCGCCCGGACGCGACCTACTCGGTCGACCGGGTCGTCTGCGCAGTCGACTGCGGCGTCGCGGTCAACCCCGACAACGTCCGCGCGCAGATGGAGGGCGGCATCGTCTACGGGCTCTCGGCGGCCCAAAGCGGCGCGATCACCTTCAGGGACGGCCGGGTCGAGCAGTCGAACTTCCACGACTATCCGATCCTGCGGATGCCGGACATGCCGCGCATCGAGGTCCACATCGTGCCGTCGAGCGCCAAGCCGACCGGCGTGGGCGAACCCGCGACTCCGGTAATCGCGCCGGCGCTCGCCAACGCGCTCGCCGCGGCGACCGGCAAGCGCCTGCGCTCGCTGCCGCTCACGCTCGCCTGACAAGGTACCGGCCCGGAGCGGGCGGCGGGCGGCGAACGGATCGCCGCCCCGCCTGGCCCGATGCTTGCTAGGATCGCGGGACTCGATCACGCGGGGCCACCCGGACACCCGCGGGCAACATCCCGGCGGCCGCCGGCACCCACCGGCGGCGCCAGGGCGACGTGAGGGGGGCCGCCATGCTTCGCCGTGCCGTCGTCGTGTTGTCGTGGGTTCTCGCCGCGGGTTCCGCGGGCACCGCCGCGCAGGGAATCTCGCCGACGACGATCGTCATCGGCCAGTCGGCGGCCCTCACCGGCCCGGCGCTCGAGCTCGGCACCGAGATGCGCGCCGGCGCGCTCGCCTACTTCAACGCGGTGAACGCCCGCGGCGGCGTCAACGGCCGGCGCATCGAGCTGCGCACGCTCGACGACGGCTACGAGCCGGAGCGCGCCTCGGCGAACACCAGGCGGTTCGTCGAGCTGGACGAGGCCTTCGCGCTGTTCGGCTACGTCGGCACGCCGACGACGATCGCGGCGATGCCGATCTTCACCAAGGCGGGCGTGCCGCTGATCGGCCCGTTCACCGGCGCCGAGGCGTTCCGCCGGCCGTTCAACCGGATGATCTTCAACGTCCGTGCGAGCTACTACGCCGAGACCGACAAGCTCGTCGATCTGCTGGCGACGCTCAAGCTCGACCGGATCGCCGTCTTCTACCAGAACGACTCCTACGGCAAGGCCGGACTCGACGGCGTCGAGCGCGCGACCAAGGCGCGCGGCTTGAAGATCGCGGCGACGGCGACCGTCGAGCGCAACACCACCGATGTCAAGGACGCGGTCGCGACGCTGGCGAAGGTCGATCCGCAGGCGGTCGTGATGATCAGCGCCTACAAGTCCTGCGCGGCGTTCATCAAGGCGATGAAGGCGGCCGGCAAGCACCCGCAGTTCCTCAACGTCTCCTTCGTCGGCAGCAAGGCGCTCGCCAACGAGCTGGGCGCCGAGGGCCGCGGCGTGGGCATCTCGCAGGTCGTGCCGTTCCCCTGGAACGTCGGCACGCCTGTGGTGCGCGACTACCAGCGCGCGCTCACCGCCGAAACCGGCAAGGACAACTACTCGTTCACCAGCCTCGAGGGCTACATCGCCGCGAAGGTGCTGGTCGAGGGATTGCGACGCGCGGGGCGCGAGCTGACGCGCGAGAAGCTGGTCGCGGCGCTCGAGACGATGGCCGAGTACGACGCCGGCGGCTTCCTCGTCTCCTACGCGCCGGGCGACCATGGCGGGTCGCGCTACGTCGAACTGACCGCCATCGGCCGCGACGGCGCCTTCGTGCGCTGACCCGCCGCCCGGCGCGCCGCGCGCCGACCCGGCATAATCGCGATCGCGCGCCGCCCAGGCCTGCCGTCGCCGCCCATGCACACGCCCGCCGGATTCGCTCCCGCCCACGAGATCGCCCCGCCACTGCCCGACTTGGCGCTCGCCTTCGCGTTCACCGGCAGCCGGCTCGTCGTCGCCGGCAGCGCCGAGGCGCCGGCGATCCCGACCGGCGGCGAGCTCGCCGCCGCCGGGATCGACGGCGACCGCTACGGACTGGGCTCGCTCGCCGGCGTCCCCTGCGTCGCGATCGCGCTCGCCGACGATGCCGCGGTCGCGTCGCCGTACGCCGTCCACGGGCTGCGGTCGCTCTTCTTCAAGCTGCCCGAGCCGATGCTCGCGCTCGCCGCCCGCGCCTTCCAGGTCTGCGACTGGCACCGGTCGCACCGCTACTGCGGCCGCTGCGGCACGCCGACGCGGGACCGCACCGGCGAGCGGGCGAAGGAATGCCCGGCCTGCGGGCTGGTCGCCTATCCGCGGGTGTCGCCGGCGATGATGACGCTGGTCACGCGCGGCCGCGAGCTCCTGCTCGCGAGGTCGGCCCGGTTCGCGACCGGCGTCTACTCGGCGCTCGCGGGGTTCGTCGAGCCCGGCGAGACGATCGAGGACTGCATCCGCCGCGAGGTCCGCGAGGAGGTCGGCCTCGCGGTCGACCGGATCGCGTACTTCGCGAGCCAGTCCTGGGCCTTCCCCCACTCGCTGATGATCGCCTACACCGCCGAGTACGCCGGCGGCGAGATCCGCCTCGACGACCCGGAAATCGAAGACGCGCGCTGGTTCTCGCTCGACGCGCTGCCGACGCTGCCGACGCCGTTATCGATCGCGCGACGGCTGATCGACGCGACCGTCGAGCGCCTGCGGACTTGCTGACCGGGCGTCCCCGGCCGGTGCGCTAGAATCGCGGTTCGCCGCGCGCCGACGCGTTCCCGGCCCGCGCCACGACATGCCCGGCCATCGCCCAGCCTCCCTCCTCGCCGCCGTCGCGCTCCTCGCGCTGACGACGCAGGTGCTCGCGCAGGCGCCGGTCGCGCCGCTCCCCCCGGAGCCGGCGCCGACGCCGTTGCCGGCCGAGTACTCGGACGAGGCGCGACGCGCCTACGCTGCGGGCCTGAAGGAGGCGCGCGAGCTGATCGCGCAACGGCGCCACGACGCGGCGATCGCCCGGCTCGACGCGCTCGTCGCCGACCGGCCGCGCGAGCCGCAGGCGCGGTTCCTGAAGTCGGTCGCCCAGTCCGAATCCGGGCGCGGCGCCGACGCGATGGCGACGCTCACCGCGCTCGCCTCGGATTTCCCCGAGCTCCCCGAGGTCCACAACAACCTCGCGGTGCTGCACGCCGCCCGCGGCGACCTGGATCTCGCGCGCCGCGAGCTCGAGCTCGCGCTGGCCGCCGCGCCCGATTACGCGCCCGCCCACGAGAACCTGGGCGACGTGCACGCCCGGCTCGCGCTGGACGCCTGGTCCCGCGCCGCCGCGCTCGACCGCGGTCGACCCGCGGTGGCGCTCGAACAGAAGCTGAAGCTGGTCCGCGAGGCGCTCGCGCCCCGCTGACCACCCCGCCCTCCCGTTCTTCCGTCACGGAGCCCGCGCATGATCCGTCTGTTGTCCGCCCTCGCCGTTCTGACCGCCGCCGCGCTCACGGCGTTTCCCGCCGCCGCGCAGCGCGTCGAGCTCGACACGACCGCCGGGCGGATCGTGCTCGAGCTCGACGCCAAGGCCGCCCCGAAGACCGTCGAGAACTTCCTCGAGTACGTGAAGTCCGGCCATTACGAAGGCACGCAGTTCCACCGCGTCATCGACGGCTTCATGGTCCAGGGCGGGGGCTTCACCGCCGACTTCAAGCAGAAGCCGACCCGCCCGCCGGTGAAGAACGAGGGCGAGCAGTCGTCGAAGGCCGGGCTACTCAACGCGCCGGGCACGATCGCGATGGCGCGCACGTCGGACCCGCACTCGGCCTCGGCGCAGTTCTTCATCAACGTCGCCGACAACAAGTTCCTCAACTTCCGCGAGCCGACCGTCCAGGGCTACGGCTACACGGTCTTCGGCAAGGTCGTCGAAGGCATGGACGTCGTCGGCAAGATCGCCAAGGCGCCGACCGGATCGGGCGGTCCGTTCCCCAAGGACGTGCCGATCGAGCGGGTTTTCGTCAAGACCGCGAAGATCCTGCCGGCGAAGTGACCGGCGCCCTCGACGACGAACGGAACACGGAGACGACGACATGACCCGGGTCGACCTGAACACCAGCATGGGCGACATCGTCGTCGCCCTCGACGACGAGAACGCGCCGGCGACGGTGGCGAACTTCCTGCAGTACGTGCGCGACGGCCACTACGACAACACGATCTTCCACCGCGTGATCGACGGCTTCATGGTCCAGGGCGGCGGCTTCGAGCCGGGCATGAAGCAGAAACCGACGCGCGCGCCGATCGCGCACGAGGGCGCGAACGGGCTCAAGAACCGGCGCTATACGCTGGCGATGGCGCGCACCAACGACCCGCACTCGGCGAGCGCGCAGTTCTTCATCAACGTCGTCGACAACGATTTCCTCGACTTCCGCTCGCCCGGCGGCAACGGCTGGGGCTACTGCGTCTTCGGCCACGTCGTCTCGGGCCAGGACGTCGTCGACAAGATCAAGGGCGTCGCGACCGGCCGTTCCGGCTTCCACGAGAACGTGCCGACGACCGACGTCGTGATCCGGTCGGCGCGCGTCGCCGGCTGACCCGGCGCGCCGGCCTCCGGAGCCGCCCGGGCGCCGGACCGCGATGAAGCCGGCGCAGTTCCTCTCGGACCTGCACCTCGCGCCCGGAACCCCGGCGCTCGCCCGCGCGTTCGTCGACTGGGCGCACGGACCGGCGCACGACGCGTCCGCGGTCTACGTGCTCGGCGACCTCTTCGACGCCTGGATCGGCGACGAGCAGGTCGACGAGCCGTTCTTCCGCCCGCTGGTCGCGGCGCTGCGCTCGCTCGCCGACGCGGGCGTGCCGGTCGCGATCGTCCGCGGCAACCGCGACTTCCTGCTGGGCGAGCGATTCGCGCGCGCCGCGGGCGCCACTCTGCTGCCCGAGCGGTCGACGATCGACGCCGGCGGCGTGCGCACGCTGATCCTGCACGGCGACGAACTGTGCACCGGCGACGCCGACTACCAGCGCTACCGCGCGTGGGTCCGCGATCCTCGCCACCAGCGGCGACTCCTCGCGCTCCCCTGGCCGGTCCGCCGCGCGGTCGCCGCCTGGCTGCGGCGCAAGAGCCGCCTCGCGACGATGAGAAAGCCCGAGGCGATCCTCGACGTCGACGAGGGCGCCGTCGCCGATGCGCTCCGGACCGCCGGCGTCGCGCGCCTGATCCACGGGCACACGCACCGTCCCGCGTCGCACCGCATTACGGTCGACGGCCGCGACTGCGAGCGCCACGTGCTCCCGGACTGGCGCGACCGCGCGGTCTGGCTCGACGTCGACACCGACGGCGTGCGCAGGCGCGAAGGACCCGCATGAGCCCGTAAGGGCCGATGCCGGTTCGACACACGGCGCTTTGCGTGCCGTTGCGTGCCGGCTCGTCCTAGAATTCGCTCGGTCCCGCGTCCGGAGGAAACCCCATGACCCCCGAGCTCTTCACTCCGTTGTGGTGGTCGGCGCTGGGCGCGATCGTCGTCATCGACCTCGTGCTCGCCGGGGACAACGCGATCGTCATCGGTCTCGCCGCCCGCAACGTCCCGGTCGAGCTCCAGCGCAGGGTGATCCTGTGGGGGACGGCCGGTGCGATCGCGGTGCGCGTCCTGCTGACCGGCATCGTCGTCTGGCTGCTCAAGATCCCCGGCTTCCTGCTGGTCGGCGGCCTCGCGCTCGTCTGGATCGGCTGGAAGCTCACCGACGACCCGGAGGAGAACGGCGGCCACGCGATCGAGGCGAAATCGTCGATGACCGGCGCGATCCGCACGATCGTCGTCGCCGACGCGGTCATGGGCGTCGACAACGTCCTGGCCATCGGCGGCGCCGCGCACGGCAGCATGCTGCTCGTGGTGATCGGACTGGTGATCTCGGTGCCGATCGTCGTCTGGGGATCGACGCTGGTGTTGAAGTGGGTCGTGCGCTTCCCGCAGATCCTGTGGATCGGCGCCGGCGTTCTCGGCTGGACGGCCGCGAAGATGATCGGCAGCGAACCGTTGCTCAGGGACGCGTTCGCCGCCGCGCCCTGGACCCGCACGCTCCTCGCGGTCGTCATCGTCGGCGGTCTGGTCGCGGTCCCGATGTGGCGCGCGGCCGACGCCGAATCGCGCGCGCAGGGCGCGGTCGTCGCGCTGCTCGTCGTCTGGCTCACCGTCTGGGGCTGGGTCGAGGACCTGCTCGACCTCCACTTCGATCCGATCGACGACTGGCACTGGGATACCGAGCTCGTCGACCTCGTGCGCTGGGTCGGCTGGATCCCGGTCGCGATCGCGCTCTACAAGGCGCTGCGCGCGAGGGAAAGTTCCGCCGGCACCGGCGTCGCCACGCCGGACGGTTCGCGGTAGCGCGCGCACTAGCCGTCGAGCGCCCGCCCGAAATCGTCGACCAGATCCGCCTCGTCCTCGATCCCGACCGAGATCCGGATCAGCGAGTCGGCGATCCCCATCGCCGCGCGGCGCGCCGGCCCCATCTCCCAGAAGATCGTGTGCGCGACCGGGATCGCCAGCGTCCGGTTGTCGCCGAGATTCGACGAGAGCACGACCAACCGCAGCCGGTTCAGGAACGCGAACGGATCGACCGCGTCGTCGAGCTCGAACGAGAAGAGCGCGCCGCCGGCGCGGAACAGCGACTTCGCGATCGCGTGCTGCGGATGCGAGGGCAGGCCCGGGTAGTGGACGGCGCGCACGCGCGGGTGCGCCTCGAGGGCGCGGGCGAGCGCGAGCGCGTTGGCGCACTGCCGGTCGAGCCGGAGCGCCAGCGTCTCGGCGCCGACCGCGAGGTGGTGCGCGGGCTCGGCGGCGAGCGTCGCGCCGAAGTCGCGCAGCCCCTTCTTGCGGATCTGCTGGATCGCCCACAGCTCGCGCTTCGCGGACTTGTAGGTGTCGAGGATGTTCGGGAAGCGGGTCCAGTCGTAGAGGCCGGTGTCGGTGACCGCGCCGCCCAGCGCGTTGCCGTGGCCGCCGATGTACTTGGTCAGCGCGTTGACCACGAGGTCGGCGCCCAGCGTTTTCGGCCGGCAGAGCCACGGCGAGGTCATCGTGTTGTCGACGACGTAGACGACGCCGCGGCGGCGGCAGACCTCGCCGATGCGCGCCAGGTCGGCGACCTGCGTGCGTGGATTGGCGATCGTCTCGACGAAGACGAGCCGCGTCGACGGCGTGATCGCCGCCTCGACCTCGGCGGCGTCGGTCGCGTCGACGTAGGTCACCGTCGTGCCGTGCGCTTCGAGCGTCGAGAAGAGGCTCGTCGTGTTCCCGAACAGGTAGCGGCTCGCCACGACGTGGTCGCCACCTCGGGTCAGCGTCATCAGGATCGCGCCGATCGCCGCCATGCCGGTCGAGAAGCAGACGGTCGCGACGCCTCCCTCCATCGCCGTCACCTTCGCCTCGAGCGCCGCGGTCGTCGGGTTGCCCTGCCGGCCGTAGGCGTAGCCCGCCTGCCGGCCCTGGAAGACGGCGGCGAGGTCGTGCGCGTCGGCGTACCCGTAGGCGACCGACAGGTGCAGCGGCTTGTGGAGCGCGCCGTGTTCGATCGGCGCGGAGCGGTCGGAATGCAGGATCGCGGTCGTGAAGCCGCGCGGTGCGTTGGTCGTCGTCATATCGGTCGCCATCGGTTGCCGGAGTGCCCGCGCGGCGCTGCCCGCGCGTCGAATGCCCGGACGCGGCCGACAAAAAACCCGCCGGCTCGCGCGCCTGGCGGGTTTCTGTGTTCCCCTTGACCTTACCACCGTCGCCGGGGAGAACCTCGCTTTAGCGGCATTTGTAACGCGCCCGCAAGCTGAAGCCTCAAATCGGCGCGAAATCAAAGTCTACTACGATGGACCGGGACGGTCAAACGCGCGCCGGCCGGATCCCGCCGGAGGCGTCGCTAGCCGCCGTCGGACTCGCCGTTGCCCGCGCCGTCGCCGCCCGCCCTCTGCGCGTCCGCGTCGGCGCCCGACTGGTCGTTGCCGACGCCCGACTTCGTTCCGGCCACCGCGACCGCGATCGCCACCGGCGCGACGAACTTCGCCGCACCGGCCGAGAACGCCCGCGCCGCGGACGGCGGCGGCGTCATCGGATCGTCGCCGGCACCCGGGTACGCCGGCGGTCGCGCACCCTGGATCGTCGGCGGTCCCGCCGCCCGCTTCTTCTCCGGATCCTTGAGCAGGTAGAGGTCCCGCCGTCGGACGAGGATTCCCAATCCGACGACGACGGCGGCCAGCAGCAGGAAGATTTCGACCGACATCGGCGCGTCACCCCGGGGCCGCTGATGCCGCCGCGCCGACGACCGCGCGGTGACACCGATCGACGCTACGAGCCGGCGACAGCACGCTCGTCCTCGCGTAGCGGCTCGCCACGTCCCGCCGGCCGCTCGCCGGCGAGTTGCGCGAGATAATCGGCGGTCACATCGCCGGTGACGTAGCGCCCGTCGAAGCAGGACGCCTCGAATTCCGCGAGGCGCGGGTTCGCGGCGCGGACCGCCGACTTGAGCGCCGCGAGCTCCTGGTAGATTAGCAGGTCGGCGCCGATCTCGCGTCCGACCTCGGCCTCGGTGCGTCCGTGCGCGACCAGCTCCTTCTGCGTCGGCATGTCGATGCCGTAGACGTTCGGGTAGCGGACCGGCGGGCTGGCCGAGGCGAAATAGACCTTGCGCGCGCCGGCGTCGCGCGCCATCTGCACGATCTCGCGCGAGGTCGTTCCCCGCACGATCGAATCGTCGACGAGCAGCACGACCTTGCCGGCGAACTCCATGCCGATCGGGTTCAACTTCTGGCGCACGCTCTTCTTGCGCATCGCCTGCCCGGGCATGATGAACGTACGGCCGATGTAGCGGCTCTTGACGAATCCCTCGCGGTAGGTGAGCGAGAGGTCGTTGGCGAGCTGCATCGCCGACGGACGGCTCGAGTCGGGGATCGGAATGACGACGTCGATGTCGGCCGCCTCCGGCATCGCGCGGATGCGCCGGGCGAGCTCGGCGCCCATGTGGATGCGCGACTCGTAGACGCTGGTCCCGTCGATCACGCTGTCGGGGCGCGCCAGGTAGACGTATTCGAAGATGCAGGGCGTGAGCCGCGGGTCGTCGGCGCAGGGACGCGCGTGCATCCGGCCGGCGAAATCGACGAAGATCGCCTCGCCGGGAGCCACGTCGCGCAGCACGGCGAACCCGCAGGCCTCGAGCGCGACCGATTCCGAGGCCACCATGTACTCGGGGCCGGCCATCGTCTCGTTGCGGCCGACGACCAGCGGCCGGATGCCGTAGGGGTCGCGGAACGCGAGCAGCCCGTAGCCGGCGATCATCGCCACGATCGCGTAAGCGCCGCGACAGCGACGGTGGACGCCGGCGACCGCGCGGAAGATCGCCTCGGGGTCGAGGCGGTGGTGCTGGGCGGCGCGCTCGAGCTCCAGGGCGAGCACGTTGAGCAACACCTCGCTGTCGCTGTTGGTGTTGACGTGGCGGAAGTCGAGCTGGAACAGCTCGCGCTTCAGCGACTCGCTGTTGGTCAGGTTGCCGTTGTGGCCGAGCGTGATCCCGAACGGCGCGTTGACGTAGAACGGCTGGCTCTCCAGATCCGAATAGGCGCTGCCGGCGGTCGGGTAACGGCAGTGGCCGATGCCGGCGGCGCCGGTCAGCTCGCGCATGTTGCGCGTGCGGAACACGTCGCGCACGTAGCCCGAGCCCTTGTACATGTGGAAGACGTTGCCCTCGCTGGTGACGATGCCGGCCGCGTCCTGGCCGCGATGCTGGAGCAGCATCAGGCCGTCGTAGAGGAGCTGGTTGACCGGCGCGTGCGAGACGACGCCGACGATGCCGCACATCGGTTTACGTCTTTCCCGTTTCCCGCGTCGACCGCGCGGGGCCTTCCGGTGAGAAATCGAGCCGTTCCGCCCACGCCCGCGGCAACCACGGTCGCAGCGCCTGCGCCGTCGAGGCGAGCGAGGGCGCCAGGTACGCATTCTGCCACCAATCGGCCCGAGCGAGCCCGGTCACGCCGACGACGATCGCGAAGGCCACCATGACCGCGACGCCGCGCAGGAAGCCGAACGCGGCGCCGAGCGCGCGGTCGAGGAAACCCATGCCGGCCTTGCTGACGATCTCGCGCAGCGGCCAGGCGACGAAGGCGCCGGCGATCAGCACCGCGACGAAGATCGCGACGAACGCGATGATGTAGGGAACGAACGGCGCGTCGGACGGCGACGGGATCTTCGCACCCAGCGCCGGCGTGAACGCGAACGCCGCGACCAGCCCGACGATCCACGCCGCCGAGCCGATCAGCGAGCGGATGACGCCGCGCGCGTAGGCGAAGAGGATCGACGCCGCCGCCACGCCGATCGCGATCAGATCGAGGGCGTTCACCGATCGTCCGCGCCGATGAGCGTCGCGGCAGGCGCGATCAGCGCGCCTGCACGACGATGCCGGCCTGTCCTTCGGCCTTCAGCCGGTCGCGCGCCTGCGTCGCGGCGTCGCGTGTCGGGAACGGTCCGACCCGCACGCGCCACATCGAGCCGCGGCTGGTCGCGAGCGCCTCGGTGTAGGCGACGTATCCCGCCTTCTTCAGGCGGTTCGCGAGCGCGTTCGCACCCTTGTCGTCGGTGAACGCGCCCAACTGCACGACGTAGCCCTCTTTCGGCGTCGTCGCGGCCGGCGCCGGCGCCGCCTTGGGAGCGGGCGTCGCGGCGGCGGGCGCCTTGGGCGCGGCGGAAGGGGGGGGACCGGCCGCCGACTTGGTCACCGTCGAACCGGCCGGCGTCGATTCCGACCGGGGAGCGTCCAGCGCGGCCTTCGACGGTTCCAGCGGCACCGGGCGGGTCCCCGGTGCGAGCACCGACTTCTCGGCGTCAGGCAGCGACTTGCGCGGTGCCGACGACGGCTCGGGGGCCGTCGGCGCGGGTGTCGCGGCCGCGGGCGTCGTGACCGGATTCGCGAGCGTCGATGGCGTAGCGGCCGGCGGCGGTGCCACCCCGGGTCCGTCCGCCGGAGGCGTCGCGACGCCGGCGTCGGGCTTCGCCGCTACGCCCTTGCCGTCGGCGGAGACCTCCGGTCGCGGCGGCTCGGTTCGTCCCTTGGCGGCGCCCAGTTTGTTCGCCGGTCTCGCGTCGTCGACCGGCGGGATGCGCACCGACACGTCCTCGCCCAGCGGTCGCGGCTCGCTTTCGAGCAGCATCGGGACGACGACGGCGGCGACGAGCGCCAGGACGACCGCGCCGACCAGCCGCCGGCGCCCGCGCCGCTTCAGCTCGTCGAGAGTGGAATCGTCGGGCTCGGCCATCGTCGTCAGTCTCGCCTCTCGCGCGTATCGCCCTCGGCGTCCAGGACCGCGGCCACGGTGAGGAAGGAACCGAAGGCGACGATTCTATCAGCCTCCAGCGCCTCGCCGACCGCGGCTCGCCAGGCGGCCGCCGCGTCGTCGTGCAGGCGGATACGGTCGGACGCCACGCCGGCGCGCTGGAGAATCGCGGCGAGCGCGCCCGCGGTCGCACCGCGCGGCGGCGGCAGCGTCGCGAGGAACCACGCGTCGACTCGCCCGCGCATCGCCTCGACGACGCCGGCCGCGTCCTTGTCGGCCAGCATCCCGAACACCGCGAGCGTGCGCGCGTGGTAGCCCATCTCGCCCAGCGTCGCGGCGAGCGTGCGCGCGGCGTGCGGATTGTGTGCGACGTCGAGCACGCGCGTCGGCCGTCCCGGCAGCACCTGGAAGCGCCCGGGCAGCTCGACGCTCACCAGACCCTCGCGCAGCGCCCCCGAACTCACCGGCAGGCGGTCCGACAATCCGTCGAGCGCGGCGATCGCGCAGGCGGCGTTGCCGATCTGGAACGATCCGGGCAAGGCCGGCAGGGGCAGGCCGTAACGCGCACCGCCAGGACCCTCGTAGCGCCATTGGCGGCCCTCGGCGACCGCCCGGAAATCCCGGCCGGCGACGATCAGCGGAGCCCCGAGCGCCGCCGCCGCGGCGACGAGGCTCGCCGGCGGGTCGCGATCGCCGCAGACCGCCATGCGCCCGGCGCGGAAGATGCCGGCCTTCTCGCGGCCGATCGACTCCCGGTCCGCTCCGAGCCAGTCCTGGTGGTCGAGGTCGATCGACGTCACGACCGCGACGTCGGCGTCGATCGCGTTGACCGCGTCGAGACGACCGCCCAGGCCGACCTCGAGCACCAGCGCTTCGACCCGCGCCCGCGCGCAGAGCAGCAACGCCGCGAGCGTCCCGAACTCGAAATAGGTGAGCGGCACGACCTCGCCTTCGGCGGTACGCGCGTCCTCGACCGCGTGGAACGCGTCGACGAGCTCGTCGTCGCCGGCCTCGCGGCCATCGATCTTCACCCGCTCGTTGTAGCGAACGAGGTGCGGCGACTGGTAGAGCCCGGTCCGGTAGCCGGCGGCGCGAAGCATCGACGCCAGCATCGCCGAGGTCGACCCCTTGCCGTTGGTGCCGGTGACGGTGACGACCGGTGCGTCGATCCGCAGATCGAGCCGCGCGAGCACCGCGCGGACCCGGTCGAGTCCGAGCGCGATCGCCCGCGGATGCAGCGACTCGAGGTAGGCGAGCCAGCCTTCGAGCCCGGATGGCCGCGCGGACCGATCGGCGCCGCTCAACGCCGGCACCCGTTCACGGCAGATCCTCGGGAACGAACGCGTAGACCGCGGCGTCGTGCCAGCCCTCGTGCAACAGCAGGCGGTTGCGCGCGACGCCCTCGAAGCGCGCACCCGACTTCTCCGCGGCGCGGCAGCTCGCCGCGTTCTCGCGCATCGCGACGATCTCGGCGCGGCCGAGTCCGAGCGCCCGGAAGCCCCAGCGCGCGGTCAGGCGCGCCGCGGCGGACGCGACACCGCGGCGGGTCGCCGAGGAGCGCACCCAGTAGCCCAGGTTGGCGAACCGGTGCTGGCGGTTGATCTGGTTGAAGCCCGACGCGCCGAGCACACCGCCGTCCGCGCCGACGACCAGCACCGAGAAGTCGGACCCGGCGTTCCATTCGGCGTCGCGTCGCGCCAGCCAGTCGGCGGTATCGGCGATCGTGTAGCCGTCGTGCATCCACGGCATCCAGCGGGAAAGCTCCGCCCGCGATTCGTCGATGGCGGCGTAGAACGCCGCCAGGTCGGACGCGGCGTAGCGGCGGATCGCGATCCGCCCGTCCGACGCGAGCATCGGCTCGACGGTGGCTCTCCGTCCCGCCTCAGACCACCGGCACGCCGGCGCGGGTCAGGAGCGCGAGCAGTCGCGGCAGCTCTTCGCGCAGCCGGCGGCGGTCGACGATCATGTCGAGCGCGCCCTTGTCGAGCAGGAACTCGGCGCGCTGGAAGCCTTCCGGCAGCTTCTCCCGCACCGTCTGCTCGATGACGCGCGGACCGGCGAAGCCGATCAGCGCGCCCGGTTCGGCGATCACCAGATCGGCGACGAACGCGAACGACGCCGACACGCCGCCCATCGTCGGGTCGGTGAGGATCGAGACGAACGGCAGCCGCGCCTTCGCGAGCTCCTGCAGCACCGCCGTCGTCTTCGCCATCTGGAAGAGCGAATTCACGCCCTCCTGCATCCGCGCGCCGCCCGACGCGGAGATGCAGACGAACGGCACCCGGTTCTCGTAGGCGACGCGCGCGCCGCGAACGAAGCGCTCGCCGACGACCGAACCCATCGAGCCGCCCATGAACTCGAACTCGAACACCGCCAGCACCAGGGGAACACCCGACACGCTGCCCTGGACGACGACGAGCGCGTCGGTCTCGCCGGTGTCCTCCAACGCCGCCGCGAGCCGATCGGGGTACTTCTTCTGGTCCTTGAACTTGAGCGAGTCGATCGGCAGCACCTCGGAACCGATCTCGAACCGGCCGTCGGCGTCGAGCAGCTGGTCGACGCGTTCGCGCGCCGGGACGCGCGCGTGGTGGTTGCACTTCGGACAGACCAGCAGGTTCTTGACCAGATCGGTCCGGTAGAGCACCGCCTCGCAGGACGCGCACTTGACCCAGAGACCTTCGGGAACCGCCTGCTTGCGCGCCCCCGGCGTGCTCTTGATCCGCGGCGGCAACAGCTTCTGCAACCAGGACATCGGGATCTCCTCCCGGTCAGGATCCGTGGACGCCGGCGCGGCGCGCCGCGATCACCCCGCGACCTCCGCCGTCTTCGCGTCGAGCGCGCGACGGATCCGCGCGAGCCAGGCGCCGGCGCGCGCCGCCGCACCCGTCGGCGGCCCATCGTCGATCTCCTGGATGATCCGGCTGCCGATCACCACCGCATCCGCGTGCTCGGCGATCGCGCGCGCGCTCGTCGCGTCCCGGATGCCGAAGCCGACGCCGACCGGAATCGCGACGTGGCGGCGGATCGCGGCGACCTTGCGCGCGACCTCCGCCGTGTCGAGGTGACCCGCGCCGGTCACCCCGGTCAGCGAGACGTAGTAGACGTAGCCGCGCGCGACCTTCGCGATCGCGTCGATGCGCGCTTCCGGCGTCGTCGGCGCCACCAGGAAGATCGGCGCGAGACCGCGATCGCCCAACGCGGCGGCGAATTCGGACGCCTCCTCGGGCGGATAGTCGACGATCAGCACGCCGTCGACGCCCGCCTCCCGGGCGCGATCGGCGAACGCGGCGAGGCCCATCGCCTCGACCGGGTTCGCGTAGCCCATCAGCACCACCGGCGTCGCCGCGTCGCCGGCGCGGAAGCGGCGCACGACGTCGAGCACCTGACGCAGTCCGACGCCGCGGGCGAGCGCGCGCTCGGAAGCGCGCTGGATCACCGGCCCGTCGGCCATCGGATCGGAGAACGGGACGCCGAGCTCGATCACGTCGGCACCGGCGGCGACCAGCGCGCGCATCACCTCGAGCGTCGCCTCGAGCGATGGATCGCCGGTGGTGACGTACGGGATCAGCGCCGTGCGTCCGGCCTCCCGCAACCTCGCGAACGTCGCGTCGATCCGGTTCATCGCTTGCCCGGCTCGCATTCGGGCCGGCAGTAGAACTTGAGGCCGGAGCGTTCGGCGACCGTGTTCATGTCCTTGTCGCCGCGCCCCGAGAGGTTGACGAGCAGGATGCGGTCGCGGCCGAGCGTCGGCGCGAGCTTCGCCGCGTAGGCGAGCGCGTGCGACGACTCGAGCGCCGGGATGATGCCCTCGATCCGGCAGCAGGCGTGGAACGCGGCCAGCGCCTCGTCGTCGGTGATCGAGACGTACTCGGCGCGCCCGGTGTCCTTGAGCCAGGCGTGCTCGGGTCCCACGCCCGGGTAGTCGAGCCCGGCGGAGATCGAGTGCGTCTCGACGATCTGGCCGTCTTCGTTCTGAAGCAGGTAGGTGCGGTTGCCGTGCAGCACGCCCGGTCGTCCGGCGGTCAGCGACGCCGAGTGGCGACCGGTCGCGATGCCCTCGCCGGCGGCCTCGACGCCGATCAGCCGCACGTTCGGGTCGCCGACGTAGGCGTGGAAGATGCCCATCGCGTTCGACCCGCCGCCGACGCAGGCGACGACCGCGTCGGGTTGCCGGCCGGCGGCCTCCGGCATCTGCCAGCGGCATTCGTCGCCGATCACGCGCTGGAAATCGCGCACCATCATCGGATACGGATGGGGACCCGCGACCGTGCCGATGATGTAGAACGTCGTCTCGACGCGCGTCACCCAGTCGCGCATCGCCTCGTTGAGCGCGTCCTTGAGCGTCTTCGAGCCCGACTCGACCGGAACGACCGTGGCCCCGAGGAGCTTCATCCGGAAGACGTTCTGCGCCTGCCGCTTGACGTCCTCGCTGCCCATGTAGACGACGCACTCGAGCCCGTAGCGGGCGGCGACCGTCGCGGTGGCGACGCCGTGCTGACCGGCGCCGGTCTCGGCGATGACGCGCGGCTTGCCCAACCGGCGGGCGAGCAGCGCCTGGCCGATGCAGTTGTTGATCTTGTGCGCGCCGGTGTGGTTCAGGTCCTCGCGCTTGAGCCAGATCTGCGCGCCGCCCAGTTCGCGCGACCAGCGTTCGGCATGGTAGACCGGCGAGGGTCGGCCGACGTAGTGCTTGAGTTCGCGTTCGAACTCGGCGCGGAAGGCCGGATCGCGGCGCGCCGATTCGTACTGCGCCTTCAGGTCGTCGAGCGCGCGCATCAGCGTCTCGGCGACGAAAACGCCCCCGTAGGGCCCGAAATGGCCGCGCGCGTCAGGCAGGTCGTTCATCTGCATTGCGTACCTCGGCCATGAACGCGGCGATGCGCGCCGCGTCCTTGACGCCTTTCACCGGCCCGCCCTGCGCATCGAGCCTCTCGACACCCGACGAGACATCCACCGCCCACGGCGCCAGACAGCGGATCGCCTCGCCGACATTGCCGTCCGTGAGCCCCCCGGACAGCACGAGCGGTCGCGGCAACGACGTCGGCACCCGGCTCCAATCGAACGTCCGTCCGGTCCCCCCCGGCAGGCCTCCCGAGGGCGGCGCATCGAGCAGTACCCCGGCGGCGTCGCCGTACGACGACATCGATTCTACCAAACCGCCTCCGGCCCCGACGGCGAACGCCTTGAGGTAGGGCCTGCCGAAAGACCGGCACAGCGTCGCGGGCTCCGAACCGTGGAATTGCAGCATCGACAGCGGAACCGCGCCGAGCACCGCGCGCACCTCGTCAGGCGTCGGATCGACGAACAGGCCCACGGTCGCCACGAACGGCGGCAGCACGGCGGCGATCGCGCGCGCCACTGCCGGCGCGACGAAGCGCGGCGTGCCGCGCCAGAAATTGAAGCCGACCGCGTCCGCCCCCGCGCGGGCCGCGGCGAGCGCGTCCTCGACCCGGGTGACGCCGCAGATCTTCACTCGGGTGCGCATCGGATCAGGCGCCGGCGAGGGCGAGCTCGCGGCGCGTCGGCGGCAGCCCGAATCGCGCGTCGTAATCGGCGCCGGTCAGGTAGAGGCCGTCGGGCGCGAACGTCGGCGGCCCCTTCGTGCGGTCGCGGGCGTCGAGGAGCTCGCCCATCCATGCTGAGCGCGCCTTGCCCGCGCCGACCGCGACCAGCGCGCCGACGATATTGCGCACCATGTGATGCAGGAACGCGTCGGCGGAGACGTCGACGCGCACGAGATCGCCGGCCGCGGCGACATCGAGCCGATGAACGGTCTTCATCGGCGACTTCGCCTGGCATTCGGCGGCGCGGAACGACGAGAAGTCATGGTGCCCGAGGAGGAACGCCGCCGCCGCGCGCATCGCGGCGACGTCGAGCGGGCGATGATACCAACCGACCCGCCCGGCCTGGAGCCCCGGACGCTGCGGCCTGACGAGGAGCGCGTACGAATAGTGCCGCGCGATCGCCGCGTAGCGCGCGTGGAAGTCACCGGTCACCGGATGCGCCCACAGCACCGCCGCGGAGGGCGGCAGGTGCGCGTTGACGCCCCGGACCCAGGCCGAAAGCGGCCGGTCGTCGGGGACGTCCGCGTGGAGGATCTGCGCGGTCGCGTGTACGCCGGCGTCGGTTCGGCCCGCGGCGACCACGCCGATTTCGCGCTGTCCGATCTCGCCGAGCGCGCGCTCGATCGCGTCCTGCACGCCGCATCCGGAAGGCTGCGACTGGAAGCCGCAATGGCCGCGGCCGTCGTATTCGAGGGCGAGGGCGATGCGCGGCACATCGACTCCGGGGTAGGCGACCGATCGCGGCGGTCGCCGGAAACGGCGACGGCGGGCCGCACGCGGTCCCGCCGCCGACAGGTGATGCGGTCGTCGCGTCAGCCCAGCTTCGCGAGGACCGCCTGCGCTTCCTTCTTCTGCTCGTCGTCGCCCTCGTGCAGCACTTCCTGCAGGATCTCGCGCGCGCCTTCGACGTCGCCCATCTCCTGGTAGGCCTTCGCCAGGTCGAGCTTGGTCGCCGCGTCGTGCCACTGCCCGTCGAGCACCGAGGGTGTCGGATCTTCGAAAGGCGCCTTGTCCGGATCGAAAGCGAGGTCGAGTTTGTCGAGCTCGAGCGCCGCTGCCGGACGCGCCAGCTTGTCCGAAGTACCCGCGGCCGGCGCACCGACGGTGGCCAACTCGGGTTCCGGTCGCGTCTTGGGCTGGATCGGCGCCGGCTTCTCGGCGTCGTCGAGATGGAAATCGAGATCGAACTTCTCGGTCGCCGCCTTCGCCTGGCCGGCGACCGAGTCCTTCGCCGCGCCGGCCTTCTCGCCGATGCTGCGGACCAGCTCGCCGGCACCGACCGCGGCCGCGGCGCCCACGGCGGCGGCCTTCGGCGCCAGCGACGCCGGACGGATCATCGTCTCCTCGCCGGTGAACGGCTCGACCGGCCGAGGGACCGCGCCGGAGCTCGGCGACAGCGAAATCTCTTCCTCGAGGTCGACATCGGCGGTGCGGTCGGGGACCGGTGCCGCCGGCTTGTAGTCGCCTCCGACGGTGAACGTGTCGAGAGGCGCGGTGCCGGACTTCGCCGACGGCGCGCCGCCCTCGGCGAACATCGGGTTCGACGGATCGATCTGGCGTCCGAGCTGCACCGCCTTGTGCCAGACCTCACCCTGCCCCTGCGACACCGCGTAGAGCTCGGAGGCCACCGTCTCGAACGCGGACGGCTTGTTGTGCTGGGCGTGGATCTCGAGGAGCTTGAGGTAGATCTCCTGACGCTGCGGATCCTTCTTGAGCGCCTCCTTGAGGATCTCCTCGGCCTGGGCGTCGCGACCGTAGGCGAGGTAGACCTCGGCCTCGGCGATCGGATCGACCTCGTCGGTGTCGATGTTGCCCAGTCCCTCGCGGCTGAAGTCGCTGGCGAGCGAGTTGTCACCGGTGTTGACCACGCCGCCGCCGGTCGAACCGAACACCGTGTTGGTCTTGATGTCGGTGCCGGAGATGATGCTGTCTTCGAACTTGGTCGTCTTTCGCCGGCGCATCGCGACGATCGCCGCGATTCCGCCCAGGATCGCAAGCGCACCGCCGCCGATCGCCCAGGTCGGGGTGTTCGCGAGCAGGTCCTCGAAGAAACCGGGTTGCGGCTTGGACTCGGGGGCCTTGGGCGCGGACGCCTTGGGCGGAGTCGCCTTCGGGGGTTCGGCCTTCGGCGGCTCGACCGCCTTGGACGGTTCGACCTTCGGCGACTCGGCGGCCTTCGGCGGTTCGACCTTCGGCGCCTCGGCGGCCTTGGGCGGTTCGGCCTTCGGCGACTCGATCGCCTTGGGTGGTTCGGCCTTCGGCGGTTCGGCGGCCTTCGGCGGTTCGGCCTTCGCCGGCGGCGCCTGGGTGATCGCCTTGGGCGGTTCGGCCTTCGGCGGCTCGGCCTTGGCCGGCGCCGGAGCCGGCGTCGCCGCCTTGCCCTTCGACGCGTCGGCCTGCGCCTGCACCTGCGCCATCGTGCCGCTCTTCAGCTCCATCGCCTTCTGCATGTCGGCGATGGTCTTCTCCAGCGCGGCGATGCGGACCTGCGCCTCGCGCAACTGCTTGTCGCGAGCGACCGAGTCCTCGGCGGCCGCCGCGCCCTTGGCCGGCGACGCGTCCTTCGAGACGCGCAGCTGGTCGCCGCCCTTGGGCGCCGCCGGCGTCTTCTCCTCGACCGCCGCGGCGATCCGGCCCGACGCCGCGCGAGACGCGTCGGTGTCGGCCTGCGGCGCGGCGCCGGCGATCCGGTCGCGGTAGCCGCGCCAGTCGTTGGCCTGCACGCGCACGATCTGCGTCGCCTCCTGCGGCGACGCGGCCTGAGCGTCGGCGGCCGACGGCACGGTGACGATCGCGCCGGCACGCAGCCGGTTCATGTTGTTGCCCTCGAACGCGTCGGCGTTGCTCTTGAACAGCGCGACGAGCATCTGGTCGAGCGTCACCGTCGCCGGCTTGACCTCGGTGGCGATCTTGGAGAGCGTGTCACCGCGACGCACCGTCACCGTCTGGCCGGCCTGCGCGGCCGGCTGCGCGGTCGCGACCGGCGCTGCCGGCGTCGCCACCGGAGCGGTGCGGGTGGCGCCGGAACGCACCGGCGTCACCGGGTCGACCGGCGGCTGGGCGACGACGCCCGGAGGATCGAGCAGGAACGTGTAGCTGCGCACGACCCGGCCGGCCGCCCAGTTCACCTCGACCATCAGGTCGAGATAGGGCTCGAGCACCGACGAGGTCGAGGTGACGCGCAGCACCGGTCCGGACGGCCCCTGCTCGACGCTGACACGGGTGCGAGCGAGGGCCGCCTGGTAGGCGAGGTTGTTCTGGCGGTAGAGCGAAGGATCGGCGACCCGCGCGGTCAGCGTGTCCAGTTCCTCGCGCGAAGCCGAGGTGAGTTCGATGCTCGCGACCAGTGGCTGGCCCAGGCCGGACTCGACGGACAGACGCCCCAGTCCCAGCGCCTGCGCGGAGCCGGCGGCGGCGAGCGCCGCCGCGAGCAGCGAAAGTTGGAACACCGGTTTTCCGCGCATGCCATCCCCTCGCAGGATGCGTTAGGCTGAAGCGAACATAACATCATAGGTTTAGCTTCGCAAGCTAAACCCCGGTATTAGCTTGCTTTTTTGCCGGCACCCGATCGGCGCGGCGTCAAGATTCATGCCGTTGTGCTCACGCACCCGCTAGCGCTTGCGCGGCGGGCGACGCGGGGCACTAGATGTTGTGGAACGGTCGCGGGACCGGGCGTGTCGCCGCGATGTTGCATTCCTGCGCCGGCGCATTCTGCCGCCGAATCGGGCCGGCGGCCGGAAAAGGGCAAGAATCCGGCTGCCGCCCGTCGCGCCGACCCCCCTGGGATCAGTGCGCCTGGACGATGCGCAGCATCCGGCGCAGCGGCTCGGCGGCACCCCACAGGAGCTGGTCGCCGACGGTGAACGCGCCCAGGTACTCCGGTCCCATCGCGAGCTTGCGCAGTCGTCCCACCGGGATGTCGAGCGTGCCGGTGACCGCGGCCGGCGTCAGGCGCCGGATGCTCTCGTCACGGGTGTTCGGGACCAGCCGTACCCACGGGTTCGCCCCGGCGATCATCGACTCGATCTCGGGCAGCGGAACGTCGTGCTTGAGCTTGATCGTCAGCGCCTGCGAATGGCAACGCATCGCGCCGATGCGTACGCAGATCGACTCGACCGGAATCGGCGCGAGCCGACCGGTCGCGGGGTGCGCCGCCTGCCCGGCGGGAGCCGTACCCCGACCGAGGATCTTGTTGAGTTCGGCGCCGCCCTTCCACTCCTCGCGACTCGTGCCGTTCCCGAGGTCCTTGTCGATCCAGGGAATCAGGCTGCCGGCGAGGGGCACGCCGAAGTGCTCGGTGGGAAACCGGTCGTCGCGCAGGATGCCGGCGACCTCGCGGTCGATGTCGAGGATCGACGAGCCGGGATCGTCGAGCAGCGCCTTGGCGGCGAGGTGCGCCTCGCCCATCTGCGCCAGGAGCTCGCGCATGTTCTGCGCGCCGGCGCCCGAGGCCGCCTGGTAGGTCATGCAGGTCATCCACTCGACCAGGTCGCGCTCGAGCAACCCGGCCAGACCCATCATCATCAGGCTGACCGTGCAGTTGCCGCCGATGTAGTCCCGGACGCCGCGCTTCATCGCCGCGTCGATCACGTCGCGATTGACCGGGTCGAGGATGATGACCGAGTCGTCCTTCATCCGCAGCGCGCTCGCCGCGTCGATCCACCAGCCGTTCCAGCCGGCCCCGCGGATCTTCGGATGCATCGCGTTGGTCCAGTCGCCGCCCTGGCAGGTGACGATCGCGTCGAGCCCGGCGAAGGCGCTCGCGTCGTTCGCGTCGCGCAGCGGACCGGACGGCTTGCCGCCGACCATCGGACCCGCGCCGCCGGCGCTCGACGTGGAATAGAACACCGGCTCGAGCCGGTCGAAATCGCGCTCCGCGGCCATCCGCTGCAGGAGCACCGACCCGACCATGCCGCGCCAACCGACGAATCCGACCCGCATGGCTTCCACCTTCCCGCCCCGCCGTGGTTTCCGCTTCCCCCGCCGCTCGCGGGGACGATCGCGGTGGCGAAGCCCGACCCGACTAGGTCGTCGTGATCGTCGCGATTTTCTTCGCACCGGCCGCGAGCGCGGCGGCGACGCACGCGATCGCCGGAGCGCCGCGCAGCGCGCGGACGCGGAAACTCGGACGGTCGGTGCGTGTAGACATGCGTCGAATCCTAGCAGGGCTATTGCGCCGCAGCAAGCGGGAACAGGCCGGGACGTCAGCCGAGCGCCGCGACGACCGCATCGCCCATCGCCCGCGTGCCGACGACCCGTTCCCCCGGAGCGGCGATGTCGGCGGTCCGATGGCCCTGGCGCAGCACCGCGCGGACCGCGCCCTCGACGCGGTCGGCGAGATCGGCGCGGCCGAACGTGTGGCGGAACATCATCGCGACCGAGAGGATCGTCGCCAGCGGATTGGCCTTGTCCTGGCCGGCGATGTCGGGCGCCGAGCCGTGGATCGGCTCGTAGAGACCCTTGCCTCGCTCATCCAGCGACGCCGACGGCAGCATGCCGATCGACCCGGCGAGCATCGACGCCTCGTCGGAGAGGATGTCGCCGAACAGGTTGCCGGTGACGATCACGTCGAACTGCTTGGGCGCACGCACGAGCTGCATCGCCGCGTTGTCGACGTACTGGTGGGTCAGCGCGACGTCCGGGTAGTCGGCGGCCACCCGCGTCACCACCTCGCGCCAGAGGATCGACGTGTCGAGCACGTTCGCCTTGTCGACCGAGCACAGCTTGCGCGAGCGGCGGCGTGCCGTCTCGAAGCCGACCCGTGCGATCCGCTCGATCTCCGGGGCGCTGTAGTGCATCGTGTCGAAGCCCTCGTCCTCGCCGGCGGCGTTGCGTCGGCGTCCGCGCGGCTGACCGAAATAGATGTCGCCGGTCAGTTCGCGGATGATCATCAGATCGAGTCCGGACACGACCTCCGGCTTGAGCGTCGACGAGGCGACGAGCTCCGGATAGAGAATCGCCGGGCGCAGGTTGGCGAACAGCCCGAGCGCCTTGCGGATGCCGAGGATGCCCTGCTCGGGGCGCAGCGCCCGCGGCAGCGTGTCGTACTTCGGGCCGCCGACCGCACCCATCAGCACCGCGTCGCACGAGCGGGCGAGCGCGAGCGTCGCGTCGGGCAGCGGGTGCCCGGCGGCGTCGACGCCGGCGCCGCCGATCGGCGCCTCGGCGGTCTCGATGCGCGGCCCTCCGCGTGCGAGGGCGTCGATGACGCGCTTCGCCTCGCGCACGATCTCGGGACCGATCCCGTCGCCGGGCAGCAGCGCGATCTTCATCGTCGTCTCAGCCGATCCACGGTTGTTCGGCCAGCCGTCGCGCCTCGAAGGCGCGGATCTGGTCGGCATGCTGGAGCGTGAGCCCGATGTCGTCGAGCCCTTCGAGCAGGCACTTCTTGCGGAACGGGTCGACCGCGAACGAGAACGCGAGCGAGCCGTCCCGGGTCGCGACGGTCTGGCGCTCGAGATCGACGACCAGCGTGAAGCCCGGGAAGGCGAAGGTCGCGTCGAAGAGCCGCGCGACCTCGGACTCGCCCAGCACGATCGGCAGGAGTCCGTTCTTGTAGCAGTTGTTGTGGAAGATGTCGGCGTACGAGGGGGCGATCAGCGCGCGGACGCCGAAATCGGCGAGCGCCCACGGCGCGTGCTCGCGCGAACTGCCGCAGCCGAAGTTGGCGCGCGCGAGCAGGATCGACGCGCCGCGGTAGCGCGGCTGATTCAGCACGAAGTCCGGATTGACCGGCCGCTTCGAGTTGTCCATTCCCGGCTCGCCGTGATCGCGGTAGCGCCACTCGTCGAAGAGGTTGGGCCCGAAGCCCGAACGCTTGATCGACTTCAGGAACTGCTTGGGGATGATCGCGTCGGTATCGACGTTGGCCCGGTCGATCGGGACGACGAGACCGGTGTGGACGCGGAACGGTTCCATCGGGCGGCCCTCTCTGATCAGCCGAGGCGTCGGACGTCGACGAAACGGCCGGCGAGCGCCGCCGCCGCCGCCATCGCCGGACTCACCAGGTGGGTGCGGCCGCCGGCGCCCTGGCGGCCCTCGAAATTGCGGTTCGACGTCGACGCGCAGCGCTCCCCGGGCTCGAGCCGGTCGTCGTTCATCGCCAGGCACATCGAGCAGCCCGGTTCGCGCCACTCGAATCCGGCCGCCTTGAACACCCGGTCGAGGCCCTCGGCCTCCGCCTGCGACTTGACCGCCCCCGAACCCGGAACGACCAGCGCGAGCCGCACGTTCGACGCGACCTTGCGCCCGCGCGCGACCGCCGCCGCGGAACGCAGGTCCTCGATCCGGGAATTCGTGCACGACCCGATGAACACCTTGTCGATCGCGACGTCGGTGATCGGGGTGTTCGGCTTCAGGCCCATGTAGGCGAGCGCCTTGGCGTAGCCGTCGCGCCGCGTCGCGTCGCGTTCGCGATCCGGGTCGGGGACGCGTCCGTCCACCGGCACGACCATCTCCGGCGACGTGCCCCAGGTGACCTGCGGAGCGATCGCCGCCGCGTCGAACACGTGGGTCGCGTCGAAGGTCGCACCCTCGTCGCTCGCCAGTGCGCGCCACAGCGCGACCGCGCGGTCCCAGTCGGCCCCTCGGGGGGCGAATGGCCGGCCGCGGACGTACTCGAGGGTCGTGTCGTCGACCGCGACCATGCCGGCGCGCGCACCGGCCTCGATCGCCATGTTGCAGACGGTCATCCGTCCTTCCATCGACAGCGCCCGCACCGCGCTGCCGCCGAACTCGATCGCATGGCCGGTACCGCCCGCCGTGCCGATGCGCCCGATGACCGCGAGCACCAGGTCCTTCGCGGTGACGCCCGGTGCGAGCCGGCCGTCGACCCGGATCAGCATCGACCTGGCCTTTTTCATCAGCAGGCACTGGGTCGCGAGCACATGCTCGACCTCGGAGGTGCCGATGCCGAAGGCCAGCGCCGCGAAGGCGCCGTGCGTGCTCGTGTGCGAGTCGCCGCAGACCACGGTCATCCCCGGCAGCGTCGCTCCGGTCTCCGGACCGATGACGTGGACGATGCCCTGCCGCTTGTCGAGGAACGGGAAATAGGCCTTCGCACCGGTCGCCCGGATGTTCGCGTCGAGCGTCTCGACCTGGGTGCGCGAGATCGGGTCGCGGATGCCGCGGTCCCAGTCCTTGGTCGGCGTGTTGTGATCGGCGGTCGCCACCACCGAACTCGTCCGCCAGGGCTTGCGGCCCGCGAGCTTCAGTCCTTCGTAGGCCTGCGGACTCGTCACCTCGTGGACCAGATGACGGTCGATGTAGAGGAGCGCGGTGCCGTCCGGCTCGGCGCGGACGACATGGTTGTCGAAGAGCTTGTCGTAGAGCGTGCGGCGCATGGCGGATCGGGGCGCTCGCGTCGGCGAGGAAAAGATCGATTATCGCACGGCCGCCTCGTTCACCTGCACGAGCGCCCGGTCGACGAGGCCGGGCGCCCACGGGTCGAGCGCCGGAACGTCGAGCGAGCGCAGCCAGGTGAGCTGACGGCGGGCGAGCTGACGGGTGGCCGCGGCGCCGCTCGCACGCAGTCCCGCTCGATCGACGCGTCCGGCGAGGAATTGCCAGGCCTGCCGGTAGCCGACGCAGCGCATCGACGGCATCGATTCGTCCAGCGGAAAGCGCCGGCGCAGCGATTCGAGCTCCTCGACAAGCCCGCCGGCGAGCATCGCGTCGAACCGCTCCTCGATCCGGCGATGTAGCCGCGCCCGATCCGTCGGTACGAGCGCGATCGCCGTCCATCGACCGAGGTCGTCGGCCGGGGTGCGTCGGCCCTGCCAATCCGCGAGCGGCCGGCCGCTCGACCGATGGACCTCGAGCGCCCGCTGGATCCGCTGCGAATCGCCCGGCGCGAGCCTGGCGGCGGTCGTCGGGTCGACGCGGGCGAGCTCCGCGTGCATCGCCGGCCATCCTCGCGCCACCGCCTCGACGTCGATCGCCGCGCGGATCGCAGGGTCGGCCGGCGGCAGCGCCGACAGGCCTTCGGTCAGCGCCTTGAAATAGAGCATCGTGCCGCCGGCCACGATCGGCACGCGCCCGCGCTTGCGGATCGCCCGGATCGCCGCGAGCGCGTCGGCGCGGAAACGCGCCGCCGAGTACGACGCCGTCGGCTCGATCAGGTCGAGCAGGTGGTGCGGGACGCGGGCACGCGTGCCGGCGTCGGGCTTGGCGGTCCCGACGTCCATGCCGACGTAGACCTGCGCCGAGTCGACGCTGACGATCTCGCCCGCCAGCGCCTCGGCGAGCGCGAGCGCGAGCGCGCTCTTACCCGCCGCCGTCGGTCCCATCAGGAGGATCATCGGCGGCGCGGGGTCGCCGGCGCGCGCTGCCACCCGATCGTCCATCGTCGGGCTACCGTCCCCGCAGGAACAGCCGGTCGAGCTCGGCGAGTGTCAACTGGTACCAGGTCGGCCGCCCGTGGTTGCACTGGCCGGCGCGCTCGGTGGCCTCCATCTCGCGCAGCAGCGCGTTCATCTCCGGGACCGTGAGCGCGCGGTTCGCGCGCACCGACGCGTGGCAGGCCATCGACGCGAGCAATTCGTCGCGGCGCGACTCGAGCGCCGCGCTGCCGCCGAACTCGCGCAAGTCGTGCAGGACCGCTCGCGCGAGCGTCACCGCGTCGGCGTCGCCGAGCGCCTGCGGCAGCGCGCGCACCGCCAGCGTCGACGGGCCGAGCCGCGAGATCGAGAAGCCGAGCGCGTCGAGCGTCGCCGCGTGCTCGTCGGCCGCCGCGATCTCGACCGCCTCCGCGGCGAAGGTCGCCGGGACGAGCAGCGGCTGAGTCGCGATCCGGCCGGCGTGCGCGACCTTGAGCTTCTCGTAGACGATCCGCTCGTGCGCCGCGTGCATGTCGACCAGCACCAGTCCGGCGCGGTTCTGCGCGAGCACGTACACCCCGTGGAGCTGCGCCAGCGCGAAGCCGAGCGGATGGTCGTCGCCGGTCTCGGGCAGCGCCGGCGCCGCGGACGGCGGGGCCGGTCGTTCGCCGAAGAGCCTGGCGTAGAACGCCGACGGCTCGTTGGCCGGCAGCGCCATCGTCGACTGGAGCGGCGCCGATCCGGTCCCGACCGGGCCGCTCGCCCCGGAGAACGGCGCGGACGCGCCGCCGACGCCCAGGCGCCCGGCGGCGGACAGCGGCGGCGACTGCGACGCGGTCGCGGCGAGCGCGCGCTCGACCGCCGATCGCACGAACGGGTGGAGCGCGCCGGCGTCGCGAAAACGCACCTCGGTCTTCTGCGGATGGACGTTGACGTCGACGCGGCGCGGGTCGACGGCGAGCCACAGCGCGTACGACGGCTGCCGGTCGCCGTGCAGCACGTCCCGGTAGGCTTCGCGGACCGCGTGCGCGAGCATCCGGTCGCGGACGAATCGACCGTTGACGAACAGGAACTGCGTGCCCGCGCCGGGACCGGCGTGCGCCGGGCGGATCGCGTAGCCGGTGAGCGTCGCGCCCGGCGATTCGGCGTCGACGATCGCCGCGCCGCGGACGAAGGTCTCGCCGAGCAGCGCCTCGACCCGCGCTGACCGTGGACCGGCGGCGAGCCGGTGGACGACGCGCCCGCCGTGCGACAGCGTGAACGCGACCTCGGGATGAGCGAGCGCGATCCGCGCGAAGGTCTCGTCGCAGTGCGCGCGTTCCGTCGCCTCGGTGCGCAGGAACTTGCGCCGCGCCGGCGTGTTGAAATAGAGCTCCTCGACGGTGATCGCGGTGCCGGCCGCGAGCGCCGCCGGCGCCACCGGCGCGACGGTTCCGCCCTCGACCTCGATGCGCCAGGCGTGCGGCCTCCCGGCGGCGCGCGACGCGATCGCCAGGCGCGACACCGCGCCGATCGAGGCGAGCGCCTCGCCGCGGAAACCGAGCGTGGCGATCGCCTCGAGATCGGAAGGCGCCGCGATCTTCGACGTCGCGTGGCGCGCGACCGCGAGCGGCAGGTCGTCGCGATCGATCCCCGAGCCGTCGTCGACGACCCGGATGCGCTGGATGCCTCCGCCGGCGAGGTCGACGTCGATGCGCGCGGCTCCGGCGTCGATCGCGTTCTCGAGCAGTTCCTTCAGCGCCGCCGCCGGTCGCTCGACGACTTCGCCGGCGGCGATCTGGTTGATCAGCAGATCGGGCAGCGCCCGGATCGCCGCCATCAGCGCGCGAGCCCCCGTGCCCAGCGGGCGTAGATCCCGTCGGCGATCGCGTTGAGCGCCGCCACCCGGTCGTCGACGCCGCGCAGGATGTCCCGGCGCGACTGGCGCTCGGCCGTCGAGGCTGCCGGCAACTCGTCGGGCGCCATGTCGCACCAGTCACCCACCAGCTCGCGCGTCATCTCGACGTGGCATTGGAAGCCGATGTGCCGGCCGTCGACGACGTATCCCTGCTCGTCGTTCCATCGATTGGTCAGCACCCGCTGCGCCCCCGGCGGCAGCGTGAACTGTTCGTAGTGCCACTGGAAGACCGTGAAACGATCGCGGCCGCCGAACCACTCGGCCGCGGCGGCGGCGTCGGTGGATTCGACGTCGATCCAGCCGATCTCGGTCGTCCGGGCGCGCGACACGACGCCGCCCAGCGCACGCGAGAGGATCTGGCCGCCGAGGCAATGACCGATCACCGGCACGCCCGCGTCGACCGCCCGACGGACGAGCGCGGCGAGCGGCCCTTGCCACGACGTGGGATCGTTGGCGCTCATCGGCCCGCCCATCATGCCGATGCCGGCGACCGAGTCCGCACGCTCCGGAACCGGTTCGCCGAGGTCGAGCGCGACGAGCCGCCAGGGACGGCCGTTGGCGGTGAGCCAGTCGCCGAAGCGACCCGGCCCTTCGGACGGCGAGAATCGGAAGACGGCGACGGGACGCATGGTCGGGCGACGGGGGGCGGAAGAGCGCGACCGGACGACAGGCCGACGCCACGGCGCACCCGTAGAATGCCGCCATCGTCATTCTACCGCGCGAGCGCCTCCCTGGCCGCACGATTGTCCCGATGATCACCACGCCCGCCGTTCGCTCGACCGGCCGCCTGCCGATGCTCGCTCTGTCGCTCGGCGTCCCGCTCGCCCTCGCCGCCTGCGCCACCCTCGCGCCGCCGGTCGCGCCCAACGAGAACCTCCGAGTCGCGGGGATTCCGGCGATCCCCGCCTCGCTCGCCGAGCGCGTCGCGCCCTACACCGAGTTCCGGCCGCGCACGCTCGCGTCCTGGCACCCGACGAAACGCGAGCTCGTCGTGGCGATCCGCGCCAAGAACACCTCGCAGTTGTTCAATGTCTCCACTCCGCTCGCCGAACCGCGCCAGATCACCGACTACGCCGAACCGGTGCGCTCCGGCGGCTGGTGGCCCGCGAAACCCGACGTGCTGGTGTTCGCGCGCGACGCCGGCGGCAACGAGCAGGGCCAGGTCTACCGCCTCGATCCGGGCGCGGCGGAGCCGGCGCTCCTCACCGATGCGACGCGGACCCATCAGCCGGTCGGCGTCAACCGCGCGCGCGACCGCCTGCTCGTCGCCTCCACCGACGTCGACAAGGCGGGCGGCCGTCGGGAGAACCCGACGGTCGATCTGACGTTGATGGACCCGCTCGCGCCGGCCGGCGCGCGCAGGATCGCGACGCTGCCAGGGACCGGCTGGTTCGACTTCACCTTCTCGTTCGACGACCGGCGCCTCGCGGCGATCGAGTACAAGTCGGTGACCGAGACCGCGGTCTGGATCTTCGACGCCGCGACCGGCGAGCGGACGCGCGTGCTGCCGGCGCCCGGATCCGACGCGCGGCTCGCGTCCTACGAAGTCGGCTTCACCCGCGACGGTCGCGGACTGTTCCTGACGACCAATCGCGACGGCGAATTCCAGCGCGCCGCCCTCCTGGACCTCGCGTCGGGACGGCTCGAGCCGTTCGGTCCGTCGAATTGGGACGTCGAACAGCTGACGCTGTCGCCCGACGGCCGCACGCTCGCGATGGTGGTCAACGAGGCCGGTGTCGGATCGCTCCGGCTCTACGACGCCGACACGCGCCAGGAACTGCCGCGGCCCGACGTGCCGATCGGGACGGTGAGCGGCGTGCAGTGGCACCACGACAGTCTCGCGCTCGCCTTCACGCTCGACTCGGCGCGCAGCCCCGGCGACGTCTACGTGCTCGAGCGCGGCGGGAACAAGGTCGTCCGCTGGACCGAGGCGAAGGTCGTCGGGCTCGACCCGGAGCGGTTCGCGGTCCAGACGCCGATCGAATGGAGGAGCTTCGACGACCGGACCATCACCGGCTTCATCGCCCGACCGCCGGCGCGCTTCTCCGGCAAGCGTCCGGTGATGATCCAGATCCACGGCGGTCCCGAGGCGCAGGCGCGGCCCGGGTTCATCGGACGCTGGAACTACTACGTGAACGAGCTCGGGATCGCCATCATCGAGCCCAACGTCCGCGGGTCGACCGGCTACGGCAAGACGTTCGTCTCGCTCGACGACGGGCCCCGGCGCGAAGACTCGGTCAAGGACATCGGCGCGCTGTTCGACTGGATCGCGGCGCAGCCGGATCTCGACGCCTCGCGCGTCGTCGTCGCCGGCGGCAGCTACGGCGGCTACATGAGCCTCGCGGTCGCGACGACCTACCCGCAGCGCATCGCCGGCGCGATCGACGTCGTCGGCATCGCCAACTTCGTCACCTTCCTGGAGCGCACCGAGAGCTACCGCCGGGACCTTCGACGCGTCGAGTACGGCGACGAGCGCGATCCGGCGATGCGCGAATTCCTGACCCGGATCTCGCCGGTGGTGAACGCGGCGCGGATCACCAAGCCGCTGTTCGTCGCGCACGGCAAGAACGACCCGCGCGTGCCCTACACCGAGGCCGAGCAGATCGTCGAGACCGCGCGGCGCAACGGCACGCCGGTCTGGTACCTGCTCGCGGCCAACGAGGGGCACGGCTTCGCCCGCAAGGAGAACGCCGACTTCTACTTCTACGCGACGATCCGCTTCCTCCAGGAGACGCTGCTGCGATAGCCGTCCCCTGGACGGGTTCCGCGCGCGGCGGTCTGCGCGGGCGCGCCGCGACGCGTCGGCCGCCCCTCGCGCCGTCGGTCACATCTGCTTGAACCGATGGGTGAACTGGCGCGAGATCGGAAGCTTGTCCGGCCGCGCCTTGAACAGGGCGAACTGGCGCTCGGCGTCCTCGCGCAGCACGCCCGCGAGCGCCGAGACGTTGACGATGGCGTTGCGGTGGATCTGCCAGAACCGGTCCGGGTCGAGCTCCGCGAGCAGATCTTTCAACGGTGTGCGGATCAGCGCCTCCGACTGCGCCAGCACGACGCGCGTGTATTTGGTATCCGACTGGAAGTAGAGGACGTCGTCGATCGGGATCAGCTTGATCTGCTTGCCGACCGCCGCCTTGATCCACCGCAGGCGGGCGCCGGACTTCGGCAGCGCATGGGCGCGGAGCTGGGCGAGCAGCGCCGACAGATCGGCGGGCGGTGTCGCCAGCTTGGCGCGGACCCGTTCGACCGTCTGCGCGAGCCGCTCAGACTCGACCGGCTTCAGCAGGTAATCGACGGCGCCGGCGTCGAAGGCGGCGATCGCGTACTGGTCGTAGGCGGTGATGAAGACGACGTGGCATTCACCGCCGATCGCGGCGGCCACGTCGAGGCCGCTGCGACCCGGCATCCGGATGTCGAGGAAGGCGATCGACGGATGCTCGGCGTCGAACAGTGCCAGCGCCTCGTCGCCGTCGCCGGCCTCGGCGACGATCTCGAGCTCGGGCCAGACCTCGGCGAGCTTCTCCTTCAGCCGCTCGCGCATCAGCGGCTCGTCCTCGGCGATCAGCGCGGTGGGTCGGGTGTCGACGGTCATGGGTTCGCGAGAGAGCCGGAGGATGCGGGAACGACATCGTTCAGGTCGTGGCCGGGCGCGGGCGGCGCGCCGATCATGCCGCCGACGCCCGGCTCGCGCGGCAGGAAGATCCGGGCGACGAATCCGCGCGGCTCGTTGGCGCCTAGCTCGAGCCGCGCCCGCGGGCCGTAGAGCAACGCGAGCCGCTCGCGGATGTTGGCGAGCCCGATGCCGTCGCCGGACACCGGTGACGCGTCGAGACCGGCGCCGGTGTCGGCGACCCGGACCTCGACGTGGTCGCCGGACGCCTGCGCGGCGATCGCGACCCGACCACCCGGCGGCCAGGGTTCGATGCCGTGCTTGATCGCGTTCTCGACCAGCGTGATCAGCATGCCGGGCGGCAGCGACACCGCCTCGAGCGTCGGCGGGATCGCGACGTCGAACTCGAGGCGGCGACCCAGCCGCGTGCGCATGATCGACAGGTAGGCGCGGGCGAGTCCGGCCTCGGCGGCGAGCGTCGTTCGCGTTTCGCGCAGCGCCGGCGTCGCGGCGCGCAGGAACACGATCAGGTCGCCGATCAGCCGCGCGGCGTCCGGCGCGCCCTTCTCCGCCAGCTGCCGGGCGCTCGCCAGCGAGTTGAACAGGAAATGCGGCTCGACCTGGAGCTGCAGGAGCTTCAGCTGCGATTCGGCGAGCTGGCGCGACAGCTCGCTCTCGCGGGCCTCCGACTCCAGGCGCGCGGTCAGCGCCGCGTACTCCCGATTGCGCAGGTGCGCGATCAGCGCCACGACCAGCGCGTAGAGGAAGCCGAAGACGAGCCCCGCGGTGACCACATGTCGGAGCTTGGCGCTGTCGTTCAGCCAGTCGAGCGGGTCGACGCCCTTGACCAGCCCGCCGATGCCCGCGCCGACGAACGCGCCGGCCAGCGCCAGCAGCGGGCCGACGACGACGAAGCGGAAGATCTTCCCCTGGAAGCGCCGGTAGCCGAACCAGGCCGACAGTCCGGCCCAGATCAGCATCAGGACGACGACGTTGAACAGGATCGCCGCCTCGACGAAGGTCATGTTCCACGGGAGCTGCGCCGCGACCCAGGCGAAGGCGGTCGTCACGCCGACGATCACGACCAGCCACCGCCAGCCACCGGTCGAGGAGAACCAGCGGTCGAACGAACGGACGTCCCGGCGCTCGATCTCGGAGAGCGAGCACAGCAGGCGCTCGGCGAACGCCTCGTAGCGGGACTTGAGCGCGAGCGGCATCTGGGGGTTCGGTTCCGCGCCGGGCGGTTCGGCGGATTCTAGGCCGGGTCCGAGTCCCGGTTCCGGGAGACGGACGACCGGCGAGCGCCCGGGGCCGGGCGGCGACCGGCGTCGACGGACGACGATCGCGCGCTCAGCGCGACCCGCGCGAGATCCGCGCGAACGCCGAGTGGTTGTGGATCGACTCGAAGTTCTCGGCCTCGACCGCGAAGCCGGCCACCCGCGGGTCGGCCTCGAGCCGCGAGGCGACGCCGCGCACGAGATCCTCGACGAAACGGGGGTTGTCGTAAGCCCGCTCGGTCAGGTACTTCTCGTCGGCGCGCTTGAGGATGCCGTACAGCTCGGACGACGCCTCCTCCTCGGCGACACGGAGAAGCTCGGCCACCCGGATCGGCTGGCGCGGACGCACGCTGATCGAGATCGTCGAGCGCTGGTTATGCGCGCCGTAGTCGGCGATCTCCTTCGAGCACGGACACAGCGATGTGACCGGAACCAGAACGGTGAGCTCGGACGCGTAGCGGTCGCCTTCGAGCTCGCCGGACAACCGGACCTCGTAGTCGAGCAGACTCGCGACGCCGGAGATCGGCGCGGTCTTGCGCACGAACCAGGGGAAGGCGATGTCGACGCGTCCGCCGGGCGCGTCCAGCCGGACCACCAGCGCGTCGAGCAGCGCGCGCAGGTTCGCGACGTCGAGCGGCGGCTCGCCCGGGGCGGTCCGCTCCTCGAGGAGCTCGACCAGCCTCGACATGTGCGTCCCCTTGCGGTCCTCGGGCAGCGACACGCTGACCGCGAACGTGGCGATCGTCGCCTGCGGCGGCGCGTCGCCGTCGGCGAAGCTGAGCGGATAGCGCAGGCCGCGGATGCCGACCTGGTCGATCGCGAGGCGACGGTGGTCGCTCTCCGACTGGACGTCGGCAATCGGCATCAGCGCGGACGGGCGTTCGGGACGGTTCATCGCTGGCTCAATCTATCACGCCGCAGGCTTGACGATCGACCCGGACGCCGGCGCGGGGAATCGCGCGGCGACCGCGGCGGCGATGCCGTCGGCGTCCAGGCCGCAGCGCGACAGCAGGAACGCCGGATCGCCGTGGTCGACGAACGCGTCCGGGAGTCCGAGGTGGAGTATCGGCGCGACGACACCGGCCTGCGCCAGCGCCTCGGCGACCGCGCTGCCGGCGCCGCCGGCCACGACGTTTTCCTCGACGGTGACGAGCGCGTCGTGGCTGCGCGCGAGCTCGACGCACAGCGCGACGTCGAGCGGCTTGACGAAGCGCAGGTTCGCCACCGTGCAATCGAGCCGTTCGCCCGCCGTGCGCGCGGCAGCGAGCGGCGCGCCGAACGCCAGGATCGCGACGCGTCCGGTCCGTCGCGACGTCGACCGGACCACCTCGCCCCGGCCGACCGGCAGCGTCGCCAGTCCCGGCTCGACCGCGACACCCGGGCCGACGCCGCGCGGATAGCGGACCGCCGCCGGCGTCCCCAGCGCGTAGGCGGTCGACAGCATCCGGCGGCACTCGTTCTCGTCGGCCGGCGCCATCACCGTCAGGTTCGGCAGGCAGCGCAGGTACGACAGGTCGAAGGCGCCGGCGTGGGTCGCGCCGTCGGCGCCGACGACACCGGCGCGGTCGACGGCGAACACGACCGGCAGATTCTGCAACGCGACATCGTGGATCGCCTGGTCGTAGGCGCGCTGCAGGAATGTCGAGTAGATCGCGACCACCGGCCGCATGCCCTCGCAGGCGAGCCCGGCGGCGAAGGTCACCGCGTGCTGCTCGGCGATGCCGACGTCGACGTAGCGGTCGGGGAAGCGGCGCGAGAAGTCGACCATGCCCGATCCCTCGCGCATCGCCGGGGTGATCGCGACCAGCCGCGGGTCGGCGGCCGCCTGGTCGACCAGCCAGTCGCCGAACACCTGCGTATAGGTCGGCGCGACCGACGGTTTCGAGACGATACCGACCGCGGGGTCGAACTTGCCGACGCCGTGGTAGAGGATCGGGTCGGCCTCCGCCTTCGCGTAGCCGTGACCTTTCTTGGTGACCACGTGGAGGAACTGGGGCCCGTCGAGCTTGCGGACGTTGGCGAGCGTCGGCACCAGCACGTCGAGGTCGTGGCCGTCGATCGGGCCGATGTAGTTGAAGCCGAATTCCTCGAACAGCGTCCCGGGCAGCACCATGCCCTTGACGTGCTCCTCGGCGCGCCGTGCGATCTCCTGCGCCGGACCGGGCAGCTTCGCCAGCACGCCCTTGCCGCCGCTGCGCACCGTGTGGTAGAGCCGCGACGAGAGGATCTTGGCGAGGTACTGGTTGAACGCGCCGACCGGCTCGGAAATCGACATGTCGTTGTCGTTCAGCACGACGAGCAGGTTCTCGCGCTCGGCGTTGTTGAGCGCCTCGAACGCCATGCCGGCGCTCATCGCACCGTCGCCGATGACCGCGACCACCCGGCGCGACTCGCCGTTGAGCCGCGCCGCCATCGCCATACCGAGCGCCGCGGAGATCGACGTCGACGAATGCGCGGTGCCGAAGGTGTCGTACTCGCTCTCGCTGCGGCGCGGGAAGCCGGACGGCCCGCCCCACTGACGCAGCTTCGCCATCGCCGTGCGCCGTCCGGTCAGCATCTTGTGCGCGTAGGTCTGGTGGCCGACGTCCCAGACCAGGCGATCGCGCGGCGTGTCGTACGTGTAGTGGAGCGCGATGGCCAGCTCGACCGTGCCGAGGTTCGACGACAGGTGGCCGCCGGTGGCGGCGACCGTCTCGACGAGCTCGGCGCGCAGCTCGCGCGCGAGCTCGCGCAGGTCCTCGCGGCGCAGCCGGCGCAGGTCCGCGGGGGAGGCGATCGCGTCGAGGAACCGGGTCGTCATCGTCAATGCGTCCGGCCGACGATGTCGTCGGCGATCGCGCGCAGCCGGTCGCCGGCGCGGCCGTACGGCGCGAGCGCCGAGTGCGCCTCGGCGGCGAGCGAGGCGGCCTTCGACTTCGCGCCCGCGAGCCCCAGCAGCGAGACGTAGGTCGGCTTGCCCTGCGCCGCGTCCTTGCCCGCGGTCTTGCCCAACGTCGCGGAGGAGCCCTCGACGTCGAGCACATCGTCGACGACCTGGAACGCGAGCCCGGCGGCACCCGCCCAGCGGTCGAGCGCGGCCCGCTCGCCGTCGCCCGGGTTCCCGGCGGCCAGCGCGCCCAGCCTCGCCGCGACTCGGATCAACGCCCCGGTCTTGAGCCGGTGCATCGTCTCGAGCGACGCCTCGTCGAGCATGCGTCCGGTCGCGTCGAGGTCGATCGCCTGGCCGCCGGCCATTCCGGCCGCACCGGACGCTTCTGCGAGCAGGGCGCAGGCGAGTCCGGCCTCCCGGATCGGCGCCGCGCCGAGCACCGCGAAGGCCTGCGACTGCAACGCGTC
>JAXMFN010000013.1:0-146250 GCA_046347725.1 Burkholderiales bacterium
CGTGTACTGCGTCACGTGGCCGACCGGGTTCGTCACCGTCGCCACCTGACCACGCTTGCCGATGTCCGGGTCGTTGTCCGCGTGGTAGGTCGTCGTCGTCACCCGGCCGTTGGGATCGGTCGCGGTCAGCACGCGCCCGTACGTCGCGTAGGTCCAGCTCCAGGTGCGCGTGATCGTCGTGCCCGAGCCGTCGTTCTTCGGCGCGGTGATCGACTTCTGGATCAGGTTGCCGGACGCGTCGTAGGTGAAGGTCGTCGTCTTCGTACCGCCGGGCGCCGGCTCGGCGATCGTCGCCGGCAGCCGCCAGGTCGCGTTCCAGGTCGTCGTGACCTTGCGCACGTCCGGGCGGTTGGGCGGGGTGGCCAGGACCGTCGTGCAGTTCTCCGCCGACGTCGCGCCTTCGAGGCGCGCCGTTTCGAGGTTGCGGGTGGTGTCGTAGGCGTAGCAGGTCTTCTTGCCGGTGAAGAACGTGCGCGACGCGACGTTTCCGTTCGCGTCGAACGTCGACGTGCTGATGTTGTCCTCCGGAGCGCAGGTCGGGCAGGCCTGAGAGAGTCCGACGGTGCGCAGAAATCCCTTGACGACCGTCTTGGCGACCGTGCGTGCGGTGCCAAGAGGATCGGTCACGATCGTGGTCGAACCGATCGAGAACGTATACCGATTGGCCCCGTTGCCGAGCTCGGTCGACCAACCGACGCCCGCGCTGTTGTACCTGAATGTCGCGTACCGCGATCCGTTCTCGTCGATGATGCCGGTCAGCAGGCCGGTGCGCGATGTCGAATCGGAATAGCCAGCCTCCATGTACTTGTATCGCCGCTGCGCGCCGCCGGGGTAGGTGACGCTCGCGAGGTAACCGTGCGGCTCCTTCTCGAACGTGATCTGCCCGTCCGGAGTCGTCACCGAAACGAGCCAACCCTCCGCGTCGTAGGCGAACGCGAGTTGCCGACCCAGCGAATCCGTCACCGTGGACAACAGGTCGTTGGCGTTGTACGCCAAGTCCTGTCGCCAGCCCGAGGGATCGATGATCGCCACCGCGCGACCCTGGAGGTCGTACTCCTCGACCGTGCTGTCCGCGAGCGTCAGCCGCCAGCCTGTCGTGACCCCGCCGACGACGATGTTCGCGAGCGTCTCGGATTGCTCGGCGCGGCTCGTCCAGGTCGAGCCGTTCTGATAGAAGTACCGCGTCGACCCGTCGGGGCGGTAGAAGATCTTCGACGTAACCGTCGTTCCGGTGTACGTCTGCATGCGCAAGTCGAACGACGTGCGCCAGTAGTCGCCGAGACCGAAGTGCCTGTATGTCGTGCGAATCAGCCGCGGAAACGACGAACTGAGGTAATTCCGCGAAAGCGTCAGCGGCTTGAATCCGCCGCTCGAGTAATCATGCTCGCTCTGGAACTTGTCACCCGTGTGGGCGAAGATCGGATTGCCCATCCACGAGTAACTTCCAGCGAAGGTACCCGAGTTCGATGGGCCGCCCGTCGTGCAGGGCTTGCGGCATTGAAGCGGTGGCGTTGAATGTTGGTCGCGCAGGCAAAGTACGCTGCCCAATCCGTCGTAGGTCTGCCACCAACTTGCAGGACAGAAGATCGTGCGTGCTCGAGTCGTATGGATGTCCTGGCCGCGCCCGTGCTGGCAGTAGGTTCCCGAATAGACCCATCCCCTGACCACGTAGTAACGCATTTCAGACGTCGTGAAATCGCCAGCCGAGAGCCGTACAGTCCAAGGTGGGTCGTACCATTGATAGTCATATCTGCAGTAAGCGCTATAGCCATCCGGAATGTGCTCAAAGGCCCAATCCAATGCCTCCGCCTCTGTGGCGAACTTGGGTTCGACAACAGGGCTTGAATAGCCTTCACTCTGATACTCCCACGGAGCTGGCTGGCGCGGCCGACACTCGATGTCGCTGGTCGGTGTGTTGTGCTTGCACGGATACTCAGCCGCACTTGCGGGCGGCGTCGCCGCGAGGATCGCGCAGAGGCCAATCACCAACGAGGCCGCGAAGTCGATGACGACGCTGCGCGCCATCTTCAGAGCTCGGGGCGATCGATCGGCCATGTGCGAACTCCCACTTGTTGGGACCCGCAGCGATACACCCCCAAGACGCTGCGGCTGTCGTGTACAGGGAGTTTCATGATGCGTTCGCCCAGGCGCAACCGGTAGGCGGACGGCAACACGTCAAACGTTGATCCAGATCAAGACAACTGGGTGCCGGCTCGCGCTCCGCCGAGGAGGATACGCGCCGACCAGGACGAACCGGCAACGCCTGTGTCGCACGAGAGGAGCGCGTGTGTCCGCGTGGGTGGGCCGTAGCGCCTACCCGCAGTGCGGGGCCTCGACTCCCGCGGGTACCGTTCCAGGCGCAAGGGACAGCGCCCGGGATTCTGTTCAAGCCCCGACGATCCACCCCTCCAGCGGGTCGACGTCGGCGGGCATTCCGTAGCCGGACTCGGCGCGCGCGGCGGCCCAGCCGGCGAGCATCGCGCAGGCGATCGCGTCCAGCGCGTCGCCGGTGTCGTCCTCGATCGCGAGCTCGGCGATCCCCAGCGCCGGGTCGACGCGCACGCCCCAGCGATGCTCGCCCTCGACCAGGCTCCACAGGAGGCCGACGCGCGCCTCGCGCAGTTCCGGCGTCTGCCGCCGCGGGCTGTCGTTCTTGTACGAGGGCGCCCGACCCGGACCGCGCGAACGCGCGATGTCGCGCATCACCATGCCCGGATACGCCTCCAGGGCGACGCGCGAGCGGTCGCCGGCGAGGAGACCGGGCAGGTGCACCCCGGCGCGCGCGAGTCGCGGCGCGCCCTCGTGCAGCATCCAGCCGACCGGCGGGTTGACGAGCTTCATCGACGCGTGCGCGCCGGCGTCGATTTCGGTCGCGCGGTGCGCGTACTTGCGTCCGGCGGGACGCGCCGCGCGGAACGCGTCGAACGCCCGCGTCACCGTCGCGCGATCGAGCGCGGCGTAGTGCGCGATCGACTCCGCCCAGCCGCGCTCGCCCCGCGCGCCCGGCCAGTCGAGCGCGACGACGAGCTCGCGTGGCAGGCCGAACGGGAAGTCGAAGGCGCCGACCCAGGGGCCGGGCGAGGCGAGCAGCGCCTCGAATGACGTCCAGTCCGCGAGCCGGTCGATCCGCTCGACGATCACGCGCGCACGGTCGACGCGGCCGACCGCGACGGTGATCGCCTTGCGCCGCGACGGCGCGCTGGTGAAGTCGACGCCGTAGAGGCGCACGTCGGCGGTTCGGCGCGTACGTCGCGCCCGCTACCGGCGCACGATCGCCGACGGCGCGCCGCGCAGGTATTGCCGGGCGACCGCGACCTTGCCGCCCAGCGCCCTGGCGGCGTGCCAGGGCCATCGGGGATGGGCGAGGATGCCGCGCGCGAGCGCGACCAGGTCGGCGTCGCCGCCAGCGACGATCGACTCGGCCTGCGCCGGTTCGGTGACGAGTCCCACGACCATCGTCGTCATGCCGGTGGCCTCGCGCACCGCGCGAGCGAAGGGCACGTGCAGTCCCGGCCGCGACTCGATCTGCTGTCGGGGAGAGATTCCGGCGCTCGACACGTCGATCCAATCGCAGCCGCGCGACTTCAGCTCGCGCGCGAGCGCGATCGTATCGTCGATCGTCCAGCCGCCATCGACCCAGTCGGTCGCCGACACGCGCACGCCGGCCGGGCGCTCGGGGGGCAGCGCCGCGCGCACCGCGTCGAAGACCTCGAGCGGAAATCGCATGCGGCCGGCGCGATCGCCGCCGTACGCGTCGTCGCGGAGATTGGCGAGCGGCGAGAGGAACTCGTGCAGCAGGTAGCCGTGGGCCATGTGCACTTCGATCGCCTCGGCGCCGGCCCGGATCGCGCGACGCGCAGCGGCGGCGAACGCCTCCCGGAGATCTCCGAGTTCGGCGACGGTCAAGGCGCGCGGCGCCGGGTGTCCGGCGTCGTACGCGACCGCCGAGGGCCCGACCGTCGGCCAGGCGGAGGCGTCGCGCAGCGGCTCGCCGCCATCCCAGGGCGCGGCCGAAGACGCCTTGCGCCCGGCGTGCGCGAGCTGGACCGCGAACGGCACCGCCGGCGCGAGCGCGCGCGCCCGCGCGAGCGTCTCCGCGAACGCCCGCTCGCGGACGTCGTCCCACAGGCCCAGGCATCCGTGGGTGATGCGTCCGTCCCGCGCGACCGCGGTCGCCTCGACGACGACGAGTCCCGCGCCCGACTGCGCGAGTTGCGCCCAGTGCGCGAGGTGCCAGTCGGCGGCGAGGCCCTCGCGCGCCGAGTACTGGCACATCGGCGAGACGACGATTCGATTGGCGAGCGCGACGCCGCGCAGCGCGATAGGCTCGAAGAGGGCCATGCGGACGGCCGGGTCAGCGGGTGGACGGCGGTGGCCCGAACACGCGAGCGCGGAAACGCTCGAACCCCTCGTCGCGGTCGGTGTAGGTCGCGGCGATCCGCGCGGCGAGGCGCGCTTCCTCGCTGGCGACGAACGCCTCGACGCCGTCTCGCTGGTAGCGCTCGAGGTTGCGATCGGCGGCGAGCAGGATGCGCGCCGCGAGCGCCGCGTCGACCTCGTCCAGGCCGGCGAGGTAGAGCTTCGCGTCGGGCGGCAGGTGCGGCAGCAGTTGCGCGAGCGCGTTGTCGGCCGTGGGCGACCCGATGACGACCGCCTCCGGCCAGCGCGAGCGCGGCGCGCCGGGCGCCCAGGCGGCGGCGAGGTAGTGTGGCGGCGTCGCCACGCCGCCTCCGCCGCGCGGCTCGACCACGCGCACGCAGGCGCCGAGCCAGTCGGCGTCGGTGCAGCGGGTCGCGAGCCGCCGCGAGACGGTCGCCGCCAGGTCCGGACCGCTCACGGGCGGCGGGTCAGGGCACCGCGATCTCGAAGCGAACCGCCTTCGCCGGCGCGACGCTCTTCTCCCATGCGCGGCGGTAGGCGAGCTCGACGACCGACGTGCCGGGCTTCGTCGCGCGGAAGCGGAACGTCGTGTGGCCCGGGGCGCCGACCCGCGGCACGCCGGCGGCGGTCTCCGGCTGGTAGTCGGCGTTGCCGACCTGCGCCACCGATTCGCCGGCGAGGCGGACGAGCTCCCAGCGGTAGCCGGTCGTCGGATTGCCTTCGAGATGCACGGCGAGCGTGTCGCCGCGCTTCACGACTTCGACATGGCCGTCGACCGAGCCGTCGATGTTGCGCACCAGGGGCGCGCGGTTCCAGCGGTCGGCCGCCGGCGTCGACGAGCAGGCCGCGAGCGTTGCGGCGGCGAGCGCGCCGGCGGCGGCGCGGGTGAGGAGTCGGGCAACGGTCATTCGGCCTCCGGTCGTAACGCGCCGGTCGGGCGCGCGGTTGCGGGCATTGTCCGGCCGCGGGCGCCGCGACTCAAGCTTCCGGGCGAACCGCGTTCACCGGACGCGGACCTCGAAGGTCGCCGTGCGTTCGGCCGCGCCCGCCGGTTCATTCTCGCGCCGGAAATCGAAGGTGACGTGCGCCGTGCCCGGGGATTTCGCCTCGAACTCGAAGATCCAGTTGCCCGGCGTGCGCAGATCGCGGATGTTCGCCGCGGTGAACACCGGGGCGCCGTAGGGCGCGATCGCCCCGCCTTCGAGCTTCGCGACCCGCCAGCGTCGACCGGTCGTGCGATCGGCGGCGAGGCCGATCCGCACCCGTTCGCCCGTCGCGTACTCGAGGCGGGCGTCGAGATCGTCGAGCGTCGCGAGGGTGGGCGAAACCAGGCTGCGCTTCGCGTCGATCGGCGCCGCGGGCGCCGTGGCGCGGGCAGGGGCAGGGGCGGCGGGCACGGGTGCCGGCACCTGGGTCGCGCAAGCCGACACCGCGGCGGCGAACGCGAGCGCCGCCGGGCGCGCCGCGCTCACACGCCGGCGGCCTTGCGCAGCGCGTCGACGCGGTCGGTACGCTCCCACGTGAACTCCGGTTCGTCGCGACCGAAGTGGCCGTACGCCGCCGACTTGCGGTAGATCGGCCGCAGGAGGTCGAGCATGCGGATGATGCCCTTGGGCCGCAGGTCGAACTCGTGCTGGACGATCTCGGCGATCCTGCCGTCGGGGACGCGGCCGGTGCCGGCGGTGTAGACGGTCACGTTCATCGGCTTGGCGACGCCGATCGCGTAGGCGAGCTGGACTTCGCACTGCTTGGCGAGGCCGGCGGCGACCACGTTCTTGGCGACGTAGCGCGCCGCGTACGCCGCCGACCGGTCGACCTTGGACGGGTCCTTGCCGGAGAACGCGCCGCCGCCGTGCGGGGCCGCACCGCCGTAGGTGTCGACGATGATCTTGCGGCCGGTCAGCCCGGAATCGCCGTGCGGCCCGCCGATCTCGAATCGCCCGGTCGGGTTGACCAGGTAGCGGGTGCCCGCCAGCATGTCCTTGGGCAGCACCGGCTTGACGATCTCCTCGATCACGCCTTCGGCGAGCTCCTTCTGCCGCTCGTTCATGCTCGGGTGGTGCTGCGTCGACAGGACGACCGTGTCGATCGAAGCCGGCTTGCCGTTGTGGTAGCGGACGGTCACCTGCGATTTCGCGTCGGGCCGCAGGTACGGCAGGCGCCCGTCGCGACGCACCTCGCTCTGGCGCTGGACCAGCCGATGCGCGTAGTAGATCGGGAACGGCATCAGCGCCGGCGTCTCGTCGCAGGCGTAGCCGAACATCATGCCCTGGTCGCCGGCGCCCTGGTTCAGGTAGTCGTCGGAGGCCCGGTCGACGCCCTGCGCGATGTCCGGCGACTGCTTGCCGTAGCAGACCATCACCGAGCAGCCGTCGGCGTCGAAGCGCAGCGCCGGATCGTTGTAGCCGATATGGCGTATCGTCTCGCGCGCGACGTTGCCGAAATCGACGGTGGCGCGGGTCGTGATCTCGCCGGCCATGACCACGAGGCCGGTGGACACGAGCGTCTCGGCGGCGACGCGGGCGGTCGGGTCTTGCTCTAGAATCGCGTCGAGCACCGCGTCGGAGATCTGGTCGGCCACCTTGTCCGGATGACCTTCCGACACCGACTCCGACGTGAACAGGAAATCGCTCATGGCCTCTCTCGTGGCGGGCGCCGCCCCGGGTTGGACGGCGGCGTGGCAAAGCTCGACATTCTAGCAAACCGCGCCGGGCGCACCGTCGCGGTCGGGCCCGCAAGCGCATGACGGCGCAGGGGTTTCCTCGGGGCCTCGTCCGGGCCGACGCCGAAGCGATCGAGGCCGGCGCCGCTGCGCTCGCCGCCGGCCAACTGGTCGCCTTCCCGACCGAGACCGTCTACGGGCTGGGTGCGGACGCCGGCAACCCCCGGGCCGTGGGCGCGATCTACGCTGCGAAGGGGCGCCCGGCGGGCCACCCGCTGATCGTGCATCTGGCCGACGCCTCGCAACTCGACCATTGGGCGCGCGAGGTGCCGGACGGCGCGCGCGCGCTCGCCCGGGCGTTCTGGCCCGGACCGCTGACGCTGATCCTGCCGCGCCGGCCGCTCGCGAGCGACGCGGTCACCGGCGGGCAGGACACCGTCGGCCTGCGGGTGCCGGCGCACCCGGTGGCGCGTGCGCTCCTCGCCGCCTTCGCCCGGCGTGGCGGGCACGGCGTCGCCGCTCCGTCGGCGAACCGGTACGGCCACGTCTCGCCGACGACCGCCGCTCACGTGGCCGCCGACCTGGGCCCGCGGGTCGCGATGATCCTCGACGGCGGCTCCTGCGAGGTCGGCATCGAGAGCACGATCGTCGCCTTCGTCGACGGACGCCCGATGCTGATGCGACCCGGCGGCGTCGGCGCCGACGCGATCGCCCGGGTGCTCGGACGCGAGCCGGAAACGCCGAGCGTCGGCGCGCCCCGGGCATCGGGCACCCACGCCTCGCACTACGCGCCGCGCACCGCGGCGTTCCTCGTCGATTCCCGCGCGCTCGCCACCGAGCTGCTGCGCCTGGCCGAGCGCGACGAGGTCGTCGCGGTGCTCGCCTGCGGCCAATCGCGGCCGGCCGGCTTCGAGGGCGCTTGGATCTCGGCGCCCGCCGACGCGGAGGGCTACGCCCGCGACCTCTACGCGAACCTGCGCGAGCTGGACGCGAGGGGCGCCGATGCGATCGTCGTCGTCGCCCCGCCCGAGGGCGGGGCCTGGACGGCGGTGCGCGACCGGCTGGCGCGCGCGACCCATCGCGGCTGATCGGCTCGGATGTCGGCGCGATTGTCGGCCGGAAGGCCGACCCGCGCTGGCGGTGGCGGGACGGGCTTCAGCCCGACGGCGCCGCGTTCACTCGCGGATCCGCACGTTCGGCCTCAGGCTCTCGAGCTCGCCGAGCTCGCGGGCGAGCGCCGCGTCGATCGCGGCGAGCGTTCCCGGGCATTTCACGCGGCGGCATTCGGCCGCGACCTCTTCCCGGCGCGCCGCGTACTGCGCCCGAAGCCGGGCTTCCTCGCGCGCGAAGAACCCGTCGCGGGCGGCTGTGTCGGCGAATGAAGAGGGCACCAACGTCAGCGCGATCGCGGCCGGATACTCGAAAACCGCCCCGCTCGCGAGATCGACGGCGAACGACAGCGCGCCGGCGATGCCCAGCGCCGTCGCTCCGGCGCTCGCCGCCGCCGCCGGCATCACCGTCGACAGCGCGGTCGAGGCGACCGTCGCGCCGGCGGTCCCCTGCAGCCCCGACAACGCGCCCCAGGCGATGCTGCCGATCTGGCCGCTGTCGACGCCCGATTCGAGCGTCGCGCCGGCCTCCAGGTAGCCGTCGCGCCGGCAGACGAGCGCGTAGCGCCCGAGTCCCTTGCGCACCCGGACGTAGCCCGGCGTCGTGGCGACCGAGTCGACGAGAACGTCGCCGCGCCTCAACTCGCAGGCGGCGCCGGCCGGGTCGGTGGCGATCTGGACATCCTGCGTCAGCCCGCGGGTGAGCGTCGCGCAACCGGCCAGCGTCGCCGACGCGACCACCGCCAGCGCCCTCAGTGCGACGGCCGTCCCGCGGACCCGTCTCGCTGCTAGCATGACGACCGCCGGCCGGATCGATCCTCGTCCACGGAACGGCAACTTACCACGGCGGGAGTCGCAGGCCTTGCGTGTCGTCATCGCGCCCGATTCGTTCAAGGGGTCGCTCGCGGCGCCGGCGGTCGCGTCGGCGATCGCCGAGGGCGTCGGTCGGGCGGTTCCCTCGGCGGACCTGCGTCTGCGCCCGATGGCCGACGGCGGCGAGGGAACGCTCGACGCGGTGCTCGCCGCGTCGGGACCGACGGCGCGCCGCGCGACGACCCGGGTCGCCGGCGCGTCGGGGCGCGCGGTCGACGCCGCCTACGGACTGATCGCCGGCGCGCCCGGCGCCACGGCGGTGCTCGAGTGCGCGCAGGTCGTGCCGATCACCGACGCGGTCGCGACGAGCGCGCCGGTCGGCGCGCGATCGACCCTCGGCCTGGGCGAACAGTTGCGCTCGCTCCTCGACCTCGGCGTGCGAAGGATGATGATCGGCCTGGGCGGCAGCAGCACGAACGACGGCGGCGCCGGGCTCCTCGCCGCCCTGGGGCTCGCGCTCGTCGACGCGCGCGGGCACGCGATCGAGCCCACCCCCGCGGGACTCGACTACCTCGCGGGCGCCGACGCGTCGGCGCTCGATCCGCGTCTTGCCGAGTGCGAGATCACGATCATGTCGGACGTGAACAACCCTCTCTGCGGACCGATGGGCGCGACCGCGGTGTTCGGCCCGCAGAAAGGAGTCGCCGCCGCGGACATCAACGGCATCGACCGGACGATCGCACGTTACGCCGCGATGGTCGAGCGCGCCACAGGACGGCGCTGCGCCGACCGGCCCGGCGCCGGCGCGGCGGGCGGGCTCGGATTCGCGCTGATGCAGGTCGGCGGCTCGATGCGTTCCGGCGCCGCGGTCGTCGCCGACCTGATCGGACTCGACGACGCGCTCGCCGGGGCCGACTGGGCGATCACCGGCGAAGGTCGCAGCGACGCGCAGACGCTTCTGTCGAAGGGGCCGGCCGTGGTCGCCGACCGCGCCCGCGCCGCCGGTGTCGCGGTGTCGCTGCTGTCGGGTGCCGTCGATCCGGCGGCGCTCCCTTCGCTCGCCGCGAGGTTCGACGGCTGCTTCGCGCTGCCTGCCGGGCCCGCCTCGCTCGAATCATGCGTCCGCGACGCCGCCGCGTTGCTGGCCGACCGCGCCGAGGCGATGGCGCGGTTGTTCGTCTCGGCGCGCGCGCGGTCGCTCGCCGCGACCGGCGCCGTACCGCGCGGCGGCGGACGCGCCTCCTCGTTCCCCGATCCGGAGTCCCGATGAACCGACGACCGTTCCGCATCCTCGGACTGCAACAGATCGCGCTGGGCGCGCTCGACAAGTCGAAGCTGTCGCGACTGTGGGTCGACACGCTCGGCGTGCCGGTGACCGGCAACTACCGCAGCGAGCGCGAAAACGTCGACGAAGACATCCTCGCGCTCGGCCGCGGCGCGCACAAGGTCGAGGTCGACCTGATGCAACCGCTCGACGCCGCGAAGAAGCCCGCGGTCCACGAGACGCCGCTCAACCACGTCGGCCTGTGGGTCGACGACCTGCCCGCGGCGATGACCTGGCTCGCGGCGCAGGGCGTGCGCTTCGCGCCGGGCGGCATCCGCAAGGGCGCGGCCGGCTACGACATCTGCTTCATCCACCCGAAGGCGAACGCCGAGTTCCCGATCGGCGGCGAAGGCGTGCTGATCGAGCTCGTGCAGGCGCCGCCCGAGGTCGTCGCGGCGCTGGGCGGCTGAGGCGGCGCCCGCTACTCGAACTGCACGATCGGCTGGTCGACCGACAGGCTGTCGCCGGGCTTGGCGAGCAGCGCCTTGACCTTCGCGTCGGCGTCGGCGCGCAGCACGTTCTCCATCTTCATCGCCTCGATCACCGCCACCTTCTCGCCGGCCTTGATCTCCTGGCCGACGCTCACCGCCAGCTCGGTCAACAGCCCCGGCATCGGCGAGAGCACGAATTTCGACAGGTCCGGCGGCGCCTTCGCCGGCATCAGCGCCAGCAGCTCCGCGGCCCGCGCGGTCAGCACCGTCACGTCGACCTGCGCGCCCCAGTGGAACAGCCGGTAGGTCATGTTGCGCCGCTCGACCTGCAGGCAGACCGGACGGCCGTTGATCGTGCCGCGGAAGATCGGGTGGCCGAACGCCCAGTCGGAGAGCACCGCGTACTCGCGATCGCGGTAGACGACGCTCTGCCCGCCGGGGATCGACACGACCCGCACCGGATGCAGCTTGCCGCCGTAGACGACGTTCCACTCGGCGCCGACGACGCGGGCATGACCTTGAAGCTGACCGCTGATGCCGGCGGCGCGCTCCATGTAGCGGCGGTGCAGCGCCGCGGCGACGACGATGAGGAGCTCCGGTTCGTCGTGGACGACGTCCTCGGCGCGGAAACCCTTCGGGTACTCCTCGGCGATGAGCCCGGTGTGGAAGTTCCCCGACACGAACCGCGGGTTCTGCATCAGCGCGGCCTGGAACGGGATGTTCGTCGACACACCGCGGATGACGAAGGCGTTGAGCGAGTCGCGCATCCGCGCGATCGCGTCGTCGCGCGTCGGTCCGTGCACGACCAGCTTGGCGATCATCGAATCGTAGTACATCGGGATCTCGCCGCCCTCGTAGACGCCGGTGTCGACGCGCACGGCACCGCCGACTTCGGCCGGCGGAATGTACTTGACCAGCCGCCCGGTCGACGGGAGGAAACCCCGGAACGGGTCCTCGGCGTTGATCCGGCACTCCATCGCCCAGCCGTCGCGACGCACGTCCCGCTGCCCGAACGAGAGCCGCTCGCCGGCGGCCACACGGATCATCTGCTCGACCAGGTCGAGTCCGGTGATGTACTCGGTGACCGGGTGTTCGACCTGCAGCCGCGTGTTCATCTCGAGGAAGTAGAAGCCGCGGTCGCGCCCGACGACGAATTCGACGGTGCCGGCGGACTGGTAGCCGACCGCCTTCGCCAGCGCCACCGCCTGCTCGCCCATCGCGCGTCGGGTCGGCTCGTCGAGGAACGGCGAGGGCGCCTCCTCGATCACCTTCTGGTGGCGGCGCTGGATCGAGCACTCGCGCTCCCACAGGTAGACGACGTTGCCGTGCGCGTCGCCCAGCACCTGGATCTCGATGTGGCGCGGCTCCTCGATGAACTTCTCGATGAACACCCGGTCGTCGCCGAACGCCGAGCGCGCCTCGTTGCGGCAGCTCGCGTAGCCCTCGCGCGTCTCGGCGTCGCTGCGCGACACGCGCAGGCCCTTGCCGCCGCCGCCGGCGCTCGCCTTGATCATCACCGGATAGCCGATCTCGCGGGCGATCGTCACCGCCTGGTCGGCGTCGACGATGACGTCGGTGTAGCCGGGGATCGTGTTGACCTTGGCGGCGTTGGCGAGGCGCTTGGACGCGATCTTGTCGCCCATCGCGTCGATCGCCTTCGCCTTCGGGCCGATGAAGACGACGCCGTTCGACTCGAGCAGTTCGCAGAAGCGCGCGTTCTCGGAGAGGAAGCCGTAGCCGGGATGGACCGCCTGCGCGCCGGTCTTCTTGCATGCCTCGAGGATGCGGTCCATCCGCAGGTAACTCTCGCGCGACGGCGGCGGTCCGATCTCGACCGCCTCGTCGGCGAGCTCGACGTGGCGGGCGTCGCGGTCCGCCTCCGAATGGACGGCGACCGTGCGGATGCCCATCGCGCGGGCGGTGCGGATGACGCGACAGGCGATCTCGCCGCGATTGGCAATCAGGATCTTGTCGAACATGGCGATCGTGCGCCGGGCGCTAGGCCCGACGCCCCTCCCGTGGTTGGCGGATCGGTCCGGCGGCGTTCACAGCGGCATGTTGCCGTGCTTGCGCCACGGGTTCTCCAGCGTCTTGTTGGCGAGCATCGCCAGCGAGCGGCAGATCCGCTTGCGCGTCTCGTGCGGCATGATCACGTCGTCGATGAAGCCGCGCCGCCCGGCGATGAACGGGTTGGCGAACTTGCGGCGGTACTCCTCGGTGCGCGCGGCGATCGCCGCCGGGTCGCCGGCGTCCTTGCGGAAGATGATCTCCACCGCCCCCTTCGGTCCCATGACGGCGATCTCGGCCGACGGCCAGGCGAGGTTGACGTCGCCGCGCAGGTGCTTCGACGACATGACGTCGTAGGCGCCGCCGTAGGCCTTGCGGGTGATCAGCGTCACCTTGGGCACCGTCGCCTCGGCGTAGGCGTAGAGCAGCTTCGCGCCGTGCTTGATGATGCCGCCGTACTCCTGCGACGTGCCCGGCATGAAACCCGGAACGTCGACGAAGGTCACGATCGGGATGTTGAACGCGTCGCAGAAACGCACGAAGCGCGCGCCCTTGATCGAGCTCTTGATGTCGAGACAGCCGGCGAGCACCAGCGGCTGGTTGGCGACGAAGCCGACGGTGCGCCCGTCCATCCGGCCGAAGCCGGTGACGATGTTGCGCGCGTAGTCCGGCTGCAGCTCGAAGAAGTCGGTGTCGTCGACGACCTTGAGGATCAGCTCTTTGATGTCGTAGGCGCGGTTCGGGTTGTCCGGCACCAGCGTGTCGAGCGAGTAGTCCAATCGCTCGGGGTTGTCGGTGGTCGGCCGCACCGGCGGCCTCTCGCGGTTGTTGGTCGGCAGGTAGTTGACCAGCCGGCGGACCATCGCCAGCGCCTCGACGTCGTTCTCGAACGCCCGGTCGGCGACGCCCGACTTGGTCGAGTGGGTGACCGCGCCGCCCAGTTCCTCGGCGGTGACTTCCTCGTGCGTGACCGTCTTCACGACCTCGGGGCCGGTGACGAACATGTACGAGCTGTCCTTGACCATGACGATGAAGTCGGTCATCGCCGGCGAGTACACGGCGCCGCCGGCGCACGGACCCATGATCACCGAGATCTGCGGGATGACGCCCGAGGCGAGCACGTTGCGCTGGAACACGTCGGCGTAGCCGGCCAGCGAGGCGACGCCCTCCTGGATGCGCGCGCCGCCGGAGTCGTTCAACCCGACGATCGGCGCGCCGACCTTGATCGCGTGGTCCATCACCTTGCAGATCTTCTCGGCGTGCGCCTCCGAGAGCGCGCCGCCGAATACGGTGAAGTCCTGGCTGAACACGAAGACGAGCCGTCCGTTGACCGTGCCGTGGCCGGTGACCACGCCGTCGCCGGGAATCGTCTGCTCGGCCATCCCGAAGTCGGTGCAGCGATGCTCGACGAACATGTCCCACTCCTCGAAAGAGCCGGGATCGAGCAGGAGCTCGATTCGCTCGCGCGCGGTCAGTTTGCCCTTCGCGTGCTGCGCCTCGATGCGCTTGGCGCCGCCGCCCATCCTGGCGGCCTCGCGCTTCTCGTCCAGCGCCTTGATGATGTCGTGCATCGTTCCCCCTCGATTCGAAGCGCGGCGGCGGGTCCGCCGCGCTGTCACTCCCCGCGCGAGAGCGCGATCAGCCGCGCCGCGCCGCCGGCGGGCGTCAACGCGCCGTCGGCCACCGCCCTCGCCACCGCGTCGTACTCGCGGCGCACCGCCGGATGCTCGTGGAACCGCGCGGCGAGCTCCCGTTCGATCGTCTCCCGCATCGCCGCGAGCGCCTGCGCCGCGCGACGGCTGTCGCGCACACCGTTCGCCGCGGCCGCCGCGCGGTAGCGCTCGATCTCGGCCCAGAACGCCGCGAGACCGGCGCCGGTCGCCGCCGACACCTTGACCACCGCCGGCGTCCACCACGCGTCCTTGGGCCTCAGCATCGAGAAAGCGCCGGCGATCTGCGAGCGGGCGAGCTCGGCGGCCTTCGGGTCGAGGTCCTCCTTGTTGACCACGACCACGTCGGTCAGCTCGACGATGCCGCGCTTGATCGCCTGCAGCTCGTCGCCGGCGTTGGGCAGCGCGATCAGCACGAAGCAGTCGGTCATCCCGGCGACCGCGACCTCGGACTGGCCGACGCCGACGGTCTCGACGATCACGATGTCGTAGCCGGCCGCTTCGCAGACGGCCATCGCCTCGCGGGTCTTGCGCGCGACCCCTCCCAGCGTGCCGCCCGACGGGCTCGGCCGGATGAACGCGTTCGCCTCGCGGGACAGCCGCTCCATCCGCGTCTTGTCGCCGAGGATCGAGCCGCCGGACACCGCGCTCGACGGATCGACCGCGAGCACCGCGACCTTGTGACCGAGGCGGACCAGATGCAGCCCCAGCGCTTCGACGAACGTCGACTTGCCGGCGCCGGGCGCGCCCGAGATCCCGAGCCGGAAGCCCGCGCCGGTCGACGGCTGCAGCGCTTCCAGCAGCGCCGCGGCCCGCGCCTGGTGGTCGCGGCGCGACGACTCGACCAGCGTGATCGCACGGGCGACGTCGCGCACGCGTCCCTCCCGGACGCCCTGGACGAGCGCCTGGAGCGCCGGGTCGGCGGACGCCGGACGGGTCGCCGGCGCCGCCTCGCGCGCGGCCGCTCCGCGGGAGGTCGCGCCCGCCACGGTCACGCGAGCGCGCCCCCGGCCCTGGTGCGCACCCGGCGGATCTCGGCCAACAGCGTGCGCGCCGCCGACGAGATGACGGTGCCCGGTCCGAACACCGCGGCGACACCGGCCTCGTGCAGGAACGCGTAGTCCTGCTGCGGAACCACGCCGCCGACGACGACGACGATCTCGGGCGCGCCCAGCTTCGCGAGCGCCCGCACGAGCTCGGGAACCAGCGTCTTGTGGCCGGCGGCGAGCGTCGACACGCCGACCGCGTGGACGTCGTTCTCGATCGCCTGGCGGGCGACCTCCTCCGGCGTCTGGAACAGCGGCGCGACGTCGACGTCGAAACCCAGGTCGGCGAACGCGGTGGCGACGACCTTGGCGCCGCGGTCGTGGCCGTCCTGTCCGACCTTGGCGACCATCAGCCGCGGGCGGCGCCCGGCGTCGCGTTCGAAGGCCTCGACATCGGCCTGGAGCGCCTTCCATTCGGCGTCGTCGGCGAACACCGCGCCGTAGACGCCGGAAACGGTCTGGCCGTGCGCCAGGTAGCGCCCCCAGACCGCTTCGAGCGCGTCGCTGACCTCGCCGACGGTCGCCCGTGCGCGCATCGCGTCGATCGCGAGCGCCAGCAGATTGCCCCGGCCGCTTCGCGCCGACTCGGTGAGCGCGCCGAGCGCACGCTCGACCGCCGCGCGGTCGCGTCTGGCGCGCACCTGCGCGAGTCGGGCGATCTGCGCCGCGCGCACCGCGGTGTTGTCGATCTCGCGGATCGGCACCTCGTCCTCCTTCGCGAGTCGGTACTTGTTGACGCCGACGATGACGTCGTCGCCGCGGTCGATGCGCGCCTGCTTCTCCGCCGCGCAGGCCTCGATCCGCCGTTTCGCCCATCCCGACTGCACCGCCTTGGTCATCCCGCCGAGCGCCTCGACCTCCTCGATGATCGCCCAGGCGCGGTCGGCCATGTCCTGGGTCAGCCGCTCCATCAGGTAGGAGCCGCCCCACGGATCGACGACGCTGGTGATGTGCGTCTCCTCCTGCAGGATGAGCTGCGTGTTGCGCGCGATCCGCGCCGAGAAATCGGTCGGCAGCGCGATCGCCTCGTCGAAGCTGTTCGTGTGCAGGCTCTGCGTGCCGCCGAAAACCGCCGCCATCGCTTCGATCGCGGTGCGCACGACGTTGTTGTACGGATCCTGTTCGGTCAGGCTCCAGCCGGAGGTCTGGCAGTGGGTGCGCAGCATCAGGCTCTTCGGGTCCCGGGCGCCGAAGTTCTTCATGATCCGGCACCACAGCCCGCGCGCCGCGCGCATCTTGGCGATCTCGAGGTAGAAGTTCATCCCGATCGCCCAGAAGAACGACAGCCGCCCGGCGAAGGCGTCGACGTCGAGGCCCTTGGCGAGCGCCGTACGGACGTACTCCATGCCGTCGGCGAGCGTGAAGGCGAGCTCGAGCGCCTGCGTCGCGCCGGCCTCCTGCATGTGGTAGCCGGAGATCGAGATCGAGTTGAAGCGCGGCATCGCCCGCGCCGTGTACTCGATGATGTCGCCGACGATCCGCATCGACGGCTCGGGCGGGTAGATGTAGGTGTTGCGGACCATGAACTCCTTGAGGATGTCGTTCTGGATCGTCCCCGAGAGGCGATCCTGCGCGACGCCCTGCTCCTCGGCCGCGACGACGTAGCCGGCGAGCACCGGCAGCACCGCGCCGTTCATCGTCATCGAGACGCTGACCTCCGCGAGCGGGATGCCGTCGAAGAGGATCTTCATGTCCTCGACCGAGTCGATCGCGACGCCGGCCTTGCCGACGTCGCCGGTCACGCGCGGATGGTCCGAGTCGTAGCCGCGATGGGTCGCCAGGTCGAAAGCCACCGACACGCCCTGCTGACCCGCGGCGAGGTTGCGCCGGTAGAAGGCGTTCGACTCCTCGGCGGTCGAGAAGCCGGCGTACTGGCGGATCGTCCAGGGCCGCACCGCGTACATCGTCGCCTGCGGACCGCGGACGAAGGGGTCGAAACCGGGCAGCGTGTCGGCGTACGGGAGCCCGGACAGGTCGGCCGCCGTGTAGAGCGCCTTGACGTCGATGCCCTCGGGCGTGCGCCAGACCAGGCGGTCGGGCGAGCCGGCCGCCTTGTGCGCCGCCTGGCGCCACCGGTCGATCGGCGGGGGAGACTTCGCGGAGTCGCTCATGAGTGCCCTGCTCCTCGTCTCGGCGCCGCGGTCAGGCCGCTTTCCGCGGCCGGCGAGCGGCGCCATTCTACGCGCGGGTGGCCCGCGGCGGGGCCCGGCCCCGCGGCGCCCCGGGTTCGACCGGACGGCGTCGCGAGTGATGGAATAATGGCCGCATCCGGTTCGCGACGTCCGACGCCCGCCCGACAATTCACCCCGATGGACGCCAATCTCTACGCGCTGATCGAAAGACACGTCCCCGACCCGGCCGCCCCCTGCCTGGTCGTGCCCGGCGCCGGGGTCGTGAGCTACGGGGAACTGGCCGCGCAGTCGGCCCGGATCGCCCACGCGCTGGTCGACGCCGGCTGCCGCCCGGGCGACCGGATCGCCGTGCAGACCGACAAGCACCCGGCCGTCCTCGCGCTCTACCTGGCCTCGCTGCGCGTCGGGCTGGTCTACCTGCCGCTCAACACCGGCTACCAGCGCGCCGAGCTCGACTACTTCTTCGGCGACGCGAAGCCGACGGTGGTCGTCTGCGGCGCCGACCGGCTGGGCGTGGTCGCGGCCGCCGCGCGCGGTGCGACGGTCCTCACGCTGGACGGTCATGGCGGCGAACTCCTCGACCGCGCGCAGGGGCGCGCCGAACGCTTCGAGACCGTCGCGCGCGCCCCCGACGACCTGGCGGCGATCCTCTACACGTCGGGAACGACCGGCCGCTCGAAGGGCGCGATGCTGACCCACCGCAACCTCGCGTCGAACGCGCTGGCGCTGGTCGAGGCCTGGGGATTCACGCGTGGCGACGTTCTGTTGCACGCGCTGCCGATCTACCACGTGCACGGGCTCTTCGTCGCGATCCACTGCGCGCTCCTGTCCGGCGCGCGGATGCTGTGGCTGTCGAAGTTCGACGCGCGCGAGGTGATCTCGCTGCTGCCGAAGGCGAGCGTGATGATGGGCGTGCCGACCTTCTACACGCGGCTGCTCGGCGAACCGGACTTCGGGCGCGCGCAGACCGCGGACGTCCGCCTGTTCGTGTCGGGATCGGCGCCGCTGCTCGCCGAGACCTTCCGCGACTTCGAGGCGCGCACCGGCCAGCGCATCCTCGAGCGCTACGGCATGACCGAGACCGGGATGATCACCTCGAACCCGCTCGACGGCGAGCGCGTCGCCGGCACCGTCGGACCGCCGCTGCCCGGCGTGTCGGTGCGCATCGTCGGCGACGATGGAGCCGCGGTCGCGCCGGGCGCGGTCGGCGGCATCCAGGTGAAGGGCCCCAACGTGCTGAAGGGCTACTGGAACCTGCCGGAGAAGACGAAGGAGGAGTTCACCGCCGACGGCTGGTTCAAGACCGGCGACATGGGCCGCTGGACGCCAGCGGGCTACGTCGAGATCGTCGGCCGCGCCAAGGACCTGATCATCACCGGCGGCCTCAACGTCTACCCGAAGGAGATCGAGGAGCGAATCGACGCGATGGACGGCGTCGTCGAGAGCGCCGTCGTCGGCCTGCCGCATCCCGACTTCGGCGAGGCGGTGACCGCGGTGATCGTGGCGAAGCCCGGCCACGCGCTCACCGAGTCCGGCGTGATCGGCGCGCTCAAGGCCGAGATCGCCTCGTTCAAGGTCCCCAAGCGCGTCGTCTTCGCGCTCGACCTGCCGCGCAACTCGATGGGCAAGGTGATGAAGGCGGAGCTTCGACGCAAGCTCGCGCCCGCGACCTGATCCGGTCGGAACTCGCGAACGGCCGTCGCCGGATACGGAGCTACCTGCCGGCGCCGGCGTCCGGGGACGACGGCGCCATCGGCGCCTCGGGCCGGTGGCGCAACGCCGCGACCAGCGCGTCCAGTTCGGCGAGCACCAGGGCGACTTGATCGAAGGCGTCCGGATCCGTCCCGCGGGCGAGATGTTCGACCGTCTGCGCCCGCTCGGAGAATCGCCGGCCGCCGAGCACCGCGCCGCTCGACTTGATCCGATGCAGGGCGGTGGCGAGTCGCGCGAGATCGCGGGCCGTGCGCGCCCCGGCGATCTCGTCGCGGGCGCGGCCGGCATCGGCGATGAAGATCCCGATCGCCTTTCCGACCCGCTCGCCTCCGATCGCTTCGACGAGGGCATCGACCGCCGGCGCGTCGAGCGCGTCCGATTCGCCGTCCGCCGCCTCCGGTCGATCGACGGTGGCCGTGGAGTCACCATGCGCAGGAACGCCATGCGCAGGTACGCCGGGCGCGGCTCGGGGCGCGTCGTCGGGCAACCACCGTGCGACACCGCGCGTGAGCTGCTCGATGCTGACCGGCTTGGCCAGGTAATCGTCCATGCCGGCGTCGAGGCATCGCGCCCGCTCGTCGGCGAACGCGTTGGCGGTCAGCGCGATGATCGGCAATCGACGCCCGGACCGCGGCTCCTCGCGACGCCAGGCGCGTGTCGCGTCGTATCCGTCCAGGACCGGCATCTGGCAGTCCATGAGGACCAGGTCGAAGTGATCCGAGCGCAACACGGCGAGCGCCGCGGCACCGTCCTCGGCGTACGTCGGTCGCAAGCCGAGTCCGGCGAGCATCCCGCCGATGACTTCCCGGTTCACCGGATTGTCCTCGACGACCAGCACCGAGGCCCCGGGGCGCGGACGTAGCGGCGTCGCCGGCTCGTCGGACGCCTGTTCGGCCACCGGCCCGAACGGCAGGGTCACGCGGAACGTCGTTCCGCGACCGGGTTCGCTGTCGCACTCGATGGTTCCGCCCATCAGGTCGACGAGCTGCTTGCAGATCGACAACCCCAGTCCGGTGCCGCCGAATCGCCGCGTCGTCGACGGATCGCCCTGGCTGAAGGGCCGGAACAGCGACTGGCGCACCTGCGGCGAGATGCCGACACCGGTGTCGACGATCTCGAACTCGAATCGCGACCCGCCGCCGGCACCCGGGTCCTGCCGGCAGCGGCAGGCGATACGGATCGTCCCTCGCTCGGTGAACTTGACCGCGTTGGATACCAGATTGGTCAACACCTGGCGCAAGCGCGTCGGGTCGCCGGACACCGCGATGTCGGCGTCCGGATCGATCTCGGCGCTCAACACCGTGCCGCGCGCGGAGGCGATCTCGCGGTAGACCCGCGTGATGTCGCGCACGATCCGGACCGGGGAGAACCGGATCCGTTCGAGGCGGAGTTCCTTCGCCTCGATCTTGGCCATGTCCAGTACATCGCTCAGGAGCTCGTGCAGCGACCGGCCGACCGAGAGAATGGCCTCGGCGTAGCGCGCCTGCTCGGCGTCGAGCGTCGTGCGACCGAGCAGTTCCGCCATGCCGAGCACGCCGTTGAGCGGCGTGCGGATCTCGTGGCTGATGCCCGACAGGAAGCGCGACTTGGCCTCGTTCGCGCGCTCGGCCTCGTCTTTCGCGAGCGCCAGTTCCCGGTGGTGCCGCTCGACCAGGTCGGAGAGCCGCTGCAACGACTCGACGATCGAGGCGATGTCGCCGCCGCGATCGACGGCCAGCGTCTCCCCTGTCAGCGCGTTCGCCGCGCCCACCGCACGCGCGCGCAACGCCCGCAGCGGACGCAGCGCCACGTGCAGCACGAGCAGCGCGATCAGGACGCTGGTGACGAGGATGCCCAGCCCCCAGGCCGCCGATCGTCGAGCCATGTCGGCGCGCAGGGCGTAGGCGTCCGAACTGTCGATCCGGACGTGCATGACGTAGCCGTTGTCGACGACCAGGAACGGCAGGTAGGCGCTGGTCGAACGACGGGCCTCGTCGACGCGGAAGACCGGGATCTTGTCGCGGAACGCCTCCTTGACCGCCTCGCGATCGATCACGGTGGCCACGTTCGCGCTGGTCGCCACCAGATCGCCGTCGCGCGACAGGAGACTCGCTTCGGCTCCGGAACCCTTCGCCATCACCGCGAGCTGGGCGTTGTCGAGGCGGATGCCCGCCGTGACCGCGCCGATCACCCGGCCGTTGTCGAACAGCGGCTCGATCGCCAGCACCGAGACGTCGCCGGGCCCCGAGCGGCTCGCGACCATCGGCCGTCCGGCGAGCGCCTCCTCGATCCCCCAGTCGGTCAGTGGTCGGCCGATCGACGCCGCCGCGGGCGCGCTGCGAACGACCCGGCCTTCGCGATCGACGAGCTCCATCGTGTCGATTCCGGCGGCGGCGAAGAAACGCTCGAGGTCGTCGCCCGGCGCCGTCACGACGCCGGCACGCGCCGATCTTCCCCTAAGGGCATCGGCGACGAAGCTGCGGGCGACGGCGCGCGCGAGCATCGTCTTCTCGTCGAGGAAGCTGCGCAGCGCCCCGCCGATCGCCGTGGCCTTGTCGACCTCGCGCAAGTGCATCGCCTCGGCGAGCTGGCGGTCGGCCAGCCGGTAGGCCGCCCATTGCGACACCGTCGCGAGCAGAACGAACGCGAGGATCAGCAAGCCGGTCGTGCCGAACCTCAGGCGCAAGGAGGACTCCGGGTCCGGCTACGGACTTCGCAAACCGGGCTAGCGCGTCGCCGGGACGAAACCGTTGTCGCGCAGGATCCTCGCCCCCTCCGCCGAGCGGATGAACCCGAGGAACGCCTCCGCGGCCGGTCCCGGATCGCCTTTGCGATGGACGAGCCCCGGTTCCAGAGACAGCGGATAGCGGCCGGTGGACACGTTCTCGGCGGTCGGCGCGATGCCATCGAGCGCCAGTACCTTGAGGGGTTTGGTCGCGGCGCCGAGCGCCGATCGGTTGATGAACCCCAGGCTCGTCGGGTACCGGTCGAGCATCTCGATCAGCTGCGGATCGAGGTGGACGAGGCGCACCGTGGGGGCGTAGGCGATCTCGGCGAATCGCGGAATCGCCTCGGCCAGCACGCGGCGCGAGGCGTCGGAGGTCTCGCGGCCGATCGCCCGGATCGGCGCGGGCGCACCGCCCAACTCCTTCCAATCGGTGACGCGGCCCTCGTACGCCGCGACCGCCCGGTCGCGGTCGATCGACGTGGCGGTGACCGCGGCGCCGCCGACGAAGACGACCGGATCGCGCCCGAGCGACACGAAGACGACGTCTCCGGCGCCCTCGGCCTCGGTCAGTCGCCGGCCGACCCGGGCGAGCGCCGCCTTGCCGGCGCGCAGGTCCCGCAGGCCGCCGGCGGTCCCGACCGACGGCGGTACGGCGACCCGGTGCGTGGACTGGCGGGCGTTGAATTCGGCGGCGAGCTTCCCCAGAACGAATTCCGGGTTCCCGCTTCCGGGGACGACGAGCTCCTCCGCCGCGATCGCCCCGGAAACCGTCGCCAGTGCCATGGATACGAGCCAGAGGCGCAGTAAGCGGGCGCTCGCTCCCACGTTCCACCGGAAATCGGCGGAATTGGACGGGCCTTCGTCGAACTTGATCGCAAACATCTCGGTTCACCCGGAACGAGCGCTGAATTTGATTTCGACGCAAACTTCGTGCCCCGACCGGTTGCCGGCCGCCGGCCGCCGGCCGCCGGCGGGATCGAAGCCCCCGGCGAACCGGGTCGCGCCGGGCGTGCCCGGTCCCCGCGGATTCGACGGTCATACGGTTATCGGCCGGATCGCGGAGAAACTTGATCGCGCGCGCGAACCCGGTGCACGATCGCGGCGGACCTTTGACGGGCGTCAAGCCGGTCATCGCCGGCCCGTCGTCACACTCGACACCGTCCCACCGCGCGGAGATCGCGCGACCCTCGAGGAGCACCGCCGTGAACGATCCCGTCGCCCATTGGCATACCGAGCACGTGTATTTCGGCCAGCTCCTGAAGCTCCTGCGCAAGGAGGTCGACGTCTTCCACGGCGGCGAGGAACCGAACTACGAGCTGATGCTCGACATCATCGCCTACCTGCGCGACTACTCGGACAGCGTCCACCATCCGCGCGAGGACATCGCGTTCGAGCGGCTCGCGCGTCACTGTCCGGACCTGCGCATCGTGCTCTCGCGCCTCCAGCAGGAACATCGGGTGATCGCGCGCGCCGGCGAGAACCTGCACGACCGGCTGGAGGCGATCCTCGCCGGCGAGGTGATCGCGCGCGAGGACGTCGAGGCCGACGCCGCCACCTTCCTCGTCTACTACGAGACCCACATCGCCAAGGAGGAGAGCGACGTGCTCGCGCGGGCGGCCAAGCACCTGACCGGCGACGACTGGGAGGCCGTACGCGCCTTCGGCAAGGGCCGGTCCGATCCGCTCTTCGGCAAGGAAGCGCACGAACGCTTCAAGGAACTGAGACGACAGATCGCACGGGAGGCGTGAACCGGGGCGGCGGCGGCCCTACGCCGGGCGGCCGAGGCGGCCCGCCTGGTGCGCCGGGAGGATGCCGAAACGCCGCCGGTGTTCCTTGAAGGTCATCCCGGTCGCGACCTTGAAGGCCCGGCGCAGCGCGACGGCGTCCGCGTACCCCAGGCGCGACGGGATGTGCGACAACGGTAGCGTGGTCTCCTCCAGCAGCGACTTCACCATGTCGATCACGAGCCGGTTCCGGTAGCGCCGGGGGCTCGTCCCGGTCACCGCCCGGAAACGCCGCAGCAACGTACGCTCGCTCGTACCGCAATCGCGCGCGAGGCGCGTCAGGTCGTACCCCCGGTCGAGCGTCTCGTGCAGCAGCCGTTGCGCGCGGTCGACGATCGGATCGGTTCGCGCGACCGGCCCAGCGGTGCCGCCGGAAAACGCCTTCTGGCTCGAGCGGGCGGCGTCGAGCGCGAGGAACTTGCGGACGCGCTGGGCCTCGATCGCACCGGTTCGTTCGGCCACGAGCGTCAGGGCGAGGTCGAAAGCGGCGGACATCGCGCCGGCGGTCAGGAACGGACCATCGACCTGGACCATCGCCTGGGAGTCGACGATCACGTCGGGCCATTGCCGCGCCAGCGCGTCGGCCAACGCCCACGCCGTCGTGACCGTGCGACCGCCCAAGAGCCCGGTCGCCGCCAGCAGGAATGCGCCGACGCAGACCGCGCCGACGCGCCCGCCGCGGCGCGCCACCTGGATGATGTGGCGCATCTCGGTGACACGTCGCGACGCCCGCGCGATCAGTTCGGCGCCGTCGAGCGCTTCCATGCCGGGCACGATGAGGACGTCCGGTCGCGGCTGCGCGCGCACCGGGCGGAACTCGACACCGCCACAGCGAACCGGCCGGGCACCGACCGAGACGAGCGCCGGCTCGAAGAGCCGATCGCCGAGGAGGCGGTTGGCGAGCCACAGGGTGTCGCGCACGGCGAACGCCTCGCTTCCCAGGCAATCGTCGTAGACGAGGATGTCGCAGCGCAGAGGCATGTGGCGATCTTAGCCTCAAACTTGTCGATATCGCCACCCCCGGCGAACCCGCCACGAGTACGATGCCCGTATGGACGTCACCGGCTTCCCGGATCCGCGCTCGATCGCCGTCGTCGCGGCGCTCGCCGTGGCGCTCTGGTTCAAGGGTCTCTGGCTGTCGCTGGTGCAAGTGCGCGCGCGGTGGCGGGCGCGCGCGTTCCAACGACCCGAAGACGCCCGCATGCTCGGGCTCCCGCCGGGCGAAGAGCCGGCGATCGTCGCGCGAGCGGCGGCCGCCTGGCGCAACGAACTGGAGAACAGCCCCCTGTTCCTGATCACCGCCGTGATCGCGGGGCTCGCCGGCGTCCGGCCCGGCGCGCTCGCCGGTGTCGGTGCCGTCTTCGTGCTCGCGCGTGCGCTCCACGGGCACGCTCAAGTCGGCGCGAGGCAACCGCTGCGGACGATCGCCTGGCTGGCGGGCGTCGCCGCGCACGCGGCGCTCGTCGCGCTGGTCGTCGCGGCGGTGTGGCGAGGCGCGGTGTGAGCGCGATGGGCACGCTGGCCTGGTCCTCGCGCCGCCAGGGTCGGTTGACGCTCTTCGAAGAGGCGAGCATGACGCTCGCCCTGCTCGGCCGCCGCGTCATGGCGTCTTTGCACGGGTCCGGGACCGCCACCGCGTTGCTCGTCGCGCCACCGACGCTGCCGGACAGCCGGCCGGTCTTGCGCGCACTCGAGCACGCGCGGGAGGAATGCAACGGCGACCTGCTCAACCATTGCGTGCGGACCTATTTCTGGGGGTTGATATTCGGCGCGCGACGCGGGGCGCGTTTCGACCGGGAGATGCTGGCGATCGCCGCGCTGCTGCACGACCTGGAGCTCGGCCGCACCGACCGGCGCGACGACGAGACCTGCGCGTGTTTCGCCGGCGCCGGCGCCCGCAGCGCACTGCGTTTCCTGACCGCCGAAGGCCTGCCGGAAGACCGGGCGCTGCGCATCGCCGACGCCATCTCGCTGCACCTCAATCCGATCGCTCGAGGCGACTCCGGTGTAGAGGCCCGCCTCCTCGGCGCCGGTGCGGCGATGGACGTCGTGGGCGCGGGCGCGTCCGCGATCTCGCCGGGCGATCGCGCGACGGTTCTGGCGGCCTATCCGCGCGGGGACTTCGCCGTCTGGATGCGAGCTGCGATGCGCCGGGAGAGAACCGCGGCGCCGCGCACGCGCGCGGCGCTGCTCATGCGCCTCGGATTCGGCACCATGATCTCCCGCGCCGACGAGACGGTGTTCGCACGCGCCTCCGATTCTCAGCCCTGAGCGCGCACGCCGCCGGTCGGCGTGCGACCCGCGAAAGGCGGGACGCCACCGGAAGTCCGCGGCCCGTCCATCGCCACCCGCGCGCGATCGGCTTTCCGCCGCCCGCTCAGCGCACGCTCCACGCCTTCCAGAACATGTAGGCGCCGAGCAGGAAGAGGAGCGCGGCGAACGCCTTCTTGAGCTTGCCGACCGGCCACGAATGCGCGGTGCGCGCGCCCAGCGGCGCGGTCAGCACGCTGGCGACGACGATGCAGGCGAGCGCCGGGACGTAGATGTAACCGACGGCGAGCGGTGGCATGCCGTCCTGGCGCAGGCCGGCGACGACGTAGCCGATCGTGCCGGCGAGCGCGATCGGCAGCCCGATCGCCGCCGAGGTCGCGACGGCGTTGTGGATCCTCACGTTGCACCAGGTCATGAACGGTACCGACAGGAATCCGCCGCCGGCGCCGACCAGCGCCGAGACGAAACCGATGCCGACGCCGACCGCCGAGGTCGCGACCACCCCGGGCATCTCGCGGTGCGGTGCGGGCTTACGGTCGACGACCATCTGCCAGGCCGAGAACCAGTTGAACGCGCCGAACACGGTGGCCAGCACCGCGGTCGGCAGCAGCGCGGCGAACTGGGGGCCGGCGAGCGATCCCAGGACGATTCCCGGCGCGATCGCCGCGACGATCGGCCAGCGGATCGCGCCGCGCGCGTGGTGCGCGCGGATCGACGACAGCGCGGTGAAGACGATCGTCGCGGTCGACGTCGCCACCGCCATGTGCACGAGATGGTCCGCCGGGAATCGCTGCGCGGCGAACACCATCGTCAGCACCGGCACCATCGTCATGCCGCCGCCGATGCCGAGCAGGCCGGCGAGGAAGCCGACGACGAGCCCGAGCGCGACGAACAGCGGAACGAGCGCCCAGTCCACTAGGCCGCCTTCGCGCCGGCGAGCTTCGCCACGATCGCCCATTCGCGGGCGCTCACCGGCGTAATCGACAGCCGGTTGCCGCGCTTCAGGATCACCATGTCCTCGAGTCCGGGTGTGGCGCGCAGCGTCGCGAGCGGCACGAGCCGCGTCTTTTCCACCAGCGTCACGTCGACGTGCACCCAGCGCGGCGCGGCGCGCGTGGCCTTCGGATCGAAATAGCCGCTCGCCGGATCGAACTGGGTCTGGTCCGGATAGGCGGCCCTCGAGACACGCGCGATCCCGGCGACGCCGGGTTCGGCGCAACTCGAATGGTAGAAGAGCGCGAGATCGCCGACCCGCATCGCGTCGCGCATGTAGTTGCGCGCCTGGTAGTTGCGCACGCCGAACCAGGGCGTCGTGCGCCGGGGCGCGGTGGCGAGATCGTCGATCGAGAACTCGTCGGGCTCGGACTTCATCAGCCAGTAGCCGGGGCTCGGGGACTTCGGCGCGCCGGAACACGGATCGGACTTCCCGGCGGCGGTGGCACCGGACTTCGTCGCGGGCTTCGCGGTCATCGTCGTGGTTCCCGTGCCGCCACGCGGATCGCCCGGCCGCGTGGTCGCGCTGTCGAAAACGAACGGCGCCGTCGCCGGCGCCGTTCATCGCATAGGTCCCCGCCTGTGCCGTTCGGCCGTCATCCTGAACCGGGGGTCCAGGGTGGCCGCCTGCCGGGGCCATCAGGCGCTTCCGCGTGGGAGCGCACACAAGCCCGCATCTGGCGCGGCAGCCGCGCTAACTTAGCATTGGTTCAAGGAATGTCTGGCCGAGGTCGAACACCGCAGGGATTGTCGGGTCGCCGCGACGTCGCGCCTCTCGTTTCCGGCGCGATGCCGATGCCGCCGGTTCAGGTCGCCTTCTCCTGGCCGCCGAGCACCTGCTCGATCGCGGATTGCATGGATCGGATTCTACGCCGCGCCGACGCCTCGTCAACCGACGCCGCGACCGCCGGCGCGGGCGCGAAGGTCGGGGTCGCGGCACGCTTGGCGCGCAGCGCCTCGTGCGCGAGATTGAGCGCCGCCATCACCGCGATCCGGTCGATCGAAGCGACCTTGCCGGCGTCGCGGATTTCGCGCATCCGCGCGTCGAGCAGCGCGACCGCCTCGGAGAGCTCGGCGCGTTCGGACTCCTTGCACGCGACCTTATAGTCGCGGCCGAGGATCGACACGTCGAGCTGCACCGACCGCTCGGCGCGCGCGCTCATTCGGCGGGCATCCGCGCGATCACCGCGTCGAGCCGCCCGGCGGCGGTGCGCATCCGCGCCTCCAGCGCGCGCTCGCGCTCCGCGGCCAGCACGAGCTTCGCGCGCAGGTCTTCGTTGGCCGCGCGCAGCGCGCGCGTGTGCGCGATCAGCGAGGCGAGCTTCTGCTCGAGCGCGGCCAGTTCGGCTTCCATGGCTGTCACTCTAGTCGTGCGGGCGCGGAACCGTCAACCGCGGTCCGGATGAACGGCATCCTCGCCGGTCGCGAGCGGCACGTAGCGGACGTCGAGCACCTCGAGCTCCTCGACGCCGCCGGGCGTTCGCAACGACACGACATCGCCTTCCCGGGCGCGGGTCAACGCGCGCGCGACCGGCGAGATCCAGCTCACGTAACCCCGCGCGGTGTCGGTCTCGTCGATCCCGACGATCGCGATCGCGCGCTCGCCGCCGTCGCGCGTCGCGTAGCGGACCGTCGCACCGAAGTACACCTGGTCGACACCGTCGGCGGCGCGCGCGGCCGGGTCGACGACCTCGGCGGCGTCGAGCCGCTTCACCAGGAAGCGGATGCGCCGGTCGATCTCGCGCAAGCGCTTCTTGCCGTAGAGGTAGTCGCCGTTCTCCGAGCGGTCGCCGTTCGACGCGGCCCACGCGACCGTCGCGACCAGCGCGGGACGCTCGGTGCCGACGAGCCGGTCGAGCTCCGCCTTCAGACGGGCGAAGCCGCCGGGCGTCATGTAGTTGCGCGAGCCCGCCGGAATCGGCGGCGCGCCTTCGAGCTCGTCGTCGTCCGGCGCTTCGGTGGCGTCTTCGCGCGTGAAGGCCTTGTTCATGACCGGTGCCGGTGCCCGCAGGCGTCCCCGGGCGGGAATGGCCCGGGAATTCTACGCCCGCGGTCGCCGGCCGTCCGCCGCGCTCAACGGGCCCGGGCGCGCGCTTCGTCCAGCGCCGCGCACAACGCCTCGACGCCGGCGACGAAACGCGGCCCCGGTCGGTGCAGCAGGTCGGCGTCGACCGCGTAGAGATTGCCGTGGACCGCCGCGGGCAGCGACGGCCAGCGGCGCCATTGGTCGAGCCAGGCCGGACGCACGGCGCCCGCCGTGCCGGCGACGATCACATCCGGCCGCGCCGAGAGCACCGCCTCGACATCGACCTCCGGCGCCGGGACCTTGAGCGTCGAGAAGACGTTGCGTCCGCCGCAGGCGGCGATCGCCTGCGAGACCAGATGATCGCCACCCAGTGTGAACAGCGGCTTGTCGGACACCTCGTAGAACACCGAAACCGGCGAGGCGTCGCGGTGGCGCAGGACGACGCGGGCGAGCCGGGCGCGGAACTCGGCGGCGGCGGCGCTCGCGGTCGCCGGCGTGCCGGTCAGCACGCCGATGCGCTCGATCTCGTCGGCGATCGCGCCGGGCCGGTCGGGCAGCGTGACCAGGATCGGGATGCCGAGCGCGCGCAGCCGCTCGACCTGCGCCGGCACCGTCCACGGCCAGGTGACGACCAGGTCCGGCTTGAGCGCGACGATCCCTTCGACGTCGATCGCGCCGGCGTCGCCGACCGTGCGCACCTGGCGCGCCGCCGGCGGATAGTCGGAGTGCGTGTGCACGCCGACCAGACGCGAACCCGCGCCGGCCGCGTAGATCAGCTCGGTCGCGTGCGGTGCGAGGCTGACGATCCGCCGCGCCGGCGCCTCGAGCCGCAGACGCGATCCGTCCGCGGTCACGACTTCGACCGACGCGCCGGCCGCCGACGACGAGGTGATCGCCGAAACGGCGATCAGCGCGCGGGCCAGCGGGCCGAACCGGGTGCGCGGCGCGGTCACATCGCCCACCGCACGCCGGCGGTCACCTGCGCGCCGCCGGTCGAGTAGCCGGCCGCGATCTCGTAGTCGCGGTCGAACACGTTCTCGGCGCGCACGAACAGCGTCACGCCGCGATCGCCGTTCCATTCGGCCGAGAGGTTCAGCACGCCGTACCCGCCCATGCGCCGGGTGTTCGCCGCGTCGTCGTACCGGTACGACGAGGCGACGAGCTCGGCGCCGGCGCGCAGCCGACCCCAGGCCTGCGCCACCGCGAGCGCGCCGTGGGCGCGGGCGCGCCGCGGCAGCAGATTGCCGGTCGTGCGGTTCTGCGGTTCCTGCAGGTCGACCGAGGCCTTGAGCGTCGTGTCGCGCCAGCGCATCTCGCCGGCGATCGTGGCCCCGGCGAGCCGAGCCTTCTCGGCGTTGATCGGCGCGCAGTTGAAGTCGGCGTCGCAGGCGAAGACGATCAGGCCGGACACGTCGTTGAGCCATCCGGTGACGCGAGCGTCGTAGCGCACGTCGCCGGCAGTGCCGTTGGCGGCCAACCCGGCCTCGACGCTGCGCGAACGTTCCGGCGTCAGGTCCGGATTCGAGAAGCCGGGGAAGTAGAGGTCGTTGAAGGTCGGCGCCCGGAACGCGGTGGCGGCGCCCACCGTCGCGCGCCAGCCTGGCGCGAACGCGTAGCCGTAGGCGAGCGAGCCGGTCGTGCGGGTGCCGTACTGGTCCGAATCGTCGACGCGCAGGTTCGCCTGCAGCGCGTGCGGTCCGCCGCGGGCGCGCAGGATCGCGAGCGCCGAGTCGGTGTCGCGCCGGGTGCGCGGGAACCCCGAATCGCTGATCACCCTCTCCTCGCGGCGCTCGTAGGCGAGCGTCAGGTCGCCGAACGAGAGCGCCAGGTCGTGCTGCCACGAATACTGGCGCTGGCGCGTCTCGAACGGGAAATCGCCGAACCCGGTCTTCGACACCGAATCGTCGCGCGACTCGCCGGCGGTGAGCGTCCAGCGCCAGCGCTCGCCGATCCGGTTCGCGCTCGCGAGCGACCAGCCCGAGAGCCGGGTCACCTGGCGGTCGTCGAAACCCGGTCCGCCGTCGTACTGCGCGTCGAGGAACGAGTGGAACGCGCGCAGCGTCAGTTCCTGGTCCTTCGCCCAGCGCCAGGTGCCGCTCGCGGTGACGCTGCGCCCGTCGTAACCGTCGCGATCGTCGTTGTAGCTGAAGTTCGCCGGGTCGACGATCGCGTTGAAGCCGTCGCTCTTTTTCGCCGCGACCTGGACCGAGTAGCGGAAGTCGCCGGCCGAACCCGAGACGCCGGCCGCGCCGACCGCGGTCGCGTGCGTGCCCACGCTCGCCGACGCGTTGGCAGAGAACGCGCGGCCGCCGTCGCGGGTGAACACCTGGACCACCCCGCCGACCGCGTCGGCGCCGTAGAGCGACGACGCCGGGCCGCGCAGGATCTCGATGCGCTCGATCTGGTCGAGCGGGATCGCTTCGAGCGTCGAGGCGCCGGTGGTCGACGAGGAGACCCGCATCCCGTCGACCAGCACCAGCGTGTGGTTCGCGTTGGCGCCGCGGATGAACGCCGACGACACGCCGCCGCGCCCGCCGTTCATCGAGATCTCGACGCCCGGCTGCCGCTGCAGCAATTGCACGAGGCTGTCGGCGCCGCTGCGGGCGATCTCGTCGGCGCCGATGACGGTCACGTCGGCGGTCAGTTCGTTGAACGACTGCGGCGCGCGCGCGGCGGTGACCACGACCGGATCGAGCGACGCGGACTTGGGTTGGGCGTCCTGCGCCGCGACCGGCGGCGCGACCAGTGCGTGCGCGCAAGCGGCGAGAACGACGGCGGCGGCGCGAACTGCGCGCCGGGACACGGTGTTGCGGATGGTCTTCATGACGGCCCCTCGCGATCGGCCGTGCTTCCCCGCACGGCGCGTGGTGACGCGGACGTGCGGCGCGGAAGGGCGTTCGGCGCGGCGGGGCGGCAGGGCGGGGGAGACCCGCGGCGTCGGCACCTCGCGCCGGCGCCACCCGCGCCGCGGCTAGGCCGACCGCGCGGCGCTTCGCCGCCACGGTCGGTCGCAGGCCGGTCTCCGGGCTCGCCATGCGGGTCGTCCGCCTTCCCGTCGCGCGCGACCGCGCGTCAGTGGCGAGTGGACGGCCCTCGAGGGCTTACCGTTGCGGGGGCAGCCGCGGAATCCTCGTCCGGCCGGGTCGACCGGATTCGTCACCGCGTTCCCGTTTCACCCGCTGCGCGAGAGTCGCGTAGCGGACACCTGCGTCGGCAAGAATAGCACGCCGGCGCCTTCTGCAACCCGTTCGTCCGGGAACCGGTCTAGCGGAGGGTGTAGCGCAGCTTCGCCACCGTCCTGCCGCCGACGCCGACCTCGAGCAGCGCGCCCGTCCCGGCCCGGAATTTCCAGGCGCCGCTCGCGGCGAAGCGGTTGTCCCCGGCAGGGGCGAGAACGACCTCGACCCGTTGGCCGGAGTCGATCAACACGAGCGTCGCCGACGAGCCGGCCGTGGCGACCGGCCGGTCCGACTCGTCGGTCACCCAGACGGTGATCGCGGTCGGGGTCACCGTCAACTCGTAGACGAAGTCGTTCGCCTCGCGGACGAGGCCGCCGTGCTTCGGCTTGTGGTCGTGCCGGTGCTGCGCGACGGCGGGGGCGGCGACACAGCCGCCGGCGACGACGAGGACCAGGGCGAGGCATCGGCGGCGGCGCATGGCGGTTCCTTCGAGTGGCGGGGTCGCCGCGGCCGGTGTCCCGGCGGTGGCGGCGTCATTATGCAACACGGTTGCGTTTGAGCGGCGACCGCCCGAACCCGCCTCCGCTGCCTGTCGGAGGAGTCGCCGGGCGTGCGCTATACTCCGCCCCCCTCCCGCAGCCACCGCTCCCCCCGGCTATTCCCGGCATCGGAGACGGACGACGTGACGCGCAAGCTCTACATCCGCACGTTCGGGTGCCAGATGAACGAGTACGACTCGGACCGGATGGCCGACGTGCTCGCGGCGAGCGACGGTTTCGCCCGGACCGACCGTCCCGAGGACGCGGACGTGATCCTGTTCAACACCTGCTCGGTGCGCGAGAAGGCGCAGGAGCGGGTGTTCCACGACCTGGGCCGGGTGCGCGCGCTCAAGGCCGGGCGTCCCGAGCTCGTCATCGGCGTCGGCGGCTGTGTCGCCTCGCAGGAGGGCGGCGCGATCGTCGAGCGCGCGCCTTACGTCGACGTCGTCTTCGGCCCGCAGACGCTGCATCGGCTGCCCGAGCTGATCCGCGCGCGACGCTCGAGCGGACGGCCGCAGATCGATACGAGCTTCCCCGAGATCGAGAAGTTCGATCACCTGCCGCCGCCGCGCGTCGAAGGCGCCAGCGCCTTCGTCTCGATCATGGAGGGCTGCTCGAAGTACTGCACGTTCTGCGTCGTGCCCTACACGCGCGGCGAGGAGGTCTCGCGGCCGCTCGCCGACGTGCTGACCGAGATCGCCGACCTCGCGATGCAGGGCGTGAAGGAGGTGACGCTGCTCGGCCAGAACGTGAACGCCTATCGCGGCGCCGACATCGACGGCGAGTCGATCGCCGACTTCGCGACGCTGGTCGAGCACGTCGCCGAGGTGCCGGGCATCGAGCGCATCCGCTACACGACCTCGCACCCCAAGGAGATGACGCCGCGACTGATCGACACCTACCGCGGCGTCGCCAAGCTCGTCTCGCAGCTCCACCTGCCGGTGCAGTCGGGCTCCGACCGGGTGCTCGCGGCGATGAAGCGCGGCTACACCGTCCTCGAGTACAAGTCGATCGTGCGCAGGTTGAGGCTCGCCCGGCCGTCGCTCTCCCTGTCGACCGACTTCATCGTCGGCTTTCCCGGCGAGACCGACGAGGACTTCGGGCGCACGATGAAGCTCGTCGACGAGGTCCGCTTCGACGGCGCCTTCAGCTTCCTCTATTCGCCGCGGCCGGGCACGCCGGCGGCCGAGATGGCCGATCCGGTGCCGCACGCGCTCGCGCAGGCGCGCCTCGAGCGGCTGCAGGCGGCGATCGACGCGCATTACCTCCAAGCCTCCGAGGCGATGGTCGGCACGCGCCAGCGGGTCCTGGTCACCGGTCCCGCCACCAGGGGCGCGGGCGAGCTCGCCGCCCGCACCGACAACAACCGCGTCGTCAACTTCGCCGGCGATCCGGCGACCATCGGTCGCTACGTCGACATCGTCGTGACCGCCGCGCTGCCCCATTCGTTGCGCGGCGAGCTCGCCGCCTGACGCCGGCGCCCACGTGCGCCCGCGCACTCCCGAGGATTCCGATGCACCGACTCCGCGCCGCACCGATTCCCGCGCTGTCCCTGTCCGTCTCCCTATCCCTCTCCCTCGCCCTCGCGCTCGCCGGTTGCGCGAGCGCGCCGGCGGAGCCGGGCGCGAAGGACGCCGCCGCGACCACCGCCCCGACGTCCTCGAAACCGGCCGAAGCCGCCAAGGGCGGTGATACGCCGGCGCGACCCGGCGGCGCTTCGTCCGCCAGCGGCGCGCGTCCGGCGACGGCGCCGGGCGCGACACCACCCGGCGCGGCCCCCGGTCAACCGCGACCGTTCGCCGACGTGATCAAGGACGCGAAGGAGTCCAAGGGTCTCTACACGCTCTGGCAGAAGGACGAGAAGGTCTGGCTCGAGCTCGGGCCCGACCAGTTCGACAAGCCGCTGTTCTTCTCGGTGAACCTCGCCAACGGGCTGGGCGAGGCCTACCTTTTCGGCGGATTGATGGGCCGCTCGCACGTCGTCGAGTTCCGCAAGTTCGGAACGACCGTCCAGCTGGTGGCCCGCAACGAGCGCTACTTCGCCAAGCCGGCGACGCCGGAAGCGCACGCGATCACCGATGCGTTCTCCGACAGCCTGCTCGCCTCGGCGCCGGCGGCCTCGCAACCGCATCCGGAACGCAAGTCGGTGCTGATCGAACTCAATACGCTCCTGTTCGCCGACATCCCCGGCGCCTACGCGGCGCTCGACCGCGCCTACCGCCAACCCTACGCGCTCGACACGCGCAACACCTCGATCGTGCGCACGCGCGCGACCACCGAGGCGGTCGGCGTGCTGGTCAACGCGCACTACGCGGTCGCGCGCATCGTCCAGCCGCCGCCAAACGCGACACCGGGCGCGCCGGTGCCGAGCGTCCCGTCGACGCTGCCGGACGCGCGCAGCCTCTTCCTCGGTTTCCAGTACAACCTGACCAGGCTCCCCGACCAGCCGATGCGGCCGCGGCTCGCCGATCCGCGCGTCGGACATTTCACCGTCTCGCGCTTCGATTATTCGAACGACAACACGCTGACGCCGATCGTCAACTACGTCAGGCGCTGGCGGCTCGAGAAGAAGGACCCGTCGGCCGAGGTGTCGGAGCCGAAGCAGCCGATCGTGTTCTGGCTGGATCGCAACATCCCGGCGCGCTACCGCGACACGGTCGTCGCCGGAGTGGTCGAGTGGAACAAGGCGTTCGAGCGGATCGGCTTCAAGGACGCCGTGCAAGCGAAGATCCAGCCGGACGACGCCGATTTCGACACGCTGGACGCCCGGCACGCCTCGATCCGCTGGATGACGACCGCGCGACCGGCGTTCGGCGGCATCGGACCGTCGCAGGCCGATCCGCGCACCGGCGAGATCCTCGACGCCGACATCGGCGTCGATCCGGTGCGACTGCGCTTCGCGCGCTACCGTCTCGCCGACTCGTCGTCCGCGTCTTCCGTCCCGCCGGCGGCGCCGCTGGGCTGGGGACTCCTCCCCGATCGGGCGATGCAGTGCGCGATCGCGGATTTCATCGCCGAGGACCGCGGCTTCGCGATGGACCTGCTCGAGGCGCGCGGCGTCGTCGAGCCGGACAGCCCGCAGGCCGAGGAATTCGTGCTGTCCGACCTGAAGGAGGTCGTGATGCACGAGGTCGGCCATGCGCTGGGCCTCACCCACAACTTCCGCGCCTCGACGATCTACACGCAGGCGCAGCTCGGCGACCGCGAGTTCACGCGCCGCAACGGCGTGTCCGGCTCGGTGATGGAGTACACGCCGATCAACCTGGCGCTCAAGGGCGAGCCGCAGGGCGAGTACTCGATGACCACGTTGGGCGTCTACGACTACTGGGCGATCGAGTACGCGTACCGGCCGATCGCGCCGGAACGCGAGACCGAGGAGCTCGCCAGGATCGCGGCGCGGTCGACCGAACCCCAGCTCGCCTACGCGTACGACGACGAGACCAACGCCGGCCTCGATCCGGACGCCAACGTCAGCGACCTGGGCAGCGACCCGCTCGCCTACGCCGCGCGCCGGCTCGCGCTGGCGAGAGAAATCTGGGAACGCTGGGAAGCGCGACCGCTGAAGCCCGGCGAGTCGCTCGCCGCCTTGCGCCGCAACCTGACACGGGGAATCACGCAGGTCCGGGAGAGCGGGCTGCTCGCAGCGAAGCACGTCGGCGGCATCAGCGTCCTGCGCGACGCGGCCGGATCCGGGCGCACACCGATGAACCCGGTGGCGATGCAGCGCCAGCGCGACGCGCTGAAGCTCGTCGAGACCGGGATCTTCTCGGCCGACAGCTTCCGCTTCAAACCGGAGTTCCTGCGCAGCGTCTCGACCGATTTCGCCGACCGCGCCGACGCCTTCGATGCGTCGATCGCACCGACGGGCTTCGACTATTCGTTGTCCGCGCAGGTGCTGGCCGCGCAGAAGGCGGTCCTCGACCGGCTGATGAGCGAGCCGGTCGCGCAGCGGCTGCTCGACGCCGAGGGCAAGGTCGACGACCCGTCGCAGGCGTTGTCGCTCGCCGACGTCTACGCGACGATCCAGCGCGCGGTGTGGAGCGAGCTCAAGACCGGGCGCGACATTCCGCTGCTCCGCCGCAACCTGCAGCGCGAACACGCGTCGAAGGTCGCCGGGGCCCTGCTGCGGCCGGCGGCGTCGATGCCGGCCGACGCGAAGGCGCTGCTGCGTGTCAACGCGAAGGCGCTGCGCCGCGAAATCGCGGCGGTCGCGTCGAAGTCGGGCTGGTCGGCGTCGGCGTCGGCCCACCTGGCCGAATCGCTGGCGATGCTGGACGAGGCGCTCAAGGCGCCGCTCGTCCGATCGACGATCTGAGCCGGCGGCGCGCCGTGGCCACGAAGCGGGGACAGGCGACGGTGACGCTCACGCCGCTCGACAATCGCGCGCTCGCGAACCTCTGCGGCCCGCTCGACGCGAACCTGCGCCAGATCGAGGCCGCCTGCGACGTCTCGATCAGCCATCGCGGCGGCAGCTTCGCGATCAGCGGCGAGCCGGACCGGACCGAGCGGGCGCGGGCCGCGATCGAGCGCTTCTACGCGGCGGCGGAGAAACCGCTGTCGGTCGACGACATCCAGCTCGGCCTGGTCGAGATCGCGACCCGCGGCGCGCGACGCCCGCCCGCCGACGAGCCGGGCGACGACGAGCCGATCCTGCGCACCCGGCGCGCCGACCTGCACGGCCGCACGCCCAACCAGGTCGCCTACCTCTCGGCCATCCAGTCGCACGACATCACCTTCGGCATCGGTCCGGCGGGGACCGGCAAGACCTACCTCGCGGTCGCCTGCGCGGTCGACGCGCTCGAACGCGATTCGGTCAAGCGGCTCGTGCTGGTACGGCCCGCGGTCGAGGCCGGCGAGCGGCTCGGCTTCCTGCCCGGCGACCTGGCCCAGAAGGTCGACCCCTACCTGCGGCCGCTCTACGACGCGCTCTACGACCTGATGGGCTTCGACAAGGTGTCCAAGCTCTTCGAGCGGCAGACGATCGAGATCGCGCCGCTCGCCTACATGCGCGGGCGCACGCTCAACCACAGCTTCATCATCCTCGACGAGGCGCAGAACACGACGCCCGAGCAGATGAAGATGTTCCTCACCCGCATCGGTTTCGGCACCCGCGCGGTGATCACCGGCGATGTCACCCAGATCGATCTCGCGCGCGGGCAGAAGAGCGGACTGGTCGAGGCCGACCGGGTGCTGCGTGACGTGCGCGGCATCGCCTTCTGCCGGTTCACCAGCGCCGACGTCGTCCGCCACCCGCTGGTGCAGAAGATCATCGATGCCTACGAACGCGACAGTCGCTGAGCCGCGGCGCCGGCCGGCGGCCGCCGACCTGCGGCTCGTCGTCCAGTACGCGGTCGCCCGCGCCGGATTGCCGGCCGCCGCCTCGCTGCGCCGCTGGGCGGCCGCCGCCGTCGAGCGCGACGTCCGCGCGACCGTCCGCTTCGTCGGGGAGAAAGAGGGCCGGACGCTCAACGCGCTCTACCGCGGCAAGGACTACGCGACCAACGTCCTGACGTTCGTGTACGATGACGAGGTCCCGCTCGCCGGGGACCTCGTGCTCTGCGCGCCGGTGCTCCGGCGCGAGGCGCGCGAGGGCGGGCGGACGCTTCGCGCGCACTGCGCGCATCTCGTCGTGCACGGCATGCTGCACCTGCAAGGCCACGACCACACCTCGCCGCGCGACGCGCGGGCGATGGAATCGCGCGAGACCGCGATCCTCGCGCGCCTGGGCGTCGCCGACCCCTACGCGGCGCACTGACGCCCGGGCGACGATGACGGTCCCGGTTCCCGATCCCGACCCCGACGATCGCGAGGACGCGCGCCCGACGCTCCTCGAGCGGCTCTCGGCGTTCCTCACCCGCGAGCCCGAGGACCGCGAGGAGCTGCTCGACCTCCTGCGCGGCGCCTTCGAGCGCCGGCTGTTCGACGCCGACGCGCTGTCGATGATCGAGGGCGTGCTGCAGGTCTCAGAGATGACGGTGCGCGATATCATGATCCCGCGCTCGCAGATGGACTGCGTCTCGATCGACGACGAGCCGCCAGCGTTCATCCCGCTCGTGCTCGAGACCAAGCATTCGCGCTTCCCGGTGATCGGGGAGAGCAAGGACGACGTCGTCGGCATCCTGCTCGCCAAGGAGCTGCTCGCCTACTACCAGGCGCCCGAGACCTTCTCGGTCCGCGACACGCTGCGCCCGGCGGTGTTCGTTCCCGAGTCGAAGCGGCTGAACGTGCTGCTGCGCGAGTTCCGCGCCAACCGCAACCACATCGCGATCGTCGTCGACGAGTACGGCGGCGTGTCGGGACTGGTGACGATCGAGGACGTGCTCGAGCAGATCGTCGGCGACATCGAGGACGAGTACGACTTCGACGAGACCGAGGACAACATCATCGCCGAGGGCCACGGCCGGTTCCGCGTCAAGGCGCAGACCGAGGTCGCCGATTTCAACGCGCGCTTCGGCAGCCAGCTCGCCGGCGAGGGCGTCGACACGGTCGGCGGGCTGGTCGTCCACGCGTTCGGCCGCCTGCCGACGCGCGGCGAGACGGTGGCGATCGGCGGCTTCCGTTTCCGCGTCGTGCGCGCCGACAGCCGGCGCGTCCACACGCTCCAGGTCGAAAAGGTCGCGGAGGCGGAGCGCCCCGCGCGCGCCTAGTGCCCGCCGCCGCGCTCGCGCTCGTCGCGGGCGCCCTGACCGTTCTGGGCTTCGCACCGTTCGGCGCCGCGCTGCTCCCCGTCGTCACGCTCGCCGTCCTGTTCGCGCTGTGGCGCGACGCACCCACGCCCCGGCGCGCGGCGGTGACCGGCTTCGCGTTCGGTCTCGGGCTCTTCGGCGCGGGCGTTCCCTGGATCGGCATCGCGCTCGTGTCCTTCGGCGGCATGCCGCTGCCGGTGGCCGTCGTCGGGATGGCCGGTTTCTGCGCCTATCTGGCGCTATGGCCCGCGCTCGCCGGCTGGGCCACCGCGCTCGGCGCCCCCGTCGGTTCGGCCGCGCGGTTCGCCGTCGCCGCCGGCGCCTGGACGCTCGCCGAGTGGCTGCGCGGATTCGTCCTCACCGGGTTCCCCTGGCTCGCCGTCGGGCACGCGCAACTCCCCGGCAGCCCGCTGGCGGGATTCGCGCCGGTCGGCGGGGTGTTCGTCGTCTCCTGCGCGGTCGCAGCGGCCGCGGCGCTGATCGCGGTCGCGATCGACGCGCTCGCGCAGTCGTCGACGCGTCGGGTGGCGCTGGCCGGTGCGGTCGCGGCCTCGTTGTTCGCCGCCGGCGGCGCGCTCGACGGGGTCGAGTGGACGAGCGCGCCGCGTGCGCCGGTCGCGGTCACGCTGGTCCAGGGCAACGTGCCGCAGGAGCAGAAGTTCGATCCCGAGCTCAGGCATCGTTCGTTCGCGATCTACGAGGAGCTCGTCGCGGCGAGCCGAGGCAGGCTCGTCGTGCTGCCGGAGAGCGCATTCCCGGTCTTCGCGCACGAGGTGCCGGACGCCACGATCGAGGCGATCGCGCGCACGATGCGCGATCGCGGCGGCGACGCGCTGATCGGTCTGTTCGTCGCCCTGCGCCCGCCGGAGGGCGAGACGCAACCGCGCATCCACAACAGCGTCGCGACCCTCGGTACGACCGAGGCCCGGATCTACCGCAAGCGCCACCTCGTGCCGTTCGGCGAGTCGATCCCGGCCAAACCGCTCGTCGGCTGGTTCATCGACCGCGTGCTCGACATCCCGCTCTCCGACCAGACGCCGGGCCCGGCCGACCAGCCGCCGTTCGCGCGCGCCGGCGAGACGCTCGCGGTCAACATCTGCTACGAGGACGCGTTCGGCGCCGAACTCGCCGGTCCGGCGCGCGCGGCGTCGATCCTGGTCAACGTGACCAACGACGCCTGGTACGGCCGCTCGATCGCGGCGCGCCAGCACAATCAGATCGCGGCGATGCGCGCGAAGGAGACCGGCCGGCCGATGCTGCGCGCGACCAATACCGGGATCACGAGCGTCATCGACGCCGACGGATCGGTACGCGCCGAGCTGCCGTGGTTCACCCGCGCGCTGCTGGAGACCCGCGTCGCCGGACGGGAGGGGGAGACGCCGTTCCTGAAGGTCGGCAACGCGCTCGCAGTGCTGTGCGGCGTGGCGCTGGTCGCCGCCGGCGTCGCCGCCGGGCGGCGATCCGCGTGAGGCGGCCGTCCGGCACGACGCGTCCGAGGCGCACGGCCGACGCCGGTCGCCCTACTTCTCCTCGAGATAGTCGTCGTCGACGTTGATGCTCCACAGCGCCGCCTTGTCGGTGCGCCCCGCGGCGATCGCGTCCACCGCGGCCCTGGCCGTGAGCATCGAGTGGTCCTGGTTGTTGTAGCGGTGCATGCCGTTGCGACCGACCGGGAACAGGTTGGGGATCGCGTCGAGCCAGGCGCGCACGACGTCGAAGCGCTCGTAGGCGCCGGTGTAGGCCGGATAGGCCTTGGGCACGCGCACGACGACGCCGTCGACGACGTCGGCCGGATCGACGATGCCGATCTTCGCGAGCTCGCGCACGCCGAAGGCGATCAGGTCCGCGTCGGTCATCGACCACAGGTCGTCGCCTTCGGTGCAGAAGTACTCGAGTCCGAGCCAGGCGACCGAGGCGTCCGGCACCAGCGCCGGACTCCAGTTGTTGAACACCTGGATGCGACCGATCCGCACGTCCGGTTCCTGGACGTAGATCCAGTTGTCGGGCGGCAGCCGCGGTCCGGGGACGCCGGGCGCCTCGCGTCCGATCCGCGTCCGCCTCGCGGCCAGGCCCACGGTCACGAAGTCGCGGTACGGCAGTCGCTCGGCGATCGCGCGCACCCCGTCCGGCGCGGGCGGCTCGGCGCTCTCGACCAGTTCCTTCACCGGAATCGACGAGATCGCGTAGTCGCAGGCGTAGGTCGCGACCGTGCCGTCGGCCCGGCGCACGTCGACGCCGGTGACACGGCCGTCGGACAGGCGCAGCCGTTCGGCCCGCGCGCCGGTGACGATCGTCCCGCCGCCTTCGCGCACGCGCCGCGCGACCTCCTCCCACATCTGACCGGGCCCCAGTCGAGGATAGAGGAAGCGCTCGATCAGGCTCGTGTGCTTCGCCTCCGACGGGCGCCCGAGCGCCTGGGAGATCCCGCTCCTGAGCGCGTGCGTGATCGCGCGTTTGAGCGACAGCCCCTTGATCCGCTGCGCGCCCCAGTCGGCGGAGATCCGTGTGCACGGCACGCCCCAGACCTTCTCGGTGTACGACTCGAAGAACTCGCGGTAGAGCTCGCGCCCGAACCGGTTGATGAGAAAGTCCTCGAGCGTCACCTCCGGTCGGCGCGGCACGATGTGGGCGGCGATGTAGCTCAGGCCGGCCCGGGCCGAGCGCAGGAATCCGAGGTTGCGGACCGTGTTGATATCGAGCCGGATCGGATAGTCGAAGAACCGGCCGCGATGGTAGATCCGCGAAAGCCTGTTGCGGACGAGCATCACACGCTCGGGATCGCGGGGCGGCGCGCCGGCGGCCGGCCGCCATTCGCGCTGCCGAGACTGGTAGGAGAGCGTCGCGGCACCGCCCTCGGGCAGCGTCGCGGTGTCGATCGGCAGGATCTCCTGCCACCAGTCCATCACCCAGTCGGACTTGGAGAAGAAGCGGTGACCGCCCAGGTCCATCCGGAATCCGCGATGGACGACGGTCCGCGACAGCCCGCCGAACGCGTCGGAGGCCTCGACGACGATCGGCTTCACGCCGGTGCGGCGCAGGAGCTCGAGCGCCGCGGTGAGGCCGGCGGGGCCGGCGCCCAAGATCAACGCGACGGGTGGAGAGGCTGTGGCCATCGGGAATCGGGATCGCGTCCGGTCGCCGTCGGCGAACCCGGGATCGGCGCCCCGAACGACGGGTGGGCCGGCCGCCGATCGGGCGGATTCCCGGAACGGACGCTCGCGGCGTGGAGTATATCGGCAGGGGCCGGGAGCCGACGGCGCCGCGCGCGGCGGATGACGATCCGCCACGCCCGGTGGTAGGCTCGCGCCGCGCCCAGCGCCCGCCTCAGCCCGCTTGCCACTCGCCGACGCCACCGCCCCGACCGACACGACGCCCGTCCGCTTCGTCGCCCGGGCGCTCGCCCTTTTCGCGGCCGCCTTCGCGATCGTGCTCGCCATTGCCGTCGGCTGGAACGGTGGACCGCGCGTGTTCGCGACCCGCCCGACCCTCGAGATCGCCGGCAACGCGCTGATCGCGACCCGGGGCCGGGGTCAAGCGGAAGCGACCCGGTTTCGTATCGACGCCACCGATGCGGACGGCATCGCGATGGTGACGGCGGCCGGGACGACGTTCGAGGCGGTCGACTACCCGCGGATCACCTGGTACCTGCCCCGTGAGGTGCCCACCGGGCTGCAGCTCAACATCGCGTGGCGTCGGCGCAGCGCCCCGGGACGGCTCTACAGCGAGCCGATCGAATGGTCGCGTGGTCCGGCCTACATCGATCTCAACGGTCATCCGGAATGGACCGGCAAGATCGAGGAGGTTTCGCTGGCGATCCGCGGGCGCCTCGCCGCCCCGCTATCGATCGCTGGGGTCGGGCTTCGCACCGGCGCCTGGAGCGTCACCTTTTCGGACACGCTCGCCGACTGGCACCGCCGCGCGTTCCGGGTCGAACCGGGTTCCTTCACGTTGATGGCCGGCGAGCGGCAGGCGATCGCGCCCCTCGCGCCGGTGGTCGCCGCCGCGGTCGCGCTCGCCATCGGCTGGCTCGCCTGGCGCGCGCGCCGCCGTGGCCTCCGTTTCCCGCTTCCGGCCGCGCTCGCGGTGTTCCTGATCGGGTGGCTCGCCCTCGATCTGCGGACGCAGGCGCACTTCGCCGCGCAGCACGCGGCCAATTTCGCGCTCTACGCCGGCAAGGCGCCGGACCAGAAAGTCGCCGCCGGGTCGGACGGGAAGATCTTCGAAGCCGCCCGCAAGCTCCGCGACGCACCGCGGGAGCGACCCGCGCGCGTCCTCGTGCTGTCCGAGAACACGCATCTGGCCACCCGCATCGGCTGGTTCCTCTATCCGGACAACGTCTGGTACGACGCGCGACGCGGCCCGCGCCGCGCGCTGCCCGCTCCCGAGCAGTTGCGACCGGGCGATCAGGTCGCGCTCGTGCTCGAAGAAGCGATCGCGTGGGACCGCACGCGCGATCTCCTCGTGTGGCGCGACGGGCGGACCCGCCCGGCGCGCGCCCTGTTGGCCGACGATCCGGCGCTGACGCTGGTTCGCGTCGAATAGCGCGATCGACACGGACCGGCGCGCATGGCCGAGATCGCCGCTACGCTGGTCGCGCTCGCGATTCCCTGGATCGCCGGCGGCGCGATCGTGCTGGCGCTCGTGGGGACCAACGGTGCGCGAGACCTGCCGCTGGCGATCGGGTACGGCGGCTGGATCGGCGCCTTCGTGGCCACGCTCGCGCTCCGCGCGACGTCGGTCGCCGGCATCCCCTGGAACGTCGTCGGCCTCGACGGCGCGCTCGTCCTCGTCGCGGCGATCGCCGGCTACCGCGTCTGGCGGATCCGGACCGCCGAACCGAGCCCGGCGCGGCACCCCGCCGGTTCGTTGGCCGACGAATCCGGTCCGATGCGCTGGCTCTTCGTGGCGGCGCTGACGCTGGTCGTCGTCAGGATCGCGGGTCTCGCTCTCGAGGTCGCCGTCAGTCCGCTGCGCGCCTACGACGGCTGGGCGCACTGGAGCACGAAGGCGCGCGTCTGGCTCGAGACGGGTCGCATCGTCCCGTTCGTCACTCAGGACGCCTGGCTGGCGAGCGGCGATCCGGGCGTCTACACCGACGCCAATCCCGGGCATCCGGGTACCGTCGGCCTGCTGCAGGTCTGGGTGGCGCGCCACGTCGGCGGCTGGAACGAACCGGCCGTCAATTCGCCGTGGATCGCGATCAGCGTCGCGCTTGCGCTGGCCGTCTACTCGCAGGCGCGCGCCGCCGGCGCCCGCGCGGCGATCGCGATGGTCGTGGTCTGGCTGGTCGTTTCGCTGCCGCTGCTAGGCCAGCATGTCGCGCAGGCGGGTGCGGCCGACCTCTACATGGCCGCGGCCTACGCGATGGCGGCCATGGCGGTCTGGCGCTGGTCGGTCTCGCGCGAGCGAGGCATCGCGGTGCTGGGCGCGCTCGCGGCGCTCGCCGGCGTTTGGGTGAAGGTCGAGGGCGCCTTGTGGATGGCGACACTCGTCCCCGCCGTCGTCGTGGCGCTCAATCGTCGCGCCGGCCTCGCCCTGGCCGCCGCGGCGGTGGCGGCGTTCGGCGCGTTCGTGCTGTTCGGCCCGCAACGCGTGCCGATGCTGGGATACGTCCTGCTGTCGAAGCCGGTCAACGTATTGCCGACCGTCCTGCTGCAGACGCTCGTCCTCGACACCTGGCACCTCGCGGCCTACGCCGCGGTCGCGGTCGCGTTGTGCCGCTGGCGGACGCTGCTCTCGCCCCGGCTCGCACCGGCGACGCTGACCGTCGCCGCGGCGATCGGGCTGGTTGTCGTCGTGTTCTTCTTCAGCTCCGCCGCCTGGGGCGTCGCCGACGAGACGCTCGGCAATCGCTTCCTGCTGCACCTGATGCCAGCGCTGGTCTTCTACACGCTCCTGGTCCTGCTCGAACCGGGCGCGCCCGCCGGGGACCAGCCGAGCGAGCAGGCGACGAAGGCCGCCGACGCGTAGAGGTAGTGCAACTGGTGGAACGCCATCGCGATCAGCGCGAAGGCGGCTCCGCGCAGGCGCAGGAACATCCGGGCGAGCGGCGCGTTCGCACCCACGGCGCCGGCGTAGACGGCGAGCGGCGCCCACCCCGGAACCATGCGCAGGATCGCCGCGACAATCGACGCGGCCAGGACCCAGGCGAGCACCGCGCGCAGCCGTTCCGGCCAGGCGGCGTTGAGCGCCGAGCTGGCCGGTCGTTCGCGGATCAGGCGCGTCCAGGGCACCGCCCGCATCAGCACGTCGGTGCGCACGAGCCCGGCGAACCGCCAGACCTTCAGGTGCGTACCCTGCAGCGCCGGGTCGACGACGATCACGCCGCCGCGCTCGCGCAGGCGCGCGCCCAGCTCGATGTCCTCGATCGACGGCAGCGGATAGCGATCGGCGTCGAACCCGCCGGCCGCCGCGAACGCGTCTGCGCGCACGCCGCCGCAACCGGCCCAGAAGGTCTCGGCCTCGCCGGCGGCGATCAGATGCTGGTGGCGATGCGCGAGGTTCTTGTACTGGGAAAGGAAGTTGGGCGCCGCCGGTCGCTCGTCGTAGGCGCCGAACACGGCGACGATCTCGGGCCGGGCGAACGACCGCGCCAGCACCCGCGCGGCGTCGTCGTGCACGACGACGTCGGCGTCGACGAACCACAGGATCGCGCCGGTCGCGACGCCCGCCCCGACGTTTCGGGCGCCGCCGGGACCCCGCCGACCGCCGGACGACACGACCGTCGCGCCGTGGGCGGCGGCCACGCGCGCCGAGGCGTCGGTCGAACCGTCGTCGACGACGATGACCTCGTCGATCTCGCCTCGAGCGCGCAGGCGCGCGAGCGGCGCCAGACTGAGGGCGAGCGCGTCCTCGCCGTTGTAGACGGGGACGATCGCCGAAATCGCGCTCGGGGCGTGACCCGGACCGGACATTCGCCGATTTTAGGGCCTGGGGGCGCGACCGGGAGGCGCGCCCCGCGACGATCCGTCGCGATTGCGCGACCCTGTCCGCGTGGCGAGAATCCGACCTCGTGCCGGGCTCGCCGGCGCCCCATGGGGTCCGCGATCGTTCCCGACGCGCTCGCCACCGCCGAATTCGCCTGTCTCGCGCTCGCGGCCGCGTCGGCGCTGCACCTCGCGCTCAAGCGGCCGTTGCGCCAGGACGCGCTCGCGCACCCGGGCCTCGCGCTCGTCCTCGCGCTGGCGGCGGCCGCCGCCGCGATCGCGGCGGTCGGGGCCGCGATCGTCTCGCCGCTCGCGCGGCATCTGCTGACGGCGTCCGCGCTCGCCGTCATGGCCGCCCTCTGGCTGCGTGCGCGTCCCGGGTATGGCGCCGGCCGGCGCTGGCCGCCAGGATCGATGGGGCTTGCGCGCTCGCTCGACGCGATCGGAGATCGCCGCTTCTATCGCGACGGCTTCGTGCGCCACGGCCCGGTCTTCAAGATGACGCAGTTCGGACGTCCGGCCGCCTGCGTGTTGGGCCACGACCGCGCGCGCCGGCTGCTCACCGACCACGCTGGCGCGCTGGCGCCGGCGGCGCTGCCGTACAACCGGCTGCTGGCACGGGGACAGCTGCGGTACATGGCGGCCGAGACGCACCGGCAGGAGGCGCCGCTGTTCCGGACGGCGTTCGCGCAGATGGACCTCGAGGGCGCCGAGGGAGCGATCCGCGCGTCGCTGCGCCGGGAACTCGCGGATCTCTCGCGCCGCTCGCGTGCGGTCCCGGGAGGCGTCAACGCGCGCAGCGCCTTCGAGCGCTGGATCGTCGCCGCCCACGCCCGCGTCTTCTTCGGCCTCGCGCCGGACGATCCGCGCGTCGAGCGGCTCGCCAGCCTCGTCCCGCTGATCCGGACGACCAGGGCCGGCGGGCCGATCTGGCGCCGCCGGTTGCGCCGCGGCGTCGACGGCATGGCGACGATCGTGCGCGAGGCCGCGTCGGACCTCGCGCGCGACCCGCAAGGCGTCGCGCGCGGATCGGCCCTCGACCACCTGCTCGCCGCCCGACCGGCGTCGCTCGACGAGCCGGCGCGGGCCGAGAACCTGGTGCTGATCTACCGGCTGACGATCGGCGACATGACCGGGCTCCTCGACTGGATCTTCGCGTTCGCCGGCGAGGCGCCGGCCTGGCGCGACGAGGTCCGCGCGCACGGACGCACGAGCGGCGTGGTCGGTCTCGCGACGCCGGTCGATCCGGCGACCGTGGCGGTCCAGGAGACGCTGCGGATGGAACAGAGCGAGTTCCTCTACCGCCGCACGATCGCCCCGATCGAGCTCGACGGCCGGGTCGTCCCGGCCGGTTGGATCCTGCGGATGTGCGTCAACGAGAGCCACCGCGACGCCGCGGTGTTCGCCGACCCCGACCGCTGGGACCCGTCGCGCTTCCGCGACCGGCGCTACTCGCGCGCCGAGTACTCGCCGTTCGGCGGCCACACGCACGGTTGCATGGGCGCGCACCTCGTGCACTTCCTCGGCCGCCTGTTCGTCGAGGAGCTCGTCCTGGGGTACGACTGGACGGTGACGCGCGCCGGCCCGCCCGAGCGCGGCAGCCGTCACCGCGACCACTGGCGCCCCAACCGCGACCGCCGCGCCGTGCTGGTCCCGCGCGCGCCCGAGGTCGATCGAGCCACCGCGGCAACAGCGAGCGTCTGATACGCCGCGGCCTCCGGCGGCGCCCCGAGGATGTCGACCGCCCCGGGCGGTAGAATGGCGGGTTTGGACGATTCCCGCCGGCCCCGACCGCCGGACGCTCCGATGCTCACGTTCCAAGAGATCATCCTGCGCCTCCAGGAGTACTGGGGCTCGCGCGGCTGCGCGCTCCTGCAGCCCTACGACCTCGAGGTCGGCGCCGGCACGTCGCACACGGCGACGTTCCTGCGCGCGCTCGGGCCCGAGCCCTGGCGCGCCGCCTACGTCCAGCCGTCGCGCCGCCCGAAGGACGGTCGCTACGGCGAGAACCCCAACCGCCTCTACCAGCACCACCAGTTCCAGGTCGTGCTCAAGCCTTCGCCGGCCGACATCCTCGATCTTTATCTCGGCTCGCTCGCGACGCTGGGGTTCGATCTCGCGAAGAACGACGTGCGCTTCGTCGAGGACGACTGGGAGAACCCGACGCTGGGCGCCTGGGGGTTGGGCTGGGAGGTCTGGATGAACGGCATGGAGATCACCCAGTTCACCTACTTCCAGCAGGTCGGCAGCCTCGACTGCGATCCGATCACCGGCGAGATCACCTACGGACTCGAGCGGATGGCGATGTACCTGCAGAACGTCGAGTCGGTGTTCGACTTGGCCTACACCGGGACGATGTCGTACGGCGACGTCTTCCGGCAGAACGAGCGCGAACAGTCGACCTACGCGTTCGACCTCTCCGACGCGCCCAAGCTCTTTGAGCAGTTCACCTACTACGAGGGCGAGGCGAAGCGGCTCCTCGAGGCGAAGATGCCGCTGCCCGGCTACGAGATGATCCTCAAGGCCGGCCACACGTTCAACCTGCTCGACGCCCGCGGGGCGATCTCGGTGACCGAGCGGGCCGGCTACATCGGCCGCATCCGCGCGCTGTCGCGTCTGGTCGCGACCGCCTACGTCGAATCGCGCCGGGCGCTGGGCTTCCCGATGCTGGCCGAGCGCGATCGCGCCGCGATGCCGGCGCGCTACGCGGAGGCCGCGCCGTGACCGCGCCGGCCACGCTGCTCGTCGAACTGGGTTCGGAGGAGCTGCCGCCCCGGGTGCTGCGCCGCCTCGGCGACGCGTTCGCCGAGGCGCTGACCGCCGGACTTCGCGAGCGCGGCTTCCTCGCCGACGGGTCGGCGGCGACGCCCTACGCGACGCCGCGCCGGCTGGCGGTGAAAGTTTCCCGGGTGCTCGCCGTCGCCCCCGACGCGGACGTCGTCGACAAGCTGATGCCGGCGAAGGTCGCCTACGCAGCCGACGGCACCGCCACCGAGGCGCTGCGCAAGAAGCTCGCCCAGCTCGGTCGCGCGTCGCTCGCCGAGCGTCGTCGCGGCGAGGCGCAGGACGGCACCGACCGCCTCGCGATCGCTTCGGACGGCAAGGCCGACTACGTCTACCTGCACAGCGTCGCCAAGGGACAGCCGCTCGCGACCGGCCTCCAGTCCGCGCTCGACGACGCGATCGCCAAGCTGCCGATCCCCAAGGTCATGACCTACCCGACGCCGGCGTCGCCCGGCGCCGCGGCGAGCTATTTCAACCGCGAGAAGTTCGTCCGGCCGGCGCATTGGCTGGTCGCCCTGCACGGCGCGGACGTCGTTCCGGTCGGCGCGCTCGGACTCGCCGCCGGCCGGACCTCCGGCGGCCACCGCTTCCTCGGCCGGCGCGATCTCGAGATCGCCACCGCCGAGGCCTGGGCCGACGCGCTGTGGAACCACGGCAAGGTCGTCGCCTCGTTCGACGAGCGGCGCCGCGCGATCGAGGCCGCCCTCGCGAACGCCGCCCAGGGCGACCGGGTGATCGCGCCCGACGCGCTGCTCGACGAGGTGACCTCGCTCGTCGAGTGGCCGGTCGTCGTCGCCGGCACGTTCGACCCGGCGTTCCTGGCGGTGCCGCAGGAATGCCTGATCCTGACGATGCAGCAGAACCAGAAGTACTTCGCGCTGACCGGTGCGGACGGGCGGATGCGGGCGCGCTTCCTCGTCGTGTCGAACCTCGCCACCGCCGATCCGTCGGCGATCGTCGCCGGCAACGAGCGCGTGCTGCGCGCGCGGCTCGCCGACGCGAAGTTCTTCTTCGACCAGGACCGCCGCCAGCGGCTCGACGCGCGGCTGCCGAAACTCGCCGCCGTCGTCTACCACAACAAGCTCGGATCGCAGGCCCAGCGGGTCGACCGCCTGCGGCGCATCGCCCGGGCGCTCGCGCCGGCGCTCGGCGCGGATCCGGTGCAGGCCGACCGCGCGGCCCTGCTCGCCAAGGCCGATCTGGTCACCGACATGGTCGGCGAGTTCCCCGAGCTGCAGGGAACCATGGGCCGCACCTACGCGCTCCACGACGGCGAGGCCGCGGCGGTCGCCGACGCGATCGCGCAGCACTACTGGCCGCGCCACGCCGGCGACGCGCTGCCCGAGGGCGGAGTCGCCCAGGCGGTGGCGCTGGCCGACAAGCTCGAAACGCTGGCCGGCCTCTTCGGACTGGGGCAGACGCCGACCGGCGACAAGGACCCGTTCGGGCTGCGCCGCGCCGCGCTGGGCGTGCTGCGGATCCTCATCGAGAAGCGGCTCGCGCTGCCGCTCGCCCGGGCGATCGCGGTCGCCTTCGAGGCGTTCGACTCGATTCCGGCGGTCAAGCCGGCGAGCGCCGAGCTGGAGACGTTCGTCATCGACCGGCTGCGCGGCTACCTGCGCGAGGCCGGCGGATCCGCGAACCAGGTCGAGGCGCTGATCGCGCAGCGCCCGGACACGTTCGGATCGCTCCCCGAGCGCCTCGCCGCGGTCCAGGCGTTCGAGGCGCTGCCGGAAGCCGCCGCGCTCGCATCGGCGAACAAGCGCATCGTCAACATCCTGCGCAAGTCCGGATCCGAGGCGGCGTCCGCCGTCGACCGCTCCCGCCTCGCCGACGGCGCCGAGCACGACCTGTGGGCGGCGTTCCAGAAGCTCGAGCCGGCGGTCGACGAGGCCTGCGCCCGCGGCGACTACGCCGGCGCTCTGCGCTCGCTCGCGACGTCGAAGCCGGCCGTCGACCGTTTCTTCGACGAGGTCATGGTGATGGCCGACGACGCGTCGGTCCGGGCGAACCGCCTCGCGCTGGTCGCGCGGGTCGCCGCGACGATGAACCGGGTCGCCGACCTGTCGAAGCTGGCGATCTGACGGGGGCGGCGGGGACGGTGTCGTCGCCGTCCCCGGTTTCCCGCTACAGTTACGCCCGTGGTCCAGTTCGCCAACGAAACCGTCGCCCCGACTCGCGCCGCGCGTCTGGTCATCCTCGACCGCGACGGCGTCATCAACGCCGACAGCGACCAGTTCATCAAGTCGCCCGACGAATGGCGTGCGATCCCCGGCAGCCTCGAGGCGATCGCCCGGCTCAACCACGCGGGCTACCGGATCGCCGTGTGCACCAACCAGTCGGGGATCGGGCGCGGCCTGTTCGACATGGCGACGCTCAACGCGATCCACGACAAGATGCACCGGATGCTCGCCCAGGCCGGCGGCCGGATCGACGCGGTCTTCTTCTGCCCGCACACCGCGGACGCCCAATGCGAGTGTCGCAAACCCAAGCCGGCGATGCTCGAGGAGGCCGGGCGCCGGTTCCGCGCCGACCTGACCCAGGTGCCCTGCATCGGTGACAGCCTGCGCGACCTCGAGGCCGCCCAGACGGTCGGCGCCCAGCCGATGCTCGTGCTCACCGGCAAGGGCGAGAAGACGCTGCGCCTGGGCAATTTCCCGCCGGCCACCGTCATCTTCCCCGACCTCGCGTTCGCGGCCTCGGCGCTGCTCGCGCGCGACTGAGCGGGGCGACCGTGCAGGCGATCCGCGCGATCCTCTTCACGGCCTTCCAGCTCGTCGTGACGCCGATCTACGCGGCGGTCATGCTGGCGACCTTCTGGCTGCCGCGGGTGGCGCGATACCGGATCGCCGCGCACTGGTGCAGGACGGTCGCCTGGGGCGCGCGCCTGATCTGCGGCATCCGCTGGCGCGCCGAGGGCCTGGAACGGATCCCGTCGACGCCGCACGTCGTCATGTCCAAGCACAGCTCGACCTGGGAAACGCTGTCGCTGGGCATCTACCTGCCGCCGCTCGCGTTCGTCGCCAAGAAGGAGCTCCTCAAGCTGCCGTTCTTCGGCTGGGGCTTCGCGCTCGCCTCGCCGATCACGATCGACCGCAAGGCCGGCCGCGACGCGATGGAGCAGATGGCCGAGCAGGGCCGCGCGCGTTTCGCGCAGGGCTTCTGGATCGTCGTCTACCCGGAGGGCACGCGCATCCGGGCCGGGACGCGCGCGAAGTACAAGACCGGCGGCGCGCGGCTCGCGATCGCGCTCGGCGTGCCGATCCTGCCGGTCGCCCACAACGCCGGTTGGCTGTGGCCCAAGGGGATCTTCGGCAAGCGGCCCGGGGAGATCACCGTCGTCTTCGGACCGCCGATCCCGTCGCAGGGCAAGGATCCGGCGACGCTGACCGCGGAGGTCGAGGCATGGATCGAGGGCGAAGTCGCACGCCTGCCCGTGCCGGGCTGACCGGCGGCCCCGGCGGCGGCGCGGCGACGCTGCGCCGGGTCGTGCTCGCCGGCGAGGCGGTCGACTACCGCCTCGTTCGGGCCCGGCGTCGCTCGATCGGCATGTCGGTGGACCTGGACGGCCTCACGGTCCGGGCACCGCGTTGGGTGACGCTGCGCGAGATCGAGGAGGCCCTCGTCGAGCGGGCCGCGTGGATCGTCCGCACGCTGTCCGAATGGCGGGCCCGCCGCCGCGACGTGCTCCCGCGCGAATGGCGCACCGGATCGCCGATCCTCTATCTCGGCGACGAGCTCCGGCTGGCGGTGTTCCCGTCGCGCACGATGATCGTGAGGCCGGACCTGTTCGACCTGACGATCCTGCACCCGTCGGCGAACGACGAGCGCGCGGTGGCCGACACCGTGTCGCGCTGGCTGCGCGACGAGGCGGCTCGCCGGATCGTCCCCCGCGTCGCCGACTTCGCGCGCCGCGTCACCGACGCGACGCCGCCGGTGCGGCTTTCCAACGCCCGCGCGGAGTGGGGCAGCTGCAACCACCGCGGCGAGATCCGGCTCAACTGGCGCCTGATCCAGTTGCCGCCGGCGCTCGCCGATTACGTCGTCGCCCACGAGGTCGCCCACCTGGTCGAGCTCAACCACTCGCGCCGGTTCTGGGCGCTGGTCGAGACGCTGCTGCCCGGCCACGACGCGCAGCGCCGCGCGCTCGAGGACTGGACCGCGTTGCTCTCCGCGTAGCGGCGCGAGGGCCCGCGCGAGTCAGCCCGCGTCCGCCGGCGCCACGAGCGGCGGCAGCGCCACCGCGAGACCGATCTCGCGCGCGAGGATGCCCTCGAGCGTCGGACCGAGCTCGCCACCGCCGCGCGTGTCGCGCCACCGCCCGCCGCCTGGCCGGAAATGGAAGCCGCCGGCCTTCGCGGCCACCCAGATTTCGCGGTTGGGGACGTGGCGGTTGACGACGATCTTGGCGCCGCTGTCCGCCTCGATCTCGAGGATCCCGTCGGCGAGGCGCCAATCGGCGTCCGCGTCGCTCGCCTCCAGCGCGCGCTCGATCGCGTCGGCGATGGCGCGCAGCGCCGTGTCGGCGGCGGCGAGGAACGGGGCGTCGGCGCTCATGTCGGACGAAGGGATCGGCGCGGGTCGCGTGCTACCATCGTCGGCGATGGTACGCGAACTTCGTCGCCACCCGCGAGCCGGCCGAACCGGCCGCGTCGTCGCCGCCGCCGCCGCGCTCGCGTTCCTCGCCGCCGGATGCGGCATCAAGGGTCCGCTGAAGCTGCCCGACGCCGGCTCGCCGGCCGGCGCGTCCGCCGGATCTCCGCCGCCGCCGCCGCCGACACCGAGCGGCGACGCCCCGCCCGCGAAGAGCCGGTGAGCGCGTTCGCGATCCGGGACGGCGAGCTCGCCGTCGACGGCGTCCCGCTGTCGGCGATCGCGGAGCGCCACGGCACGCCGTGCTACGTCTACTCGCGCCGGGCGCTCGAGGAGGCCTGGCGCGCGCTCGACGCCTCGCTCGCCGGCGTCCGGCACCGGATCTGCTACGCGATGAAGGCCAACGCCAACCTGGCGGTGCTCGACGTCTTCGCGCGGCTGGGCAGCGGCTTCGACATCGTCTCCGGCGGGGAGCTCGCGCGCGCGCTGGCGGTCGGCGCCGATCCCGCCGGCATCGTCTTCTCCGGCGTCGGCAAGACCGTCGCCGAGATGCGCCAGGCGCTGGACGCCGGCATCGGCTGCTTCAATGTCGAATCCGAGGCCGAACTCGACCGGCTCGACGCGATCGCCCGCGAGCGCGGCGCCCGGGCCCCGGTGTCGCTGCGCGTCAATCCGGACGTCGATGCGAAGACCCACCCTTACATCTCCACCGGCCTCAAGGAGAACAAGTTCGGCATCGCCCACGCCGACGCGCGGGCGCTCTACCGGCGGGCGCGCTCGATGGCCGGCCTCGAGATCGTCGGCATCGACATCCACATCGGGTCCCAGATCACCGACCTCGCGCCCTACCGCGAGGCGGCGCTCAAGGTGCTGGCGCTGTGCGACACGCTCGCCTCGGACGGCATCGCGCTGCGCCACATCGACCTGGGCGGCGGACTGGGCATCCGCTACCGCGACGAGACCCCGGTGCCGTTGCCCGAATACGCGGCGATGCTGCAGGAGCTTTTCGCCGGTCGCCGGGAGGCCTTGCTGCTCGAGCCGGGCCGCCGGCTCGTCGCCGACGCCGGCGTGCTGCTGACCCGCGTCGAGTACCTCAAGCCGGGACCGGTCCGCCACTTCGCGATCGTCGACGCGGCGATGAACGACCTGATGCGCCCGGCGCTCTACGACGCCTGGCACCGGGTCGATCCGGTCCGTCCGCGCGCGGAACCGACGGCGCGCTGGGACGTGGTCGGCCCGGTCTGCGAGAGCGCCGATTTCCTCGCCCGCGACCGCGAACTGGCCCTTCGGCCCGGCGACCTCCTCGCGGTCCGGGCGGCCGGAGCCTACGCGATGTCGATGAGCTCCAATTACAACGCCCGGCCCCGAGCCTGCGAGGTGATGGTCGACCGCGGCGTCGCGCATGTCGTCCGTCGGCGGGAGTCGATCGCCGATCTGTACGCGCTCGAATCGACGCTGCCGCGCGCCTGACGCGATCCGCGTCGCGCGCCCCTTCCGCGCGTCGGCGACGCGCTGCTGCCGGTGTGCGGATACGCAACAGGCGCGCGCGCGGGCAGTTCCGGGCGCGTCGAAATCTTGCAAATCGTTGAAATGCGGCTAGAATGCAGGCAGCAGGTGCCAGAGGATTTGTCAAGAGGTCCGCGAAAAAGGACCCGCACCTGCCGGGTAGTTCATAACAGATCCAGAAACTCAGACAGGAGAAAACGATGTTGGCTGACATGATGTCGATGATGGCGCCGGCGGCCGCCGCCCCCGCGCCGAAGAAGAAAGCGACCAAGCGCAAGGCCAAGAAGGCGACCAAGAAGAAGGCCGCCCCGAAGAAGAAGGCGACGAAGAAGAAGGCGACGAAGAAGAAGGCCGCCCCGAAGAAGAAGGCCACGAAGCGCAAGGCGACCAAGAAGAAGGCCACCAAGCGCAAGGCGACGAAGAAGAAGGCCGCCCCGAAGAAGAAGGCCACCAAGCGCAAGGCGACCAAGAAGAAGGCCGCCCCGAAGAAGAAGGCCACGAAGAAGCGGGCCACCAAGCGCAAGGCCGCCAAGAAGAAGTAAGCGCGAGCGGCCTACAGGTCCGCCGCAAGCGTGCAGCGGACACGAAAACGGGCGACGCCGACGGCGTCGCCCGTTTGCTTTCGGGGGCGGGTTCTCGCCGGCGACGCGGCGCCGGCGGTTAGCCGCCGCGCGAACCGTTCGCCTTCGCGTTCGCCGGCGGTCGGGGCTTCTCCGCCGCGGGCGCGGCGGCCGGCGCGGTCTTCGGCCGCGATCGCCCCCCGGTGACGATGTCGCTGGTCACCCGCAAGCGCTGGCCGGACCGCACCGCGTTCTGCGCCAGGCCGTTCCAGCGCCGCAGGTCCTCGGCGGTCACGCCGTAGCGCGCCGCGATCGTCGACATCGTCTCCCCGTGGCGGACCGTGTGATAGAAGGTCCGCCCCGACGGAACCGTCGTGAATACCGTCCGGGCGAGCGTCTCCGCGGTCGCATCCGACGGGCTCTGAGCCGGCACCAGAAGCGCGTGCCCGGCGGGTACGACGGTGCGCGGGGAGAGCCCGTTGATCGCCCGCAGCGTCTCGACCGGCAGCCCGTAGCGGGCGGCGACCTGCGCGTGGGTCTCACCGGGCCGCATCCGGTGCGCCTGCCAGGACACGCGAGGCTGATCGACGAGTTCGAGCTTCGCCGCGAAGACCTCGGCACGGTCGATCGGGAGCAGGATCGTGTGCTCGTCGGCCCCGGCGATGACCGGCCGGTTGTGCTGCGGATTGAGCGAGGCGAACTCGTCGACCGACATTTCGGCGAGCTCGGCGGCGAGCTTGACGTCGATAGGGCCCGAGGTCTTGACGGCGGTGAAGTACGGGGAATCCGGCACCTCCGCCAGCACGAGCCCGTAGCGTTCGGGGTCGCGCACGATGTTCTTGACCGCTTGCAGCTTCGGCAGGTAGTTGCGCGTCTCGACCGGCATCGGCAGCGAGGCGTAGTCGGCCGGCTTGCGCTTGGCCCGGTTCTTCGCGATCGCCCGGGAGACGTTCCCCTCGCCCCAATTGTAGGCGGCGAGCGCGAGTTGCCAGTCGCCGAAGTCCGCGTAGAGCTTGCCGAGGTAGTCGAGCGCGGACTCGGTCGCGGCCAGGACGTCGCGGCGCGAGTCGAACCAGAAGTTCTGGGCGAGGCCGTATTGCCGGCCGGTCGACGGGATGAACTGCCAGATTCCCGAGGCGCGCGCCCGCGACAGAGCGAGCGGATTGAAGGCGCTCTCGACCATCGGCAGCAGCGCGACATCGAGCGGCATGCCCCGCGACTCGACCTCGCTGACCACGTGGTAGAGGTAGCGGCGGCTGCGGTCGACCATGCGCGCGACGTAATCGGGACGATCGGCGTACCACTGCTCCCACTTCGCGACCCGCGGATCGTCGACGAGATCGGCGATTCCGTATCCGGCGACGATCCGTGCCCACAAGTCGGGTGCCGGCGAGGGAAGAGGCTCGAGGTCGGCACCCGCGGCCGCCGGAAAAGGTTCGACCGGTGCGCCGGTGAGCGCCGCCGGCAGCGGCTGGACCGCGATCACCGGCGCCGGCTGCGGCGGCGGCAGTTCCGGCGGCGGTTCGGGCTCGACGCTCGCCAGCGGCGCCTCGGGGACGGGCGCCGGCGCCGCGGGGGGCCGGGGCGGTCGGTCGTCGGCGGGCGTCGGCGCCGGTGCGATCGCGCAGGACGCGACCAGGACGGCGAACGACAGGACGAGACTTCGGATGATCAAACGTCGGCCTCCGCAGCTGCACTCCGCTCCCGGGAACGCTCCGACCGCGCCTGGAGCTCCGCCGGAACGCCCGCGATGGTAGGCGGCGCCTGGGTCGAGGCGCAACCCGCCGCCGGCGCCCCGCCTCAGAACGCGTTCGTCCAGGCGCGCAGCGCCGCGAACACCTCGGCCCCGCCGTCGAGCGCCCGCCCGGCGTGCGCCCTCGCCGCGGCGACGACCGCCGGTTCCCCATCGCGCAGGAACGGGTTGGTCGCCAGCTCCTCGCCGATCGTCGACGGCAGCGTGGGCTCGCCGGCGTCGCGCCGCCCCTGCTCGCGGACGAGTCGGGCCGCGAGCGCCGGGTTGCCCGGTTCGACAGCGGCAGCGAACCGGAGGTTCGCGAGCGTGTACTCGTGCGCGCAGTAGACGCGCGTCGCCGGCGGCAGCGAGGCGAGGACGCCCAACGACGCGTGCATCTGGTCCGCCGTGCCCTCGAACAGACGCCCGCAACCCGCCGCGAACAGCGTATCGCCGCAGAAGAGCGCGGGATCGCCCCAGGCGGCGCCGCGGCCGATGTAGGCCACATGGCCGCGCGTGTGGCCGGGAACGTCGAGCACGTCGAGCTCGAGGCCGAGCGCCGCGAGCTCGATCCGATCGCCGCCGGAAACCGCGCGCGTGCGCGCCGGGATCGGCTCGCGCGCCGGACCGCAGACCTCGATGCGGCGCGCCCGCGCGAGATCCGCGACGCCGCCGGTGTGGTCCGGATGGTGGTGGGTGACGAGGATCGCGACCAATTCGACGCCCTCGCGCGCGAGCCAAGCCTCGACCGGATCGTCGTCGCCGGGATCGACGACCGCCGCGCGGCCGCCGACGCGTATCGCCCAGACGTAGTTGTCGCTGAACGCGGGCAACGGGATAATCACCGGCATGGGCGCATCTTCGGAGGGCGCCGCGGGCGTGTCAACGTCGCTCGCCGGCTGGTTCGCGACGCCGCTCGGCCGCTATGTCGCCGCGCGCGAGCTCGCGTACTTCGAGCGCACGGTCGCCGATATCTTCGGCTACTACGCGCTGCAGATCGGCCTGCCCGAGATGCCGGTTCTCGACGCCAGCCGCATCCCCTCCCGCTGGACGCTCGACTACGACCCGCCGGCGGCGCTGATCGCCGACCCGCACGCGCTGCCGCTGCCCGAGAACACCGTCGACCTCGTGGTCATGCCGCACGCGCTCGAGTTCACCGACGACCCGCACCAGATGCTGCGGGAGGCCTGGCGCGTGATGCGGCCGGAAGGCCAGATCGTGATCGCCGGATTCAATCCGTTCTCGCTCTACGGCGTCAAACGCTATTTCGGCCGCGAGCAGACGCCGCCCTGGAACGGCAACTTCATCGGCCTGTGGCGGCTCAAGGACTGGCTCAAGCTGCTGGGATTCGATGTCATCGGTGGGCGGCTCGACGCGTATGCGCCGCCGTTCGCCCGCGAGACGTGGCTCGCGCGCTTCCGCTTCTTCGAGGAAGCCGGCGATCGCTGGTGGCCGGTCGCCGGCGGCGTCTATTTCCTGCGCGCGACCAAGCACGTCGCGGGCCTGCGCGTGCTCACGCCGTCCTGGCAGCGCCGCGAGCGGCGCAACAAGGCGCTGTCGCCCGCGGCCCGCGCCAAGGAGAGCCTGACGACGCGGGGTTCGGCGAAGTGAGCACCGGGCATCGGGTCGTTGTCTGGACCGACGGCGCCTGCAAGGGCAACCCCGGCCCCGGCGGCTGGGGCGCGCTGCTCGTGTCCGGAGCGCACGAGAAGGAACTGTGGGGCGGCGAACCCGACACGACCAACAATCGGATGGAGCTGACCGCGGTCATCCGGGCCCTCGAGTCGCTCAAGGGCGACTGCGACGTCGAGCTCCATACCGACTCGCAATACGTCAAGAACGGCATCGAGACCTGGATCCACGGCTGGAAGCGCAACGGCTGGAAGACCGCGGACCGCAAGCCGGTCAAGAACGCCGAGCTCTGGCGCGAACTGGACGCGCTCGCCGCGCGCCACCACGTCCGCTGGCACTGGGTCCGCGGCCATGCGAGCGACGCCGGCAACCTGCGCGCTGACGCGCTCGCGAATCGCGGCGTGCCGGCCCGCTGATCGGGCCGCCGCTCCCGCTCTCCTACTTCTTGATGAACTCGCCGCTCTCGCAGTCGACACGCCGGAACGGGTAGGTCACCTTGTGGTCGCGCTCGGCGCCCTTGTCGTTGACGCGACCCGCGACCTCGACGTACAGCCAGCCCAGCGTCCCGCGGCGGTAGGTGATCGCCGTCGGAAATCCGCTGCCGGCGGTGCGGAACGTGAAGAGGTCGTCCTTGCCCTCGCGCCGGGTCTCCGAGAGCTTGAAGGCGACCGCGGGCCTGTCGGCGGGCGTCGCCACGTAGTAGACGTCGGACCCGCGCGGCTCCAGCCGCAGGTACTCGTAGCTCACCGTCTGGTTCGCCAGCGCGTTGTGACCGACGCCGACCATCAGGTTGCCGCGCAACGGGTGCCAGTACTCGCGGAACTCGCGCACCCGCGCGCCGGCGCCGACCGCGCCCTTCCAGCAGCCGTTGAGCCACGCGAGCGGTCCTAGGGGCCCTTCAGGCACCGGCTCCTCGGCCACCGTTTCCCCGCTCTTCCCCTTCGCGTCCTTGGCGGCCGGCGCCAGTTCGACCGGACCGTCCTTCGCCGTGGTCGGCGCCGGAGCGGCCGTGGGCGTCGTTCCCGGTGACGGCATCGCCGCCGGCGCGCCGGCCGCCGCCGCGGGCGCCGGAGTCCCGGCCTTGTCGGCGGCCGGTTGCGCGAAGGCACCGCCGGCGGCGAGCCACGCGGTGGCGAGGGCGACGGCGAGCGGTCGTGCAGGGTATCGGGTCATGGTCATTGCGGCCGCGCGAGCGGCAGGTTGATGAGCAGGTTCTGCGGCTTGAGCCGCAGCCGGGACTGGGCGTCGATCGCCATCGCGAGCCAGACCGGCCGTCCGGCGACCGTCGGTCGCGCGTCGGCGGGGTCGGCGAAATCGAGCCGGAAGAGCGCGACCAGCCGGGCGAGTCGCGTCTCGTCGACTTCGACGCGATTGTACAGGTCGTTGAGGATCGCCGACGCCTCGGCGTCCAGCCCCACGTGCCAGACCCAGCGGTCGTCGTCGATCCGGCTCTGCGGCGAGACACGCACGTCGACGCCGAGGAAATGGCGGACCCAGCGCTCGATCAGCCGGCAGAGCGCCTCGAGCGCGGGCTGCCCGCGGTTCAGGCCGATGGCGAAATCGTGGCGCTCGTCGCGCTCCCAGTAACGCTCGGCGTTGTCGCGCGAGAGCACGTCGACGTCGATCGTGCGCATCGGCACGCGGTGCTTCGCCAGCAGCTCGCCCAGGTGGCCGAATCCGCCGGTGGTCGCCTGGCGCTCGACCGTCTCCTCGTCGGCCGCCATGACCGAGCCGTCGTCGAGGAACGCGACGCGCTGCGGGCGGAACAGCGCCTCGGCGACGCGCGCTTCGATCGGATCGGCGCGCTCGCCCAGGACGTGGCGCACCAGGATCCGCGTGAGCTCGTGGACGAACAGCGGCGGCACGTCGACGCCCTCGCCCTGGAACAGGCGCGCGTAGGCCGCCTCGAGGGAGGGCGCCGAGGCGAGCCGCTGGCGGAACGCGAGCCAGATCCGGTAATTCTCGCGCGCGTCGGCGTCGCGGATCGCGGCGAGCGCCTCGGGCGCGACCGCGCGTCGCGGACTCGCGACCAGCGCGTCGTGCACCGCGAGCTCGGCGGCGCAGGACTCGGGAACCGGCGCGAGCTCCGGTCGCAGCAGGTGGCCGCGCAGGAACTCGTCGGTGAGCGTGAGCCGGCCGTCGGTGCCGACCGTCAACCTCCGGTAGCCGCAGGACGGCCAGAAGTCGTGGGCGACCGGGGAGATCGCGGTCACCCCCCGAGCATCGCCTTCTTCAGGTCGGCCTGCACCGGCTTGTCGCCGAGCCAGACCTTCGAAAGCGCCGCGTTGAACGCGTCGCCGGGGATCGTCGCCTTCGGCTGGCCGTTGAAGCCGATCACCGTCGCGCCGTTGGCGTAGTCGAGCGTCACGACGTCCTTCTCCTTCACGTCCTTGAACGCCTTCATCGTCGCGACCATCTGGTCGACCTGCGCCTTGACCGCCGCGAGCTCGGCCTCGGCGTTGTTGTCCTTCAGTCCGTCGACCAGCGCGTCGACGAGCTGGTCGGCGGACAGCGCCCTCAGCAGGTTGAGCTGCACCCGCCTCGGGCCCTTCGACAGCGCCGCGGCGGTGGAGTTCGCCTTCGCCGGAAGGTAGAGACTGCCGACGTAGACCTTGAAGATCGCGCGGGTGCGGATGCCGGCGCCGTTGAGCACCAGCTCCTGGCCGCCGACGTTCGCCTTGTCGTCGAGCGTCACCCCGCCGACGTCGGCGGCGCCGGCGCCGGCGCACCACGCGAACGCCGTCGCCAGGACCATCGACCGCAGCGTACCGATTCCGAATCCGCGCATCGCTCCTCCTCGTGTGTCGTCGCCGTCCCGTGCCGGCCGGTCCCGCCGCGGTCGCGACCGCGTCAGGCGGCTTCGAAGATGCCCGCCGCGCCCATGCCGGTGCCCACGCACATCGTCACCATGCCCCACCGGCCCCGGCGACGCTTCAGTCCGTGCACGATCGTGGCGGTGCGGATCGCGCCGGTCGCGCCGAGCGGGTGTCCGAGCGCGATCGCGCCGCCCAGCGGATTGACGCGGGCCGGGTCGAGTCCCAGTTCGCGCATCACCGCGAGGCTCTGCGCCGCGAACGCCTCGTTGAGCTCGATCCAGTCGAGGTCGGCCGGTCGCAGCCCGGTGGTCTTGAGCGCCTTGGGCACCGCGGCGATCGGCCCGACGCCCATGATCTCCGGCGCGACACCGCCGACCGCGTAGCCGGCGAAGCGCGCCAGCGGCACGAGACCGTGCTCGCGGATCGCGCGCTCCGAGACGACGAGGACCGCTCCTGCGCCATCGGACATCTGCGAGCTGTTGCCGGCGGTGACCGACCCCTTCGCGGCGAACACCGGCCGGAGCTTCGCCAGACCCTCGGCCGTCGTGTCCGAACGCGGTCCCTCGTCGCGCGCGATCGTCGTCTCGCGCTCGCGCACCCGGGACGTCGCCAGGTCGGGACGGCGTTCGTGGACGACGAAGGGCGCGATCTCGGCGTCGAACTCGCCGGTCTGCTGCGCGGCGAGCGCGCGCCGGTGCGATTCCAGCGCGAACGCGTCCTGGTCCTCGCGCGAGACCTTCCAGCGTTCGGCGACCTTCTCGGCGGTCAGACCCATGCCGTAGGCGATGCCGAGATTCTCGTCGCGGGCGAACACCTCCGGGTTGAGCGAGAGGCGTCCCAGCATCGGGATCATGCTCATGCTCTCGGTGCCGGCGGCGATCAGCACGTCCGCTTCGCCGGTGCGGATGCGGTCGGCGGCGATCGACACCGCGTTCAACCCCGACGAGCAGAACCGGTTGACCGTCATGCCCGCCACCGTGTTCGGCAACCCGGCGAGCAGCACGCCGATCCGCGCGACGTTCATCCCCTGCTCGTACTCGGGCATCGCGCAGCCGACGATCACGTCGTCGACGGCGGCGGGGTCGAGCGACGGCGCGCGCGCCAGCACGCTGGTCAGCGCGTGCGCGAGCAGCGAATCGGGGCGCGTCGACCGGAACGCGCCGCGCGGCGCCTTGCCGACCGGCGTGCGCACGGCGGCGACGATGTAGGCGTCCTCTAACGTCCGGGCCATGGCGATCCTCAATTGCGCAGCGGCTTGCCGGTGGCGAGCGTATGGGCGATGCGCGCCTGGGTCCGCGGATCGCGCACCAGCGCCATGAACTCGGCGCGCTCGAGGTCGATCAGCCAGCGCTCGTCGACCAGCGATCCGGCGTCGACGTCGCCGCCGCAGATGACGCGCGCGATCGCGAGCGCCACCTCGAAGTCGTATCCGGTGATGAATCCGCCGTCGCGCATGTTGACGAGCATCATCTCGAGCGTCGCGATCCCGGTCCGCCCGGCGACCGGCACCGCGCGCGGCGGCAGCGGCGGCCGGTAGCCGGTGTCGGCGAGCGAGCGCGCCTGGCCGATGGCGACGTGCAGGATCTCGTCCGCGTGCATCGTGACGACGTCCGCCGGCCGCAGGAACCCAAGCGCCCGGGCGTCGAGCGCGCTCTTCGCGACCGTCGCGGTGGCGAGGGTCTGGAAGGCCGCGCGGATGAACGGGAACTGGTCGGCCTGCCCGCCGGTGGGACCCTGCTTCACCGCCTCGGCGGCGCGCACCGCCATCTCCTTGGTCCCGCCGCCGCCCGGCAGCAGGCCCACGCCCGCCTCGACCAGCCCGATGTAGGACTCGAGCGCCGCCACCGTGCGGTCGCAATGGAGGATGAACTCGCACGAGCCGCCGAGCGCCATGCCGCGCACCGCGGCGACCGTCGGGATCAGCGAGTCGCGCAGCGCCAGCGACGTGCGTTGGAACCGCTCGACGACGCGCTCGACGTCGCTGTACCGGCCCGCCTGGACCGCCGGTGCGAGCGAGGCGAGGTTCGCGCCGAACGAGAACGGCTCCTTCGTCTGCCAGATGACGAGCCCCGCCATGCACTGCTCGGCGTGATCGATCGCGCGGCCGACGCCGTCGAGGACCTCGTCGGAAATCGTGTGCTGCTTGGTCTTGAAGGTGACGATCGCGACATCGGACTCGAGGTGCCAGGCACGCACCGCGTCGGTCTCGAAGATCGTCGTGCCGCGGTCGAAGCGCTCGCCGAGGACGGCGTCGGGATACCGCTGGCGGCGGTAGACCGGCAGCGCCGGCCGCGGCACGAAACGCCCCGTCGCCGCCGAGTACGAGCCGGCGGGCGTGTGCACGCCGCGCGCGGCGGCGACCGCCGGCGCCGCGACCCACGCGGGCAACGCGACGCTTTCGAGCGCGCGGCCCGCGGCGATGTCCTCGGCGATCCACGCGGCCACCTCCGCCCAGCCGGCGGCCTGCCAGGTCTCGAACGGTCCGAGCGTCCAGCCGAAACCCCAGCGGATCGCCAGATCGAGATCGCGCGCGTTGTCGGCGATCGCGGCCAGGTGGACCGCGGCGTAGTGGAACACGTCGCGGAACGTCGCCCACAGGAGCTCGGCCTGCGGGTGACCGCTCGCTCTCAGCTTCGCGAGCTTCGCCGCCGGATCCGTGGTCGCGAGGATCGCGGCGACCCCGGCGTCGACCTCACCGCCGCCCGGCCGGTAGTCGCCCGCGGCCGGATCGAACACGCGGATGTCCCGGCCCTCCTTCCGGTAGAAGCCGGCCTTCGCCTTCGCGCCGAGCGCGCCCTTCGCGACCAGGGCCTCGATCACCGGCGGCACGCGGAAACGCCCGTGCCAGGGATCGTCGGGCAACGTGTCGCGCATCGTGCCGATCACGTGGGCGGTCGTGTCCAATCCGACGACGTCGATGGTCCGGAACGTCGCGCTCTTGGGACGCCCGATCACCGGTCCCGTCAGCGCGTCGACGACGTCGTAGGCGAGCCCGAGACGCGCCGTGTGATGCAGCGTCGCGATCATCGAGAACACGCCGATCCGGTTCGCCACGAAGTTCGGCGTGTCCTTCGCCCGGACCACGCCCTTGCCCAGCGCCGTCGTCAGGAAGGCCTCGAGCGCATCGAGGACCGCGGCGTCGGTTTCCGGCGCCGCGACCAGCTCGACCAGGTGCATGTACCGCGGCGGATTGAAGAAGTGGATGCCGGCGAACCGCGCCCGATGGGCCGCCGGAACGGCCTGCGCGAGCGCCGCCAACGACAGCCCCGAGGTGTTGGTCGCGAGCACGGCGCCCGGCCGGAGGTGCGGCGCGATCTTCGCGATCAGATCGCGCTTCCAGTCGAGCCGCTCGGCGATCGCCTCGATGACGAGGTCGCAATCGGCGAGCAGCGCCAGGTCGTCGCCGTAGTGCGCCGGGACGATCTCGGCGGCGAGTTCCCGGGCGCCGAGCGGCGCCGGCTCGAGTTTCGCGAGGCCCTCGATCGCCCGCTTGGCGATGCCCCGCGGATCGCCCTCCTTCGCGGTCAGATCGAAGAGCACGGCCGGAACGCCGGCGTTGACGAAATGCGCCGCGATCTGGGCGCCCATGACGCCGGCACCGAGGACGGCGACGCGGCGGACGAGGAAGGAGGAAGCCACGATCGGGTATTCCGCGGTTGTCCGGCCGCCGGGAGCGGCGCGGCCGCGCCGGCGGGACGGCGCGTGGGGGAAGCGCGCCGCGGGCCGGGCGCGTGCCCGGCCCGCGGTCCGACGGTCAGAACGTGTAGGTGCCCTGCAGCGAGAAGATCGTCACGTGCGCGTCGACCGTGCCCTTGAGGAGCGCGTTCGACGTCGTGCTGCCGGCGTTCTGGTTCATCGCGGCCTCCTTCGCCATGATGTACGTGAGCCCGGCGTCGAACTTGAGCTTCGGCGAGTACTTGTACTGCGCGCCGAAGCTGAACCACCAGCGGTCTTCGTCCGGCAGCCGCGGCGTACGGTCGGCGGTGTTGACCGGCGTCTGGTCGAACGCGATGCCGCCGCGGAACATCCACTGGTCGGTGTGCCGGTAGTTGGCCCCGACCGCGACGCGCCAGGCGTCATCGAAGTTCTCCGGCGTGTTCGACAGCACGTTGCCGTTCGTGCGCGTGAACTTGAGCTCGCTGATCGACGACCAGCCGGTCCATTGGACGTCGGCCATCAGGTCCCAGCGATCGTTCAGCCGGTGGAAGACCGAGACGTTGGCGATCGCCGGCAGCTTGATGTCGGACGTGATCCCGCCGTTGTAGAGCGCCTGGCTGTTGATGCCGGCGGTCAGCAGGCCGACGACCGGCGCGAGCGCCGCCGGGACGGATGGCGTCGGGTTATCGAAATTCGCGTTGCCCTCGACCTTGTACTTGATCTCGGAGCGGTAGGCGGCGCCGATGCGCGTCGACGGCGTCACGTCGGCCAGGATGCCGATGTTCCAGCCCCAGGCGCTGTCGTCGCCCTCGATCTTGGCGCTCGAATCGAGCCCGGAGGTCGCCGCGACGATCGAAGGGACGCTCGCCGCCGGGATCTGGCCGGCCGCCGCGGCGCCCTGCGCCGCCTGCGCGATCGCGCCCGAGTAGTTGACCTTGCTCGTGAACTCGGCGTCGATGCGCTGCCAGTTCACGCCGAACCCGACCGAGATCATGTCGTTCACCTTGAACGAGATCGCCGGGTTGACGTTGATCGTCTTGACCTCCGACTTGACACCCTGGTAGCGCCCGATCCAGTTCCCGTCGTATTCGGTGACCAGCCCGAAGGGCGCGTTGACCCCCAGTCCGAACGTCCATTGGCGGTTGATCGGCACCGCGATGTACATGTTCGGAACGATGTTCAGGCTTCCGGCGTCGCCGCCGGTGCCGCCCAGCGGCTGGTTGAACGCGGCCGCCGAACCGTCGTCGCGGAACTTGATCGACGGCGTGATCAGGTGCAACGCGGCGGCGGCCTCCATCGAGCCGCGCTTCGACAGCGCCGCGGCGTTCGACCACATGCCGGAGGCGTCCTCGGCGGCGGCCGCGCCGCCGGCGAAGGCGTTGCCCAGTCCGCTGCCGCTGTTCTCCTGCAGCGCGAAGGCCGCACCGTAGGCGTGTCCGGCCGCGAGCGCGCTGGTGGCGGCGAGCGCGGCGGCGATCCGGCGGAGCCGGAATGTCGGGGTCGTCATGATCGGGTCTCTCCTGAGTTTCGTCGGGACAGCGGGTCGCGCGACGGTTTTTCTTCGGGACGGCTACACGGGTCCGGCGCCACGCCGCCTCGCGCGCCACCGGCTTTTCTCGACAATCCGACTATACACGGCACCTCTGTCGTCGGGCATGGTGCGTCGCATCAATCCGGGGGCACCGGGCGCGGCCGGCCGTCGGGCCCGATCGCGACGTAGGTGAGGTTCGCTTCGGTGACCTTGACCGTGCGCAGGTCGCGCGGATCGCGCTGCGCGTAGACCTCGATGCCGACGGTGATCGACGTGCGCCCGACCCGGTGGATCTCGCCGAAGAACGACACCACGTCCCCGACCGAGACCGGCTCCTTGAACGTGAACGAGTTGACCGCGACGGTCGCGACGCGGCCGCGCGCGCGCCGTGCGGCGAGCACGCCGCCGGCCACGTCGACCTGCGACATGATCCAGCCGCCGAAGATGTCGCCGTGCATGTTGGTGTCCGCCGGCAGCGGCATCACGCGAAGGACCGGGTCGCGGGACGGGAGCGCCATGTCGGCGGGCCGGTGCGCTGCGTTCCGCCGGCGTCAACGCCCGGCGGACTCCTTCTTGGCGAGGTCGCGGAGTTCCCGCCGCAGGATCTTGCCGACATTGGACTTCGGGAGCTCGCCGCGGAACAGGACGTCGCGCGGACACTTGTAGCCGGTCAGGTGCTCGCGGCAGAACTTCATCACCGACTCTTCGGTGAGCGCCGGGTCCTTCTTGACGACATAGAGGCGCACCGCCTCCCCGGACTTCTTGTCGGGCACGCCGACCGCCGCGCATTCGAGCACGCCGGGATGGCCGGCGACCACACCCTCGATCTCGTTGGGATAGACGTTGAAGCCGGAGACGAGAATCATGTCCTTCTTGCGGTCGACGATCCGCACGAAGCCCTTCTCGTCCATGACGCCGATGTCGCCGGTCATGAAATACCCGTCCGCGGTCATCACCTTGGCCGTCTCGTCCGGACGGTTCCAGTAGCCGGCCATCACCTGAGGCCCCTTGATGCAGATCTCGCCCGGCTGGCCGAGCGGCACGTCCTTGCCGGCGTCGTCGCGCAGCGCGATCAGCGTCGAGGGAATCGGCAGCCCGATCGAACCGTTGTATTCCGCGAGATTGAGCGGATTGATCGTCGCGGCCGGCGAGGTCTCGGTCAGTCCGTAAGCTTCGACCAGCGTGACGCCGGTGATCTCCTTCCACCGCTTCGCGACCGCCTCCTGCACCGCCATCCCGCCGCCCAGCACCAGCCGCAGCGGCTTGAACGACAGCCGCGCGAAGTTCGGGTTGTTGACCAGCGCGTTGAACAGCGTGTTGACGCCGGTGATCGCGGTGAACCGGTATTTCCTGAGCGTCTTGACGAACCCCGGGATGTCGCGCGGGTTGGGGATCAGCACGTTCTCCGCCCCCAGCGTCATGAAGATCAGGCAGTTCGCGGTGAGCGAGAAGATGTGGTAGAGCGGCAGCGGCGTGATGATGACCTCGCGCTGCGTCGAGTCGAGGACGGGCCGCAGCCACGCTCGCGCCTGAAGCAGGTTCGCGATGATGTTGCGGTGGAGCAGGATCGCGCCCTTCGCGACGCCGGTCGTCCCGCCGGTGTACTGGAGGAAGGCGATGTCGTCGTGCGCGAGCGGCACGCGCTGCAGGCCCCGCTTGCGGCCGTCGGCGATCACGTCGGACATGCGGATCGCGTTGGGCAGCCGGTAGGGCGGGATCATCTTCTTGATCCGCCGCAGCACCAGGTTGACGAGCACGCCCTTCAGGCCCAGGAGCTCGCCGATCGAGGTGACGACGACGTGCCGCACCTTGGTCTTGCCGATGATCTCGGCGAGCGTGTGCGCGAAGTTCTCGACGACGACGATCACCTCGGCGCCGGAATCGTTCAGCTGGTGCTCGAGCTCGCGCGCGGTGTAGAGCGGATTGACGTTGACCACCGTGCAGCCGGCGCGCAGCGTGCCGAACAGCGCGATCGGGTACTGCAGGATGTTGGGCATCATCAGCGCGACGCGCGTGCCTTTGACGCCGCCGATACCCTGCAGCCAGGCGCCGAACGCGGCGGACAGCGTGTCGAGCTCGCCGAACGTGATCGACTTGCCCATGCACGTGAACGCCGGCCGCACCGCGTACTTGGCGACGCTCTCGTCGAACACGTCGCGCAGCGACGCGTACTCGTTGACGTCGATCTCCGCCGGCACGCCGGGCGGATAGTGCTTCAGCCAGAGCTTGTCCACGGTCCTCCCCCTCCCGTTCGCCCGGCCGCGGGCCGGCGGCCGGCGGCGCGTTTCTTCGCGCGTCGCTCGGGCATCCTACACCGGAAAGCCTGGTGGTCCGGCTGGTCAGGCCTACCGGGGCCGCGCGGTCGCCGCGTCGTGGAGCGGGCCGCCCCGGAACGGAGCGAAGCCCGTGCCGAAGATCGCTCCGGCGTCGACCAGGTCCGCGTCGGCGACGATTCCGTCGGCGAGCGCCGCCTTCGCCTCGGCGACCAATGGACCGACGAGCCGCTCGGCCAGGCCCGCCGGTACCGCCGCGGCGGAGGCGCGCTTGGGTCGCCCCGCCTCCCATACGTAGAAGCCCGCACCGGTCTTCTTGCCGAGCCGGCCGGCCTCGACCCGCTTCATCAGTTCTCGCGGCGGCGACGCGCCGCCGCCCAGCATCCTGCCGACGGCGACGCAGATGTCCAGTCCGACGGTGTCCGCGAGCTCGATCGGACCCATCGGCATGCCGAAAGCGAGCGCCGCCTCGTCCACCGTCTCCGGGGCGAGGCCTTCGTCGACCGCGCGCATCGCCGCCATCAGGTACGGCGCGAGGATCCGGTTGACGAGGAAGCCGGGCGCGCTCTTCACCGGCAGCGGCAGCTTGTCGATCTGCCGGACGAACGCCGCGGCCGGCGCGACGAGCTGCGGGCGCGTGCCGGCACCGACGACAATCTCGACCAGCATCATCTTCGCGACCGGATTGAAGAAATGCAGGCCGATCAGGCGCGACGGGTCGGCGAGCGCTGACGCGATCTCCTCGAGCGGGATCGACGACGTATTGGTCGCGAGGATCGCGTCGGGCTTCGCTCGCTTCTCGACCGCGGCGAACAGCGCCCGCTTCGCCTCGACGTTCTCGAAGATCGCCTCGATGATCACGTCGGCCTTCGAGACGCCGTCGCCGGCGATGTCGGGGATCAGCCGGTCGGTCGCGTCGCGGACTCGGCGCGGATCCTTGAGGCGCTCGCCGAACAGCTTCGCGGCGCGTCCCATCGCCGGCGCGAGTCGCTCGGCGCCCTGGTCCTGCAGCGTCACGGTGAGCCCGCGCAGCGCGCACCAGGCGGCGATGTCGCCGCCCATCGTGCCGGCGCCGACGACGTGGACGCGGGTCGCCTTCGCCTCGCCTTCCTTGCCGAGCGCCTTCAGCCGCTCCTGCAGACCGAACACGCGCAGGAGATTCGCCGTCGTCGGCGACGACACCAGCGACGGAATGCTCGCCGGGTCGCCCGCCGGGACCGCCAGCGCGTTGCCGTCGTAGCGCTTCCAGATCTCCAGGATCGCGTAGGGTGCCGGATAGTGCTCGCGCCGGGCGCGCCGCGCCACCGCCTTCGCGGCCTGCGCCGCGATCAGCCGGCGCGCGATCGGGTTGAGCGTCACCGACTGCGCGAACGGCAGCGTCCGCGGCGGCGGCAGCGCCTTCAGCAGGCCGCGCGCGGTGTTCTCCATGATCCGGGCCGGCACGCATTCGTCGACGACGCCGAGCTTCTTCGCGCGGCGGGCGTCGATCGTCTTGCCGGTCAGCATGAGGTCGAGCGCCGCCGGCGCGCCGATGAGCCGCGGCAGACGCTTCATCCCGCCCCATCCGGGCACGATCCCCAGCATCACCTCGGGCAGCCCCAGGCGCGTCCCCGGTTCGTCGACCGCGACCCGGTAGCGGCAGGCGAGCGCGAGCTCGAGGCCGCCGCCGAGGCAGAAGCCGCGGACGAGCGCCAGCGTCGGGTACCGGACCGCGGCGAGCCGCTCGAAGGCGTCCCAGCCGCGCCGCACCAGCGCGAGCGCGCCCTCGGCGGTGACGATCGCGCCGAATTCGTCGACGTCGGCGCCGGCGATGAAGCCGTTGGCCTTGCCCGAACGGATCACCAGCGCGCGCGGGACGTCCGCGTCCAGCGCGTCGAGCGCGACATGGAGCTCGTCGAGCACCCCGGCCGCGAGCGTGTTCGTGCTGGCGCCCGCGCGGTCGAGCGTCAATGTCGCGAGACCGTCGGTCTCGCGCGCGATCGTCCAGTGCTTGAGCACCCGGGCCTCCGTCGTCGGTTCGAGGGGCGCAACGACCCCGGGATCGCGCGCGTTCACGACACGCGCTCCACCAGCATCGCGCCGCCCAGGCCGCCGCCGATGCAGATCGCGGCCATGCCTCGCCGCCCGCCGGTCCGCTCGAGCACCTCGAGGACGTGCAGCGCGATGCGGGCGCCGGACGCGCCGACCGGATGGCCCAGCGCGATCGCTCCGCCGTCGACGTTGAGCTTCGAACGGTCGAGCGCGCCCATCGCCGCCGGAAGTCCGAGCTCGCTCCGGCAGTAGTCGTCGCTCTCCCAGGCGCGCAGGCAGGCGAGCACCTGCGCGGCGAACGCCTCGTTGATCTCCCAGGCGTCGATGTCGTCGAGGCCGAGGCCGTGGCGCGCGAGGATCGGCGTCGCCGCGTGGACCGGACCCAGTCCCATCTGCGCCGGGTCGAGCCCCGCCCACTGGGTGTCGACGATCCGGCCGCGCGGATTCAGTCCGTGCTCCTTCACCGCGCGCTCCGAGGCGATCACCAGCCACGCGCCGCCGTCGGTGACCTGCGAACTGTTGCCGGCGGTGACGTTGCCGTAGGTGCGGTCGAAGAACGGCTTCAGTTTCGCCAGGTTCTCGGGCGTCGAATCCTCGCGCACGCCGTCGTCGGCGGCGTAGAGCTTCCCCGAGCGGTCGTAGACCGGCACGATCTCGCGCGCGAACCGGCCGGCGCGCTGGGCGGCGAGCACCCGCGCGTGGCTGTCGGCGGCGTAGGCGTCCATCTCCGCGCGCGCGATGCCGAAACGGAAGGCGAGGTTCTCGGCGGTCTGGCCCATCAGGAGACCCACGATCGGATCGGTCAGTCCCTTCATGAGACCGATCACCGGCGCGAGGTACGCCGGTCGGAACTTCGCCAGCAGCGCCGCCCGCTGGCCGACCGACTTGGCGGCGTACCAGTTGGCGAGCCACAGGACCATCGCGTCGCCGAAGAGCAGCGGCGCGCGGGAGAGCGCGTCGACGCCGCCGGCGAGCACCAGATCGGAGCGGCCCGCGCGGATCTGCGCGATCGCCGAATCGACCGCCTGCAGGCCCGAGGCGCAGTTGCGCATCACCGTCCAGCCGGGGACCTTCCGGCCGCAGCCGATCCGCAGTGCGACGACCCGTCCGATGTTGACTTCGTCGGGCGAAGGCGCGGCGCAGCCGAGGATCACCTCGTCGAGGTCGGTCGGCGCGAACGGCTGGCGCAGGAGCAGCGCGCGTCCGGCCGCGGTCGCGAGGTCCGAGGCCGCGAACGGGCCGGGCCGGTTGCGGGCCTTGAGGAACGGCGTGCGCACCGTCGACGAGGTGACCGGTTCGTGGTTCGCCATCTCAGGCCGCCGCCTTGTGGACGCGCGCCGGCGCCGGCGAGCGCGTCGCCTGCGCCGGCTCGCCGGGGAGCGTCACCGCCAGCAGGCTCGTGCCGAGGTCCGGCGCGAAATCGTCGACGCGGATCACCCGGGCGACCAGCGCGCGCTGCGCGACGAACACGCGCGCCTCGGCGGCGTCGATCACGCCGGCCGCGACCGCGCGCGCCGCCAGCGCGTCGGCCTCCTCGCCGGGCGTCGGCGCGAGATCGAACCGCCCGGCCTTCACCGCGGCCTTGAGCTTCGCCTCGACCGGCTCGACCGCGATCGTCGCCTCGAGTGCGCGCTCGATCAGCGCGACCGGGTCGTCGTCGGCCGCCGGAATCACGATCGGCGTGGTCAGGCGGTCGCGGGTCGCCGACGGCGCGATCAGCCGCTTCGCGACTTCGTGGCCCAGCTTGTCCGACGGCACGACGTAGGGCCGGCCGAGCGGGAACACCATCCGGCGCACGAAGGCGCTGATCAGCCGGTTGGGGAAGTTCGAGATCACCCCTTCGAGCGCGGTCTGCGCCTTGAACATCGCGTCCCAGATCGCCCAGTGCGCGAGCGGCGCGTCCTCGGCCTGCCGGCCTTCGCGCTCGTAGCGGGCGAGCGTCGCCGAGCACAGGTAGAGCGACGAGAGCACGTCGCCCAGCCGCGCCGACAGCTTCTCCTTGCGCTTGAGCGCGCCGCCGAGGGTTCCCATCGAGACGTCGGCCAGGAACGCGAGCGCCGCCGAGAAGCGCGTCAGCTGCTGGTAGTAGCGGCGCATCTCCGGCGCGACGCCGTCGGGCACCCGGACGAAGTGCGACCCGGTCTGGCCCATGACCAGCGTCCGCGCGACGTTGGACACGAAGAACGCGACGTGGCCTGCGAACGCCCGGTCGAACGCGATCGACGCGGCGCGGGGGTCCGTCTCGCGCGTCGCGGCGATCTCCTTCAGCACGTAGGGGTGGCAGCGGATCGCGCCCTGGCCGAAGATGATCAGGCTGCGCGTGAGGATGTTCGCGCCTTCGACGGTGATCGACACCGGCATCTGCATGTAGGCGGCGCCGAGGAAGTTCGACGGCCCCATGCAGATGCCCTTGCCGCCGACGATGTCCATCGCGTCGTTGATCACCTCGCGGTTGCGCTCGGTGATGTGGTACTTGGCGATGCCGGAGAGCACGGCGGGCTTCTCGCCCAGATCGACCGCCATCGCGGTCAGCACCCGGGTCGCGTCCATCAGGTAGAGGTTGCCGCCCATCCGCGCCAGCGCCTCCTCGACCCCCTCGAACTTGCCGATCGCGGTCTTGAACTGCGAGCGCACGCGCGCGTAGCCGCCGGTCGCGCGCACCGCGAGCTTCGCCATCCCGGTGTTCGACGACGGAAGCGAGATGCCGCGACCCGCCGCGAGGCACTCCATCAGCATCCGCCAGCCGCGGCCGAGCATCGGCTGGCCGCCGATGATCCAGTCCATCGGGATGAAGACGTCCCGGCCCCGGTTCGGACCGTTCTGGAACACGCAGTTGAGCGGCATGTGGCGACGACCGATCTCGACGCCGGGATGCGAGGTCGGGATCAGCGCGCAGCTGATGCCGAGGTCCTCCTTGTCGCCGAGGAGCCGTTCCGGGTCGTAGGCGCGGAAGGCGAGGCCCAGGAGCGTGGCGACCGGACCCAGCGTGATGTAGCGCTTGTCCCAGGTGAGGCGCAGGCCGAGCACACGCTTGCCGTCGTGCTCGCCCCAGCAGACGATGCCGTAGTCGGGGATCGACGCGGCGTCCGAGCCGGCGCCCGGGTTGGTGAGGGCGAAGCAGGGGATCTCGAGGCCCTTGGCGAGCCGCGGCAGGTAGTGACGCTTCTGCTCGTCGGTGCCGTAGTGCAGCAGCAGTTCGCCCGGACCGAGCGAGTTGGGCACGAGGACGGTCACCGCGATCGTGCCCGAACGCGTCGAGATCTTCTGGACGACCTGCGAGTGCGCGTAGGCCGAGAAGCCGAGACCGCCGTACTCCTTCGGGATGATCATGCCGAGGAAGCCACGGTCTTTGACGAACTGCCAGACCGCGGGCGGCAGGTCCTTGTGGACGTTGGTGGTCTCCCAGTCGCTCACCATCGAGCACAGTTCGTCGACGTCGCGGTCGAGGAAGCGCCGTTCCTCGTCGGTGAGCGCGGGCGGCGCCAGCGACAGGAGCTTCTTCCAGTCCGGCTTGCCGGAGAAGAGTTCGCCGTCCCACCAGACGCTGCCCGCCTCGATCGCCTCGCGCTCGGTCTGCGACATCGGCGGCATCGCCTTGCGGAACGCCGCGAGCAGGGCGTCGGTCACCAGCAGGCGACGCAGCGGCGCGACGAACAGGACCGGAGCGACGACGATCGCGAGCGCCGCCAGCGCGAGCGTCAGGCCGACCGGCAGCATCGCGCCGAACCAGGCGAGGCCGAGCATCGCACCGAGCGCGCCGACCCAGGCCCAGGAGGGGGCGCGGACGTAGGCGAGCGCGCAGCCGGACGTGGCGGCGAGCAGGAACCACAGGGCGATCAGCATCGGTACCTCCGGTCGTTCGGCGCGTCGGACGCGCGGTTCACCGCCGCGGCGGCGCGATCAGCGCGCCATCGAGCTCGGCGGTCACTTCGGACAGGTCGGGCAGCGGCGCCTTCAGGCCGGCGAGCAGGAACGGCGCGAGGCGACGAAGCAGGATCTCGTCGTTCGCCGTTTCCTTCGGCGCGAGCTCGGCGATCAGCTTGAGCGCGTCGGTCCCGGCGAGCGTGTAGGACAGCGCGCCCATGATGAAGTGCAGGCGCCACGACAGTTCCTTGCGTGGCAGATGCGGCAGCGCCGAGGCGAACGCGGCCTTGAAACGCGCGATCATCGTCGCGTACTGCTCGGAGAGGAACCGGCGGATGAACGGCGCCGGGTCGGCGTAGGCGCGCCCGAGGAGGCGCAGGAAGTCCTTGCCGCCGGCGCGTGGATCCCGCGCGATCTCGAGCGCCGGGATCAGCAGCGCGGCGAGGATGCGCTCGCACGGCAGCGTCCGCCCGCCGGCGTCGCGCTGGGCGTGATCGAGCAGGTCGACCCGCCGCTGGTTCATCGGGTCGAGACGGCGCGTCAGCACCGCGCGGAACAGCTCTTCCTTCGACCCGAAGTGGTAGTTGACCGCCGCGAGGTTGACCGATGCGGAGGCGGTGATCGACCTCAGGCTGGTCGCCTCGAAGCCGTGCTCCATGAACAACGCTTCGGCGGCGTCGAGGATGCGCTCACGCGTCGCCGGCGCGCTCTTCGCCGAGGTCAGGGACAGCACCGAACCGTCCATCGTCGTCTCGTCTCCGGGGTGCGCGAGTCGCCAGCGATACGACCCTTCGCCGAGCGCAACGCTGGCGATGCGGTCGCCTCGATCCAGCAGGCGCCTCATTCAAACGACCGTTTCAATCCTATGTTTGTTCGCCGACCCCGTCAAGTCCGGGAGCGCCGGTTCCTGCCCACGCTCCGCCGGCGACCGCCCCGTTCCCGACGCCGTGCCGGGACCCGGCGCCCGGTTGTGGCAGCATCCGCCCATGGATGCGACGCGCCGGCGGCCCCGCGGATCGCCGGCGCCGGGGCCTTCACTTCCCGCTGCGGCCACGGCCATCCCGGGCGCCCGACCGTCCGCCCGGGACCGCCGGATCGGGATGTGGTACGGCTTGGTCGGCGTCGCGGCGTTCAGCCTGACATTGCCGGCGATGCGGGTCGCGGTCGCGCACCTCGACCCGCTGTTCGTCGGACTGGGTCGCGCGGTGGTCGCGGCGGTTCTCGCCGCGGCGGTCCTCGCGGCGACCCGTGCGCCGCGCCCGCGCGGAGCGCAATGGCGCGACCTCCTGATCGTCGCCGGCGGCGTCGTCGTCGGATTTCCGGTCTTGACCGCGTACGCGATGCGTCATGTCGACGCCTCCCACGGCGCGGTCCTGACCGGGCTGCTGCCCCTCGCGACCGCCGGCTGCGCGGCCTGGCTCGCCCACGAACGGCCGTCGCGACGCTTCTGGGTCTGGGCCGCGTTCGGCAGCGCCGTCGTCGTCGCCTTCGCGCTGTGGCGCGGCGGCGGCACCGCGCACGCGGCCGATCTGCTGCTCGTCGGGGCGGTCGCCGCGGCCGCGGTCGGCTACGCGAAAGGCGCCTCGCTCGCCCGCGCGCTCGGAGGCTGGCAGGTGATCTCCTGGGCGCTGGTCCTCTCGGCGCCGCTGCTGATCGTGCCGACCGCGCTCGTCGTCGACTCGCGCCTCGCCGCCGCGCCTCCCGCCGCGTGGGCCGCGTTCGCCTACGTCTCGCTCGTGTCGATGTATCTCGGGTTCTTCGCCTGGTACCGAGGCCTGGCGCAAGGGGGCATCGCCGCGGTCGGGCAAGTCCAGTTGCTGCAGCCGGTCTTCACGATCCTCGCCTCCGCCGTGCTCCTCGCAGAGCCGCTCGACCCGCTCACCTTCCTCGCCGCCACGATGGTGATCGTCGCGATCGCCATGGGACGGCGCTGACCGGGGCGTGGGCGGCGCGCCCGCCGATCGCTATACTCGCGGCCCTGCCGTCCGCCACCAGGAGCCAGCGCCCGATGTCCAGGATCTCGGTCGTCAAGAAGCACCACCTGTCGCACGCCAAGGCGATGTCGGTCGCCGAGACGATGGCGAAGGACCTCCACAAGCGCTTCGACCTCGCCTGCACCTGGGACGGCGACGAGTGCCGCTTCGAGCGGTCCGGGCTCACCGGCGCGATGCACGTGGGCAAGGACAAGATCACGCTGGACGTGAAGCTGGGCTTCCTCCTGTCGGCGGTCGCCCCGTCGATCGAGCGGGCGATCCACGACGAGCTCGACAAGCTCGTCGGACCGGCCGACGGCGACGCGCGCGGCGGCGGGCCGGCGAAGAAGCCCCGCAAGTCGTAGCCGGCGCCCGCGGTCGGGTCAGGCGCTCGGGCGCTGGCGTAGCGGCGGCTCGGCGAAGGGCGCGTTCGCGCCGGTATAGATCGCGTCGAGCAGCGCACCCTCGCGCTCGCGGATCGTCTCGAGGAAGGTCCCGGCCCCGCCCATCCGGTGGAAGGCGGCGAAGCCCCGCTCGAGGAAGGTCTGCAGCTCCTCGAGCCCGGCGAGCCGCGACGGTCCGCGCATCATCGCCAGCGCGCCGCGGATCATCGGCTTCTTCACGTAGCGGTCGAGGGCCGCGCCGACCTCGACGATCAGCGCGACCTGCCGGCGCCGGTCGCCCTCCCGCCCGGTGCGGCGGAACGCGCGGCAATACTCGTCGACGCTGAACACGCCGTCGGCGCGCGGCAGGTTCGCGAGCAGTTCGGCGTCGAGCTCGTGCGACAGCGCCGACAGCTCCATCGCGCGGGCGACCGTCTCGACGACGCGCTCGGGCAGCAGTCGCGTCATCGCCGGTACGATCCGCGCCAGATCGGCGTCCCGGCGAGTGAAATCCTGGGCTCCGTAGAGATCGGACTGGAAGAACGCGATCGCGTCGGCGTAGCGCGCCTGGGCGGCGAGGTCGGCGTAGGTCGCCGCGAGCCGGCGCGCCTGCCAGTCCGAAAGCCGCGCGAGCGCGCCGCCGGCGATCGGATTCGCCGCCCGACGCTCGTGCTGCTCGTGCGTGCGACGCAGCGCGCGCACCAGCGCCTCCGCGGCCGCCGATTTCGACGGCGCCGCCGCGGCCTCGTCCCCGAATCGCGGCGGGCCCATGAATGCGAGTGTAGGCGGGTTCCGGCCGCGGGGCACCGGGCATCGCAACCGGTGTCGCCACCGGTCGCCTGACGGCACGTCGGGTTCTAGGTGGAAAGCTCTAGGTCCGCCGGCTATGGTCGTCGTCCGGACATGGGAAACGACCCGCGACCCGCCAGCCCGACGCGCGCCTTGTCGAACCCCGCGCGGCGCCGCCTGCTCAAGGTGGGCGCCGCCGGCGTCGTCGCGCTCGCGATCGCCTCCGGCGTCCTGTGGTTCCGTTCGCGCGAAGGACCGAAGGCCTCCGCCACGCTCGACGCCGAGGCGCGCGCGATCGTGGCCGCGATCGTCCCGTCGATGCTCGACGGCGCCCTGCCCGCCGATCCGGCTGCGCGTCGCCAGGCGGTGGCCGACACCGTCGCCGCCATCGACCTGGCGATCGCCGGCCTGGCACCGGCCGCGCGCGCGGAGCTCGCGCAACTGTTCACTCTGCTCTCGCTGACGCCGGGGCGGCGCGTGTTCGCCGGCGTCCCCACGCCCTGGGCCGAGGCCCCGGCCGACGAGATCGACGCGTTCCTCGACAATTGGCGGCGCAGCGCCTGGGCGCTCAAGCGCAGCGCGTACGATGGACTGCACCAGCTCGTCATGGCGGCCTGGTACGCGCAGCCGGGCGCCTGGCCCGCGATCGGCTACCCGGGGCCGCCTTCGCTCGCGACCTGATCCGATGACCGACGTCCATGCCCGCATCGCCGACCCGATCCGCGCCGGTCTCGCCGCCGGATGGGACGTCGTCGACGCATCGCGGCTCGCCGCCGACCTCGCGGTCGAGGCCGACGTCGCGATCGTCGGCAGCGGCGCCGGCGGAGGGACGGCCGCCGAGGCGCTCGCTCTCGCGGGGCTCAAGGTCGTCGTCCTCGAGGAGGGGCCGCTGCGATCGTCCACCGATTTCCGGATGCGCGAATCCGAGGCCTATCCGGAGCTCTACCAGGAGTCGGCGGCGCGCCGGACCGTCGACAAGGCGATCGCGATCTACCAGGGCCGCTGCGTCGGCGGCGGCACCACCGTCAACTGGACGAGCTCGTTCCGCACGCCGCCGGCCACGCTCGAGCACTGGGCGCGCGCCCACGCGATCCCCGGGCTCTCGGTCGAATCGATGGCGCCGTGGTTCGCCAGGATGGAGGCGCGGCTGGGCATCGCGCCGTGGGACACCTCGCCCAACGCGAACAACACCGCGCTCGCGCGCGGCGCCGCGAGCCTCGGCATCGAGACGGCCCCGATCCGCCGCAACGTGCGCGGCTGCTGGAACCTGGGCTACTGCGGAATGGGTTGCCCGACCAACGCCAAACAGTCGATGCTGGTCACGACGATCCCGACCGCGCTCGCACGCGGGGCGAAGCTGGTCACGCGCGTGCGCGCCGAGCGCCTCGTGCTCGTCGCCGATCGCGTCGACCGGCTCGAAGCGGTCGCGCTCGACGCCGGAGGCACGACGCCGACCGCGCGCCGCGTCGTCGTCCGCGCGCGGGCCTACGTCAGCGCCGCCGGCGCGATCGGCACGCCGGCGCTGCTGCTGCGTAGCCTCGCGCCCGATCCGCACGGGCTCGTCGGACGTCGCACGTTCCTGCATCCGACCGTCGTGTCGGCCGCGCTGATGCCAGAGCGGGTCGACGGATTCCGCGGCGCGCCCCAGACGGTGTACTCGGACCGCCACCTCGGCCCGGCGCCGGCCGACGGCCCGATCGGGTTCAAGCTCGAAGCGGCGCCGGTCCACCCGATCCTGACGGCGATCACGCTCCCCGGCCACGGCGCCGCCCACGCGGCGTGGATGCGCGAACTCGCGCACCTGCACGTGCAGGTCGCGTTGCTTCGCGACGGATTCCACCCGGAGAGCCCCGGCGGTCGCGTGCTGCTGCGCGACGACGGCACGCCGGTGCTCGACTATCCGCTGACCGCCTACCTGCTCGACGGCGTGCGCCGCGCGTTCGTCGCCATGGCCGAGCTGCAATTCGCCGCCGGCGCCCGCTCGGTGATGGCGGTGCACGGGCGGGGGGAGTCCTGGACGACCGCGGCCCGGGCGCGCGACGCGATCACGCGCTTCGACCTCGCGCCGCTGGTCACGCCGGTGTTCTCGGCTCACGTCATGGGTGGCGCACCGCTGGGCCCGGACCCGTCGAGTTCGGTTGTCGGCCTCGACGGTCGCCATCACGGACTCGCCAACCTCTGGGTGCTGGACGGGTCGCTCTTTCCCACGTCGATCGGCGCCAATCCGCAGCTGTCGATCTACGCACTGGTGGCGAAGCTCGCGCACGGCCTCGCCGCCACGCTCGCCGGCAGGCGCGACGCCGCCTGAGGTCGGACGCGCGCTTTAGGATGTTTGCTCTAGGCGCGCGAGCTAAATTGAGCCATTGCCGCGGACGGTTCCGCGGACGACATCCCCTACAGGAGACAACGATGGCCACCCACAACACCGCTCGTGCGGTCCCCACCGGCGAAGCGTTCGTCGCCGCCTCGCGTCAGGTCTGGCTCGCGGGTCTGGGCGCCGCGGTCGTCACGCGCGAGTGGGCGCAGAACGAAGCCGGCCAGGTGTTCCGCCGCTTCGTTCGCGAAGGCACCGCCGTCGAGGCGCGCACCTTCCGCATCGTCGGCGACGGACTCGAGTCGGGCTTCACCCGGGCGAACGCGTTCTGGCGCCGCACGCGCGAGGCGGTCACCGGCACGGTCAAGGCCTACGCGGACACCGCGACGACGCTGGTGCGCGAAACGCTGCCGGCGAGCCTGCCGAAGCTCGACCTTCCCGCCGCGCTGCGGCAGGCCAAACCGAAGGTCAAGGCGGTGCGCGCGAAGCGCGCCGGCCGCGCGCGCGCGGCGAACGCCGTCAAGGCCGCCAGGCGGACCACGAAGCGCGCGACGAAGCGCGGCTAGGGCGTTACACTGACGGACCGCAGCGGCCGACCGGGCGGCAAGACCCGGCGGCCGGATTCCCGCGGCCCGATCTTCGAAGGAGGCCCATGCCGAGTCGCCCGACGGCGAAACGCCGCCGATCCCCGTCGACCGCGAGACGCCCGAGCATCGGGCTCGCGCTCGCCGGCGGCGGCCCGTTGGGCGGCATCTACGAGATCGGCGCGCTGCTCGCGCTGGCCGATTCGCTCGAGGGCCTGGACCTGAACGACCTCGACGTCTACGTCGGCGTCTCGTCGGGGGGATTCGTCGCCGCCGCGCTGGCCAACCGCATCTCGCCGGCGCAGATGTACCGGTTGTTCATCGACGACGGGGCGGACGCCGCGCTCAAGCCGGAGATCTTCCTCAAGCCCGCGGTCGGCGAATTCTGCCGCCGCGCGACCGCGCTCCCGTCCCTCGCCTGGCGCGCCGCGGTCCAGTACCTGCGCGACCCGTTCCATCGCGGCGTGATGAGCTCGTTCTCGACGCTCTCGCGGGCGATGCCGACCGGCGTGTTCGACAATGGCGCGATCGACGCCTTCCTCGCGCGCCTGTTCGCCGCCAACGGCCGCACCAACGACTTCCGCGACCTCGAGCGGCGGCTCTTCCTCGTCGCGACCAACCTCGACACCGGCGCGTCGGTGACCTTCGGGGCGCCCGGGCGCGACCACGTGCCGATCTCCCGGGCGATCGAGGCGTCGAGCGCGCTGCCCGGCCTGTTCCCGCCGGTCGAGATCGACGGCGAGCATTACGTGGACGGCGCGCTCAACAAGACGCTGCACGCGTCGGTCGCGCTCGAGACCGGGGTCGAGCTGCTCCTGTGCGTCAATCCGCTCGTTCCGTTCGATGCGAGCAGCGCCAACCGCCGCGGCCGTCTGACCGTCGAGAAGCTGAACCAGGGTGGGCTGCCGCTCGTGCTGTCGCAGACGTTCCGCGCGATCATCCACTCGCGGATGCGCGTGGGCATGGAGAAGTACCGGACCCAGTTCCCCGAGGCGGACGTCGTGCTGTTCGAGCCGGAGCGCGAGGACGCGGACATGTTCTTCGCGAACATCTTCAGCTACTCGCAGCGCAAGCGCCTCTGCTCGCTCGCTTTCGCCAAGACGCGCTACAACCTGCGCGTCCGCGCCGCCACGCTCGCGCCGCTCTTCGCCAAGCAGGGCGTGTCGCTGCGGCTGGATCGCCTCGCCGATTCGACGCGCGACGTCCGCGCGGCGCTGACCGATCCGCGCGCGGTGCGGGCGGACCCGCGGCGCCGCCGGACCGTTCGCGGCACGGCGCGGGAGCTCGCGCACACGCTCGACCAGCTCGAGCGCTGGATGGGCGCGCGGACCCGTCCGGGCTGACGTCCGGCCCGGGGCCGCGGATCGCGCTACACTGCGACCGCCTCCGTCCCCGCCTCCGCGTCCCATGGCCGAAAAGAAGCGGCCGCGCCGAACCCGCGAGCGAATCCTCGAGACCGCTCTCGCGCTGTTCAACCGGCACGGCGAGCCGTCGATCACGACGGCGCACATCGCCGACGAGATGGGCATCAGTCCGGGCAACCTCTACTATCATTTCCGCAACAAGGACGAGATCATCGGCGAGTTGTACGCGGCCTACGAGTCGTCCGTCACGCCGCTGTTCGCCGCTCCGCCCGATCGCCCGCCGGGCGTCGAGGACCTCTGGCTGATGCTGCACCTGTTGTTCGAGCGGATGTGGGAGCACCGCTTCCTGTTCCGCGACTTGGACGAGATCGCGTCGCGCAACCGGCGCGTCGCGACGCGCTTCGCCGAGCTCGCGCGCCGCGGCGAACGCACCGTGATACAGTTGTGCGAGGGCATGGTCGCCGCCGGAACGATGGTCGCCACGCCGCGGGAAACGGCGGCGCTGGCACGAAACGTCGCGCTGGTCTCCACCTACTGGCTCCCGTTCCAGCGGCTCGAATCGCCGCTCGCGGAGGCGGCGCCGGAAGCGCGGCTCGATCGCGCCGCCTATCAGGTCCTCGCGCTGATCGCGCCGTTCCTGGTCGGCGAGGCGCGGGCGCTGATCGACCGACTCGGCGGCGAGTACCTGCAGGGAGGGTGACGCGATGGCGAAGAAGTGGGTCAAGTTCCCCTACGCGGACAAGGCGATCGAGCGGGACGACGCGGCGGTGAAGAAGTCCTGGGCGCGCCTACACCGCGGCGACGCCGAGCCGCCGCCCAAGTCCGCCGCCGTCCTCGCCGCCTGGACCGCCTTCCACGCGGGACGATTCGCGGACGCGGTCGAACTGGGCCGCGAGGCCGGCGGCGCGGGCGTCAACGCCGCGGTCAAGGCGCAGGCGATCTACGCGAACTACCTCGAGAAGAACGACAAGGCGAAGCTGGCGCTGTTCGAGGAAGCCGCCGGCTGGGCCGACGAGCGCCGGCGCGAGGCGCCGAAGGACGCCAACGCCCACTACCTCTACGCGTACGCACTGGGCCGCTACAGCCAGGGCATCTCGGTGGCGAAGGCGTTGTCCCAGGGGTTCGGCGGCAAGATCAAGGAAGCGCTGACGACCGCGATCAAGCTCGAACCCAAGCACGCGGACGCGCGCGTCGCCTATGGCGCCTACCAAGCCGAGGTCATCGACAAGGTCGGCGGGATCGTGGCGGGCGTCACCTACGGCGCGAAGAAGGACTCGGCGGTCGAGCACTTCGAGCAGGCGGTCAAGCTCAACCCCGACTCGGCGATCGCTCGGGTCGAATACGCGAACGGGCTCCTGATGCTGTTCGGCAAGTCGAAGATCGCCGACGCCGAGAAGCTCTACCGTGAGGCCGCGAAGATCGCCCCGGCCGACGCGATGGAACGGCTCGACATCGAGCTCGCGAAAGCCGAACTCGAGTAGACCGCGACCCCGGCCCGATGGCCTCGACCCGTCTGGCGCGCCTCGCGCTCACCGCGGTCCTCGCCGGCGCGGTCGCGCTCGCCCCGGCGGCCGACGCCCAGCCGAAGGGCGGGACGGCGGCCGAACGCATCGACACGCTCAAACGCATCCGCGACAGCGGCACGATACTCGTGGGCGTGCGCGAGGCGAGCGTGCCGTTCTCGTTCCTCGACGCCCAGAAACAGCCGCAGGGCTACACGGTCGACCTGTGCCTGCGCGTGGCCGAGGCGATCAAGTCGGAGCTCAAGCTCCCGCGCCTCGAGGTCCGCTACGTGCTCGTCACCTCGGCCAACCGCATCGGCGCGGTGAAGGACGGCCGCATCGACCTCGAATGCGGCTCGACGACGAACACCGCCGACCGGCAGAAGGAGGTCGCCTTCGCGTACACGACCTTCGTCGCCGGCATCAAGCTGCTGGCGAAGAAGGCGTCGAACGTCGTGACGATCGAGGATCTGCGCGGCAAGCGGGTCGTCGTCACCGCCGGCACGACGTCGGAGAAGATGATCGCGACGCTGAACGACGAGCGCGTGCTCAAGCTCGACATCGTCCGGGCGAAGGACCACAACGAGAGCTTCCGGGCCGTCGAAACGGGAACGGCCGTCGCCTTCCCGATGGACGACGTTCTGCTCTACGGCCTGATCTCGAAGGCGGCGCGCCCCGACGATTTCGCGGTCGTCGGCAGGTACCTGTCGGTCGAACCGTACGCGATCATGATGCGCAAGGACGATCCTGCGTTCGAGCGCCTGGTCGACCGGACGCTCAACGAGATGTTCCAGTCGGGCGAGATCCGCCGCGTCTACGCGAAGTGGTTCGCGTCGAAGGACCTCACCGTACCGATGAGCCAGCATCTGCGCGAGGCCTTCCGCGTGCCCAACACCCACCCGGCCTGGCCGTAGGGCGCTCCGCCGCCGCCATGGCGCCCGCGCGCGCCGTGGGCCGCGGTCAGTTCGCGGCGACCGCGCGGGCGGCGAGATCCGGATCGAGGTCGCCGTCCCGGTCCCACGGGCACATCAGCGTCGTCAGCACGAGCTGCTCGAACTCGCCGGCGAAGCGCTCGATGACCCGCTCCGGCTCCGGGCACAGGCCGGCGTCGGCGATCAGGCCGAACTGGACCTTGCCTTCGTAGGAGATGATCGACACGCCGACGCCGATGTCCCCGGATTGGGGCACCCAGAACATCAGGCTGGCGATGCGCGCGCCGGCGAGCCACAGCGGCTGCTGCGGGCCGGGCACGTTGGTCATCACGGCGGTCGCGTTGCGGGCGAGCGCGCCCAGCAAGGCCTCCTGCAGCGGTCGCGGGCCGGCCCCCATGGCGGCGAGGATGCCGAGCGCCAGCACCGGCTGGTAGCTTCCCTTGAGCGCGTTCATGTTGCCGCGCACCGCGTAGAGCCGTTCGATCGGGTTGCGGATGCCGATCGGCAGGTCGAGGAACACGAGCCCGAATCGGTTGCCGAGCCGGTAGGCCTTCTCCATCGGTCGCAGGTTGACCGGCACCAGCGCGCGCAGCGCGACGCCGTCGGTGTCGTCGCCCCGGTCCCGGAGGTAGCGCGCGAGCGCACCGGCGACCGACGAGAGCAGCACGTCGTTGACCGACGCGCCGAGCGCGCGTCCGACCGCCTTCACTTCGTCGAGCGGGATCGGGTCGGCCCAGGCGACGCGTTTCACCAGCCCGGGCTTGCCCTTGTAACGGGTCGGCGAATCCTGGCCCATCGTCGCCAGCTTGGCGATCTCCGCGGTCAGCGCGCCGCCCTGCTCGGCGATCGCGACCGCCTTCGTCGGGTCGTGCCAGATTTCCGTGCCGCGATCGATCAGCGTGCCACCGACCTTCATCGCGACGTCGAGCGCGCCGGCGAAGGGCCCGATCAGCTGCTGGACCGGATCGCCGGCGGCGGCCGGGCGTTCGCGCTTGGGCGGGTCGAACGGCATCGCCGGCGGCCCGTCGGGGCCGGCGTCGGTCATCGACAGCATGACGCGGACGAGCGCGATGCCGTCGGCGTAGCAATGGTGGATCCGGCAGACGACCGCGCTGCCGCCGTCGTAGCCGTCGACCAGATGGAACTGCCAGCGCGGATGCCCGTGATCCAGCGGCGTCGCCGCGAGCCGGGAGACGAGCGCCTGCAGCTCCGCGCGCCCGTGCCCGCCGCGCAGCTTCGCGCGCACGACGTGCCGGTCGAGGTCGAACGCGCGATCGTCCTGCCAATAGGCGACGCCGGTCGACTCGACCGGCACCTGGCGGAAGCGCCGGAAGACCAGGAACCGCTCGCCGATCACCCGCTTGAGCCGCGCGAGGTCGAGGCGCTCCCGGAAGATCAGCACGCCGCAGATCATCATCAGATTGTGCGGCCGGTCCATCCGCAGCCAGGCAGTGTCGACCGCGGAGATCCTCTCGCGCCGGGGGGAGGCGGCCATGGGCGTGGGCGACCGGGTCGTGCGGTGACGTTGGCAGGGCGCTGCGAGACGGCGCCGGTTCGTTGCCGGCGCTTTCGCGTTCGCGCTAAAGTAGCACGAAACCCCCGGCGCAGCGGGGGGACGACCGCGAGGAGGAGACGATGGCCGCCGCGCCGAAGAAGGACGACCTGAAGACCAAGTTCGAAGCCGCGGCCGCCGCCGCGAAATCGACCAAGAAGAAACCCGACAACGCGACGCTGCTCAAGCTTTACTCGTACTTCAAGCAGGCGACCGAAGGCGACGTGAAGGGCGAGCGCCCCGGCGGCTTCGACTTCGTCGGTGGCGCGAAGTACGACGCGTGGGCCAAGCTCAAGGGCACGAGCCGGGACGACGCGATGACGAACTACATCAAGCAGGTCGACAAGCTCAACCGCGACTAGGAACCCGTCTCACCACCGGGCGCGTGCGCGACGGGAGGCCCGCGCTCCGGCCGCGGCTCAATCGAGCGCGGCCTTGGCGACCTTGCGGGCGGTTCGGACGGTCTTCTTCGCGGTCTTGGTCGCCGCGGTCACCGCGCCGCTCGCGGTCCGGGTCGCGGCGCTCACCGCGCCGCTGGCCGTGCGCGCCGCCGAGGTCGCGGTGCGGGCGGCGGCGCTCGCCGCCCCCTTCACGATCTTGCCGACCGGCGAGGCCCGGCGTCTGGCCGGCGGCTTGACGCCGGTCGCCTTGATCAACTCGTTGACCGCCTCGGACAGGGCGTCGACCCGCTCGGCCAGTTTGTCGACGTCGTTCTGCGTGTGCACGCCGAGCTTCGACAGCGCCCGCGCGACGCGGTCCTCGAACACCTGCTCGAGCTTGTCCCACGTGCCCCCGGCCATCGCCTGGACCTCCTTCGCCTTCGCCTTCGCCGCCCCGGTCGCGGCCGCTGCCGTCTGAGCGGCGGCCCGTCGGGTCCGATCCTCGAGATCCTCGCCCTGGCGGACCAGCGTCTCGAACACCTTCTGCCCCTCCGCCTGCGCGCGAGAAAACGCCCCCAGCCCGGCGAGCCAGATCTGGCGCGAGGAATCGATCACCGACTGCGACAGGTCCTTCGCGGACGGCTTGGCGCCCTCGGCGCGGCCGTGAGAACTCGATTCGGCCTTCGCCCTGGCTTTGGCGGCTTTGAGCATTCCGGAGTCCCCCGATCGTGGAAACGGCGGCCGCATGACCAAGTCGCGCGGCACCGGCAAAATCATACTAGGAGCCGGCCGTAGAGCAATCCACCTAAACGCGCCGCCCGCCGGTCCGATCGCGCATCGAGCGCGAACCCGCCCGTATAATCGTCGGCCCGGCCGCGAGCGACGGCCGGCCCCGCCGCCGAGCGCCCGCGCCGGCCCGCTCATGGAGGAGTCGATGGCCTACTTCGTCACCGGTGCGACCGGCTTCATCGGCCGCTATCTCGTCGCCAATCTGCTCAAGCGGGGCAAGCCGGTCTACGCGTTGGTGCGCAAGAGCTCCGCGAAGAAGCTCGATGCGCTGCGCGAAAGCCTGGGCGCGACCGACAAGACGCTGATCGCGGTCCCGGGCGACCTCGCGAAGAAGAATCTCGGTGTCGCCGAGAGCGAGCTCAAGAAGCTCAAAGGCAAGATCGACCACGTCTTCCACCTGGCGGCGATCTACGACCTCAACGCCACCGCCGAGGAACAGAAGATCGCCAACGTCGACGGTACGCGGCACGCGGTCGAGTTCGCCGAGTCGGTGCAGGCCGGCTGCTTCCACCACGTCTCGTCGATCGCCGCGGCCGGGCTCTACGACGGCGTCTTCCGCGAGGACATGTTCGACGAGGCCGAGGACCTCGACCATCCGTACTTCAGCACCAAGCACGAGTCCGAGGGCGTCGTGCGCAAGCGCTGCAAGCGCCCATGGCGCGTCTACCGGCCGGGTTTCGTCGTCGGGCACTCGAAGACCGGCGAGATCGACAAGATCGACGGCCCCTACTACTTCTTCAAGACGATCCAGAAGATGCGCGACCTGCTGCCGCCCTGGGTGCCGACGATCGGCATCGAGGGCGGACGCATCAACATCGTCCCGGTCGACTTCGTCGCCGACGCGCTCGACCACCTCGCACACAAGAAGGGGCTCGACGGCAGGTGTTTCCACCTGACCGACCCGTCGCCGCACCGGATCGGCGAGGTGCTCAACATCTTCGCCAAGGCCGCGCACGCGCCGCAGATGACGATGCGCGTCAACGCCAAGATGTTCGGCTTCATCCCGGCGCCGGTCGTCTACGGCCTCGCGTCGCTCGCGCCGGTGAAGCGCGCGATCAAGGTGACGCTGAACGACCTCGGCATCCCGCGCGACGTGTTCCAGTTCGTCAACTGGCCGACACGCTACGACAACCGCGAGGCGGCGAAGGCGCTCAAGGGCTCGGGCATCGAGGTGCCGCAGCTCGAGACCTACGCGTACCGCCTGTGGGACTACTGGGAGCGCAACCTCGATCCGGATCTGTTCATCGACCGCAGCCTGTCGGGCCGGGTGAAGGGCAAGGTCGTCGTCGTGACCGGCGGTTCGTCGGGCATCGGCCAGGCGACGGCGCACAAGCTCGCCGAGGCCGGCGCGAAGGTGATCATCGTCGCGCGCGATCCGGAGAAGCTCGAGGCGACGAAGAAGGAGATCGAGGCGCGGGGCGGCACCTGCGTCACCTACTCGTGCGACCTCACCGATCTCTCGGCGATCGACTGGCTGGCCAAGAAGATCCTCGCCGAGCACGGCGGCGTCGACTTCCTGGTCAACAACGCGGGCCGCTCGATCCGGCGCGCGGTGATCAATTCGCTCGACCGCTTCCACGATTTCGAGCGGACGATGCAGCTCAACTACTTCGGCGCGGTCAAGCTGATCCTCGCGTTCCTGCCGGCGATGGTCGGCCGGAAGCGGGGCCACATCATCAACATCAGCTCGATCGGCGTGCTCTCGCGCGCGCCGCGCTTCTCTGCGTACGTCGCCTCGAAGGCGGCGCTCGACGCGTTCTCCGAGTGCGCGGCTTCGGAGCTCCTCGACAAGGGCGTGCACTTCACCAACATCAACATGCCGCTGGTCCGCACGCCGATGATCGCGCCGACCAAGATCTACGAGAATGTCCCGACGCTCTCGCCGGAGGAGGCCGCGGGGCTCGTCGTCGACGCGATCGTCCACCGGCAGGTCCGGATCGCGACGCGGCTGGGCATCTTCGGCGCGGTGTCGCACGCGATCGCGCCCAAGCTGACGCAGGTGCTCCTCAACACCGCGTTCAACATGTTCCCCGATTCCGCCGCCGCGCAGGGCAAGAAGGACGGCGAGCCACAGGCGCTCACCGCCGAGCAGATCGCCTTCGCCCAGATCACCCAGGGCATCCACTGGTAGGACGCGGCGGCGGCGGACGGCGCCGGAACGTCACGGCGGGAACGCGCGCAACGCGTCGATCACGAGGCGGGCGACGTCCGCGTCGATCAGCATCGCGTTGTGCCCGACGCCGACCAGCTCGAGGTTGCGGGCCCCCTCGAGTCGCGACGAAAGCTGCGGCGCGACCATCGAATCGTGCCACGACCAGATCGACACGATCGGCGGCGACGACGGCAGCGGCTCGCGCGCGAGCGCCTCGAGCCAGGCGTTGCCCGGCCGCAGCTGCGACAGCGACGTGCCGGGGAAGCACCAGGCGTGCACGCTGCCGGCGTACGGCGCGGCGAGCGCGACCGCCAGTCGCACCTTGGCGCCGCCGTGGCGGCGCAGGTAGGCGCGCGTGACCAGCCCGCCCATGCTGTGGGAGACGATAGCGACCGACGCCGCGCCGGTCCGGGAGAGCACCTCGTCGATCTTCGCCGCGAGCTGGTCGGCGAAGGTCTCGATCGACGCCAGCGGCGGGCCGTAGGAGATCGCGTGTAGCGGGCCGACGCCGGCCGCGGCGAGCCGGCGGCGCATCGACGTCCAGACGCCGGCGTTGCACAGGACGCCGTGCACGAGCAGCACCGGCCGGTCGGAGCGCGTCGGCGGGTCGTCGGGCACGAGCCAACGGTAGAGGACCATCCGCGGCGCCGAACCCAGCAGCGCGCGCCACTCGTTGGCGACGAGGCGGAGCGTCGCGAGCGCGCCGATCCGCCGGTCGGCCGGGCGACGGCTGCGCCACAGCCAGGCGATCGCGAAGACCGCGAGCGTGAGCGCGAAGACCGCCAGCGCGTAGCCGAGGAACAGCGCCGCGACCCAGGGCCACGCGGATCCGCCGGCGGCGACGGCGCGCGCGCCGAGCGCCGCGCAGACGGCCGCGGCCGCGAAGACTAGGAGCGCGAAGCTCGCCGACGACCACATCCGCGCATTATCGCCGCGGACGGACGGTGGCGCACGCGGCGTCCTACGCCGCCTGCGCGGCGCGGGGGAGCGCCTTGCGGAAGCGGTTCAGGTCCTGGACGCTCGCGAACGTCTGACCGAAGAGGCTGCCGAGGTTGTGCAGGATCATGGCGACGACGCGCCTCTCCCAGGCGGCGTCGAAGCGGATCTGGTGGTCGAGCCAGCGTTCGAGCCAGCCGGGATCGGGCAGGCGACTCTGGACGGTGTCGTTGGGGAACAGCGACTCGTTGACGTGCAGGTTGGTCGGATGGAGCGGCTTGCCGGCGCGGTGCGGGCTCGCCATCAGCACGCCGATCCGTGCGAAGGCGCGCTTCGCCTCGAGGCCGCAGCGCTCGATCGCGCGCTTCATGAACTGGAGGTAGGCGCCGCCGTGGCGCGCTTCGTCGCGCGAGATGAGTTCGTAGAGGCGGCGGATCACCGGTTCGGTGTGCCACTCGGCCGCGCGCCGATACCAGTGGTTGAGGCGGATCTCGCCGCAGAAATGCAGCATCAGCGTCTCGAGCGGCGGCGCCCGGTCGAACTCGAAGCGCACGGCGTGCAGCTCCTCCTCGGTCGGCGCGAACGCCGGGCGGAAGCGCCGCAGGTACTCCATCAGCGCGAGCGCGTGCTTCTGCTCCTCGTAGAACCAGATCGACATGAACGCCGAGAAGTCGCTGTCGTGGCGGTTGTCGCGCAGGAACATCTCGGTCGCCGGCAGCGCCGCCCACTCGGTGATCGCGTTCATCTTCACCGTCAGCGCCTGTTCGTCCGACAGCCGCGCCCCTTCGAAGAGGTGCCACGGAACATCGTTTTCGAGCGACCAGCGGACCGTTTCCAGGCTGCGGAAGAGCTCCGGATAGAGCATCACCTCTCCTCGGCCCTCGAGGGCCGGCCGCATTCTACTTCGGCGAGAGCGGACAAAGCCCCTCGCGACGACCGCGGATTGCGGCGGGTCGCCGACGCCGCTCCGGTTCGTCAATAGCCCGGGCGCGGCACCCAATGCGACCGCCAGCTCCTGAGCGCGGTGATCGTCGAGGCGAGGTCGGGGATCAGCACCATGCCCGGCACGGTCTTGCGGATGCGGCGGGTCATGTCGCCGCCGGCCCAGATCGTCACCTGCGGCGGAAGCTGCTGGCGCAGCGAGGCGAGACCCTCGAGCGCGAGTCGCAACGGAAACGCCCCCGAGAAGGACAACGCGAGGATGTGCACCTTGTGGGCGATCGCGGCGCGACGCACGTCCTCGATCGGCGTCTGCGGTCCCAGCGAGATGCACTGGACGCCCTCCGGGCACAGCAGCGCCTCGACCATCAGCAGACCGATGCCGTGCTGCTCGTTGGGGAAGGTCGTCAGCAGGACGCGCGGCACGCCGCCGGTCTGCCGGGGAAACGCGTTAATGGCGGTGCGCAGCACGACCTGAAGCTGTTCGGTGTACAGATGCTCCTCGAAGACCTGGAGCTCGCCGCGCATCCAGGCGTCGCCGACCGTGCGGTTGAGCGGCGTCACGGTCTCCAGCACGAATTTCTGCAGGCCCTGGCGCATGACGAGCTGCGCCATCGTGTGCTGCAGGCCGAGCGCGTCGTGGGTCTGGAGCAGGTGGATGACCTCGCGCTCGAGCGTCGGGGCGATCGCGTCGGCCGACTCGGTCGCGCGTGCGTCCGCGAGCGCCTTCAGCTCGTCGAGCGGCAGGCCGATGATCTTGCCCGGCCGCAAGCCGGCGTCCATCAGTCTCTTGATCGAGCGCAGCCGCGCGACCTCGGTCGGCGTGTACTGGCGCTCGCCATGCTCGTCGCGCCGGGGGACGGGGAACCCGTAGCGGCGTTCCCACATCCGCAGCACGTCCTTGGACAACCCGGTCTCGCGCTCGACGGCGCTGATATTGAAACTGAGCGTGCTCAGGTCGACCGCCGTGTTCATATTTGCTTGTCCTGGACAAAAGGTTGACAAATCCCGAACCTAGCCCTATCGTACCGCCGACACCCGAAAAATGTCCAGGACATTGTGAGGGTATGTCCAGCCCAAATCGCCACCCCGACATCGGCGCCAGCCGCGATCGCCGCGGACGCGCCCGGAGCCTTGACCGATGAACGCCCCCGCGCGCTTCTTCCTGCCCGACACCCAGTCGCTGCCCGACCCCCGGCGGCTCGCGATCCAGCGAGTCGGCATCAGGGGCCTGCGCTATCCGGTCACGATCGCGACCGCCGACGGCCGGGGCCAGCCGACGGTCGCGGAATTCACGATGACCGTCGGGCTGCCGCACGACGTCAAGGGCACCCACATGTCCCGCTTCATCGAGATCCTCGAGCGGGTCCGCGGGCCGCTCGACCTCGATGCCTTCCGGGCGATGGCCGAAGCGATGGTCGAACGGCTGGACGCGCCGGCGGGCCGCATCGAGATGCGCTTCCCCTACTTCATCCGCAAGGCAGCGCCGGTGTCTGGCGTCGAGAGCCTGCTCGACTACCAGGCGGCCTGGACCGCGGAACGCGCGGACGGCCGCACCCGCGTCGAAGTCGCGCTCACCGCGCCGGTCACCAGCCTGTGCCCGTGCTCGAAGAAGATCAGCGACTACGGCGCCCACAACCAGCGCTCGCTCATCACCCTCCGCGCCGAGGTGACGGCCGGCTCGGTCGCGATCGAGGAGCTCGCCCGGACCGCCGAGGACCAGGCGTCCTGCGAGGTCTGGGGCCTGCTCAAGCGGCCCGACGAGAAATGGGTCACCGAGCGCGCCTACGACAACCCGAAATTCGTCGAGGACCTGGTCCGCGACATCGCGCTCGCGCTGGCGCGCGACCCGCGGATCGGCGCCTTCCGGGTCGCCAGCGAGAACTTCGAATCCATCCACAACCATTCCGCGTACGCCGAGATCGAGGGACGCGGTGCGGGGGCCGGCGGCTGAGCCGGTTCCGGCGACCCGTCCCGGATGCCGGCCGCGCTTCGCCGCCGGGTGTCGCCGTACGCGTCCGGGGCCCGATCGGCCCGAGCGAGGGAGGAATCGTGCGCATCGCCGTCATCGGATCCGGGATCGCCGGGCTGGGGTCCGCTCTGCTGCTCACGCGGCGGGGGCATCGCGTCAGCGTGTTCGAGGCCGACGCGCGGCCCGGCGGCCATGCTCACACGGTCGACGTGACGATCGACCGCCTCACCTTCCCGGTCGACACCGGGTTCCTCGTCTTCAATGAACGCACCTATCCGCGCCTGACCGCGCTGTTCGCCGAACTGGGCGTCGACACGATCGCCTCGTCGATGTCGTTCTCGGTGCGCCACGACCGCGCCGGGATCGAATGGTCGGGAACGAACCTGGCGACGTTGTTCGCCCGGCCGTCGAACGCGCTCAGGCCCGGGTTCTGGCGGATGCTGGCGGACATCCTGCGCTTCAACCGCGAGGCCACGGCGATGGCGAATCAGAACCGGATCTCGTCGGTCTCCCTCGCCGAGTACCTCGACACCGAACGCTATTCGGACGAGTTCCGCGACTGGTACCTGGTGCCGATGGCGGCGGCGATCTGGTCCTCGCCGTCGAAGGACATCCTCGGGTTCCCGCTGCCGTCGTTCGTGCGCTTCTGCCACAACCACGGCCTGCTCTCGATCGGCGGTCGCCCGCAGTGGCGCACCGTGCGCGGCGGCTCGCGCGCCTACGTGCGCAAGATCGTCCACGAGCTTCGCGACGTCCGCCTGTCGACGCCGGTCGAGCGCGTCCGCCGTTGCCGCGGCCATGTCGAGATCGACACGCCCGCGCGACGCGCCGAGCGTTTCGACGCGGTCGTGCTCGCCTGCCACAGCGATCAGTCGCTCGCGCTGCTCGCCGACCCGTCGCACGCGGAGGCACGCCTGCTGGGCGGGGTCCGCTACCAGGCCAACCGGGTGCTGCTCCACACGGACCCGACGCTGTTGCCGCGCTCGCGGCGCGCGTGGTCGAGCTGGAACTACCTCGCCGCCGACGATCCGCGCGGCGAGCGGCCGGCGGCGGTGAGCTATCTCGTCAACCGGCTGCAGCCGCTGCCGGTCCGACGCCCGGTGATCGTCACGCTCAATCCGCCGGTCGAACCGGATCCGCGCAGCGTGCTGGCCGAGTTCGAGTATGCGCATCCGCTCCTCGACGCGCTGGCGATCGACTCGCAGCGCGCGATCGCGCGGCTGCAGGGCGAGCGGCGGACCTGGTACGCGGGCGCGTGGCTGGGCAACGGCTTCCACGAGGACGGCCTCGCGTCCGCGCAGGCGATCGCCGAGGCGATCGGCGACGCGATCGGCGATCGCACCCCGGGCGACCGCGCGCGCGTCGCCGCCTGAATCCGGCCGACGATGAACGCCTGCCTCGGGTCCGCCGCCTCGGCCGCGCTCGACGCGCTCGACGCGCGCGGCTACGCGATCGTCGACGGCGCGATCGGACATCGGCGCACCCGCCCGGTGGAGAACGCCTTCCGCTACCCCGTCTTCTGCCTGCGCTTGCCGCTGTCGCGGCTCGCCGAACTGCCCGCGCGGGGAATCGCGCTCGATCGTCGAGGCGCGATCTCGTTCCACCAGCGCGACCACGGGCCCTGCGACGGGTCGCCGCTGCTGCCGTGGATCCGCGCCCGGCTCGCGCGTGAGGGCGTCGACGCCGACGGCGAGGTCGTGCTCCACGCGTTTCCCCGGATGCTGGGCTACGCCTTCAACCCGGTGAGCTTCTGGGTCGCCTACGACCGGCGCGGCGCGGCGCGCGCGGTGCTCGCCCAGGTGAACAACACGTTCGGCGAGCGACACGAATACCTCGTCGCACGCGCCGACGGACAGCCGATCCGCGACGGCGAGGTGCTCGAAGCGCGCAAGGCATTCCATGTCTCGCCGTTCTGCGAAGTGCGGGGCCGCTACGCGTTCCGATTCGACTTCGGCGGTGCGCGCTGGCTCGCGCGCATCGACTACTTCGACCGAGACGATGCGGCGCCGCTGCTCGAGACCTGGATCTCCGGCCGTGCCGCGCCGCTCGAGAGGGCGACGGTCCGCCGGCTCCTGTGGCGATACCGGTGGTTCACCTTGGGCGTCGTCGTGCGCATCCACTGGCAGGCCTTCAAGCTCTGGCGACGGCACGTGCCCTGGTTCGCCAAACCCGCGCCGCCCGGTGCGGCGATGAACCGGTGATTCCCGCGACCGCCGCCCCCGCGCTCGCCGGCCCGGCCCGGGGCCGGACGCTCCCGGCGACCGCGCGCGCGCTCATCGCCATCCTCGGCCGGCTCGAGCGCGGCCGCGTCGAGGTTCGCGCCCCGGACGGCCGGATCCACCGCTTCGGACCGGGCGGGCCGGCGATCGACGGCGCGCTCGCGCAGCCGGCGGTGCTCGAGGTCGCCGACTGGCGCGTCTCGCGCGCGACGCTCGCCGGCGGCGATGTCGGCTTCGCCGAGAGCTACATGGCCGGGCACTGGGACACGCCGGATCTCGTCCATCTGCTCTCGGTGCTGGCGGCGAACCAGTCGACGCTCGAACGCGCCTTCTACGGGCGCACCTGGGCGCGGGGACTGCTTCGGTTGCGACACTGGCTCAACGCCAACACCCGGCGCCGGGCGAAGCGCAACATCACCGCCCACTACGACCTCGGCAACGACTTCTACGCGCTCTGGCTCGACCCGACGATGGCCTATTCGTCGGCGCTCTTCGGTGGCGACCGGTCGCTGTCGCTAGAACGGGCCCAGCAGGCGAAGGTCGACCGGCTGCTCGGCAGGCTCGCGCTGCCGTCGCGCTCGCGGGTGCTGGAGATCGGCTGCGGCTGGGGCGGGTTCGTCGAGACCGCCGCGCGCGCCGGCCACACGGTCACCGGCATCTCGCTGTCGCAACGGCAGACCGCCTACGCGCGCGAGCGCCTGCGGCGCGCCGGACTCGCCGACCGCGTCGAGTTGCGCCTCCAGGACTACCGCGATCTCGCCGGGCGCTACGACGCGGTCGCCTCGATCGAGATGTTCGAGGCGGTCGGTGAGAAGTACTGGCCGCGCTACTTCGCCGCGGTCCGCGACGCGCTGCCGGTCGGCGGACGCGCGGCGATCCAGACGATCACGATCGCCGACCGGCGTTTCGAACGCTATCGGACCCAGTCCGACTTCATCCAGCAGCACGTCTTTCCCGGCGGCATGCTCGCCTCGCCGTCGCGCTTCGCCGGCGAGGCGCGCGCGGCCGGCCTCGAGATCGTCGACGACCTGGCGTTCGGCCCCGATTACGCCGAGACGCTCAAGCGCTGGCTCGCCGCCTTCGACGCGAACGGCGCCGCGATCGAGGCGCGCTTCGACCGCGCGTTCGTCCGCGGCTGGCGCTACTACCTCGCCTACTGCGCGGCCGGCTTCGACACCGCGACCACCGACGTCCACCAGTACACGCTGGTGCGCCGCTAGCGGCGTTCCGGCGCCCGATCCGTCACGACCCGATGTTCGCGCCGCTCAACCCGCCGCTGCCCGCCTGGAACGACGCCCGCGTCTGGATCGTCGGCGCGTCGACCGGCATCGGCGCCGCGACCGCGCGACGCCTGCTCGCGCTGGGCGCGCGCGTCGCGCTCTCGGCGCGCTCGGAAGCGCGGCTGCGCCAGGTCGCCGAATCGGCGCCCGACGCGTCGCGCGCGGCGGTCGAACCGCTCGACGTCACCGACGACGCGTCGGTCGGCGCCGCGTGGCGACGCGTCCTCGCGCGCTGGGGCGGGATCGACCTCGTGCTCGTCGTCGCCGGGACGCACGAGTCGATCCGGGCGTGGGAGCTGACCGGAGCGAAGGCGCGCGCGCTCATCGACGTTAACCTCCTCGGCGCGATCGGCGTGGTCGCCGCGGTGGTTCCCCAGTTGCTGGCGCGGGGTCGCGGAACGATCGGCATCGTCTCGTCGGTCGCCGGCTACCGCGGTCTGCCGCGCGCGCTCGTCTACGGCGCGTCGAAAGCGGCGCTGATCAACTTCGCCGAAGCGCTCTGGCTCGATCTCGCGCCGCGCAACGTCGGCGTCGCGCTGGTCAACCCCGGTTTCGTGAAGACGCCGCTGACCGACCGCAACGACTTCCGCATGCCGCACCTGATCGGGGCCGACGAGGCCGCCGGGGAGATCGTGCGCGGCCTCGAGCGCCGCGATTTCGAGATCCACTTCCCGAAGGCGTTCACCCGGCGGCTGAAGCTCCTGCGCCTGCTGCCCTACCGCCTGTACTTCGCTGCGATCCGGCGCGCGACCGGCGAGCCCGGCCCCGCGCGTCCGGCGTCCTGACGACGCGTCGCCGCCGGGCAGACCGACCCGATCCGATGACCGACACGCTCGCCCGACAGCGCGACGCCGCGAAGGCCGCCCGCGGGTTCTTCGAGTCGATCCGGCCCGCCGACCTCGACCGCCTCTCGGAGGTCTACGCCGACGACGCGCGGTTCCGCGATCCGTTCAACGACGTGCGCGGCGTGGCCGCGATCGGACGGATCTACGCCAGGATGTTCGAGGACCTGGACGAGGTACGGTTCGTCGTGCGCGACGCGCTCGTCGACGAGGGCGGCGCGATGCTGACCTGGGACATGAGCTACCGTGTCAAACGCTGGCGGCCGGCGTCAGTCCGTTCGATCCATGGCGCGACGCACCTGCGCTTCGCCGCGGACGGACGCATCAGCTACCACCGCGATTACTGGGACGCCGCGAACGAGCTCTACGCGCAGTTGCCGATCGTCGGTCCGCTGATGCGCTACCTCAAGCGCAGGCTCGCGTGAGCGCGCGTCCGCGACACCACCCCGGCGCGGGAACGGGTCGCAACGCGGTTCGCCGAATGATTCGCGCAGGTGGGGCATCGGTGGAAAAAAGAAGGTCCCGCTCGCGCGGGACCGGTTCGAGGCGCCCCGGAGCGGGGCGAGGGGGTTCGGGAACGATCCGGGGGTGCGCCTCAGTTGACGCGCGTCGCCGGTTCGTAGGACACGTAGCGCACGTCGACGACCGCGTAGGCGGGCGATGCGGCCGCGGCGATCGTGGGGTCTTGCGCGACGCGCGTCGGGACGATCACGAGCGCCGCCAGCGTCGCGAGCGAGAGCGCGACCGACGCGACGGCGATCGAGAGGCGCTCGAGCGGGGAACGAAGGGTGTTCATCGTGGCTCCTGGCGTTTGCGTTTTCGGGATCGACGCCCGTTGGATGCGCAGTCTCCGGGTTCCGGATTCAGCCCGCCATCCGCTCGCGACGAACCGGGGGGTGGTGCGGATGAAGTGTCCACCGCCGGGATGGACGGGGCCCGACGCTGGTGGCGACGGCCCCGCCGATCACCACGGGGCGGAAGCGCCGCGACCCGGAGCCCTGGGTCGGGCGTGATTGACGAATCGCCGAAAGTCAGCGATAATTCAAAGCCTTGGCGAGCTAGCTCAGCTGGTTAGAGCAGAGGAATCATAATCCTTTGGTCGGGGGTTCGAGTCCCTCGCTCGCTACCAGACATCCAGGCCCGCGGCGCTCCCGCGGGCCTTCGGCTTTCCGGCTGCGGCCGGGTACCGCGCGAGGCGTTGACACTCCGGACGGCGGTGCCGAGAATGCCGCGGCCGCCCTGTCGCGCGGCACCGTTCGACACGGACGCCGAACCGGACGCGGCCGGGTCGCGATCCGGTTCCTCTCTCTCCTCCTCCCCGCGAGCCACGATGACCCTGCCCCGCCTTGCGCCCCTCGCCGTACTCGTGTCGCTCGCCGCGGCGATCGCCGCCCACGGTCCGACCGCCGACGCGCAGGTCAAACCGGCGAAGACGATCGACGTCTCCGCGGTCAACGCGTTGAACGTGAAGTGCACGCTCCCGTCGAGTTCCGGAGCGTTGCAGAAATGCCAAGCCTACACGGTGCCGGCAGGCAAGCGACTCGTCCTGCGTATGGTGTCGTACACGCACACCGACGATGCGCCGAACGCGCTGGCGGGATTCCTGTTCGGACGCGACGCGAAGCCCGCCGACCTCACGCTCAGCGGATTGCAGTCCGCCGGCGATCCCCGGGTCGCCGCGATGCTCGCCGGTGGACCGGTCGTCGTGGCGGCGCCGACCTCGATCGCCTGGGGATCCCAGGTCGTCGATCTGGTGCTCGAGCCGGGCGACGTGCTGGCGGCGAGCGCGTTCTTCCGCGCGAATCCCGGCACCGCGGCGACGATCGCCTTCTTCGGCTATCTCGTCGACCAGTAGCGCACTCAGCGCCCGCCGGTCTTCGCCGCGGCAGCGAGCTCCTCGAGCGCGACCCAGCGCTCGAGCCTGGCGGCGAGCAGCTTCTCGACGTCCTCGGCGCGGGCCCGGTCGGCCCTGAGGACCTCCGCGCCGGCCCGGTGGTAGTCGGGCGCGCACATGCGCGCGGCGATCTCCTGCTGCTCGCGCTCGAGCGCCTCGAGCTCGGCCGGCAGGGTTTCGAGCTCGCGTTGCTCCTTGTACGTGAGCTTGGTCCGCGGCCGCGACGTCGGTGGCGAAAGTGGCGAAAGTGGGGTCAGACTCGACTTTCCAGGAGGCGGAGCGCCTTCCCGTCGGCAGGCGGAAAGTCGAGTCTGACCCCACTTTCGCTTCCCACTTTCGCCACTTTCGCTTTCGCCACTTTCGCCGCGCTGCGCGACCCAGTCGGTGTAGCCGCCGACGAACTCGCGCCAAGTGCCGTCCCCCTGTGCGACCAGCGTCTGGGTCACGACGTTGTCGAGGAACGCGCGGTCGTGGCTGACGACGACGAGCGTCCCGGCGTAGCCCTGCAGCGTCGTCTCCAGCAGCTCGAGCGTGTCGAGGTCGAGGTCGTTGGTCGGCTCGTCGAGCACGAGCAGGTTCGCGGGCAACGCGAAGAGACGCGCGAGCAGCAGGCGGTTGCGTTCGCCGCCGGAGAGCGTGCGTACCGGCGCGCTCGCGCGCTCCGGTGGGAAGAGGAAATCGCCGAGGTAGGTGAGCACGTGGCGGCGCCCCTGCGCGGTCTCGACCCACTCGGATCCGGGCGCGATCGTATCGGCGAGCGTGCGCTCCGGATCGAGCGTCTCGCGCAACTGGTCGAAGTAGGCGACCGCGAGTTTCGTGCCCAGCCGCACGCGTCCGCTGTCGGGGGCGAGTTCGCCCAGCAGGAGCTTGAGCAGCGTTGACTTGCCCGCGCCATTGGGGCCGATCACGCCGATCCGGTCGCCGCGCAGCACCACCGTCGACAGGTCGCGTACGACCGCCCGATCGCCGAACGCCTTGGTGACGTGTTCGAGCTCGGCGACCAACCTGCCCGACCGATCGCCGGTGTCGAGCGCGAGCGTCGCCCGGCCGATCCGCTCGCGGCGCGCGGCGCGCTGGGCGCGCAGCTGCTCGAGCCGGCGCACGCGGCCCATGTCCCGCGTGCGCCTCGCCTCGACGCCCTTGCGGATCCAGGCCTCCTCCCCTCTCCAGAACCGGTCGAACTTGCGTGCGACCGTCGCCTCCGCCGCGAGCTCGTCGCGTTTGCGCCGCTCGTAGGCGGCGAAATTCCCCGGATACGAGCGCAGCGTTCCGCGGTCGAGCTCGACGATCCGGGTGGCGACGCGGTCGAGGAAGGCGCGGTCGTGCGTGACCACGATCGACGCCGGCCCCTTGACCAGCAGGTCCTCGACGAGCTCGATCGCGTCGATGTCGAGGTGGTTGGTCGGCTCGTCGAGCAGGAGGAGCTCGGGCTCGGTCGCGAACGCGAGCGCCAGCGCCGCGCGTTTGCGCTCGCCGCCGGACAGGGTCGCCGGATCCGAGGATTCGTCGAGGCCCAAACGGTGGAGGAACTCGTTCAAGCGCGCCTCGGTGCGCCACCGCGAACGCTCGTCGGCGATCCGGTCGATCGCGCCCCGGTGCACCAGACTCTCGCGCAGCGTCGGGGCGACGGGCAGCACCGGCTCCTGCTCGACGAGCGTCACCCGCAGGCCGTCGCGACGCTGGAGACGACCGCCGTCGAGCGCGACCGCGCCGGCGATCGCGGCGATCAGCGACGACTTGCCGGTGCCGTTGCGACCGATCAGACCGATGCGCTCGCCCTCGTCGACCGAGAGGTCGGCGCCGTCGAGAAGCGGGTGGTGGCCGTACGCGAGTTCCGCGCCGGCGAGCGTCAACAGCGGCATCCGGCCGGGATGATAGCCCCCCCAAGCGCGCTTCGGGTGCCGCCGCCCGACGGACCGTGCCCGTCCCGGCGGCGCGTCGGCGACGGCTACTCGCAGCCGTCTTCCTTGCGCCGGCGCTCCTGGATCGCGATTTCGTCGGTGGCCTTCTTGCGCGCGGTCGCGGTGGTCTTCGGCTCGGCGAGGATCGCGCGCTGGCCGTCGATGTTGGATCGGTAGCTCGCGCACCGATCGCGCTTCTGCGCGGCTTCGCGGTCGGCGACCGCACGGTTCTGCGCGATCGCCTGATCGCTCGGGGCGACGACCACCCGGCCGTCGCTCTTCTTCGTCGCCGGCGCGTCGATCACCGGAGCGAGCGGCGCGGATTCGCGCGACGGGCCCGGCGCACCCGCCGTGCCCTGCGCGGACTCCTGCCGCAACGACGGGTCGCAGGGTTTGGTCTGGTACATCACGGTCCCGTCGGCGGCCGTGCACTTGAACAGCGCCGCCTCGACATTCCCCCCGAACCCGATAGCCGCGACAACCATCGCGGCGAGTGCGATCTCGATCGTCTTCATCGTCTGACCCCCGGCAATCGGCCTGCAACGAGCGTGCCAATCGTCCGAATCCGCGTTCCGACAGGGGCTTGCGATCGGCCACCGCCGTTCGGGCGGGCGATTCGCGCGGACGCCCGCTCCGAAAGGACGTCAGAGGTTGCCGCCGCGCGGCGCCATCCGGGCGCGCCCGCGAGCCGCTCAGGGCGTAACGATCCGAAGCGATCGACCGACCGCTTCCGGGGGACGTTTCGTGCACACCGGACAGCGCGTGTCCGCACCGGACGCGGTTGCGTGGTGGTCCAATCCGCACGAAGGGCAGCGCCGGGCGAGCAGCGGCAATTCGCGCTGCCGGGCGACCGTCCACGAGTCCAGCGTCACCGCCGCCGGCACGCAGACGTCGGTGCAGATCCGACAACCGTCGCACCGAGAGGCGTCGATGCGATAGCGGATCCGCGGACCCGCGGCATCGATCGCCAGCGCCCCGGTCGGGCACAGGCGTGTGCAGGCGTCGCAGCCGTCGCAGCGCTCGGCGTCGATCGCGGGGACGTACGCATGGACCGCCGCCGCACCGGGCGGCCCGCCCAGGACGCCTCCGGACGGACCGCTGCGACCGTCTCGTGCGTCCGCCGCTGCGAACACCCGGCGCAGGAACGCCCGGCGCTCGAGCAGACGCGAGGGGCCGCGGGCCGCGATGTCGGCGCGGCGCCGCCAGGTCGCCCCATCGACCCGGCGCAGCACGACACCCGGCCGGCCGCGGCTGCGCATCGCGGTGTCGATCCGTGCGACCGCGTCGTCGATCCTCGACGCCGGTCCGCACTCGCAGGCTTCGCAATCACCGAGCGCGACGACGATCTCGCGCACGCCCTGGTCGTGCAGCGCGGCGACGGCGCGCCACTCGATCGCGTGCGTGCAGCGCCGACCGGCGGCCGCCCCCGCACCGCTCCGCACGCAGGCGACGAACGCGGTCGGCCCGCGACGCAGCACCGCGTCCAGCGGTCCGGCGCCGATCGTGATCGCGCCGGCCGGGCACGCGCCCGCGCACAACCCGCATTCGTCGCAGGGTCCGGAGTTCGCGTCCACACCGTCGGCCACGAGGTTCAGCGCCGCGCGGGGACAGGCGTCGACGCAATCGCGGCACGACGACATCGCCACGCGGGCGCGCGAACAGCGCGAGGAGTCGATACGGACGGCCGAAGCGCCCGGCGTCGCGGGAATCGCCGCGTCCATGCCGGCCGCCCGTCGCTACCAGCCCGGTCCGTTGCCCGGAACGAACGCGATCGGCGCCACCGGTGTCGGTCGCGCCGCGTTCGTCCGGCGATCGATTTCCTCGCGGGTCGGGCGCGGACGCCCGGTCGGCACCACGAGGCGCTCGCGCAGCTCGTCGACCGCCGACCGAGCGAGCACGACCGCGCTGGCGTAGAACCGGGTCGCGCAACGCGCGGCGACGCGCGCGGCGAACGATGGCAGCCAGCGCAGCAGGTGTTCGTCGAGAAACCGCGCGAGGTCGTCCAGAGCGCGGGGGTCCGCGGTCCGGCGCAGCAGGATCTCGACGAAGTGCAGCTCGGCGACCAGGTGGTCGTCGGCGCGCGTCCGCCAATCGGGCACCCGCAGGCCGTAGCGCCGGTACCAGGCCCGGACCTCGAACATCGGCCCCTGCCAGGCGAGCCCGTCGGCGTCGATCCACACCGACTCGCTCGGCGAGGCGCCGAGCGCGTGGTTGAGGAAGATCGCCGCGTAGTCGGCGGCGAGCTCGTCTTGCGCCTCGGCGGGCATCGTGTCGTCGAGCCCGGCGAGGACGGCGTCCAGCGTCCGCGCGGCCTCGTCCGCTTCGGGCGACCGGCCCAGGACACGCACACCGGGGAAGCGTCGCCCGCGCAACGCCTCGACCAGCGACGCGTCCGCCTCGCGATCGAACAGCGCGGCGAGCGATCGAAGATCGTCCGCCATCGCCGTCCGTTCTGACGGCCCGAGCGCCGAGGAGGGCGTGGCCGCGGCGTTCGCGCTCACGCGCTCATCCCTTGGTGTCGACGCGTCCCTTGCTGTGCGGGACGAAGGCGATCGACGGACGCGTCAGCGACGGATCGGCGAAATGCCTGACCGCCTTGACCGGCTTCTCGCCGGGACCGAGCGCCCGGGTCGGGTGCTCGCCGCTCCACAGCTTCTCGATCGGGCCGATGTCGAGCACGCGCATCATGCAGGCGGCGACGCAATACGGTTTGCGCCCGGCCTCGATCTCGTCGACGCAGAGGTTGCATTTCTTGACGATCCGCGCCTCGGGATCGAACTGCGGTGCGCCGTACGGACACGCCGCCTCGCAGCGACGGCAGCCGATGCACAGCGTTGAGTCGATGTCGACGATGCCGTCGGCCTTGCGCTTGAAGATCGCCCCGGTCGGACAGGTCGGCAGGCACGCCGGCTCGGCGCAGTGGTTGCACGACAGGTTGATCTTGTAGGCGTAGACGTCCGGGTACTTCCCGCCCTCGACGTAGAGGACGCGGCGGAACCTCGGCCCGGGCGGCAGTCCGTTCTTGTCCTTGCAGGCGATCTCGCAGGCGCGGCAGCCGATGCAATCGACGTTGTTGTGGATGAAGCCGAGCTGCTGGTCCGGCTTCACCGGAACGTAGGTCTCGCGTTTGCGCCGCTTGACCGCGGCGGCGACTTTCGCGGCTTTGGAGGGTTCGGCCATCGTCGGACTCCCGCGCCGGCGCGCTCAGAGATCCCGCCGGAACACCTGCGCCCGCGACGTCGCGAGCCGGTCCCATCCGGGGCGGTGCTGGAGCGTGGTCCTGCGGATCGCCGCCAGCACCGTGTTGTACGCGAACGCGCCCGCCGGACTGGGCTCGTCGATCGTCAGGAAATCCGGATTGCCCGCGCGATCGACACCCTTGTCGTCGAGGTCCATCCAGGCGCCCTCGTGGATCACGGCGACGCCCGGCATGCACCGCTCGGTCGCGTAGACCGGCACGACGACGCTGCCGCGGTCGTTGTAGACCTCGACGACGTCGCCGGTCTTCACGCCGAGACGGTTCGCGTCGGCGGCGTTGAGCGTGACTTCCTGCTCGTAGGTCTCGCGCAGCCAGGAGCAATTGTTGAAGATCGAGTGGGTGCGCCAGCGCGGGTGCGGCGAGATCAGGTGGAACGGATAGTCGCGCGCCTTCGGACTGTCGAGCCACTCGGTCGGCTCGACCCACTTCGGAATGTAGGGGATCGGATAACCGTACTGCGTCCGCGTCCAGTCGGTGATCGACGCGAGCTGGCCCGAGAGGATCTCGATCTTCCCCGACGCGGTCGGGAACGGGACGCCGCGCTCGATCTGGTCGCGGAACGCGACGTGCGGCTGCGCCAGCTTGAACTTGTAGACGCCGAGGCGCTTGAACTCCTCCCAGGGCAGCGCGACGCCCTGGTGGTGCATCACGCGTCCCTCCCACCACTCGCGCAGATACGCTTCGTCGACCTCGTCGTTGCGGTCGAAGTACGCGCGGGTCGCCTTGGGGTTGAACCCGGGGCCGAACCCCAGCCGGTAGGCGAGCTCGGTGTAGATCTGGAAGTCGGTCCGGCTCTCGCCCAGGGGCTCGATCACCTTCGGGCGGTGGATGTAGTAGTGGCCCTTGTACCAGGGCAAGGCGACGTCGTGCCGCTCGAAATGCGTCGCGACCGGCAGCAGGACGTCGGCCCAGATCCCCGACGGTGTGATCGTCGAGTCCATGCAGACGACCAGATCGAGCTTGCGGATCGCCCGGATCTCCTTGTTGATGTTGGTCAGCTGGTTGAACCAGTCCGATCCCTGCCAGAAGATGCCGCGGATGTTCGGGATCGTGCCGTCGCTCGGATCGCCGCGCGGCCACAGCCCGATCTCCTCGCGGCGCACGTTCGGGTAGTTGAGCACGCAATGCGCCCAGCGATCCGACTTGATCGACGCGTACCAGACGTTCGAATGAGCGTCGTACGGATACGCGGTGCCTTCGGCGTGCCACGCCTTGCCGACGCCCTCGGCGGAGCCGCCGAGCACGCCGATGTTGCCGGTCATCGCCTGCAGCGCCGCCGCCATCCGGTTGTACTGCTCGCCGTACGCGGCGCGCCCCGGCGCCCAGGACGCCTTGAGCGCCGCGGGCTTGGTCGTCGCGTACATCTCGGCCAGCTTGACGATGTCCGCCGCCTTGACGCCGCAGATGCGCGACGCCCATTCGGGCGTCTTCGCCACCCCGTCGACCTTGCCGAGGATGTAGTCCTTGAAGTTCTCCTTGCCGGCCGCCCAGACCGGCATCGTCCCGGCGTCCATGCCCTGGCAGAAGCGGTCGATGAAGCGCTGGTCCTGCAGCCCCTTGTCGAAGACGTGGAACGCCATCGCCGCCAGCATCGCGGCGTCGGTGTTCGGCTTGATCGGGATCCACCAGGCGTCGTAGGCCGCCGCCGAATCGGTGTACTGCGGATCGACGACGACGAACCGGCAACCCCGCTGCTTGGCCAATCTCAGGTAGTGGAACGTGTTGCCGCCGTGGAACGTGTAGGCGGGGTTCCAGCCCCACAGGATCACGAGCTTCGAGTGGGCGAACGCGTCGTCTTCGTTGCCGTCCTCGATCGTGCCGAAGGTCATCCGCGACGAGAACGTCGTTCCCTGGTACGAGGGCACCGACCACGAGCTCGTCCGGCAGCCGAACATGCCGAGGAAGCGCGCCTGGAGGCCGTCGATCTGATCGGACTTGTGGAGAACGCCGTACGAGGCTCCGGCGTAGCTCTGGTCGAGCAGCGCCGTCGGTCCGTACCGGTTGCGCAGCTCGACCATCTTGTCCGCGACGAAGCCCAGCGCCTCGTCCCACGACGCGCGCCGGAACTTCCCTTCGCCGCGCGCGCCGACGCGCATCATCGGATAGAGCAGGCGCTCGGCCGAATAGAGCCGCTGGCGGTACGAACGCCCGCGCAGGCAGGCGCGCAGCTGCGGCTCCTCTTCGGTGTCCTTCCCGTACGCGCCGCCCAATTGGAAGCGCCCGTCGTCGGTCGACAGCCGGACGATCACGTCGCCCTTCTTGTGCGCGACCAGCACGTGGCGCGACCCACAGTTGTGCGCGCAGCTCGTCACGACCGTCTGGAGTTCGTCGTCGCGCGGATACGGTTCGTAGGCGAACCCGTTCGCCGACGGCGTCGTGCCGACATCGACGAGCCCGCTGATCGCGAGCGCGCTGCCGCCGGCGGCGACCTTGAGGAAGCGGCGCCGGCTCTGGTCCGACGGCGTCGCGAGTTCCGGGTTTTCGACAGCGTGACTCATGGGATCACCGATGGCGGGCTGGGCGATGCGATCGCGGACCGGACGTCTTCACCGTGACGGCGCGGCGACGCCCTGGAGGAACCGGGCTTCGGACCGGGATGGACGTCCCTTCGCCCAGGCGGGCGTGTCGGCCGGCATGTCGGGCCACGGATTCCTGGCGTACGGATAGGCGACCCGGTACCAGGCGCGGCCGCCGTGGCATCCGTGGCAGACCTCGCTGTTCTGCGCGGCGGCTTTCTCGATCGCATCGGCCTTGAGGAAGTTGACCCGGTGCCGGACCGTGCGGATCGCGGCGTGGCAGGCGAGGCAGTTGTTGCCCACCGTCGGGCCCGACGTGAGCCAGTCGGATGGAAGCCCCATCGACGGGTACGGAAACGGCCCGTGGCACATCTGACACGTCTTCGGATTGACCGTCTTGCGCAACGTGAACGAGTCCGACGAGCCCGTCGGCACCAGCGCCTGTTCGCGCGGATCGTGGCCCTGATGGCAGGTGTTGCACTTCATCGCCATCAGCTGCTTCGCGAGCGGCATGACCAGGTGGCGGCGATGGAACGTCTCCTGCGGGCCGGCGTAGGTATTCACCGTCTGGTACCAGGCGATCGCCTCGGCGGCGGGCAGGCCCGCCGGTGACGCGGTCAGCGGCCGGTCGTCGAGGACGTCGCGATGGCACTGGAGACACTGCGCGTCGGTCGCGCGTTCGATCCGCGGACTGAAGTGGATCGGATTCCAGCGCGCCGCCAGGTAGTCGCTCGAAACGGCGGCGACGGCGACGCGCGGCACCGAGGGCCGCGATGTCGGCGGCGGAGATTGCGCGGTCGCGAGGCTCGCGGCGGCGACCGCCACGAGACCAACGGCCACGAAGAACAGGCGTAACGAAGTCATCGGCCAAGGCTCCCGGTTTCACGACGGGGAGCGCAGGGCTCCCCGTCGCGATCCGTCCGACCCGATCAGCGTGGCGGCTGGTAACCGCCCATGCCGCCCATGCCCGACATGCCGCCCATGCCCGACATGCCGCCCATGCCCGACATGCCGCCCATGCCGGACATGCCGCCCATGCCGGACATGCCGCCCATCGGACCAGCGCTCCAGGTCCACTGCGTGCAGGTCCAGCCGCCGCTGCCGCCGCCGGCCATGCCGGACATCCCACCCATGCCGCCCATGCCGGACATGCCACCCATCCCACCCATGCCGGACATGCCACCCATCCCACCCATGCCGGACATGCCACCCATCCCACCCATGCCGGACATGCCACCCATACCGCCCATGCCGGACATGCCACCCATCCACCCATGCCGGACATGCCACCCATGCCGCCCATGCCGGACATGCCACCCATGCCGGACATGCCGCCCATGCCGGACATGCCACCCATGCCGGACATGCCACCATCCCACCCATGCCGGACATCCCACCCATGCCGCCCATGCCGGACATCCCACCCATCGCCCATGCCGGAATGCACCCATCCGCCCAGCCGGCATGCCACCCATACCGCCCATGCCGGACATGCCACCCATGCCGCCCATGCCGGACATGCCACCCATACCGCCCATGCCGGACATGCCACCCATACCGCCCATGCCGGACATGCCACCCATGCCGGACATGCCGCTCATGGAGCCGGCGTACCAAGTCCACTGGGTGCAGGTCCAGCCGTTGCCGCCACCGCCCATGCCACCCATGCCGGACATGCCACCCATGCCGGACATGCCACCCATGCCGGACATGCCACCCATGCCGGACATGCCGCCCATGCCGGACATGCCACCCATGCCGGACATGCCCCCCATACCGCCCATACCGGACATGCCGGACATGCCACCCATGCCGCCCATCCCACCCATGCCGGACATTCCTTGAGCGATCGCGGCGGTACCACCGACCGCCAACATCGCGCCAAGGCACATCGCCAACGTCGTGCGCCGCATTCGCTTCATGATTCCGCTCCTGTCAACGGCTTGTGGACATGCGCCTGCCGGCGCGCCGTTTCCGACGCCGGAGGGCTTTGCGAAAAAAGGGAACTCGTCGAGGTCACCGCGGCGCTCGCTCGCGATGCCATCCACGGAGGTCGTAGGGGCCGGTCATTCCCGGTCGATTGAACGGCGTGTGCCACGCGCCCTGGTCGTCGAGAAAACGCAGGCTCCACGGATAGGGACGCTCGACGCCGGTCAGCGCGCGGCGGAACCACGCGCCGTCATGTTCGAGCCGCGCGATGACCGGCGCGCCGTCCGGTCGACGATCGGGGGCCGTCCCGGCCACCGGACCCTGCGCGCTCGCCACGCTGGCGGGCAGGATCGCGCACCCGACCATTGCCAAGACCCATTGCCGATTCATCGTTTCCGTCCGTTCGTTTCGCACTGGTCCTCCCCTTGCTATGGGCAGAGGACATGCCGGAAACGGCCGTACGGAACCCTTGATTCGGCGAGTCTTTTTCGAACTCCGCGATGACCGGTCCGCCAGATTGGCAGGCGCGGCCGCGACCGCCGGGTCGGATCGTTGATCGCAAAGGGAATCCGTCTGACAAAGTGGCAGCGGCCGCACGGATGTTTGTGACCGGTCGTCAGGCCTCGTGGAGGCGAAGTCGTATTGCGGTGATTCGATGGGTGTTTTTCGCTGACCTTCCTCCGTGGCTCGCGTTGATCGGGCTGCCAAGTCGTCAGCATCGGCGGCACGCCGGTCCGGGTGGCGATCGGGGAGACCGGCGACGATCCGGCGCCGATCCACCGGGCACGGACGATCGATTTGTGCCGCGTCAAGGTCGGAGGCGTCCACCTGGACTATCAAGGGAAGTTCGTGTCGATCGCGAAGACCGGATCGCCTTCGGCTGATTCCTCCACCTCCGCGGTCGGGACGCGCGGTGAACGCGCGTCCGCGCGCGGATCCCGTCGCCGATCGGCCTGGCACGCGACGATCGTGAAGCGTCTGCCCAAACGACTGCAGAATCGCTTCCTGCTCTGGCTCGCGACGGTGCTCGCGGTCAGTTCGGCGGCGTTCGGCGTCCTGTTCGTCGCGCTCTACCAGCGCGAGATCGCGCAGGAACGCGAGCGCGGCCTGCTGGAGATGAACCGCCTGTTGCAGTCCGCGCTCGAGAACGCGATGCTCAAGCAGGACCTCGACGGACTGCGCGGCATCGTCGATCGGCTCGGCAGGCAGCCGGGCATGCGCGCGGCGCTGATCATCAACCCGGATCGCGAAGTCCGCTTCGCCTCGGACCGCGACCGGCTCGGGACGGTGCTCTCGCCGGAGTCGCTCGGTCTTTGTCGGGATTGCACCCGAACGCCGATCGTCGACTACGCGCCGACGACGCTCGTGCTGGCGATCGACGGCGCCGACGTGCTGCGCAGCGTGCGCCCGGTCTTCAACCAGCCGGCCTGCGCGCAATGCCACGGCCCGGCGTCGGTCCGCCCGATCAACGGCCTCCTCGTCGCCGACTACGACGCCGCGCCGCTGAGGCGATCGGCGCTGGAATCGGCGGCCGCGTTCCTCGCCGCCGGGATCCTCGTGATCGCCATCGTGCTCGCGAGCGCATGGTGGTTCGTCCGACGCCGGGTGCTGCTTCCGGTCGCCGAGCTCGACCGCTCGAGCCGCGCGCTGGCGGCGGGCGACCTCTCGGCCCGCGCGTCGGTGCGCGGGACCGACGAGCTCGCGCGGCTCGGCGAGTCGTTCAACGAGATGGCGGCGAGCCTCGACCGCGGTCTGAAGGCGCTCGAACGCCGCCGCGCGGAACTGCAGACGCTGATCGACGCGATTCCCGACGGCATCCGCGTGATCGACCGGCGTTTCGACATCGTGCTGGCCAATTCGGCCTTCGAACGGATGCACGGCCTGGAGCGCGGCAGTGCCGCCGGCCGCAAGTGCTACGAGGCGAGCCACGGGCGCCGCGAGCCGTGCCCGTCGACGCTGCAGACCTGTCCGGTCGCCGAGCTGGCCGCCGGGGGCGAGCCGCTGCGCCTGATCGCGCGGCATGCGAAAGCGTCGTCCACCGAACCGATCGACGTCGAGGTCTACGCGTCGGCGGTCGGCGCACCCGACGACCACCCCGGTGGGCCGTGGGTCGTCGAAGCGATCCGCGACCTCAAGCAGGACGTGCGCTTCTCGCACGAACAGCGGCTCTCGGAGCTCGGCCGCCTGGCGACCGGCGTCGCGCACGAGATCCACAATCCGCTCGCGGCGCTGCGGATCGCGAGCCAGGCGGCGCGCCGGTCGACCGCGGGCGCGACGATCGACGTCGAGGACCTGCGCCACTACCTCGGCATCGTCGACAGTGAGATAGACCGCTGCGTCGGCGTGACCGAGAAGCTGATGAAGCTGGCGATGCCGGCCGGCAAGCCGCAGCTGGTCGACATCAACCACGCGGTTCGCGAGACGCTCGCGCTGCTGGCCTGGGAGGCGCGCGAGTCCGGCGTCGACGTCGTCGAGGCGCTCGCCTCCGACGCGCCCCGGGTGCTGGCGATCGACAGCGACGTGCGGATGCTGGTGCTCAATCTCGCGCAGAACGCCTTCCACGCGCTGCCGCGCGGGGGGCGGCTGCGCGTCAGCACGTCCGTCGAGTCGGATCGGGTGCGGATCGACGTCGAGGACAACGGCGTGGGCATCGCGCCGGAAGACCGCGACCGCATCTTCGAGCCGTTCTTCAGCCGGCGGGCGAACGGGATGCCCGGAACCGGGCTCGGACTGCCGATCTGCCGGGCCATCGTCGAATCCATCGGCGGATCGATCGGCGTGCGGAGCGAACCCGGTATCGGCACGACCTTCACGATCCGCCTGCCGGAGGCGAAGTGAGCATCGTCCAGACGTCCGCCCGGGAGATCCTCGTCATCGAGGACGATCGCGTGCTGAGCCAGCTCCTGACCCGCGAGCTCGCCCGTGGCGGCCATACGGTCAGCGCCGTCGGCCGGTGGAGCGAGGCGGCCGCCTACCTCGAGACCCACGCGCCGAACCTCGTCGTCACCGACGTCCGGCTGCCCGACGTCAACATGCTCGAGAAACTGCCGGCGCTCGCCGCCGAGCAGCCGGTGCTCGTGCTGACCGCGTTCGGCACCGTGCAGGACGCGGTGGCGGCGATGAAGGCCGGGGCCGCCGACTACCTGGTCAAGCCGGTCGATCTGGAGGAACTGGAGATCGTGATCGAGCGCACGATCGCGAACGCGGCGCTGGCCGACGAGCGCGCCTTCCTGCGCGAGGAGCGCGACCGCGCGTCGGCCAGCTCGGCGATGGTCGGCGCGAGCGCCCCGATGCATCGGGTCCGTTCGCTGATCGACGCCGTGGCGCCGACCGGCACGACGGTGCTCATCGAGGGCGAGAGCGGTGTCGGCAAGGAGTTGGTCGCACGGGCGATCCACGCGGGCAGCGACCGCGGGCGCGCGAACTTCGTCGCCGTCGACTGCTGCACGCTGCAGCCGAACCTCTTCGAGTCCGAGCTGTTCGGGCACGAGCGCGGCGCGTTCACCGGCGCCGATCGCCAGAAGAAGGGACTGATCGAGGGCGCAGCCGGTGGAACGCTGTTCCTCGACGAGATCGGCGAGACCGAGCCCGCGCTGCAGGCGAAGCTCCTCCGGGTGCTCGAGACCGGCACGTTCCGTCGCGTCGGCGGCGTCAAGGATCTGCGCGCCGACGTGCGGATCATCGCGGCGACCAACCGCGACCTCAAGCAGTTGTGCGCCGACGGCCGGTTCCGGCTGGACCTGTACTTCCGGCTGAACGTGTTCTCGATCGTCGTGCCGCCGCTGCGTGCCCGGCGCGACGACATCGCCGGGATCGCCGAACATTTCCTCGCCCGCCACCGCCCGGCCGCCGGCGTCGACAAGGTCTTCGGCGCCGCGGCGATGCAGCGGCTGCTCGGCTACGACTTCCCGGGCAACGTCCGCGAGCTGCGCAACATCGTCGAGCGGGCGGTCATCGTCTCGGGGCCCGACCGCGAGATCAAGGAACGCCACCTCGCGCTGGGTCCGGCGTCACCGGGCTCGCGCACCGCGTTGACGCTGAGCTTCGACCACGAGCCCACGGTCGAGGAGCTCGATCGGTCCTACCTCGAGCTGATGCTGCGACGCTACGGCGGACACCGCGGGCGGGTCGCCCAGATCCTCTCGGTGTCCGAGCGCAGCGTCTACCGGATGCTCCGCCGGATGGACGACGCGGCCGTCGCCGAACCCGCGGGCCCGGCCAAACCGTCGTCGTCCCCGGACGAAACCGGCGACTAGGCGGTCTCGGCGACGCTCGGCAGCCCGGCGAGCGCCATCGCCAGCTCTTTCTCGTCGTAGTCGAGGTCCTTGAGCTTGCCGCCGAAGTAGTCGATGTACGCCTGCATGTCGAAGTGGCCGTGGCCGCACAGGTTGAACAGGATCGCCCGCGACACGCCGTCGCGGCGGCAACGGAGCGCCTCGTCGATCGCCCCCTTCACCGCGTGGTTCGCCTCCGGCGCCGGCACGATGCCCTCGGCGCGCGCGAACTGGACGCCGGCCTCGAAGACCTTGGTCTGGTGGTGGGCGACCGAGCGGATGAGCCCGAGCTCCTGCAGGTGCGACACCATCGGCGCCATGCCGTGGTAGCGCAGGCCGCCGGCGTGGAAGCCGGGCGGCGTGAACGTCGAGCCCAGCGTGTGCATCTTGGTGAGCGGCGTCAGGTGCGCGGTGTCGCCGAAGTCGTAGGCGTAGCGCCCGCGCGTCAGGCTCGGGCACGCCGCCGGCTCGACCGCGACCACGTCGACCTTCTTGCCGCCGCGCAGTTGCGCGCCGATGAACGGGAAGGCGATGCCCGCGAAGTTCGATCCGCCGCCGGTGCACCCGACGATCACGTCCGGGTAGTCGCCGGCCATCTCGAGCTGCTCCATCGCCTCGATCCCGATGATCGTCTGGTGCAGCAGCACGTGGTTGAGCACGCTGCCCAGCGCGTACTTGGTGTCGTCGTTCTGCGCGGCGATCTCGACCGCCTCGGAGATGGCGATGCCGAGGCTGCCCGGATGGTCGGCGCGTTTCGCGAGGATCGCCCGTCCCGACTGCGTCAGGTTCGACGGCGAGGCGATGCACCGGGCACCGTAGGTTTCCATCAGCGCGCGACGGTACGGCTTCTGGTCGTACGACACGCGGACCATGAACACCTGCACGTCGATGCCGAACAACGCGCCGGCGAACGACAGCGAGCTGCCCCACTGGCCGGCGCCGGTCTCGGTGACGAGCTTCTTGACGCCGGCTTCGCGGTTGTAGAACGCCTGCGGCACCGCGGTGTTCGGCTTGTGGCTGCCGGCCGGCGAGACGCCCTCGTACTTGTAGTAGATGCGCGCCGGCGTCTGCAGCGCCTTCTCGAGCCGGCGGGCGCGGAACAGCGGCGACGGACGCCACTGCCGGTAGACGTCGCGTACCGGCCCGGGAATGGGCACGTCGCGCTCGGTCGTCACTTCCTGCAGGATCAGCTCCATCGGGAAGAGCGGCGCGAGGTCGTCCGGCCCGACCGGCTTCTTCGTGCCCGGATGCAGCACCGGCGGCAGCGGCTTGGGCAGATCGGCCTGCAAGTTGTACCAGGCCTTCGGGATGCGGGACTCGTCGAGGACGTACTTCACGGTGTCGGACATGGGCTCTCCTGAACGGATGGGGCCGGGCGGGGCGCGGGGCTCGCGCGAAAGGGAACGATGATGGCCGCGGGACGCGATGCGCGGCGCTGATCCAGATCAATCGGTCGGCGCGGGGTTCCTGCCGGGGTTGGCGACGGTCGGTCGGGTTCTCAGTCCGGCTTGATGCCGACGTCCCGCGAGATCTTCGCCCACTTGGCGATCTCCGAACGGATCAGCCGGCCGAGCTCGTCGGGCGCGCCGCCGACGGCCTCGAGACCGCCTTCGGCCAGCCGCCGGCGCACATCGGGCATCGCCAGGACCTTGTTGAACGCCTCGTTGAGCCGGCGCACCGCATCCGCCGGCGTCCCGGCCGGCGCGACCACTCCCTGCCAGGCGATCGCCTCGAAGCCGGGCAGCGTCTCGGCGACGGTCGGCAGGTCCGGGTAGTTGGGCGAGCGCTTCGGGCTCGATACCGCGAGCGCGCGCAGCTTCCCGGTCGCGACGTGCGGCATCAGGTTCGCCTGGTCGCCGAACGCGACCTGGATCTGGCCGCCGAGGAGGTCGGTCAGCAACGGGCCGCCGCCCTTGTAGGGCACGTGCAGGATGTCGATCGCGGCGCGCGCCTTGAGCAGCTCGGCGGCGAGCTGCGGCAGGCTGCCGGCCCCGGCGCTGCCGTAGGACAGCTTGCCCGGATTCGCCTTCGCGTAGGCGACCAGCTCGGGCACCGACTTCACCGGCAACGACGGATGGACGACCAGCGAGTAGTTGACGTCGACGGTGCGCACGATCGGCACGAAGTCGGCGGCCGGGTCGTACGCCATCTTCGGATACACGCCGACGTTGATCGCGAGCGCGGTGATGTTGCCGGCGAGCAGCGTGTAGCCGTCCGGCGGCGACTTGGCGACCAACTCCGAACCGAGCATCGCCGAGGCACCGGCCTTGTTCTCGATGACGACCGGCACGCCCAGCGCGTCGGAGAGCGGCTGCTGGACGATGCGCGTATAGGAATCGACGGCGCCGCCCGGCGGATAGGGCACGATCAGGCGGATCGCCTTCGCCGGGAAGGCCTGCGCGCCGGCCGCGGCGGGCACGACCGCCGCGGCCGCGGCGAAGACGGCGGCGGCGAGCGCCCGCGGGACCTTGATCATGGCGGTTCCTCCTGTTTCAATCGGCCGGGACCGCCTCGGGGCCCGGAGCCGGGGCCGGGTCGACCCGGCTCTCCCGCGATTATCGCAACGAATCCGCGGTCGTGGTTGTGCGCCGCCTCGAACTCCCACCGCGATCCGGAGGTCCGCGTTGCCCCGCAGCATGCCGCCGACCACGAGCGCGCGCGTCGGCAGCCCGACGCTGTTCCTCGCCGGCGACGCGCTCGTCGTCGCCCCCTGGTCGCGAGTCGACGACCCCGGGTTCCTGCGCCTCGTCGCGACGATGCGGGCGGCCGACGCGACGATCGTGAACCTCGAGACGGTGATCCACGAGTACGCGAGTCCGGCGCAGGCGGACGCCGGGGGCACCCACATGGCCTCGCCGCCGGCGGTCGCGCGCGAGCTCGCGTGGGCCGGTGTCGACCTGGTCTCCGCCGCCAACAATCACGCGCTCGACTACGGCCCGGGCGGCGTGCTCGAGACGATCGCGCACGCGCGTGGTGCGGGACTGGCGATCGCCGGCATCGGCGAGGACTTGCAGCGCGCCCGGGCGGCGACCGCCGTCGACGCCGCCGGGACGCGCGTCGCGCTGGTCTCGATGACCGCGACGTTCGCGCCGCACCATCGCGCCTCTGCGTCGCGGCTGGATCTGCCGGGGCGGCCGGGAGTCAATCCGCTGGCGGTCACGCACCGGCGGGTCGTGACGATCCCCGCCGCCATGATGGCGCGTATCGGCGGATTCCGGCACCTGCGCGAAGGCCGACCGGTGCCCGGCGAGAAGCGGTTGCGCCTCGCCGGCGGTATGGTCGAGATCCGCGGCGGCCCGTGGCGAGAGCTGGGCGTCGGCGCACGGATCGTCGCGGCGAGCCGGCGCGCCAACCTGGCGGCGATCGAGGCGGCGGCGGGGCAGGCAGACATCACGGTGGTGGCGATCCACAGCCACGCGCAGGGTCCGTGGCTGCGCCGGTTCGCCCGCGAGGCGATCGGCGCCGGCGCCGCGATCGTCCATGTGCACGGCCCGCACACCGTGCGCGGAATCGAAGTGCGTGACCGGGCGATCGTCCTGTACGGCACCGGCGATTTCGTCTACCAGCCGCATCTCGTCTCGCGCTTCCCGTCCGACGCCTATGAACAGGCCGGGCTGACCGAGGATGCCGGCCCCGGCGAGCTCGTCGCGCTCCAGCAGCGGCACATGGGTCTGCACAAGCGCGCGACGTATGAAGGCGCCGCGGCGATCGTCGGGTTCCGCGACGCCCGGCCGTCGTCGCTGCGTCTGCTGCCGGTGGACCTGCGCTTCGACGCGCCGCCCTCGCTGCGCGGCCTGCCGCGACTCGCCGACCCGGCGCTCGGCCGCGAGATCATCGGCACGATCGCCCGCCGGTCGCGGCGCTACCGGACGCGGGTGCGATACGACGCCGAGCGCAACGAGGGCGTCGTCGACCTGGCGTGAGCGCGGGCCGGCATCGCCGGCCCGCGGCGGGTACACTCGGCGTCCCGGCCGCGCTCCCAGACCGCGTCGCGCCGGCGCGAGGAGATCGACCATGCCCCGGATCGACGGCGAGCGACTGCTGGCCGACCTCAAGCGAATGGCCGAATTCGGACGCTACCAGACCGGTGTCCATCGACCGTTCGCGACACCGCAGGACATCGAATCGCGGCACTGGCTCGCCGATCGCCTGCGCGACGCCGGGCTCGAGCCGACGATCGACGGCATCGGCAATGTCGTCGGCCGCTCGGCGGCGCACGGCCCCTGCCTGTTGCTGGGTTCGCACACCGACACCCAGCCGCACGGAGGCTGGCTCGATGGCGTGATGGGCGTGATCGTCGGCCTCGAGGTGGCGCGCGCGTTCGCGGCCGACCCGGACTGCGCCGACCTGGGCATCGACGTGGCCTCCTGGGCGGACGAGGAGAGCCTCTATCACGCGTTCCTCGGCAGCAAGTCGTACGTCGGCGAGCTCGCGGAGGACGAGATCGACGCGATCCGCCACCGCGACGACGCCACGCCGCTGCGCGACGCGCTCGCCGCCGCCGGACTGCGCGGCCGGCCGCGCCTGCTGGCTCCCGAGCGTCGGCACCTGGGCTACCTCGAGGCGCACATCGAGCAGGGCGGCGTGCTCGAGCACGAGCGCAAGCGGATCGGCGTGGTGACCGGCATCGTCGGCATCGTCCTCTACCGGATCGTCGCCGAGGGCCGGCAGAACCACGCCGGCACGACGCCGATGCCGCACCGGCGCGACGCCGGCGTCGCGCTGATGCGGCTCGCGACCGCGATCCACGACCGCTTCCCGGCGGTCGCCGGTCCGCGCTCGGTCTGGACGATCGGCAAGTTCCAGCTCGAGCCGGGCGCGCCGGCGGTCATTCCCGGACGCGCGGAGATGCTGCTGCAGTTCCGCGATGTCGAATGGTCGACGCTCGAACGGATGGACGCCGCGCTCACCGAGACGATCGAGGGGTTCCGCCGGACCAGTCCGTGCGAGATCACCGCCGATCGCCTGTCGGCGACGCGGCCGACCGCGATGGACGAAGGCTTCCAGGCGGCGATCGCCGCCGCCGCCGCTCGCCATGTCGGCGATCGCTGGATGCGGATGCCGTCGGGCGCCGGCCACGACGCGCAGATCCTCGCGCACCGGATGCCGGCGGGCATGATGTTCGTGCCGTCGATCGGCGGCGTCAGCCATCACATCAGCGAAGCGACCGACGAGGCCGACATCGTCGTCGGTTGCCAAGTCTTCGCCGACGCCTGCCACGAGGTGCTGCGCCGGGCGTCCGGCGAGCGGTCAGGCGATCGCGCCCAGCCTCGATAGCGCGTCGATCTCCTCGTCCGGCACGCCCCACTCCGCGAGCGCGCCCCGCGTGTGGGCGCCGGGACGGGGCGGCGGTGAGCGCACGGCGCCCGGCGTTGCGTCGAAGCGCGGCGCCGGCGCCGGCTGGACGACACCGTCGACCTCGATGAACACGCCGCGCGCCCGGTTGTGCGGATGGCCCGGCGCCTCCTCGAGCGAGAGCACCGGCGAGACGCAGGCGTCGGTACCGTCGAAGAGCGCGCACCATTCGTCGCGGGTCCGGGTGGCGAAGATCGCCGACAGGCGCGCGTCGAGCGCGGCCCAGGTCGACGGATCCGTGTGGTCGCGGAGCGCCGGATCGTCGAGTCCGATCCGCGCGCGGAGCTCGGCGAAGAAGCGGGGCTCGATCGCACCGACCGCGAGGTGGCGCCGGTCGCCGGTCTCGAAGACGCGGAAGTAGGGCCGGCCGCCGTCGCCCTCGTTGCTGCCGCGGGCGTCCTGCCAGCGCCCCTCGGCGTACTCGCCGTAGATCCACGCCATCAGCTGCGCCGCGCCGTCGACCATCGCCGCGTCGACGACCTGCCCGTGTCCGGATCGTGCCGCGCGCCACAGCGCCGCCAGCACGCCCTGGGCGAGCAGCGCGCCGCCGCCGCCGAAGTCGCCGACCAGGTTGAGCGGCGGGACCGGAGCGCGCCCCCGCTCGCCGGTCGCGTGCAACGCGCCGGTCATCGCGACGAAGTTGATGTCGTGACCGGCGGCGGACGCGAGCGGGCCGCGCTGGCCCCAACCGGTCAGGCGGCCGTAGACGAGGCGCGGATTGCGGTCCAGACAGGGTCCGGGACCCAGGCCCAGGCGCTCCATGACCCCGGGACGGAAGCCCTCGATCAGCGCGTCGGCACGCTCGACCAGTCGCAGCGCCGCCTGCGCGCCGCGCGGGTGCTTGAGATCGATCAGCGCCGAGCGCTTGCCGCGGTCGAGCACGCCGAGCGGATCGCTTCGCCCGCGCGCGTCGGTCGCGGCCGACGGTCGGTCGATGCGCAGGACGTCCGCGCCCATGTCGGCCAGCGTCATCCCGCAGAACGGCACCGGCCCGATCGCACCGAACTCGAGGACCCTGAGGCCGTTCAACGGTCCCATCGTCACCCGCTCCGTCCGTCGTTCCAGGCGGCGACCTCGACCAGACAACTCATCGCGTTCGGGCCCTGCGTCAGCTCCGAGGTCCCGATGTCGCGCGTCAGCACGTTCACCGTTCCGGCGCGCTCGGGCGCGCGCGGATCGTCCGGATCGGGCGTGTACCAGGCGCCGGTGGCCATGACCGCGACACCCGGCATCACGCCGTCGCTGATCGCGAGGCCCGCGAGACAGGCGCCGCGGTCGTTGAACACACGGACCGTGTCGCCGGCGGCGAGTCCGCGCGCGCGCGCGTCGTCCGGATGCAGCGTGACCCGCTCGTGGCCGGCGATCTTGCCGCTGCGTGGCAGCGAGGCGAAGTCCATCTGGCTGTGCAGGCGATCGGACGGCTGGACCGACACCAGGTGCAGCGGATGGCGTCGCGCCTCGCCGGCACCCAGCCACTCGTCGGGCGGCAGCCACCGCGGATGCGGCCCGCAGTCGGGGCAGCCGTACGAGGCGATCGTCTCGCTGTAGAGCTCGATGCGCCCGCTCGGCGTCGCCAGGCGATGCGCGATCGGGTCGCGGCGGAAATCGGCGAGCAATTCGAAGGGCCGTTCGGGTGCCGGCAGCCGGACGTAACCGCGCGACCAGAACTCGTCGAACGACGGAAAGTCGATGCCGTGTTCGCGATTGTCTTCGGCGCACCGCCGGTAGATCTCGCGGATCCACCCGGCCTCGTCGCGCCCTTCGTCGTAGGCCCGCGCGCTGCCCAGACGCTCGGCCAGTTCGAGGAAGATGTCGAAGTCGTCGCGCGCCTGGTGCCGCGGCGCGATCGCCTGGTGCATCGCGAGCACGTAGCGATCGCGCGAGGATCCGCCGATGTCGTTGCGTTCGAGCGAGGTCGTCGCCGGCAGGACGACGTCGGCGTAGCGCGCCGCCGGCGTCCACCAGATTTCGTTGACGACGACCGTCCGCGGCCGGCGCCAGCCTTCGAGCAACCGGTCGAGCTGCTGGTGGTGGTGGAACGGATTGCCGCCGGCCCAGTGGACGAGGCGGATGTCCGGGTAGACCTCGGTGCGGCCGTTGAAGCGGTACGACCGACCGGGCGCGAGGAGCATGTCGGCGATGCGCGCGACCGGGATCGCCCGCGCGATCGGGTTGCGGCCGACCTCGACGTCGGGCCCCGCGGTCGGCGGTCTCGGATTGCCGGCGCCGTTGATCGACCCGTGTCCGAAACCGAACCCGCAACCCTCGGCGCCGATCTGGCCCAGCATCGCGCAGAGCGCGATCAGCATCCAGTACGGCTGCTCGCCGTGCTGCGCTCGCTGCACCGAGAACGAACAGGTCAGGTAGCTGCGCGCGCCGATCAGACGCCGCGCCAGCGACCGGATGCGCGCCTCCGGCACGCCGGTGATCGGCGCGGCCCAGGCCGGCGACTTCGGGACGCCGTCGCCGCGGCCGGTGACGTAGTCGGCCAACGCCTCGAAACCGACGCAATGCGTGCGCAGGAAGTCCTTGTCGTGCGCGTCGCCGGCGATGATCTCGTGCGCGAGCGCCAGCATCAGCGCGGTGTCGGTCGTCGGCCGGATCGGGATCCACTCGGCGCGCAGGAACGCCGGGCAATCGTCGCGGGTCGGGCTCACGTTGACGACCGGGATGCCGCGCTCGGCCAGCCGGCGCAGCCACCGCTCCTGCGTGTGTTCGGCCGCGCCCCCGGAGGACACCTGGCCATTCTTGAGCGCGAGGCCGCCGAAGGCGACGAAGATCTGCGCGTGATCGAGGATGCTCGGCCAGGACGTGACCCGGCCGGTCAGCGGCGCGTAGTCGCCGATCACGTGCGGCAGCAGGAACTGCGCGGTGCCCCAGCTGTAGTTGCCGCGCTGGTCGGTGCAGCCGCCGCCGGTGAAGTAGAACCGGCGGATCAGCGAGCGGGCGTGGTGCAGCCGGCCGGCGGACGACCAGCCGTACGATCCGGCGAAGATCGACTCGGCGCCCTGTTCTTCGCGCACGCGCCGGATTTCGGCGGCGACCCGGTCGAGCGCCAGGTCCCAGTCGACCTCGACCATCTCCTCGCGACCGCGCATCCGCGGATCGGACCGTTCCGGGTTCTCGAGCCACGACCGGCGGATCGCCGGCCGGCGCACCCGCCGGTCGGAGTAGACGCTCTCGACGATGCTGCCCAGCATCGGCGAGGGCGACGGATCGTGCTCGAACGGCTCGCACCGGGCCAGCACGCCGTCCTCGACGACGGCGGTGAACGCGCCCCAATGCGCGAGCTGGGGGACGCGGCGGACCTCAGGCATCGCGCCGCCCGTCGTGACGGACCGACCGCGGTCGCGCCGTGCGCGCCCGGTCGCGTCGCACCCTCGATGACACGAGGCGTACGCGCGGCACGGGTCAGTACGCGACCCGGTCGATGCCCTTGAGGCCCAGCCGGGCGCGCGCCTCGTCGGGCGTGGCGATCTCCATGCCCAGGCTCTCGAGCGTCGTGCGGATCCGGGCGACCGCCTCGGCGTTCGACTTCGCGAGCTCGCCCTTGCCGAGGTAGAGGCTGTCCTCCATGCCGACCCGGACGTTCCCACCGACGATCGCCGCCATCGTCGTCATCCGCATCTGCAGCCGGCCGCCGCACAGCACCGAGAACAGGTAGTTCGACCCGAACAGCCGGTCGGCGGTGGCCTTCATGTGCATCAGGTTCTCCGGATCGGCGCCGATGCCGCCGAGCGACCCCAGCACCATCTGGACGAACAGCGGCGGCTTCGCGATGCCGCGGTCGAGGAAGTGCTTGAGCGTGTAGAGGTGCCCGACGTCGTAGCACTCGTACTCGAAACGCGCGCCGCAGCCCTCGCCGAGCTTCTCGTGGAGGACCTCGATATCGCGGAAGGTGTTGCGGAAGATCGCGTCGCGGCTGTCCTCCAGGAACGGCAGCTCCCAGTCGTGCTTCCAGTTGCTGAACTTCTTCGCCATCGTGAACGTGCCGAAGTTCATCGAGCCCATGTTCATCGAAGTGAGCTCGGGCTTCGCGACCATCGGCGCCGCGAGGCGGTCCTCGATCTTCATGTAGGTGCTGCCGCCGGTGGTCATGTTGGCGACGACGTTGCTGCGGCTCTTGATGCCGTGCAGGATCGTGAGCCAGGTGTCGATGTCGCCGGTCGGCATGCCGTCGCTCTCGCGCCTCGCGTGCAGGTGCACGATCGCCGCGCCGGCCTCGGCGGCGCCGACCGCCTGGTCGGCGATGTCCTTGGGCGTCGCCGGCAGGTACGGCGACATCGTCGGGGTGTGCGTCGCGCCGGTGACGGCGCAGGTGATGATGATCTTTCCGGTGCTCATGGGCTGGGTCGATCCGTGGGAGTGCGTGGAGGTCGGCGTCAGACGATCGACTCGGTGCCGCCGCAGATCTCGATCGCGTCGCCGGTGATCGCCCGGCCGTAGCGCGAGCAGAGGAAGAGCACGAGGTCGGCGATCTCCTCGGGATCGACCATCGTGCGCAGCGAGACGCGCTCGAGCGCCTGCCGCGCCATCTCGTCGTAGCTGATGCCCTTGGCCGCGGCGCGGGCGGTGAACACCTGGCGGATGCGCTCGCCGCTGACGATGCCCGGCAGGATCGCGTTGACGCGGATCTTCGAGGGGCCCAGCTCGATGGCGAGCGACTTGGTGAAGCCGATCACCGCCCACTTCGACGTCGAGTACGGCGAGCGCAGCGGGAAGCCGAACTTGCCGGCCACCGACGCCATGTTGACGATCGCCCCGCCGCCCGCCTTCTTCAGATGCGGCACCGCCCGGCGCGCGCAGTGGAAAGGCCCCGCGACATTGACCGCGAACACCCGGTTCCAGTCGTCGCTCGAGATCTCCTCGACCGGCGCGGCCGGACCGGCGATGCCGGCGTTGTTGATCAGGATGTCGAGCCCGCCCATCGTCCGGACCGCCAGGTCGACGAACGCGTCCACCTGGACGGGGTCGGCGACGTCGGCTTTGACGACACCGACCGAGGGCCGCTCGGCGCGCAACGCCTCCAGCCGCTCGTCGACGATGTCGCAGACGAAGAGCTTCGCGCCGGCGCGGTGGAACGCCTCGACGAACGAGCGGCCGATGCCGGCGGCGCCCGCGGTGACGATGACGCGCCGGCCCTCGAGGTCGGGGAAGGCTTGGGGGGACGGGGAATTCAACGCAGTCTCCAGAGGTCGGTGGTCCGGTGGCGCGCCGGCGGACGGGTCGGCGACCGGACAGTCGGGGCGCGGACGGGTCCGGTCCGGTTCGTCTCGATCAGGCCGGGCCGGCGGGCGACGCGGTCGAGTCTAGCGCAATCGTCGCCGCGGCCGGGGCCACGTGACAGGCGACGCCATGCCCGGGGCCGATGTCGCGCAGCTCCGGCATCGCCTGGCGGCAGATCGCGACCTCGTCCGGACAGCGGCCGGCGAACCGGCAGACGCGCGGATCGGGATCGATCGGACTGCCCGGTTCGCCGACGACGCGCGCCGCCGCCGTTCGCGCCCGCGGCTCGAGGCTCGGCACCGCGGCCAGCAGCATCCGCGTGTACGGATGCGCGGGGCGCCGGAACACCTCCTCGGTCGGCCCGGACTCGACGATCCGGCCGAGGTACATGACGGCGACACGATGGCACAGCAGGCGCACGACGCCCAGGTCGTGCGACACGAACAGGTAGCTCATCGCGAGCTGCTGGCGCAGACGATCGAGCAGTTGCAGGATCAGCGCCTGCACCGAGACGTCGACCGCCGACGTGGGTTCGTCGAGCAGGACGAGCTGCGGACGTACGGCGATCGCCCGCGCGATGCCGACGCGCGCCTTCTGTCCGCCGGAGAGCTGGTGGGGGAAGCGGGACAGCAGTTCCGCCGCGAGTCCGACCATCTCCGCCGCTTCGCGCGTGCGTCGATCGAGTTGCGACCCGCCCAACCGCTCGAGCCGTCGCAGCGGATCGGCGATCACGTCGAACGCGGTGAACCGGGGATTGAGGCTCTCGGTCGGATCCTGGAACACCATCTGGACCTGACGGCGTTCGGGCGCGGCGGAGAACCGGGCGGCGTCGATCGCGGTGATGTCGCTCCCGCCCAGCCGCACGCTCCCGGAGGTCGGTTCGGCCAGGCGCGCGATCAGGCGGACCAGCGTCGACTTGCCGCAACCCGATTCGCCGACCAGCCCGACAGTCTCGCCGCGGCGGATGTCGAGGTCGACGCCGTCGACCGCGTGCAACAGCCGTGGACGCGCGCGGCGCAGCCAACCCGGCCCGGTCGCGTCGGCCTCGTGACCGGGCGCCAGCGCGAAGACCTTGCGCAGTCCGCGGACCTGCAGCAGATCGCTCATGGCTGCCTCGAGCACGCCACGGCGTGGCCGCGCGCGTCGCGCGTCCGCCGCAGCGGCGCCTGGTCGCAGACCGCGGCGTACCGGTCGCAGCGCCCGCTGAACCGGCAGGGCGGCAGCGCGCCGCGCAGGTCCGGCAGGTTGCCCGGGATCGGCTCGAGCGAGCGCAACGGCGCGTCGGGATCCGGCGTCGTCGCGATCAGCCGGCGCGTGTACGGGTGGCGCGGCGAGGCGAACAGGTCGCGCGTCGCCGCGTTCTCGACGACGTGCCCGGCGTGCATCACGACGATCCGGTCGCAGGTCTCCGACGCCAGCGCGAGATCGTGGGTGATCAGCAGCGCGCCCATGCCGCGTTCGCGGCACAGGTCGCGGATCAGGTCGACGATCAGCGCCTGCGTCGTGACGTCGAGGCCGGTCGTCGGCTCGTCGGCGATCAGGAGCCTCGGCGAGGCGGCGAGCGCGAGCGCGATCATCACACGCTGGCACATGCCGCCGGAGAGCTCGGCCGGATAGGCGCCCAAACGCCGGCCCGGATCGGCGATGCGCACCTGCGCGAGCAGCGCGACCGCGCGGTCGCGACCTTCGGCGCGCGACGCCACGACGCCGTGGGCGAGCAGCACGTCCTCGAGCTGCCGTCCGATCGGGCGGATCGGATTGAGCGCGGTCCGCGGGCTCTGGAAGATCATGCCCATCCGGCCGCCGCGCAGCTCGCGCAGCCGCGATTCCGGTAGCCGCAGGACGTCCTCGCCTTCGAGGACCACCGACCCGGAGAGCACGCGGGCCGACGGTTCGAGCAGCCCCATGATCGCGCTCGCGGTCACCGACTTGCCCGAGCCGCTCTCGCCGACGATGCCGACCACCTCGCCCAGATCGGCGTCGAACTCGACCGCGTCGAGCGCGTGGACCGTCCCGGTCCGCGTCCGGAATTCGACGGTGAGATCGCGAACCGCGAGCAGCGAGGCGCCCGGCACGATCAAGTCCGCCGGCGCGGGTCGACCAGCTCGCGCAGGCCGTCGCCCAGCAGATTGAAGCAGAGCACCGTGAGCGTGAGCGCGAGTCCCGGGAACAGCGCGACCCACCACTCGCCCGAGATGATGAACGACGCGCCCTCCGCGACCATGATGCCCCACTCGGCGGTCGGCGGCCGGATGCCCAGGCCGATGAACGACAGGCCGGCGGCGTTGAGGATCGCCCAGCCCAGATTGAGCGAGATCTGGACCATCAACGGCGGCAGGACGTTGGGGATCAGGTGCACGAGCAGCACGCGGGTCCGGCTGTTGCCCGAGACCCGCGCCGCCTCGACGAATCCGGCGCCGCGCCGCACGTTGACCTCGGCGCGCGCCATCCGCGCGTAGAACGGCAGGTTGATGATCGCGGTGGCGTAGACGATGTTCTCCACGGTGTTGCCGGCCGCCGCGACGATCCCCATCGCCAGCACGAACAGCGGGAAGGCCATGATCGTGTCGACCGCGCGCCCGACGACGCGGTCGGTCCAGCCGCCGACGTAGCCGGCGAGCGCGCCGACCAGCGTTCCGACGACGAACGACAGCGCCACGGCGCCGACGGCGATCAACAGGTCGAGCCGGGTCGCCACCAGCACCCGGCTGAAGACGTCGCGACCGAGCTTGTCGGTGCCGAACCAGTGGGCCGCCGACGGCGGCTGCAGCGCGTCGAGGATCCGCGTCTTCAGCGGATCGTACGGCGCGAGCGCCGGGCCGAAGACGGCGACGACGATCAGCACCGACAGCAGCGCGAAGGCGGCCAGCGTGAGGCGGTTCTCGCCCAGCACGTACGCGAAGTGGCGCAGGCCCGCCTTCATCCTTCGAGCGCGATCCGCGGATCGATCGCCGTGTAGAGCAGGTCGACGAGCAGGTTGATGAGCACGAAGATCGCGGCCATCATCAGGACGAAGCCCTGCACCGGCGCGTAGTCGAGCGCCACCAACGCGTTGAGCGCGTAGGAGCCGATCCCCGGCCAGCTGAACACCTTCTCGACCAGCACGTTCGCCCCGAGCATGTAGGAGAACACCATGCCGAGCGTCGTCACCACCGGCAGCAGGGCGTTGTGCAGCGCGTAGCCGTAGAGCACGCGGCGCGGCGAGAGCCCGAGCGCGCGCGCGGTCCTGACGTAGTCCGACGAGAGCACCCCCAGCATCGCCGCGCGGGTCATCCGCGCCAGCGGCGCCAGCGTGAACAGCGCCATCGTGCTGGCCGGCAGCAGCAGCTTCCCCAGCACCATCCGGAACGCATCGAGATTGCCGGTCAGCAGCGAGTCGACCAGCAGCAGCCCGGTCCAGGTCGCCGGCGGTGCGACGAACGGGTCGACCCGGCCGATCGGCGACGGCGCCCAGCCGAGCAGGTAGTAGAAGACGTAGATCAGCACCAGTCCGGTGACGAAGGTCGGCAGCGACACCCCGAGCGTCGTGACCAGCCGGCAGGTCGAGTCGATCCACGACCCCGGATGCGTCGCCGCCAGCACGCCGAGCGGCAGCGCGACGACGACCGCCAGCGCGAAGGCCACGAAGGTGAGCTCGAGCGAGGCCGGCAGTCGCTCGAGGAGATCCTTGAGGACCGGCTGGCCGGTGGTGAGCGACGTGCCGAGGTCGCCGCGCGCCAGGTCGCGCAGGTAGATCATGAACTGCTCCGGCACGCTGCGGTCGAGGCCGAGCTTGGCGCGCATCGCGCGGATCGCCTCGAACGAGGTGTCGGAGCCGCCGGCGAAATACGCCGCCGGGTCGCCCGGCAGCGAGTGGGTCAGCACGAAAGTGATGACCAGCGCGCCGAACAGCGTCGGCACCGCGAGGAGCGCGCGCCGCGCGACCAGCGCGGCGACCGATCGCGTCGTCTTCATGCCGGATCGCGGCGCAACCCGCCCGGGTCGAGCCGGCGAGATCCGCGGATCAGACCCGCTTGAGCGGGCGCACGTCCAGCTGCCGGTGGAACCAGTACTTGTATCCGGTGAGGCTCGGCTGGGCGACGAAGTCGAGCATCGGCTGCCACAGCGGGATCAGCGGAACCTGCTCGAACGCGATCTCGATCATCCGCCGGCACATCGCGTCGTATTTCGCCGCCGACGGCTCCCAGCGCGCGTCGTCGATCAGCTTGGTCACCTCGTCGTTGACGAAGTTGCCGAAGTTCCACGGCCCGTTGGAGCCGTGGTAGAAGACGCGGAAGAAGTAGTCGGTGTCGTTGAGCAGCGCCGCGGTCTGGTAGGCGTACATCGGCACTTCCTTCGCCTGCAGCTTGCCGAGGATCTGCGCGCCCGGGATCTTGTCCAGAGTGACCTTGACGCCGATCTCGGCGAGCGCCTCCTGGACCAGGATCGCGACGGTCTCGTCGACCGACGCGGTCGCCGACGAGTACGAGAACGTCGTGCTGAAACCCGACGGGTAGCCGGCCTCGGCGAGCAGCTTCTTCGCCTGCGCGACGTTGGTCGAATACGGCGACGGCTGCGGCCACTCGGTCGACGACGGCTTCCCCGACGCGGCGCCGTAGAGCTTCGCGCCGCGACCGGAGGCCGCGCCCCGCAGGATCGCGTCGTACGGCAGCGCGTAGGCGATCGCCCGGCGCACCCGCACGTCGTCGAACGGCTTCATCTTGCAGTTGAGCGCGATGAACTGCAGCGTGTTGGCCATCGGCGTCGAGAAGACCTTGAGCTTCTTCCCGTCGATGATCGACACGACGTCCTTGGCCAGCAGGTCCTGGCCGACGTCGGCGTCGGCGCGCTCGACCAGCGCGCGCCGGTTCCCGGCCTCGGGGATCTCCTGCAGGATCACCCGGCGGAAATACGGCAGCGGGCCGCTCTTCCAGCCGTCGTGCCGGGCGAGCACCAGCTGCTTGCCCGGCTGCCACGACTCGACCTTGTAGGCGCCGCCGCCGGCGACGTTCTGCTTGAGCCAGTCGGCCGCCCACGGGTCGGCCGCGGTCGCGTTCTTGCGGGCGAGCTCGGAATTGACGATGAACGCGTAGTGCGTCGCCAGGTTCGGCAACGTGTAGCGGTCGGCGCGCGGGAGCGTGATCCGGAACGTGTAGGGATCGACGACGGTGAACTGGCCGGGGTCCTCCATCGACCCGAGCGCGAACTGGCCCTTCGACGCGGAGTTCGGGAGGCTGACTGCCCGATCGAACGACCACTTGACGTCGTTGGCGGTCACCGGTGCGCCATCGTGGAACACCGCGTTGCGGCGCAGATGGAACGTCAGGACGCGCCCGTCGGCGGAGACCTCGAAGCGCTCGGCCAGCTCGCCGCGCAGCGTCGAGTAGTCGTAGGTCAGGCCCCCGTCGGCCAGGCGCTTGTCGGCGAACGTGACCAGACGGTCGTAGACGTTCCACGACGCGCCGTTGGCCGGCCGGTTGACGCCGCGCTGGCTGATGTCGAGGTTGTTGGGCCCGCCCTCCTGGACCAGGAGCAGCGTGTCCGCCCTCGTCTGCGCGTACACCGTGCGCCCGCCGGCGAGCGAAAGCGCTCCGCCCGCCGCGAGCACCGCGGACTCTCTCAGAAAGCCGCGACGATCCATGGCCATGCCCCGCCCCCGATGGTTGCCCCGCTGCGCGATCGACGAGACCGATCGGCGTTGCGCGAGGTATGGAAGAAAAAGTCATTCTCGTGTCATCATTCGATCAGTGTCAAGCACCGAAGGGGTGCGCGGTCGCGCCCCGGTCGGAGTCCGGAGCGCCGCGGCGAGGAAGCGGGTGTCGCTCGCGGCGCGCTGAATTCGACCCGTCCGGCGGCCCGTCCGGCGACCCTTCCGCCCGCTTCCCGAACTCGGTTCCGCCTTCCGGAGAGTCTCGTGGGATTCGATTACACCTCGGAGCAGCAGATGCTCTCCGACGCGGTTCGCGCGTTCGTCGACCGGGAGATCGTTCCGCACGAGGAGCTGGTCGAACGCAGCGGCGCGGTGGCGCCCGACCTCGTCCGCCAGATCCGCGATCGGGCGATCGCCGCCGGCTTCTACGCGCTCAACATGCCGGCCGAGCACGGCGGGGGCGGACTCACCCATCTCGACCGTTCGATCACCGAGTTCCAGTTCGGACGGGCGAGCCGCGCGCTGCAGATGATCTGCAACCGGCCGGCGCCGATCCTCAAGGCCTGCCGCGGCGACCAGATCGAGACCTATCTCAAGCCGACGATCCGCGGCGAGCGCCTCGACTGCTTCGGACTCACCGAGCCGGGCGCGGGCTCCGACGCGCGCGCGATCGTCACCCGCGCGGTCGCCGACGGCGACGACTACGTCATCAACGGCACCAAGCAGTTCATCACGCAGGCCGACCGGGCCGACTTCATCATCGTCTTCGCGGTCACCGGCGTCGACCAGACCCCGCGCGGTCCGAACAAGCGGATCACCGCGTTCCTGGTCGACAAGGCCTCGCCCGGCGTCACGGTCGCGCCGCTGCGCTGCGTCTCGAACCGCGGACTGGTCTCGAACACCATCGGTCTCGTCGACGTCCGGGTTCCGAAGCGCAACATCCTCGGCGAGGAGGGCGGCGGCTTCAAGATGGCCAAAGACTGGATCTTCTCCGGCCGCATCATGCTGGCCGCGAACTGCGTCGGCGTCTCGGAGCGGGCGATGGAGATGGCGGCGTCCTGGGCCAACCAGCGCAAGGCCTTCGGTCAGCCGATCGGCAAGTTCCAGGGGACCTCGTTCAAGTTCGCCGACATGGCGATGGAGATCTACGCGACCCGGCTGCTCGTGCTCGACGCGGCGGACAAGCTCGACCACGGCCGGCTGACCGCGCGCGTCGCCTCGCAGGTCAACCTCTACGGCTCGGAGATGGCCGGTCGCGTGACCGACAACGCGCTCCAGGTGTTCGGCGGGATGGGCATCACCGAAGACCTGCCGCTGCAGCGGTTCTGGCGCGACGTGCGCGTCGAGCGGATCTGGGAAGGCACCTCGGAGATCCACCGCGACCTGATCTCCCGGGACGTGCTCGCGCAATTCCCCGGATAGGGAGGCGCGGGTGGCGACCGGCGAGCCGACCGCGCGCGATGCCGCGCGGCAGCGCAACCTGAGGCGCCTGTTCGACGCGAGCGCGATCGCGTTCATCGGCGGACGAGGCCTCGTCCGCGCGATCGAGCACTGCCGGCGCGGCGCGTACGCCGGGCGGATCCACGTCGTCAATCCGCGCGAGCGCGAGATCGCCGGCATCGCCTGCGTGGCGTCGGTCGACGATCTGCCCGAGCCCCCCGACGCCGCGTTCGTGGGTGTGCCGCGGGAAGCGACCCTCGATGTCGTCGCGGCGCTCGCGCGCCGCGGTGCCGGCACCGCGGTCTGCTACGCCGCCGGATTCGCCGAGACCGGCGCCGACGGCGCCGCGTGGCAGGCGCGGCTCGTCGACGCGGCCGGCGATCTCGCGCTGCTCGGGCCCAATTGCAACGGCGCGGTGAACAACGTCACCGGCGGCAGCCTGTGGCCGACGCCGGGCGCCGGCCCGCGCGTCGAACGCGGCGCGGCGCTGATCACGCAAAGCGGCGGACTGAGCGTCCACCTGCTGATGAACCGGCGCGGCGTCGCCTTCGCCTACGCCGCGACCGTCGGCAACCAGGCGATGATCGGCGTCGAGGATTGCATCGCGGTGCTGGCCGACGACCCGCGCGTGACCTCGATCGCGCTCTACCTCGAGGGCCTGCGCGAGGTCGGCGCGTTCAGCCGCGCCGCGGCGCTGGCGCTGCGCCGGAACAAGCCGATCGTCGCGCTCAAGGCCGGCCGCTCCGAAGCCGGCGCCGCCGTCTCGCTCAGCCACACGAGCTCGGTGGCCGGCAGCGACGAGCTGTACCGGGCGCTCTTCGACCGCCTGGGCGTGGTCGCGGTCGACTCGTGCACCGAGCTCCTCGAGACGGTCAAGCTCTTCGACGTCTCGGCGCCGCCCCGCGGGCGGCGGATCGTCGTGTTCACCTGCTCGGGCGGCAGTTCGAACCTGGGGGCCGACCGCGCCGACGAGGTCGGGCTCGAGCTGCCGCCGATTCCCGAGGCGGCGCGCTCGACGCTCGCCGCGCAACTGCCGTACTTCGCCGCGGTCTCCAATCCGCTCGACTACAACACCGCGCTGTGGGGCAAGGAGGCCGAGCTGCGCGGCGTGTTCAGCACGGCGATGTCCGCCGGCGTCGACGCCGGCGTCCTGCTGATCGACTACACGCCGGTCGAGTACGGCGAACCCGAGGCCGAGCGCGCGGTCGCGCGCGCGCTCGTGCACGCGAGCCGCGCCACCGGCGTTCCGGCGTACGTCGTCAGCATCCTGCCCGAGCTCCTGCCGGCCGAGGCGCGCGAGTCGCTGCGCGCGAGCGGCGTCGCGCCGCTGCAGGGACTCACCGACGGCCTCAAGGCGATCGCGCTGGCCGCCGGCTACGCCGACGCGCGCGAGCGGCTGCTCGCGGCACCGACGCCGCTGGAGGTCCCGCCGACCGGCGCGATCGACACCGCGACCGTCTCGCCGCCGCGTCTGCTCGACGAGTGGACGAGCAAGGAGCGGCTCGCCGCTGCCGGGCTGCGGGTCCCCGAGGGCCGGCTGTGCCGGGCCGAGGACGCCGCGTCCGCCGCGGCCGCGATCGGATTCCCGGTCGTCGTCAAGGCGGTCGGGCCGTCGATCGCGCACAAAACCGAGATCGGCGCGGTCCGAGTCGGCCTGCGCGACGCCGACGCGGTCCGCGACGCCGCGGCCGCCATCCGCCGCGACGTCGAGGCGCGCGCCGGGTTCGTGCCCGAGCGCTACCTGGTCGAGACGATGGTGACCGACGCGGTGCTGGAGATGATCGTCGGCGTCGTCCGCCATCCCGGCTTCGGGCTCGCGCTCGTCGTCGGCGTCGGCGGGACGCTGGTCGAGCTGCTGCGCGACGCCCGCACGGCGCTGCTGCCGGTCGGGGCCGATGACGTGCGGCGCATGATCGACTCGCTGAACGCGAGCCGGCTGCTCCACGGCTACCGCGGCCGCGCCGAGGCCGACGTCCCGGCGCTGGTCGACGCGGTGCTGGCGATCGCCCGTTTCGCCGAGACGAACCGCGAGCGGCTGGTCGAGCTCGACGTCAATCCCCTTCTGGTCCGCCCGCGCGGGTCGGGCGCCGTCGCGGTCGACGCGCTCGTCCGCCTTTCCGACCTGTCGTAAGCGGCGACACGCCGCCCCCTCGAGGAGTCATCCGATGTCACGCATCCGTGTCGAGCAGAACGGTCCGATCCTCGAGATCACGATGGACCACCCGCCGGCCAACGCGATCGACGAGCAGGCGAGCCGCGACCTCGACGCCGCGTTCGTCCGCCTCCGCGACGACGACGCGCTGCGGGCGTGCATCGTCACCGCCGCCGGCGACCGGTTCTTCACCGGCGGCTGGGACTTGAAGGCGGTGGCCCGCGGCGAGGAGAACGAGGAGAACTTCGGCGAGGGCGGCTTCATGGGCCTCACCGAGCGCTTCGACCTGGTCAAGCCGGTGATCTGCGCGGTCAACGGGATCGCCGCCGGCGGCGGGATGGAGATCGCGCTGGCCTCCGACATCGTCGTCGCGGTCGAGCACGCCGAGTTCATGCTGCCCGAGGCGCTGCGCGGTTTCATCCCCGAGGCCGGCGGGCTCATCCGGGTCACGCGCCGGCTGCCGCGCAACGTCGCGATCGAGCTCCTGATCACCGGGCGGCGGCTGACCGCCGCCGAAGCGCACCGCCTCGGATTCGTCAACCGGCTCGTCCCGAGGGGCCAGGCGCTCGCCGCCGCGCGCGAGATCGCGCGCGAGATCGTCGCCGCCGCGCCGCTCGCGGTCGCGGCGATCCTCGAGGTCGCGCGCGCGACCGAGGACGTGTCGGAGCGCGACGCGTTCGACGTGATGCGCAGCGGACTGCCGGCGTTCACGCGGATGCGCGCCTCGGAGGACCGCGACGAGGGACCGCGCGCGTTCGTCGAGAAGCGCGCACCGGTCTGGCGGGGCCGCTGAACCGCGGGCCGCGCGCGGCGCGTCAATGCGCCGCCGGTGGATCGAACTCCGCGGCGAGCTCGGCGAGCGCCCCGGCGTCGAGCCGCCGCCCGATCACGACCAGCCGCGATCGCGCCGGCGATGTCGGCGTGGCCACCGGCGCCGGCGGATGCACGAGGTCCTGGGCGGCGTGCACCGCGAGCGGCAGCGGCCGGCCTTCGACGCACAGGATGCCCTTGGCCCGCAGCAGGTCCGGGCCGGAGAGCCGGCCGAGCAGCGCCAGCACGCGGTCGAACCGGTCCGGCGACAGCGGGCGCTCGCGCGAGCAGGCGATCGAGCGGATGCCGGTGTCGGCATGGACCGGGCGATCATCGGCCCGCCGGTAGCCGGCCGGTCCCGCGCGCGCCGGACGCAACGGTCGCGCCGGCGCCGTCGCGAGCGCGCCCGGATCGAGCAGCCACCTCGGGTCCGCGTCGCCGTGCCGCACGCGGATCCTGGGCGCGGTCGGATTGCGCTCGGCGAGCTCGCGCTCGAGCCGCTCGACCGCCGCCGATGATGCGAGGTCGGTCTTGGTGATCGCGAGCAGATCGGCGACCGCGACCTGCGACTGCGCTTCCGGGTGCGCGAGCAAGGTTCGCTCGCCGTTCACCGCGTCGACCGTCGTGACGACCCCGGCCACGTCGAACCGCTCGGCGATCCACGGATCGCCGATCAGGAGCCGCAGGACCGGAACCGGATCGGCGAGACCGCTGGTCTCGATGACGACCCGGTCGAACCCGAAGCGCGGATCGCGCTCGCGGCGGGCGACGAGATCGCGGAAGGTCCCGGCCAGGTTGCCGCGCATCGCGCAGCACAGGCAGCCGTTGCCCAGCGTGACGACGTCCTCGCTCGAGGCCTCGAGCAGATCGTGATCGAGATCGGTGTCGCCGAACTCGTTGACGATCGCCGCGATCCGCCCGACGCCGGGGTTCCTGAGCAGGCGCGCGAACATCGTCGTCTTGCCGCTGCCGAGGAAGCCGGTGAGCAGCGTCACCGGTACGCGGGCGATCACGAGGCGGCGTCGACCGCCGGACGGCGCCTGACCATGATCGTCTCGCTGCCGGTCAGGACGGTCGTGCCGTCCTGGTTGACGAGCGCGAGGTCGAACCGGACGATGCCGCGGTCGCGCTTCGAGGTCTCGCGCGTCTCGGCCACCGTCTGACGGGCGGTCAACGTGTCGCCCGGCCGCATCGGCGCGACGAAGCGGACCGAGAGCTCGAGCAGGCCCATCGCGGTGTCGTCCATCGTGCCCAGCTGCGCGATCAGCCCGGTGAGGATCGACACGCCGAGCATGCCCTGGGCGACCCTCCCGCCGAAGTGCGTCGACTTGGCGAACACCTCGTCGACGTGGATCCGGGTGTGGTCGCCGGACAGCCCGGCGAACAGCACGATGTCGGCGTCGCTGATCGTCCGGCCGGCGGTGACGTAGACCTGTCCCGGGCTGAAGTCTTCGAAGTGGAGGTTCCTCGCGTATTCGCTCATCGGCTGAGACTCCTGCGTTGGTCCGGGCGTCGGTGCGATCCCGACGCGGTTGCGTCGCCTTCCGGTGGCGTGGCGGAGCCGGTCGGCGCGCGGATTCGTGGCGACGATGCCGATCAGCGCCTCGCCGGCAGCGTCGTGTCGGGCAGCGTCCGCTCGAGGAAGCGGCCGTCGCCCTCCGCCGCGGTGACGGTCCCGGCCTCCGCGCACACCGCGCCGCGTCGAACCGTCGCCACCGGCCAGCCGCTCAGCTCCATGCCTTCGTACGGCGAGTAGCCGAGCGGTCCGAACTGGTCGTCCGCACGCACCGGCCGGCGGGTCTGCGGGTCGATGACGACCAGGTCGGCGTCGGCGCCGGCGACGATCGCGCCCTTGCGCGGCGCCAACCCGAACAAGCTCGCGGGCCGGGTGCTGAACACTTCCGCGAGATCGGCGAGCGAAAGGCGCCCCTGCGCGACCCCGAGCGTGTAGAGCACCGGCAGCCGGTGCTCGACGCCGGGCACGCCGTTGGGGATCTTGTCGAACGACGCGTCCGATCGCTTCATCGCCGCGCTGTAGGACGCGTCGTCCGAGGCGACCCCCGCCAGCGTCGCGTCGCGCAGGCCCGCCCAGAGCAGACGCTGGTCGTCGGCGGTGCGCAGCGGCGGACTCATCACGTACAGGCTGGCGTCGGGCCGCTCGTAGGCGCTCCGGTCGAGCGCCAGGTAGTGCGTGCAGGTCTCGGCGAACGCGCGCACGCCGCGCGCACGCGCCCGGGCGATCGCGTCGACGCCGGCGCCCAGCGCCAGGTGGAAGACGTAGGCGGCGCAGCCGGCGTCCTCGGCGAACAACAGCGCGCGCGAGATCGCCTCCGCCTCCGACACCGGCGGACGGGTGGCCGCGTGGTGGCGAGGCGCGACCTCGCCGGCGGCGAGCGCCGCCGCCACCCGCCGGTCGATCACGTCGGCGTTCTCGGCGTGCACGCCGACGATCAGGCCCAGGCGGCCGGCCGCCGCCATCAGGTCGAGCAGCGCCCCGTCGCTCACCCGGAGCTGCTCCTGCTCGTAGACCATGTAGCACTTGATGCTGGTGACGCCCGCCTCGACCACGCGCGGCAGCTCGGCGAGCGTCGCCGCGTTGACGTCGGTGACGATCAGGTGCAGTCCGTAGTCGGTCGCGACGCGCCGATCGGCCTGGACGCGCCGGTGCTTGAGCCCGTCCATCAGTCCGCGCCCGCGGCGCTGCAGCGCGAAGTCGACCACCGTCGTCGTCCCGCCGCGCAGCGCGGCTTGCGTCCCCGAGGTGAAGTCGTAGACGCTGCGCTGACCCATGAAGCCGATCAGGAAGTGCGTGTGCACGTCGACGCCGCCGGGCAGGACGATCCGTCCGTCGGCGTCGATCACGCGGCGCGCGCCGGCGCGTTCGCGTCCCGCGTCCAGCCCGACGATGCGCTCGCCGTCGACGACGACGTCCGCCCGCTCCACTCCGGTCGGCGTGACCACGGTTCCGCCGGCGACGACCAGATCGACCATCGCCCGCCTACGCGCGGACCTGCTTGGTCATCTCGCGGGCGATGATGATGCGCAGGATCTCCGACGTGCCGCCGCCGATCTCGGCGAGCTTCGAGTCGCGGAAGTGGCGCTGCATGTCGAACTCCATCAGGTAGCCCCAGCCGCCCATGATGCGCATCCCGTTCAGCGCCGCGCGCACGTAGGTCTCGGACGAGGCGAGGTTCGCCATCGCCGATTCGCGCGGATTGGCGACGCCGCGGTCGACCATCCAGGCGCTGCGCATCAAGAGCAGGCGCGCCGCGTCGATCTCCATCTGCATGTCGACGAGCTTGCCCTTGGTGAACTGGAAGCTCGCGATCGGCGTGCCGAACTGCTTGCGGTCGTTGGCGTAGGCGAGCGCCTTGTCGAGCGTCGACTGCGCGGCGCCGACGTTGACCGCGGACAGGCAGCAGCGCTCGGAATCGAGCGTGTGCAGCACGTTGCGCCACCCGTGGTTGACCTTGCCGACGATCGACTCCGCCGGGACGCGCACGTCCGACAGGAAGATCTCGTTCAAGTCCATCGGCTTGAGCCCGAGCTTGCGCAGCCGCCGGATCTCGACGCCCGGGGTCTTCGGGTCGAGCAGGAACATCGTGATGCCCTCGTGCTTCGGCGCCTCGGTGTCGGTACGGGCCATCAGCAGGATGTAGTCGGCCTCCTGCGCGCACGAGCAGAACATCTTCTGGCCGTTGATCACCCAGTGGTCGCCGTCGCGCCGCGCGAGCGTGCGCAGCGACGCCGCGTCCGAACCCGAGTCCGGCTCCGACAGCGAGAACGCGAACCGGATCTCGCCGCGGGCGAGCCGCGGCAGCAGCGAGCGCTTCTGCGCCTCGGATCCGAAGTGCTTGAGCGCGTTGGCGGCGATCACGACCGTCGTGTAGTAGATGTTCGCCGCCGCCTCGAAGTGCATCGCCAGCTCCTCGAGGAACACCACCAGGTCGGTGCAGTTCGAGCCGCTGCCGCCGTATTCCTCGGGGATCGGAATGCCCATCCAGCCCAGCGCCGCCATCTTGTCCATCAGCTCGAACGGGAAGCGCTCCTCCTCGTCGCAGCGGCGCACGTACTCGATCGGGCACTCCTTGAGCAGGAACGCGCGCAGCGCCTCGCGGACGGTCTGCTGGTCTTGGGTCAGGCTGAAATCCATCATCGCTTCTCCAGGTCGTGCGATTCGGTCAAACGGATGCGGGCATCGAGGGCGATCGCGCCCGTGGCGGTCGCCAGCACCGGGTTGCACTCCAGTTCGGCGATCTCCGGGGCGCCTGCCAGCCGGGCCAGTCGGGTGGCGAACCGGCAGAACGCGGCGACGTCGATACCGGGTCGTCCGCGGTGGGCTCGCAACAGCGCCGCGTTGCCGAGCTCTCCGAGCATCCGGGCCACGATCGACGCGTTCACCGGGAGCAGGCGGATGGCGACGTCGGCGAGCGCCTCCACCGCGACGCCTCCGATGCCGATCATCAGGTATTTGCCGAACTGCGGATCGTCGGCGACACCGCAGAGCATCTCCACGCCGGGCTCCCGCACCATCGGCTGGACGCTCACCCCGTCGACGACCGCGTCCGGGGCGGCCGCGGCGAATCGGCGCAGGATCATCGCGTAGGTCGCGCGCACCTGGCGCGCGCTCGCCACATCGAGCGCGACGCCCCCGCCGTCCGACTTGTGCGTCGCCTGCTGCGACTGCACCTTCAGCACGACCGGGAATCCGATCGCCTCGGCGTGCGCGACCGCCTCGGCCGCCGAGGTGGCCAGCCGCGATGGCGCGAGCGCGAGCCCCGCCGATTCCAGCGCCGCCTTGGCCAGGTGCTCGCCCAGCGCGAGACCGTGGCGCTCGCGCAGCCGCTGCAATCGCCGGCGCCATGGCATCGGCGCCGCGCGCGCGGCCAGCGGCGCCCTCTCGTCGAGCAGGCGGCCGCGCTGCCAGAGGCCGCGCGCGACGCCGACCGCGTCTTCCGGATAGAGACAGACCGGGACGCCGACCTCGTGCAGCGTCCGGCGCACGTGGGCGAGCTCTTCGCCACCGGCCTCGTCCATCACCCAACCGGCGGCGATGGCCTTGCAACGGGCCCGCGTTTCGACCGCCGCCTGACGTACCGCCTCGGCGTACGCGCCGTTGCCGAAATCCCGCGAGCCGGGCACGCCCATCACCAGCGCAACGATGATGTCGTAGGTATCGTCGCGGGAGAGAATCTCGATGCTGCGTCGCAGCATGTCCGGATTCACATCGCCGGTGAGATCGATCGGATTGCCGACGCTTCCCATCGGCGGGAGGACCGCGGTCAGTTCGTCGCGGATCGCTTTCGACGGCGCCGGAACCGACAGGCCGCTGCGTTCGCAGGCGTCGGCCGCGAGCACGCCCACGCCGGCGAGGCTCGTGACGATCGCGACCCGATTGCCGGACGAACGACCCTGACTCGCCAGCGCGAACGCCACCGGTCCGAGCGCTCGCGCGTCGTCGACCTGCACGATGCCGGCCTTGCGAAAGGCCGCAGCGTAGATCCGGTCCGGACTCGAGATGCTCGCGGTGTGCGAGAAGATCGCCTTGGCTCCCGAGCGCGTGCGTCCGCCCTTAAGGGCCACGACCGGCTTGTGCGAACTGACGCGCGCCGCCGCGCGCAGGAACTCCGGCGCCATCGACGACGCTCTCGACGTACAGGCCGATCGCGGCGACGCCCGGGTCGGTCCCGAGGTAGTCGATGACCTCGCCATCGTCGATGTCGACCTTATTGCCCAGGCAGATGAAACGTCCGAAGTGGATCGCGTCGGCGTGCAGGTTGCGCGCGAGGAGGTAGGCCACCGAGCCGGCCTGCGAGACGATCGCCAGCGGTCCCGGCGTCGCCCGGCCGCCGGCGAACGTGGCGACCAGTCCGGCGTCGGCGTTGATGAATCCCGGGACGTTCGGGCCGAGCACGCGCAGTCCGGTGCTGGCGCAGATCTCGCGGATCTCGTCCTGGACGCGCCGACCGTCGGACCCGGTTTCGGCGAAGCCGCCGGCCGGTACGACCGCGCAGAACACCCGCCTCGCCGCCAGTTCGCGCAGAACGCCCGGCACGCGGCCGGCCGGCAACATCACGATCGCGAGATCGACGTCGGTCGGCAGATCGGCGGGACTGGCGACGCACGGCAGTCCGAGGACGCTCGTCGCCGACGGATTGACCAGATGGACGCGGCCGCGGTAGCCGCCACCGACGATCGCCTGGACCAGCGTGTAGCCGAGTTTCGCCGGATTGCTGGAGGCCCCCACGACCGCGATGGACTCGGGCCGGAACAGGCGGCGCAAACCACCGCCGGCGCCCGCGTCGCGCGGGTCGTTCGCGTCGAGCGGTGGCGGTCGCGTGGACAGCGTGTTCATGTTTCGAGCCGGACCGCGCGCACGACGGCTCGCAGCGACCGACACCATCATATGCCAAATCCGAAGGCGGATGCACGATCGCCCGACCGCCGCGTTGCGCATACGCGAACTCGCCGCGTCGCGATCGACGAGCGCGTCGACGCGCCGGCTTGGCGCCGGTCGGGTTCCGCGGCATACTGGCTCGACGCCGGGCGGGCCGTGCGGTCCGGCGAACCGGCCCCGCGTCGATCGCACGAATCCCCCGATGGATCCCGCGCCCGTTTCGCGCGCCGCAACCACACCGATGTCGACCACCGGCGGGCGGACCGTCGTGCACCGCCGTCGCGGGTCGTCGGCGGTTCGTCGCGATCGTGCGCCGCGCGGCGATCCGCGCCCGCGCGCGCTGCCGTGACGACCCACCGTCGATCCGGCTGGATGCCCGCCTCCGGCGCGCCCGCGGCGCTGCTGCTGGCCGGGTTCTTCGTGGTCCCCGCCGCGATGATTCTCGCCGTCTCGTTCTTCTCGTCGTCGCTGACCGGGATCGAGTGGACGCTGTCACTGCGCAACTACGACCGGTTGTTCGGCGGACACGTCGCGCTCCCGGTCCTTCGCCGATCCATCGTCGTCGCGACGGTCGTCACACTGATCGTGCTGTTGATCGCGTATCCGGCGTCCTACTGGATCGTCACCCGGCGCACGCGGCTGCGGTCGCTCCTGTTGCTGCTGATCCTCCTCCCCTACTGGATAAGCTACGTCGTCCGGACCTACGCCTGGTACCCGCTGCTCGGCACCCACGGCGTGCTCAACACGCTGCTGGTCGCCATGGGCGTCCTGAGCGAGCCCAGTCCGCATCTGCTGTTCTCGGGACTGTCGGTCTATCTGGGCCTCGTCTACGTCTGGTTCCCGTTCGCGGCGGTGCCGATCTACCTCGCGCTCGACCGGATCGACCGGACCTACCTCGAAGCGTCCGCCGACCTGGGCGCGACGAGGATGCAGAGCTTCTGGCGCGTCGTCTTCCCGCTGTCGCTGCCCGGAACGATCGGCGGGGGCATGCTCGTGTTCATCCTCACCGCGGGCTCGTACGTCACGCCCAAGCTCCTCGGCGGTCCGTCGTCGATCATGTTCGGCGAGATCATCGTCGATCAGTTCGGCGGCACCTTCGACTGGGCGTTCGGTGCCGCCTTGTCGGTCGCCTTCATCCTGGTCATCGCCGGCCTCGTGCTCGTCGTCGGGCGGTTCGTCGGGCTGCGGCGCGTGTTCCTCGGACAGGGCGCTTAGGTCCGGGAGAGAGCGTGCGCGGCGCCACCACACCCGGGCTCGTCTATCCCGGCTCGGTCTCGCCGGGCGTGGCGCTCGCCTGGCTGTTCTACGCCGGCGCGATCTACCTGTTCCTCTACGCTCCGCTCGCCGTCCTCGTCGTCCTCTCGTTCAACGACACCCCCAACGTAACGCTGCCCTGGGAGGGGTTCACCTGGCGCTGGTACGCGCGGCTCGCGGCCAATCGCGAACTGCTCGCCGCACTGGGGAACTCGGTCCAGCTGGGGCTCGCGACGGTGGCGATCGCCGTGCCGATCGGCGTGCTCGCCGCCTACGCGTTCCGGCGGGCGTTCGCGCTGCGCAACGCCCTGTTCAACCTGATCCTGGTCGCGGTCATCGCCCCGCCGATCATCGTCGGCGTCGGCCAGAGCCTGTTCTGGCACGTCCTCGGCGTCCGCCCGCACCTGTTCGGCACGACGCTCGTCGCGCACGTCGTCTACGCGACGCCGTTCGTCTTCGTCGTCGTGTTCCCGGCGCTGCACCGCTTTCCGCGGGCAATCGAGGAGGCGGCCCTGGATCTGGGCGCCACCCCCGCGCGCATGTTCCTGACCGTGGTCCTGCCGATCGTGAAGCCGGGCGTCGTCGCCGCCTCGGTGTTCGCCTTCATGCTGTCGTTCGACGAGTTCATCCGCACCTACTTCGTGATCGGCGTGCAGAACACCTTGCCGATCTATCTGTGGTCGATGATCATGAGCGGCGTTTCGCCCGAGACCAACGCGATCGCGACGGTGATCATCGTCATCAGCGTCGTCCTCATGCTGACCGGATACCGGCTCATGAAACAGGAGTACCGTGCGGACGGATGACACGAGGGACGCGGGCGCGGTTCGCGCGCGGCGGTGGAAGCAGAAGGGCGGCACGAGGAGCCGCGCCCCGGGAGGGGCGGGGCGCGACATCGAACGCATCCAGGGAGAAGGCAGATGAACGACAGCGATCCAGGCAGGGCGCCGTTCGACCGGCGCAGGTTCCTCGGCACGACCGCGGCCGGCGCGGCTGCGGGGATCGTCGGTGCCGGCTTTCCGCTCGCCACGCAGGGCCAGACGCAGAGCAAGATCGTCTCGCACTGCATCTGCTCGACCTGGTGCCGCGAGCCCGACATGGCGAAGTTCGAGGCGCAGACCAAGATCGGCGTCGAGCGGTCGTGCTGGACGTCGCACCTCAACACGCTGACCCGGATGGCCTCCGGCGGCGGGCAGCTCTGGGACGTGGTGATGGGCCATCACGCCTTCCTCTACCCGCTGATGCGCCGCGGTCTGTTGCAGGAGCTGGACGTCGCCCAGATCCCCAACACGCGTTCGCTGTTCCCGCAGTTCGCCAAGATGGAGCACGCGCGCTACGACGGGAAGGTCTACGGCGTTCCCTACGTCTGGACCTACGACTCGGTCGTCTACAACGCCGACCGCATCAAGGAGGAGGTCAATTCCTGGGGGCTCCTGTTCGACGAGAAGTACGCCGGCCGCATCGCGCTGCGCGACGACGCGCAGAACGCGATCCAGCTCACGGCGCTCTACCTCGGCCACAAGGATCCGTCCGTGCTGTCGAGCAGCGACCTCGCCGAGATCAAGAAATTCCTGATCTCGAAGAAGAACGTCTTCCGGCGGCTGTGGACCGGCTACGCCGAGGCGGTCTCGCTGTTGCGCAGCGGCGAGGCCTGGGCGATCTCCGGCTGGCGCCCGATGTGGTGGGAGCTCGAGCGCGCCGGACTCAACATCAAGATGGCGGTGCCGAAGGAGAAGGCGATCGGCGCGCTACTCTACAACGTCGTCTCGGCGCAGACCAAGAAGCTGCCCGCCGCCTACCAGTACCTCGACTGGATGCTCGACACCGAGTGGGCCGCCGGCACCGGCCGCGACCAGGGCTACTTCTCGACGTCGCGGAAGGCGATCGCGGGGCTGGACGAGAAAACCCGCGCCGCCCTCGGCTACAACAACATCGACGCCGTGCTCAAGGACGTCTACTTCCTCGAGTACCCGCTGAACCTCAACGAATGGCTGCAGACCTGGACCGAAGTCAAGGCCGCCTGACGCCGGCCGCGCGCGATGGCCGCTGACGCCTACGATCTCGAGCTCGAAGGCGTCACGAAGCGATTCGACGGCGTCGCCGCCGTCGAGTCGCTGTCGCTGCGCGTGTCGTCCGGCGAGTTCCTCTCGATACTCGGCCCCAGCGGATGCGGCAAGACGACGACGCTGAGACTCGTCGCCGGATTCGAAGCGCCCGACGAAGGCGCGATCCGGCTCAAGGGACGCGACATCGCGCGGGTGCCCCCGTACGAACGCGACGTCAACACCGTCTTCCAGCATTACGCCCTGTTTCCGCATCTCGACGTCGCGCGCAACGTCGGGTACGGCCCGTCGATCCGCCGCGGGCCGCCCGGCGAGATCGCCGCCCGGGTCGAGGAGGCGCTGGCCCTGGTCCACATGCGCGGATTCGAATCGCGGTTTCCGCACGAGCTCTCCGGCGGGCAGCAGCAGCGGGTGGCGCTGGCCCGCGCGCTGATCAACAAGCCGTCGGTCCTGCTCCTCGACGAGCCGCTGGGTGCGCTCGACCTGCAAGTGCGCCGTCACATGCAGTTCGAGCTCAAACGCATCCAGCGGGATCTGGGCATCACCTTCATCTACGTGACGCACGACCAGGAGGAGGCGCTGACGCTGTCCAACCGGATCGTGGTCATGAGGAGCGGGCGCATCGACCAGATCGGCACGCCCGAGGAGGTGTACTACGAGCCGACGACCCCGTTCGTGCTGCAATTCGTCGGCACGTCCAACGTGTTCGAAGGCCGCCTGCGCGCGGTCGAACGCGAGCTGGCCGAATTGACCACGGCGGCCGGGCTTGCGGTTCGCTCGCGCCTCGGGCGGACGTTGCGCGACGGCGCCCGCGGTCGCGTCGGCGTGCGTCCCGAGCGGATCACGCTGGCGGGACAGCCGGGCCCGCAGAACAGCCTCCCGGGCGAGGTCGTCGACACCACCTTTCAGGGCGCGCAGTCGACGATTCGCGTCCGTCTCGACGCCGAGACCGCGGTCGATGTCACGTGTCCACCGGCGACCGCCCGGCCGGCCCGCGGCGATCGCGTGTGGGTCCATTGGTCCTACGGCGACTCGTTGCTGTTCGTCGACGACGAGGCGCGCGCCTGATGGCGACGCGCGCGCGCGGGCGTCGGGCGCCGTCGGGCGCGCCCGGAATCCCCTCGCCATGACCGGCCGGCGGCGCCCATGACCGGCGTTCCGTTCGTCGAACTGGACGAACTCGTCGCTCGCATCGGCGACGGCGACGATCTCGCGGTCGCCAAAGCCGAGTGCGGAGCGGCGATGGCGGCGACGCGGCGGCTGATCGCGTCGGGGCGACGCCGGCTGCGCCTGCTGACCGTGCCGACCAGCAGCCTGCAGGCCGATCTGCTGATCGGCGCCGGCTGCGTCGCCGAGATCGAGACCTCCGGCGTCTCGCTGGGCGAGCACGGACAGGCGCCGGCGTTCGGGCGGGCAGTCCGCGCCGGGGCGCTGCGGGTCAAGGACTACTCGTGCCCCGGCATCTACGCGGCGCTGCAGGCGGGCGAGAAGGGCATCCCGTTCATGCCGCTGCGCGGGTTCATCGGCTCCGACCTGCTCGCGGTGCGCGACGACATCAAGGTCGTCGACAACCCGTACGCCGGGACGACCGCCGACCCGATCGCGCTGCTGCCGGCGCTGCGGCCCGGCGTTGCGCTCTTCCACGCGCCGCTCGCCGACGCGCGGGGCAACGTCTGGATCGGGCGCCACAAACCGCTGATGCTGCTCGCGCACGCCGCGCACCGGACGCTGGTCACCGTCGAGGAGATCGCGGCGTTCGACCTGCTCGACGATCCGCTCTACGGCCCGGCGACGATTCCGTCGCTGTACGTGTCGGCGATCGCGCTCGCGCCGGGCGGCGCCTGGCCGCTGGGCATCGGCGGGCGCATCGAC
>JAXMFN010000014.1:0-143880 GCA_046347725.1 Burkholderiales bacterium
TCCCGGGAGGAGGGGATCGCGGTTCCTTCCCGCGCGCTATCCTTCGCGCCTTTCCCCCGGCGCCGTTGCCACGGCCTCGCTCCCGATGCCCGCGATCGCCTTCGACCGTTTCCTCCGCTACGCCGAACTGACCGAGGTCCTGCACGCGTTCGCGCGCGAGCGTCCGGACCTGGTCTCGGTCGCCTCGATCGGCAAGAGCCACGAAGGCCGCGACCTGTGGCTGGTGACGCTGACGCGATCGACGAGCGGCCCGGCGTCGGAGAAGCCGGCGTTCTGGGTCGACGGCAACATCCACGCGACCGAGGTGAGCGCGTCGGCCGCGTGCCTCTACTTCCTGCAGTACGCGGTGACGAACGACGGCCGCGACCCGGACCTCACCCGGGCGCTCGACACCCGCGCGTTCTACCTGCTGCCGCGGATCAACCCCGACGGCGCCGAATGGGCGCTCGCCGACTCCCCGAAGTGGATCCGCTCGAGCACCCGGCCCTACCCGCTCGACGAGGACGCGCCCGAGGGGCTCGTCGTCGAGGACGTCGACGGCGACGGTTTGATCCTGCAGATGCGCGTCCCCGACCCGAACGGTCTGTGGAAGGCGCATCCGGACGACGCGCGGCTCATGGTCCGGCGCGATCCGGCCGAGGCGGGCGGCACGTACTACCGCGTCCTGCCCGAGGGCCGCTACGACGGATACGACGGCTGGACGCTCGAGATCAAGCGCAACAAGCAGGGCCTCGATCTCAACCGCAACTTCCCGGCGTCATGGCGTCAGGAATTCGAGCAACTGGGCGCCGGTCCCTATCCGGTGTCCGAGCCCGAGGTGCGCGCGGTGGTCGACTTCATCGTCGGTCATCGCAACATCGTCGGCGGCGTGTCGTTCCACACCTGGAGCGGCGTGCTCCTGCGTCCGTTCGAGCACCGGTCGGACGAGGAGATGCACGCCGAGGACCTGTGGGCCTACCAGCGGATCGGGCAGGAAGGCGAGACACGCACCGGCTACCCGGCGATTTCGGTCTACCACGAGTTCCGCTACCACCCGAAGGACGTGATCGGCGGCACCTTCGACTGGCTCTACGAGCACCTGGGCGCGTTCGTCTGGGTCGTCGAGATCTGGTCGCCGATGCGCGAGGCGGGCATCACCGGCTACAAGTACATCGACTGGTTCCGCGACCATCCGGTCGAGGACGACCTCAAGCTCCTGCGCTGGAGCGACGAGAAGACCGGCGGGCTCGCCCACCGCGGCTGGCGGCCGTTCGACCACCCCCAGCTCGGGAAGGTCGAGATCGGCGGCTGGAACCGCTTCCACGCGTTTTCGAACCCGCCGCCGGCCGCGCGCGAGCGGGAGCTCGCGCGCTTTCCGTCGTGGATCGTCTGGCAGGCGCTGATCTCGCCGAAGCTCGAGCTCGTCCACGCGGGGGCGACCCGCGAGGGCGCCGACACCTGGAAGGTGACGCTGGTCGTCCAGAACACCGGCTGGCTGCCGACCTACGGGTCGAAACGGGCGCTCGATCGCAAGGTCGTCGGCGGACTCCAGGCCGAGATCGCGCTGCCCGAAGGGACGACGCTCGTCGCCGGCAAGGCTCGCGAGGACCGGGGCCAGCTCGAGGGACGCGCCTACAAGCACACCGGCGTCTCGTTCTGGCCCGAATACCGGGTCACCGACGACCGGACGAAGATCGAGTGGGTCGTGCATGGCCCGCAGGGCGCGGTCGTGGCGCTGACCGCGACCCACGAGCGGGCCGGCGTCGTGCGGGCGAGCGTGACGCTCCGCTAGATTCGGAAAAGAAAACGCCGGCGGGTCGCCCCGCCGGCGTGTCATCGGGAACCGCGGTGCCGGTCTAGCGGCGGCGCGGGCGCCGGAGCGTCGCGATCGCCGTGCCGGCCAGCATCAGGCTCGCGAGCAGGAGCGCCCACTGCGACAGCGTCGGCACCGGGTGATCCGGCGGACGGCGGGTGACCACGACGCTCTCGCCGGCGTCGTTGCAGGCGCCGGAAACCGCGTTGTTGTTGCCATCGCCGGTGTAGCTCGCGATCCAGCGGTACGTTCCCTCGACCAGCGGCGTGTACGACGGTGTCGAAACGTAGGCGCCGTTGCCGTTCACGGTCACCGCGTTCGACGTGAAGACCGGCGCGTTGGCGCAGGTCGCATCGTTCGGCCCGTACAGGTTGAAGGTGATCGACCCGGTCGGGTTGACACCGCCCGACAGCGTCGCCGTGTCGGTGATCGGCGTGCCGAGGAACACGTTCGGCGTCGTCTGCGTGACCAGCGTCGGTGTCGCCGGGTTGATCACCACGGCTTCACCGCTGTCCCCGCAAGCGCCTGCCACCGGGTTGTTGTTGGTGTCGCCGGAGTACGACGCGATCCAATAGTACGTGCCGGCGGTGGTCGGCTGGAACGACGCCGAGACGTGCGGACCGTTTCCGCCGATCGGGCTGATCGTCGTAGCGAACACCTGGTTGCCGGAGCACAGCGGCGTCGGATTGGGTCCGTAGAGCGTGAACGTGATCGACCCGGTCGGCGCCACGGTGGCCGACGACGTGTTCGACAGCGTCGCCGAATCGGTGACCGCGACACCGATCGCGCCTCCCGCCGAGGCGCTCGTTGCGAGCGTCGGCGTCGCCCTCGCGATCGTGACGCTCTCGCCCGAATCCCCGCACGCGCCGGATACCGCGTTGTAGTTGGCGTCTCCCGAGTAGGAGGCGATCCAGTAGTACGTCCCCGCAGTCGTCGGCGGGAACGACGGCGAGACGTGAGGACCATTGCCGTTGATCGAGTTGACGGTTGCCTGGAAGACCTGATTGCCGCTGCACAGCGGTGTCGGATTCGGACCGTACAGCGTGTAGGTGATCGACCCGGTCGGCGCGACGGTCGTGTTGCCGAGTGTCGCCGAATCGGTCACCGATACGCCGATGGCCCCTCCGGCCGACGCGGTCGTCGCCAGCGTCGGCGTCGTCTTGCCCAGCGCCACGGTCTCGTTCGCCGCACCACAGATTCCTGCCACGGGGTTGTTGTTGGCGTCGCCGGAGTACGACGCGATCCAATAGTAGTTGCCCGGCGTCAGGCCCGTCGTGTTGAATGACGCGGAGTTGTGCGGCCCGTTGCCGCTGATCGAGTTTAGCGTCGTCGTGAACACCTGATTGCCGGTACACAACGGTGTCGGGTTGGGTCCGTAGAGCGTGAACGTGATCGATCCGGTCGGTGCGACGGCCGTGGACGACGTGCCAGACAACGTCGCGGCATCGCTGACCGAGACGCCTACCAGTCCGCCAGCCGACGCGGTAGTCGCGATCGCCGGGTTCGCCTTGGTGATCGTCACGGTTTCGCCCGGATCACCACAGGATCCGGAGACCGGGTTGTTGTTCGCGTCTCCGGAATACGACGCGATCCACCGGTAGGTCCCCGCGACCGTCGGCGTGTACGACGGTGCGGAGACGTGCGGTCCATTGCCGCTGATTGGGCTGACCGCGGTCTGGAAGACCTGGTTCGCCCCCGGACTGCCGGTCGGGATGCAGACGTCGGCGGCGCTCGGGCCGTACAACGTGAACGTGATTGATCCCGTCGGCGCCACCGTCGGGGCGGACGAGTTGGACAATGTGGCCGAGTCGGTGACCGAAACCCCGATCACGCCGCCCGTCGAAGCGCTGGTCGCCAGCGCCGGCGAGGCCTTCTCGATGACGACGATCTCGCCGCTATCGCCACAGTTCCCGCTCACGCTGCTGTTGTTGGCGTTGGTCGACGTGTAAGTCGCGATCCAACGGTACGTGCCGGCCGCCTGAGGCTGGTACGCGAGAGTCGACGGACCGTAGTTCCCGTTCCCATTGACGGTGATCGCGTTGGAGGTGAACACCAGGTTGCCGGGTGTGCAGGAGTTACCGGCGCTGGGCCCGTACAACCGGAAGACGATGTTGCCCTGCGGGTTGAATCCGTTGGATAGCGTCGCCGAGTCGGTGACCGTGACGCCGATGACGCCTCCCACCGACGCGGTCGTCGCCAATGTCGGCGTCACCGGGTCGATGACGACCGTTTCCGCGTCGCCGCAGGTGCCGGCGACCGGGTTGTTGTTTGCGTCGCCGGAGTAGCTCGCGATCCAGCGGTAGGTACCAGCCGTGGTCAAGGCCGGCGTCGAGCCGGAACTGTAGACGCCCGTCCCGTTGACCGAAATCGGGGCCGACGTGAAGACGAGGTTGCTGCCAGTGCAGCTGTTCGTCGCGCTCGGCCCGTAAAGGCGGAAGGTGATCGTCCCGCCGAGTGTGCCGTAGCCGCCGGACAGGTTCGCCTGGTCGGACACGGTGGCGACACCGACGCACCGCCGGCCGAGGCCGTCGTCGTCATCGAGGGGGTGGCCGCGGTGATGACGACCGTCTCCCCCGCCGCGCCACAGACGCCGCTGACCGCGTTGTTGTTCGCGTCGCCGGAATAGGACGCGATCCAGCGGTAGGTGCCGACCGCGGTCGGTGCGAAGGCGTCGGACGGACCGTAGCTGCCGTTGCCGCTGACGGAAATGCCGCTCGCCGTGAACACCAGGTTGGTGCCGTCGCAGACCGCGGTCGCGCTCGGCCCGTAGAGGCTGAACGTGATCGTGCCGGTCGGGTTCGTGCTGTTGGTGAGCTGACGCGGTGTCGGTGACCGACACGCCGATCACGCCGCCGGCCGAGGCGGTTGTCGACAGCGTCGGCGTGTCCTTCGTGATTTGCACTTTCTCGCCGCTGTCGCCGCAAGCGCCCGAGACCGGGGCGTTGTTCGCGTCGCCGGAGTAGGACGCGACCCAGTAGTACCAGCCGACTTGAGTCGGTTGGGCGGTGGGCGCCGAGACGTAGTTGCCGTTGCCATTCACCGCGATCGGGTTCGACGTGTACACGAGGTTCGCGCCGACGCCGGGAGGATCGATGCACGTCGGCGAGTCGCTCGCCACGGGTCCGTAGAGCTTGAATGTGATCGATCCGGTCGGGTTCGTCCCGTTCGCGAGCGTCGCCGTGTCGGTGACCGAATTGCCCGCTGCCGTCGAAGCCGATGCGGTCGTCGTCATCGTTGGCGTGTCCTGACTGACGATGCTCGCCTCGCCCGAGTCGCCACAGGCGCCGGAGACCGGATCGTTGTTGCTGTCGCCGCTGTACGTCGCGATCCAATAATAGGTGCCGACGACGTTGATCGGGACGTTTGGCGAGCTGTAGACGCCGTTTCCGTTCACGGTTACCGCGGGCGATGTGTACACGAGGTTGCCTGGGTCGCTGCAAACCGGTGTCGCCGAGGGGCCGAAGAGCCGGAAGACGATGCTCCCGGTCGGATTGAACCCGCCGCTCAATGTCGCCGAGTCGCTGAACTGGCTGCCGGCTGGCAGAGGGCCGGCGGTGGCGGTCGTCGAGATCCCGGGGGTCGCCTTGTTGACGGTGACGAGCGTCGTGCCGAAGCCGACCGCCTCGGTCGAATTGCTACCGGTTCCGGTCGACGTCGCGCTGGGACGGGTCTGCAGTCCGGCGTTGACCGAGGCGTCGACATCAGGCGCACCGACGACATCGACGGTGAAGTCGATCAAGCACTTGTCCAAATCGTTGGTGGCGCCGTTCTGGCCCGCCAACGTGATCGTTCCCGACCAGGTGACGTTGTACGTGCCCAGCGCATCGCCGGTCGATGTGAACGTGAAGGCCATGCCGGCGCAGGCGGTACCGGTGCGACCGGTCCCCGAGAGCGGGTTGACGACGAACACACCGGGGTCGGCGGTCGTGCAGGTGATGACCGTGTAGGCGCCGCAGCTCGGCAGATGCTGGATCGTGTTCAGCTGGATCGTGATCGTGTCCGGCGTCGACGTGTTCTCGATGTCGATCACCGCCGGGATGCCGGTCTGTCCGGCGCTGACCGCCGAACCGTTGTTGTAGTTGACGCCGGTGCCCAGTGCGGCGTCGGCGAAGGCCTGCGTACTCATCGCCGCCATCGCGAACCCCGCGAGCGCGCCGAGCAGCCGGCGGGCGAGGGAGGCGTGAACGGTTCGCGGCGCGCGTTCCTGTTGTTTCACGGGCATGGCAGGCGTCCTGGCGGTGACGGCGTGGGGATGACGGGAGGCGGTCAGGCTGTGACGCCGGGCGGCGATCCGGCATGGCAGCGTTGTTCGTGCGACGATTCGCGGCGAACAGGAATCCCCGAGGCACGACAGGCCGGCCGACGAACGGACTCGAGTTCGAGCGCGCACGGCCGAGAGCAAGATACAGGCCCGTGCACTCCGACCGCGTCGTTGCGCGCGGTCGTCGGTCGAAGTCTATCATCGCGTCGGGGATTTTCCGAGGTTCGGATCCTCCGATGCGCGACATTTCATTCGCGTCGCAGCCGATCCATGACGTTGTCATCGACAACGATCGTTCGGTCGGGACCCTCGCCACGGCGGGTGCCGCGGGCTTCGCCCCTGCATGACGGCGAATCGGGTCGCGACCCGTTCGACGGCCTCCCCGCTGTAGGTGACAGACGTGTTGTTGCGCGGCCACGGCTTGCGGCATCATCGGCCGACCCCGCCCGGAGGACGCGCCCGATGCTCGAGCTAAGACCCAACTGCGAGTGCTGCGACCGCGACCTTCCGGCGCAGTCGCGCGAAGCGATGATCTGCAGCTACGAGTGCACGTTCTGCGCGACTTGCGCGCGCGAGCGCCTCGCCGGCGTCTGTCCCAATTGCGGCGGGGAGCTGGTCCGGCGACCGGTCCGTCCGCCGGACCGCCTGGTCAAGCACCCGGCGTCGACCCGACGGGTGCACCAGCCGGCCGGCTGCGGGCGTTGAACCCGCCGCGCAGCGCTCGGGTGCCGCGCGGTGTCGTCGCGCTGGGTCTGGTCAGCTTGCTGATGGACCTGTCGTCGGAATTCGTCCATGCGCTGTTGCCGCTCTACCTCGCGACCGCGATGGGCGCCTCGATGCTCGCGATCGGCATGATCGAGGGTGCGGCCGAGGCGATCGCCCTCACCGTCAAGGCGTTCTCCGGAGTGCTCTCCGACCGGGTCGGACGGCGCAAGCCGCTGGTGATCGCCGGCTACGGCCTGGCGGCGCTCACCAAGCCGGTGTTCGCGCTGGCGCCCTCGATCGGCTGGGTCGCCGCCGCGCGCTTCGCCGACCGCGTCGGCAAGGGCATCCGTGGCGCACCCCGCGATGCGCTGATCGCCGACCTGACGCCACCGGCGGCGAGGGGACTGGCGTACGGACTGCGCCAGGCGCTCGATACCGTCGGCGCGGTGCTCGGTCCGGTCGCGGCGATGGCGGCGCTGGCCTGGCTCGCCGGCGACTTCCGCGCCGCACTGTGGCTCGCGACGATTCCGGCGGTGCTCGCGGTGGCGCTCGTCGTCCTGGCGGTGGACGAGCCGGAGGGGCGCGGGCGCGCGAACGCGAGGCGGCTCGCGTTCGCCGATGCCCGCCGCCTGCCGCCCGCGTTCTGGTCGGTGACCGGAATCGCGGCGCTGATGGCGCTCGCCCGATTCTCGGAGGCGTTCATCGTCCTGCGCGCCGCGGACGCCGGACTGGGCGTCGGCGGAGCGCCGTGGGTGATGGTGGCGATGACGCTCGTCTACGCGGCGAGCGCCTCTCCGGCCGGAGCCGCGCTCGATCGCGGACGCGGCGGCGCGATGCTCTACGGCGGGCTCGCCGCGCTCGGCGCCGCCCATGCGACGCTCGGGTTCGCCTCCGGGCCGATGGGGGTGTTCTGCGGCGCGGCGCTGTGGGGCCTGCACATGGGGCTGACGCAGGGCGTCCTGGCGGCGATGGTCGCCGCCCACGCGCCGGCCGATCTGCGCGGCAGCGCGTTCGGCGTTTTCTACCTCGCGAGCGGTGCGGCGACGCTGGTGGCGAGCCTCCTCGCCGGCGCGCTGTGGGACGCGGCGGGCGCGCCGGCGGCGTTCGCGCTGGGCGCGGTCCTCGCGGCCGCGACCGCGGTCGCGCTGCGGACCTCGCGCGCCGCGCTCGCGCGGCAGTGATCCGGCGTCGACCCGACGCCGACGCGCGTCACCAGACGCGCGTGATCCGGAAGCCGTCGCGCGCCAGCATCGCCAGCAGGCCGTCGTCGCCGTGCAGGTGCGAGGCGCCGACGGCGACGAAGACACGCCCGCTGCGCAGCGGCAGGTAGAGCCGGTGGTGCAGCAGCGCCGTGCGGTCGCGGATGACGTGCTTGACCAGCCGCTCGTAGTGGACTTCCATCGCCGGCTCGCGATCGCCCGACCGCGTCGGCCAGCGCGCGAGTCCGCGCAGATCGCCGCGCAGCCAGGCGTCGATCGCCGACTCGCCGGTCGGATGCGGCGAGTCGCCGCCCGACAGCGAGCGGATCAGCAGCGCCACCTGCGTGTCGATCGGCAGGGTGTCGAACGAGGCGGCCTGTTCCTCGGCGGCCTCGAGCGACCAGACGATCATCCTGCGGGCGCGCGCCGCGAAGTAGAGGTTCTCGTCGAGGCTGCGCGCGTCGGGGTCCGCGGACCTCGCGCCGCGGATCCGGATCCACGCGGCCCAGGGTTTGAGACGCTCGATCGTCTCGCTGCGCAAGCCCTGCATCAGCAGCGCGACCTGCACGCGGCCGTAGGCCGAGGAACCGATCAGCGGTTCGAGCTTCGCGCCGTTGTCGAGCGTTTCGAGAATATCGAGTTCGTCGCCGGGGACCGGACCGGGCGCGGTCTCCAGCGCCAGCGAACGGCTCCTCGCCAGCGCCTCGGCGACCGGCGGGGCGATCGCCGAGACGCGCTCGTCGGCGACGTGGATCGTCCCCAGCACGTAGCTGTCGGGAACGCCGGACCGGGAGACGCGCCACAGGCGGCCACCGTCGTAGCCCGGGGCGACGTCCGTCGCCGAAACGAGCGCGATCGCGGCGAGCGCGATCCGGCCGGCCGTCCGGCCGCGGTCGGATCGGCGTTCCCACGCCTCCGGCCGACGCACCGTCATCCGACCTCGATCGGCGATTCGTCCATCGCCCCGATCTGCTCGCGCAGTTCGAGGATGCGGTCCTGCCAGTAGCGCGTCGTTCCGAACCACGGGAACGCCGCCGGGAAGGCCGGATCGTCCCAGCGCTGGGCGATCCAGCCCGAGTAGTGGAGGAGGCGCAGCGTGCGCAGGGGCTCGATCAGCGCGAGTTCGGCGCGGTCGAGGGCGCGGAAGCGTTCGTAGCCCTCGAGGATCTTGCGCATCTGCCGCTGCATCGAGTCGCGGTCGCCGGAGAGCATCATCCACAGGTCTTGGATCGCGGGTCCGGTGCGCGCGTCGTCGAAGTCGACGAAGTGGGGGCCGCGCATCGGTCCGTCGGCGATCCACAGCACGTTGCCGGTGTGCACGTCGCCGTGCACGCGCAGCGTGCGCGGCGGGCCGATCCGTTCGTAGGCGCGCCGCACGCCGTCGAGCGCCAGCGCGCTGGCCGCCGACCAGGCCTCGCGCAGCTCGTCGGGGACGAAGCCGCCGTCGAGGAGGAAGGCGCGCGGCGCCTCGCCGTAGGTGGCGACGTCGATCGCCGGGCGCCGCGCGAAGCGCTCGCGGGCACCGACCGCGTGCAGGCGCCCGAGGAAGCGGCCGATCCACTCGAGCACGTCGTCGCGGTCGAGCTCGGGCGGACGCCCGCCGCACTTGTCGTGGACCGCGTAGCGGAAGCCGGCGTGCTCGAACAGCGTGCGCCCGCCGATCTCACGCGGCGGCACGCTCGGGACCTCGGCATCGGCCAGCGCCCGGACGAACGCGTGCTCCTCGAGGATCTGCGCGTCGCTCCAGCGGCCGGGCCGGTAGAACTTGGCCACGACCGGCGGCTGGTCGTCGAGCATCACCTGGTAGACGCGGTTCTCGTAGCTGCCCAGCGCGACCAGGCGCCCGTCGCCGTGGATGCCGACCGCGTCGAGCGCGTCGAGGACGAGGTCGGGGGTGAGCGCCGAGTACGGGTGCGGGGGCGGGTGCGGCGCGGCGGCGGACGGCGACGGCATCGGCGGATTCTACGGGGCGCGCGCTGGCCCCGCCCGGGTTCACGCGAACCAGCCGTGCAGCCACCAGTCGCCGTCGTCGGTGCCGCGCGCATGGTCGCGGTAGATCCAGGCGCGCGCACCGCCGGGCGTCTGGGCGACGAAGTAGTCGCGGCGCACGTCGGCGCCGTCCCACCAGCCGGATTCGATCCGCTCGGGCCCTTCGTACAGCGCCCAGGGAGCCCGGGCGAGCGCGGCGGCGAGCGGCTGCGGTTCGTCCAGGATCCACAGCGGGCGCGGGGCCGCGGGCAGCGATGCCGGCGCTTCGGCCGGTGCGACGGCCTCGGCGTGCGCCCGCTCGGGCCGGTGGTCGGCGCGCACCGCGAGGCGCAGCACCGCGTCGTCGCCCAGCCGGGCGCGCAACCGGTCGACGAGCGGGATCGCGGGCGCCTCGGCCTCGTCACCGGGCAGCAGGCCGAGCGGCCGCCCGGCGAGCGGCGCGGTCGCGAGCGTCGCGAGCTCGATCCCCTCGACCGGCGCCGGCAGCTCGGTGCGCGTCAGCCGCTCGCGCAGCAGCGTCGCGAGCTGCGGCGCCGAGCGCGACGGCGCCGCGAGCGCGAGCACGACCGCGGTCGCCCGCCGGTCGAGCCGCTCGCGCCGCCAGCGTTCGTGAACGAGCCGCGTCTCGAAGCGCTGCACGCCCAGGCCTCGCGCGGTGAGCCACGCCGCCATCGCCTGCAGGAGCCGCTGCGCGGCGAAGCCGAGCGCTTCGGTGTCGTGCGCCGGCGCCGGCAGCTCGAGCCGCGCCTCGAAGGTCGGCGGCGGCGTCCAGGGGACGCGGGGATCGGGCCGGCGACCGAGCGCGCGGTCGAGCGCCTCGACGAGCGCGTCGCCGAACCGGCGGGCGAGGCCGTCGCGCGGCAGTTTCGCGGCGGCGCCGATCGTGCGCACGCCGGCGGCGGCGAGCGTGTCGCGGATCCGCGCGTCGAGATCGAGCGCGGCGAGCGGGACGTCGGCGAGCGCGCCGGCGAGCGCTTCGCGCGCGCGCACCGGCTCGCCGCGGCGCATCCGGGCGAGGGCGAGCGCGGCGAGCGGCGAGGGCGCGACGCCGACGCGCGGCTCGTGGCCGCGGGCCGCGATGTCGTCGACGAGCCGCGCGCGCAACCGGTCGAGGCCGCCGAACAGCGCCAGGCTTCCGCCGATCTCGGCCAGCACGGCCGAGGGAGGCTCGAGGCTCACCAGCGGCGTGACCGCGAGCGCGGTCGTGGCGACCGATTCGAGCGCCTGGGTTTCGGCGGCCGGATCGCGCTCGCGCAGGACGAGCGAGGGGGCGAGCGCGAGCGCGGCGGCGACCGGCTGGCCGCGTTTCAGGCCGGCGGCGCGGGCGGCGTCGTTCGCCTCGACGATCAGAGGACGCGTCCCGCCGCTCGTCACCGCGAACGGCCGGATCGCTTCGTCCTCGCTCCAGGCGCGCGCGTAGACCTCGAGCGGCAGCCGGGGGAGGAGCAGGGCGGCCCAGAGCATCGTGCCGGAGGGGCGATTCGCGCGCCGGAATGGCCGTCGTGCCGGCCTTCCGGGCGGCGGATCGGGCTTCGGCGGGACGAGTGGTTACGGCGAGCGGACGAACGACGTTCCGGCCGCCGCCGGACTCCCGAAGACCGCTTCTTCGCTCAAGCCGATCTCGGCCAGCTCGGCCGCGCGCAGATGGGCCTCGTTGGCGCACCAGAACTCGTCGAGCTGCGGCGGCGCGACCTCGGTCCCCGAGAGCATCGCGTGCACCTGGCCGCGGTGGTGGATCTGGTGCTGGAACAGGTGGGCGAACAGCCGCTCGGCGCGCTCGGATTCGAGACCGGCGCGGCGCATCACCGGCACCGGTTCGACGAGCCGGGCGTCGGTGACCGCCGCGCAGGCGGCGACGAGCCGGCGGTCGCTCTCGCGCTGCTCCTCGTAGAGCGCGAGCGCGTCGGGGTACGGGATCTCCGGATCGAAATACGCCGACGGATCGCGGTTGGGTTCGCGGCCGCCCTGCCAGCGCTCGATCGCGTCGATGTAATACCAGTCGACGGTCAGGATGTGGTTGAGCGTCGCGACGATCGACGGGAAGAATCCCACGCGCTTCGCGGCGAACGCCCGGGGCGGCAATCGCAGGCAGGCGGTGAGGAGCCGATGGTTGGCCCACGCGTTGTTGCAGGCCATCGCATGGAAGTGGCGGGCGAGCATCGGGCCTCCGTCGAACGGTCGTCAGGACGCCGCGCGCAGCGTGCGCCACGCGCGGGTGGCGCGCGACGCGTCGTGGCCGGCGTCGGAGCGCGGATCGGGGCGCGGGCCGGGGAGCCTCGGCGGCGCGAGCGTGCGCGGCGGGCGCGACGCGAGTTCGGGGGCGACGAGGCAGCGCGCGTCGAGGTCGAGAACGACCGGACGGCCGACCTCGCCGCCGCGGCGCTTGAGCACGTGGACGGCGAGCCGCGATCGGGCGCCCGCGTGCGGTGCGAGGCCGAGCCGGAGCGGTGCCGCCGGCGAGATCGCCCGCTCGCCGGGCCGCCGCCAGAGCACGCCGAGCGTGCGCCCGTCGCGTGCAGCGACCTGCAGCCGGCGCAGCACACGCTCGTCACGCGCGGCGAGCCAGGCGTACGCCGCGCCGCACTCGGGCGCGCGCAGCGCCTGCTCGCAGGCCCACAGCGCGTCGTCGGGACGCGCGCAACGCACGATGTGGAAGCGCGTCAGGTCGACGCCGGCCGCGGCCAGCGCCGGTGCGTAGGGGCGGTGGGGCGGGGCGATCCAGACGATCTCGCGCCGCGCGCGCTGCAGCGCGACGAGCGAAGGCAGCATCAGCGCGATCTCGCCGATGCCTTCGCGCGCGAGCAGGATCTCGGCGAGCCCGGCGCCCGGCCAGCCGCCGCCGGGCAGCACCGCGTCGAGCGCGGGGAAGCCGGTCGGCACGCTCGAGGGCTCGGGCGCGCAGTCGCCGCCGCGCCAGACCGCCGGATGGGCGAGGCGCGCGGCGAGGAGGGCGGCGGCGGAAGGGGCGTTCAAGCGCTATGCCCGGCCCGGTCGGGGTCGCGTCAGTCGCCGCCCATCGCGGCGAGCCGGCGCGCGATCTCGTCCTCGGGGACGTCCTCGACGTGCGTCGCGATCGACCAGACGTGGCCGTACGGGTCGACGAGCACGCCGGTGCGGTCGCCGTAGAACTGGTCGGCGACCGGCCGCTTCGGCTTCGCGCCGGCGGCGAGGGCGCGGTCGAACATCGCGTCGACGTCCTTCGTGTAGATCATGAGACTCACCGGCGAGCCGCCGATCGCTTCGGGACCCGGATAGCCGTCCATCTCGTCGGCGAGCATGACGACCGAGTCGCCGATGCGGATCTCCGCGTGGCCGATCAGCTCTCCCATCGGCAGGCGCAGGATCTCGACCGCGCCGAACGCCTGGGCGTAGAACGCGAGCGCCTGCGCCGCGCCACGCACGATCAGGTAGGGGGTGACGCTGTGGTAGCCGGCAGGCTGGAACGGGACGCTCATCGGGACTCCGTCGGTCGTGGGATTGCGGGGGGGGTGCGACACGGGCACGCACCGGGGCGGGCTCGAAAAGGAAGGGGCCGCCGCGCTCGCGCGCGGCGCCCCGAGCCTCAGCAGGATCTTCGTCGCGCCGGCTTCGACGCCAGCACGCGCTTGCGCTCGGCCGTGTAGTGCCACCACGGTTTCGCCGGACCGCCGTCGACGTAGCGGACGACCGCGATGAACGTGTCGAGCATGCACGGGTCGTGCAGCGAGCGGGTCGCGCGGCACAGGTCGTGGTAGAGCATGTACGGATCGCGGCCGCGGATCTCGTCGGGCGTGCCGATGCCCAGCCGGCGGAAGTCGGCGGCGACCGCCGGCCCGACGTTGGGCAGGTCCTCGAGACGGGCGGGCAGCGGTCGCACGGGCCGGGGCATCGCGGATCCGGACGGACCGTCGGCGGCGGGCGCGTCAGAACGGGCGGTTCGCACGGACGAGCCCCACGCCGACGCCTTCGACGGCGAACGGCGTTCGCGACGGATCGACGACGATCGGCTCGAACGCGGCGTTCTGCGGCTCGAGCACGATCGTGACGCCGCGCCGTTTCAGACGCTTGACCGTCACCTCGTCGCCGATGCGCGCGACGACGACCTGGCCAGGACGCGCTTCGGCGGTCTTGTGCACGGCGAGGAGGTCGCCGTCGAGGATGCCGGCGTCCTGCATGCTCGCGCCGTGCACCCGCAGCAGGAAGTCCGCCCGGGGCGTGAACAGCGCCGGATCGATCCGGTAGCGGGCCTCGATGTGCTCGGCGGCGAGGATCGGGTTGCCGGCGGCGACGCGACCCACGAGCGGGAGCGTGCCTTGCACCGGGACGCCCGGCAGGTCGCGCAGCCGCAATCCCCGCGAAGCGCCCGGCCTCAACTCGATCGCGCCCTTCTTCGCCAGCGCCTGTAGGTGATCCTCGGCCGACGAGGCGGTCGAGAAGCCCAGTCCCGCGGCGATCTCGGCGCGCGTCGGCGGCATGCCGGCGGTCTCGATGTGCGTGCGGATCCAGTCGAGGATCTGCTGCTGGCGTGCGGTCAGCCGCGGCACGTCGGCCGCCATCTCGGGCGGCTCGGCGAGGTGCGCGAACGGGCGGCGGGCGGAGGCGCGGCGGAAGGGCATTCCGGGAGTCCGGTAACCGGATGGATATACGGTACCGTGATTATGAACGGTTGCCGGCCGGTGTCAACCCCGCCGATGCCAGGGGCGGCCCCGCGGTTGCGCGCCGCGATCGGCGACGGCGACAATCGCCGCCCATGGTCGCGACGATCCGGGCCCGGATGCTGCGCGGGTTGCTCGCCGTCCCGCTGGCCGCGCTCGCGGTTCCCGCGCACGCCGACCTGTGGGTGCGGGTCGACGAAGGCGGCCAGGCGCACTTCGCGCCGACCCGGGTCGATGCGCGCTACACGCTGTTCTTCAAGGGACGCACGAGCCTCGACCCGCCACCCGCGCCGCCACCCGAGCCCGCGCTTCCCCCCGATCCGTCGGTCCTGGCCGCCGAGGCGTTGCGCGACCACCCGATCCTGCGGCGCGTCGACGGCCACCCGAACGTCCTGCGCTACGCCGCCCTCGTCGACGAGCACTCGCAGCGCAACGGGCTCGACCCGGCGCTCGTCAGGGCGGTGATCGCCGTCGAATCGGCGTTCGATCCGTCCGCGGTCTCCGACAAGGGAGCCGTCGGTCTGATGCAGGTGCTGCCCGAGACCGCCGAGCGCTACGGCGTGGCCGGCGACGCGAAACGGTCGGCCGCCGACAAGCTGAAGGAGCCGTCGATCAACCTGCGCGTCGGCGCCCGGCACCTGGGCGAACTCCTCGCGCGCTATCCGGACGATCCGGCGCTGGCGCTCGCCGCGTACAACGCCGGCGAGGGCGCGGTCGAGCGCCACCGTGGCGTGCCGCCGTATCCGGAGACGCGCGAGTACGTGCGGCTGGTCCGTCTGTTCCACGACTGGTACCGTCCACCGGCGCCGCCGCCCGTCCCGTCCACCCCGTCCGCGCCTTCCGCGGCCGCGCCCGCGGGGCCGCACCCGCCCCGGATCGTCCTCGAGCGTGCCGGCGCCGCGTCGCGCTGACCGCCGGTCGGATCGTCGACACCCGTCACTCCCCAGGAGCCGCCTTGAAGCCCACGCTGGTCCCCGGCCTCGTCCACGAGCTGTCGTTCGTCGTCTCCGAGACCAAGCTCGTGCCCGCGCTGTACCCGGAATCGCCCGACTTCCTCTCGATGCCGCCGGTGTTCGCCACCGGCTACCTGGTCGGCTTCCTCGAGTGGGCCTGCCTGCTGCTGTCGAAGCCGCACCTCGACTGGCCGTCCGAGCAGACGGTCGGCACGCGCATCGAGGTCACGCACGAGGCGGCGACACCCGCCGGCTTCGTCGTCACCGCGCGGGCGCACCTGACCGAGGTCGCCGGGCGCCGGCTGGTCTTCGCGGTCGAGGCGCACGACGGCGTCGACATCATCGCGCGCGGCACGCACGAGCGGATGGTGATCGCGCGCGAGCGCTTCGACGCCAAGCTCGCGGCCAAGGCCGCGGCGCGGCCGCGGACCTGAGCTCCGGGAGCCTTCCTAGCGCTCGACGTCGGTCCAGCGGCCGTTCGACGCCAGGCAGGCCTCGATGAACGCCATCGAGTGCACGCCGTCGGCGATGCGCGGGTAGGGGAGCTCCGGCACGCTCTCGCCCAGCGCGATCGACATCCGCTCGCGGGCGACCTCGCCGTAGAGGTTGGCGAACGCTTCGCGCAGACCTTCGGGATGCCCGCGCGGCGTGCGGCCCAGCGCCAGGATCTCCGGCGGCAGGTCGGCGTCGCCGCGCGCGACGATCTGCGGTCCGCGGTTGAGCGTCGCCACGGCGAGCCGTGACGGGTCGCGGTGCGACCACTCGACCATGCCCTTCTCGCCCCACAGGCGCAGCCGGATGTCGTTCTCGCTGCCGGCCGCGGCGTAGAGCGCGGTGAACGTGCCGCGCACGCCGCCCTCGAAGCGCAGCAGCGCCGACACGGTGTCGGTGAACTCGCGGCCGGGCACGACCGCTCCGGCGTCGGCGCAGACGCTCTCGATGCGCCGCCCCGAGGCGAAGCAGGCGAGGTGCTGGGCGTGGCAGCCGATGCCGCCCAGCACCAGCGACAGTCCGCCGCGCGCCGGATCGAGCATCCAGCGCAGCCGGTTGGTCCTGGGCGCGTCCTCGACACGGATCGCGAGCCCGCTCTGCACGTACTCGACCTGGACGTAGCGCAGCTCGCCCAGCGCGCCGGTGCGGGCGAGGTGGCGCGCGTAGCGGGTCATCGGGTAGCACGAGTAGCCGTGAGCGATCGCGAAGAGCCGCGCCCGGCGCGCCGCGCGGAGCGCGAGGTCGCGCGCCTGCGCGGCGTCGTGGGTCACCGGCTTGTCGCAGACGACGTCGAGGCCGGCGTCCAGCGCCGCGACCGCGAGCGGGTAGTGGGTGTCGTTGGGCGACATGATCGCCACCGCGTCGACCGGGTCGGCGCGCGTGGGCTCGCGCGCCAGGAGCTCGGCCAGGTCGCCGTAGCAGCGCGCCGGATCGAATCCGAGCGCGGCCCCGGCGGCGCGCGAACGTATCGGGTCGCCGGAGAACACACCGCCGACGACGCGCCACCAGCCGTCGAGCTCGGCGGCGCTCTGGTGCATCCGGCCGATCCAGGAATCGGGACCACCGCCCAGCAGGGCGAGACGCAGCGGGCGGCCGTGGCGGATACGCAGCGGGTTCACGGGTCCTCCTTCCTGTCGATCGGTCCGAGGGTCGCGTCGTCGTCAGATCCCCCGCGCCCAATACTCGCAGAAGCGCTCGACGTTGCCGCGCAGGAAGAGGCTGTAGCCGCCCCAGCCTTCGTACTTCGGCAGTTTCACCGCGGCCATCGCGTCGTCGTTGAGGCACTTGCCGTCGGCCGCGAGTTGACGGGCGGCCTTCGACACGTCGCTCATGTAGTCCCTGAGCGCGCGCACGTCGTCCTTCGTGCCCAGCCGACCGCCCGGCGCCGGATGGCCGGGGATCATCCGGTCCCAGTCGATCGCCAGCACCCGCTCCAGACCGGCGAACCAGTCGGGAATGTAGCCGTCCGGCAGGTCCCGGAACAGGATCGCGCCGATCGGAATCCAGTCGACCGCGAAGAGGATCCGCTCGCGCGGCAGCAACATGACGAGCGAGTTGTCCGAGTGGTTGGGGCCGACGTAGAGCAGATCGACGCGCACGCCGCCGAGCTGGATCGTGCTGCCGCCGTCCTCGACGATCATGTCGGGGATCACGACCGCGGGATCCTGCAGCGCCGCGAGTCGCTTGTGCGCGTTCCGGTGCGAGACGAAGACCGCACCGGCGTCCTTGAACGGCTTGCCGCCGGCGATGTGGTCGTAGTGGTGATGGCTGTAGACGACGTACTTGATCGGCGCGGACGTGACCTTGCGGATCTCCTGCAGGTAGACGGTCGAGGCCTGCGGGTTGATCAGCGCGATCGGGTCGGTGGCGATGACGCCCTCCGGCGTGACGACGAACATCGCCTGATGTCCTCCCGCCCGGAAGACGTAGACGTTGTCGGTGATCTTGGTCGTCGCGTAAGGCGGTGGAGCGGCGGGGGTGGGGGCGGCCGCGGGTGCGGCCGGAGCGGCGGCCGGTGCCGCTGGCGCGCCGGCATCGGGCGCCGGGGCCTGCGCGATCGCGCCCAGCGGCACGGCGCCGAGCGCGAGGACGGCGAGCGAGGCGATGGCGGCGATGCGCATGGCGGACTCCTCGAAGGCGATCCGGGCGGATCGTGCGGCCTCGCGTGCACCAGGTCAACAGGGTTCGCCCCCGAGGATTCCACCCGCCGGGTCCGCGCCGCTTGATGCCGGTCAACGCCCGGCGCTCCCGGCGGCCGATACGATGACCGATTCGGCGCTCGTGGAAGCTCGGATGTGACCGCGATGCAGGCGATGGTGCTCGAGACGCCGGGCGGGCGGCTGGTCGCACGCGATCGACCGGTGCCGCCGCCCGGCGACACGGAAGTGCTCGTACGCGTCCGGACCTGCGGTGTCTGCCGCACCGATGTGCACCTGGTCGACGGTGAACTCCCGCGCGCCCGGCTCCCGGTCGTACCGGGACACGAGGCGGTCGGCGTCGTCGAGCGGGTCGGCTGCGGCGTGTCCCGGTGGCGGGTCGGCGAGCGGGTCGGCATTCCCTGGCTCGCGCAGACCTGCGGATGTTGCGAGTACTGCGTCAGCGGACGCGAGAACCTGTGCGTGTCGGCGCGTTACGCCGGCTGCGATCGCGACGGCGGCTACGCGACCCACGCGCTGGCCGACGCCCGCTACGTCTTCGCGCTGCCGGGCGGCTACGACGACCTCCACGCCGCGCCGCTGCTGTGCGCCGGCCTGATCGGCTACCGGGCCTATGCGATGACCGGCGCGCCGCGCACGCTCGGCCTCTACGGATTCGGCGCCGCCGCGCACCTGATCGCCCAGATCGCCATCGCCGACGGACGCGACGTGGTCGCGTTCGTCCGCCCCGGCGACGACGCGGCGCAGTCGCTCGCCCGCGAGGTCGGCGCGGTCTGGTCGGGTCCGAGCGACCGCGCGCCGCCGCGAACGCTCGACGCCGCGATCGTCTTCGCCCCGGTGGGCGCGCTCGTGCCGGCGGCGCTCCGCGCGACCGGCCCGGGCGGCATCGTCGTGTGCGCCGGCATCCACATGTCGGACATTCCGTCGTTTCCGTACCGGCTCCTCTGGGAGGAGCGCGTCGTCCGATCGGTCGCCAACCTGACGCGCGCTGATGGCGAGGCGTTCTTCGCCGCGGCCGCCCGCGTCCGGCTCGCTGTCCACGCCACCGCCTACCCGCTCGCATCGGCCAACGACGCGATCGACGACCTGCGGGCCGGGCGCGTCCGCGGTGCCGCCGTCTTGACGATGCCCGCCGATTAGCGTCAACTGACCCTGCGCTTCCTCACACACCCGTCCGACCAGGAGTCGATCATGGCAAGGAAGTCGAACCCCGCCGCCGCAAACGCACCCGCCGCCGCCCCGAAGCCGAGGGCCAAGGCGAAACGCCGCCCGCCCGCGAGGAAGGCGCTCGGAGGGGGAGCGCCCAAGCTCCCACCCGGCCTTTCGTACGCCGACATGTCGAAGATGGCGAACATGCTGACGCCGGAGCAGGCGATCGAGCTCTACAAGGCGAACGCGCGGATGGCGCTCGACGTCATCAACGCGGCGATCGAGAGCACGGCGAAGCTGCGCAAGCTGCAGTTCGAGGGCGAGGAGGAGGCGCGCGCCTTCCAGAAGAAGGCGGCGCGCTCGGCCGCCGAGGCCCGTGATCCGCAATCGCTGATGGCCGCGAGTCAGGGCGCCGCACAGGAGGCGCTCGAGAAGTCGATGCGCTACTGGGGCGAGATGTTCGACCTCATCACCGAGATCCAGAAGCGTGTCTTCACGCTGATCGAGGAACAGGCCGAGGGCGTGCCCGGAGTCAAGCAGGCCAAGGCGGCGATGGCGATGATGCCGGACTTGAAGCCGCTGACCAACGTCGTCGATGCGATGAAGGGCGTCGTCGGTTCCGGCGGCAACGCTTTCGATCAGATGCAGAAGGTGCTCGGCGATTTCGCCCGCTTCGCCCAGTCGTCGATGCCCGGGGGGCGGCGCTAGACGCCGGCAGGATCGGCCTCGGGTGCGCGGCCGCCTTCGCCGAGCACGAAGGCGAGCGCGGCGCGCAGCCTCGCCGGGGCGACTGGTTTGGAAAGCCAGGGAATCGCGCTCGCCTTGATCCGGCCGATGTCCTCGGGGGAGCTGGCGCCCGAGACGACGAGGGCCGGCACCGGCGCGCCGATGACGCGACGGATATCGTCGATCGCCGCGAGGCCGTCGAACCCGTCGGGCAGCCGGTAGTCGACGATCAGCGCCTCGGGGCGCGACCCCGGGTCACGGATCGTTCGGGCGAGTGCGCGCGCCGCGCCGGCGTCGGCGGCGGCCTCGACCCGGCAGCCCCAGTCGCGCAGCAGCGCGACCAGGCCGGCGCGAACCGCTTCGTCGTCCTCGACGACCAGCACACGTCGGCCGGTGAGCGTCGTGCTGCGACCGGGTATCGCCAACGCCGATTCGGCCGGCGCCGGTTCGGGTGCCGCGACCCTCTCGGCGACGACGCGGAAGGTGGTCCCGCGTCCGGGCACCGATCCGAGCTCAATCGTGTGGCCGAGCAGCGTCGCGAGCCGGCGCACGATCGCGAGGCCGAGCCCCAACCCCTTCGCGCGGTCGCGCGCCGGATTGTCCAGCTGGTAGAACTCTTCGAAGATCCGCTCGCGCTCGGCTTCGGCAATGCCCGGCCCACTGTCGTGGACCTCGATCACCACGCGATCGGCGCGGCGGCGGGCGCCGACGACCACGCCGCCGCGCGTCGTGACCTTGATCGCGTTGTCGAGCAGGTTGCCGAGGACGCGCTCGAGGAGCAACGGATCGGTGCGCACCGCGAGCCGTGTCGGGACGATGGCGAGCTTCAGCCCCCGCTCCAGCGCCTGCGGCGCCCAGACGTCGCCGAGGCGCTGGAACAGCGCATCGAGAGCGACGGCCTGCGGTCGGACTTCGATCGCCCCGGCGTCGAGCTTGGAGATGTCGAGCAACGACGAGAGCAGGCCCTCCAGCGACTCCACCGAGCGTCCGATCCGGTCGGCGACGCGTACGCCTTCTTCGTCTCCGACATGCGAGCGCAGCTTCGCCGCGAACAGGCCCAGCGCGTGCAGCGGCTGGCGCAGGTCGTGGCTCGCGGCGGCGAGGAAGCGTGATTTCGCGCGGTTCGCGGCTTCGGCGGCGTCACGCGCTTCGCGCGTGCGCTCGAGCTGGCGCAACAGCTGGGCGCTCTTCTCGTCGACGCGCCGCTCGAGGCCGGCCCTGGCGCGCTCGGCGTCGTTCAGCGCACGAACGAATCGGTCGACGAGGATCCAGCCGACCAGCACGAGGAAGCCCAGCGCGGCGTACGGGACGAGCCAGGTCTCGCGGATCTGGTAGGGATCGTTCGCCACGGTCCAGTCGTGGATGGCGAAACCCGCCGACACGGCGCCGGCGGCGAGCAACAACGCGCTCTCGGTGTTGCGCGCCGCGAGCGCGTAGCGGGCCACCGACCCGAGCGCGATCAGGACCAGCAGGATCGCCGTGCCCCGGATCGCCACCGCCACCGGGCCGATCACCCCTGCGGCCCAGGCGGCGTACAACGCCGGCACGACCGCGAACGCGAAGGCGACGACGGTGCGCCGGTAGCGCGGCCAGTCGGCGCCGGTGAAGCGCAGGCAGAACAGGCACAGGAGCGCGACGAACGTCATGTAGAGGCCGTGCCAGGCGATCGCCCAGTGGAGATCCGGCAACGGCGGCTCGGGCAGGATCGAGATCGCGGTATGCACGCCCCAGAGGATCGCCGCGCTGCCGAACAGCGCGTAGGTGGGGTCCCGGCGACGCGCCCAGAGCATCAGGATGAACGCGCCGACGACCACGATCGTCGCCGAGACCACGAGCGGGCCGATCGTGTTGATCAGGATGTCCCTGAAGACGATCCGGCGGATGTCGGCGGCCGGCCCGATGACCAGCGGTGCGAGTCCGCCGAGCGCCGCCTGCGGCACGAATACCCGGACGTCGATCCGGTTCGCGCCTTCGCGCGGGACCGCGAACGGCATGGAAAACGCCTGGGATCGCTCCCAGCTCTGCGGCGTGCGCCGCGCGAGATCGCCGGTCGTGCCGACCAGCGTCTCGTTGACGAACACCTGAACGTGCACGTTCGTGCCGGGCAGGTAGATCGCGTAGACGGTGTCCGGGACGTCGGCGAGCGTCCAATCGAACGAGTACCACGCGAACCCGGTGGCCTGCGGTCGCTCGACCGACCACGGGTCCGGCAGGCGGATCGGGACGCCGCCCGACCGGCCGGGTGGCGGGAGCGGCGACGCGTCGAATCGCAGGCGACCCTCGACGATCGTCTGCATCGGGCTCGGCGGCGAGGCGGGCGCGCGGTCTGCGGCGTGTACCAGGCCGGCGGCGAGCCAGCAGCAGAGCGTCGCGGCGCCGGCGGCGCAAGCGACCAGACGGTTCGTCGCGAGGCGAATGTTCGTGCTCACGGCCGCTCGGGGTTGTTCATAATGCCGGGAAGGCCGGTGGGGGTCTACGACCGCGGCCTGTCGATGGCGCGCCAGGACCGATGGACGACCCGAAAGCACCGCTGGAGATCGGCATCGCCGACGACCACCCGATCATGCGCACGGCGCTCGCGAGCTCGCTCGCCGAGCTCGCACCGGGTTCGCGGTTCCACGAAGCGGCGGACGCCGCCGGCGCGCTGGCGCTGGCCGACGCGCATCCCGAGCTCGACCTCATGGTCGTCGACCTGAAGATGCCGGGTACGCGTGGACTGGAGACCGTCCGCGAGCTCAGATCCCGGGCCCCGCAGATCCCGCTGGTGGTCGTCTCGGCCGACGACGATCCGGCGCATGTCGAACCGCTGCTGGCGCTGGGCGTTTCCGCGTTCGTCCCCAAGAGCGAACCCCCGGCGGTCATCGTCTCGGCGGTCCGCCTGGTGCTCGCCGGAGGGACCTACGCGCCGCCGCGACTGGTCGCGGCCGGCGCCGGACGAATGGGCGCGGTGCCCGATACGACGTTGACGCCGCGCCAGTGGGAGGTCGTCCGCTTGCTCGCCCGCGGACTGCCGAACAAGGCGATCGCCCGCGCCCTCGGCGTGACCGAAGGCACGGTCAAGGTGCATCTGATCGCCGTGTTCCGCGCGCTGGACGTGCGCAACCGGACCGCTGCGGTGATCGCGGCGCGGCGCTACCTCGACTGAGGGACGCCGGCCGCGATCGGGGTCGGCGGCAGCGCCTCGGCCGACCGGGCGGCTGCGGTCCGCTCTGCCGCGGCAACGCTCGTACCGGCGCCGGTCGCGCGGGCGGCCGGCGCGACCGCCGGCCGCGCTGGCCCGGGCGATCGCGCGTCCTCCGGTCGCACGACCTTGCCGTCGACGCAGGTGGCGAAAGCGGCGATGTCGACCGCGTACCGTTCGCAGGCTTGGTCGCCGACGACCTGCGGCGCAGCGCCGGCGGTGATGGCGAAGAGCGAAAAGAACGCGCCGGCCAGCGCCCCGGAGTACCCCGAATCCGATCGCATGTCCGCTCCCGTCAAAATGTCGGGATCGGAGGCAGCGCGTCGTACGCGGTCCCCCTGGCGAACACACGATCGGCCGTGGGTACCGACGGGTCGCCGGCCGGCGCGTGGAGGCAAGCGGCGTCCAGGCAGGGAGCCACGGCATCGGATGTCGCCGCCGGCGTTTGCGAATCGCCTGCGTGCTCCGTATGGAGCCAGATCAGGCCGGCCAGTCCGATCACCATCATCGAGGCGGCCAGCGTGCGCGCGGTGGAAGCGCGTCTCGCGCCTTCGCGGTCGATCTGTTCGCGGTGCATGTGGTCTCTCCCGTTGGTCGAGTCGCGCGATTCGCGACGTCACCATGCTCGCGCGCAACGGGCCGCCTGCGAATTCCACACTCGATCAGAGCGCCCTCTGCCGGAAGGCGGGGCGGCGTACGCCGAAAGTGGTAGGGCGAGGCCGCGGAAGGGTCAAAGCCGGGCCGGATCACCGGCGGCCGCGCGACCGTTCTCGAGCCAGTCCAGCATCGCGGCGTCGTATCGCTTGCGGCTCAGCAGCCGGTAGAGGCGCTGGTTGTCCTCCGAGATCGCCTCGCGCCAGGCGCCGACGCGACCGTGGCGGAAGAAGTCGGCGTTGCAGAGCAGCGAGCTGCCGTCGGCTCCGGGGGCGAGCGTATCGGCGTCGCGCCGCATCGCCGCGAACGACGCCGACTCGAGCAGGCGAGCGCGCTCGGCCGCGCTCGGGGAGGCGCCGAGGAAGGCGGCGAGCCTCGCGAATTCGCCGTCGAGGTCGCGGCAGAGGTCCGCGTAGTGGACGAAGAGGACGCCCGGACTCGCGCGGACTTCCCAGAAGCTGCGGATGTGGTGGAAATAGGGTCCGAAGGGCGCGCCGTCCGCCTCCCACGGATGCGATCCGTTGGTCATCCAGTAGCGGAACAGGCGCCCGGGGTCGACGCGCTCGGCCGCCGACCCGCCGGCGGCCGCCCGCGCCTGCGGCGACAGGTTGTCGACGTGGTCGAGCATCGACAGGAACGCGTCGCGTGGATCGCGGCCGCAGACGACGACCCGTGCCGCGGTCAGGTCGGGCAGGCCGTCCTTCGGCGTGTGTGTCTTCAGGATCCGCGGCGAGGGCTGGGCGTCGAACCGGGCGGCCATCTCGTCGACCGGCACGAGCGTGCGGTCGACCCAGGTCGACAGCAGCGGCAGCGGACTGGGGAACGGCGGCGCTCCGTGGACGACGAGCGCGCAGAGCATCTGCGTCCACGTCGTGCCGGCCTTGTACGGCGTGGCGACGACGATGTCGCCGGCGCGCAGTCGGACGCGCTCCCAGCGTGCGCTGTCCATTACCGGGGTCGTGTAGCGGCGATGGTCGGTGTTCATCGGTGGCGCGGCACGAACCGGGGCCGCGATCGCCGAAGGCGGGGTGCCCGGGGCCGGACTCGAACCGGCATGGCGGAGTGACCCGCCGAGGGATTTTAAGTCCCTTGTGGCTACCCGTTTCACCACCCGGGCCGATCGTCGCGCGTCGGCACGACCATTCTACGCGTCGTGGCCGCCCGGCGGCGGCGCATGGTAGGGTTCGCGGCATCGGCGCCGCTGGCGACTTGCGCCGAACCCGCGCATCGACGTGGACACGACTCTCGCGCAGGACCTGACCCGATGGCTCGTCGGCGCCGCGATCGGCGGCGCGAACGAGGCGGCAATGCTCGACGGTGTCTGCGCGCGTCTGCAGGCGGCCGGTGTGCCGCTGATGCGCGTGGCGCTGGCCGGCGACTTGCTCGATCCGACCTACGACGGCCAGGGCGTGCGCTGGACTCGCGGGCAGGGCGCCTCGCTGCAGACGTTCCTGCGCAACAGCAGCGCGGACACCGACGAGGAGTGGCTGCGCAGCCCCTTCTATCCGCTGGTCGCCGGGACCGTCGACCGGCTGCGTCGGCGTCTCGACGCGACCCACGCGCGCGGCGAGTTCCCGGTGCTCGACGAATTCGCGGACCGGGGTGCCACCGACTACGTCGCGCTGATCGTGCGCGTCGACCCGTCGTTGCGCCTGGGCGAGACCAGCGGCGTGCTGTCGTCGTGGACGACCGACGATCCGGCCGGTTTCGACGAGGGGACGCTCGCGCTCCTCGAGGCGATCATGCCGGCGATCACCGCCACCTTCCTGTGGCGCACCAGCCGACGGGCCGCGCACACGCTGATCGAAACCTACCTCGGCCGCGACGCGGCCGACCGGGTGCTCGCCGGCAACGTCGTGCGCGGGCGCGCCGAACGCATCCGCGCCGTCGTCTGGCTCTCCGACCTGGTCGGCTTCACCAAGATCACCGACGCCTCGGAGCCCGACGCGGTGCTGGCGATGCTCAACGACTACGCCGAGGCGCAGGTCGAGGCGATCGAGGCCCACGGCGGCCACGTGCTCAAGTTCATCGGCGACGGCATCCTGGCGATCTTTCGCGAGGGCGAGGGCCGGCCGGCCTGCGACCGCGCCCTCGACGCCGCGGCCGACCAGCGCCGCCGGCTCGAGCGGCTGAACGCGCGGCGGCGCACGGCGGGGCTGCAGGTCACCGAGGCGCATCTCGCGCTCCATGTCGGGGAACTGCTGTACGGCAACGTCGGCAGTCCGCGCCGGCTCGATTTCACCGTGCTCGGCCCGGCGGTGAACGAGGCGGCCCGCATCGAGGCGCTGTGCGGATCGCTCGATCAGGGTGTCATCGTCTCGTCGGCGTTCGCGCAGGCGGCCGGCGAGGCGCGCGCGCGCCTGGTGAGCCTCGGCCGCTACCTGTTGAAGGGCGTGTCCCGTCCGCAGGAACTCTACACGCTCGATCCGGATCGATCGTAGGCGGCGCCGCGCGGCCGCCGGCGTCGGCGGCGCCCGGCCGTGGGAACGCCGGTCATCGTTCCTCGGCGAACAACTCGGCGACCAGGCCGCGCAGCCAGCGGTGGCCGGGATCGGCGTGCGCGCGCGCGTGCCAGCATTGCCGGACGACGAAGGGCGCGATCGCGAACGGCGGCTCGACGATGCGCACCAGACCACCGAGCAGGCCCTGGCGCGCGACGCGCGTCGGCACGACGCCGACCAGGTCTGATCCGGCGACGATCGAAGGGATCGCGAGGAAGTGCTGGACCTCGACGCGGATGCTACTGCGGCCCCCGTGTTCGAGCAGCACGCGCTCGACGGTCGCGTGACCGGTGCCGGTCGGTGCCGCCAGCACGTGGCCGGCCCGCTCGAACTGGCGCGTGGTCATCCGCGCGCCGATCGCCGGGTGGTCGTCGCGCACGATGCACACGTAGCGTTCCCGGAACAACCGCTGCCGGTAGGTGCCCGAACCGAGGTTCGGCAGGTTCCCGATCGCCAGGTCGACCGAGCCATCGGCGAGCGCTTCGGCCGGCCGCTCGCGCGGCGCAGGCAGTGTATGGAAACGGATGCCCGGCGCGACGCCGGCGAGCCGGGCGATCAGCGGGGGCAGGAAGTAGGCCTCGCCCAGGTCGGTGAGGGTGAGGACGAACCGGCGCTCGGAGCCCGCCGGATCGAACGACGATCCGGTCGCCAGAGCGCCGTGGATCGCCTCGAGCGCACCGGCGACCGCCGGCGCGATCCGCTCGGCATAGGCGGTCGGCACCATGCCGCCGGGCGTCCTTACGTACAGACGATCGCCGGTCGCCGCGCGCAGCCGGGCGAGCGCGTTGCTGACCGCGGGCTGTGACAGCCCGAGCGCCTCGGCGGCCCGCGTGATCGACCGGTCGCGCCGGACCCGATCGAACACGGTCAGCAGGTTGAGGTCGAGGTCGGCGACATTCATCGTGTGAATGCGAGGCATTCTAGTCGATTGCTTGTGTCAATGGACGGCCGGGTCCATGCTCGACGGTGGGGCCGACGTCCGCCGCCGAGCGGGCGCGCGGCCCGGGAGGAGACCGGCATGCTCGATGGATGCACGCCGTGGCCCGCGGAGCTGGCCGCGCGCTACCGCCGACTCGGGTTGTGGGAGGGCGTGACGATCGCCGGGCGGCTGCAGCGGCAGATCGCCGAGCGACCGGCGCATGTCGCGCTCGTCGATGGCGACCAGCGGCTGACCTACGCGGCGCTGGGCGAGGCGGTCGACCGGCTCGCCTGCGCCTTCCTCGACGCCGGCCTGCGCCCCGGCGATCGCGTCGTCGTCCAGCTGCCGAACACGGCATCGTTCGTCCTGACCTACTTCGCGCTGGTCCGCATCGGCGCGATCCCGGTCACCGCGCTGCGCGCGCACCGCCACACCGAGGTCGCGCACTTCCTGCGCGCGTCCGGTGCGGTCGCCTACGTGATCGCGGACCGGATCCGCGATTTCGACTACCGGGCGATGGCAGCGGAGCTGCTCCCCGGCGCACCGGCGCTGCGCGACGTCTTCGTCGACGGCGAGCCGTCGCCCGGCCAGCGGGCGCTCGGTCCGATGATCGATTCGGGACTCGGATCCGCACAGACGGCCCGGCGGCTCGCCGCGGTCGCGCCCGACCCCTCGGAGGTCGCGACGATGCTGCTGTCGGGCGGGACGACGTCGCTGTCGAAGCTCATCCCGCGCACCCACGATGACTACGTGCTGAACGCGAGGCTGTGCGGCGCCGCGGCCGGCTTCGACCGCACGACCGTGCATCTGGCGATCCTGCCGCTGGGCCACAACTACAACCTCGCCTCGCCGGGACTGTTGGGAGCGCTCTACGCCGGCGGGACCGTCGTGCTCGCCCGGTCGGGCGACGCCGAGCACGTGTTCGGGCTGGTCGAGCGCGAGCGGGTGACCTCGATCGGCGCGGTCGTGCCCCTGGTCTCGGCGTGGCTCGCGTCGGACGCGCCGGACCGGCACGACCTCTCGTCGCTGCGCGTGGTCCAGAACGGCGGCGCTCGGCTCGCTCCGGAACTTCGTGCGCGGCTGCGCGAGCGCCTGGGCTGCGTACCGCAGGAGATCTACGGCACGGCCGAGGGCCTCATCAACATGACCCGCCTCGACGATCCCGACGAGCTCCTGCTCGAAAGTTCGGGGACGCCGGTCTGCGAGCACGACGAGATCAAGGTCGTCGACGACGCCGGCCGCGAGGTCTCCGACGGCGAGCCGGGCGAGCTCCTGACCCGCGGTCCCTACACGATCCGCGGCTACTACAACGCCGCGGACAAGAACCGCGAGGCGTTCACCGCCGACGGCTGGTACCGGATGGGCGACATCGTCAGGAAGCGCGGGCGCAGCGTCTACACCGAAGGGCGGCGCAAGGATCTGATCAACCGCGGCGGCGAGAAGATCAGCTGCGAGGAAGTCGAAAACCTGATCTACGGCCATCCGAAGGTGCGGGTGGTCACGCTGGTCGGCATGCCCGATCCGGTGATGGGCGAGCGCGCCTGCGCGTTCGTCGTCCTCGAGCCGGGTGCGACGCTCGCCTTCGACGAGATGATCGCCTTCCTCAAGGCGCAGAAGATCGCCTCGTTCAAGCTCCCCGAACGTCTCGAGGTCGTCGCCGAACTGCCGCTCTCGCCGGTGGGCAAGGTACTGAAACGAGAGTTGCGCGACCGGATCGCGGCGAAGCTCGACGCCGAGGCGGCGGCCCGGCGGGGCGGGGCGTGAGGATCGGCATCGCCGGGGGCGGGCCGGCCGGACTGACCTACGCCTGGCTCGCCCGCCGCCACGATCCGGGCGGCGAGATCCGGATCGTCGAACGCGATCCGGGGAACGCGACCTACGGCTGGGGCGTGGTGTTCTCCGACGTCGCGCTCGGTTTCGTCCGCGACGTCGCTCCTGAGCTTCACGACGCGATCACCGCCGGGCAGATCCGCCACGAGGCGATGCGCATCGTCCACCGCGGCGTCGAGGTCGCGCTCCCGAACAACCCCTTCCTGCGGATGGCGCGCATCGACCTCCTGCGGATCCTGCGGCGTGAGTGCGAGCGGGCCGGCGTCGTGATCGAGTACGGGCGGCGGGTCGAGTCGGTCGACGAGTTCCGCGACTGCGATCTCGTCGTCGTCGCCGACGGCGCCAACAGCGCGCTGCGGACGCGATACGCCGAGCGCTTCGAGCCGGTGCTCGACCGGCGACCGAACCGGCTCGCGTGGTACGGCACGACGCGGGCCTTCGATCCGCTGTCGCTGATCTTCCGGCCCTGCGCGGCCGGACTGATGATCGCCCACGCCTACCGGTACAGCGCGACCCACAGCACGTTCCTCGTCGAGTGCGATCCGCGGACCTACACCGCCGCCGGATTCGACCGGGCGAGCCCGGCCGAGTCGCTGGCGGCCTGCGAGCGGATCTTCGCCGAGGACCTCGACGGACATCCACTGCTGTCGAACCGGTCCGACTGGTTCCGCTACGCGATCGTGTCGAATCGGCGCTGGTCCTGGGACAACGTCGTGCTGCTCGGCGACGCGTTGCGGACCGGTCACCCGTCGGTTGGATCCGGAACGCGGCTCGCGATGCAGGACGCGATCGCGCTGCACGAGGCGGTCGCCGCCGCCGGCGGCGATGTGCCGGCGGCGCTGGCCGAGTTCGAGCGGCGGCGCCGGCCCGGCTCCGACGCGCTGCAGGCGGCCGCGGTCCGCAGCACCGAGTGGTACGAAACCGTGCGATCGCGCCTGGACCTCGATCCGGTGTCCTTCGCGGTCAGTTACCTGACGCGGACCGGCCATGTGACGCTCGAGGACATCCGCCGGCGCGATCCGGCGCTGGCGGCGGCCTACGACGCCACGCACCGGCCCGACGGCGCGGGTCCTTGATCGCGATCATGGGGCCGCCCGGCCGGTCGTGGTCAGCTTGCGCGTCGCGCGATCGCCCGACGAGGAACCGACGTAGCGGAGAGGAGGCAATTCGGTGAGACCCGGGGAACGCAAGCTGCCGCAACTGTTCCGGCCCGGCCGGATCGGTCGATTCGCGACCAAGAACCTGATCAAGTACGGCGCCTGCTGCGTGTCGAACTACAACGAACGCGACGGCAGAATCAGCAAGCGCGAGCTCGCGCGAACCAAGGTCATCGCCGGCACCGGCTGCGGCATGATCACCAACCAGGGCGCCTATCCGGACCCGCTCGGCGAGGGGAAGGCGTACTTCCGCCAGGTCGCGATCCACGACGACCGCTTCCTCCCGGAGTTCGAGGAGATCGCCGGCTACATCCACGACGCCGGCGCAGTGGCGATCCAGCAGATCCTGCACGCCGGGCGATACGGCGGCATCGACCTCGGCTACTGCATCCAGCCGTCGATCGTGCCGCAGACACTGCCGCACTTCCGGCCGCCACGCGAGATGAGCGTCGCCGACATCAAGGCGGTCGTCGACCAGCACGCCGACGCGGCGAAGCGCGCGGTCCGCGCCGGCTTCGACGGCACCGAGATCACGAGCTTCATGGGCTACCTGCTCGCGAACTTCAACTCGCGCTTCACCAACCAGCGCGCCGACGCCTACGGCGGTTCGATCGAGAACCGCGGCCGGTTCATGCGCGAGCTGATCGACGCGATCAAGCAGGCCACGCCCGACAATCCTCTGGTGATCCGCTTGAACGGCGCCGAGCTGATGGACCGCTGGGGTGGCAACACCGAGGACGAGTGCTTCGAGCTGATGCAGCAGGCGGTCGACTGCGGCGTCGACATGATCAGCGTCACCGTCGGCTGGCAGGAGGCGCCGGAATCGTCGATCGGCCGCGACATCGTCCCCGGCCACTGGAACTACCTGGCGGCGCGCGCCAAGAAGCTGTTCCCGGACACGCTGATCGCCTTCGGCAACCGGCTGCCCGACCCGCGGATGGCCAACGACTGCATCGAGAAGGGCGAGTTCGACTTCTGGGAGGTGTGCCGGCCGCTGCTCGCCGACCCCGAGCTGGTCCACAAGGCGGCCGAAGACCGGCTCGACGAGGTACGCCGCTGCGTCGGGTCGCTCAACTGCCTGTCGCGGCTGTTCCGCGATCTGCCGTACACCTGCACGATGAATCCGGCGCTCGGCCACGAGGTCGAGCCGGAGTACCAGATCCGGCCTGCCGCGGTGAAGAAGAAGATCCTGGTCGTCGGCGCCGGACCGGCGGGACTCGAGTGCGCGATCACCGCCGCCAAGCGCGGGCACGAGGTCGTCGTGCTGGAGAAGTCCGGCGCGATCGGCGGCAACCTCGTCGCCTACGCCAAGCTCGACCTCGCGCGCTCGGAGGACCTGGCGAGCATCGTCGCGTACTACGAGGTGATGATCCGCAAGCTCGGCATCGAGCTGCGCCTGTCCACCGAGGCGACGCCCAAGCTGATGCGCGGTCTCCTGCACCAGTTCGACGTCGCCGTGGTCGCGGCCGGCGCGAGGATCGACCGCGGGCGCCTGCAGGGCATCGACGGGGCCGAGCGGATGGTCGACGCGATCGAGGTCGCCCACGGCCGGGTCGCGACCGGCCGGGAGATCGTCGTCGTGGGCGCCGGCAAGATCGGGCTGGTCGTCGCCGAATCGCTCGCCAAGGCCGGGGCGAAGGTGACGATCGTCGAGGAGGACAAGCGGATCGCCGGCGACGTCATGCCGTCGTTCAAGTGGCGCCACTCCGCCTGGGTGGAGGAGCTCGGTATCGCGACGCTGACGCAAACGCGCGTGACGCGGGTGACCGCCGCCGGCGTCGATGTCGTGTCCGAGAAGGGGGGCGCGAAATACCTGCCGGCCGATACGGTGATCGCGGCCACGCCGAGGCTTCCCAACCAGCAGCTGTTCCACGACTTCGAGTGGATGATCGACGAGGTCCACGGCTGCGGCGACTCGCTGGTGCCGCGCGGTCTCGACGCGGCGATCCACGAGGGCTATCGGCTCGGCTGTCGGTTGTAGGAGGAACGGTGGATGCGCTCACCGCGTCCGCGCCGGTCGCGCTGGTCACGCGCTGGCAGGCGGTTCTCGACCAGGCGTCCGGCCTCTTCGCCGATCTCGCGGACGGCTCGCGGATGGGACTCGTTTCCCGTTCGGCCTTCGGGGTGATCCGCGGCAGGCACATCGCCGGCGTCGCGGCGGCACCCGCGACCGCCGCCGACCGGTCGATGCTCGTATTCGAGGCGCGCCGGGGGACGATCGGCGTCGATCGGGTCGCCTTCGCCGGCTTCGCGCAGGCCGGCGTCGACCTGCTGTTCGTCGTCGAGGACGCGGCGCTCGGCCGGCTGGAGGCGTTGCCGACCCCCGAGGTCCTGGGCGCGATGAAGCTCGCGCTGCGCACCGGCGAGGCGATGTTCTACGTCTTCCGCACCAAGCATGAATTGCAGGATCGCGGCTACGAGGATTTCCTGGACACGCTCGGGCTCGCGTTCCTCGGCGCCTGCCGGTAGCATCGTCGCCATGATCTTCCGCAACCCCGCCGGAGCGCCCGAGCTCGCCTGCGACGAATGCGGCTGCCGCTGGTTCGACCGGATCCGCAACGCCTGCTACGAATGCGGCGCCCCGATGACCGAGGCGGACGCGCGCGAGTACGCGCGGGCGCTGGCCGAATGGCGAGAGCGCGACCCGGCCGCCGGCGCGCGCTCGGCGCCGCCGACATCCGGACGCTAGTCGGGAAAGTCGCAGGCGCGACCGATCGTCTCGGTCGCGTCGACCTGCGCGGACAACGCGGCGACCTTCCGGCGGGCCGATGCGATCGCCTCGGCGCCGAGGATCATCCGCGCCGGGGGCGCGGCGGATCTCGCCGCGGCGATGATCGCCTCGGCGGCGCGATCCGGATCGCCGGGTTCGCGGCCCTTGCGGTTGCGGACCGCGGCGCGGCGCACCCCGACGGTCGGCGCGTAGTCGGGATGCCAGGCGTCCGGCTCGCTCACGCTGCTGCTGACGAACCGGGTGCGGAACTGGCCCATCTCGACCGCGATCACCCGGACGCCCAGCGGCCCGACTTCCAGCGAGAGCGCTTCGGTGAATCCTTCGACGGCGAACTTGGAGGCGGCGTAGTAGGCGGCGCCGGCGCTGGCGGCGAGTCCGGCGATCGACGTGATATTGACGATCGTGCCGCGGCGCCGCTCGCGCATCGACGCGACGACCGCGCGGGTCAGCGCGGTGAGCCCGAAGAAATTGACCTCGAACATCGCGCGGATCTCGGTGTCGCGGCCTTCCTCCGCCGGCGCGAAGTAGGCGTAGCCGGCGTTGTTCACCAGGACGTCGATCGGCCCGAACGCCGACGTCGCCTCGGCGAGCGCCCGCTCGATGCCGCCGGCGTCGGTGACATCGAGCGCGATCGCGCGCGCCGACGACGGGTAGGCGGCGCAAAGCTCGTGCAGCGAGGCGGGGTCGCGCGCGCTGGCAGCGACGCGATCGCCGCCGGCGAGGGCGCGGGCGGCGAGCGAGCGGCCGAGCCCGGCCGAGCAGCCGGTGACGAGCCAGGTCGACCGCGGCCGGCCGGTGTCGATCGTGGAAGTCATGCGGTCCCGGTGGCGCGGATGTAGCGCAGCGACTCCTCGATCAGCCAGCGGTCCTTGTGCGGCAGCTCGTGCGGCTCGAGGCTCACGTAGCCGTCGTAGCCGCCGTCGCGCAGCGCGCGCAGGATGCCCTCCGAATTGAGCGCGCCGGCGCCGTTGGGCACGCTCTGGAACGGCCCGTTGGCGCTGTCGGTACGCAACCGGTAGCGTTCCTTGGGGCCTTGCAGCAGCGGCGTGTAGCGCCGGCAGTCCTTCAGATGGACGTAGCGGATCCACGGCTTCATCAGATCCCAGGGCAGCGGGAAGCCCTCGATGCCGGCGATGTGGAAATTCGCCGGGTCGTAGTGGATCGCGAGCCGCGGCGAACCGACCGACTCCATCAGTGCGACCAGCGACTCGGCGCGCCGCTCGATCGCGCTTCGCGTCGGGTCCTCGTTGCGCCAGTCGAAGCGGTTCTCGACGACGATGGTGACGCGAGCGGCCTCCGCCGCGTCGAGGCAACGGAGCACGAGCTCGCGCGCCTGCCGAAGCGCGGTCGGCGTGTCGAGTCCCGCCCGGTGGCCGAGTCGCACGATCGTGATCCCGGCGCCGAGCGCGCGCGCGACATCCACCGACGCGCGCACGTGGGCGAGCGCGGCGTCGACCTCGGCGTCGGTCTGCGCCCGCAGGAGCTCGTGGCCGCCGGCGTCCAGCGCGGCGAGACCCAGGCCGGCGTCGGCAAGCGCCCGCCGGGTGGCGTCGACGTCGACGTCGCCCGCCTTGTGCGTGGCGATTTCGACGTGGCCGACGCCGTTCGCTTTGACGAACGCGAGGAAGTCGACGAGCGGGACGCCGCGGAACGCGCAGACCGCCAGCTTGAGCCTTCGGTCCATGTCAACGCACCTTGGCGCCCATCTCGACCAGCAGCTCGCGCGTGTTGGCGACGCTGGTCTTGATCGCGGCGACGGTGTCCGGACCCGACAGGTAGGCGATCCGGGCGTTGTTCTTGAGCGCGAATTCCTTGAATTCGGGGGTATCCATCGCCGTGCGGATCGCGTCGTGCAGCGTCTTCACGATCGCGGGCGAGGTCTTCGCCGGGACGAAGAAGCACTGGGTGATCATGAATTCGCGCGTCTTGAAACCCAGTTCCTTGAGCGTGGGCGCGTCGGGAGCGAGCGGCAGCCGGTCGTCGGCCATCGACGCCAGCACGCGGAACTTGCCGCCGCGCACGTGCGGCGCCAGCGCGGTCGCGGTGGCGGCGAGCGCCTCGGTGTGCCCGCCGAGCTGCGCGGTGATCGCCGGGCCGCCCGCCTCGAAGGTGATGATCGGCGCGTCGAGCTTCTCGGCCCGGACGAGATCGCGAAGCTGCCACTCGGACCACCCTTGCGGACCGGGGTTGGCGATCCGCGCCTTCTTGGGGTTGGCGCGGGCGTAGGCGACGAATTCCTGCATCGACTTCCACGGGGCGTCGACGTTGACGACGAAGGCGAGCGGCGTCTGAACGACCTGCAGTACCGGCGTGAACGACTCGATCTTGTAGGGCGTCTCCTTGACCAGCGGTTGGATCACGATCGGCTCGGTGCCGGTGTAGAGGATCTGGTGGCCGTCGCCCGATCCGTTCGCGACCTCGCCGCTGCCGATGATCGCCGAGCCGCCCGGCTTGTTGACGACCTGCATCGGCTGGGGCAGGAGCTTCTTGTCGTTGATGATCGCGGCGAGAGCGCGCGCGGCGAGGTCCGTCGATCCCCCCGGCGCCCAGGGGACGATCACCTCGATCGGCTTGGTCGGCCAGGCCGTCTGGGTCGCCGCCGGACCGGCGACGAGCGCGGCGGGCAGCGCGACGAACAGCGGGACGAGGGCGACGGCGCGGCGGCGCTTCGAACGGGGGCGTGGGTTCATGGATTCCTCCGGGGCGGTCGGCCGTCGACGCGGCCGGTTCAGGGATGGGCGGTGGAGCGCATCGGGCGACGTCGCGCCCGCCAGCCTGCCGTGAAGCTCCAGGCGGCGACGACGAGGACGACGACGGCGATCGTCGCGGCGATCGGGCGGGTGACGAAGATCGTCGGATCGCCGCTCGACAGCGTGAGACTGGTGCCCAGCGCGATCTCCATCTGCGGGCCGAGGACGCGGGCGATGACCAGCGGCGCGAGATCGAAGCCGTAGCGGCTCAACCCGTAGCCGACCAGCCCGGCGCCGATCAGCACCCAGACGTCGAACAGGCTGTTGTTGACCGCGTAGGCGCCGATCAGGCACAGGGCGAGGACCAAGGGGATCAGGAGCCTGGGCGGCGCCCGCAGGAGCGAGACGAACACGCCGACCAGCGGCAGATTGAGGATCACCAGCATCACGTTGCCGATGTACATGCTCGCCACCGCGGTCCAGAACAGCCCGGATTGCTCGTTGATGAAGTTGGGACCCGGCGTGACGCCGGCGAGCAACAGCGCGCCCAGGATCAGCGCGGTCGAGCCCGAGAACGGGACGCCGAGCGCGACCAGCGGCAGGAACGCACCACCCGCGGCGGCGTTGTTCGCGGACTCCGGACCGGCGACGCCCTCGATCGCGCCGTGGCCGAACCGCTCCGGATGGCGCGAGAGCTTTTTTTCCAGCGCGTAGGACGCGAAGGTCGACATCGTCACCACCGGTCCGGGCAACAGGCCGAGGAAGAACCCGAGCACCGATCCGCGCGCGATCGGACCGACCGAGCGCTTCGCCTCGTCCCGGGTCGGGAAGAGCTCGCGCATCCGGACCGATCGGACCGGCGGCGTGGCGTCGGCGCGCGCGAGCGCGTTCATCATCTCGACCAGGCCGAACATGCCCATGATGACCGCGACCATGTCCAGACCGCCGAAGAGCTTGGGAACGCCGAACGTGTAGCGGGCGATCCCGAGGTAATCGGTGCCGACCGTCGCGAGCGCGAGTCCGAGCAGCACCATCAGGAGCGCCTTGAGCCTCGAGCCGGACGACATCAGCACGAGCACCAGCAGGCCGGCCAGCATCAGATTGAAATATTCGGGCGGCCCGAATTTGAGCGCGAAACCGGCGAGCGGAGGCGCGAGCAGCATCAACCCGACGACCGAGAGCGTGCCAGCGACGAACGAGCCGATCGCGGCGACCGCGAGCGCCGCGCCGGCGCGCCCCTGCCGGGCCATCTGGTGTCCGTCGAGGCAGGTGATCACCGACGAGGTCTCGCCCGGCACGTTGACCAGGATCGAGGTCGTCGACCCGCCGTATTGGGCGCCGTAGTAGATCGCCGCGAACAGGATCAGCGCCCGATCCGGCGGCATGCCGTAGGTGAGCGACAGCAGCATCGACATCGCGCCCAGCGGCCCGATTCCGGGCAGCACGCCGACCGCCGTGCCCAGGACGACGCCGGCGAAGGCGAACGCCAGGTTGACCGGCGTCAGCGCGCCGGCGAATCCCGCGGCGAGGCTTTGGAGGATCTCCAACGCCGGTCAGCCGATCCACTCGCCCAGCATCCCCTTGGGGAAGGGGACCTGGAGCCAGCGCTGGAAGACGACGGTGACGACGATCACCGCGCCGATCGCGATGGCGATCCGACGCCGCCAGGTGCCGTAGCCGGTGACCCGAAGCGCGGCCACGATCATCAGACCCAGCGCCGGGACGAAGCCGACGACCGCCTGCGCGAGGCCGAAGCCGACCAGCACCGCCATCATCGCGTAGACCGCCGGTGGCGTCGGTGGCGCGGCCGGTTCGACCTCGGGCCCGCGAGGCGGGCGCCGGGTCAGCACGATCAGCCGCGCGAGGCAGGCGAGCGCGAACGCCGAACCGACGATCGCCGGATAGAGTCCGGACCCGGGAGCGGCGGCTTCGCCGACGCCGATCCGCAGCGCCTGGGCGACGTAGGCGATCGCGAGCGCGGTGAGGGCGGCGAGGAGGACCACCTCCGATCGCACGCCGGCCCTTCGCCTCGAGCGCGCGCTCATTGCACCGTCCATCCGCCGTCGACGTAGAGGACCTGCCCGGTCGCGAATCCGGCGGCCGGCGAAACGAAATAGAGCACCGCGGCGGCGATCTCCTCGGGCCGGCCGAAGCGGCCGAGCGGCGTATGCGCCAGCGCCCAGTCCTTGTAGCCCGGCCGGGCGAGGACCGCCTCGTTGCCTTCGGTCGGCACGTAGCCGGGTGCGACCGCGTTGACGTTGATGCCGTGGGGCGCGACGTCGATCGCCATCGCGCGTGTCATCTGGATGACCGCTCCCTTCGACGTGCTGTAGGGGACGGTGCCCGGCAACGCCGTCAGGCCGAGCTTCGAGGCGAGATTGACGATCTTCCCGCCGCCGCCCTGCGCGACGAAGCGGCGCACCGCCGCCTGGGCGAGCAGGAACGGGCCACGGAGGTTGGTCGCCATCACGCGGTCCCACTCCGCAGCCGGGATGTCCTCGGTCGCGTACCGCGGCAGCACGATCGCGGCGTTGTTGACCAGGAAATCGAGGCGGCCGTACGCGTCCACCGCCGCCGCGACCAGATCGGCGGCGGCGCCATCGCGCGCGATGTCGTCCGCGCGACCGATCGCGCGGCCGCCGTCGGCGACGATACCGGAGACCGCCGCTTGCAGGCGCTCGGCAGTGCGCGCGCACATCACCAGGCTCGCGCCCGCGGCGGCCAGGACCCGCGCGGTCGCGAGACCGATTCCCTTGCTCGCGCCGGTGACGACGCCGACCTTGCCGGTCAACCCGAACAGCGCCGAGGGCGCGGACGGCGACAGGCGTTCGGCGGCCATCGGCGCGCTTTCGCTCAGGACGCGACCGGCTCGCGCGCGCCCTGGGTCAGCGTGCGCATCGCCGCGCGCAGGTAGCGCAGCGACTCTTCGAAGACCGCCCGGTTCTTGGCCGGCGCGGTATGCGGTTCCAGGCCGATGAAGCCTTCGTAGCCGTCGTCGAGCAGCGCCTTCAGGATGCCCATCGAGTTCACGACGCCGCGTCCGACGGCGACACACTCGTAATCCCCGGTATGGCTGTCGGTCTTGAGCTTGTGGTTGGCCTTCAGGCCGTGCGTCAGCGGCGAGAACCGCCGGCAGTCCTTCATGTGGACGTAGCCGATCCAGGGCTTGAGGAGCTCGTAGGGCAGCGGGAACGATTCGCCGCCGGCGATGTGGAAGTTCGCCGCGTCGTAGTTGACCTTGAGGAACCGCGATCCGACCGCCTCCATCAGCATCAGCAGGTGCTCGGGCCGCGATTCGATCGCCGAGCGCGTCGGGTCGACGCCGCGCCAGTCGAACCGGCTCTCGATCAGCATCGTCACGCCGTGGGCTTCCGCGGCGGCGAGACAGGGTTTGAGGTAGTCGCGGACCAGGCGGACCGCGGTGATCGTGTCGCGGTGGGCGGTGTGGCCCAGGCGGACCAGCAGACCGTCGGCACCGAGACGGCGCGCCAGCGCGAGGCAGTCGACGACATGCTTCTGCGTCGTCTCGACCTCGGCATCGGTTTGGCAGCGGCCGAGTTCGTGGACGCTGCCGCTGTCGAGCACCGCGACCGCGATCCGCCGCAGCGCGAGCTCGCGCTGGACGTCCGCGAGCGGCGCCTCGTCGAGTGCGAACGAACCGAGCTCGACGTGGTCGAGGTCGTTCTGGCGGACCATGTCCAGCCAATCGGCGAGCGAGAGGTGACGGAAGTCGATGTTGCTGATGCAGAACAGCGGTGGTTTCGCCATGGTCGTGTTCCTGGAGGATCCGGTTTCAGGCCATCAGGCGGCCGCCGCACACCGACAGCACCTGGCCGGTGACGAAGCTCGCGAGGTCGGAGGCGAGGAAGAGGATCGCGCGCGCGATGTCGTCCGGCTGTCCGAGCCGGCGCAGCGGGATCGCCTCGACGATCCCGGGCAGACGATCGGGGCGCTCCTTGATCGACGTGCGGAAGAGCTGCGTGTCGACCTGACCCGGCGCGACGGCGTTGATCCGCACGCCGCGCGGGCCGAACTCGGCGGCTAGACTGCGGGTCAGCGCGATGACCGCGCCCTTCGACGCGGCGTAGTGCGACGCCTGGCTCGACGAACCCTTGATCCCCGCCATCGACGCGACGTTGACGATCGCGCCGGTGCCGCGCTCGATCATCGACGGCAGCACCGCCTGGCAGCAATGCTGGACGCCCTTGTAGTTGACCGCCATCATCCGGTCCATGCTGGCGTCGTCCATCTCGAGCGTCGGGACCTTGCCGTAGTAGCCGGCGTTGTTCACCAGCGCGTCGACGCGCCCGTGGCGGGCGATCGTGTGCGAGACGAGCTCGCGGACGCGGCCGGCGGAGGTGACGTCGAGCCGGTGCGCCTCGGCCTTGCCGCCACCGGCCCGGATCGAACGCGCCACCGCTTCGCCCTGCTCGCCGTCGAGCTCGCCGATGACCACGATCGCGCCGGCGCGCGCCAGCAACGCAGCGGTCGCCGCGCCGATGCCCTGACCGGCACCGGTGACGATCGCGACGCGGTCGGTGAGCAGGCATTCGGAGAGCATCGATCGGTCCTCGCGCGTGAGACGGTTCTTCGGCGGCGCGGGCCGGCGGCGCGCCCGGGCACGGGCAAGACTACAAACGCACCGGTGCGGAGGGAAGGACCTTGTCGGCATCCGGGGTATGCCGTTGCGGCATACCTGGTCGGCGACCGCCGGGGCGCCGCCGGCGCTCACGAGGACGGGGGATCGCCGTCGCCGGTGGGATGCGGGTTCCCCGGCCACCCGCCGGCGTCGACCAGCCGCCGGACCTCGGTGCGCACCAGTGCCCGGACCGCGGCGAGCGCGCGCATGCCGTGTTGTTCACTGCGGTGGACGATCGACAGCGTCCAGTCGATGCCGAGGTCGCGCATCGGGACGGCCGACAGGCGCCGGTCGGTGACCTCGCGATGGACGGCGCCGTAGAGGAAGAGCGAGTAGCCCAGACCCGCCGCGATCAGCGCCTTGGTTGTCGCCAGTCCCTCGACTTCGATCACCGGACCGCGCCGGATGCCGCGTTCGGCCAGCGCCCGCTCGAGCATCAGCCGCAGTCGATGCGCCGGCCCCGGAAGGATCAGCGGGAGTCCGTCGAGGGCGAGGCGGGCCGAGGCCGGACGCAGCCCCGTGCGGCGGCGGGGCGGGCCGACCAGGTGCATCGGTTCGACGAGGAGCGGTTCGATCGCCAGGCTCTGGTGCGGCACCGGGCTGTGCAGCAACGCGAGTCCGAGCTCCTGGTTCACCAATCGCTCGTAGACGTAGGCGCTGAACCCTTCGACGACCCGCAGGCGGATGCCCGGCAGCAGCTCGGCCGCGCGCCGGACCAGCGTGGGGACCAGGATCTCGCCGGTGACCGGTGGCAGTCCGAGCGTCACCGTGCCGCTGACCGACGATCCTTGCGCGCGGACGTCGTCGGCGGCCTGGGTCAGCTGACGCAGCAGCGTCCGGGCGCGCTGGAAGAGGAGCGATCCGGCATCGGTGAGCTCGACGCCGGCGCTCGTGCGCACGAACAGTTTCGTACCGAGCTCGTCCTCGAGCTTGCGCACCGCCCGGCTCAACGCCGGCTGGGCGACGAACAGCAGGTCGGCCGCTTTCGAGAAGCTGCGGGACTCGGCCACGCAGACGAAGTAGCGCAGCGACCGGAAGTCCATCGGCAAGCGTTGGCCGGGCGTCGTCAAGGCCGCCTCCGTCACCCGCCTGCCGAGCGGTAGGCGGCTTCGACGAGCCTCAGCGTCTCGAGGTTGTCCTCGGGCGGGGTCTCGAACCGCGCGCCGGTTCGAAGCGCGTCGACGAAATGCGCGATCGTCGCGTCGAAGCTCTGCTGGTAGGCGACCGGGTGCTCGTAGACGTGTTCCTCCGGCGTGTCGGCGTCGAGGCGCAGCACGTTGCGCTCGAAGAGCGCGCGGCCCGTCGACCCGGCGATCTCGACCCGATCGTGCGACAGCGCCGGATATCCGCGGCTCGCGAAATTGCCGTCGACGACGACCGGCGCGCCCCGGTCGCGGGTGACGAAGAACGTCGTCGCCTCCGATTCGCCGACGAGTTCGTCGCAGCTGCGCGCGGTACGGGCCGCGACCAGCTCGAGGGGACCGCAGAGCCAGCGGGCGATGTCGATGCGGTGAATCAGCACCTCCTCGATCATCAGGCGCCGCTCGCGGCGGACGAACGGCTGGCGCTCGATGTACGGGTAACGGCCGTGGGCGTCGCGCAGGAGTCCGCAGCTGCGCGTCTGGATCGTGCAGCCGCTGATCGTGCCCAGCCGCCCTTCGTCGATCCAGGCGCGCAGGCGCCGGTAGTACGGGCGGAAGCGGAAATTCTGGTTGACCATGACCCTCGGACCGGCAGCCAGATCGCGCACGATCGACTCGGCCTCGGCGAGCGAGGGCATGAACGGTTTCTGGCACAGGCAGGCGATGCCGCGGCCGGCGGCGAGGCGCAGGATCGGGCCGTGCGTCTCGCGCGGCGAGGCGATGTCGAGCGCGTCGACCTCGACACCGGTGGCGAGGAGCGCTTCGACCGACGCGAACCGGGCCGGGATCGAGAATCGGGTCGCGCGTTCCGCGCAACGGGACGGGTCGGGATCGACGATAGCGACCAGGTCGACCGAGTCGAGCCGGCGCCAGGCCGCGAGGTGATGCGCGCTGATCATGCCCGCGCCGACCATCGCGACGCGCAGTCTTGCGTTCCGCATGCCCCGGGATTCCCGATCGGCCGTCGCGGCCGCGCGTTGCTCGCGCGCCGTCGGCCGGATGCCCATGGTCTATGATGCGCGAATGATAGCGCCGACCCGACCGGCGTCCGCGCCCGCCGGCCCGGAGTGGCGCGCCGGCGTCGCGGTCCACGCGCGCCACCCTCGCCGGAGTTGTCGATGATCGAACGATCCGCTGGTCGCTTGCGGTGGTACGCCCTGCTGCTCGTCGCGTTCGCGATTCCGGTCGCGGCCGCCTGGCCGGAGAAGGCGGTGCGCGTCGTCGTCACCGCGCCGCCGGGCGGCACGATCGACTTCCTCGCCCGGACGCTGGCGCCGGGACTGGGTCGCGAGCTCGGCGCCACCGTCGTCATCGACAACAAGGGTGGGGCGAGCGGGATCCTCGGCGCCGACCATGTCGCCAAGGCGGCGCCGGACGGCTACACCGTGCTATTGACCGACGGCGCGGCGCTGGCGATCAACGCCTCGGTCCGCCAGGACCTGCCGTTCACGATGATGAAGGACCTGGTGCCGGTGAGCCTCGTCGCGACGACGCCGTCGATGCTCTCGGCGCACCCGTCGTTCCCGGCCTCGTCGGTGCGCGAACTGGTCGAGCTCGCGCGGCGCGATCCGGCCAAGGCGAGCTACGCCCATCCCGGCGTCGGGACGCCGCACCACCTGGCCGGCGCGCTGCTGGCGAAGAGCGCCGGCGTCCGGCTCCAGCACATCCCGTACAAGGGTGGCGGGCCGATGACCGCCGACGTGGTGGGCGGCCAGGTGCCGCTGCTCATCACCGGCACGCTGGCGACGATGCCGCACGTCAAGGCCGGCAAGTTGAAAGCGCTGGCGATTGGCTCGCGCCAGCGCAATCCGTTGATGCCGGACGTGCCGACGTTCGCCGAGGCGGGCTACCCGGATGTCGAGGCCGAGGTCTTCTTCTCGCTGTTCGTCCCCGCCGGCGTGCCGCCGGAGGTGGCGCCGTCGCTCGCCCGCGCGCTCGCGAAGACGCTGAGCGACCCGGAGGTCCGCCGCAAGCTCGAGGAGCAGGCGCTGGTCGTCGTCGGCTCGACCGCCGACGAGTTGCGCGCGCACTTCGGCCGCGAATCGAAGCGCTGGGGCGACCTGATCCGCGCCGAGCGGATCGTGCTCGAATAGGCGGCGGGTGGGAGAGGGCTACGGCGCCTCGACCGCGATCGATCCGTCGGTCTCGTCGTAGCGCACCCGCGTTCCGTACCACTCGCTCATCCGCGCCATCTCCTCGGCGATCTCGCGACCGACCGCCGGCGTCGGCCAGTACGGCAGGCCGCGCTCGGCCGGGCGCGGCCGGTTGAGATCGAGATCGACCGGCAGCAGCTTCACCCGCACGCCCGATGTCGCGAACTCGCAGACGGCGACGACGCTGCGCGAGAACCTAGGATCGCCGTAGAAGCCGATGCGCCGGCCGGAGGCGTCCTGTACCCGGGACAGGTGCATCTGCGAGGGCAGGGCGTCCTTCGACAGGCCGAAGCCCTCGTACATCTCGGGCGTCATCCGCTGTTCGCCGGCCTCGAACTCCATCGCCAGGCTCGCGAGCGAGTAGAAGATCGGGCGGCCGCGATGGAACTCGACACCGCGCAGCATGTGCGCGCCGTGCCCGAGGACCGCGTGCGCGCCGGCGTCGATCGCGCGGCGGGCGAACGCCTCGACGAACGGGGCGGCGCGTGGCGAGTACCAGTTCTCGTCGGTGCCCTCGTGGGTGTGCAGGCTGAAGAGCACGCAGTCCGACCGGTTCGCCGCGTCGCGGATCGCGTCCTCGAGCGCCTGCGCGTCCTTTTCGTCGACGAAATAGCGGACCGCGGCGGTCGCCCCCCGCTCGATGCGCAGCGACCCTTCGAACACCGATCCGAACGCGAACGCGTCCGGGCCCGGGTCGCGCATCACTTCGACCGCCATCACCTCGCGGCGGCTCGCCGCGGTGCCGAGCAGCTCGTCGATCCGCTTCAGCTCCTCGAACTCGCGATCCGGAAGGACGTAGGCGCGGCCCCAGCGCAGCGGCGCGAGGCCGGGGCGCGCGGCGATGCCGGCGCCGGGGGCGCTCGCGGTGAATTCGGCCGAGCGGGTGGTGCTGGCGCAGACGAGCCCGATGCGGCCGGCCGGCGTGTCGAGGAAGCGGGCCGACCGCGCTTCGTACAGACTGCGCCCGATGCCGCCGGGGAGCAGACCGCGCGACTGCGCGGCCTCGATCGTGTCGACGACGCCGTCGGGGCCGTAGTCGCCGGCGTGGTTGTTGGCGAACGAGACGAGCCGCACGTTGAGCGCGGCGAGCTCGTCTAAGAGCTCGGCCCGGACCGCGGTCACGTAGCGGCGCGGCGCCGGCGGGCGATCGTGGCGCGGGCAGCAGAACTCGGCGTTCGCGAACGCGGCGTCGGCGCCGGTCAGCGTGCTCACCAGGCGCGGGTCGAGACGGCGGGCGAGGTTGCGGCTCGAGTAGAGCGCGTCGCCGCAGGCGACGAGACGGATCATCGGGGGCTCCGGTGGCAGGGGTGGGTCACTTCGGCTCGCCGCCGCTGATTCCGAGCTCGCGGATCAGCTGGCCGAAGGCGGCGCGGTCGACACGGACGCGCTCGGCCAGGTCGGCGAGCGAGGCCTGCGCCGGTTCGAGGCCCTGCGCCTGGATCTTCTCGATCACCGCCGGTTCGGCGAGGATGCGGTTGACGATCCGGTTCCATCGCGCGACGAGCTCCGGCGGCGTCTTCGACAGGACGACGATGCCGTGCCAGCTGCGCGGTCCCCAGTTGGGCATACCCTGCTCGTCGGTCGTCGCGGCGGCGGGCAGCTTCGACCAGCGCTTCGGGCCGAGGATCGCGATCGTGCGCAGCTTCCCGGCGATCGCGCTCTCCGCGCCCTCGGGCCCGAAGAACACCTGGGTCTCGTTGGCGAGGCAGGCCTGCAGCGCCGCCGGGCTGCCCTTGTACGGCACGTGCGTCATCGAGAGCCCGGCGCGCTTCTGCAGGTATTCGCCGGACAGGTGGCCGACGGTTCCCAGGCCGGCGGTGCCGAAGTTGAGCTTGCCCGGGTTCGCCTTGGCATAGGCGATGAACTCGCGCAGGTCGCCCGCCGGCACCGACGGATGGACGAACATCGCCATGTACGCGTCGCCGGTCAGCGCGATCGGCGTGATCTCGGATGGGTCCCAGGACAGCTTGTAGAAGTACGGCGACACCGCGAAGTGGCCGTTGTTCACTGCGAGCAGCGTGTAGCCGTCGGCCGGCGCCCGCTTGAGCGTCTCGATCGCCACGGTGCCGGCGGCGCCCGGCTTCGCCTCGACGATCACGTTCGGCCCGTGGTGGCGGCGCACGCCGTCGCCGACGAGCCGCGCGAGGATGTCCGACAGCCCGCCGGCGGCGAACGGCACGAGGTAGTTGACCTGACGCGACGGAAAGTCGTCGGCTTGCGCGAACGCGCGGGGCGCGAGCGCGGCGCCGGCGGCGGCGGCGAGCGGCGCGAGGATGAACCGGCGGCGGGACGAGGACATGGCGGAGCTCTCCGGTGGGCTCGCGGCTACTCCGGCTTGATGCCGGCCGCTTCGATCAGTTTCGCCATCCGCTCCTGGTACGACTTCATCGCGGTGAGCGCCGCCTCCGGTCGCGTGTCCGCGGGCTTGACCACGCCGAGGTCGTCGAGCCGGCGCCGGTAATCGCCGTCGGCGACCAGCTTCGCGATCTCGGCGTGCAGCCGGTCGACGATCGGGCGCGGCAGGTTGGCCGGGCCGGCGACCGCGTACCAGGTGTGGATGTCGAACTGGCTGCCGGGGATCGACTCGGCGATCGTCGGCGAGTCGGGCAGGAACGGCAGGCGCTGCGGCGTCGTCACCGCGATCGAGCGGAGCTTGCCCTCGCGCTGCTGCGGCATCAGGTTCGGCGTCACGACCGCGGTGGCGATCTGATTGCCGAGGAGGTCGATGTTCTGCGGCCCGCCGCCCTTGTAGTTGATCACGTTGATATCGATCTTCGCCACCGACCTCAACGTCGAGGCGGTGACCAGCGTGACCGCGTCCGACACTCCCATCGACAGTTGGCCCGGATTCGTGCGCGCGTAGGCGAGCATCTCGGCAAAGGTCGTAAACGGCTGCTTCGGGTTGGCGAAGATCATGTACGGCTGCGTTCCGAGCATCGCCACCATCGTGAAGTCGTTGGCGATGTGGAACGGCACCTTGGCGACCAGCGACGGCACGAGCGCGTGCGTGCCCGGCATCAGGTAGAGCGTGTAGCCGTCCGGCGGCGACTTGGCGACCAGATCGGCGCCGATCACCGTGAGCCCTCCGGGCCGGTTGTCGACGACGACCGACTGGCCGAGCGCGGTGCCGAGTTTCTCGGCGAGCGGACGCGCGATCGCGTCGGCGCTGCCGCCGGGACCGAAGGGGACGACCAGCTTGATCGACTTGGCCGGCCAGGATTGGCCGGCGGCGGGAAGGGCGACCGCCACAGACAGCGCGCCGAGTAGCGATGCGAGTCGCCGAAGCATGAGTTTCCTCCTCAGATGGATGGGCCGCCCGTCGCGACCGTCGCGACCGCGCAACCGTCGCGACGCCGACAGGTTACACGCCCGCGGGTCGTGCGCGACCGGGCGCGGTCGGATGGCGCGTGACGATTGCGTGCGCCTGTCGAACGGCGGCGCGGGGCGCGGGAGCGCGAGCGGATGGAGGCTGGGGTCGGAATCGAACCGGCGTAGACGGCTTTGCAGGCCGCTGCATGACCACTCTGCCACCCAGCCCGGGGGGCGCGGCGGATCTGCGCGAGGCGGATCCGGCCGTCAAACACGAAGGGGAGAGCCTCGATGCGCCGACGGCTCTCCCCCGAGGGAATCTGGAGCGGGAAACGAGTCTCGAACTCGCGACCTCAACCTTGGCAAGGTTGCGCTCTACCAACTGAGCTATTCCCGCGAAGAGCCTTGAATTATAGCGGAAATCGCGGACACGTCACAAGGGGGGGCGGTCGGGGCCGCATCGCCGACCGCTCGGGCCTACGACCGGCGCTCGTAGACGGTGACGACGCAGGCGCCGCCGAGCCCCAGGTTGTGCTGGAGGCCCAGTCGAGCGCCGTCGACCTGCCGCGCCTCGGCACGGCCGCGCAGCTGCAGCGCGAGTTCGACGCACTGCGCGAGCCCGGTCGCGCCCAGCGGATGGCCCTTGGACAGCAGGCCGCCGGACGGATTGACGACGACCCGGCCGCCGTAGGTGTTGTCGCCGGCGTCGACGAAACGTCGCGCCTCGCCTTGGGCGCACAGTCCCAGCGCCTCGTACGAGAGCAGCTCGTTGTGCGCGAAGCAGTCGTGGAGCTCGACGACGTCGACGTCCGACGGTCCGATCGCGGCGCGCTCGTAGACCTGACGTGCCGCCGCCGCGGCCATGTCGACGCCGACCAGCCGCGTCATGTCGCGCGACTCGAACGTCGACGGGGTGTCGGTCGTCATCGCCTGGGCGCGGATCGCGACTCGGGCGTCGAGGCCGTGCCGCCGGGCGTACGCCTCGGAGACCAGCACCGCCGCGGCCGCGCCGCAGGTCGGCGGGCAGGCCATCAGCCTGGTCATCACGCCGGGCATCATCACCGGCGAGGCGAGCACGTCGTCGACGGTCAACTCGCGGCGCAGCAACGCCATCGGATTGCGCGCGGCGTGCCGGCTCGCCTTGGCGCGGATCTTGGCGAAGGTCTCGATCGGCGTGCCGTGCTTCGTCATGTAGGCGAGCCCCGCGCCGCCGAAGTAGCGCAGCGCCAGCGGAATCTCGGGCATGCCGACCAGCGCGTCGGTCTCCTCCTCGAACCGGTCGAACGGCGTCGGCCGGTCGTTGAAGTGGGTGCCGAGCGCGCCAGGGCTCATCTGCTCGAAGCCGAGCGCGAGCACGCAGTCGGCGGCGCCGGATTCGATCGTCTGGCGCGCGAGCCACAGCGCCGTCGAGCCGGTCGCGCAGTTGTTGTTGACGTTGACGATCGGCACGCCGGTCATGCCGACGTCGTAGAGCGAGCGCTGGCCCGCGGTCGAGTCGCCGTAGACGTAGCCGACGTAGGCCTGCTCGACGCGGTCGTAGCCGATGCCGGCGTCGGCGAGCGCGAGTCGCGTCGCCTCCGCGGCCATCGCCGGATAGGGCGCGTTCGCGCCCGGCTTGACGAACGGGATCATGCCGACGCCGGCGACGATCGCGGGCGCGGTCATGGCGACCTCCGTCGCTTCGCGGATCTGGCCGGCCGACGGCCCCGGCCGGGTTCGCGGACGAACAGGTCGAGGATCCGGTCGGCCATCGTGGTGATCGACAGCGCGCCCTTGGGGGCGTACCACTGCAGCGACCAGTTCATCGCGCCGAGCAGCGCCAGGCGCAGCAGCTTGAGATCGCCGCCGACCAGGCCGGCCTTCGCCGCGTCGCCGAGCGCTTCGTCCCACATCGCGTCGACGCGGTCGCGCAGCTTGACGATCCGCCGGCGCGAGGCCGGCGAGAGGCTGCGCCATTCGGAGAGCACGACGGCGACCTCGTCGGAGCGGCCGTGCAGCGCCTCGAGGTGGCCGACGATCATCGAGCGCAGGCGCTCGCGCGGCGGTGGCGGCGCGCCGGCGGGGCGCTCGGCGGCGCGGACGAAGCGGGACATGCCCTCGTCCATCACGTCGACGAGGATGTCCTCCTTGCTGCCGTAGTAGTAGAAGATGCTGCCGGACTGGATGCCGACCGCGCGGGCGATGTCGCGCACCGTCGCGCCGGCGTAGCCGGTCTCGCGGAACAGGCGCGCCGCGGCCGAGCGCAGCGCCCGCCGCCGGGCGGGATCGTCGGACTTCATGGATCGAGTATAGCGTCGCGCGGCCCGTGGGGCGAGCCCCGCGGGTCGCACCACCCGTTCGAGCAAGCGCTTGAAAAATTCAAGCGAGCGCTTGATAATCGCCCGGTTCCCGCCGCCGACACCGTGAAGACCTCCGCCGATCCGTCCGCCTTCGACGCGCTTCTCGCCGGCGACCGCGCGGCGCTGGGCGCGGCGCTGTCCGTCGCCGAGGCCGGTGGCGATCCGGCGAGGGCGCTGCTCGCCAGGCTGCGCTCCGCCCGGGCGGGGCCGCCGGCGCGCATCGTCGGGGTGACCGGGCCGCCCGGATCGGGCAAGTCGACGCTGGTCAACGAGCTCGCGGTGCGCTACGCCGGACGCGGGCAGCGGGTGGCGGTCGTCGCCGTCGATCCGACCAGTCCCTACACCGGCGGCGCGGTGCTGGGCGACCGGGTGCGGATGAGCGGCGCCTCGCGCCATCCCGGCGTCTTCATCCGCAGCGCCGCGACGCGCGGGCTCCTCGGAGGCGTCGCGCGGGCGACGATGGATTTCGTCCGGATCTTCGAGGCGGTCGGCTACGACCCGATCCTCGTCGAGACCGTCGGCATCGGCCAATCGGAGGTCGACATCGCGCGCATCGCGCACACCGCGGTCGTGGTCGAAGCGCCGGGACTGGGCGACGCGGTGCAGGCGATGAAGGCCGGGGTGCTGGAGATCGCCTCGGTCCTCTGTGTGAACAAGGCGGACCTGCCGGGCGCCGACGCGAAGGTGAACCAGCTGAACGAGCTCGCCGACCGGGCGGCCGCCCATGCGCCGGGTTGGCGGATCCCGGTCGTGTCGACCGTCGCCTCGACCGGGGAAGGGCTCGAGGCCCTGATGGCGGCGATCGCCGCGCATGGCGAGCATCTGCGCTCGACCGACCGCCTGAGCGCGCTCGAACACGCGCGCGCGCTGGCCGAGATCCGCGCGGCGCTGGAGGCCGATCGCGTCGACCGGCCGCTCGCGGACGCCCGGCGCGCCGGGCGACTGGACGAGTTGGCCAGGGCGGTCGCGGCACGATCGATCGGTGCGGCCGAAGCGGCGGCGACCGTCGATCGCGAATTCGCGACGGTGGCGACTTTCTGAGGAGCGGTCGATGAACGACATCGAATCCGATCGTCCGGCGCCGATCCGTCGCGTCGCGGTCGTCGGGGGCGGCGGATCGATGGGCCACGGCATCGTCATCGCCTGCCTGCTAGGGACGCCGGCGGCGGAGGTGCGCCTGGTCGCGCGGCGCCGAGAGACGCTCGATCACGGGCTGGCGCTGGTGCGTTCCGGGCCGTTCGGGCTCGACGGGGCGGTCAGGAAGGGCCGCATCGACGCGGCGCGGCGTGACGAGGCGCTCTCGCGACTGCGTCCGACGCTCGACCTCGCCGAAGGCGTGCGCGACGCCGACCTGGTGTTCGAGACCGTGCCCGAGGTCGTCGGCGTCAAGCACGACGTGCTCCGGGCTATCGAAGCGGCGTCGCCGGCGGACGCGATCGTCGCCAGCAACACCTCGTCGATCCTCATCGCCGAACTCGGCGGCGCGCTCGCCCGTCCGGAACGGCTGGTCGGCACCCACTGGTTCTATCCGTCCAACGTCATGCCGCTGGTCGAGGTCGCGCGCGCCGACCGGACCTCCGCGGCGTGCGTCGGACGGGTCGTCGACTACCTGCGCTCGCTGGGCAAGAAGCCGGTGGTCGTGCGCGACTCGCCCGGGTTCTTCATGACGCGCTTCATCAACCTGTTCCTGGCCGAGGCGATGAGGGCGGTCGGCGAGGGCGTCTGCGGCATCGACGACGTCGACGAAATGGTCAAGACCGGGCTGGGCTGGCCGATGGGCGTCTTCGAGCTGCTCGACAAGACCGCGTCGTTCGACGCCTGGTACCACGCGCAGGAGTACCTGCAGTCGACGATGGGCGAGCGTTACGCGATCCCGGCGATCGCGCGCAAGGTGTTCCTGTCGGGCTACCGCGGCGCCGCGAATCTCAAGCCGGGCAGCCGGGGTGGCTGGTACGAGTATTTCGGCGTCGAGCCGAAGAAAGGCGGCGCATGACACGCGACGTGGTGCTGGTGGCGGGCTGCAGGACCGCACAGGGGACCTTCGGCGGCACGCTGCGGGACGTGACCGCACACGAGCTGGCGCGGGTCGTCCTCGTCGAGACGATCGCGCGCTCGGGCGTCGACGCCGCGCAGGTCGACGTCGTCACCGCCGGCCAGGTCTACCAGACCTCGCAAGCGCTCAACATCGGCCGCTTTTGCGCGCTCGAGGCCGGGCTGCCGTTCTCGGTGACCGGGGTCGCGACCAACGTGGCTTGCGGCTCGTCGCTCGAAGCGATCTCGATGGCGTACCGCGAGATCGCGCTGGGCGAGGCCGAGGTCGCGGTCGCGATCGGCACCGAGAGCATGAGCGGAACGCCCTATCTGCTCCACGGACACCGCTGGGGCCTGCGCCGCGGTCATGGCGAGGTCGTCGACATGTTCGAAGAATCGACCTGGTCGGCGTCGACCTACCGCTACGGGCGCTTCAACATGGGGATGGCGGCGGACCACGTCGCCAAACAGTACGGACTCACCCGCGCCGAGCAGGACGAGTACGCGCTGCGGTCGCACCGGCTGGCGGTGCGGGCGATCGACGAGGGGCGGTTCGCCGCGGAGATCGTGCCGGTGAGCGTGCCATCCCGCAAGGGCACGGTCGAGTTCCGCGTCGACGAACACCCGCGGCGCGACACCGACCTCGCCTCGCTCGCGAAGCTCAAGTCGACGTTCGGCGACGACGGCACGGTGACCGCCGGCAACGCCTCGGGCGTGAGCGACGGTGCCGCCGCGGTGATGCTGATGTCGGCGGACAAGGCGAAGGCGCTGGGGCTCGCGCCTTGGGCGCGGATCCGCTCGACGGCCCGCGTCGGCGTCGACCCGCGGATGCTCTGCATGAGCCCCGGACCGGCCGCGAAGCTGGCGCTCGATCGCGCGGGATTGCGGGTCGGCGACATCGGCTGGTGGGAGATCAACGAGGCGTTCTCGTCGGTCGTGCTCGCGTCGTGTCGCGACCTCGGCCTGCCCCTCGACCGGGTGAACCCGCTCGGCGGCGGCATCGCGCTGGGCCATCCGGTCGGCTGCAGCGGGGCGCGGATCGTCGTGACGATGATGCACGCGATGCGCCGCGAGGGCGTGCGTTACGGTATGGCCACGATCGGCGCCGGCGGCGGCATCGGCGTGGCGGCGGTGCTGGAATTGTGCGACTGACGGCCCGAGCGCCGAACACGGGAATCCCGACATGACGTCCCCCTCGACACCGATTCCGCCGGGCGATCCGGCCCTCTCGCCGGAATTCCTCGCGGCGTCCCAGGCGCTCGAACGCGAGTGGCGCGCCGCCTACGACCGGCTGGCCCAGAAGTTCGGCGTGGATCCGAAGGCGGCGGACCGGCGGACCGACTCGGGTCTGCCGGTCAAGCCGGCGTATTTCGCCCACGACGTGCCGGCGCAGGCGATGTTGGAGGCGCCGGGGCGCTTTCCGTTCACGCGCGGCCTCTACCCGGCGCAATACCAGTTCATGCCCTGGGCGAACCAGCCGGTGATCGGCTACGGCCTGCCCGAGGAGACGCGCCGGCGGATGGACTACCTGCAGTCGCAGGGCATGACCGGCTACTTCGGCAACACGTTCTACAACCTGGTCTACGACCTGGTGTCGCACGAGGGGCTCGACCCCGACCACCCGGCCGCCGAGGGACGGGTCGGGCAATGCGGGATGGCCGTCTATTCGCGCGAGGACAACGAGCGCCTGTTCGACGGGTTGCCGCTCGACCGGATGAACGTCGTCCATATTTCCTACTACGAGAACCTGCCGGTGCTGGCGCACTACCTCGCCTACGCGCGCCGGCGCGGCGTACCCTGGGAGAAGCTCGGCGGCAATTCGATGAGCTGGTACTACCAGAGCGCGTACGTCGGCATGACCTGCTTCCCTCCGAAGGCCGGGATGGACCTGGCCGCCGAGCTGATCGCCTTCTGCACGCAGCGCATGCCGCGCTGGAACACGCTCAATCTCTTCGGCTACGGGATGGAAGAGGCGGGCGCGACCGCGGTCCAGGAAGTCGCGTTCACCGTCGCCGCCGGCATCGACTACGCGCGCGGTTGCGTCGCGAAGGGCTCGATCCGGACGTGTTCCTCAACCGCTTCGGTTTCCAGATCTCGCAGGCGAACGACTTCTTCGAGGAGATCTGCAAGATCCGGGCGCTGCGCCGGATCTGGGCGCGCCAGTGCCACGCGCTGGGCGCGCGCGACCCGCGCAGCCAGCACGTGCGCATCCACACGCACACGTCCGGCGCCGTCCTGACCGCGCAGCAGCCGCTGAACAACATCGTGCGCACGACGCTGCACGCGCTCGGCGCGGCACTGGCCGGCGTCCAGGCGATGGAGGTGTCGACGTTCGACGAGGCGCTGGCGATCCCGACCGAGCAGTCGGCGACGATGGCGCTGCGCATCCAGCAGATCATCCAGGACGAAAGCGGCATCACGAGGGTCGCCGACGCGCTCGGCGGCTCCTATTACGTCGAGGCGCTGACCGCGGCGATCGAAGCGGCCGCGCTCGATATTCTCGCGGAGGTCGAGAAGCGCGGCGGCTACCACCGCTGTCACGACTACATCCGCGCCCAGATCGAGGCTTCGGCGCTGCGCTGGCGCGACCAGGTCGACGCCAAGGAGCGCATCGTCGTCGGCGTGAACAAGTACGTCACCGACGGCGCGCAGGACGTCGAGGTGTTCCGCGTCGATCCGGCGTCGGAGCGCACCGCCGTCGAACGCGTCCGGGCGCTGCGCGCCCGGCGCGACAAGGTCAAGTGGGAGTCGGCGATGGCCGAGGTGCACCGGGCCACCGAGCGCTTCAAGGCCGGGACGGCCGGCGAGCTGATCCCGGCGATGGTGGAGGCCTCGGACGCCGACGCGACCACCGGCGAGCTGATGGCGGTGCTGAAGCAGCACCTGGGCTGGGCGCCGCCGCATTGACGACGAACGCTTGCGCGTCGGCCGCCGGAGCGGCGGCGCGGGGAGACACGATGATGGAAAGCCGAATCCTCCGCGTCCTGTTGTGCAAGGGGACGATGGACGCCCACGACCGCGGCGTGCGCTACCTGGCGACCAAGCTGCGCGAAGCGGGAATGGAGGTGATCTTCACCAACTTCCTCGAACCCGCCGAGATCGTCGACGCCGCGATCCAGGAGGACGTCGATGTCGTCGGCGTGTCGAGCTCGGTGGAGGGCCACCTGCCGGTCGCGCGGGTGCTGACGCGTCGTCTCGCCGAGCTCGGCCGCGACGACATGCTGGTGCTGTTCGGCGGCGTGATTCCGGAACGCGATTTCCCGGCGATGCGGGAGCTCGGCGTCAAGGGGATCTTCGGCCCCGGTTCGCCGGCCGACGCGGTGATCGCGTTCGTCCGGGAACACGCCCGGACGGCCGGGCCCCGCTTCGCCTGACCGGACGCGGCCGCATGCCGGCGGCCGAACGCGTCAGCGCAGCTCGGCGGCGATCGCGTCGACGACCGCGTCGATGTTCTTCTCGTTCAACGCGGCGACGCAGACGCGGCCGGTGTCGATCGCGTAGACCGAGTGCGCGGACCTCAACCGCTCGACCTCGGCCTTGTTGAGCCCCGAGTACGAGAACATGCCGCGCTGGCGGAGCATGAACGAGAAGTCGCGTCCGGGCAGCCGCGCGCCGAGCTTGCCGACCAAGAGCGCGCGCATCGCCTTGATCCGCTCGCGCATGCCGCCGAGCTCGCGCTCCCACAGCGCACGCAGTTCCGGAGTGGCGAGCACCGAAGCGACGATCCTCGAGCCGTGCGTCGGCGGATTCGAGTAGTTGGCGCGCACGACGCGCTTGAGCTGCGACAGCACCCGCGTCGCCTCGTCCTTGCTGGCGGTGACGACGCTGAGCGCGCCGACCCGCTCGCCGTAAAGCGAGAACGACTTCGAGAACGAGCTCGCGACCAGCAGCGGCCCCGGAGTCGCCGCGAAGCGGCGCACGATCTCGCCGTCGGCGTCGATCCCCTCGCCGAAGCCCTGGTAGGCGAGGTCGAGGAACGGGATCAGCGACCGCTCGCGCACGACGGCGAGGATGCGGTCCCACTGCGCCGAGGTCGGATCGACGCCGGTCGGATTGTGGCAGCAGGCGTGCAGGACGACGACGTGCCCCTCGGGGATCTTCGCGAGGGCGGCGATCATGCCGTCGAAATCGAGTCCGCGCGTCGATGCGTCGTAGTAGGCGTAGGTCCCGACCTTGAATCCCGCCGCTTCGAACAACGCCCGGTGGTTCTCCCACGAAGGATCGCTGATCCACACCTGGGCGCCGGGCGCGTAGCGGCGCAGGAAGTCGGCGCCGACGCGCAGGGCCCCGGTGCCGCCCAGCGCCTGGACCGTGCAGGCCCTCCCGGAGGTCGCGACCTCGCCGCTCGCCCCGAACAGAAGCCCGAGGACCGCCTTGTCGTAGGCGGCCAGCCCGTCGATCGGCAGGTAGGTCCAGGGCGAGGGCTTGGCCATGAGCTCGGCGTCGGCGCGCTTGACGCATTCGAGCAGCGGGACCTTGCCGTTCTCGTCGGTATAGACGCCGACGCCGAGGTTGACCTTGCGCGGGTTCGTGTCCGCGTTGTAGGCCTCGGTGATCCCGAGGATCGGGTCGCGCGGCGCCAGGTCGACGGCGCCGAGGAAAGACGGGGCTTGGGGAGCGTTCATGGCGGGGGCCTCGCGGGTAAGATGCGATTTTACCGCGATGGCCGGGGGCTCCGGCCGGCCCCGATGACCGACACGAGCCGACGAACCGGCGCCATAGGCGCGCGACCCGCCCTGCGCGGCCGCGGAGGAACGCGGGGCGCCGGGTGGCGAACCCGGGCGGCGCCCGCCGCCTGCGCGTTGTCGTTGGGCGCCGTGGCGAGCCACACGGTCACGACCGTCGTCGCACCCAACCCCTGCGGCGCGCGATGCGCGGCGTCGGCGACCGCCGTCGTGACCGGGGGTAGGGGATCGTTCGCCTTCCAATGGTCAACGGCCATCAGGCGCCGGCCTTGGCGGTCGTCGTCGATCCGCCGCCCCTCTCGATCGTCTTCGCCACGACGCCCGCCACCTGCGGAGGAGTCTGCGACGGCGCGTCGACCGCGACCGTGAGCGGCGGCGCGGCCGGATTCGCCTGCCGGTGGGACGACGGCAGGACGTCGCCGTCGGCCTCCGGGCCCTGCGCCGCCGACTGGTCGCTGATCGTGATCGACGCCGACGGCTGCCCGCGGGTCCGGTCGACGTCGGTCACCGAACCTGCGCCGCTGACGCTGTTCGTGTCGACGCAGGCGACGACGGCGCACGTCGGCGGACTTCGCGGGGGGGCGAGCGCGGTGACGCTGAGCGACGCGACCGGCTGCACGCCGACGCGGTCCGGAACCTCGGTCGCGACACCGGTCGGCGAAACCGTGGCGGTACCGGTCCACGACCGGCCGGTCGCCCTCGCGCTGGCGGGGCTCGGCGCGGCCACGAGGCGGCGAACCGGGTTCCTCGGGAGGGACGGCCATCGCCCGCGCTGAACGCCGCCCGATCGATTCGCCCAAGCTCGCGCCGGCGACCGCGCTGCGCGTGCTCGCGCGAATCGGGCGTTTCCTTTCGCCGTACCGCGGCCGCATCGGCGTCGCGTCGATCGCGCTGGTCACCGCGGCCGCGGCGACGCTGGCCTTGGGCGAGGGGGTGCGCATCGTCATCGACCGCGGCTTCCTCGAGTCGAACGCCGCGGCGCTCGACGGCACGCTCGCCGCCTCGCTCGGCATCATCATCGTGATCGCCGTCGCGACCTACGTTCGCTTCTACAACGTCTCGTGGCTGGGCGAGCGCGTGACCGCCGATCTGCGCCGCACCGTGTTCGACCACCTGTTGACGCTGCCGCCGGGTTGGTTCGAGGTGACGCGCACCGGCGAGGTGATCGCCCGCGTGACCAGCGACGCCGCGATGCTCGAAAGCGTGATCGGGTCGTCGGCGTCGATGGCGCTGCGCAATCTGCTGCTGTTGATCGGCGGACTGGCGATGCTCGCGCTCACCAGCGCCAAGCTCACGCTCTTCGTGCTGGTCGGCGTGCCGGTCGTCGTCGCGCCGATCGTCCTGTTCGGACGCCGCGTCCGCCGCCTGTCGCGCGCGTCGCAGGACCGGTTGGGCGACGTCGGCGCCTACGTCGACGAAGCGCTGCACGAGATCCGGACCGTTCAGGCCTACGGCCACGAGGACGCCGACCGGCGCGGATTCTCCGAGCGTATCGAAGCGGCGTTCGGCGCCGCCCGGCAGCGGATCCGCCAGCGCGCGGTCCTGGTCTCGTCGGTGATCTTCCTCGTCTTCGGCGCGGTCGGCGTGATCCTCTGGATCGGCGGCCACGACGTGCTGGACGGTCGGATGAGCGCCGGCGAGCTCTCGGCGTTCGTCTTCTACGCGATCATCGTCGCCAGCGCGGTCGGCACGATCGCCGAGACCTTCGGCGACGTGCAGCGCGCGGCCGGGGCGACCGAGCGGTTGTTCGAACTCCTGGCGGTCCGGCCGGACATCGCCGCGCCGCCGCGTCCGGTCGCGTTGCCGGATCCCCCGCGCGGCGAGATCGCCTTCGAGCGGGTGACCTTCCACTATCCGTCACGCCCGGACACCCCCGCGCTGTCGGAGTTCACGCTCGCCGTCGGCCACGGCGAGCGGGTCGCGCTGGTCGGCCCGTCGGGTGCCGGCAAGACGACCGTCTTCCAGCTCCTGGTCCGGTTCTACGACCCGCAGTCCGGCGCGGTGAGGGTGGACGGCGTCGACATTCGCCAAGCCGATCCGGCCCGCGTTCGCCAACGGATCGCGATCGTTCCCCAGGATCCGGTGATCTTCGCGGCCAGCGTTGTGGACAACGTCCGCTACGGCCGGCCCGACGCCACCGATGCCCAGGTGCGCGAAGCCTGCGAGGCGGCGTACGCGAGCGAGTTCATCGACCTCCTGCCCGACCGGTACGCGAGCTTCCTCGGCGAGCGCGGCGTGCGCCTGTCCGGCGGGCAGCGGCAACGGCTCGCGATCGCGCGCGCCGTTCTCGCGGACCGGCCGGTCCTGCTGCTCGACGAGGCGACCAGCGCGCTCGACGCCCAGAGCGAACGCATGGTCCAGCTCGCGCTCGAGCGCCTGATGGCGCGCCGGACCACGCTGATCATCGCGCATCGGCTGGCGACCGTCCGGCACGTCGATCGGATCGTCGTCATCGAGCAGGGCCGGACCGTCGCCTCCGGCACGCACGAGTCGCTGGTCCGCGACAGCCCGCTCTACGCGCGGCTCGCCTCCCTCCAGTTCACCGGTTGACCGACCGTCCCCACGGCGCTCGCCGGGCGGGCGTCGTGGACCCGATCACGCGGCGGGGGGCTCGGCGTGGCGGCTCGCGCGGGGACTGGCGCTCGAACGATCGTTCTGTCTAGAATGACCGGTTCCCCGCGATCCGTGAAAAGCCGCCATGGTCGTCACCTACCCGGACAGTCCCTACGAGCTCCACCAGCCGTTCGCGCCCGCGGGCGACCAGCCCGAGGCGATCGCCGGGCTGGTCGAGGGGCTCTGCGACGGACTCGCGTTCCAGACGCTGCTGGGCGTCACCGGGTCGGGCAAGACCTACACGATGGCCAACGTGATCGCCAGGACCGGCCGGCCGGCGCTCGTCCTGGCGCCCAACAAGACGCTCGCCGCCCAGCTCTACTCGGAGTTCCGCGAGTTCTTCCCGAACAACGCGGTCGAGTACTTCGTCAGCTATTACGACTACTACCAGCCGGAGGCGTACGTTCCGTCGCGCGACCTCTACATCGAGAAGGACAGCTCGATCAACGAGCATATCGAGCAGATGCGGCTGTCGGCGACCAAGGCGATCCTCGAACGTCCCGATTGCGTGATCGTCGCCACGGTATCGGCGATCTACGGCATCGGCGATCCGTCCGAATACCACAGCATGATCCTGCACTTGCGGCTCGGCGACCGGATCTCTCAGCGCGAGGCGATCCGCCGCCTCACCGAGCTCCAGTACCAGCGCGCGGAGCTCGACTTCAAGCGCGGCACTTTCCGGGTCCGGGGCGACGTGCTCGACATCTTTCCCGCCGAGCACGCCGAGAACGCGGTTCGCGTCTCGCTGTTCGACGACGAGGTCGAGTCGCTGCAGCTGTTCGACCCGCTGACCGGTCACGTCCGGCAGAAGATCGCGCGCTTCACCGTCTTCCCGTCGTCGCACTACGTCACCGGTCGCCAGAAGGTCCTCGACGCGGTCGAAGCGATCAAGGTCGAGCTCGCGCAGCAGAAGGAGTTCTTCGTCTCGCAGATGAAGCTGATCGAGGCGCAGCGCATCGAGCAGCGCACCCGGTTCGATCTCGAGATGATGGTCGAGATCGGCTTCTGCAAGGGCATCGAGGACTACTCGCGCCACCTGTCGGGGCGCAAGGCAGGCGAGCCGCCGCCGACGCTGATCGACTACCTGCCGCGCCAGGCGCTGATGTTCATCGACGAGAGCACGTGACCGTGCCGCAGGTCGGCGGCATGTTCCGCGGCGACCGCGCGCGCAAGGAAAACCTCGTCAACTACGGGTTCCGGCTGCCCTCGGCGCTGGACAACCGGCCGCTCACCTTCGAGTACTGAGCGGCTGCTGCCGCAGACGATCTTCGTGTCGGCGACGCCGGCCGACTACGAGCGCAGGCACGCGGGCCAGGTGGTCGAGCAGGTCGTGCGTCCGACCGGACTCGTCGATCCGGTGCTCGACGTGCGTCCGGCGCGCACGCAGGTCGACGACCTGCTCTCCGAGATCCGGCTTCGCGTCGAGCGCGCCGAGCGCGTGCTGGTGACCACGCTCACCAAGCGGATGGCCGAGGACCTGACCGACTATCTGGGCGAACACGGGGTCAAGGTCCGCTACCTGCACTCCGACATCGACACCGTCGAGCGCGTCGAGATCATCCGGGACCTGCGACTGGGCGAGTTCGATGTGCTGGTCGGCATCAACCTGCTCCGGGAGGGCCTCGACATTCCGGAGGTCTCGCTGGTCGCGGTGCTCGACGCCGACAAGGAGGGTTTCCTGCGCGCCGAACGCAGCCTCATCCAGACGATCGGCCGGGCCGCGCGGCACATCAACGGCACCGCGATCCTCTACGCGGACACGATGACCGGTTCGATGAAGGCGGCGATCGAGGAGACGGACCGGCGACGGGCGAAGCAGATCGCCTACAACGCCGCGCAAGGCATCACGCCGCGCAGCGTCGAGAAGCGCATCAAGGACATCATCGACGGTGTCGTCGATCTGGACGAAGGTCGCCGCGAGATGCGGGCCGCGCAGGCGCAGGCGAAGTACGAGTCGATGGGCGGCAAGGACCTGGAGAAGGAGTTGAAGCTCCTCGAGAAGCAGATGCTCGACGCCGCCAAGAACCTCGAGTTCGAGAAGGCGGCGGAGCTGCGCGACCGGCTCTACAAGCTCAAGGAGAAGCTGTTCGGCGTCGTGCTGCCGACCGAGACCTGAGATCGCCCTCAGCGCACCGCCAGCCCGGACTTCGTGAGCCGGTCGCGCCACCGGCGGCGATCCGACTCGATCGTCCTTGTGAAGGCCGCCGGCGGGCCGCCGATGATCTCGAGACCCTCCTGCGCCGCCCAGGCGAGGCCTTCCGGCGATCGGATCGCGCGGTCGAGCGCCTCGTTGAGCCGCCGGACGATCGCCGTCGGCGTGCCGGCCGGCGCGACCAACCCGATCCATGCGGACAGCTCGATCGCGGCGTATCCCTGCTCGGCCGCGGTCGGAACTTCCGGATAGAGCGGCGAGCGGTCGGCGGCGAAGACCGCGAGTGGCCGCACCCGTCCGGATTGCGCGGGGCCGGCGCCGGTGGTAACCGAGACGATCATCGCCTGGACGTCGCCGGCGGCGACCGCCGCGATCGCAGCGGCCGGACCGTTGTACGGGACGTGCATGGCGTCGAACGCGGCAAGTTCGCGCAGGACTTCCATGTCGACATGGTTCGACGAGCCGACCCCGCCCGACGCGTAGTCCAGCGCTCGTGGCCGCCGGCGAGCCCAGTCGACGAACTCGGGCAGCGTCCGAGGCGGCAACGACGCGTGGATCCACAGCGCCTTGATCGACCGGTGGAGGTTGATGACCGGTTCGTAGCGCTCGAGCGCGTCGGCTGGCGCGTGCGCCGCGACCGCGGGTGCGAGCACGTGCGTCGACAGCGTCGCCACCAGCAATGTGTGCCCGTCGGGCGCCGATCGCATCGCCTGCTCGACGCCGATGAAGCCGCTGGCGCCGGGGCGGTTGTCGACGACCACCGGCACGCCGAGCGCGCGCGACAGGGGATCGGCGACGAAGCGCGCGATCCGATCGGGCGGACCGCCGGGGGCCTGCGCCACGACGATGCGCACCGGTCGCGACGGCCAGGCGCTCTCCGCGGACTGGGCGCCGCTGGCGATCGCGAAGGCGAGGGCGGCGGCGCCGGCCGCGGCCCGCGCCGCGAGCGGGACGCGGGCGCTGACGATCACGGCGGTTTCGGTGCGTTCCCGCGCGAGGCCGGATCGACGTCGAGGTACTTCCAGTGGAAGCCGAACGCCGACGGCCAGTAGCCGCGCACCCACGGGTGGAGGAACGTGTTGTTCACCCCGTAGACCTGCAGCGACATCGGTGCGTAGATCTGGACGAGCTCGGACATCCGTCGCGCCAGCGCGTTGCGCTGCGGTCCGGGGGCGGTGCGCAGGAAGGCCTCGTACGCGGCGTCGTACTCGGGCAGGCGGAAACGCGAGCGGTTGGTGTCCGGCGGCGAGCGGCTCCAGAGCGTCGACAGAATCTGGTAGCCGGACGGATCGAGCGCCCGGTAGCCGAGATTGAACATCGGCAGCTGGCCGGCGAGGCTCTGCTTCAGGAGGTCGGCGAACGGCGCGGTGTTGACCCGCATCCGGATTCCGATCGCCTCCATGCTTTTCAGCCAGAGCGTGTCCGCCTCGCGCGACCACGAGTCCGGCATCGAGCTGTGCACCAGCACGAACGGTTTGCCGTCCGGGGTCTCGCGCCAGCCGTCGCCGTCGCGGTCCCGGTACCCGAAGCGGTCGAGCAGCGCCCGGGCGGCGGCGGGGTCGTACGGGGATTTCGCCGTCGGCGAGGCGTCGTGGCCGTCGACGTGCGGTGGCAGCAGCTGGCTCGCCGGCAACGCCTGGCCGTCGTACATGACGCGGATGAAGTCGGGCGTGTTGAATCCCATGCCGATCGCGCGGCGCAGCGCGATGCGCTCCGGCGAGAACCCGCCCAGCTGCGGATCGTCCATGTTGAAGTAGGTGAAGATCAGGTTCGGCGCGACCGCCCGCACGTGGCGGATGCCGCGGGCGGCGAGCTCCGGCTTGAGCTTGCCGTCCTGCATCACCCGCCCGAGCACCTGACCGCCGAGCCCGACGTAGTCGAGCTCGCCTTTCTCGAACGCCAGGAGCTCCGGCAGGAACTCCTCGATGATCGCGATCTCGATGCGACCGATCGCGGGCAGTTTCACACCCTTCATCGCGGCGACCAGTTCGCGGTGCGACGGGTCGGACGACGCCGGAAACGAGAATCCGCGGTAGTGCGGGTTGGCACCGAGCACGATCCGCGAGCCCTTGCGCCATTCCCGGAGCGCGAACGGGCCGGTTCCGACCGGCCGGGTCATGACATCGGCGCCCGCCGCCTCGATCGCCTCGCGGGCGACCGCCATCGACGCGAGGCTCGCTAGCCGCTCGAGCAACGTGTAGTCGACCGCGGTCGTTCGGATGCGCAACGTGTGGCTGTCGAGCGCGGCGAGGCCGGCGATCGGCCGGTCGTAGTCGAACTTCGCGCCTGGGGCGCGCGCGGCGTCGACGACTTCGCGCGCGCCGGCGATCAGGTCGGTGAGCGCCGGTTCGCCGCCGCCCTTGAGCGTCGGGTCGAGCCAGCGCTTGAGCGAATAGACGTAGTCGGCGGCGACCAGCTCGCGCGGCTTACCGCCGAACGCCGGGTCATCGGTGAAGCGGATGCCCTTCTTCAGTCGGATCGTCCAGGTTCTGCCGGCGTCGGTGATCTCCGGCATCGCGGCGGCGGTATTCGGGACGATCTTGGCCGGCGAGGCCAGGTAGTCGTACTGGTAGAGACCTTCGAAGATCGCCGACGTGACCCGCGTCGAGTACAGATCGGTCCCCTGCTGCGGATCGAGGCTCGTGATGTCGGGCAGCGCGATGCGCAGGACTTTCGCCGGATCGGCGGCGCGCACGGGGAGGGCGAGCGTCAGCGCGACGGCAGCGGCGCAGGCGAACGCGGCGCACCCGCGGAACGTGGCGGTTGTCGGGTCGCGGGGGGTGGCCGGCGGGCGCATCGGACCGCAGCCTGCCCGATGAGACCGATGCGTGCAAGCCGTCCTCGTCGAGCCGGGGGGAGTTTCCTATAATCGCGACATGGCTACGAACGCCGCGCGCACGTCGATCCTGTTCGTCTGCCTGGGCAACATCTGCCGATCGCCGACAGCGGAAGCGGTGTTCCGTGCGACCGCGGAACGGTCGGGACAGGCGTCACGGCTGCATGTCGACTCGGCGGGAACCGGCGAGTGGCACGTGGGCAATCCGCCCGACTGGCGTGCCATCGCCCACGCGCGCAAGCGAGGGTACGACCTGTCGTCGCTGCGCGCGAGACAGGTCGGACGCGAGGACTTCGAGCGTTTCGACTGGATTCTCGCGATGGACCGGTCGAATCTGCGCGACCTCGAGTCGATGCGACCGGGAGCGTTCCGCGGGCACCTCGGACTCTTCCTCGACCTCGCGCCGGCGCTCGGCCGCCGCGAGGTTCCGGACCCCTACGATGGCGGTGGCGAGGGTTTCGAACTGGTCCTCGACCTGATCGAGGAGGCGAGCCGGGCGCTGCTCGCCAGGGTGGTTCCCAGGTCGCCTCCGGCCGGCCCGTCGACCTGAGCGCCGTCGCGCGACACGCGCCGTCCGGATTCGCGCGGCGGACCGACGCAACGGCGGCGGCGCCCCGACCTTCGATCCGCCGGGATGCTCAGTACAGGCCCGCCTCGATGCCGGCGGCGAGTGTCGCCCCGTGTTCGCGGGCGCGCGCGAGCGCGTCGTCCGGCACGACATGCCGTTGGGCGGTGACGCCGCTTCGATAGACGTAGACCGGCAGCGCCTTGCGCAGCCGCAGGCCGGTCGCGATCCGCTCCAGGCCCAGCGCCGCGCCCGCGCCGTCGTTGCCCGCGCAGACGATCGCGGTCCACGGCCGGCCGTCCAGCCGGCCTTCGCACGGATAGTAGACGCGCTCGAAGAAGTCCTTGACCGCGCCGGCGAGCCCGCCGAAGTTCTCGGACGCGGCGAACAGGTAGCCGTCGGCGGCGAGCATCGGCTCGACGCCGGCGTCGAAGGCGCGGTGCGCCTCGACGATCACGCCCGGCGAAAGCCGCGCTCCCTCGATCGAGGCGGCGGCGAGCTGACCGGTGGCGCCGAACTGGGTATGCCAGACGACCAGCAGCCGCTTCATCGTCGCGGTTGCGCCGATCGCGCCCGGCGATCGTGGACGGCGAGCAGCGCTGTCCGTCCGTCGCCCCGGTCTTCGGTCGGCGTCACGGCCCGGGTGGCGTGTCCTTGCGGGTTTCGACGAACTCGAGCGGCTCGTCGCGGACTTCGGCGCGCGGCGGGCGTACACGTCGCGGTCGCGGCGGCTCGGATTCGACGGCCTGCGCCGCGTCAACGGCGCGCCCGCGATCGGTTTCGATCAGCACGAGCCCGGAATCCGGCGGCAGCGAATAGGGTTGCGCGGGCGCCGGCTCGGGATGCCGCGGGCGGGCCGGAGGTTGCGGGACGACCGGAACCACCGCGACGGGCGAGAAGTCCTCGTCACGGGGCGGAGGGGCGACGGTAGCGTCGAACGCCTGCGCTCCGACGACCTCGGTCGGCGGCTCCGACGCCCGGGCGACGGGCGAAGGGGGTACTTGCGACACGGTCGCGGCGAACGACTCCACTTCCGCGAGCGCCGCGCCATCGGTGTCGGGTTGCGCGTCGATCAGATCCGGCTGGCGCGGCCCACGCTCCCCGGAGCCGCCTCCGCGGCCCCGTCGCCGGCGGCGGCGGCCTGCGTCGCGGCGACCTTCGTCGCCCTCGGGAATCGGTCCACCTTCGACGAGCGCGGCCACCGGCGCGGCGTCCTTCGGGCGGTCCTGCGGTTCCTTGCGCTCGCGTCCCTCGGCGTTGCGCTCGCGACGCTCGCGCTCCGGTCGCTCCCCACGTTCGGGCCGCTCGACGCGTTCGGGCCGTTCCGCCCGCTCGGGGCGCTCAGGCCGCTCCGCGCGAGCGGGCCGCGCCGGATCGCGAGCGGGGGCTTCGGCCGCGGCGTCCTCGCGTCGTGCGTCATCGCGTCGTGCGTCCTGGCGTCGGGGTTCGCCGCGCGACGCGTCGTCGCGCCGGCCGTCCTGTCGCCTCGAGTCGTCGCGCTCGCGCCGACCCTCGCCGCGCGGCTGGCCCTGCGGTGGTCTCGGGCCGGTGCCTTGCGGTCCGCCGCGGCCTTGACCTTCGCGGCGCTCGTCACGTCGATCGCGGCCTTCGCCGCGCCGGTCGTCGCGGCGGTCGCGACCCTCGCCCCGGCGTTCGTCACGCCGTCCATGACCACCGCTTTCGCGTCGTTCGTCTCCGCGGCCCCGGCCGTCACGTCGTGCGCGTTCGCCGTCGCCCGTCGGCGCAGGGGCAGCGGCTGCGGTCGGTGCCGCGGGTGCGGGCTTGCCTCGGAACCATCCCATCATCCGGTCGAACCACGACCCGGCGGACGCCGGTGTGGTCGAGACCGCCGTCGCCGGCGTCGCGGCCGCGCTCGGCGTCGGCGCGGGCGTCGGCGTCGGCGCGGGTTGGGCCGGCGTGATGCCCTTGACGACGGCTTCCTGGCGGACTTCCTTCGCCTCCTCCTGCTTCTGCTTCGCCAGGTCCTGCTCCTCCGGACCTTCGACCAGATCGAAGGACGGCGGCAGCGGCTCGGCGTGATTGAGGTCGTCGTGGCGCAGCCGCTGGACCTTGTAGTTCGGCGTTTCCAGATGGCGGTTGGGCACGAGCAGGACGTTGACCTTGAAGCGCGTCTCGATCGACAGGACGTCGGTGCGCTTCTCGTTCAGCAGGAAGGTCGCGACATCGACCGGGACCTGGGCGACGACCTGCGCCGTGTTGTCCTTCATCGCCTCCTCCTGCAGGATGCGCAGGATGTGCAGCGCGGTCGATTCGGTCCCGCGGATGTGCCCGATGCCGTGGCAGCGCGGGCAGGGGATGTAGGCCGATTCGGCGAGCGCCGGGCGCAGGCGCTGGCGCGAGAGCTCCATCAGACCGAAGCGCGAGATCTTGCCGAGCTGGATGCGGGCGCGGTCGTAGCGCAGCGCGTCGCGCAGTCGGTTCTCGACGTCGCGCTGGTTCTTCGCCGACTCCATGTCGATGAAATCGACGACGATGAGCCCGCCCAGGTCGCGCAGCCGCAACTGGCGCGCGAGTTCCTCCGCGGCCTCGAGGTTGGTGTTGAACGCGGTCGTCTCGATGTCGCCGCCCTTGGTCGCGCGCGCCGAATTGACGTCGATCGCGACCAGCGCCTCGGTGTGGTCGATCACGATCGCGCCGCCGGACGGCAGCGGGACCGTGCGCCCGTAGGCGGTCTCGATCTGGTGCTCGATCTGGAAGCGCGAGAACAGCGGCACGTCGTCCTTGTAGAGCTTCACCCGATGCACGTTGCCGGGCATCACGTGGCTCGCGAACTGCTGCGCTTGCTCGAAGATCGGTTCGGTGTCGATCAGGATCTCGCCGATGTCCGGATGGAAATAGTCGCGGATCGCGCGGATGACGAGGCTGGATTCCTGGTAGATCAGGTAGGCGCCCGGCTGCAGCTTCGCGGCCTCCTCGACGGCTCGCCACAGCTGCAGCAGGTAGTTCAGGTCCCACTGCAGCTCCTCGGCGGTGCGCCCGATCCCGGCGGTGCGCGCGATCACGCTCATGCCCTGGGGGACGTCGAGCTGGGCGACCGCGTCGCGCAACTCGTTGCGGTCCTCGCCTTCGACGCGACGCGATACGCCGCCGCCGCGCGGGTTGTTCGGCATCAGCACGAGGTAGCGCCCGGCGAGCGAGATGTAGGTCGTCAGCGCCGCGCCCTTGTTGCCGCGTTCGTCCTTGTCGACCTGGACGATGAGTTCGGTGCCCTCGCGGATCTGGTCGGCGACCCGGCCACGGCCGGACTCGCTGTCGTCGTCGTCGCCGCCTCGCCGGCCGCCCTTCAGGAACTGGCGGGCGATCTCCTTGAACGGCAGGAAGCCGTGGCGGTCGGTGCCGTAGTCGACGAAACAGGCCTCGAGCGAGGGCTCGACGCGGGTGACGACCGCCTTGTAGATGTTCGACTTCCGCTGCTCCTTGGCGGCGGATTCGATGTCGAGGTCGATCAGCTTCTGGCCATCGACGATGGCCACCCGGAGCTCTTCGGCCTGGGTGGCGTTGAACAGCATGCGCTTCATGCGGATTCCTTCGTGCGCGGTCGGACGACCGGCCCGGAATGCGCGGCGCGCGAGGGCGGCACGGGGCGGCGGTGGGCCGCGACCCGTGATCAGGGATGCGCGGCGGAGGGCGAGGCGACGAGACGCCCGCGGCGTTGCCGCGGATCGGGGGGAACGGGGCGTGCGGAAGGGTTCATCGCTTGCGCGTCGATCGCCGGTCCCAGCGGGGGGCGTTCGACCGTTCGGCCGGGTCGTCGTACTCGGGTCCTCGGGGACGAGGGAGGATCTTGGTCGACGTGGGGACCGGGGCGTGGTTCGCCGGGCCGACCTCCGCGTCGAAGGATCGCGTTCGTTCGCCGCGCAGCCTCGCCACTTCGAGCTCCGGGCAACGGCCGGGAGGGCGTGGGACTGCGCTAATGCCTTAATATCACTCTTTTTTCGGCTCCAAGGCCGACCGGCGAGCGACACCCCGGCTTCGGCCGCCCCAGCGAGGGACGGCGCCGCGCGCGGCAGAGGGGCGCAGTTCCCAGGAGGCCTTTCGGCACAAGACCGGGCGCGCCGCCCATGGAGTCCGGGCGCGGCTGACCTGACAATTATAGGCGAATGAACGAGTTACGCAACATCCCGGTTCGCGAGCTCGCGATCGGCGACGAGACGGCCGGCCAGCGCCTGGACAATTTCCTCGTCCGGATCCTGAAGGGCGTGCCGCGTAGCCATGTCTACCGGATCGTCCGGTCCGGCGAAGTCCGGGTGAACGGCCGGCGGGCGCGGGCGGACGCCCGGCTCGCCGCCGGCGATCGGGTTCGCGTCCCGCCGGTGCGCACCGCGGCGCCGGCGCGAGACGGCGCACCGGGCCGATCCGCGGCGCTCGCCGGCGAGCGACTGGCGATTCTGCATGAGGACGAGGACCTGGTGGTCATCGACAAGCCCGCGGGTGTCGCCGTCCACGGTGGCAGCGGCATCGCGCACGGCGTCATCGAGCGATTGCGCGCGGCACGACCGCAGGCGCGCTTCCTCGAGCTCGTCCATCGGCTCGACCGTGACACGTCGGGTGTCCTGCTGGTCGCCAAGCGACGCGCGGCGCTCACCGCCCTGCACGCGGCCTGGCGCGCCGGGGAGGTCGACAAGCGCTACACGGTGCTCGTGCGCGGTCGCTGGCGGGACGTGAAGCGCACTGTGCGACTGCCGGTGCAGCGCTACCTGACCGGCGAGGGCGAGCGTCGGGTCCGCGTCGAGGCCGACGGGCAGCATGCGCAGACGACGTTCCGGCGACTCGCCGTGTGGCCCGACCACGACCCGCCGCTGGCGCTGCTGGAGGCGCAGATCGCCACCGGGCGGACGCACCAGATCCGCGTCCACGCCACGCACCTGGGCTTCCCGCTCGCCGGCGACGACAAGTACGGCGACTACGCGTGGAATCGCGTGCTGGCCAAATCCGGACTGAAACGGATGTTCCTGCACGCGGCGAGGCTCGCATTCACCCATCCAGGATCCGGCGAGGCGCTGGTCCTGACTTCGCCGCTTCCCTCGGACCTCGCCGCCTTCGTGCGCGGGCTGGGAGCACCGGTCCGGGATCGCGTAGATGCCTGACTTCGCGCCACGTCGATTCCGCCTGGTCGTCTTCGACTGGGACGGCACGCTGTCGGACTCGACCGCGCTGATCGCCGCCTCGATCCAGGCCGCCTGCGCCGATGTCGGGCAGCCGGTGCCGAGCGAACGCGACGCCCGCTACGTGATCGGACTGGGCCTGGCCGACGCGCTCGCCCACATCACGCCGGCGCTCACCGCCGACGGGCGGCGCGCGCTCGCCGAACGCTACCGTTACCACTATCTAGCGCGCGAACACGAGGTTCCGTTGTTCGAGGGGATCGCGCCGTTGCTCGAGTCGCTTGACGACGCCGGCTACCTGCTCGCGGTCGCGACCGGCAAGTCCCGGGTCGGATTGGACCGGGTGATCGCCCGCAACGGCCTCGCCGGCCGCTTCCACGCGACCCGCTGCGCCGACGAGGGGTTCCCCAAGCCGCACCCCGACATGTTGCTGCGGCTGATGGAACGGCTGGCGGTGGAGCCCGACCGGACGCTGATGATCGGCGACACGACGCACGACCTCGATCTCGCCCGCAACGCCGGCGCGCAGGGGCTCGCGGTCGCCTACGGAGCGCACGACCCGGCGGGCCTCGAGGAGCGCCGACCGCTCGCCACCGTCCATTCGGTCGCCGAGCTCGGACACTGGCTCGCCCGGCACGGCTGATCGGGTCCGCGGGCGGGCGACGACGGCGGATGTAGACTTGCGACGACCCAACGGAGCGGAACCGGCGACATGGCGGACGAAGGCTGGGAACGGCGGGCGCTCGAAGCCCTCGCCAACGACATCGTCGTCGAGCGGCGCCGCGCGCGCCGCTGGGCGATCTTCTTCCGTCTGCTGACCCTCGCCCTCGTCGTCCTGGCCGGGCTCGCGTTCTTCGGCTTCGCCGGCACGCACGGCGCGATTTGTCTCGACCGCTGCACGGCGGTGGTCCAGGTCGACGGCGAGATCGACCGCGATTCGCGGGCGAGCGCCGACATCGTGATCGCCGGGTTGCGCGCGGCGTTCGAGCATCCGGGTACCAAGGGGGTCGTGCTCCGGATCAACAGCCCCGGCGGCAGTCCGGTGCAGGCCGGACAGATCTACGACGAAGTCGTACGGCTGCGCAAGCTGCACCCGGAGACCTCGGTCCATGCGGTGGTCGAGGAGCTGGCCGCGTCGGGCGGCTACTACGTCGCCGCCGCCGCCGAGCGCATCTACGTCGACAAGGCGAGCCTCGTGGGCTCGATCGGCGTGATCATGGACGGCTTCGGTTTCGTGGGCACGCTGGAGAAGCTCGGTGTCGAGCGCCGGGTCCTCGCCGCCGGCGAGAACAAGGCGTTCCTCGATCCGTTCTCGCCGTTGGTCGAACGTCAGCGCGAGGTCGCGCAGGCGATGCTCGCCGACATCCACCGCCAGTTCATCGCCGCGGTCCGCGAGGGACGCGGAACGCGTCTCAAGGAGACGCCCGACCTGTATTCGGGGCTGGTCTGGAACGGCGAGCGTGCGGTCGAACTGGGCCTCGCGGACGCCACCGGATCGGTGGAGAGCGTGGCCCGCGACGTGGTCAAGGCGGAACAGGTCGTCGACTTCACGCCGAAGGAGGATCTCGCCAACCGCTTCGCTCGCCGTCTGGGCGCCGCCGCCGCGCGGCACGCGGTGGCGGCGTTGCGCGCGAGCGGCTGGTCCGGTCCGTCGCTGCGCTAGCCGGGGCGTGCCGACCCCGGCCGTCCGGCCGCCGGTCGACTCAGAGCCAGCCGCGCGCGGCCGCCTTGGCGATCGCTTCGCGGCGGTTGAGCGCGCCCAGTTTGGTGACGACGTTGTGCACGTGGAAGTCGACGGTGCGCGGCGTGATGCCGAGCTTTTGCCCGATGTCCCGGCTGGTCAATCCGCGCGCCGACATCGCCAGGCAGGCATGCTCGCGGTCGGTGAGGTCGGTCGCGGCGCGTCGCCCGGCGGGGCCCAGCGCGGTTCGCCACGCGTGCACGGCGTTGGCGATCCAGAACAGATCGCGCAACGACGCGACGATCGCCGCATGGCGCTCGGCGCTCACCGGCGCGGTCGGAGAATCGAAAGCGACGACCGATCGACCGACACCGGTGCGCAGCGTCACGGCGACGCCGCTGCGGATACCGACACGCGCCGCGTCGTCGAGGAAGCGGGACAGCGCACCGCGGGGCACCAGCGTGCCGCCGTCCCACAGGCAAGGCAGCGACTGGTGCGTCGTCGCGACGATCCTGGGATCGACAGAGGCGTAGCCGCGGTCGGTCCACCGCCGCACCCAGATGTCGTCCCATGTGGTCCACACGTCGGGACCGAGCGGCGGTGGCTCGTCCGCCCGGATGAAACAAGTGAGACCGGTGAATCCGGCGAGGCGGACCCAGTCGACGACCTGGCGCCTCGGGTCCGCGGCGGCGGCCATCGCCTCTGCACCAGGGACGAGTACGGCGATCGACGGATCGCGGTCGAGGACCGGATGCGGTTCGCGGGGACTCATCGGGCGGGGCAGCGAGGTGATTCGGCGACGACCGGCACATCGTAGAACGATCGCGGCTGTCGTGTACAAGCAGGCGACGAACGGTGCTGTTGCGCCGCAACCTCGTGGTGATCGACCGAATCGGTCGTGCGTGTTCACGCGCATGCCATGACATCGGCATGACGTGCGCCGCCGTGATCGTCAGTGTTGCGCGGGCGGGGGAAGACCGGTTACTCGGGCACCGGCGCCGATCCCGCGAGCCTCGAACCAGCCCTTGCGCATCTCGAGCGCGTAGAGCGCCGGGCCGTGCGACAGGTGCGAGCGCTCGTCGTGCGGCGCCATGTCCTCGATGTTGAGGATCCGGCCGGCCGCGTCGATGAAGGCGATCGACAACGGGATGTAGGTGTTCCTCATCCAGAAACCGCGTGTTTCGGACTCGGCGAAGACGAACAGCATTCCGTGGTCCGCAGGGAGGCTGAAGCGGAACATGAGCCCGGTCTGGCGTTCGCCGGGAGTCCTGGCGACCTCGGCGGTGATCGCGTGCGGACCGACCGACAGGCGCGTCGTCGGCAGCGACTGGGCGCGGCCGGCGAGTCCTTGAGCGGCGAGCGGGACGGCCGGCGGGAGCAGCGCGCTGACGGCGACCAGCGCGAACGCGACGAACATGGGTCTCATCGGGTCACTATACCGCGCGATCGCCGTTGGTAGCCACGCCACAGCACGTAGGAGGCGAACGTGAACGCGGCGAGACCGCCGGCGAGGCCGACGAGCGTGGCGTCGAGCAGTGGGGCGAGTGTTCCGGCGACGATGCCGCCCAGCGTGAACTGGATGAAGCCCTGCAGCGACGAGGTCAGTCCCCGCATCGACGGGAACAGGTCGAGCATCAGCACGGTGATCGACGGATGCGCCATCGACGAACCGATCATGTAGACGAAGATCGGGAAGACGTGCAGAGCGACGATCGGCGGGGCGAAGGACGCCACCGCCAGCGACAGGACCACGGCCGCGCCCATGAACGCGAAACCGAGCCGCACGGTGGCGGCCGGGGTGATGCGTCCGGCGAGGCGCCCCGAGGTCGCCGCCCCGATCATCACGCCGGCGATCAGCGGCACGAAGAGCCACGCGAATCCGGTCGTCGACACGCCGAGATGACCGACGAGGAAGGCCGGGGCGGCGGCGATGTAGAGGAAGAAGGCGCTGAAGTTGCAGGCCGGAACCGCGGCCAGCAACAGGAAGTCCGGGTGACCGAGAACCCGGCGGTAGTTGCGCCACAGCGAGCGGGCGTCGAGCGGCGAGCGCGCCGCCTCGGGGTGGGTCTCCGGCAGCGCCTTCGCTGTCCAGGCGAAGAGCGCCAGGGTGAATCCGAGCAGCGTCACGAAGATCGACCGCCAGCCGAAGGCCTCGAGCAGCAGGCCGCCGGCGACCGGGGCGACGGCCGGTGCGATCGAGAACACCAGCGTGACCTGCGACATCACCTTCTGCGCTTCCGCTCCGTGGAACCGGTCGCGGATCAGCGCGCGACCCACGACCATCCCGGCACCGGCGGACAGCCCCTGCAGCGCGCGCGCGAGCCACATCGACTCGATGTTCCCGGCGATCGCGCAACCCAGCGTCGCGATCGCGTAGACCACGAGCCCCGCGAGGACCACGGGACGGCGGCCCAGCGCATCCGAGAGCGCGCCGTGCCAAAGCATCATGAACGCGTAGGCGAACAGGTACGCGGACAGCGTCGCCTGCATCGCCACCGGCGGAACGGCGAAATCGGCGCCGATCGCCGGGAACGCCGGCAGGTACATGTCGATCGAGAACGGGCCGAGCATCACCAGCGCCGCGAGCAGCGCGGCGAGCGACCAGGAACGACGCGCGGGGGCGCGCGAGGCGGCCGACGGCCCGGTCATGGTCGGGCGCTCGCGTCCTTCGACGCGGCGTCAGCCGTGGGCGACCGGGCGGCACGCGCGACGCTCGATTCGTGGGCGGCGAAGGTGCAGAAGGTCGGAGACGGCGGCGGGTACACGCTGACGAGGGTGCGCGGTCGCGGCCGCGGGCGAGGATCGTGACGACTCGGACTTTACAATGCCGGGTCGAACACGACCGGGACGCCATGCAAAGGTTCGTCGTTCACCCGACCCACCCGCAGGCGAGGCTCGTGCGCCAGGCGACCGCCCTGATACGGGGCGGCGGGCTCGTCGCCTATCCGACCGACTCGTGCTACGCGTTGGGCTGCGCGCTCGACGCCTACGAGGCGACCGATCGGCTGCGCGCGTTGCGCGGAATCGACGGGCGCCATCCGCTGGCGATCGCCTGCGCCGATCTCGCGGCCGCCGGTCGCTACGCCCGCCTCGACAACTGGCAGTTCCGCGTCGTTCGGCGCGGCGTTCCCGGCCCGTACACGTTCCTCGTGCCGGCGACCCGGGACGTGCCCCGCCGGTTGCGGCAGGCGCGGCGCCAGACGATCGGGCTGCGCGTGCCCTCCGACCCGATCGCGCTCGCGCTCCTGGTGGAGCTGGGGGCGCCGATGCTGTCGTCGTCGCTCGTCCCGGCGGGCGCGGCCGCGCCGCCCGGCGATCCGGACGAGATCGCCGACGCGCTCCAGGGGCGCCTCGAGGCGATGGTCGACGGCGGACCGCGCCCGTCGGAACCGTCCACCGTGGTCGATCTGACCGAGCCGCCGGGACGGATCGTCCGGGTCGGGCGCGGTGATCCGGCGGCGCTGGGCCTTTGACCGGGCGTACGGGTTGCGCCGCTTTCTGCGGTAGAATGCGCGAGCCATGGATCACCTGTCGATCGAAGGGATCGCCTTGGCGGCGATACCGATCGTCCTGGCGATCACGGTGCACGAGGCGGCGCACGGATACGTCGCGCGGCTGTTCGGCGACGGCACGGCCTGGATGCTCGGCCGGGTCACGCTGAATCCGCTGAAGCACATCGATCCGATCGGGACCGTGCTGGTGCCGCTCGCGACGCACCTCCTGGGCGGTTTCCTGTTCGGCTGGGCGAAGCCGGTGCCGGTGAACTTCGGCAACCTGCGTCATCCGAAGCGCGACATGCTCTGGGTCGCGGCCGCGGGGCCGGGGTCGAATTTCGCGATGGCGCTCGGCTGGGCGGTGCTGTTCGGGCTCGCTTCCGCGGGCGGCGCGCTCGACAGCGCCGCGCTGCGGTACATGGGATTCGTCGGAGTCGCGATCAACTTGTCGCTGATGGTTCTGAATTTGCTGCCGATCCTGCCGCTCGACGGAGGCCGCATCGCCGTGAGCCTGCTGCCGCGCTCGCTCGCGGTGCCGTACTCGAACACCGAGCGCTTCGGATTCGTGATCGTGATCGTCCTGATCGTGACAGGCACGCTGGGGTTCGTGCTCGGCCCGCTCTACCGCCTCGCGCTGGGCGCGGTGTCGGCGCTCACCGGCGTGCGCCTGCCTTTCTGACCGGATCCCCATGTTCACCGACCGCGTGCTCTCCGGCATGCGTCCGACAGGGCGCATGCACATCGGCCACTACCACGGGGCGTTGCGCAACTGGGTGCGGCTGCAGGAGGAGCACGAGTGCCTGTTCTTCGTCGCCGACTGGCACGCGCTGACGACCCACTACGAATCGCCCGAGGAGATCGAGCAGAGCGTCTGGGACATGGTCGTCGACTGGCTGGCCGCCGGACTCGACCCGAACCGGGCGACGCTGTTCATCCAGTCGCGCGTCCCCGAGCACGCGGAGCTCACGCTCCTGCTCGGCATGATCACGCCGGTCGGCTGGCTCGAGCGCGTGCCCACCTACAAGGACCAGCAGGAGAAGCTCAAGGACCGCGACCTCGCGACCTGGGGCTTCCTCGGCTACCCGGTGATGCAGGCGGCCGACATCCTGATCTACCGCGCGAACATGGTGCCGGTCGGCGAGGACCAGGTGTCGCATCTCGAGCTCGTCCGCGAGCTCGCGCGCCGGTTCAACCACATCTACGGCCGCGAGCCGGGCTTCGAGGACAAGGCGAAGGCGGCGGTCAAGAAACTCGGCGTCAAGAAGGCGAGGCGCTACAACGACCTTCGCGCCGCCTTCCAGGAGAAGGGCGACGAGGCCGCGCTGGCGGCGGCGCGCGAGCTCCTCGAGGAGACGCAGAACCTGTCGCTGGGCGACCGCGAGCGGCTGTTCGGCTACCTCGAGGGCGCGCGGCGGGTGATTCTGCCCGAGCCGCAGGCGCTGCTCACCGAGACGCCCAAGGTGCCAGGGCTCGACGGCACGAAGATGTCGAAATCCTACGGCAACGCGATCCTGCTCAGGGAGGACCCGGCCGAGGTCACGCGCAAGATCCGCACGATGCAGACCGATCCGGCGCGGGTACGCCGATCCGACCCCGGCAATCCGGAGGTCTGTCCGGTCTGGCCGCTGCACCGGATCTACTCGGATGCGGCGACGCGCGACTGGGTGGTCAAAGGCTGCACCAGCGCTTCGATCGGCTGTCTCGAGTGCAAGCAGCCGGTGATCGACGGCGTGCTCAAGGAGCAGGCGCCGATGCACGAGCGGGCGCAGAAGTACTTGGACGACCCCCAGCTCGTCCGCAACATCGTCGCGGACGGCTGTGAGCGCGCGCGCGCGCTCGCCGAGCAGACGATGGCCGATGTCCGCGAGGCGATGGGCCTGCGGTACACCTGACCGCGACCCGCCGATCCGCCGTGTCGACCGAAGCCTCCCTCGACCTCGAGCACCCGTCGCCCGCGCCGCGACCGCTCGCGCGCGTCTACGGCGAGCCGCTCGACGAGCTGCCCACCGACCTCTACATCCCGCCCGAAGCGCTCGAGGTCTTCCTCGAGACCTTCGAGGGGCCGCTCGATCTGCTCCTCTACCTGATCCGCAAGCAGAACATCAATGTCCTCGACATCCCGATGGCGGAGCTGACGCGCCAGTACCTGGGCTACGTCGAGATGATGCGTCGCACGCAGCTCGAGCTCGCCGCCGAATACCTGCTGATGGCGGCGGTGCTCATCGAGATCAAGTCGCGCCTGCTCCTGCCGCGGCCGCCGGCGCCGCCGGGTTCGGAGGGCGAGGATCCGCGCGCCGAGCTCGTCCGCCGGTTGCTCGAGTACGAGCGGATGAAGGCGGCCGCCCAGGCGATCGACGCGCTGCCGCTCGCCGATCGCGACTACGCGCTGGTGCGCGTCTGGTTCGAGCGCGTCGCCGGCGCCCGTCTGCCCGAGGTCGAGCCGGCCGACCTGCGCGCGGCGTGGGCCGGACTCGTCCAGCGGGCGCGGGTGAACCGGCACCATCTGGTCACCCGCGAACAGCTCTCGGTGCGAGCCGAGATGAGCCGGATCCTCAAGACGCTGGAGCCCGGACGCTACGCCGAGTTCACGACGCTGTTCGCCGAGCACGCCGACGTCCCGCATCTCGTCGTGACGTTCCTCGCGCTGCTCGAGCTCGCGCGCGAACAGCTGGTGGACGTTTCGCAGGCCGAACCCTACGCGCCCATCTACGTCCACACCCGCAGCGAGGCGGGTTTCGTCCTCGCCGCCGACGCGCCATGAACGACGATCCCAATCCCGAAGCGCAAGCGCCTGCCGAGACGCCCCCGGTCGCCGAGGCGGCGGGCGATCTCGCCGAGATCCGTCGCGTCCTCGAGGCCGCGCTGCTGGTCGCGGGCGAGGCGGTCGCCGCGGCGCAGCTCGCCAGGCTCTTCGATCCGCCGCTCGACGCCGAGACCGTGCGCAAGCTCCTCGAGGAGCTGCGCCACGACTGGGCCGGCCGCAAGGTCGAGCTCGTGCAGGTCGCCTCGGGCTGGCGCTTCCAGGCGACACCGGCGCTGCAGCCCTACGTCGACCGGCTCTCCCCCGAGAAGCCCCCCAAGTACTCGCGCGCGGTCATGGAGACGCTCGCGATCATCGCCTACCAACAACCCGTCACCCGCGGCGACATCGAGGCCATCCGCGGGGTCGCCGTGTCCACGCACGTCGTCAAGACGCTCGAGGACCGGCAGTGGGTGGAGGTGGTCGGCCATCGCGAAACGCCCGGGCGACCGGCGCTCTACGCGACCACGCGGACCTTCCTCGACGACCTCGGCCTGCGCTCCCTCGCGGAGCTCCCGCCTCTGGCCGAGCTCGACACCTCGAATCTCCTGGAGACCCCCGATGCCCCAGCCAAGGCCGCCGAGGCGGCACTCGCACTCGCGAGCCCGATCCTCGGGTCCGATGCGGCAGACCCAACTCCACCCGCATCAGTCGAATCTGGCGATGCGGGGTTCGCGGAGAGTCTGCCGCCTCCGAAGCACAAACGCTCCACTGACGAGGTGTTCAGCGAGCCCCAGCGCCTGCACAAGGTGCTGGCGAGCTGCGGATTCGGCTCGCGCCGCGCGATGGAGGACCTGATCCTCGCCGGGCGGATCACCGTCAACCGGATGCCCGCGGAAATCGGCCAGAAGGTCGGTCCCGGCGACGAGGTCCGCATCAACGGCGAGCCGGTGAAGGTCCGTTTCACCGAGCCCAAGGCGCGCGTGCTGGTCTACCACAAGCCGGCCGGCGAGCTCGTCACGCGCGACGATCCGGAGGAGCGCGCCACGGTGTTCGACACGCTGCCCGCGATCAGCGACGGTCGCTGGATCGCGGTCGGACGGCTCGACTACAACACCGAGGGCCTGCTGCTGTTCACCAACTCCGGCGAGCTGGCCAACCGTTTGATGCACCCGCGCTACGAGGTGGAGCGCGAGTACGCCGTGCGCCTCCTCGGGCGACTGTCCGACGAGCAGGTCCGCGAATTGACGAGCGGTGTCGAGTTGGAGGACGGACCGGCGAAGTGCGAGAAGGTCGAGGACGCCGGCGGCGACGAAGACGCGTCGAACCACTGGTACAAGATCGTCGTGAAGGAAGGCCGCAACCGCGAGGTGCGGCGCTTGTTCGAAGCGCTGGGCCTCACGGTATCCCGGCTCATCCGGACACGCTACGGCCGCGTGTCGATGCCGCCGCCGCTCAAGCGCGGCGAGGTCATCGAGCTCGAGCCCCAGGAGGTCAACGCGCTGCTCAAGTCCGCCGGCCTGAAGCCGACCGCTGCCGGCGGCGGCCCGTCGCCCCAGGGCAAGCCCGCGCAGGGTGGCCCGTCGCGCGGACGTCCTCAGGGGCAGGCGCCGGGAGGACAACGACCGGCCGGCGCGAACCCGGGCGGCGACAAGCCCTCCGGCCCGGGCCGCAAACGACGCCGCAATCGCAAGCGTGGTGCCGGCCAGGGGGGCGGGAGCTCCGCGCATCCGGGGGTGCGCCGCGGCGCGCGCGCCGCAGCGCGAGGTCGACGGCAACGTCGCCCCCGGAGCGCCCGGCACCGGCAAACGCAAGCGTCGCCGGGGTCGAGGCGGTCGTGGCAAGGGTCCGGCGACCGCCGCACCGGGCGGATCGAACTGGGTCGGTCTGCCGCGCGACGACGAGTAGGTCGGCCCCCGGGGCGACGTCGCCGCCGACGCATGGCGTGGGTCGGGCTCGAGCCCGACCCACGATGGCTTCCTCCGGTCCGCGCGCTGGTCGACCTCAATCGACGAAGAGGTCCGGCAGCAGCGGGCGTCCGGGCTCGACGGCGTAGGCGGAAAGGTCGTGGACGCCGGCTTCGGCGAGCGCCTCCTCGTCCAGGAAGAAGCGACCGGTGCAGCCGGTCGGATCGCGAACCAGGATCGCTCGGGCGGCGTCGCCGACGATCCGGGGTTTGCGCAGGCGCCCGCGGTCGATCGACACGCCTGGAAGCTGCGAGACCGCGGCGGTGTCGATGATCGTGCGCGGCCACAGCCCGTTCACCGCGATGCCCAGCGGACGGAATTCCTCGGCGTGCCCGATGACCGCGAGGCTCATCCCCATCTTGGCGATCGTGTAGGCGACGTAGTCGCGGTACCAGCGCGGATCGAGCGTCGGCGGCGGCGCCAGCGTCAGCACGTGCGGCTTGCGTCCGGCGCGGGCCGATGCGGTCAGGTGCGGCAGGCACGCGCGCGTGCAGGCGTAGGTGCCGCGCGCGTTGACCGCCGACATCAGGTCGTAGCGCTTGAGCGGCGTCGCGGCGGTGCCGGTCAGCGAGATCGCGCTGGCGTTGTTGACGAGGATGTCGATCCCGCCAAAGCGGGCCACCGCCGCGGCCACCGCGGCGTCGATCGCCGACTCGTTGCGGATGTCGCAGGCGATCGCCAGCGCCCGGCCGCCGGCCGCCTCGATCGCGGCGGCCGCCGTGTGGATCGTCCCGGGGAGCTTCGGATGCGGCCGATCGCTCTTCGCGATCACCGCGATGTTGGCACCGTCCCGCGCGGCGGCGAGGGCGATCTCCAACCCGATGCCGCGCGACGCTCCGGTGACGAAGAGCGTGCGTCCGGCCAGCGTCGTCACGGGGTGAACTTCGGCGGCCGCTTCTCGAGGAACGCGCCGATGCCCTCGACGAAATCCGGCTTCGCGCTCATCGCGCCGAAACTCACCGCCTCGGCCTGCAGCTGTTCGGCCAGGCTCGCTCCCGAGGACTGACGGACCAGCCGCTTGACGCCGGCGAGCGCCTCGCGCGGGCCTTCGACGATCGAGCGCACGACCGAGGCGACCGTCGCGTCGAGCTCGGCCGCCGGCACGACCCGGTTGACCAGTCCCAGGCGCAGCGCGTCCGCGGCGCCGAAACGCTCGCCGAGCAGGAAGATCTCGAGCGCGCGCCGCTGGCCGACGATCCGCGGCAGCGACCAGGAGCCGCCACCATCCGGCGTCAGACCGATCTGGCGGTACGCGGACGCGAAGTACGCGTCGTCGGCGGCGATCGCGAGGTCGCAGGCGTTCATCAGCGACAGGCCGAAGCCGGCGACCGCGCCCTGGACGCGCGCGACCACCGGCTGCGGGATGCGCGCGAGCGTCTCGATCGCGACGTGGACGCGCTCGACCAGCCGCTGGAAGGCGCGTTGGCGATCGGCCGGCGGGGCGGCGGCGAGCTTGGCGAACGTGCGGATGTCGCCACCGGCCATGAAGTGCCGGCCGGCACCGGCGACCACGACGACATGAAGCGACGGGTCGGCCGCGATCGTCCCGGTGGACTCGATCAGCGCGTCGACCATCGTGTCGTCGAGCACGTTGAGCGCGGACGGGCGGTTCAACGTGAGCGTGGCGACGCCGTCGCGGCGCTCGAGGAGTACGGAGTCGTTCATGCATGTCCCTCCGGCGGCGATGCTAGCACGCGCGAGCGGCGGCCGCGTCGCACGGCGGCGCCTCGCGCTCGAGCGCGAGCGCGACGGTGGCGCAGTGGATGTCGACGATGTCGTCGATGTCGTCGGCGTAGCCGCCGGCCATGGCGACGGCGACCGGCACGCCCGCGGCGGCGAGCGTGTCGAACACGTAGCGGTCGCGGTCGGCGAGCGCCGTCTTCGACAGCGCCAGCCGGCCTAGGCGGTCGCCGAGGAACGGGTCGGCTCCGGCGAGGTACACGGCGAACGACGGCCGGGCGCGGGCGAGCGCCCGCGGCAGTAGCGCGGCGAGCGTGCCCAGGTACTCGTCGTCGCCGGTGCCGTCGTCCAGCTCGGCGTCGAACGTCGAGGCCGCCTTGCGGAACGGGAAGTTGCGTCGGCCGTGCATCGACAGCGTCGTGATGTCGGCGTCGGCGGCGAAGATCGCCGCGGTGCCGTCGCCCTGGTGGACGTCGAGGTCGACGACGAGCGCCCGCCGCGCGAGGCCCTCCGCGCGCACCGCCTGGATCGCCACCGCGACGTCGTTGAAGACGCAGTAGCCCGCCCCGTACGCACGGTGGGCGTGATGGGTGCCGCCGGCGAGGTTGATCCCGACGCCGCCGGCGAGCGCGCTGCGGCAGGCGGCGATCGTCGCCCCGGCCGAGCGGCGCGACCGCTCGACCATCGCCGCCGACCACGGGAAACCGATCCGGCGCAGCGCGGCGGCGTCGAGCCGGTCGTCGACGACCGCGCGCACGTACTCGGGGGCGTGGGCGCGGGCCAGTTCGGCGTCGGTCGCGGACGGCGCGACTCGGATGCGCTCGGCGGCGAAGGCGGCCACGCGCTCGCGCAGACGGGCGTACTTCGCCATCGGAAACCGGTGGCCCGGCGGCAACGGCAGGACGAACGCGTCGGACGCGTAGATCACGCCGGGTGGTCGCCGAGCGCGGGTGCGCTCAACTCGCGGACACCGGCGCCTTGAACGGCGTCGCCGCCCGGAGTTCTTCGAGACGGCGACCGACGTCGTGCCGCTCGCGCGCGCAGAAATCGGCGATCGCCGAGAAAAACGCCCGGTCGCCGATCGCGTGGGCCGACGCGGTCGGCGCCGCGACGAGGCCGCGAGCGAGTTTGTGGACGCCCTGGGCGCCGCCTTCGAACCTCCGGATCCCTTGTTCGAGGCAGTGCTCGATCGCCTGGTAGTAGCACGCCTCGAAATGCAGGCCCGGAGCCGGCTCGGTCGCACCCCAGTAGCGTCCCCACATCGTCGTGTCGTCGAAGACGTCGAGCGCCGCGCACACCGGCCGACCTTCCCTCGATCCGACCACCATCACGAGCCGGTCGCGCAGCGCCTCGCCGATCCGCTCGAAGCACTCGAGCGTCAGGTAGGGCGTCGATCCGTGCTCGCGGTAGGTGTTCTCGTAGCAGCGGAAGAAGTACGCCCAGTCGGCGGCCACGATCGCGGCGCCGGTCTTGCGCTCGAAGGTCACGCCCGTGCGAGCGAGCGCGGCGCGTTCCTGGCGGATCTTCTTGCGCTTCTCGCGGGTCATCGCGTCGAGGAAGTCGGAGAAATCGCGCCAGCCGGCGTCGGTCCAGTGGAACTGGATGCCCCGGCGCCCGATCAGTCCCGCCGCGTCGAGCTCGACCGCCTCGGTGTCGGGCAGGAACAGCAGGTGGAGCGAGGAGTGCGTGCCGTCGGCGACGCGGGCGAGCGCGGCGTCGACCAGAGCCCGGCGCGTGGCGGCGTCGGCGGCGATCGTCCGCGGACCGGTCACCGGCGTGAACGGGACCGCGGCGACGAGCTTCGGGTAGTAGCGGCGACCGTGTCGCCTCCAGGCGTCGGCCCAACCCCAGTCGAAGACGTACTCGCCGTACGAGTGCGTCTTGGCGTAGAGCGGCATCGCGCCGGCGAGGCGGCCGTCATCCCAGGCGGTGAGGTAGCGCGGTGACCACCCGGTACGCGCACTGGCGCAGCCGCTGTCGTGGAGCGCGGAGAGGAACGCGTGGCGCAGGAACGGATGATCGCCGCACAGCGCGTCCCATTGCACCGGGTCCACGGCCGCGAGCGGAACGTCCTCGCGGACCACCGCCGAGACGGCGACCGGCTTCTTCGGGGCGACGAACGGAACGGGCGCGCGCATGGGTACGCGACATTGTGGCCGGACTCGGGGCGCCGACTCAACCACCGTACGCGGCCACCGTTGTCGAGGCGGGGGAGCGGCGACGATCTGCTACCATCTCCCGATGCACGTGGCGCTGGCGCAAGGAGACCAGGTCGTCGGCGACCTCGTCGGCAACGCCCGGCGCATCCTGGAGGCCTGCGCGGCCGCGAAACGGGGCGGCGCGTCGCTCGTCGTCACGCCCGAGCTCTCGCTCTGCGGCTACCCGCCCGAGGATCTGGTGCTGCGGCCGGCGTTCCTCGACGCCTGCGCCCGCGAGCTCGCGTCGCTGGCGGCGGCGGTCCGCGACGTCACCGTGGTCGTCGGCTTCCCCGAGCGCGACGACGGCCGGCGGTACAACGCGCTCGCCGTGATCCGGGACGGCGCGGTCGCGGCGACCTACCGCAAGCGCATCCTGCCCAACTACACGGTCTTCGACGAACAGCGCTACTTCTCACCGGGCCACGCGCCCTGCGTCTTCGACGTCGACGGGGTCCGGTTCGGTGCGATCGTCTGCGAGGACGTCTGGTTTCCGGGACCGGCGGCGCAGGCGAAGGCGGCCGGCGCCCAGGTGCTCGTCGTTCCCAACGGCTCGCCCTATCACACGCGGCAGCAGGCCGCGCGGGCGGCGGTCGTGTCGGCGCGCGCGAAGGAGAACCAAATCGCGGTCGTCTACGTCAACCGTGTCGGCGGACAGGACGAGCTCGTGTTCGACGGGGCTTCGTTCGTCGCCTCGGCGGACGGCGCCATCGCCCAGCAGGCGCCGGCCTGGCACGAGACGCTCGCGCTGGCGGCGTTCGACGGCGCGCGGCCGCGACCGGTGCGCGGTTCGCTGGACGCCCGGCTCGAGCCGCAGGTCTGGCAGGCGCTGGTGATGGGCGTGCGCGATTACGTGGTCAAGAACGGCTTTCCCGGCGTTCTGCTCGGGCTCTCCGGTGGCGTGGACTCCGCGCTGACGCTCGCGGTCGCGGTCGACGCGCTGGGGCGCGACCGGGTGCGCGCGGTCATGCTGCCGTCGCGCTACACGGCGCCGATCAGCCTCGAGGACTCGCGCGAAATGGCGGGTCTGCTCGGCGTGCGCTACGACGAAATCCCGATCGAAGGGCCGTTCGGCGCTTTCCTCGAGGCGCTCGAGCCTGAATTCCGCGGCCTGCCGGTCGACGCCACCGAGGAGAATATCCAGGCGCGCATCCGCGGCACGATCCTGATGGCGTTGTCGAACAAGACCGGTTCGATCGTGCTGACCACCGGCAACAAGAGCGAAATGGCGGTCGGGTACGCGACGCTCTACGGTGACATGGCCGGCGGCTTCGCCGTCCTGAAGGACATCGCCAAGACGCTGGTCTGGCGGCTCGCGCGCTACCGCAACGAGCTGGGCCGCGTCATCCCGGAACGGATCATTACCCGGCCGCCGTCAGCCGAGCTGCGCGACAACCAGACCGACCAGGACTCGCTGCCCCCGTACGAGGTGCTCGACGCGATCCTCGAGGCCTACGTCGAGGAGGATGCGAGCCCCGCCCAGATCGTCGCCCGCGGCCTGCCGGCGGAGGCGGTGGCCCGGGTCGTCAAGCTGATCAAGGTCAACGAGTACAAGCGTCGCCAGTCCGCGGTCGGGATCCGGATCACGCCGCGCGGTTTCGGCAAGGACTGGCGCTATCCGATCACGTCGGCCTGGCGCGAATGGGAGCATCTGCGGTGAGCCGGCTCCTGCGCCGGGACGGGACGGCATCGTGTAAGCTACTCGGGCGAGGCGCCGGGGCGTCGGCGCGGCCAGCGAGGCGGCGATGAAGAAGATCGAAGCGGTGCTCAAACCGTTCAAGCTCGACGAAGTGCGCGAGGCGCTCTCCGAGATCGGCGTCACCGGTCTGACGGTGACCGAGGTGAAGGGCTTCGGTCGGCAGAAGGGGCATACGGAGCTCTACCGCGGCGCGGAGTACGTCGTCGACTTCCTGCCGAAGGTCAAGGTCGAGGTGATCCTCCAGGATTCGCTGGTCGACCGGGCGATCGAAGCGATCGTCAAGGCGGCGCGCACCGGCAAGATCGGCGACGGCAAGATCTTCGTCACCGCGGTCGAGCAGGTGGTGCGCATCCGCACCGGGGAATCGGGCGAGGCGGCGATCTAGGCGTTGCGCCGCATCACCGTGGGTGGTGCCGTCGCGGGGGCGGAGGCACCGGAGTTCGCAGTCGCCGCGGGGGACGCCCGGGCCGCATCGGTCCGGGTCGGCGAATCGGATGGGGAGGCGCGATGTCGTTCACAAGCGAGTTCAAGGAGTTCGCCCTCAAGGGCAGCGTGGTCGACCTCGCGGTCGGCGTGATCATCGGCGCGGCGTTCGGCAAGATCGTCGACTCGCTGGTCAAGGACATCATCATGCCGGTCGTGTCCCGGATCATCGGCGGCATCGATTTCTCGAACTGGTTCATCATGCTCGGAAGCCCGCCGGCGGGGTACAACGGCCCGATGACCTACGAGGCTTTGACCAAGGCCGGCGTGCCGCTGTTCGCGTACGGCAACTTCATCACCGTCGCGATCAACTTCCTCATCCTCGCGTTCATCATCTTCCTGATGGTGAAGCAGATCAACCGGCTGAAGCGCGACACGCCGCCGCCGCCGCCGCCGGCTCCGAAGGAAGACATCGTTCTGCTGCGCGAAATCCGCGATGCGCTGAAGAAGCACTGAGCCTCGAACGCAGGCCCCGCGCTGGCGCGGGGCCCCTCGATGCGCCCGCCCGGGGGAGCGGGCGCGCAAAGCGACCGATGAAACCTCCTTCCCCGATCGTCGCGCTGGCGGCGATCAGCGCCTTCTGCGGGTCGGCGCAGGCGTTTTTGATGCCGCCACCGCCTGCGGCGCCGGCGGGGCTGCCGGCGACCGTGATCGCGTCGGGACTGGTGCAGCCGGTGGACATCGTCGCTGCGCGGGACGGGAGCGCGCGTCTGTTCATCGTCGAGAAGCCGGGCCGGATCCGCGTGCTCCGCGACGGCGCGCTCGTCGACACGCCGTTCCTGGACATCGCCCCGCTCGTGCTCTCCGGTGACGAGCGCGGATTGCTCTCGGTCGCGTTCCATCCGCGGTTCGCCCAGAACCGCGAATTCTTCGTCGACTACACCCGCGATCCGGACGGCGCGACCGTGGTCGCGCGCTACCGAGCGAGCGCCGGCGCGCCGGACCGCGCCGAGCCGGGGTCCGGCGAGGTGCTGCTGGTGATCGCGCAGCCGTACGCGAACCACAACGGAGGGACCGTCCGGTTCGGTCCCGACGGCTACCTCTACATCGGGACCGGCGACGGTGGCAGCGGCAACGATCCAGGCAACCGGGCGCAGGATCCGCACAGTCTGCTGGGCAAGATGCTTCGGATCGACGTCGACGGGGTTTCCCCCTACGCGATTCCTGCGGACAACCCGTACTCGGACGCCGTGGGCGGCCGTCCCGAGGTCTGGGCGTCGGGTCTGCGCAATCCGTGGAAGTTCGCGTTCGACGGATCGCTGCTCCTGATCGGCGATGTCGGACAGGATCAGCGCGAGGAGATCGACGCGATCGATGCCGCCCACGGCGCCGGTGCCAATTTCGGCTGGCGGGTCGTCGAAGGCAGCCGCTGCACCGGACTGAGTGGAGGGGCCGCCTGCGGTTCCCCCGGCTACGTCGCGCCGGTCGTCGAGTACGACCATGGTGTCGGCTGCTCGGTCACCGGCGGCGAGGTCTACCGAGGCCCCGGCAACACGATCGGCGGACTCGCGGCGGGGACCTACGTCTTCGGCGATTTCTGCACCGGTTCGGTCTGGGGACTCGCGCACCCGGCCGATCCGGACGCCGCCGACCTGGTCGCGCTGGGTCGCGCCGGGTTCAATATCAGCGCGTTCGGCCGCGACGCCGATGGAGAGATCCTCGTCGCCGACTTCGGCGGCGGCCGTGTGCTCCGGCTGGGGGCGCCGTCCGGTGGCCTCTCGACGGTGGTCGAGTACCATCACGCCGCCACCGACCACTACTTCGTGACGGCGCACAGCGCGGAGATCGCGGCGCTCGACGCCGGCGCGCACTCGGGCTGGGCACGAATCGGCGACGCGTTCCGCGCCTGGGCGTCGCCGCTCGAAGGCCGCGTGCCGGTCTGCCGCTACTACCTGCCGCCCGCCGTCGGCGGCAGCCACTTCTACTCGGCCGACCCCGCGGAATGCACGCGGACGGCGGTGACGTTCCCGGCGTTTGTCCTGGAGACGAGCGGCGCGTTCCACGTCGCGTTGCCGGACGCGTCGACCGGCGCGTGCCCGTCGCCCGACAGCCAGGAACCGGTCTACCGGATCTGGAACCGGCGCGCCGACACCAACCATCGCTACACGCGCGACCGGGCGGTTCGCGACGCGATGATCGCCGCCGGCGGCGTCGCCGAAGGCTCGGGTCCGGACGGTGTCGCGTTCTGCGCGCCCCGATGATCGGCCGGACGCGCCCGGCGCCCGGGTCGCGATCGCGGCGTCGGCCTTGATGGCGGTCAAGAACGCGCATTGACCAGCGCCCCCCGGCGGGACAGAATCCGCCGACACGGCGCCCGGACCGTCCCCAAGCGGCGGACGGGCGCGCAAGTTCCAGAAGACGGCGGGCGGAGCGAGCGATCGCGTCCGGATCGCGTCCATCCCATCATCGTGCCCAGGAGGAGTTCATGGTTGCTCGCATGCTTCGGCGCCCGCTCGTCGCCGGTCTCGCGCTCGCGTTCGCCGTCTCGGCCGGCGTCGCGCGCGCCGACATCAACGTCGGGGTGACGCTGTCGGCGACCGGTCCCGCCGCCTCGCTCGGCATCCCCGAGAAGAACACGTTCGAGCTGGTCCCGACGACGATCGGCGGGCAGAAGATCAACTGGATCGTGCTCGACGACGGTTCCGACACGACCAAGGCGGTACAGAACGCCAAGAAACTCGTCTCCGAGAACAAGGTCGACGTGATCGTCGGATCGACAACCACGCCCAACTCGCTGGCGATGATCGACACCGCGGTCGAGGCGGAGACGCCGATGATCTCGATGGCGGCGTCGGCGCGGATCGTCGACCCGGGCAACCCCAAGACGCGCTGGATCTTCAAGACGCCGCAGTCCGACTCGCTGATGGCCGACGCGATCGCGGTCAGCATGAAGGCCAACGGTGCGACGACGATGGGGTACATCGGTTTCGCCGACGCCTACGGCGACGGCTGGCTCGCCGAGATCAAGCGCTCGGCGCAGACCGCCGGCGTCCAGGTGATCGCCGAGGAGAAATACAACCGCAACGACACGTCGGTGACCGGCCAGGTGCTGAAGCTCCTCGCGGCGAAGCCCGACGCGATCCTGATCGGCGCTTCCGGGACGCCGGGCGCGACGCCGCAGAAGGAGCTGGTCGCGCGCGGCTACAAGGGAAAGGTCTATCAGACGCACGGCGTGGCGAATCCGGATTTCCTGCGGGTCGTCGGCAAAGACGGCGCCGGCACGTTGCTGCCGGTCGGACCGATGCTCGTCTACGAACAGCTGCCGGATTCCAATCCGGTCAAAAAAGTCGCCGCCGAGTACATCACCAAGTACGAGCAGAAATTCGGCACGCGCTCGACCTTCGGCGGCCACGCCTGGGACGCGTACCTGCTGCTGAACGCGGCGATCCCCGAGGCGCTCAAGCGCGCGCAGCCCGGCACCCGCGAATTCCGCGCGGCGCTGCGCGAAGCGCTGGAGAAGTCGAACGTCGTGGCGACGCACGGCGTGTTCGTGATGTCGCCGGCCGACCACAACGGACTCGACAACCGGGCGCGGCACATGGTGCGCATCGACGGCGACAAGTGGGTCGTCTCGCGCTGATCGGCTAGGTCCCAGACGACGGGCCGGCGGCGGACGCGCCGGCCCGTTTTGTCGTCTACCGGCCGCCGGACCATGGATCTGCAGATCGTCGCGCTGCTGGCGCAGGACGGGGTCACCAACGGCGCCGTCTACGCGCTGCTCGCGCTCGCGCTGGTGCTGGTGTTCGCCGTCACCCGGGTGATCTGGGTGCCTTCCGGCGAGTTCCTCGCCTACGGAACGCTGACGCTGGCCGGACTCCAGCTCGGCAAGGCGTCGGGGATCGCCGGGCTGCTCGCCGGCATGGCGATCGTCGCCGGGGCGATGGAGGCTTTCCGCACGATCCGCGATCGAGAGCCGCGCCGTCTGCCGGCGCGGCTCGCGCTCTGGACCGGTCTGCCGCTCGCGATCGCCGCCGCGTTGTACGTGGTCGCGCCGTTGAACCCGCCGTTCGTCGTGCAGATCGTGCTGGCGCTGACCGCGGTGACCGCTCTGGGACCGCTCCTGTACCGGATCGCCTTCCAGCCGCTCGCCGAGGCGAGCGTGCTGGTGCTTCTGATCGTCGCCGTCGCCGTCCATTTCGCGCTCGTCGGACTCGGGCTGTGGTTCTTCGGCGCCGAGGGCTCGCGCACGCCGCCGTTCACCGCGGCGTCGTTCGAGATCTCCGGAATCACCGTCAGCGGCCAGAGTCTGCTGGTCGTGGCGACCAGCGTCGCGCTGATCTTCGCGCTGGCGCTGTTCTTCAATCGCACGCTCTACGGCCGGGCGCTGAGGGCGACCGCGGTCAACCGGGTCGGTGCGCGACTCGCGGGGATCTCGCCGGGCTTCGCCGGCACGTTGACTTTCACGCTGGGCGCGCTGATGTGCGCGTTCTGCGGCGTTCTGATCGGGCCGATCACCACCGTCTACTACGACTCCGGGTTCCTGATCTCGCTCAAAGGCTTCGTCGGCGCGATCTTCGGCGGGCTGGTCACCTACCCGGCGGCGGCGGCCGGGTCGCTGCTGGTCGGGCTGCTCGAGTCATTCAGCTCGTTCTGGGCCAGTGCCTTCAAGGAAGTGATCGTCTTCACGCTGATCATCCCGGTGCTCCTGTGGTTGTCGCTCACCACGCAGCATCACGAGGAGGACGAGTAGCGTGCCGGCGAATCCCGCGTTCGCGGCGAGCGGATGATGGGCCGGTCCTGGTCGACCTGGTCGCTCGTGGTCTTCGTCGCCGCGCTCGTGGCGGTGCCGCTGGTCGCCCCGGCGTTCTGGGTGACGCTGGGCAACTACATCGGTCTGTACAGCATCGTGGCGCTGGGGCTCGTGCTGCTGACCGGCGTGGCCGGACAGACATCGTTCGGGCAGGCGGCTTTCGTCGGGGTCGGGGCCTACACGACGGCGTGGCTGTCCACGAGCGCCGGCCTGTCGCCGTGGATCACGCTCGCGATCGGTCTGGCGCTGACCGCGGCGGTCGCGCTGGCGCTGGGCGCGATCACGCTGCGGATGAAGGGGCACTACCTGCCCCTGGCGACGATCGCCTGGGGCATCAGCCTCTATTTCCTGTTCGGCAACCTCGAATTCCTCGGCGGCCACACCGGGCTCACGAGCATCCCGGCGCTCGTCGTCGGCGGCTGGGAGCTCAAGTCGGAGCGGGTGCTGTTCTACCTCGTCTGGGCGATCACGCTGTGCGCGTTGTGGGCGACCGCGAACCTCCTCGACTCGCGCCCCGGACGCGCGATCCGCGCGCTGCGCGGCGGTTTCGAGATGGCCGAGGCCTTCGGCGTCAACGGCGCCCGGCTGAAGACCGTCGTGTTCGTCTACGCGGCGCTGCTCGCCTGCGTGTCCGGCTGGCTCTACGCCCACCTGCAGCGGTTCGTGAATCCGACGCCGTTCTCGATCAACATGGGCATCGAGTACCTGTTCATGGCGGTCGTCGGCGGCGCCGGCAGCGTCTGGGGCGCGGTTCTGGGGGCGACGCTGATCACCGTGCTGAAGCAGGTGCTGCAGGACGTCCTGCCGGGCCTCCTGGGGCGCTCGGGCAACTTCGAGATGATCGTCTTCGGCGTGCTGCTGGTCGTCCTGCTGCAACGCGCGCGGGAGGGCGTCTGGCCGTGGATCGCCCGGCTCCTGCCGCAGCGCACGCCGGCGCCGGTCCCCGACGCGCCGCCGCTCAAGGCCCGGCATCACGCCGAGCACGCCGGCCCGCTCCTCGAGGTCCGGGCCGCCCGCAAGGCCTTCGGCGGCCTGGTGGCGGTCAACGACCTGTCCTTCGAGATCCGCGCCGGCGAGATCCTCGGCCTCATCGGCCCCAACGGGGCGGGCAAGAGCACGACCTTCGGCTTGATTTCGGGCGCGCTGCCGCTGACATCGGGGGACGTCGTCTTCCGCGGCCGGTCGATCGGCAGCCGCCCGCCCTACGAGATCGCGCGCCGGGGCGTCGGCCGCACGTTCCAGCACGTCAAGCTGATTCCCGGCATGAGCGTGCTCGACAACGTCGCGCTCGGCGCGTACCTGCGCGGGTCGACCGGCGTGACGCGCGCCGCCCTCAAGCTCGATCGGCGCGAGGAAGCCCGGACTCGCGCCGAGGCGGCCCGCCAGATCGCCCGCTGCGGGCTTTCCGCGCACACGTTCGACGCGGCCGGCAGCCTGGCGCTGGGACAGCAGCGCGTCGTCGAGATCGCACGGGCGCTCGCCTGCGACCCGACGCTCTTGCTGCTCGATGAACCCGCGGCGGGACTGCGCTACCTCGAGAAGCAGCAACTCGGCGCGCTCTTGCGCGATCTCAAGGCCGGCGGCATGACGATCCTGCTGGTCGAGCACGACATGGACTTCGTCATGGGCATCACCGATCGGCTGGTCGTCATGGACTTCGGCGAGAAGCTCGCCCAAGGGCTGCCCGCCGAGATCCAGCGCCATCCGCGCGTGCGCGAAGCGTACCTGGGCGGCGTCGCGGAATGACGATGAGCGCCGAAGAGCCGCCTCGAGGCGCCCGCCCTTCGGGAGGAGAGCCGCGCGACCGGCTGCCTCGGGGGGAATCTCCCGGCGCGCTCCTCGAGGTCCGCTCGCTGTCGGTGAGCTACGGCAAGGTCGAGGCGGTCCACGACGTGTCGATCGACGCCGGCCAAGGCCGCATCGTCTCGGTGATCGGTCCCAACGGCGCCGGCAAGACCACGCTCCTCGGCGCGGTCATGGGCCTGCTGCCGTCGCGCGGCGAGATCCGCTATTTGGGCGAATCGCTCGCCGGCGTCCCGGTCGAAGAGCGCGTCGCGCGCGGGCTCGTGCTCGTACCCGAGAAACGCGAGCTCTTCGCGTCGATGAGCGTCACCGACAACCTCGCGCTGGGCGCGTTCGCGCGCCGGCGCGATGGCGAGGCGGCGGCGCGCCGATCGCTCGACGAGGTCTACGCCCGCTTCCCCCGGCTGGCCGAGCGGCGCGACCAGCTGGCCGGAACGCTCTCCGGCGGGGAGCGGCAGATGCTGGCGCTGGGGCGCGCGCTGATGGGACGCCCCCGGCTCCTGATGCTCGACGAGCCTTCGCTGGGTCTCGCGCCGTTGATCGTCCGGGAGATCTTCAGCATCATCGTCGATTTGCGCGCCTCCGGAGTGTCGATCCTGCTGATCGAGCAGAACGCGCGCGCGGCGCTGCAGGTCTCCGATCACGGCTACGTGCTCGAAACCGGCGAACTCGTCCTGTCGGGACCGAGCACCCAGCTCGCCGCCGATCCCAAGGTCGCGGCCACCTATCTGGGCCAGGGCGCCGGACACTGAGCCGCGCGTCGCAGCCGGGCCGACCGGCGGACGCGGTATCCTTCGCCGGTCCGCCCGTCGCCGGATCCGGGCCGCATGCCCCCGGTGCCTTGGTGGAGTCCCGTCCGCACCCGACCTCGGATTTCCTCGCATGACCGACCTCTGCGTTCCCCCCGTCTCCGCGGCGCTGATCGCGCAGGCCGAGTCGCTGCTGCTATCGCCCGCCGGACTGACGCCGGCGCGTCTTTCGGAGGTTTTCGCCCGGATCCATCGCCACGACGTCGACTTCGCCGACCTCTACTTCCAGCACGCGAGCTTCGAGAGCTGGAGCCTGGAGGAGGGCATCGTCAAGGCCGGCAGCTTCTCGATCGACCGGGGCGTCGGCGTCCGCGCGGTGTCCGGCGAACGCCAGGCCTACGCCTATTCGGACGACATCTCGGCCGCCGCGCTCGACGAGGCCGCCGATGCGGTGCGCGCGATCGGCCGGCAGGGCCAGTCCGCGTGCGCCGTGGTCGCACGGCACGGGCCGGCGCGCGAGCTCTACCGTGGCGACGATCCGGTCGGGTCGCTCGCCGACGACGCGAAGGTCGCGTTGCTCGAGCGGTTCGAGCGGATGGCGCGGGAGCGTGATCGGCGGGTGACGCAGGTGATGGCTTCGCTGGCCGGCGAGCGCGAGACGGTCCTGATCGTGCGCAGCGACGGGGCGCTGGTCGCCGACGTCCGTCCGCTGGTGCGGGTGTCGATCACGGTGATCGTCGAGGAGGGCGGGCGCCGCGAACAAGGCCACGCCGGTGGCGGCGCGAGGACCGACTACGCGATGTTCGACGACGCGCGGCTCGCCGATTACGCGGCGCGCGCGGTCGACCAGGCGGTGCTGAACCTCGCGGCGCGCGAGGCACCGGCCGGCCCGATGACCGTGGTGCTGGGGCCCGGCTGGCCCGGCATCCTGCTGCACGAGGCGATCGGCCACGGGCTCGAGGGCGATTTCAACCGCAAGGGGACGAGCGCCTTCTCCGGACGTGTCGGCGAGCGCGTCGCGGCGCGCGGCGTCACCGTCGTCGACGACGGCACGATCGCCGGCCGGCGCGGATCGCTCAATGTCGACGACGAGGGCGAGGCGACCCGGCGGACCGTGCTGATCGAGGACGGGGTGCTGCGCGGCTACCTGCAGGACCGGCAGAACGCGCGGTTGATGGGCGTGGCGTGCACCGGCAACGGTCGGCGCGAGTCGTTCGCCCACCTGCCGATGCCGCGGATGACCAACACCGTCATGCTCGCCGGCGATCGCGACCCCGCCGAGATCCTCGCGTCGGTCCGCGACGGCCTGTACGCGGTCAACTTCGGCGGCGGCCAGGTCGACATCACCAGCGGCAAGTTCGTGTTCTCGGCGTCCGAAGCCTGGCGCATCGAGAACGGCAGGCTCGCCTATCCGGTCAAGGGTGCGACGCTGATCGGCAACGGGCCGGACGCGCTGACGCGCGTGACGATGGTCGGCAACGACCTGGCGATGGACACCGGCGTCGGAACCTGCGGCAAGGACGGTCAGAGCGTGCCGGTCGGCGTCGGCCAGCCGACGCTGCGCATCGAGGAGCTCACCGTCGGCGGGACCGGTTGAACGCCGGGCCGGACCCGACCCCGTTCCCCGCGCCGGTCCCGACCCCGGCCGATCAGTGCAGGGGACCGGTCGGCGCGGCCGCCGCGGCCGGCGGCGACGGCGACGCGTGGTGGCAGACGATCCGCCAGCCGGTCGGCGTACGCAGGAAGATGTTGGTCGCGACCGCGGTGCCGCGCGAGCTGCCGTCGGCGAGGAAAACGTGCTCGGTGACGCTCTGGACGGCGAGACCGACGGTGTCGATCGCGATCGGCGCCTCGAGCCGGAACTTGAGCCGCGCGTTGCCCGAGAAGAGCTGCTCCCAGGCGTTGCGCACCGCGTCGTATCCGACCAGCCGGGGTCCGCCCGGATGGACGCAGACGACCTCTTCGTCTTCGGCCCAGGTCGCCATCATCGCGTCGAGGTCGCGCGCCTCGAAGGCCTGGTAGAACGCCGCTGCGGCGTCCTGCGGCGTCGTGTAGATCGGGGGTGTTCGTACCTTGGCCATGGCGCTTAGGGGATCGGGCGCGTCGCACCGGCGGCGAGCGGGGCGCGCGCCAGATTGTAGACCAGCTCGGGAGGAAGGCCCCGCATGCAGCGGAAGTGACCGAGCGGGCATTCGCGCTTGAAGCAAGGGCTGCAGTCGATGTCGATGCGGGCGACCCGCGCCTGGTCGGACAGCGGCGGCGTATAGACCGGCGACGAGGACCCGAACAGCGCGACGACCGGAACGCCGACCGCGGCCGCCGCGTGCATCAATCCCGAGTCGTTGCTGACGACGACCGATGCCGCGGACAGGAGGTCGATCGCCGTGCCCAGGTCCGTGCGGCCGGTCAGATCGCGGATCGCTTTGCCCGGAGCGCCGGCGGCGGACATCACGGCGTCCGCGGCGAGCTTGTCCTTGGGCGAGCCGACGATCCAGACGCGGGCGCCCTCGGCCTGGAACCGGCGGGCGAGGTCGGCGAAGTGCGTCGGCGGCCAGCGTTTCGCCGGCCCGTACTCGGCGCCCGGGCAGAGGATCGCCACCGGTCCGGCACCGCCCAGACGCAGCGCGCGGATCGCGGCGTCACGGTTGCGAAGATCGGGGACGAGGACCGGTGCCGGTGGCGTCGGTGCGAGCGAGCCGGCCGGAACCGCGAGCGAACAGAAGCGGTCGACCAGGCGGGGCAGCGCCTTCTCGTCGAGGCGCCGGATGTCGTTGAGCAGCCCGAAGCGGGCCTCGCCGCGGAATCCGATGCGACGCGGGATGCGCGCGAGGAACGGAACGAGCGCCGATTTCCACGACATCGGCAGCACGAACGCCCGCGCGTAGCCCTCCGCGCGCAGCCCGGCGGCGATCGCGCGACGCCCGGCGAGGTCGAGGCGCCCATGGCCGATCGGATTGTCGACGACCCGGCGCACGCCGCGCACCCGGTGGAAGACCGGCGCGCACCACGGCGGCGCCAGGATGTCGACGGTCGGATCCTCGCAGGGCTCGCGCAGGAACGAAACCAGGGACTCGGCGAGGATCGCGTCGCCGACCCAGGAGGGCGCGACGATCAGCGTACGGTCCATGACGGGGCGGCGGCCGGACTCGCGGGGCCGCCGATCCGCTCAATGGCCGGCGGAGAGGGCGCCGCCTTCGAGCCGGTAGTGGGTGCCGCAGTACGGGCACGAGGCGGTGCCGGTCCGCGCGATATCGAGGAACACGCGCGGATGCGAGCTCCACAGCGGCATCGCCGGATTCGGGCAGAACGCGGGCAGGTCCCGCTCCTTCACCGTCACCGCGGCCCCTTCCTGGCGGTCAGGCGTCGCGCTCATCGTCACACCCGGGTCAGCCAGTGGCGTTTGGCGGCGTTGCGTCCGGCGACCGTCTCGAAGAACAGCGACTGCAGCTTGGCGGTGACCGGACCACGCGTGCCGGTGCCGACCGGCCGGTGGTCGTACTCGCGGATCGGCGTGACCTCCGCGGCGGTGCCGGTGAAGAACGCCTCGTCGGCGATGTAGACCTCGTCGCGCGTGATCCGCCGCTCGTGCACCGGGATGCCGAGTTCGCGGGCGAACTCGATGATCGTCGCCCGGGTGATGCCCTCGAGCGCACCGCCCGACAGGTCCGGCGTGTGCAGCGCGCCGTCGCGGACGATGAAGACGTTCTCGCCCGACCCCTGGCAGAGGAACCCTTGCGGGTCGAGCAGCATCGCTTCCTCGTAGCCGTCGTGCGTCGCCTCCTGGTTGGCGAGGATCGACACCGCGTAGTTGCAGACCGCCTTGGCCTTGCACATCGTCACGTTCGGATGGTGGTGCGTGAACGACGTCGTCTTGACGCGGATACCCTTCTCGATGCCATCGGCGCCGAGGTAGGCGCCCCAGGGCCAGGCGGCGATCGCCACGCGCACCGGGTTCGACTTGGCGGCCACGCCCAGCGCGTTGCTGCCGTAGAAGGCGATCGGCCGCAGGTAGCACGACTCGAGCTTGTTGTCCCGGACGCAGGCGCGCTGCGCGGCGTCGATCTCGTCCTTCGAGTACGGGATCTTCATGCCGAATATCTGCGCCGATCGGAACAGCCGATCGGTGTGGTCGCGCAGCCGGAAGATCGCCGGACCGTCGACGGTCTTGTAGCAGCGGACGCCCTCGAAGACGCCCATCCCGTAATGCAGCGTATGGGTGAGCACGTGGGTCGTGGCGTCGCGCCACGGCACCATCTTGCCGTCGTACCAGATCCAGCCGTCGCGATCGGCCATCGACATGAGATTTCTCCTCGGCGCCCTCGGGCGAATTGTACCGCAGCGGCCCGGCGCGACCCCGGCCGGACTTGCGCGGTCCGGATGTCCGGGAGAGAATCGACCCGATCGCCGCGATATGTCAAGACATATGACCTATTCTGACCGTCCCGCGGGGCCGGCGTCAAGAGGCGCTTCCGGCGGACGCGGCTCGGCCGCCGCCGCGCTCGACGCCGCCATCGAGCTCCTCTATTTCGGCTACCGGGGCTTCGTCGCCGGGCCGGACCGCCTGCTCGCGGCGCGCGGGCTCGCGCGCGCCCATCACCGGATCGTGTTCTTCGTCGCCCGGCTGCGATCGCCGGCGGTCGGCGACCTGCTGCGCACGCTCGCCGTATCGAAGCAGGCGTTGAACGGTCCGCTGCGCGAATTGCGTGCGCAAGGGCTCGTCGGGGTCGAACGCGACCCCGACGACGCCCGCGTGCGACGGGTCCGGCTGACCGCCGAGGGCGTGCGGTTCGAGGCGCGCCTCACGCGGTTGCAGAGGCGTGAGCTCGCGCGCGTGTTCGCCCAGGGGACCCGGGCCGAGCGGTCCGGGTGGGAGGCGACGATGCGCCGCCTCGCCCGCGGCGAGATGGAGCGTTCCGCACGCGCGCCCCGCTGAGGGCGCCCGCCGATCGCGCTAGCGCCAGCGGGCGCCGAACACGCCGACCCAGAGCGCTTCGACGTCGGCGCGCCGTGCGGCGTGGTTCGCCGGATCGACGCGCGCGTGCGCGGCGCCGGTCAGGCGGATCGCGTGTTGGGCGCGCCGGTAGTCGCGGTAGGCGTCGGCGACGCGCGAGGCCAGCGTCGCGTCGACGAGCCCGAGCCCGCCGGCGATGCCGAGCAGCGCGATGTTGCCGAGGTTCGCGGTCAGGCGCGGGTGGTCGTGCGCGTGCGCGAGCACGAGGTACTGGACCGCGAACTCGATGTCCACCATGCCGCCCGGGTCGTGCTTGAGGTCGAAGCGGGGGGTCGGATTCGGATGGCCTTCGCCCATGCGCACCCGCATCGCCACGACGTCGGCGGCGAGCTTGGCGCGGTCGCGGGGCAACCTCAGGATCGCCTCGCGCTCGGCTTCGAACGCGGCGCCGATCGCGGCGTCGCCGGCGCAGTAGCGCGCGCGCGTGAGCGCCTGGTGCTCCCAGGTCCAGGCCGACTCGCGCTGATAGCGCCGGAACGCCGGCAGCGAGGAGGCGATCAGCCCCTTGGCGCCGTCCGGGCGCAGCCGCAGGTCCGTGTCGTAGAGCTGGCCCGCCGGCGTGTTGCTCGTCAGCCAGGTGTTGAGCCGCTGCGCGAGGCGGGAGTAGCGCGCGAGCGTCGCGTCCGGATCGGGGTCGCCGGCGTCGATGTCGTAGACGAACACGATGTCGAGGTCCGAGGCGTAACCCAGCTCCTTGCCGCCGAGCTTGCCGTAACCGACGATCGCGAAGCGAGGCGGCGGCGCGTCGTCGCCCGACAGATGCGCCCAGCAGGCCGACAGGGTCGCTTCGAGGATCACGTCGGCCAGCGCCGAGAGGTGGTCGGCGAGTCGTTCGACGCTGAGTCGCCCGGCCAGGTCCTGCGCCAGCAGCCGGAACGACTGCGCGTGCTGGAAGTGGCGCAGCGCATCCATCTGGCGCTCGGCGTCGCCGCGGCCGTCCGCGAGCGCCCGCCCGAGCTCCAGACGCCAGGCGCCCCAATCCGGCTCCTGCATCAGAACCCGCGCGTCGAGCAACTCGTCGAGCAGGATCGGGTGGCGCGTCAGGTAATCGGCGGCCCACGCCGATGCGCCCATCAGCGTCGCCAGACGAGGCAGCAACGGCGGATGTTCGATGACCAGCGCGAGGTAGGCGCTTCGACGCGCGACCGCCTCGAGCAATGCGAACAGCCGCATGAACGTCGGCTGCGGGCCGGCCGCGCCGGGCTGGGCGATCGCGGCCGCGGTCATCGCCGGGCCCAGCGGGTCGAATCGCTGGCGCGATTGCGCCGGCAGCGCGGCGTAGCGACCGCCGGACCGGGCGCGGACGAGCGTGCCGACGAGCTGGTCCGGCTCGGCGAACCCGGCCGCCGCCAGGCGTTCGCGTTGCCCCGGATCCTCCGGCGTTTCCCAGACCGAGTGCCAGTCGCCGTCGGCGTCGGTGTCGGCGGGAGCGACGCCGAACGCCGCCTCGAAATGACGTCCGACCTCCTGACGGTGCGCCGCGAGCGCGTCGGCGAACGCCGCCGCGGCGGCGAACCCGGCGGCGCGCGCGAGCGCGTCGAGTTCGCGCTCGTCCTCCGGCAGCATCTGTGTCTGCCGGTCGTCGCGGTACTGGAGGCGATGCTCGACGCGGCGCAGGAATTCGTAGGCCCGATCGAGCGCTTCGGCCACGCTCGCCGGCAGGTGACCGCGTTCGGCGAGCGCGGCGAGCGCGGCGCGGGTCCCGCGGACGCGCAGGCCCGATTCGCGTCCGCCGCGCACGATCTGTTGCGCCTGGACGATGAACTCCACTTCCCGGATGCCGCCCGGACCGAGCTTGACATCGTCGCGCGCTTCGCGACGTCCGGCCTGCTCGCGGATCTGGCGGTGCACGTCGCGCAGGCCGGCGTAGGCGTCGAAATCGAGGTACTTGCGGAACACGAACGGGGCCACCAGCGCGTCGAGCTCCCCGACCGGCGCACCGACCAGCGGCCGGGCCTTGAGCCAGGCGTAGCGCTCCCAGGCACGGCCCTGCGTGATCAGGTAGTTCTCCAGCGCGGCGTAGGGGATGGTCAGCGGTCCGCTCTCGCCGTAGGGCCGCAGGCGCATGTCGACACGGAACACGAAGCCATCGGCGGTGATGTCGTTGAGCGCGCCGATGAGCCGCCGGCCCAGGCGGTCGAAGAACTCGCGGTTGCCGACCACTCGCGGTCCCGCGGTCTCGCCGTCCTCGGGGAACAGGAAGACCAGGTCGATATCCGAGGAGACATTGAGCTCCGCGCCGCCCAGCTTGCCCATGCCGACGACGACGAACGGTTGCGGCGCGCCGCTCTCGGCGCCGATCGGTTCGCCGTGGATCGAGACGAGTTCGGCGCGATGGGCCGCGACCGCCGCGGCGACCGACGTCTCGGCGAGCGTCGTGACCGCGGCGCAGACCTCGGTGAGGTCGGCGCGGCCGGTGAGGTCGCGCGCCAACGTGTGCACGATCAGTCGCTGGCGACGCTCGCGCAGCGCCCGGGCGAGACCGGCGGCGTCGACCGATCCCGGGGGCGGGACGGCCGCGGCCGACCAGTCGAACGGGGAGTCGAGGGCGTCGGCGAGCCAGGCGCGCCAGTCGGGGTGGGCGGCCAGGGTGTTCCGGGCGTAGTGACTGAACGCGAGGGCGTCGTCGAGGTCCATGGGGAACGGCGGCGTCGGATACGGGGACGTTCGAGTCGCCCCCCGGGGTCGGTCGGGCGCCCGTGAGGGGCGGGCGCGCACGGGCCTTCCGTTACAATGCCCGCCAGGCTGACATTATGCCTGCCGCGCCCCCATCCGCTCCCGCGCAAACCCGGCCCCGGTCGCGCGCGGCACGCTACGCCGGCGTCGCCGGCTATCTGCTCGCCGGTGTGGTGGCCTTCGCCTGCGTCGTGCTGCTGGCGGTTCGCTACCTCGCACTGCCGTGGGTCGAGTCGCTCGGCCCGGACATCGCCGGGCGGCTGTCGAAGGCGCTGGGCGTCCCGGTGTCGCTCGAGCGGCTGTCGACCGACTGGGACGGCTGGAACCCGAGGATCACCGTCGAGGGTCTGACGATCCGCTCCGCGGACGATCGAGGCGGACGCCCGATGCTCGCGCTGCCGCGGGTGCTGGCGACCGTTTCGTGGTGGTCGTTGACGCTCGCCGACGTCCGCTTGAAGGAACTGGTGATCGAGAGGCCGGAGCTCGCGCTGACCCGCCGGCGTGACGGGCGGCTCGTGGTCGCCGGTCTGGAGATCGATCCGGAGGCGGCCGGCGGCGACGCGAGCCCGGTCGGGGACTGGCTGCTGCGCCAGCGCGAGATCGTCGTGCGTGACGCGCTGATCGTGTGGACCGACGAGCGACGTGCGGCGCCGCCGCTGACGCTGGACCGCGTGCAGTTCCGACTCGAGCATCCGCTGGGCTCGCGTCGCCACCGGTTCGGCCTCGCGGGCGTTCCGCCCCCGGAGCTCGCCTCGCCGATCGACCTGCGTGGTGAGTTCGACAATTCCGACCTGCGCGACCTCTCGAAGCTGGAGGGACGCCTGTACGTCCGTTTCGACTACGCCGACGTCGCCGCGTGGACCGCGTGGATCCCGTCGCCGGTTCCGGTCGACGAAGGACGTGGCGCGCTCAGGCTCTGGCTCGACTACGGAGGCGGCATCGCGCGCGAGATCCACGCCGACCTGGAGCTCGCCGACGTGAAGACGCGCCTGGGCGCGACGCTGCCGCGGCTCGAACTCTCGCGCGTCGCCGGGCGGCTCACCTGGCAGAGCGATGCGACGACGCAGCGGCTCGCCGCGCGCGCTCTCTCGCTCGTGGCGAGCGATGGCGCGACGATGCCGCCGATCGACTTCTCCTTCGAGGCGTCGGTCGGCGACGACGGCCGCTACCGCAGCGGGCGGGCGAACGTCGGCGCGGTCGAGCTCGCGCCGCTCGCGGCGCTGGCGACGCGCCTGCCGATGCCGCCCGAGTGGCGCGAAGGCCTGGTCGCGCGCTCGCCGCGCGGATCGGTGAAAGAGGCGCGCTACCGCTGGGAGGGGCCGGCTGACGCGCCGACCTCGTATTCGCTGGTGGCGGAGGCGGTCGACCTGGGCGTCGCCGCGTCCGGACCGGTCCCCGGCGTCGCCGGCTTGTCCGCCCGGGTCGAGGCCGACGAGCGCGGTGGCACGGCCCGGATCGCGAGCCGGTCGGTGAAGCTCGATCTGCCGCGGATCTTCGCCCGTCCGATCGCACTGGACACCCTGTCCGGCGCGGTGCGCTGGTACCGGCGCTCCGACGGGCTGCGGGTGGAAGTCGTCGACGTCGCGTACGCGAACCGAGACGCGGCCGGCAGCGCCGAGGGTTCATGGCGGGCGAACGGGTCCGGCCCGGGCACGATCGACCTGCGCGCGCACCTGACGCGAGCCGACGCCAAGGGGTTACCCGATTACCTGCCGGTCTGGCTGGATCCGGCGGTGCACGCGTGGCTCGCCCACGGGATCGCCGCGGGGCGTTCCGACGACGTGAAGCTCGTGCTCAAGGGCGATCTGGCCAAGTTCCCGTACGCCGACGCGCGCGACGGCACGTTCCAGGTCACGGCCCGCGCGAAGGGCGGCGTGCTCGACTACGCCGACGGCTGGCCCCGGATCGAGGACATCGAGGCGGACCTGCGGTTCGACGGCCCCCGGATCGCGGTCGATGCGACGCATGCGCGGGTCATGGGAACGCAGATCGGACGCACGTCGATGTCGATCGACAGCCTGCTCGTCGAGGTGCCGCGGCTGACGATCGACGGCGAGGCCGGCGGGCCGACCTCCGAGTTCCTCCGCTTCATCGACGCGAGTCCGGTCGCCCGCTGGGTCGGGCAGGCGACCGAAGGGGCGCGCGCCACCGGATCGGGGCGCTTGAAGCTGCGCGTCGTGCTGCCGCTGGGGCGCGCGCGCGACACCACGGTCGCCGGCGAGTACGCGTTCGCCTCGAACCAGCTCGCCTTCATCGGATTGCCGGTGTTCAACGCGGTCGACGGTCGTCTGCTGTTCACCGAAAAAGGCATGACCGCGAACGATCTCGCCGCGGAGATCTTCGGTGGCCCGGCGCGCCTGTCGGTGGCGACGACCGCGGACGGAATCCGCGCCAGCGGGCAAGGGACCGCCAGCGTGGCCGCGTTGCGCGGCGAGTTGCCGGTCGCGATCGCCGATCGGTTCTCCGGCGCGACCGACTGGCGCTTGTCGGTCGAAACGCATCGAGAGGCGGGCACGCGCTGGACCGTGGAGTCGACGCTGCGTGGCGCGGTGATCGATCTGCCGGCACCGCTATCAAAGTCGGCGACGGAAGCGACTCGGCTGCTGATCGAGCGGCGGCCGGATCTGCGCGCGAAATCCGACACCCTGGATATCGCGCTGGCCGGCGTGGGCCGCGCGATGATCCACCGTCAGATATCGACCCCCGAGCCGGTCGTCGATCGCGTCCTGGTGCTGCTCGGTCGGGCGGCCGCGCAGGCGGGCGACAACGATCGCGCCGGTGCCTGGATCCGCGGCGACCTGGCGTCCTTCGCGCTGGACGACTGGCTCGCGCTCAAGGCCCAGACGTCCGGGCGATCCTCGACGGCCGAGGCGCCCTCGAATCTCGCCCTGATGGGTGTCGATCTGGACGCGGCGGTGCTCGAAGCGTTCGGCCGCAAGCTCAACGACGCCAGGGTCTCGGCGCGCTCGACCGGTGGCGATTGGCGCATCACGCTCGCGGCGCGCGAGATGGCCGGTTCCGCGATCTGGCGCGCCTCGTCGCCGACGATGCCCAACGGTCGGGTCACCGCGCGCCTGTCGCGGCTGTCGGTTCCCGAGACCGGCGAGCTCGAACCCTGGTCCGGCTCCGCCGGCGGCAAACCGGCGAATGCGACCGACCAGCGGACTCCGTGGCCGGAGCTCGACATCCAGAGCGACCGGCTGCTGTCGAAGGGACGCGACCTCGGCCGCTTCGAACTGGTCGCGAAGCCCGAGGGTACGGACTGGCGGATCGACCGGATGGCGCTGTCGAGCGACGCCGGTCGCATCCGTGCGGAGGGCGCGTGGCGCACGACCGGCCAGGCGCAGCGCACGCGCCTCGACGTGAGCCTGGAGGCCCCCGAAGCGGCGGCGATGCTCAAGCGTTTCGGATTCCCCGACGACGTCAAGGGTGCCGCCGCGACGATCAACGGCCAGCTCGACTGGCCCGGTGCGCCGTCCGACTTCGAGCCGTCGAATCTGTCCGGCACGCTCAAGATCCACGTCGGCGCCGGACAATTCACCAAGATCGAACCGGGCCTGGGAAAGCTCCTCGGCGTGCTGTCGCTGCAGGCGCTGCCGCGCCGGATCACGCTCGATTTCCGCGACGTCTTCAGCGAAGGGTTCGCGTTCGATCAAATCGCCGGCGGCGTGAAGATCGAACGCGGCGTCATGACGACCGACGACATGAGGCTCGCCGGCCCGGCCGCCAAGGTCGACATCACCGGCGAAGTCGATCTCGCCAAGGAGAGCCAGCGCCTCGCCGTGCGCGTCCAGCCGGCGCTGTCGACGACCTTCTCGGCCGGCACCGCCGGCGCCGCGCTGCTGCTCGCTGCCGCGAATCCGATCGTCGCCGCGGCCGTCGGCGCGGGAACGTTGCTCGCGCAAAAGGTCCTCAAGGACCCGATCGAGCAGATGTTCAGCTACGAATACCGGGTCACCGGTTCCTGGTCCGACCCGATCGTCACCCGCGGCGCGTCGCGTCCGACCGGACCGCTGGCGACGACGGCGCCGCGGGAGGGCGTCGTCGCCCCGTCGCTGCCGTCGATCGGCCCGCTGCCGGCGCCGGCGGATGCCGGGGAGGCCCGATGAACCCGCCGACCGTTGGCGTCGTGCCAGCCGCGTTCCGCGCGGCGGCGGTCCAGATGGTGTCCGGCGGCGAGGTCGCCGACAACCTGAGACAGGCCGGTGCGCGAGTCGAGGAGGCGGCCCGCGCCGGCGCCCAGCTCGTCCTGCTCCCCGAGTATTTCGCGATCCTCGGCACCCGGGGAACCGACAAGGTGCGTGTCGCGGAGCGCGACGGCGACGGACCGCAGCAGGCGTTCCTGTCTCGGACCGCGCGCCGCCACCGGATCGTGCTGATCGGCGGCAGCGTGCCGATCGCGAGCGCCGACCCTGCTCGCGTGCGAAGCGCCTGTCTCGCCTACGGGCCGGACGGCGAGCGGCTCGCCCGCTACGACAAGATCCACCTGTTCCGCTACGCCCAGGGCGACGAGGCGTACGACGAGACGCGCACGATCGAACGAGGGGACGCCGTCGTCGCCTTCGACGCGCCGTTCGGTCGCGTCGGACTGTCGATCTGCTACGACCTGCGATTCCCGGAGCTCTACCGCGCGTTGCCGGATTGCGCGCTCGTCTGCGTGCCGGCGGCGTTCACCTGGACGACCGGCACCGCGCACTGGCACCTGTTGCTGCGCGCCCGAGCGGTCGAGAACCAGACCTGGGTGCTCGCCGCCGCGCAGGGTGGCGTCCACGGCGGGCGACGCACGTACGGACACTCGTGCCTCGTCGATCCCTGGGGCGAGGTCGTCGCCGAGCGGGTCGACGACGGCGAGGGGGTCGTCGCCGGGACCGTGGATCCGGCGCGCACCGCCGAGGTCCGCGGCCGCCTTCCGGCGCACCTGCACAAGGTGCTGCCCTGAACCGTCGCGCCGGCTAGCGCCCGCGCAGCAGGACGATCACGGCGCCGCCGCCGCCAGCGTGACGCGGCGCTTCGCAGTAGGCGAGCACATCGTCCCAGCGCGCCAGCCAGCGGCGGACCTTGCTCTTGAGGATCGGCTCGCGGTTGGGCGAGGACAGCCCCTTGCCGTGGATCACGCGCACGCAGCGCAGGCCCCGGGCGCGCGCGTCGACGAGGAAATCCGCCAGCGCGTCGTGCGCCTCGTCGGAATCGTGCCCGTGCAGGTCGGCTTCGGCCTGCACTTTCCAGTGCCCGCGGCGCAGCTTGGAGAGCACGTCGCTGCCCAGGCCCGCGCGCAGGAACGTCTGCTCGCCTTCCGGCTCCTGCCCGATGTCCCAGGTCGACGGCGCCGGCTCGTCGCCGTATTTCGACGCCTCCAGCGCGTCGCGCTCGTCGGCGATCCTCTGGCGCGGCAGCGGCGAGGGCGCCTCGGCGCGGACCGCCGCCCGGTTCGCGGGCGCGAGACGCTCGACATCGGCGAACGCCGCCGCGAGGTCGATATCGCCGTCGGCGTGCTTGGTCGCGGCGATCGAACGCGATGGCGAGACGCCGGGCGCCGGCCGCGGCGCGCCACGATCCGCGGGCGCGGCGCGCACCGTCGGGGCCGATGCCCGACGCGCGTCGAGGAGCGCTTTCAGGTCGGCCAGTTTCGCCATGCCGGCGAGCGCTCGGTCCGATCCGCGGTCAATGCGACTCGAGGAACGCCTCGGCGTCGAGCGCGGCCATGCAGCCGGTCGCCGCCGAGGTCACCGCCTGGCGGTAGACGTGGTCGGCGACATCGCCGGCGGCGAACACGCCGGGCACGCTGGTGGCGGTCGCATCGCCCTCGGTCCCGCTCTTCACCTGGATGTAGCCGGCCTTCATCGCCAGCTGGCCCTCGAAAATCGAGGTGTTCGGCGTATGCCCGATGGCGATGAACACGCCGTGGACCGGGATCTCGCGCGCTGCGCCGCCGTCGCGGGGCTTGATGCGCACGCCGGTGACGCCCGAGGCGTCGCCCAACACTTCGTCGAGGACATGGTTCCAGACGACGCGGACGTTGCCGCCGTCCTTCGTCCGGGCGAGCAGCTTGTCGACCATGATCGCCTCGGCGCGGAAGCGATCGCGGCGATGGACCACGGTGACGGTGCGGGCGATGTTGGCGAGGTAGAGCGCCTCCTCGACCGCGGTGTTGCCGCCGCCGACGACGATCACGTCCTGCCCCTTGTAGAAGAAACCGTCGCAAGTCGCGCAGGCGGACACGCCCTTGCCCATGAACGACTGCTCGGAGGGCAGCCCGAGGTAGCGGGCCGACGCGCCGGTCGCGACGATCAGCGCGTCGCAGTGGTAGGTCGCGTTGTCGCCGACGAGCGTGAAAGGTCGGCGCGAGAGGTCGACCCGGTTGATGTGATCGAAGACGATTTCGGTGTCGAAGCGCTCGGCGTGCTTCTGGAACCGGGCCATCAGGTCAGGACCCTGGACGCCATCGACGTCGGCGGGCCAGTTGTCGACTTCGGTCGTCGTCATCAGCTGGCCGCCCTGCGCCAGTCCGGTGACGAGCACCGGCTTCAGGTTCGCGCGTGCGGCGTATACTGCGGCGGAATATCCGGCAGGGCCGGAACCGAGGATCAGCAGGCGGGCGTGCTTGGTCGCGCTCATGGATTCCGGTGTCGTCGAAAGTCGGCGATTCTAGCGTGAGATGGGGGGCGTTCCCGGCGGCGCAACCGTCTCGCCGACGCCGCTCCCGCGGGTGCCGCCCACGGGCATCCCGTGTATAATGCGCCGCATGAACAAAAAGCGGCAAGCGCATGTTTTTGAGTAGAAAACAGGCGATCCCGCGCCGAGGAGGGCCAGCGACTTCGGCGCCACCGCTGTCGCCGCGCTTCGCGCGCCTGGTGCGTGAGTCGATCTGGTTCGCGATCGTGGCGGTGCTCGCGTACGTCGCGCTCGCGCTCGGATCCTGGCATCCGGGCGACCCGGGCTGGTCGACCAGCGGCGACGGTTCGGCGCTGCGCAACCGCGGCGGCGCGTTCGGCGCCTGGCTCGCCGACCTGTTGCTCTTCCTCGTCGGGGCGTCGGCCTGGTGGTTCGTCGTCGCCGGCGTGGCGATCGTCGTGTCGTCGTTCCGGCGCATCGCCGAGCCCGACCGCGAGAGCGATCATCCGCGCTGGCTCGCATCGGCCGGGTTCGCGCTGGTGCTCCTGTCGAGCGCCGCGATCGAGTCGCTGCGATTCTGGAAAACCGGGGCGGCGTTGCCGCTGGCGCCCGGAGGCGCGCTCGGCGAGTCGATCGGCGGCGCGCTCGCCGGCGCGCTCGGCTACAACGGTGCGACGCTCGCGCTGCTGGCGGCTTTCCTCGGCGGGTTCTCGCTGTTCTCCGGCCTGTCGTGGCTGCGGCTGATGGAGCGCATCGGCGCCGGGATCGAGGCGCTGTTCGGCTGGGTCCGGCGCAAGCGCGAGGAACGCGAGGACCGCCGGATCGGCGAGCAGGCGGCGATCGCGCGCGAGGCCCAGGTGGAGCGCAGCCGCGAGGTCGAGCACGAACGCGAGCCGGTCGTCGTCGTCCCGCCGCCGCCGCCGCCGCCCAAGTCGGCGCGCGCGGTCAAGGAGAAGCAGCGGCCGCTGTTCACCGAGATGCCCGATTCACCGCTGCCGGCGCTCGACCTCCTCGAAGACGCGCCGCCCGCGACCGACTCGGTGTCGGCGGACACGCTCGAGTTCACCTCCCGTCTGATCGAGCGCAAGCTCGCCGATTTCGGTGTCGCGGTGAAAGTGCTCGCCGCCTATCCCGGCCCGGTGATCACGCGCTACGAGATCGAGCCGGCGGTCGGCGTCAAGGGCAGCCAGATCGTCAATCTGATGAAGGACCTCGCCCGGGCGCTGTCGGTGGTGTCGATCCGGGTGGTCGAGACCATCCCCGGCAAGAGCTGCATGGCCCTCGAGCTGCCCAACCCCAAGCGTCAGGTCGTGCGGCTGACCGAGGTGCTGTCGTCGACCGTCTACCAGGACGCGCCCGGACGGCTGACGCTGGCGCTGGGCAAGGACATCGCCGGCAAGCCGGTCGTCGTCGACCTGGCCCGGATGCCGCACCTGCTGGTCGCCGGCACGACCGGCTCGGGCAAGTCGGTCGCGGTCAACGCGATGATCCTGTCGCTGCTCTACAAGGCCGAGCCGAGGGAGGTGCGGCTGATCCTCGTCGACCCGAAGATGCTCGAGCTGTCGGTCTACGAGGGGATCCCCCACCTGCTGGCGCCGGTCGTCACCGACATGAAGCTCGCGCCCAACGCGCTCGCCTGGTGCGTCGGCGAGATGGAGCGCCGCTACAAGGTGATGAGCCGGCTGGGCGTGCGCAATCTGGCCGGCTACAACCAGAAGATCGCCGAGGCGCGCAAGGCCGGCCAGCCGATCGCCAATCCGCTGTCGTCGACGCCCGAGACGCCCGAGCCGCTCGAGGAGATGCCGCTGATCGTCGTCGTCGTCGACGAGCTGGCCGATCTCATGATGGTTACCGGCAAGAAGATCGAGGAGCTGATCGCGCGCATCGCGCAGAAGGCGCGCGCCGCCGGCATCCACCTGATCCTCGCGACCCAGCGGCCGTCGGTGGACGTGATCACCGGCCTCATCAAGGCGAATATCCCGTCGCGCATCGCCTTCCAGGTCGCGAGCAAGGTCGACTCGCGCACGATCCTCGACCAGATGGGCGCGGAGACGCTGCTCGGGCAGGGCGACATGCTCTACCTGCCGCCCGGCACCGGTCATCCGCAGCGCGTGCACGGCGCCTTCGTGTCCGATGGCGAGGTCCACCGCGTCGTCGAACACCTGAAGGGGACCGGGGCGCCGCAGTACGTCGACGGCGTGCTCGACGGCGGCGGCGCGGCCGACGGCGACGAGGGTGTCGCGCTCGAGGGCGGCGACGCCGAGTCCGACCCGGTCTACGACCAGGCGGTCGCCGTGGTCCTGAAGACGCGACGGCCGTCGATCTCGCTGGTCCAGCGGCACCTGCGCATCGGCTACAACCGCGCGGCGCGACTGATCGAGCAGATGGAACGCGCGGGACTGGTCTCGCCGATGCAGGCGAACGGCAACCGCGACGTGCTGGCGCCGGCCCCGAAGGAAGGATGAGCCGGGCCGGGCGATGGACGATGGACGCACGAGTATCGGGCGCGGCGCGGCCGGAGTGTGGCTGGCCGCGACCTTCGTCGGCATCGGAGCCGCGATCGCCGGTCCGGTGGAGGTCTACCGCGACGGGCCCCGGTATTGCCCGCGAGGCGTTTCCGCGCAGGCCCCGCGGATCGACGCCGCACAGGCCGAACGGATCGCGCGCGTGCTCCTGCCCGACGAGTTCTGCGGGCCGACCCGCTGGGTCGCCGGATGCGACGTCGAGCTCGAGCAGGTGTACGACAGCTGGAGGGTCTACGTGCATCAATACCGGCAGAGGCCCCGATCGCGGGATTGGGGCGGCCTCGCGCACACCTACGTGATCCTCGACGCGATGGGCAACTGCCTCGCGAACATTCCGGGCACCGAGCCGGGAGCCCCGCGGTGAGCAAGCGCCGCTCGATGACCGGCGCGCTCGCGTTCGCCTTCGCCGCCGCCGCTGCCGGAGCAGCCGACGCCGGAGGCATCGACGAGCTCAACGCGTTCGTCGAAGGAGCGCGCAACGGACGCGCCGCCTTCCGGCAATCGGTGACCGCGCGCAACGCGCGCGGCGAGCAGGTCTCGACCGGATCGTTCGCCTTCGCCCGGCCGGGCAAGTTCCGCTGGAGCTACGAGAAGCCCTTCGAGCAGCTCGTCGTCGGCGACGGCGAGAAGGTCTGGGTGTACGACCGCGACCTGAACCAGGTGATCGTGCGGCAGCTCGACGCGGCCCTCGGTGCGACGCCGGCGGCGCTGCTCGCCGGCGACAACGCGCTGGAGCGCAATTTCACGCTGGTCGACGGCGGCGGCGCGGACGGCCTCGCCTGGGTCGAGGCGACGCCTCGCTCGCCGGATTCGACGTTCAGCCGGGTTCGCATCGGGTTCAAGGACCGGTTGCCCAGGGCGATGGAACTCGTCGATGCGTTCGGCCAGACCACCCGCCTGACGTTCGACCGGTTCGAACGCAACCTCCCGCTGGCCCCGGAGCTGTTCAGGTTCTCGCCGCCGCCCGGCGCGGATGTCGTGTCGGCGCCCGGCGCGCGGTAGCCGCGATCGCGCGGCGCGATCGTCAGTCGATCGCCAGACCGCGCTCGGCGAGCTGGCGGCGGACGCGGTCCGGGTAGTCGGTGATCAGGCCGTCGACGCCGAGCTCGATCAGGCGTGCGGCCTCGGCGGGGTCGTTCACGGTCCAAGGAAGCACGGCGAGGTCCAGCGCATGGGCCTCGCCGACGAGCGCCGACGTGACGCTCGCGGCGTTCGGCGACCAGATCGCGCATCCGGCGGCCTTGGCCAGACGCGGAAGCGTCGGTCCGTCGACCGTCGGGTCGAGGCCGCCCTGCCACGGCGAGCGGCCGGTCGCGTCCACCATGACCGTATCGAAGTTCGGGAATCGGGCGGTGAGGCAGGAGGTCCTGATGTCGGGGGCGATCCGTTTCGCGATCAGCAGCGTGCGCCAGTCGAAGGACTGGAGCGTGGTGCGGTCGGCGACGCCCGCCTTGCGGATCTCGGCGACCGCGAGCTCGACGAAGGTCCGCGGATCGACGACCTCGTCGGCCGAGCCGGGCGTGATCTTGGTCTCGAGGTTGAATCTCACCCGCGCCTTGCGCGTACGGACCAGGTCGAAGAGCTCGGACAACGTCGGAAAGCGCTCGCCGTCCCGCGCTCGTTGCTGCGGCCACTGCCTGGCGTAGGCCGAGGCCGGATCCAGCCGCCCGATGTCGTAGACCTTGAGCTCGGCCAGCGAGAGCGAGCGGATCGCCGGGCCGCGCGCCGCGAGCCACGCCCCGTCCGGGCCGCGGACCAGCGCCGGATCGAGGCGCGGATCGTGCGAGATCACGACGACCCCGTCGCGGGTGACCGCGAGGTCGGTCTCGATCGTGCTGACGCCTGCCTCGAGGGCCGTGTCGAACGCGGCGAGCGTGTTCTCCGGCGCGAGACCGCGCGCACCCCGGTGACCTTGCAGGTCGAACGCCGCGATCGGTGTCGCCGCGCATAGCGCGATGGCGCCGAGGACGACGAGCCTCCGGGCGCCGGCGGCCGGCGGCTCGACGCTGCGCGCCATCGACGTCAGCGTCCGTCCAGGAAGTCGGCGACCGCCGGAACCGCGCGCAGCGCGGCGAGCGTTCGGGCGTCCGGGACCTGCGGTCGATCGCGCATCGCGTCGACGAGGCACAGGAAACCGAGCGGCGCGTCAGGCGCGGCCCGGAACTGGTGCCAGCATCGCGGCGCCACGGTGACCAGGTCGTGCAGGCGCAGCGGATGGACGGCGTCGCCGACGAGGCAGCGGCCACGGCCGCGCAGGACGAGCACCGCGTGGACGTGCGCATGCCGCTCGAGCGTGGAATGGCCGCCGGGCGCGACCTCGAAGTAGCGGAGTTCGCCGGCCAGGTCGTCGCGTCTGAACAGCGTTTGCCGGGTGACGTCGCGGTGCAACGAGCCGGCGTCGGCCTTGTAGGCGAGCAGGTCGACCGACTCCCAGCGGTACGCGGTCGCGGGTTCGGTGCCGCGTTCGCCCGGCGGCGGTGGAACGAAACGGCGGATCGTCGGATCGCTCATGCGGAGTTCCCGTGTTCGCGGACGGCCGCGACGAAGTCGCGACAACGCCGCTCGAGCTCGGCACCGGCGCCGAGCAGGCCGCCGCCGACCAGCAGCATCGCGTCGGCGCCGGTCGCGCGCAAGACCTCCGGGACGCGCTCGACGCTCATGCCGCCGGCGGGAACCGGCAGCGCCGGCGCGAGGCCCGCCCACGGCTCGCGGGCGGCGGTGCTGATCGCCGCGCAGGTCGCCGGCGAGTAGCCGAACCGGCCACCGGCGTAGGGGTAGATCGCGGCGTCGGCGCCGAACAGGCGGAAGAGCCTTCCCAGGAGCAGCGGCGGGGCGATCCGCGCGGCGCCGGCCAGCGACGGATGGGCGAGTAGCGGTACCGCGGATTCCCGCACCAGCGTCGCGAACGCGGAGACGCCGCTGACCATCGGCGCCAGCATCGCGGCCTTCACGCCGTGGTCCCGGGCGATCGCGAGCTGGCGGCGCAGCGCATCCAGTGAACCGGTGAGGCTCGGTGCGTAGATCGTGCGTCCGCCACCGGCGCGATTGGCCGATTCGATCGCCGCCTGGACGGCGGCGACTCGCCGGGCGAACGGCGCAGCCGCCTGATCGGCGAGCCCGTGGTCGTCCTTGACCACGTCGATGCCGGCTCGCGCGTACGTCCCGGCGATCGCGGCCAGCGCCTCGGCGGGCAGGCCCAGGGGCTTCAACGCCGAACAGGTCAGTGCCCGGCCACCGGCGCCGGTCGCCGCGCGCCAACCGTCGATGCCGAAGCGCGGGCCGCCGTACGCGGCCGCGGCCGCGGTGCCGAGCTCGACGTCGACGAGCTCGACGTCGTCGTGCAGCGAGGTGTTGCCGAACAGGATGTTGAGGAGCTGTCCCGCCTCGTCGCCGGTCGTCTCGCGGGCGAGCGCGATCCGCAACGCATGGCGCCCGTCGGGCATCGGCGCGATCGACTCGACGCGGCCGACGACCTCGTCGCGGACGCGCGGGTCGGACACCGCGGCGCGCGGCAGCTCGACGCTCTGCTCGAGGGCGATCGCCTCTGCGCGCGCCTCGACCGCGCCGGCGGCGCCCCGAAAGGCGTAAACGGCGACGATGCGCTCTGGCATGGAGGCGTTCCGGGGCTCGCGGCGGTCGGGTGGCGGAAACGCCGATTCTAGAACCTCCCCGCTATCAGGCGCGCGAAGGGTTGCCGCCGGAACGGCCTGCGGTCCCCGGTTCGCTATGATGTCGCGACGACCGTTGCGCGCACGAGCATCCGACCATGGCCGACCTCTTCGCCGCCGCGCCGCCCGCCTCGACGCCGCTGGCCGAGCGGCTGCGGCCGCGCTCGCTCGCCGAGGTCGTCGGCCAGCGCCACCTGCTGGGACCGGGCAAGCCGCTCGCGGTCGCCTTCCATTCGGGCAAGCCGCATTCGATGATCCTCTGGGGGCCGCCGGGGGTCGGGAAGACGACGTTGGCGCGACTGATGGCCGATGCGTTCAACGCCGAGTTCATCGCCATCTCGGCGGTGCTCTCCGGAGTCAAGGAGATCCGCGACGCGGTCGCCCGCGCCGAGCTCACGCGGGCGCAATCGGGCCGCGCGACGATCCTGTTCGTCGACGAGGTCCACCGCTTCAACAAGGCGCAGCAGGACGCGTTCCTGCCCTTCGTCGAACAGGGGCTCCTGACGTTCATCGGCGCGACCACCGAGAATCCGTCGTTCGAGGTCAACTCGGCGCTGCTGTCGCGCGCCGCGGTGTACGTGCTCGAGCCGTTGTCGGCCGACGAGCTCGCGACGCTGTTCGACCGCGCCGCGGCGCTGGCGATGCCGGCGGTGACGATCGACGCCGCCGCGCGGGACGCGCTGATCGGCTACGCCGACGGCGACGGGCGGCGGGTCGTGAACCTGGTCGAGCAGCTCGCGGTGGCGGCGATCGACGGCGGACGGTCCTCGGTCGACGTCGACTTCGTCGAGCGGACGATCGCGCGCAGCCTGCGGCGCTTCGACAAGGGCGGCGAGGCGTTCTACGACCAGATCTCCGCGCTGCACAAGTCGGTGCGCGGATCGGACCCGGACGCGGCGCTCTACTGGCTCGCGCGGATGCTCGACGGTGGCGCCGACCCGCTGTACTGCGCCCGGCGGATGATCCGGATGGCGGTGGAGGACGTCGGCCTCGCCGACCCGCGCGCGCTCGGGGTCGCGCTGGACGCGGCGCAAACCTACGAGCGTCTGGGGTCTCCCGAGGGCGAGCTCGCGCTGGCCGAGTGCGTCGTCTATCTCGCGGTCGCCTCGAAGTCCAACGCGGTCTACGCCGCCTGGGGCGCGGTGCGCGAGCATGTGGCGAAGGACGGGTCGCGACCGGTACCGTTGCGGCTGCGCAACGCGCCGACCAAGCTCATGAAGGAGCTCGACTACGGCAAGGGCTATCGCTACGCCCATGACGAGGAGGGGGGCTACGCGGCCGGCGAGCGCTATCTGCCGGACGGCATGCCGGCGGTCCGCTTCTACGAGCCGACCGATCGCGGGCTCGAGGCGCGCATCCGCGACCGGCTGGCCGAGTTGCGCGCGCGCGACGCGGCGGCCGGGCGGGCGCCGCGCGACGAGCGCTGACCCGGCCGCCCGGTGATCAGTCGGTACCCAGCGTTCCGGCCGCCTCGCGCCACGATCGTTCGACCGCTGGAATTTCGAAGAATGTCCTGAAGGTCTCGGCGAGCGCGCCGTCGCCCCGGCCCCAGCGTTCGCGCCAGTCGGCGAGGTCGATCGCGGACTTCGCCTGCTCGAGGGTCAGCCCGCGGCGCACCGCGTCCTTCGCCCGCGCGTCGACGTCCTCGAACAAGGCGATCATCCGATCGACGTAGGCCGGTTCGCGCATCACCGGGCCATGCCCCGGCACGATCGCGACCGGCCCGAGCCTCATCACCTCGCGCAGCGCGCCCGCCCAGGAGCCGACGAAGGACGTGAGCGCGAAGGGCACCGGCGCGATGACCAGGTCGCCGGCGATCAGCACCCGCTCGGCCGGCAGCCAGACGAAGAGGTCGCCCGACGTATGGGCGCGCGTCGGCGACGGGCGGATCTCGATCGTGCGCGCGCCCCGATGCAGGACGAGCGCTCCGTCGAGGGTGACGTCCGGCAGCACGATCCGGGTCGCGGGCAGATCGGGGACGATCTCCTCGAACAGCGCGATCTGCCGGTCGAGGCGGGCGCGCTCGTGCGGCGCGTAGACCGCGCCGTCGCGGCGGGTTCCGCGGGCGGCCGCCGCCCGGAGCCGGGCGAGGATCGACGGCGCCTCGGTGCGGAATCCTTCGAGGTTGCCGGGGCCGCGCGCGGCGAAATCGCGCCGGGTCGCCGGATGGGCGAGGATCGTGACCCCGGGCCAGACGTCCCGGTACGCCTGGTTGCCCATCACGTGGTCGTCGTGCCAGTGCGTGTTGACGACCAGCCGGACGGGTTTGTCGGTGATCCGCCGGATCGCCTCGACGATCGCGCGTGTCGAGCCGCGGGTCGCGTTCGCGTCGACGACGACCGCGTCCTCATCGTTGACGATCAGCGTGACGTTGCCGTCGGCGTCGACCAGCGGATCGGGTCGGACGAAGGCGTGGACGCCCGGCGCGACCTCGACCGTCTCGAACGTGTAGCCGCGGGCGGGCGGCGTGCCGGCGCCGACGGCGACGACCAGCGCGAGGCCGAGCGACGCGGTCCGTATCCGTCTGGTCGTACCTGGAATCGACACGGTGACGCTCCGCGATGGCGATCCGCACAGTCTGTCCGGGCGCAGGGCCGGCGGCAACCACGCTCGCCCACCCGCGGCGGCGGTTCGCCCATCGGTGACGATCGGCGCCGCGCCGGCGTGCCCGCGGCGGCGAACCGGTCGTTTGCTAGAATCCGCCGATGATCGACATCCAGCTCCTGCGCCGCGATATCGCGGCGGTCGCCACCGCACTGGCCAAGCGCGGGGTGACGCTCGACATCGCCGCGTTCGAGGCGCTCGAACGCGAACGCAAGGACATCCAGACGCGAACCCAGGACCTGCAGAACCGGCGCAACGTCCTGTCCAAGGAGATCGGCGCGGCCAAGGGGCGCGGGCAGGACGCCTCGGCGTTGCTCGCCGAAGTCGGCGGGACCGGCGACGAGTTGAAGCGGCTCGAAGCCGAGCTCGACCGCGTGCAGAACGCGCAGCGCGATTTCCTCCTGTACCTGCCCAATCCGACGCACGAGTCGACGCCGGCCGGCCGTTCGTCCGACGACAACGTCGAAGTCCGGCGCTGGGGCGCGCCGCGCGCGTTCGACTTCGCGGTTCGCGACCACACCGACCTGGGCGAAGGTCTGGGGCTGCTCGATTTCGCGACCGCGGCCAAGCTCTCGGGGTCCCGGTTCGCGTTGCTGCGCGGCGACCTCGCGCGCCTGCACCGGGCGCTCGCCCAGTTCATGCTCGACACGCACACCCGCGAGCACGGATACGTCGAGTGCTACACCCCCTATGTCGTCAACGCCGAGACGCTGGTCGGCACGACTCAGCTGCCGAAATTCGAAGCCGACATGTTCTCGGTGAAGAAGGGCGGCCAGGAGGGCGAAGGCGAACCGCTCTACCTGATCTCGACCTCGGAGATCACGCTGACCAACACGGTGCGCGGCGAGATCGTCGCGGCCGAGTCGTTGCCGATCCGGCTGACCGCGCACACGCCCTGCTTCCGTTCCGAGGCGGGCAGTTACGGCAAGGACACGCGCGGCATGATCCGCCAGCACCAGTTCGACAAGGTCGAGATGGTGCAGATCGTCCATCCGTCGAAGTCCTACGAGGCGCTCGAGGAGATGGCGCGCCACGCCGGGACGATCCTCGAGCGGCTCGGGTTGCCTTACCGCGTGATGGCGCTGTGCGCCGGCGACATCGGCTTCGCCGCCGCGAAGACCTACGATCTGGAGGTCTGGTTGCCCGGTCAGGGGGCGTACCGGGAGATCAGCTCCTGCTCGAATTGCGAGGCGTTCCAGGCGAGGCGGCTGCAGGCGCGCTTCCGCAACCCGCAGGGCAAGCCCGAACTCGTCCACACGCTGAACGGGTCCGGACTCGCGGTCGGCCGCACGCTCGTCGCGGTGATGGAGAACTACCAGAACGCCGACGGAACGATCGGCGTGCCGGCGGCGCTCGCCCCGTACATGGGGGGCGTCGACGTGATCCGCCGTCCCGCCTAGGGTCGGCACGCCGGGCCGGGGACGGTCCCGGCCGTTTCAGCGCATGTTGCCGGTGTGCCCGAGCGAGTACCGGCCGGGCTGCGGCCAGACGGTCAGCCCGTGCGGTTCCATGCCGACCTTCACGAACTGCACCTTCCCGGTGTCGGTGTCGAAGACGTATACCGTATCGTCGTAGCGGCCCGAGACCCAGAACTGCCGGCCGTCGGCGCTGACGTTGCCCATGTCGGGGCTGCCGCCCCCGGGGATCGGCCACTCGGCGACGATCTTGCGGGTCGCGAAGTCGATCACCGTGATGCTGCCCTTGCCCTTCGGCGGGCCGTGGACCTTGTTCGATCCGCGGTTGGCGACGTACAGACGCTTGGCGTCGCGGCTCGGATACAGCCCGTGCGCGCCGGTCGAGGTCTTGATGAAATCGATCTGCTTGAACGACGCGAGGTCGACGAGATAGACACCGTCGGACATCATGTCGGCGACGTAGAAGACCTTGCCGTCCGGCGAGGCGCGCACGTCCTGCGGCATGCCTTTCCAGGTCGTGCAGATCGTCTCGTCCTTGCCGTCGGGGCCCTTGACCACCTTGGTCGGCTTGCCCGGCGCGATCAGCTGCAGGAACCCGAGCACCTTGCGCTCGACCAGATCGATCTTGATCACGCCGCCGGCGAACTCGCAGGTGAAGATCGCGTAGCGCCCGTCGATGGAGAAGTCCGCGTGGTTGATGCCACCGCAGCGCGGCGCTTCGAGCGACCATTGCAGCGCGAAGGTCTGCGGGTCGCGGAAGTCGAGCCGCTTGAACGCCTCGGCGACGACGATCGCCGACCTCCCGTCCGGCGTGAAGTACATGTTGTACGGATCCTCGACCGGGATCGTCTTGCCCGGCTTGCCGGTCGCAGGGTCGATCGGCGTCAGGCTCCCGTTGGGCGTGCGCTCGGCGTTGTTGGTCACCCACAGCGTCTTCAGATCCCACGACGGCACGACGTGCTGCGGCGACAGGCCGACCTTGAACTTGTCGACGACCTTGAGCGTCGCCGGATCGATGACCCAGACGTCGTTGCCGCGCAGGTTCGGGACGTAGACGCGCGGCAGGTGGCCCGCCGCCACCGGCGAGACCTTGCCGGCGACCTGTTCGCTGTAGAGGTTCGCGGCGTCGGGGACCGCAGGCATGCCCGGCACGGTCTGGACCGCGGAGGGCGGTGTGGCGACCTGGGCCCACGAACAGAGGGCGACGCCCAGTCCGAGGGAAACGAGGAAGGAACGAGGCGAGAGTCGGTTCACGGGCGATTCCGTCGGGTCGGCGCCGGAGGATCGGCGGTTGCGTTTCGGGTGGTCGGAGAAGAGGTTCGCGCCCGGATCGCCGCGACGCTCGCCTCGACGATCGCGTCGACGCCGAGTCGGCCGAGCTCGGCGCTGGCGCGGCGCGGGTCGCCGCGGACGCCGTCGCCGGGGTTCGGTGGCGCGGCGAGACGGGCGCTGCGCACGAGCCCGGGATCGATAGCGAGCGCGAGCGAGGTGTCGGCGAGCCCGGCATGAGCGCCGATTTCGTCGTCGCGGTAACCGCGCTCGCGCAGCAGCGCCGGATAGGCGGACTCGGTCGCCCGGAAGTACTCGGCGATCGCGACCGCACGCGCCCGGCTGCCAGCCCACGAGCGGTTGAGGCGCGCGGCCACCGCCGCCAGCGAGGCCTGGTAGCCGCCGTGGTCGCCGAGGAAGACGACCGTCGTGAATCCGTGCGCGCGCAGGCTCCGGGCCGCGGATTCGAGCACCTGCTCGAACGCAGCGGTCGGCACCGAGAGGGTTCCGGCCCAGCGCATGTGCGACGACGGCGGCTCGATCGCGCCCTCCGGCACATAGGCGACCACCGGCGCCACCAGCGCGTCGCCCAATTCGCGGGCGATCCGCAGCGCCAGCGCGCGAACGCGGGCGTTGTGCTTGCCGAGCACCAGATGCGGGCCGTTCTGCTCGGTCCCGCCGACCGGCACGATCGCCGTCGTTCCACCGCCGGCGACGAACTCGCGCACCTCGGTCCAGGTGAGCTCCTCGAGCGCGTGCGAGACGACCGGTCCGGCGCGAACCCCGACCGGCGCTGCCGCGAGGACCAGCGAAAGCGCGCCGCACGCGATCAATCCCGGGCCGTTCATGCGGGCATTCTAGGCGATGGCATGCGCCGGCGCCATTCGGCGTCAACGCGCCGGTGCGCCGGCGCGCAGCCGCGGACCGTGGGCGTCCTGGGTGCGCAGCAGGACGTCGTAGTACGCGCGGACGCGGTCGACGAAGGCGACCGGCATGCCGCCGCGGGCGTAGCCGAGCTTGGCCTTCTCGTAGTACTCGGGCAGGGCGAGCAGCGGCAGCGCGCGGCGCACGTCGCGCCACAGGTCCGGATTGCCGCCGTCCTTCTGCGCCAGCACGCGGGCGTCCTCGAGATGGCCGAGACCGATGTTGTAGGCGGCGAGTCCCATCCACGTGCGGTCCGGCTCAGCGATCCGCGGGGGCAGGCGCGACTTCAGATCGGCGAGGTAGCGGGCGGCGGCGACGACGCTGCCGCGAGGGTCGAGGCGATCGGCGACGCCCAGGTGCCGCGCGGTCTCCTCGGTGAGCTGCATGAATCCGCGCACGCCGGTCTCGCTGGTCGCGGCCGGGTCCCATCGCGATTCCTGGTAGGCGATCGCCGCCAGCAGCCGCCAATCCACGCCGCTGGCGTCGTGTCCGGCGAAGAAGACCGGCTTCCACGACGCGAGGTCCTGTCGCACGCGTTCGAGGAACGCGGAGGCGTCCGGACGCCCGACGTCGTCGGGCGGTGCGAGGTAGCGCTCGGCCAGGCGGCCGAGTGTTCCGTCGCCGCGCCGGCGTGCGAGCCAGACATCGAGATCGGCGGCGAGTGCGGCGAACCGGGCGCCGACCGCCCAGGCCAGGTCGCGCCTCGGTCCGATCGGAAACTCGACTTCGATGCCGAGGTAGGTGTTGCGGGCGAGCGCGGCGTCGATCGACGTGGCGACCGCGCAGGGGACGGTGTCGTCGTCGACGCGTGCGAGCAGCGCGTCGGCGGACGGCGCGCGGATCGGCCGCCAGCGCACCTCCGGGTGGAGCGCCCGGACCGTCGCGAGCGTATCCTCGATTCCCGACGCCTCGTCGTAGGCGACCTCGGTGGCGACCAGGTCGCTCCAGCCACGGGGGCGGAAACCGTCCCTCGAGCAGACGAGCACCGGCTCGACCCCCGCGGTGCCTGTCGTCCAGCGCAGGTCCTGTCCGGCGACGTCGCCACGCGCTTTGGGCGCGTAGAGTCCGCCGACCGCCAGGTGCGCGGCGCCGGAGACGACGCGGTCGAGCGCGGCGGTCGCGTCGCGAACGACCAGCGCCTCGAGCTTGAGCCCGCGCTCGGCCGCGTACCGGGCGACGAGGTCGTGATCGTAGCCTTGCGCATCACCGGTGGCACCCGGGAACCAGGCCGCGGGCCCGGGCCGGACGGCGACGACCAGCTTTCCCGCCACGTCGGGTGGCGCGACCTCCGGCGGTCCGCAGGCGAGAAGCGCGACCGCTGCCGCGAGGGCCAACGCGACCGCCGCCCGATTCCCGCGCGCGTCGCGGGCGACGCACGGACGGGCGAGGAACGGCGGCGGCGAGCGCCCCTGGGGACCGGGCTCGATCATGGCGAAACCGGGGGCGGCGGCACGGCATCGGACGGCCGGCGGCCCGGTCCGGATATAATGCCGTGGTCCGTCGCCAGCGGGCGGGCAAAGATCCCCATGGCGGGTCGCCCCGCATTGCATGGTCGTGAACCTGGTCAGGTCCGGAAGGAAGCAGCCATAGCGATTCTCTGCAAGTGCCGGGGGAACGGCTCGCCACCTCTTCGAGCCGGGCGCGCGCGTCGGCGCGCGCCCGTCCGGCGATCGTCGCCCTGAGCGCGGCGCCCGAGGCCGCGCGAGCGTCCGGACGCCGCGCCGGGGAGTCTCGCGCCCGCCGCGACCGGCACGACGCCGCCGTCATCGCATGAGCTACCAGGTCCTCGCGCGCAAGTGGCGCCCCAGGACGTTCGCCGAGCTGACCGGGCAGGCGCACGTGGTCACCGCGCTCGCCAACGCGCTCGAGCGCGGACGGCTGCACCATGCCTATCTGCTGACCGGGACCCGGGGCGTGGGCAAGACGACGATCGCGCGGATCCTCGCCAAGAGCCTCAACTGCGCGAACGGCGTCAGTGCGACGCCCTGCGGCGTGTGCGGGCCGTGCACCGATATCGACGCCGGGCGTTTCGTCGACCTGCTCGAGCTCGACGCCGCGTCGAACACCCAGGTCGACCAGATGCGCGAGATCCTCGACAACGCGCGTTACGCGCCGACCGTCGGGCGTTACAAGGTGTACCTGATCGATGAAGTGCACCAGCTGTCGCGCCATTCGTTCAACGCGATGCTCAAGACGCTGGAGGAGCCGCCGGAGCACGTGAAATTCGTGCTGGCGACGACCGATCCGCAGAAGGTGCCGGTCACGGTCCTGTCGCGGTGCCTGCAGTTCGCCCTGAAGCCGCTCGCCCCCGACGAGATCGGCGCGCGGATCGCCCACATCCTGCGCGAGGAGGCGATCGCCTTCGACGACGATGCCGTGGCACTCGTCGCCCGTGCGGCGGCCGGGAGCCTGCGCGACGGCCTGTCGCTCCTCGACCAGGCGATCGCCTACGGCGGCGGAGAGGTCCGATCGGCGCCGGTGCGCGCGATGCTGGGCGTCGTCGACCGCGAATTCGCCTGGCGCGTCGTCGATGCGCTCGGCGCCGGGGACGGCGCGGCGCTACTCGCGCAGGCCGATTCGATCGCCGATCGCGGGCTCGCCGCCGGCGAGGCGCTCGCCCAGCTCGCGGCGGCGCTGCACCGGATCGCGGTCGCCCAGGTCGTACCGGCGGCGGCCGACGCCGACGACGAGGCCGGACGGGTGGCGGCGGCCGCAGCGCGTCTGGCTCCGGAGACCGTCCAGCTCCTCTGGCAGATCGCCGTGCAGGGCCGCGCCGATCTGGCGATCGCTCCCGACGAGGCGACCGGCCTGGCGATGACGCTATTGCGGATGCTCGCGTTCGAGCCCGCGGCCGCCGAGCCGCCGGTGCGCCCGTCCGGCGCCGTGCGCTCCGTCGCCCCTCCGGTGCGCTCGGCGCCGACGGAGGCGGACCACGCGTCCGGATCCGCCGCGCGTCCGGCGACGTCGGTCGCCGTGCCGGCGGACCCGGCCCAGTGGCCGGGGTTCGTCGCCGCGCTCAACCTGACCGGAATGGCCGGAGAACTCGCCTCGCAGTCGGTGCTGCGCAAGCTCGAGGGTTCAGCGCTGACCCTGGCGCTGCCGACGACGCACAAGCACCTGGCCGCCAAGCCGTACGCCGACCGGCTGCGCTCGGCGCTCGAGCAGACGACCGGCCGCCGACTGCTGCTCGCTTTCGAGGTCGGCGAGACCGGCGACGAATCGCTCGCGACCCGCGCGGCGCGGGAGCGCGAAGAGCTGCGCGTCCGCACCGAGGCGAGCTTCCGCGAGGAACCGCTGGTGCGCGATCTCGTCGCGCGGTTCGATGGCAACGTGCGTGCCGACTCGATCAAGCCCCGCTGAAGCGCGGTCGCGGTTACCGGAGGAATCGCCACGATGATGAAGAATCAGCTCGCCGGCCTGATGAAGCAGGCGCAGGCCGTCCAGGAGAACCTGAAGCGCGCCCAGGAGGAGCTCGCGCGCATCGAGGTCGAAGGACAGTCCGGAGCCGGACTGGTCAAGGTCACGATGACCTGCCGCCACGATGTCAAGCGCGTCGCGATCGACCCCTCGTTGCTCGCCGAGGACAAGGACATGCTGGAGGACCTGGTCGCGGCGGCGATCAACGATGCGGTCCGCCGGGTCGAGGCGACGACGCAGGAGAAGATGTCCGGCCTCACCGGGGGGCTGCCGATGCCGCCGGGCTTCAAGCTCCCGTTCTGATCGGCGCGCGATGGCCGACCGGGGCGCGTCCGCGCGCGACGATGGCGCCGTCGAGCTGCTGGGGCGCCTGGACGCGCTGGTGCGCGCGCTGCGCGTGCTGCCGGGCGTCGGGCCGCGCGCGGCGCAGCGCATGGCGCTCCATCTGCTCCAGCACGACCGCGACGGCGCCCGGGCGCTGGCGGCTGCGATCGGCGACGCCGTCGAATCGGTCCGCCACTGCGAGCGATGCAATACGTTCACCGAGGACAGCGTCTGCGCGCTGTGCCGCTCGTCGCGCCGCGATCCGTCGCAGCTGTGCGTCGTCGAGACGCCCGCCGATCTCCTCATGGTCGAGCACACGAAGGCGTACTCGGGTCTGTACTACGTGCTGATGGGGCGCCTCTCGCCGCTGGACGGCATCGGCCCGCGCGAGATCCGCCTGGATCGGTTGATCCGCCGGGCGCTCGACGGGGCGGTCCGCGAGGTGATCCTGGCGACCAACTTCACCCACGAGGGCGAAGCGACCGCCCATTACGTCGGGGAGCTCCTCGGCGCACGCGGGCTCAAGGTGAGCCGGCTCGCCCGCGGCGTGCCGGTCGGCGGCGAGCTCGAATACGTCGACAGCGGTACGCTCGCGCAGGCGCTGCGCGAACGCCGTCCGATGGCCGGCTGACCGGGCGGGTCGACACCAGACTCGCGAGTAGGGGGGTTGCGCGCCGCACAATGGCGCGGAATGCCGGCGGACGATATAGTGTTCGCCGTTTCGCTCACGACGCCCGCGGGTACACCGGAGGCCACGAACCGGCCGGGGACGCGCGTGCGACGATCATCCGCTGACTGTCCCGGCGCGCCGCGCCGCCTTGGAGGACTCATGACCACGAAGACCGTTGCGGGCAAGCCGCAATCCGCCGGCGCTCGCCGCCGCTTCCTGAAGACCGCGACCGCGACAGCCGCCACCGCCGGGACGCTGGGCTTCCCGATGATCGCCAAGGCGCAAACCGGGCCGATCTCGATGCGCTGGCAGTCGACCTGGCCGGCCAAGGACATCTTCCACGAGTACGCGAACGACTTCGCCAGGAAGGTCAACGACATGACCGGCGGCGACCTCAAGATCGAGGTGCTGCCGGCCGGCGCGGTCGTGCCGGCGTTCGGTCTGCTCGACGCGGTGTCGAAGGGAACGCTCGACGGCGGCCACGGCGTGCTCGTCTACCACTACGGCAAGCAGAACGCGCTGGCGCTCTGGGGTTCCGGCCCGGCGTTCGGGATGGACGCCAACATGCTGCTCGCCTGGCACAAGTACGGCGGCGGCCGCGAGTTGTTGAACAAGCTCTACGCGTCGATCAACGCCAACGTCGTCTCGTTCCCCTACGGCCCGATGCCGACGCAGCCGCTCGGCTGGTTCAAGAAGCCGATCACCAAGAGCGCCGACTTCAAGGGTCTCAAGTACCGCACCGTCGGCATCTCGATCGACGTGTTCACCGCGATGGGCGCGGCGGTCAACGCGCTGCCCGGCGGCGAGATCGTTCCGGCGATGGACCGCGGGCTCCTCGACGCGGCCGAGTTCAACAACGCGACCTCGGACCGCATCCTCGGTTTCCCGGACGTCTCGAAGACCTGCATGCTGCAGAGCTTCCACCAGAACGCCGAGCAGTTCGAGATCATGTTCAACAAGACCAAGTACGACGCGCTGCCCGACAAGATGAAGGCGATCATCGCCAACGCGGTCGAGGCCTCGTCCGCCGACATGTCGTGGAAGGCGGTCGACCGTTACTCCAAGGACTACGCCGAGATGGCGAAGGGCGGCATCAAGTTCTACAAGACCCCGGACGCGGTCTTGCAGGAGCAGCTCGTCGCCTACGACACCGCGGCGGCCAAGAAGGGGACCGACAACGCGCTGTTCAAGGAGATCGAGGCGTCGCAGAAGGCTTTCGCCGAGCGGGCGGTCAAGTGGGACCTGGACACCAACGTCAGCCGCCGCATGGCCTACAACCACTACTTCGGCCAGAAGGCCGCCACCAAGAAGGGCTGACGCGCGGAGGAACCGGCAGCCACCCGGCCGACCCGGGTGGCTGTTTTCATTGCGTCGCCCGGTGCGATCCGGCGGCGCGTCGCGCGCCCGGAGGTTCGACCCGTCATGCAGCAGCTGCTCCTCGCCGTCGACCGGCTGTCGACGATCGCCGGCCAGTTCTTCTCCTGGTTGATCGTTGCGCTGACGATGCTCATCAGCTGGGAAGTGTTCTCGCGCTACGTGCTGTCGAATCCCCACGCCTGGGCGTTCGACGTGATGATCATGATGTACGGCACGCTGTTCATGATGGCGGGCGCCTACACGCTGTCGAAGAACGGCCACGTGCGCGGCGACGTGCTCTACGGGTTCTTCCCGCCGCGCCTGCAGGCGGGCCTCGACCTGGCGCTCTACGTCCTGTTCTTCATCCCCGGCGTGATCGCGCTCTGCTGGGCCGGCTGGGTCTACGCGGGCGAGTCGTGGGCGATCAACGAGCATTCGAACATCACCGCCGACGGACCGCCGATCTACCCGTTCAAGACGGTGATCCCGGTCGCCGGCGCTTTCCTGCTGATCCAGGGATTCGCCGAGATCGTTCGCTGCGTCCTGTGCCTGTCGCGCGGCGAGTGGCCGTCGCGCGAAGAGGACGTCGAGGAGGTCGACGTCGACAAGCTGAAGGAAATGGTCCACGTCAGGGACGAGGACATCCAGAAGCTCGACTCGCTGGTGGCGCGCGGCGAAGGAGGGCGGACGTGAGCCGCCCGGCGGTCGGCGCCGACCGGGGGGCGGCGCGATGAGGAAGGAAGCGTGGTTCGGTCTGACGATCATGGCGCTGGTCGTCCTGACCGCGTTCGTGCTGATGCCGGCGCCCTCGGCGATGACCAACGGGCATCTGGGCCTGCTGATGCTCGCGCTGATCGTCGTGGCGATCATGCTCGGGTTCCCGACCGCCTTCACGCTGATGGGCATGGGCGTCCTGTTCGCCTGGCTCGCCTACCGCTCGGTCGCGCCGGAGACCGCCGTTCGGCAGACGCTCGACCTCATGGTCCAGCGCGCCTACTCGGTGATGTCGAACGACGTCCTGATCTCGATCCCGTTGTTCGTGTTCATGGGCTACCTGGTCGAGCGCGCGAACCTGATCGAGAAGCTGTTCAAGAGCCTGCACCTCGCGCTGGCGCGAATTCCGGGTTCGCTGGCGGTCGCGACGCTGGTGACCTGCGCGGTGTTCGCGACCGCCACCGGCATCGTCGGCGCGGTCGTCACGCTGATGGGCCTGCTGGCGCTGCCGGCGATGCTGCGCGCCGGCTACAACATCAAAGTCGCCGCCGGGGTGATCACCGCCGGCGGCTGCCTCGGCATCCTGATCCCGCCGTCGGTGATGCTGATCGTCTACGGGGCGACCGCCGGCGTCTCGGTGGTCCAGCTCTACGCCGGTGCGTTCCTGCCCGGGATCATGCTCGCCGGCCTGTACATCGGCTACGTCATGTTGATCGCCAAGTGGAAACCGGCGTTGATGCCGCCGCTGCCCGACAGCGAGCGACACGTCGAGCTTCCGCCGGTCAACGCGCGGATCGCGCAGACGATCACCGCCAGCGTGGTGCCGGGGCTCGTGCGCGCCCTGCGATCGGACGATCCGGCGCTGCCCCGCGCGAGCGTGCGCCGCGAGCTCCTGCTGACGCTGATGCCGGCGATCGCGTTCGCCGTCCTGATGGGCCTCACCTGGCATTCGCTGACCAAGCCGGACGCGGTCACCGATGCGTCGGTTCTCGAGCAGATGGGCGACGAACCCTCGGCCGACGCCGGCGGACTCCAGGTACCGGCGGCCGAGGACGGCCTGAAGGAGCCGCCGGCCGAGGGCGAGCTCAAGGAACCACCGGCGACGGGCGAGCTCAAGGAGCCCCCGGCGCCGGGAGGCGCGCCGAAGGCGCCAACGGCGGCGAAAGCCCCGGCCGCCGCCAACCCCGCCCCTGCGACCGCCGGCGGTGTGCCGGCCGACTGGCAGCGGATCGCCGCCCCGACCGCCTACTGGGCGGTGCTCGGCGTGGGGGTCGCGCTGCTCGCGGCGCTCTACGCGTTCTTCACGTTCGCGCGGCTCGAGATCTTCAAGCAGCTGCTCGCGTCGTTCTTCCCCCTGGCGATCATGATCCTGGCGGTGCTGGGATCGATCGTGTTCGGGCTCGCGACGCCGACCGAGGCCGCGGCGATCGGTTCGCTGGGCGGTTTCGCGCTCGCGGCGATCTACGGTCTGCTCGCGTTGCCCCGCGGCCCGGCGCGCACGCTCGCCTGGCGCGTCTGGATCCCGTTGTGGCTCCTGGCGGGCGTCGCGGTCGTCTGGTTCGTCCTCCTCAAGTTCGAGGTGCTCGACACGCCGGTGCCGATGTGGGTCGGCTGGATGTCGATCGCGGCGTTCGCGCTCTGGGCGGTCGTCGCCGTGCTGCAGGCGCGCCTTGGACCGACGGTCCGCGAATCGGTGTTCCTGACGGCGAAGACCTCGGCGATGGTCTGCTGGCTGTTCGTCGGGTCGTCGATCTTCTCGGCGGCGTTCGCGCTGCTGGGCGGCCAGGAGATCATCAACCGCTGGGTGCTCTCGCTCGACATGACGCCGGTGCAGTTCATGCTGCTGGCCCAGCTCATCATCTTCCTGCTCGGCTGGCCGCTCGAATGGACGGAGATCATCGTCATCTTCATGCCGATTTTCATCCCGCTGCTCGCGCACTTCCAGATCGACCCGCTGTTCTTCGGTCTGCTGGTCGCGCTCAACCTGCAGACCGCGTTCCTGTCGCCGCCGGTGGCGATGGCGGCCTTCTACCTGAAGGGCGTGTCGCCGCCGCACGTGACGCTGAATCAGATCTTCGCCGGCATGATGCCGTTCATGGCGATCCAGGTGGTCGCGCTGTTCCTCCTCTACATGTTCCCCGGCATCGGGCTCTGGCTGCCGCAGGTCCTGTACGGCCGCTAGTCCGACCCCGGATCCGGCGCCACAGGGCCGCCAGGCGGCCTCGCGACGGCGGTTCCGGGGAGGATCGCGCCGGTTGCGCGCCGGCACGGCGGAGGCGTACTCTGTCCGGGTAGGGGGGCGCCGCGTCGCCGGCCGATCGAGGAGGAGCCATGCTCGTCAGCGAGATCCTGCGCATCAAGGGCCACACGCTGTTCACCGCGCCACCGCATACGCCGGTGCTCGACGCGATCAAGGTGATGGTCCAGCACGACATCGGCTCCCTGGTGGTCATGGACCGCGGAAAGCTCGCTGGACTGCTCACCTTCCGTGAGGTGCTCGAGGCGGTGGCGCGGGGCGATGGCTCGGTCGGTACGACGCCGATCGCGGAGCTCTGCGATCCGGCGCCGCCGACCGCGGCGCCGGGCCTGGACGTCATGGAACTGCGCCGGATCATGCTCGAGCGCCACGCGCGTTACGTTCCGGTGATGGACGGCACGACGCTCGCCGGTGTCGTGTCCTTCCACGACGTCGCCAAGGCGGTCTACGAAGAGCAGAGTTTCGAGAACCGGATGCTCAAGAGCTACATCAAGAGCTGGCCGGAGGAAGAAAGCCAGACCTGACGCGATCGGCCGATCGCGCGGCGGGCGCCCGGATCAACCGCCGGCGTCGACGAGGAAGATCGCCGGTCGGCGGTCCCACGCGCTCGCGTCGGCCGAGCGCCAGTCGCGAGCCGTCATCACGGTCACCGATTCGGTCGGGAGCGTCAGATCGCAGGCGACCGAGACCCGGGTGCGCGCGTCGAGCGAGCGGGCGAGCGCCCCGATCATCGCCGCGTTCCGGTAGGGCGTCTCGATGAAGATCTGGGTGCAGGACCGCGATCTCGATTCGGCTTCGAGCGCTTTGAGCCGCGTCGCGCGGGCGGCGTCGGCGACCGGCAGGTAGCCGTGGAACGCGAACGACTGGCCGTTCATGCCGGACGCCATCAGCGCCAGGACGATCGCCGATGGACCGACCAACGGCGCGACGCGGACGCCCCGGCGGTGCGCGGCCGCGACCAGCGCTGCGCCCGGATCGGCGACCGCAGGGCAGCCGGCGTCGGACAACAGACCGATCGAGGCGCCGGCGAGCGCCGGGGCGACGAGGCGCTCGAGCTCGCCGCGAGTCGCCCGTTCGGGCAGCGGCTCGATCACGAGCGAGGCGATCGGTCTCGGCGTGCCGACGGACTTGAGAAACGCCCGCGCCGCCTTCGGCGTCTCGACCACCCATCGATCGAGGCCTCGCGCGACATCCAGCGTCCGCTGTGGCAGGACCGCCGCCGGATCGATCGCGCCCAGCAGGTTGGGCACCAGGTAGAGGGTTCCGGCGCTCATCGTCGGCCCAGCACGTCGACGCCGGCCGCCCGGAGCAGCCGGCAGGTGGCGATCAGTGGGAGCCCCACCAACGCGGTCGGGTCGTCGTTCTCGATCCGTTCGAAGAGCGCGATTCCCAGCGCCTCGGACTTGACCGATCCGGCGCAATCGAACGGCGCCTCGCGGTCGAGGTAGTCGTCGATCTCGGCGTCGGACAGCCGCCGCAACGTCGACGTCACGTCCACGCGCTCGGCTCGGGCCACACCGGTCGCCGCGTCGACGAGCGCCACCCCGGTGTGGAAGACCACGGTACGGCCCGACAGGAACCTGAGCTGCTCCCGGGCACGCTCGAGCGTGCCGGGCTTGCCGACATGGCGACCTTCGCAGTCGGCGAGCTGATCGGAGCCCAGGACCAGGGCGGTGGGGTGGCGCGCCGCGACCGCACGGGCCTTCGCCTCGGCGAGGCGTACGCAAAGCCCCCCGGCCGTTTCACCCGCCAGTGGCGACTCGTCGACACCGGGCGCGTCGACGTCGAACGGGACGCCCAGGCGCGCGAGCAGCGCGGCGCGGTATCGCGACGTCGAGGCGAGAATCAGCGGACGCATCGGTTTCCTCGTTGTTTTTGCGAGCCTTTTTTGACATGCCGGCCGATATCGCGTATTATCCGACGTTTGCGCTTCGAGCCCCAAGCGGCGGAAGTCCACCGCGAGGGGCGCGGAGGCGGCGATGACTGCGGCCGGCGAGGACACCCGTTTCGACGCGTTTGGGATGGCCCGCCGGAGCGCCTCGCTGGCCGGAAGGCTCGATGCGCGGGCGCTCGCGAATGTCGCCGACGAGCTCGCTCCGGGCGACCAGGCGGTCGTCGTCGATTGGGCGATATCCGGACGAACGAGCGCCGACGGTCGACCGGCGCTCCTGGTGTCGGTGAAAGGCAGCGTTCCGCTGGTCTGCCAGCGTTGTCTGGGTCCCCTCGAATGGAGGGTGGCGCAGGACACCGAGGTGTTGCTGGCGGCGGACGAACGCGAACTCGGCGCGCTGGACGAGGAGTCCGAGTCCGAGGTCGTCCTGGCCGACCGACCGCTGCGGGTGGCGGATCTGGTCGAGGACGAATTGGTCTTGTCGCTCCCGTTCGCGCCCCGGCACGAGGGCGCGTGCCCGGCGCGGGGCTAGCGCGCAGACGAAAAGGCCGGTTCGCCGCCAGGCGCGCCGGGCAAGCGAAGGAGAGTCGAACATGGCGGTCCAGCAGAACAAGAAGTCCCCGGCGAAGCGCGGCATGCATCGCGCCCACGACTTCCTCACGGCGCCGACGTTGTCGGTCGAGCCCGGCAGCGGCGAGACCCATCGTCGCCATCACATCAGCCCGAGCGGCTACTACCGCGGCAAGAAGGTCGTCAAGACCAAGGCCGACGAGTGATTTCCGGTCGGCGCGGCGCCCGGATCGCCGGGCCGCGCCCCGGCCGCCGGGCGAGGCGTTGACGCCGCTGGCGCGCACGTGACCGACGATCGCGGATGACCGTCACCGTCACCGTCGCCGTCGACGCAATGGGGGGCGACCACGGACCGGCGGTCACGGTTCCGGCCTCGCTCGCCTTCCTCGAGGAGACGCCGGGGGCGCAGGCCGTTCTGGTCGGCCGTCGCGAGGCGATCGATCCGCTGGTCGCCCGGGCGCGGTCTGTGGCGAAGGACCGCCTGCGGGTGCTCGCCGCGTCCGAGGTCGTCGGCATGGACGAGCCTCCGGCCGACGCGCTGCGCAAGAAGAAGGACTCGTCGATGCGGGTGGCGGTGAACCTGGTGAAGGACGGCCAGGCGCACGGCTGCGTTTCCGCCGGAAACACCGGTGCGCTGATGGGGATCGCCCGCTTCGTCTTGAAGACGCTGCCCGGCATCGACCGCCCGGCGATCGCCTCGCAGCTGCCGACCAAGACCGGCGTCGTCACGATGCTCGACCTGGGCGCGAACGTGAACTGCACGCCCGACCAGCTCGTGCAGTTCGCGGCGATGGGCAGCGCGCTGGTCTCGGCGGTCGAGGGGATCGACCGGCCGACCGTCGGATTGCTCAACATCGGCGAAGAGGACATCAAGGGCAACGATGTGGTCAAGGAGACCTCGGAGCGACTCAAGACCTCGGGACTCAACTTCTACGGCAACGTCGAAGGAACCGATATCTACCGCGGCACGACCGACGTGATCGTCTGCGACGGGTTCGTCGGCAACGTCGCGCTCAAGACCTCCGAGGGTCTCGCCCAGATGCTCTACGAGTTCCTGAAGACGGAATTCACCCGCGGGCTCCTGTCGAAAACCGCCGCGGCGATCGCCTATCCGGTGCTGATGCGTTTCAAGCGCCGGATCGACCCGCGCCGGCTGAACGGGGCGACGCTGGTCGGCTTGAAGGGCGTCGTCGTCAAGAGCCACGGCGGCGCCGACACGCTCGCCTTCAAGCACGCGCTCCTCAAGGCGCATGCCGAGATCGCCGCCGGCGTCCTCGACCGCATCGCCCAGCGGATCGCGGCGATGCCCGCCGCCGCGCTGGCGCGCGACGCCGCGCCGCCGACCGTACCCGCCGCCGATGCATAGCCGGATCGCCGGCACCGGCCGCTACCTCCCGGCGACCGTCCTGACCAACGACGATCTCGCGCGGCGGGGCGTCGACACCAGCGACGAATGGGTCCGGGCGCGCACCGGCATCCGCCAGCGGCACGTCGCCGCCGACGACGAGGCGACTTCCGATCTGGCGCTGGCGGCCGCGCGCCGGGCGCTCGACGCGGCGGAGCTCGATGCGCGCGATATCGACCTGATCGTCGTGGCGACGACCACGCCCGACATGATCTTCCCGTCGACCGCCTGCATCCTCCAGGACAAGCTGGGTGCCCGCGGTGGACCGGCGTTCGACGTCCAGGCGGTGTGCTCGGGTTTCGTCTACGCGCTGGCGCTCGCCGACGGCATGGTGCGCTCCGGGGTGGTGCGCAACGCCCTCGTGGTCGGCGCCGAGATCTACTCGCGGATCCTCGACTGGAACGATCGCAAGACCTGCGTCCTCTTCGGCGACGGCGCCGGAGCGGTCGTGCTGGTCCCGTCGGCCGAACCCGGCGTGCTCGCCACGCGGTTGCACGCGGACGGCAGCCATCGGGGCATGCTCTGCGTCCCCGGCCAGGTGCGCGACGGCGCGGTCAGCGGCCGCCCGTTCGTGCAGATGGACGGTCAGGCGGTGTTCAAGTTCGCGGTTCGCGTGCTGGCCGAGGCGGCCGACGAGGCGCTCGCCGCCTGCGCGATGCCGCGCTCGGCGATCGACTGGCTCGTCCCGCACCAGGCGAACTCGCGGATCATGGACGCGACCGCGAAGCGCCTCGAGGTGCCGCCGGAGCGCGTCGTCGTCACCGTCGACCGGCACGCCAACACGTCGGCCGCCTCCATACCGCTCGCGCTCGACGAAGCGGTGCGCGACGGCCGCGTGCGCGCCGGACAACACCTGATGCTGCTCGGCGTGGGCGGCGGGTTCACCTGGGGGTCGGCGCTGGTGCGCTGGAGATGACGATGGGCGGATACGCGGCGGTGTTTCCGGGGCAGGGCAGTCAGTCGATCGGCATGATGGCCGGCTGGGACGATCATCCGGAAGTGCGCTCGACGTTCGACGAGGCGAGCGCGGCGCTGGGGGAGGACCTGTGGTCGCTGGTGACCGACGGCCCGGTCGAGGCGCTCGGTCTCACGACCAATACGCAGCCGGTGATGCTGACCGCCGGCATCGCCGCCTGGCGCGCCTGGCTCGCTTCCGGCGCGCCGCGTCCGGCGGTCGTGGCCGGGCACAGTCTGGGCGAGTACACGGCGCTGGTCGCCGCCGGTGCGATCGCTTTCGCCGACGCGGTGCCGCTGGTGCGCTTTCGCGCCCAGGCGATGCAGGACGCGGTGCCCGCCGGCGTCGGCGCGATGGCGGCGATCCTGGGCGGCGACGACGCCGCGGTCGCCGACGCCTGCCGTGAGGCGGCGCGCGGCGAGGTCGTCGAGCCGGTCAATTTCAATTCGCCCGGCCAGATCGTGATCGCCGGCCACCGCGCCGCGGTCGAGCGGGCGATCGAGGCGGCCAAGGCGCGCGGTGCGAAGCGCGGCATGATCCTGCCGGTGTCGGCGCCGTTTCACAGCTCGCTGCTCAGACCCGCCGCCGAGAAGCTCGCCGCGCGGCTCGCGTCGGTCGAGATCCGGACGCCGACGATTCCGGTGCTCCACAACGTCGACACCGCCGAACACCGGACGCCCGAGGCGATCCGCGGCGCGCTCGCACGCCAGGCGGCGAGCCCGGTCCAGTGGACAGGCACGCTCAAGGCGATGGCGGCGCGCGGCGTGACCGACGTCGTCGAATGCGGGCCGGGACGGGTGCTCGCCGGCCTCGTGCGCAAGGTCGACGCGTCGATGAAGGCGCACGCGCTCACCGACGGCCATTCGCTGCGCGACGCGCTGGCGGCGTTGTCGGGCTGACCGAGGGGGACGCGATGGCGGCGGGAGAACTGAACGGACAGGTCGCGCTCGTCACCGGTGCGACGCGGGGCATCGGCAAGGCGATCGCGCTCGCGCTGGCGCGCGACGGCGCCACGGTCGTCGGGACGGCGACCACCGACGAGGGCGCGCTTGCGATCGGCGAGTACCTGTCGGTGGCCGGTCGCAGCGGCAGCGGGCTGCGGCTCGACGTCACCGACGCGGCGGCGACCGAGGCGGTCCTCGCCGAGATCGAGAAGAGGCACGGCCCGATCGCGATCCTGGTCAACAACGCCGGCGTCACCCGGGACAATCTCACCGTCCGGATGAAGGACGACGAGTGGGACGCGATCATGGCGACCAACCTCAAGCCGGCGTTCCGGCTCGCCAAGGCGGTGCTGCGCGGGATGATGAAGGCCCGCCACGGCCGGATCATCCAGATCGGCTCGGTCGTCGGCTCGACCGGGAACGCCGGTCAGGCGAACTACGCGGCGGCGAAGGCGGCGCTGGTCGGATTCACCAAGTCGCTGGCGCAGGAGATCGGCAGCCGCAATGTCACCGTCAATTGCGTGGCGCCAGGCTTCATCGATACCGACATGACGCGCTCGCTGTCCGACGCGCAGCGCGAGGCGCTGACCGGCCGTATTCCGCTGGGGCGCCTGGGCACGCCGGATGACATCGCCGAGGCGGTGGCGTTCCTGGCCGGTCCCCGGGCCGCCTACATCACCGGCGCGACGCTGCACGTCAACGGCGGCATGTACATGGCCTGATCGTCGACGATACAGGTGCGTTGCCCGCGGTTGCCCGCAGAGGGGCGCGCCGCGGCGGCGCGGGCGGAGCGGGGCCCCGGTTCTGGTAAACTCCCGCCGCTTGCACCCAACGTCCCCGTAAGGGAGGAGACGCATGGAAAACGTGGAACAACGCGTCAAGAAGATCGTGGCCGAGCAACTCGGCGTGACCGAGGCGGAGATCAAGAACGAATCCTCGTTCGTCGACGATCTGGGCGCGGATTCGCTGGATACCGTCGAGCTCGTCATGGCGCTCGAAGAGGAGTTCGAGACCGAGATCCCCGACGAGGAGGCCGAGAAGATCACGACGGTCCAGCAGGCGATCAACTACATCTCGGCGCACCTCAAGAAGTAGCGCCCCCACCGGGGCGGGCGGCGCTCCGTCCGCGGGGCCGGCCGCCCCGCCCGCGGTCCGGCGCGTCCGGCCCGGACCCGGGTCGCCAGCGCCCCATCCGTCTCCAGGCTCGCTCATGTCGCGTCCGCGTCGTCGTGTGGTCGTCACCGGTCTGGGCATCGTCTCGCCGGTCGGCGTCGGGCTCGATGCCTCGTGGGCGGCGATCCTGGCCGGCCGCTCCGGAATCGGACCGATCACGCGCTTCGACGCGTCCGGCTTCCCGGTGCGCATCGCCGGCGAGGTCAGAGACTTCGACGTGTCGAAGTGGCTGTCCGCGAAGGAGGCGCGCCGCTACGACACCTTCGTCCACTACGGACTGGTCGCGGCAATGGACGCGATCCGGGACGCGGGACTCGAGGCCTGGACCGGCGACAAGGAGCGTGCCGGTGTGTGCATCGGTTCGGGCATCGGCGGCCTGCCGATGATCGAGGAGACGCATCTCGCGTACCAGTCGGGCGGCCTGCGCAAGGTGAGTCCGTTCTTCGTCCCGGGCACGATCATCAACATGATCTCGGGGCTCCTGTCGATCCACTACGGCTACAAGGGGCCGAACCTGGCGACGGTCACCGCGTGCTCGACCGCCAACCACAGCATCGGCGAGGCGGCGCGACTGATCGAATACGGCGACGCGGACCTGATGGTCGCCGGCGGCGCCGAATCGACGGTGAGCCCGTTGGGCATGGGCGGGTTCATCGCCGCCCGGGCGCTGTCCCATCGCAACGACGAGCCCGAGGCGGCGAGCCGTCCGTGGGACAAGGACCGCGACGGATTCGTCCTGGGCGAAGGCGCCGGCGTCGTCGTCCTCGAAGAGCTGGAGCACGCGAAGGCGCGCGGGGCGCGGATCTACTGCGAGCTCGCCGGCTACGGGATGTCCGCCGACGCCCACCACATCACCGCGCCTCCCGAGGACGGCGATGGCGCGCGGCGCAGCATGATCAACGCGCTCCGGAACGCCGGCATGTCGACCACCGACATCGACTACATCAACGCGCACGGCACGTCGACGCCGCTGGGCGACCAGGCCGAGTGCACGGCGGTGAAGCGCGCCTTCGGCGACCATGCACCGAAGCTCGCGGTCAGCTCGACCAAGTCGATGACCGGTCACCTGCTCGGCGCCGCCGGCGGCATCGAGGCGGTGTTCACCGTGCTCGCGATGCGCGACCAGATCGCGCCGCCGACGGCGAACCTCCATCAGCCCGACCCGCAATGCGACCTCGACTTCGTGCCGCTGCGCTCGCGCCCGATGAGGATCCGGGGCGCGCTGTCGAACTCGTTCGGATTCGGCGGCACCAACGCGACGCTGGTCTTCCGGACGCTGTGACCGCGGTCGGCGACGCGCGCTCCCTCGCACTCCTGCCATGGCCCTGATCGTCCAGAAGTTCGGCGGCACCTCGGTCGGTTCGACCGAACGGATCAAGAACGTCGCGCGACGCGTCGCCCACTACCGCAAGCAGGGCCACCAGGTCGTCGTCGTCGTCTCGGCGATGAGCGGCGAGACCAACCGGTTGCTCGGACTGGCGAAGGAGCTGTCGGCCAGCCCCGATCCCCGCGAGCTCGACGTCATCGCCGCGACCGGCGAGCAGGTGACGATCGGGCTGCTGTCGATCGCGCTGATCGAGATGGGCGTTCCGGCGCGGAGCTACACCGGGGGGCAGGTCCGGGTGCTGACCGACAGCGCCTACACGAAGGCGCGCATCCTCGACATCGACCAGGCGGCGATGCGCGCCGACCTCGACCGCGGCGCCGTCGTCGTGGTCGCCGGCTTCCAGGGCGTCGACCAGCACGGCAACATCACGACGCTCGGACGCGGTGGCTCGGACACCTCGGCGGTCGCCCTCGCGGCGGCGCTCGAGGCCGACGAGTGCCAGATCTACACCGACGTCGACGGCGTCTACACGACCGACCCCCGGATCGTCCCGGAGGCCCGCCGGCTCGACCGGATCACGTTCGAGGAGATGCTCGAACTCGCGAGCCAGGGATCGAAGGTCCTGCAGATCCGGTCGGTCGAATTCGCCGGCAAGTACAGGGTCAAGCTGCGCGTGCTGTCGTCGTTCGAGGAACCGGAATCGACGTCGGCGGGCACGCTCATCACCTACGAGGAAGACGAGAGCATGGAACAGGCGATCATCTCCGGCATCGCGTTCAACCGCGACGAGGCCCGGATCCTCGTGATGGGCGTCGACGATCGGCCTGGCATCGCCTACGCGATCCTCGGACCGATCGCCGAGGCGAACATCGACGTCGACATGATCGTCCAGAACATCGGCGCCTCCGGGCACACCGACTTCTCGTTCACCGTCCACCGCAACGAGTACCGCAAGGCGCTCGACGTGCTCGCCCGCACGCGGGGCAGCGGCTTCCAGTGCCGCGAGATCGTCGGCGACGACCGGATCGCCAAGGTCTCGGTGGTGGGCATCGGCATGCGCTCGCACGTCGGCCTGGCGGCGCAGATGTTCAAGGCGCTCGCGGCCGAGGGCATCAACATCCAGATGATCTCGACCTCGGAGATCAAGATCGCGGTCGTCATCGACGAGAAGTACCTCGAGCTCGCGGTGCGCGTCCTGCACAAGGCGTTCGAACTCGAGCGCGCGCCGGCGTAACTGGCGGATTTTCCGGGGATTTTCCGCGCCTTCCGCTGGACGGGGCGCGAGGCGCTCGCGTAGAATCGCGGCAGAACCGGAGACGTGGCCGAGAGGTCGAAGGCACTCCCCTGCTAAGGGAGCATACGGGCCAAAACCTGTATCGAGGGTTCGAATCCCTCCGTCTCCGCCACGAATCCTTCGCGTATCCGGCCGACGAGCGCGGCGGCCGGCGCGCGACGCTCCGCCCCCGGACCGAATGTCCATCGACTCCGGCACCGACTACGCGCGCCATGTCGCGGCGCTGGCGACAGCGCAGCCCGCTCGCATCGCCCTGTCGGCTCCGGGTCGCGCGAGCATGACCTACGGCGAGCTCGCCGCACGCGCGGACGCGACGCGCGCCACGCTCGCGGTGCTCGGCATCGCGGCCGGAGACATCGTCGCCTGGCCCGCCGCCGACCGGGTCGCCGCTGCCGGCGCGCTGGCGACGCTGCCCGGAAGTTGCGCGATCGCGATGTTCGATCCTTCGCTCGGCGAGGACGCGTACGCGGCGCTGTTCGACCGGCTGCGTCCGGCGGCGGTCGTCGTCGGACCGGACGGCGAGCATCCCGCCGGCCGGGCGGCGCTCCGGCGGGGCGTCGCTCGGGTCGACGTCGAGCCCGAGGCGAACGGTCCGGCGGGCGCGTTCCGGCTGCGGCCTCGCGACGCGGTCGTGCCCGGTCGCGTGCGCCGGGTCGCGCCGGACACCGTCGCGGTGATCGGATCCTCGGGAACGACCGGCCGCGCCAAGCTCGTGCCCTGCCGCTGGCCGGCGTTGCGCGTGGCGTCCGAGGCGGTGGCGAAGCGACTGCTGCTCACGCCGGACGACGTCTCGGCGCACCTGACACCGCTGCACTACGCGAACGGGATCCGCAACGCGTTCATGCTGGCGATCGTCGCCGGCGCGTCGGTGCGCGTCCTGCCCGAGGCCGACGTCGACGCGTTCCTCGCCGCGGTCGAGGCGGGCGAGGTCACCTACACGACCGCGTCGTTCGCGATCCAGCGCGAGGTGCTCGCCCGCCTGGAGGCCGGCCGGCGCGTGAGACCCGCGCGGCTGCGCTTCGTCCGGGTCGCCTCCGGCCCGATGCCGGGCGACGAGATGGATCGGCTGGAGCGTGCGCTGGGCGTGCCGGTGATCACCGGCCTGTCGACGACCGAGACCGGGACCGTCGCGCTCCAGCGTCTGCCGCCGGCGCCGCGATGGCGCGGTTCCTGCGGCGAGCCGCTGGCGGCCGAGCTGCGGATCGTCGACGGCGACGGTGCGCCGCTGGAGCAGGGGGTGACCGGCGAGATCCGGGTCCGCGGCGCGCAGGTCTTCGACGGCTATCTCGACGACGACGATGCCAGCGCGGGCGCGCTGCGCGACGGATGGTTCGCGCCGGGAGACCTCGGCCTGATCGACGAACGAGGGGAGCTCCGGGTCGCCGGACGGCGAACCGAGCTCATCAACCGGGGCGGCGAGAAGATCGCCCCCGCCGAGATCGAGGCGATCCTCGGCGGGACGCCCGGCGTGGCCGAGGCCGTCGCTTTCGCCATCCCGCATCCGACGCTCGGTCAGGAGGTCGCCGCCGCGGTCGTCCTCGAGACCGGCGCCGAGATCGCAGCCGCGGATCTGATCGCCGCGGTTCGCGCGCGGATCGGGGCGAGGAGGACACCGCGGCGACTCTGGTTCGTCGCCTCGTTACCGCGTGCGGGTGGCGGCAAGCTCGCCCGCCACCGGATGTGCGAATGGGTCGGCTACACGTCGGGCGAAACGACGTCGGGCGGGGGGGGCGAACGGCCTTCGCCGCGCATCGCGTCGGTCGCACGCCTTTGCTCGGCGCTCCTGCGGATCGACGACGTCGCGCACGACCGTCCACTCGGGGAACTGGGTGTCGACATCGCCGGCGCCGAGGAACTTCGCCGGCAACTGGCGGCGGTGTTCGATGTCGACCTCGAGGCGTCCCCGGCGCGGCTGCTCGCATCGAGCGTCGCCGGGCTCGCCGCGGCGATCGGCGAGGCGCAGGAGGGAGGCGACGCGGATGGATGAGCGCGGCGCCTGGAGGCGAAATCGGCGTCGCTGGGTCGCGGCGCTCGGACTGGTCGCGGCGGGGGTCGCTCCAGGCCTAGGCGCGGCTGCGATCGGGCCGCGCCGGATCCAGCTTGTCGTTCCGCAGCCGCCCGGCGGCGCCGCCGACGCGCTCGGACGGGTACTCGCCGAGCAGTTGGAGAAATCGATCGGCGCGACGGTAATCGTCATCAACAAGCCCGGCGCCAACGGCGCGATCGCCAACGAGTACGCGGCGCGGTCGCCGGCCGACGGCGGTACGCTGATGCTCGCTTCGACCGCGACTCACGTGATCGGCCCGCAGCAGATCGCCGGTCTGCCGGTGGACCCGGCGCGCGACTTCGTACCGGTGATCGCTCTCGCCTGGCAGACCAAGGTGATCACGGTGCACCGATCGCTGGGTGTCACGACGCTGCGTGAACTGGTCGAGCGCGTGCGCGCCAATCCGGGGCGCTACAACTACGGCTCGACCGGGCCGGCATCGACCAGCCACGTCGACACCGCGGTCCTGGCGACGGCCTACGGACTCGATCTGGTTCACGTGCCGTATCGTGGATCCGCGCAGATGGTCACCGCGCTCGCCACCGGCGAGGTCCAGGTGCTGCTCGCCAGCGTCACCGTGTCGCTGCCGGCGATCCAATCAGGCCAGGCGATCCCCCTCGCGATCCTGTCGGCCCGCCGCTTGCCGCTGCTGGCGAACGTGCCGACACTGGACGAGACCGGCTTTCCGACGACCGACCTGCGCGGCTGGATCGGCGTCGTGGCGCCGCGCGGCACGCCGGCCGCGTTCGTCGAACGACTGAACGACGCGATCACCCGCTCGCTCGCGACCCCGGAGTTCACCGGCTGGATGCACGAGCAGGGACTCGAGCCGATCGGCGGAACGCCGGCCGAGTTCGGCCGCCGGATCGCCGAGGACATCGAACGATGGGGACAGGTCATCCGGCGCATCGGCTTGCGTCCGGCGTAGCGGTGTCCATCGCGCCGGCGTCGCCTGCCGCGGCGCGGCGATCCGGCCGTTCCGTCGTGTTACCGTAGCGGCGCCGCTCTCGCCGCCGCAACCTCGGCGGCGCCGGCTCCGCATGAACCGCGCCGACGACGACACCCGGTCTCCCGGCCACCCGCCGATCGCGTCCGACGACGTATCGGTCCTCGCCGACCGGGCGTTCTCGCGCACGACCGGCGCCGAGGCGATCGGCGGCAACGCGGTCCGCCTGCTGATCGACGCGGCCGAGAACTACCCGGCGTGGCTCGAGGCGATCCGTTCGGCGCGGCGCACGATCCTGTTCGAGAGCTACATCGTCGACAACGACGCGATCGGACGGGAGTTCGCGCGGGCGCTCGCCGAGCGGGCGCGCGCCGGCGTGCGGGTCAAGATCCTGGTCGACTGGCTGGGCGGCCACCGCGGCCGCCGGGTCTGGAGCCTGGTCGCCGGCAGCGGTGCGATCGTGCGGATGTTCAATCCGCCCGGGTTCACGAGCCCGCTCGCCTGGCTCGCGCGCGACCACCGCAAGACGCTGACCGTCGATGGCCGGATCGGCTTCGTCTCCGGGTTGTGCGTCAGCCACGCCTGGCAAGGCAACCCGGCGCGGCGGATGGAACCCTGGCGCGACACCGGACTCGCGATCGAAGGCCCGGCGGTGGCGTCGCTGGAGCGCGCGTTCGCGCAGGTCTGGGACGCCGCCGGATTGAAGCTCGACGACGACCTGCTGGTCGATCCGGCGCAGGTCGCGCCGGCCGGCGCAGTGAAGCTGCGCGTGGTCGCCGGCGCGCCGAACGTGTCCGGAACCTACCGTCTCGACCTGACGATCGCGTCGGTCGCGCGGCGCTACCTGTGGCTCACCGACGCCTACTTCGTCGGCACCTCGGCCTATGTGCAGGCGCTCGCCGCCGCGGCGCGCGACGGAACCGATGTGCGGCTGCTCGTTCCCGGCGCCTCCGACATCCCGATGCTCTCGCCGGTGTCGCGCGCCGGCTATCGGGCGCTGCTCGACGCCGGCGTGCGCGTCTTCGAGTGGAACGGCACGATGCTGCACGCCAAGACCGCTGTCGCCGACGACGTCTGGGCGCGGGTCGGGTCGACCAACCTCAACCTGGCGAGCTGGATGGGCAACTACGAGCTCGACGTCGCGATCGAGGACGAGGCGTTCGCCGCGCAACTCGCCTACCAGTACGAAGAGGATCTCGAGCGGGCGACCGAGATCGTGCTCACGCGCCGCAACCGCGTGCGGCCGGCCGAGCCGCACGCCAAGGACGCCAAGCGGGCGCCATCGGGCAGCGCCGGCCGCGCCGCGGCCGGCGCGGTCAGCGTCGGCAGCGCGTTGTCGGCCGCGCTGACCAACCGCCGGCCGCTGGGACCGGCCGAGGCGGGGCTGCTGGCCAAGATGGGCACGCTCGCCGCGTTGATCGCGCTCGTCGCCGCGTTGTGGCCGGCGGTCGTCGCCTGGCCGATCGCCTTCTTCGTCGGCTGGTCGGCGATCGCCTGGATCGCCAAGGCGATCGAACTCAAGCGGCACGGCCCCGGACCCCACGAGCGCGACGGCGGCCCGGCCGGTGGCGGGGCCGCGGAGTGATCTGGTAGAATCCCGCCCTTCGCGCCCGTAGCTCAGTTGGATAGAGTACCTGGCTACGAACCAGGGGGTCGTGGGTTCAAATCCTGCCGGGCGCGCCACAATTCAAATGTGCAGTCTGAAGACATAGGTTACAGACTGTACCGCCGGTGCGCGACATCGTCGTCAAAGGCGTGTCGATGCGCAAGTACGAGCAGGTGCTACCCGAGGTGGCCGGCACCGTCGGGGTGAGCAAGAGCGCAGTGTCGCGTCGCTTCATCGAAGCGTCGGCGGCGCAGCTGGCCGCGCTCAACGAGCGGCCGCTGGCGGATGCGGCGCTGCTGGCGATCTACATCGACGGCATCATCGTGGACGGCACGCACATCCTGGCGGCGCTGGGGGTGGACGAGCAGGGGCGCAAGGCGATGCTGGGGCTGAGCGCGGGATCGTCGGAGAACGCGCAGGTGGTCAAGGCGCTGTTGACGGGGCTGCGTGATCGCGGCCTGGCGGTGGACCGGGACTACCTGTTCGTCATCGACGGCGGCAAGGCGCTGCGCTCGGCCATCGATGAGGTGTTCGGGGAGCGCGCCAAGGTGCAGCGGTGTCGGACACACAAGCTGCGCAACGTGCTGGAGGCGCTGCCCAAGGACATGCGGGCGCAGACCAAGAGCGTGATGAACGCGGCCTACAAGCTCGATGCCAAGCGCGGCATGGACAAGATCCGGCAACAAGCGAAGTGGCTGCAGGCCGAGCATGCCGACGCCGCGGCCTCGATGCTCGAGGGCTTGGAGGAGGTCTTCACGGTCAACAGGCTCGGGTTGCCGCCTTCGCTGATGCGCTGCTTGTGCACGACCAACATCATCGAGAACCCCAACGGCATTGTGCGCACGACGACCAATCGCGTGAAGCGCTGGCGCGATCAGGACATGGCGCTGCGCTGGGTAGCTGCGGGCTTCCTGGAGGCCGAGAAGTCGTTCCGTCGTATCGACGGTGTCAAGGACCTTTGGGTGCTTGCTGTCGCTCTGGATCGCGAACTGCCACGGCGCCCCGTCAACAAGGTCGCGTAAGATGCATCAGACCGCCACCGGTTCCAACTGCATGCGGGACATCGCCCGGCACGCGATTCGCGACGACAGCGATGCGACGTTGTAGCAGGTAACGCACACCGAACCGGGTCAAGGGCTTTCCACGCGCGCTGCGGAAGACGTGATCCTCGGGGTCACGCGAGCACTGCCCGACGAGGTGCTGTAATAGTTGCGCCGTGCGGGGCCAGATAGGGCACAGCCGAACCCGATGGCCTTGTCGGCGAACCGAACCTGACAGGGCGCTTCCAGCCGCAGGTCGCGCACCCGAAGGTCGACGATCTCCTGTGCCCGGGCCCCGGTATTGAACATCAGCGCGAACAAGGCATAGTCGCGCTGTCCGGATGTCGTGGTCCGATCGATCGATGCCGCCGAGCAGAGCTTCGATCTCCGGCTTATCAAGATACTCGATCGGCGCTGCTTTGGCGCGGGGGGCCCTGCGGCAGTTCGGCCACGCGCCAAGGCTTGTCACGGCCGACGCGGGCTTATTCTCGGCCGCCAACGAGGCGGCCACCGGCGAGCTTGGTGTCCAGCGAATCGCGATGCCCAACCAAAGCAGCAAGAGCCCTCAACGCAGGCTGCACGAGCGCAAGCGCTGATTCCGTGAGGCGGCCCAGCGCTGGCGTACCGGTTGCGAAGGACGAATCAGTCTGCTCAAGCGTAGACACGCGCTCAATCGCTGTCGCTACAAGG
>JAXMFN010000015.1:0-130008 GCA_046347725.1 Burkholderiales bacterium
GCCCGACGCCCGGGGCGATTCGCTGCGACGGCAGCTGGTCGACGAACCGCAGCGCCGGCGGCGCGTTCGGGTCGCCGAGGGCGGCCGGCACGACGATGTCGGTCGGCAACGGCCCCGCTTCGCCCATCAGGCGGCTGAACGCCGGCAGGATGTCGCGGTCGTCCTCCGGCCACAGGTCGCTCCTGGCGCGCAGCGCCGCCTTGATATCCGGCAGCACGCCGCGGTCGGCGAGGAAGCGGTTGACATGGATGTAGAGCTTGTTCGCCGATGGCGTGATGTCGGCGACCAGCCGCTCCATCAACGCGCGCCAGATCTTCGACGCCGAGTACACGCCGCGCGAAGTCATGCCGATCGCGTCGAGCAGGTACATCGGCGTGAACGGATTGTCGACGTCGCGCTTGCGCTCGTGCAAGAGCTCCGCGATCCGCATGTCCATCGCGTCGATCTCGCGACGCGTGTAGCGGAGCAGGAATTCGGTGGCCGCGGTGAGCGCCGCCTGTTTCTCCTGGTCGAAGTCCGTCAGCACGCGCAGCGACGCGAGCGAGGCGTCGAAGTCCGGGCGTCGTCCGCGGCGCCGCTCGCCGGCGAGCCGCTTTTCGAACAACTCTTCGAGGACGACCGCGAAGCGCTCGAGCCACTTCGGGCGCTGGTCGAGGAACGCCTGCGCCTCGGCGGGCGAGACGTAGTCGGACATGACGAAGAGATCGTCGGCGGTGTCGACCGCCGTGCGCAAGAGGTCGCCGACCTCGCGGGCGTACAGACCGAAGGCCTGGCGCAGGATCGTCTTTCCGTCCTCGACGCTGCGTGCGTCCCCGTAGGCTGGGGAAACGCTCTTGTCGGCGGTCGGGTAGTCGGTCAACGGGCGCTCGGAAGGACGATGGGGCGGCACCGATCGAGGACCGGAGCGCCGCGCACGTGCATTCTACGAGACGCCGGCGAAACTGGCGCCGTCCGGGTGGCTGGACGGTGCCGACCGGGGGACGGGGATGCGACCGCGGTCGACCTGTGATTGAATCCGCGTGCGCCGATGCTTTGTGGCGGGCGCCACCCTGACCCGACGAGGAGCCTCCTTGCCCGATTCGCCCGTGCCCCCGACCCCGCTCCCGTCGTCCACGCCGGCCTACGCCGATCGGCCGCCGCGCCGGGGCCCGCTGGTCGCCGTCCTCGGGGCCGGACTCGTCCTCGCGGTCGGCGGCGCATTCGTCATCTGGCGCCTCGCGCCGGTGCCGTTGCCGTCTCCGCCGGTCGCCGAGCCACGGTCGAGCGCTCCCTCGCAGGCCGCGATCGATGCGGCGAAGTCGGCGATCGACAAGCCCCTGGTCGAGCCGGTGAAGCCGGTCGGTGCGCCACCCGAGACCATGGCGGCGCCGCCGGCGGAGGCGAGTGTCGGAACAGCACCGACCGGGGCGGCGATGCCGCCGGTGGCTGCACCGGCGCCGGCGACGGCCCCCGCGGCGGTTGCGGACGTGGCGGGACGCCCTGCCGGGCCGACCGCGCCCGCGGCACGCCCCGAGCCGCCGAAGACCGTCCGGCCGGCATTGGCGCCGGCCCGCCCGGCGGCCGTCCCGTCGGCACCCACGGTCGCGGCAACGCCGCCGGCCCCGCCGGCGTCCGCGACCGGGCCGGCGGACCGCTGGGCCGAGATGGGGCAGGATCTCGCGCGGTGTTCGCGCGACAGCCTCATTCCCCGCATCGCCTGCGAGCAGCGCGTCCGGGCCCGGTACTGCGACGGATTCTGGGGCAATGTCCCGGAATGCCCGAGCGGCCGTCAGGACCACGGCAACTGAACCGACGCCGCCCGCGGTCGGCACCGGGAGCGTCCTGTCGCCGTCCGCGGCGGTTCGTCGTATCGGTTCGACGGCGTTCTCGATCGCGGCCCAGCTTCCGGTAGACTTCGCGCCCTCGCGCGCGCCGCCCTCGCATCGCTGGGCCCGCCGGTCTCGGAGTGTTCGATGAAGATCCGACCCCTGTCCCGTTTCTGTTGCGGCGCCGTCGCCATCGTCGTGGCCGTCGGTGCGCCGTCCGCCGCCTTGGCGCAGGTCGCCCGCCAGAAGATCGAACGGGCGGCCGACCTGCCACGATTCGAGTACCGGATCGACGGGCGGGTGGAGGATCTCCTTTCCGACCCGGCCCGGTTCGCGCCCTTCGCCGCCGCCGTTCGGCGCGACACGCAGTCGGTTCTCGACCGATACGACATCGCCGACAAGGCGACCGAGCGCGCGTTGCTGGCGACGCTGCTGCAGCTCGATTGGCTCGAGGGGCGCCACGACGAGGCGATGCGCCGCCTCGAACGGGTCCGGGCGCTGGAGGACAAACCCGCCGACAGGCTCACCTCGGGCATGCTGCTGCGGTCGGTCGACGCGGCGCGGCGCCTCGCCGGCACGACGTCGGGCGATGCCTACCGCGCGGAGGTCGCGAAGCGCCTGCGCGCCGAACTCGACTCGATGCCCTACGCGGTCATCGAGAACAACGTGAAGAGCGCGAAGACGTCAGCGGAGATCCTGAGCGAGGCGCTGGTGCTCGGACAGGTCCGGGACGTGATTCAGCCGATCGTCGACAAGGCCGGAGCGCTGTCGTCCGATTTCTCGCCGGGCATCGTCTCGGCGAAGTACCGGCTTTCGGTGTCGCTGCCGCTCAAGGCGACGCTGATCGACGTCTACCGCGGGTATCTCGCGGCCAACCAGGTCGCCAAGCCGGACATCTGGGCCAATCGCGAGGTGACGCTGCCCGCGGGACGCGATCATGCGATCGTGCCGATCGCGGTCTGGGACAGCGGCGTCGACACGGCGCTGTTCCGCGACCGCCTGGTCCGCGACGCGACCGGCCGGCCGGCGCTGATCGCGTTCGATCGTCACGCCAATCCGACGACCGGCGAACTCTACCCGGTCCCGCCCGAGCTCAAGGACCGGATTCCGCGGATGAAGTCGCGCCTGAAGGGCTTCTCGGATCTCCAGGCGAACATCGACACCGACGAGGCCGCCGAGGTCAAGTCGTTCCTGTCGAACCTGAAGTCCAGCGAGTACAAAGCCGCGGTCGAGGAACTCGGCGCCGCGGGCAACTTCATCCACGGCACGCACGTCGCCGGCATCTCCATGGCCGGCAATCCGTACGCCCGCCTCGCGGTCGCGCGCATCGAGTTCGGCCACACGCTCCAGCCCGATCCGTGTCCGAGTCTCGAACTCACGCTCAAGGACGCCCGCAACACGGGCGCCTACGTCGACTTCTTCCGCCGCCACGGCGTGCGCGTCGTCAACATGAGTTTCGGGGGCAGCGTCGGCGACATCGAAGGCCAGCTCGAGCAATGCGGCATCGGCGCGACACCCGACGAGCGCAAGCGCATCGCGCGCGAGTGGTTCGACATCGGCAAGAAGGCGTTCGTCGAGGCGATGGCCGCCGCGCCGCAGATCCTGTTCGTCGCCGCGGCCGGCAACGAGAATCAGGATTCGTCGTTCGCCGAGGCGGTGCCTGCCGACATCGTGCTGCCCAACCTCGTCGCCGTCGGCGCCGTCGACCGGTCGGGCGACGAGGCTCCGTTCACGAGCTACGGGCCGACGGTCGTCGTCCACGCCAACGGCTATCTCGTCGACAGCGTCATTCCCGGCGGCGAGCGGCTGCCGGAGTCCGGAACCTCGATGGCGGCTCCCCAGGTGACCAATCTCGCGGCCAAGATCCTGGCCGTGAATCCGAAGCTATCGCCCCCCGAGGTGATCGCCCTGATCCGGGCCCACGCCGAACGCTCGGCGGACGGCCGACGCGTGCTCATCGATCCGGCGCGCACGCTGGCGGCAGCCGTGCGAGGCTGACCCGACCGGGGCCGCCTCCTGGCGCGCGGGGGCGTCGGCGCTCGGTGCGATTGTTGCTTGGTCGTCGCATTCGACGCGAGATCGATCGGTGGACGGGCGACCGACTGACGCGGGGGGGCACTCCTTGACTGAAATAGGGGCGGGCGCGTTTCGCCCGCAGGCGGCCGCCGCGTGCCGGCTGTGCGGAGTTTCCGTCGCCCCCGGCGCCCGGTTCTGCGTCAATTGCGGCGCGATCCAGCAACGGGCGGCCTCATCGGTCCCCTCGCTTCGGGTCCCGCCCGGAACCCCGTTCGCCACCGGATTGCCACCGCTGCCGGCTCGGACCGGCACCGCGGACGAGGCCGGCGGACCACGGGCGGGGACGGGCGTGAGCGATGAATCCGCGGTCGCCCAGGATCCGCCGCTGACCGGCGTACCCGTGACAGGGACGGCTGACGCTCCGGATCGCCCGGCCGCCGCGACGGTACCGGTGGAGGCGGCGCAGGTCACTCCCGGACCGCCGGAAGACGATTCGGAGCGCCCGATCTACGCCGACGCGGAGGTCGCCGCGGTCGCGAGCGACGCGTCGGCCCGTCCCCCCGCCGGACCGGGCACGCCGGCGAAGTCCGGACGCGTGCGTCCGCAGGTCCAGTTCGGCCATGCGGCCGCGGAGCCGCCTGCGAAGCCGCGCGCGCAGCCGGTCGCCCGCGGGGAACGCCTGGTCGCCTGGCTGGCATTCGGCGTTCTCATCGTCACCGCCGCGTTCTTCATCCACCGGATCGTGTCGGGCTCGCTGCAGGACGCGCCGCCGCCGCCGGCGCCCGGCGCGTCGACTCCCCGCGCGACGAACCCGCCGCCGCCGGCGGCGGAAACGAGCACCACGCAAGGCGAAGCCCCGCCGAGCGCCGCGACGTCGGCGGCGCGTGCCGTCGATTCGTCGCGGACGCCGGCGCCGCGGTCCGAGACGATCGTTCCGCCGCCCGAGGAAGCGTCGGCGGCGGCTGTTTCTCGCGCGTTGAAGCCGGCGGCTCCTCGCGCGACCCCGGTTGTTACGCCCGCGACACCGGCGCCGCCACCGCCGGCGCCGGTGGAGCGAATCGAGGCGGCGCACAACCCGCCTCCGCCCGCGACGTCGCCCGCCGAACCGGACAGCTCGCCGCGGGCGCCGGCCGCGCCTGCCACGCGCTGGGCCCAGATGGCGGTCGACCTGAGAGCGTGCGCGAGCGGTGGATTCCTCGAACGGGTCGCCTGCGAGCACCGCGTCCGGGCCCGCTACTGCGACGGCTGGTGGGGACGCGCCGAGGAATGTCCTAGCGGACGGCAGGCCGACTACGGCAACTGAGCAGAGACGCGGGCGTCCCCACTCGGGCGCGAACCGCGCGGTGATGGCGCGTCAGCCGCGGCCGACGAACGGCATCTTCGTGGCCATGATCGTCATGAACAGCACGTTGGCGTCGAGCGGCAGCTCGGCCATGTGCACGATCGCGTCGCCGACGCGCTCGACGTCCATCAGGGGCTCGGCCGCGATCTGACCGTTCGCCTGCGGTACGCCGACCGCCATCTTCGCGGCCATCTCGGTCGAAGCGTTGCCGATGTCGATCTGTCCGCAGGCGATATCGTACCGGCGACCGTCGAGCGCGGTCGACCGGGTGAGACCGCTCATCGCGTGCTTGGTCGCCGTGTACGGCGCCGAGTTCGGCCTGGGCGCATGGGCGGAGATCGAACCGTTGTTGACGATCCGCCCGCCGCGCGGCGTCTGCGACTTCATCACCCGGAAGGCCTGCTGCGTGCACAGGAACGCCCCGGTGAGGTTGATGTCGACGACGTTCGTCCATTGTTCGAACGAGAGGTCCTCGAGCGGGATCGCCGGAGCGCCGACACCGGCGTTGTTGAACAGGAAGTCGACCCGTCCCCAGGCGCGTACCGTCTGGTCGAACAGCGCGCGCACCGATTCCGGCCGGGCGACGTCGGTGGCCACGCAGAGGGTCCGGCCGGCCGGCGCCGAGGCGGCGACCGTTTCGAGCGGCTCGCGCCGGCGACCGGCGAGGGCGACGTTCCATCCGCGCCGGACGAGCGCCAGGGCGGCGGCGCGGCCGATACCGGTGCCGGCTCCGGTGACGATGGCGATCTTCGCTGAGGTCATGTCGGTCGATCTCCGCGGCGCGCGCAGGTGGGTTGTCGGTCGCGCGCCACCGCCCGGTCTGCCGGCGGCTCCACGCGACGAGGCGCCCGCGCGGGTCGCCCGATCGCCCGGCCGGCGTCCCGGATCCGGTTGGACTAACGATAGGAGGCCGCGCGCGTCTGCATCGCCGCGGCCGCGGGCGCGGTAATCTGCGTCGCCGGGCCGCCGGCCGCTCCGGTGGCCGGACCGCTGGCCGCGCTGCCGGTCCCGGAGATACCGGCCGGTGCGCGGTTGTAGGACGGGAATCCGGCGACGATCTCCTCGATCGACGCCGGACGTCCGACGCCCGGCAGACCGGCGCCCGATACCGGCGCGCATCGCTCCGCCTCGAAGTACAGGAAGTGCTCCCCACGGGCCCGCAGCGCCTCGCGACCCGGCGAATCGTAGTCGAGCACGCCCTCGAACGGCGGCTTCCAGTCGCGGTAGACGATCGTGTCCTTGGCGTCGTAGACGATGAAGCACGTGCGGGCGGAGGCGGGGGCTGCGCCGAGTACGGTCGCGAATCCGAGCGCCAGTGCGACAACGCCCGGCGCGATCGCGTGCGGGACGGCGGCTTTCCTCGAAACGGTGTTCATGGCGGGGCTCCGGGCTCGGGGCATCGGCCTCGATTCAACCGCGAAAGCGGCCGCGTGTCCACCGCGGGGGTCAATCATCGCGGAACTTCACCTTCGAGGCGCGCACCGTGGTGCCGACGAGCACACCCTTGACCTCGACCGAGCGCCCGTTGGCGAGGTCGGACGCCTGGCCGTCCTCGAAGCTCGCTTCGCTGGCGTCGATCTTGCGCCCGGCGACGACGAAGCTCGAGCGCGACACGAACGACGAGATCGTGCCCTTCACCTCGACCTCGTCGCCTTCGGGCTCGTCCTCGAAGTCGACGCGCGTCGCCTTGATCACACCGGCGACGAGCGGTCCGCGGACCTGCACTTTGCGACCGTTGGCGAGCTCGCTCGCCGTGCCGTTCCGGAACTCGGCGCCGCTCGCGTCGACCGGGTGGCCCGCGACCGTGAAGTTCGACCGCGACACGTAGTTCTGGATCGTGCCCTCGACCTCGAGGACCGTGTCCGTGGGTGCCGAGGCGAACTTGATCTTCCTGGCGCGAAGCACGGTGCCGACGATCGGGCCGGTCGCCTCGACCGTGCGCCCGTTGGCGAGATCGCCGGCGGTCCCGTTGTCGAACTCGGCACCGCTCGCGTCCACCGGCTGGCCGGCGACGACGAAATTCGACCGCGACACGTAGCCGCTGATCGGGCCGCTCACCTTCACCTCGGTGCCATCCGGCGGCTCGGGCAGCGACAACTCGACCTTCGTGGCCACCAGCACGCCGGCGCTCACCGCCCCCTCGGCTTCCACGCGCACGCCGACCGCGAGGTCGCTGGGCTTGCCGCCCTCGAATTTCGCGCCGGCGGCGTTGACCCGTTGAGCGCCGACGGTGAAATCGGCGACCGACGTGAACGAGGAAACCGTTCCCTCGACCTTCACCGTCGGGTCTCCGGGCGGCGGCGCGTCGGCGGCGCGACGCTCGACACGGGTGGCGACGAGGCCGGCCGAGCCGCGATAGGCCTTGACCGAGACGCGGTCGCCGACCGCGAGCTTCGCGAGCGCGAAGCCCGGATCGCGCGGCTCGCGCTTGTCCTCGAACTGGGTGGACGCGTTGACGGCGATCTTCTCGCCGGACACCGTGAACGTGCCAGCGGCGGGATCGACCGCCTGCACGCTGCCGTCCAGGTCGACGCTCGACGCCTCCTCGAACTGGACTCTGCTCGCGATCACGACACCGGCCTCGAGTCGGCCCTCGACCTCGACGCGCACGCCGTTCGCGAGCGCGGAGGCGCTGCCGCGCTCGAAGGTCGCGCCGCGGGCGTCGACCGGCTGATCGGCGACGCGGAAGCTCGCGAGGCCGGTGAAGTTGGAGACGAAGCCCTCGAGCTCGACGCGTTGCGCGTTCTGGCCGGGCAGCGGCGAAGCGACGATCGCGATCGACGTCGCCGCGAGATCGCCGCCGGCGGCCGGCATCGTGCCGGCGACGCGGACGGTGACGCCGTTGGCGAGTCCGGCGGGCACGAACGCCGCACCCAGCCCCGCGTAGTCGACCGCCTGCGTGCCCACGGCGAACCGGCGAAGCACCGGGTCCAATCCGGTGACCGCGCCGACGACTTCGACCGCGACCCGGGGCGGCGGGGCGTCGGCCGTGATCCGGATCCAGGTCGCGTACAGCGAAGCCGGACCGGTACGAAGTCCGCTGACCTCGACCTTCTGGCCGAGCATCGCATCGAATGCGCCGCCTTCGTAGACGGTGAGCAGGTCGGTGCGCACCGATTGGCCGACGACGGTGAAGGTCCGCGCCGTCGTATCGATGCCGTCGACGATGCCGGTGATCTCGGCGCGGTAGCTGACCGCGGTCGCGGTGGCGCTGCCGTCGGCGTTCACCTTGCCGTCGATCGCCACGACCATGCCCACGCGCAGGTCGGCGAGCGACGCGGGCGCGCCGTTGACGCTGATCGCGGCGCCGGCCACCGACACCGTCTGACCGTTGACGACGATCGCGCCCGGCGATGTCGCGGTCAGGATGCCCGACGACAGGAGACGCGCGTCGCCGGTACCGACGATGCCGCCGCTGGCGAACTGCTCGCCGCCGCCGCCGCAGGCCGACAGGAGGAGCGTCGCCACGGTGGCGATGGCGGCCGCGGCGCGGCCGACCGGGGAGGAGTGTCGCGAATGCGCGTTCATGATCGTCTGGTCGGTTCGTTTCTGGGAGGCTCCGACGGCGCCCCCACGCCGTCGTTGGTGCCGTCGGGTTCTTGGACCGGTTCCGCGTAGAAGAACACGCCCATGCGCATGCGCATGCGCTGGCCTCGCGCCGGCGGGTCGTCGCGCTCGAGCGCCATGCCCTCGACGTTCAAGGACTGCAGCGCGCTCATCGCCAGCGTCTCGGCACGGGCCGACAGTCGTTCCACCGCCGCGGCGGACAGTTCGTCGTAGTAAACGCTGCGTTCGAGGAAAGCCTTCCCGTCGCTGCCGAGGTTGTGCACCCCGGCGGCCAGATGGTCGTGCAGCGCCTCGCCGAAGTAGTAGGCCTTGGCGTCGAGTTCCTTGCCCGGGACGAATCCGCGGGTGACGAGGTGGACACGGTCTTCATCGTCGATCTCGGCGACGCCGAGCCGGACCATTTCGTCGAGTACCGAGCGCGGCCGCACGTTCTTGCTGACCGATTCGACCAGCGCCGCGAACGAACGCTCGCCGCCCGCCTTGGGCGTGCGCGGCAGCGCGAGCGGCCGCCCCTTGGCGTCGCAGTAGGCGCGCTCGCCCAGCCACCGGGCGACGATCTGGGTTCCCAGCGTCAGTCCGGGCGGGGTTTCCTCCGGCGGACCCGGTTCGCGCAACAGGCGCCGGATGTCCTTGCGGTGGACGCCGGTGAGCAGCGTGAGGCGGCTGTCCGTGGGCCGCTTGCCGCCCAGCGCGAACTCCTGCGCCGCGGTTTCGACGTAGACCTCCTTGAGGAGATCGGTGAGGAACGGGTAGGTGATGCCGTGCGAGACGAGCAGGCGGACGACCGGCCGCAGGATGCGGCGGACCGCCGCGACCACGCTGTCTCGCGGGGCGAGCGGGGGGGCGGTGGGCGCGGATCGGCGAGGATCGTCCAAAGGTCTGAAAGCGTTGGTGAAATGCGCGCGGGAAAGTTTCCCACAGATTCGGCGCGGCGGCGAGTGGCCGGGTCGTTGGTACGATGGGCGGTCGCAATGCGTTCGGGGACCGACGATGGGGCGTCGAGCGGTGATCCGGTGGATCGAAGCGGTCATGGTGGCCGGGAGCGGGTTCTTGGCGGTCGCTGGCGTCGCGCCGATCGCCCAGGCCGAGGAGGTCGGCGCGGTCGACACCGCCTTCCAACTGCTCGGACCCGACCACAAGGTGGTCGTGGAGGCCTTCGACGACCCCAAGGTCGACGGGGTCGTTTGTTACGTGTCGCGGGCGAAGACCGGCGGGATCAAAGGAGCGCTCGGCGTGGCCGAGGATCCGGCCCGTTTCTCGGTCGCCTGCCGGCCCTCGGGGGCGATCCGCTTCCGCGAGCCGCTCCCCCGGCAGGAGGAGGTGTTTCGAGAGAGCGCGTCGCTCGTGTTCAAGCACGTGCGGGTCGTGCGCATCGTCGACGCCAAGCGCAACACGCTCGTCTACCTCACGTACGCCGACCGGCTGATCGACGGGCACCCGGACAACGCGGTCACCGCGCTGCCGGTACTGGACGGTCCGATACCCCTCAAGGGTCGCTGAATCGGGATCGGAACCCGCGCCTCGCGAGGGCTTCGCCGAGGGGCGCCGGCCGGGCTCCGGAGAGCCTCGACCGGCCGTCCCGAGGTCGCCGCATGCCCCCTGGGGGGAAGCGCGCGCTGCGCGCTCGGGGGGATCGCGGGCGACCGAAGGGCCGTCCCGAGGTCGCCGATGCCCCCTGGGGGGAAGCGCGCGCTGCGCGCTCGGGGGGATCGCGGGCGACCGAAGGGCCGTCCCGAGGTCGCCCCCCTGGGGGGAAGCGGCTGCGCCTGGGGGATCGCGGGCGACCGAAGGGCCGTCCGGGTCGCCGATGCCCCCTGGGGGGAAGCGCGCGCTGCGCGCTCGGGGGGATCGCGGGCGACCGAAGGGCCGTCCCGAGGTCGCCCATGCCCCCTGGGGGGAAGCGCGCGCTGCGCGCTCGGGGGGATCGCGGGCGACCGAAGGGCCGTCCCGAGGTCGCCCATGCCCCCTGGGGGGAAGCGCGCGCTGCGCGCTCGGGGGGATCCTCCTACCCGCACACGCGGACGAGCTTCTCGTATTCGTATCGGGTGTCGATCCGCGCGTGGCGTTCGGCGAGGTCGCTGCGTGCCCGATCCATGAACGCCTCCAGGTGCGCGGCGATCTCCGTCTTGAGCGCCGTCTGGGCATCGGCCATCGTCGGGGCGTAGCGGATCGCGCCGCCGACCTTCGCGTTCAGCTCGCTCGCGAGCCGCTCCGCCCACTCGGCCGCGTAGGTCTCGAAAACAGCGACATGACGCCGCTCGTGCTCGATGATGATCGGCTCCCGGCACGGGTCGCCCCGGTATTCGCGGGCGACGAAAACGGTCATCGGCGCGGTCGTCACTTCGACACGGACTCGAGCCCGGGCGCAGACTCGGCCGCTCCTCGGGTCCTCGATGCCCTCGAACTCGAGCGTCGAGCGATAGCCGAACTTCGCCTGCGTCAGGCCGACCGTCCGGTGTCGGGGTGCCGAGGCGTCGGCGAGTTTTTCGAGCTCGACGTAGGCGAGCGAGTAGTCCTCCCGGACTTCGACCGGAGCGGTCACGACTTCGAACCGCGCCGCGGGCAGGTTCTCGCACCGAGCCTCGAAGCCCGCGAACGCGGCCGTCCCCAGTCCGCCGGACCTCGGTCCGCAGCCCGCCGCCGCGGCGAGCAATGCGGCGGCGAGCAGCGAGCGTGCGGGTGCGTTCATGGTCGGATCCTACCGGAGCCGGGTCGGTCGCCGGTGACCGTGACACCGCCGACAGGCGGGCTTGAAAGGAGGCCAATGACAATGTCATAGTATGATCCAGACCGTTCGTCGACTGCGCCCGGTCCGATTCAGCGATGGCTACCGCCCGCTCCTGCGCGATCTGCAGCCAGCCCGCATTGCCGGGAGGGCGCCTGTGTGGACCCTGCAAGGCAGCGCTCAAGCGTGCCCGCGATGCCACGGTTTCCGAGGCGATCCTGCCCCCGCGACGGGCACGGACGCGCCCTGTACGGGCCGGGTCCACCGCGGTGCGCCCGATCCTTCCGACCGAGCCGCCGGTCGACCGACCGCGTCGCGCCGGTCTGCTGGCGGCGGTGGCGGCACTGGGCGCGCTCGTCGCCACGGCGGCTTGGGTCGCCCACGTGCGTGGTGCCGGAGGCCTGATCGCGCCGCGCTACGCGATCAGCGACGTCGGTCCGGCCGCCGAGGCGCCAACGGTGTCCGACCGCGTCCCTGACGTTGTGCAGCCACGATCGGTGCCCGCTCCGGTGCCCGACGAGCGCGCCTTCGTTCCCGAGGTCGTCGAGCCAACGGTGCGGGCGGCACCCGCCCGGACCCTCGTCGCGGTCCGCACGCCATCGGCGGCGCCCGCGGAGCTCCAGGTCGCGATACCGCCCCGAGCCGAAGAGCCGGTCGCGACGCCGCCGCCCGTGCCGGCGGTGCCGGTCGAGGCCCTTGCCGTGCCGGCGCTCGCGGTCGAGGCACCGCCGGACCGCTGGCAGCGGCTCGCGCTGTCGCTCGCCGCCTGCCCGGTCGACGACCTTCTCGCCAAGGCGGTGTGCCAGCAGTCGTTGCGGATCGAACACTGCACCGGATCCTGGGGGCGAGTGCCGCTCTGCCCGGCGCCGGTGGAACGGGACCACGGCAACTGACCTGCGAGCCGACCGCGACGGCCGACCGGTCAGGACGTCCGGGGCTGGCGCCGATCCAGGTTGCGGAATCCCGCGCAGGCCTCGCGGCGTCCTGCGAAGAAGGGCAGCGAGCGCCAGGTGAGCTTCGCGTGCCGGAACACCCGCGCGGGCCAGGACAGCCGACGTGGTGCTGATCGAGTTTCGCCGCCCAGCCGCTCGAGATCGACGTACCAGCCGTCGATGCGACCGATGCCCTCGAGTTCGAGTGCGTGCGCGACCGCGAGCGCGGCGGTAGCCGGTTCGAGCCGACGGTAGACCGGTGCGGTCAGCAGCAGGTACTCGGGCAGCGGCACGCGGTTCTTGAGCAATCGATGGACGACGATGACGTCGATCCCGGCGAGCTCGGTCATCCGTCGCACCTTGCGCTCGACGACCTCGCCCAGATGCGCGACCAGCTTGATCCTGAGCGTTCCGGCTTGGCGGCAGCCGTCGCACGGGCAGACGGCGTTGCGCGCCAGATCCGCCGCGCGCCGGTGGAACGCGCCGTGGATGGCCGCGGCCCGACCGGCGAGCCACCCGGGGCCCGGCGGTCCGCGGGCGTCGAGCGGGAGGTAGAAGAACGCCGCGTCTCCCTCCAGCTTGGCGAGGCGCAGGTCGGGGAGCGCGGCGTCGATCACCGCCTCGAGGAGCTGCGAAACGACGTCGTGCGCGTGAGCGAGGCTCACCGCATGCAGCGTCATGAACCGGGTGTATCCGGCGACATCGGCGATCAGCAGCAGTGTCGGGGCCACGGACATGACGGGTTCGCCGCGAGGCGCTCCCCCGATACGGCGCACCGGACGGACCGGATGCGCGGCCGCACGCCGACCCCAGGCCCGGCGAGACCGCCGGGCCGCTCGCTCGGCGAGTCCTAGCGCGTGCGCACGATCACCGCGACCACGTGCTGCAGATCGACGACGGCGTCGAAGAACTCGCGCCCGGCGAGCTCGGACAGGTGGACGACCTTCGGGGTCACGAGCTTGACCACGCCGGTCAGTTCGTCGGACGGGCCGACCTTGACGGTGACGCGCTTGCCCTTCTGGGCGGCGAGCACTTTTTCGATCGTGTCGTCGGGCGAGACGGTGAGCGACTGGGCGGAAATCGGGGAGGAGGTCATGGCGAGCAGGAGGAGGCCGGCGCCGGCGAGCGTGCGCAGACGGGCGTGCGGGTAGGGGAGTCTCATCGGTTCGTGTGGTCGAGGTCGACACGCGCAGTCTAGCGCGCCGGGGCCCTGCGGCAACCGCCGATCCGGCGATCGACGAATATTCGCCGTCGTTACGCGGTGGCGATCGTTCCGGTTGGCAGTGGCCGGGGTGACGTGCAATAGTGTCGGCTTCGCGCGATCGGCGGTGCCCTGCTCGGGGCGCGCGCCGGCGCATCGACCTCCGGTTCCCTGGCCATGATCCTGCCGACCAACGTCCGACTGGTTTGTGCGGCGCTCGCCGCCCTGGGCCTCGCCGCCTGCGCTACGCCCGAAGGCGGGCCTGCACCGGGCACGCCGGCGTCCGGCCCCGCCGCGAAGGCGCCCGCGTCCCCCGGATCCCCGCCCGCCGCGACGCCGGCACCCGAGGTGTCGGCGGCCGAGGCCAAGCCGGCCGCGCAGAAGCTCGCGCTCCAGGCCGTCGATCAGCTGCAGGTCGGCGACGAGGCCGGCGCCCGCCAGACGATCGAGCAGGCGCTCAAGCTCGACGCCACGAACGAACTCGCGAAAAACCTGCAGGGCCAGATCGCCGCGGATGCGCAGCGCGAACTGGGCGCGACCTTCTTCCGCTACACGGTGCAGCAGGGCGACTCGCTGTCGCGCCTCGCGCAGCAGTTCCTGGGCGACCGGTTCCGATTCTGGATCCTCGCCAAGTACAACGAGATGGCCAATCCGTCGCGGCTGGCGGCCGGCCAGGTCGTCAAGATCCCGGGTCGCGCGCCGCCGACGCTGCCGGTCACCGCCACGCCCGAACCGGTGCCGGCCAAGCCGGCGACGCCCGAGCCCGAGCCCAAGCCGGAGCTCGCCGATGCGCTGAAGAAAGGGGCCGAGCAGGAGAAGGCCGGCAACCTCGAGGCCGCCTACGCGACCTATGTCGACGCGGCGACCCGCTATCCGGCGAGCACCGAGGCGTCGCGCAAGCGCGACGCGACCCGGGGCGCGCTGATCCGCACGCTCGATCGCGAGGCCTCGCAGGCGTTCCAGCGCCAGAACCTCGATCTCGCGATCTCGAAGTGGGACCGTATCCTCGAGCTCGATACGAACAACCGCAAGGCGCGTCTGGAGCGCGAGCGGGCGCTGGACCTCAAGAAGCGGATGGCCGAGAAGTTCGGCGACAAGCCGGCGCCGAAGTAGTCGACGCGCGGACCGCGTGTCGCGGCCGGGAAGTCGCCGCCGGCGGTCTACTTGGCCGGCATCCGGGAGAGCTTCTCCTGGGCGGCCTTCGCCTCGCGCAGGCGCGTGGCCGCGCGGGTGTTCTGCGGGTCGGCGCGCAGCGCGGCCTCGAAGCTCCTGATCGCGCCAGGCAGATCGGTGCGCATCAGCTTGACTCCCTCGTTGTAGGCGTCTTCGCCGACCGCCTTCTTCAGCGCGGCGATCCGGTTGCTCCAATCGACCTGCGGTTCGCCGCGCAGCGCGAGCGCCTGCTCGTAGAGACCGATCGCCGCGTCCCGTTGGCCCTTGCCTTCGGTTTCCTTGGCCTTGTCGGCGACCGCGGCGCCGATCCGCTGACGCGCGGTCCGATCGCGTGGGTGCGTGTCGACCCACGCCTTCAACTCGCGCAGCGCGCCGGCGGTGTCGCCGGCCCGCAGCATTTCGAGCCGCTGGTCGATGTCGTAGATGTCGCGGGCGTCCGGGGCCGGAGCGGCTGCGGCGCCCGCGGCGCCCGCGGCGCCCGCGGCGGTGGCGGCCGGCGCGACGCGGGCCGCTCGGGCGTCGGCGAACAGGTCCTCGACACGGACGCGGGCGGCACGGCCGGCCTGCGCCCGCGCCATGTTCTGGCGGTCGATGTCGCGCAGCGTTCGTGCCGCCTCGGCGTTGCGCGGATCCAGGGCGAGCACCCGCAGGTATTCGGCCGAGGCACGCGCGGTGTCGCCCGACCGAAAGGCCGCGCGGGCGTTCTCCTGGTGTTCGCGCACGCTCTTCTGGATCTCGACGCGCAGCGCCTCGAGCTCTCGACGCACGGGCTCGTCTTCCGGGTGGAGCATCGCCACGACGTGCAGGTGGTCGCGCGCGGTCGCGAGATCGCCGGCGGCTCGCGCGGTCCGGGCGTGTTCGCGGTGGCGCCGGGCGGCGTCCTCCCGAGGGCCGTCGCCGGGGCGCAGCACTCGTGGCGGCGGCATCTCGGTTCCCGGTTCGTCGGGCGCGCTCGGCGCCTGCGCGCAGGCGCCGAGGACGAGAGCGATCGCGAGCGGCGTCGCGCGCAGCGCGGGTCTCCTCATGGCCGTACCACCGGGAGCGAGGTCACGAGCTTCGACTTGAACGTGTCCAGATCGTCGCCACCGAAGACCATCGAGCGCCGCAGCATCGCCGTCGGCGCGAAGAAACCGTTGCCGCCCGGCGTCACGGTGACGCCCATCTTGACGCCCTTGCCCTTGAGGAACTCGACGACGGTGTCGTTGACGTCGCCGTACGGGTAGGCGTAGGTGATCGTCGGCTCGCCCAAGCGTTCGCGGATCGCGTCGACCGGCGCCTCGACCTCCCGGCGGATGCGCTCGCGGTAACGGGCGTCGTTCTCGTCGGCGAGCTTCATCGTCAGGTTCGAGTGGGTCTTCGAATGCGGCTGGATGTCGATCAACCCGCCGGAGGTCATCTCCTTCATCTGCGGCCAGGTGAGCGCGTCGGGCGCGCCGACGAAGTCGGTGTAGAGGAAGACCGTGGCCGGGAAGTTGTACTTGCGCAGGATCGGCCAGGCGATGTCGTAGGTCGACCGGTAACCATCGTCGATCGTGATGACGACCGTCTTCCTCGGCAACGCGACCTTGCCCTCGAGGAAGTCGAAGAGCTTCGCCATCGCGATCACCGTGTAGCCGTTCTGCGCCAGGTAGCGCATCTGCGCCTCGAACGACGGCGCGGTGATCGTCATCGAGCTCGGGCGCGGACCGAACCGGTGGTAACACAGGATCGGAATGGTCTGGAAGCTCGCCGGCTCGACGCCGCCGGGATTGAGCGGCGACATCGGGATCGCGACCGCGCGACCCGGACGCGCCTCGTCCATCCGGTTGAACTCGGCGATCTCGAAGCGGCGCGCGCGGTCGCCGAGGTAGCGCTCGGCGAGCGCGCCGAAGTCCTCGCCGCTGCGCGGGACGACGATCGCGAAGCTCGCGTCGCGCGCGATCAGCGGTCCGGTCTCGGTGGGCGGGGCGTGGCTCGCCGCCGGCGGAGGGGCCGGCGGCGGCGTGGGCCGTTCCGGCGTCTCGGCGCAGGCGGCCAGCACCGAGACGATCACGACGACGGCGAGCGCGCGCATGGCGTCAGCCTGCCGGCGACGCGACCGGCTCGGCGCTCGGTGCGGTTGAATGGGTGGCTCCCGACCCGGGATCATGTCTCGCCTCCAGAGCGGCGGCGGTCTTGTCGAACGCCGCGTACAGCTCCCCGAATTCGTCCTTGCGGGTCTCGCCGATGCGCACGTCGTAGCGTCCGTGCGCGAGCTCGTCGAGCGAGATCTTGAGCACGCGGATCGGCGCCGAGAGGCGTCTGGCGAGCAGGAAGGTGCCGACCGCCACCGCGCCGACCGTGACCAGCGTCAGGATCGCGAGCAGCACGAAGACGAGATTGGCCACGCGCGCGAGCGGCGCCTCGTAGATTCCCAGGTGGACCTCGCCGATCGGCTTGCCCTGGAACAGGATCGGAACACCGAAGTCGAGCACCTCGGCGCTGGCGAGGCGGTGGGTCCTGATCGAGACTTCCTTGTCGGCCGAGTCGATCGTCTTCGCCTCCTGCGGCCCGGCGTACTTCTGGCCGACCTGCTTGGGATCGTTGCTGCCGCGGACGACCTTCTCGTCGTCGGCGACGACCAGGTACGGGAAGTCCTGCCGCGCCAGGGTCTCCTGGACGAAGACGTCGATCGCCGCGTAGTCCTCGGCGAGCAGCGGGACGGCGCTCTGCGTCGCCATGAACTTCGCGAGCGACCCGCCGTAACCTTTCACCTGGTCGAGCATCGCCTGGTACTGCCGCTGGTAGGCGACACCCGCGGTCAGCGTCATCGTCACCGCGACCAGCGCCGCCATGATCGCCGCCCAGCGCACCGACAGCGACAGACCTTTCCCTTTCTCCTTCGCCTCCTCGGCCTCCTTGAGCTCCCGGGCGACGCCGATCAGCGCCTGGGCGAACTCCTCGCCGGTCTGGAAGCGCTTCTCCGGTTGCTTGCGCAACGACCGCTCGATGACCCGGCGCAGCGACAGCGGAACGTCCGGTCTCAGTTTCTCGACCGTCGGCGGGTCGGTCTGCGTGATTTTCATCGCCACGCTGATGATCGAGTCGCCCTCGAAGGGCAGCGCGCCGGTGACCAGCTTGTAGAGCACGACTCCGACCGAGAAAAGGTCCGAGCGCGAGTCGACCTTCTGGCCCAGGACCTGCTCGGGCGACATGTAGTTCGGCGTGCCCAGGACGTCGCCCAGCTGCGTGTGCTGCGTGAGCTCGCTGTCGGCGCCGTCGATCCGGCAGATGCCGAAGTCGGTCACCTTGACCTGGTTGCTGTTCGACACCAGCATGATGTTGCCCGGCTTGATGTCGCGGTGGATGATGCCCTTCTTGTGCGCGTAGTCGAGCGCCCGGGTCAGCTGGATGCCGATCTCGACGACGTCGCGCGTCGAGGTCGCCTGCCCCGACCGGATCAGGTCGGTCAGCGTCATGCCGTCGACCAGTTCCATCGCGATGTACGGATGCTTGCCGTCGACGCCGACGTCGTAGATCGTGACGATGTTCGGATGGGACAGCGTGCCCGCGCCCTTGGCCTCGCGGAGGAAGCGCAGCCGGTACTGGTCGTCGTCGGCGAGCTGGCTCTTGAGCAGCTTGATCGCGATCTCCCGGTCGATCTCGGGGTCGTACCCCTTGAACACCCGGGCCATCGCGCCTTCGCCGATGATTTCGCGTATCTGGTAGCGTCCGAGCTTCTCCATCATGAATGCGGTCCTCCGGCCGGGCGTGGAAAGGTCGCCGGCGCGCGCCCGCGGAGGATACTGCGGCGACGGACGCGCGCATAGGGCCGCCGTGGGCACCGGCGCTCCGCCGGAGGGTCGACCGACGTCCGGCCTTGCTGCCGGCCCCGCATCGCCTATACTCTTGCGTCCTTTCCGCCCCGACGCATGAGCGCCCCTCCCGCCACGCGACAGGCCGCCGTCCTGTTCGCCGACATCGCCGGCAGCACCAAGCTCTACGAGAGCCTGGGCGACGCCGAGGCGCTCGCCACGATCACCAAGGCGCTCGACGTGATCCGGCAGATCTGCGAGGACCACGGCGGCCGCATCGTCAAGACGATCGGCGACGAGGCGATGGCCGTCTTCCCCAACGCCGCCAACGCGTCCTACGCGTCGATCACGATGCAGACGCAGGTCTCCGCCATGCGGACGAGCCGCGGGGCGCCGCTCGCGCTGCACGCCGGGTTCCACTACGGGCCGGTGATCGACGACGGCAAGGACGTGTTCGGCGATTCGGTCAACCTGGCGGCGCGGCTCACCGAGCTCGCCAAGTCCGGGCAGACGCTCGTCTCGGCCGACACGGTGAGCGTGCTCTCGCCCTCGCTCAAGTCGCGGATGCGCACCCAGGACAGCCACACGGTGCGCGGCAAGCAGAACGACATCGCCGTCTTCGAGCTGATCTGGCAGGAATCGCCCGAGGAGCTGACGGCGATGGCGCCGCGGGCGACCACGCGCGCGGCGAAGCTCACGCTCAAGCACGGCGGGCGCACGATCGAGCTCGGGCCCACGGTCAACCTGTTCACGATGGGCCGCGACGCGGCGAGCGATCTGGTCGTCGGCGATCGGATGGCCTCGCGTCAGCACGCGCGCATCGAACGGCGGCGCGAGAAATTCGTCCTGATCGACCACAGCACCAACGGCACCTACTGCACGGTCCAGGGCGAGAGCGAGATCGAGCTGCGCCGCGAGGAGTTCACCCTGCGCGGCCGGGGCCGGATCGTCTTCGGCCACCCGTACGCGGAAGACCCGTCCGAGTTCGTCGAGTTCGACGTACCGCCCGGTTGACGCGCTTGCCAGCGGTCGACGGGCGCGCAAGAATGCGCCGATGACCGCGCCCGCCGTATCGTTCGTACCGCCCGACGCCTGGGAGCAGGGCCCCGGGGGCGAGGTGGTCGCGCCGGTCACCGCGACGTCCGACACGATCCGCATTCCCGGCGGCGATGAGGCGCGCACCGTGGTTCGGCCGGCGCTGGCGGTTCTGTTCCGCGTTGCCGTCGGACCGCACGCCGACGCGTACGTGCCCCGTTTCCTCGACTACGAGCGGACCGGCACGCCGGGGCCGGCCTGGCACTGGCCGGCGTTCGTCGCCGGCCCGGTCTGGGCGTTCTACCGGAAGCTCTGGGCGGCGGGCGTCGTCTTCTCGGTGCTGCCGCTCGCGGGCGCGTTCGCGTTCTCGTCGTTCGGCGGCGCCCTCGACGGAACCGGTGCCCTGTGGTGGATCGCGCTCGCGCTCGCCGTCTGGATCGTGCCGGCGCTGCTGCCGGCGCTCTCGGCGCACGCGCTGCTCTACCGCCGCGTACAGGCCGTGGTGTCGCGGGCCGAAGGCGAGGCGAAGAGCGCCTCGAAGGCGGTCGAGCGCCTTTCGCGGTCGAGCCCGGTGTCGCTCGCGGCCGCGATCGCGTTCGGCGGCGGCGCGCTGGCGGTGACCGCCGCCGCGCTCGGTCCCCCGATCCGCGCCGAGTACGACGCGCGGGCGACGCGCGACGCGCTCTCGGCGAGCCTCGCGGACCTGCGTCTGGTCCAGGACGCGGTCGAGTCGGCGTGGCGGCGCACCGGTAGTTTCGCGCACGCCTCGAACGTCGGCGCGCTGCTCGTCCGCGGCGACTCGGGCGCGATCGAATCGGTCGCGGTCAGCCCCGAGACCGGCCGCGTCCGGGTGACGCTCGGCTCGGCGATCCCCGGGGCGTCCGGCAAGTCGATCCTGCTCGTGCCGGCGGTCGACGACGCGCAGCGCATCCAGTGGATGTGCGTCCCGGTCGACATCCCGGCGCGCCGCCTCCCGGACGCCTGTCGGCGCTGACCGCGGTCAGCGGCGCGCGTCGGCGCGCTCCAGCCGGCGCTCGTAGATCGCGATCACCTGCGCGCCGATCAAGAGCACGGTCGCCGCGATCTCGAAGGAGAGCAGGAGCGCGATCGTCGTGGCGAACGAGCCGTAGACGACGTTGATCTGCGACAGCGTCGCGAAATACCAGACGAGCGCGCGCCGCGTCAGCTCCCAGAGGAGTCCGGCGACGACGCCGCCGATCAGCGCGTGACGCAGCCGGATGCGGCCGGCCGGCATGACCAGGTAGATGGCCGTCAGCAGCAGGATCTCGCCGGCGATGCCGATCAGATACACGAGCCCGATCGCGAGGCGCCCGAACGTGCGCAGCTCGCCGAAGGCGCGCATCTCGCTCGCCGCCTGCGCCTGCAGCGCGCCGGACACGACGGTGATGACGATCAGGCCGGCGCCCAGCACGAGGATGAACGCGTAGGGCAGCAGCGCCGACGAGACCCACGAGCGGGCGCGCTCGCGGTGGCGGTGGTGGAAGATGACGGCGAAGGCGCTCTCCAGCGTGCCGAAGGCGAGCGAACTGAAGAACACGAGCGTGCCGAACATCACCCATGACAGGGCCTGCCGGTGGCGCAGGAACGTGGCCAGGTCCTCGACGATGGCTTCGCCGTGCGCCGGAACGACGAGGTCGAGGACCTGGACCAGCGTGGCGATCAGCGCCTCGGGATCGAGAACGTGCGAGAGCGCGACGACCATCAGGATCACCAGCGGCACGATCGACAGCAGCGTGTAGTACGCGATCGCGCCGGCGAGCAGGAAGCCGTGGTTGCGGCGGAACTCGTGGGCGACCTCGCGAACGAAACGCCACGGGTGGCGGGCGATGTCGGCCGCCGGCGAGACGTAGCGGCGCAGGCGGGTGCGGACCGGCGCGGCCGCGGCGGGGCCAGTGTCGATCATCGGGGCGCCGGGTAGACCTGGATGCCGAAGAGCACCCCGTGCGCCCGGGCGATCAAGATCGTCAGCGGCACGCCGACGCCGAAGGCGATCGCGTCGTGCAGGATCCTGGGCTCGAACGCTCGCGCGGTGGCGCGCGCGACCGCCGAGGCGAGGTCGACGACCGCCCAGGCGAAGAACGCGCCGAAGAGCACGGTGCTGCGCCGGTCGCCGTTCGCGGCCAGGTGGATGCCCGCCCACAGCAGGGTCCCGACCAGCATCGGGTGGCGGACGAGCCGGCGCAGGTGACCGGAGAGCTTCGAGGCGACGAGGAGCGTGAGCGAGAGCGCCATGATCGCCGGCGCGATCACCCTCGCCCACGGTCGGGGAGCGAAGAGCTCCGGACCGGGTTCGGCGCGCGCGAAGCCGGCCAGGATCGCGACGAGCGCGCCCGCCGCGATCAGCGAGAACAGCCGGCGATAGTCGCGCTCGCCCAGACGCGCGACGAGCGAGCCTCGGGCGGGCGGCAGGACCGGCAGCAGGTGGACGCCGATGAAGGCGACCAGACCGGCGACGAGCAGCGTCATCAGGCGGACCCCTGAACGAGGTCCGCTACTCTAGCCGAAGCCGCGCACGGTCAGGGCGGCGTGAACGCGCACATCGCGACCGCGTCCGGACCGTAGCCCTCGGGGAACCAGCCCTGACCGATCATCCGTTGACGCGTCTGCACCGACGTCGTGTATCGGTGGTTGACGTCGGTCCGGGCGTTGAACAGCCGGTACACCGGCACCGAGCCGGCCGGACAGGAACCGTCGGTCGTGTCGGGCAGCGCGACGACGAAGACCTCGTCGGATTCGAGCATCCAGGCCCCCGCGGCCCGTTCGGCCAGCGCGCGGCACTCGGCCGGTGAGGCCGAGTAGAAGTGCGAATCGAGGCCGGCCTCTGGCCGTCCGTAATAGCGGCAGACCGGGGAGGGCCGCTCGCCCTCGCGGCTGCCGGGGGCGTGGACGGCGAACGCCTCGCCGGTACGGGCCCATCCGGCGTGGGCGCCGGTGTCGAGCGCGGCGATCTCCCCGGCGTCGGCGGTGACGAAGTAATGATCGACGCCGGCGCGGTGGAACTCGACCGCGATGCGTACCGCCGGTCCGGCGTCCGGCATTCGGGCTGCGCCGGAATCCGGTTCGACCTGGAGTGAAGAGACGTCCACCGCTTCGAAGTCCGCGCCGTAGAGCGAGGCGAGCGCGTGCAGCTCGTCGTCGTTCCAGCGCGGATCCGGCGCGCCGGAGAGATACCACGCCGAGCCGTTGTCCGCGAGCATCATCCCGTAGGTCTTGAGCGCGACGATGATCGGACGCACCGACGCCGGAAAGCCCGAGGGGTCGACCGACGACTTGAGTCGGAAGCGCTGGCCCATCGGCGGGTACTGCGGTCCCGACAGGTTCGACGCCTCGTGGCGGGCCGGCCACGTCCATTCGCCGCGGGTCCGCGGCGCGGTGAATCTCAGCGCGTGGGCGATTTCGCCGGACGCGACCTCGTCGTAGCGGACGAGCCCCGGCAGGATCGGCAGGCCGGCGGCGTCGGCCGACGTGTGGCCACGCGGACGCAGCGCGTGGCTCGCGAGATCGAACAACGCACCGGATCCGGCATGCCACGAGCCGTCGGCGTTGCGCCGGGCCGCGTAGAGCTCGAACAGCCGGCAGGTCAGCGGCTCGACGACCAGCACGTGGCGGTCGCCGCTCGAATTCGGGCCGCCCTCGATCGGGGCGTCCGGCGGAATCGGGTAGGGGCCCGGGTCGCTCTCGTCATCGTAGTCGAACGAAACCGGGACCCGGGGCGTGCCGGCCGGAGCGACGATGTAGGGGATGCCGTTGGGGGCGCCGGCCCAGACGGTGCCGAAGTCCGGATGCGCCGGACGGTTCGCCCCGATCTCGGCGACCCACGCCGACGACTGCGGGTGAACGGGAAGTCGGTCGACGCGGACGTTCCAGATCGAGTCCGGCGGGAACACCGCGCAGCCGCCGACCGTCGGCGGGGCCGCGACGACCGGCCCGGCGGCCAGCGCGCCCAGGACGACGAGCCGCCGCGCGATCGCTCGGACGAACACGCTGCCGGGGCGGTGCACCGGTGCCTGACCGTGCTACTCGTCGTCGGCCTGCCAGGCGACGCAGAACGGGCGCGGGATGCCGTCCAGCTCGGTGGCGAGGCGCACACGCACGAAACTCGACAGCTCGCAGAACGTGGCCCGCAGCCCGGCCGCGCCGTCGGACTTGGACAGGACGTTCCAGCGCGCGCGGCGCGGGACCGGCCGCAGGCGCACGACGAAGCCGAGCGGCAGGACATCGAGTCTGGGCTCCCGGCTCATGTAGGCGCCATGCGGAACCACGGCGTCGATCTCGAGCGGGTTGCGGCTCCATTCGCGGTTCACCTGGGCGGCGAGCTCGCAGGCGCGGGCCACGATCGCCTTCGCCCGCGCGCGGGGCAGCGGCTCGACGATGCGCGCCGAAGCGAGCGCGACCATCCGCGGCGTCACGACGAAGTCGCCGCCGGGCGCGGCCGGCCGCTCGATCATGCCTTCGGCGATCAGGTCGTCGAAGAGCGCGCGCGCTTCGACGGTGTCGACGCCGAAATCCTGGCGCAACGCGGTCGCCCGGACCCGCGCCCGCTCTGGCGGCAGGCCGGCGACGCGCGCGACGACCCGCATCGCGGCGGTCCGCAGACGGATCGGGTCCAGACCGAAATACCGGCGGTCGTTGCACAACGTATGCGGTTTCACGGGCGGCGTGGACATGTCACGGACGCGACCTGGCGCGGTTGGGCGGGTTATGACGTTAGCATGGTGGCGGGTCGGACCGTAAGCCCTGCCGGAGGGACACGGCGGCGCGGCCGGCGGATGTGGCGTCCGAACAACGAAACGGTCCGCGGCTCGCGGCGCCGGGCGCGCCGGCCGACCCGCCGATACAATGCCCGCGATCCAGCCCGGTCCGCCGGGTCACGGTCGCCCCCCCGTCCCTGAACCCGCCGAGGAGGATCGATGTCGACGCGCGAATTCCGTTCCCTCATCGTCGCCGCCTTTGGCGCGCTCGCCGTGCTGGCGGCGGGGGGCGCGGCCGGCCAGCCTCGCTACTTCGACGTCGTCGCCGGATCGGGGCCGCACGACGTCGCGGCCACGCCATCTCCCGGAGGGGTGGTCTACTACACCGGGCAACGCAACGGCACGCTGGGCATCCTCGACCCCAAGACCGGCGTCGTGATCGAGGTGAAGCTCGGCGCACGCTCGGCGCCCCACGGCGTGATCGTCGGCCCGGACGGCGCGCCCTGGATCACCGACGGCGGAATGAACGCGATCGTGCGCGTCGATCCGGTAACCCACGCGGTCAAGGTCTGGGAGCTGCCGGCCGAGGCAGCGCGGGCCAATCTCAACACGGCCACCTTCGATCGCCGCGGCCGGATCTGGTTCACCGGCCAGTCGGGATGGTACGGGCGGCTCGATCCGGCCACCGGCGACATGAGAGCCTGGCCTTCGCCGCGCGGCTACGGACCCTACGGTATCGCGACGACGCCGTCCGGCGAGGTCTGGTACGCCTCGCTCGCCGGCAACCATATCGCCCGGATCGATCTCGAGACCGGTGTTGCGACACCGGTCGACCCGCCGACCGCGCGACAGGGCGCGCGCCGGGTCTGGCCCGATTCGAAGGGACGTCTGTGGGTCAGCTACTGGAACAGCGGACACGTCGGGATGTACGACCCGGCGGCGCGCGCCTGGCGCGAATGGAAATTGCCCGGCGAGCGCCCGCAGACCTACTCGGTGTGGGTCGACGACCGCGACACCGTCTGGCTCACCGAATGGTCGTCCAACGCGATCGTCAGCTTCGAGCCGGCGACCGAGAAGTTCACCAGCTTTCCGTCGAACCGCGCTCGAGCGAACGTCCGTCAGATGCTGGGGCGTTCCGGCGAAGCCTGGGGCGCCGAATCGGGAACCGACCGGCTGGTGGTCGTTCCGACGGGCCGTTGACGCCGGCGGCGAGGGCCGTCGGCGGGTCACGGGTCGCGCCGTGTGACCGAAGTCACTTCCTTTCCCGCGTTCGCGCCCGCATCATGCGACCGACGGCGACAACGACCGGAGAGGGCGATGCAGGCGGTGACGGACGCGAGTTTCAAGGAAGACGTGCTGGACCAGGCGCTCCCGGTGCTGGTCGACTTCTGGGCGCCCTGGTGCGGCCCCTGCCGCGCGGTGGCGCCGGTGCTCGATGCGCTCGATACCGAGCTCGCCGGCCGGCTCAAGATCGTCAAAATGAACGTCGACGAGAACCAGGCGGTGCCCGGCATGTTGGGCGTGCGCAGCATTCCGACGCTGGTCGTGTTCAAGGACGGTCAGGCGGTGCAGGGCGCGGTCGGCGCGTTGTCGCGCGCGCAGATGCTGGAGTTCGTCACGCCGCACCTGCCGCCGGCGGCCTGAACCGCCCGGCCACACCCTCCCGCCTTCGCGTGAGGCCGCAGATCGTCGTCGGCGAGTCGGCCGGCGTGCGCACACTGCACTTCGGTTCGCGGTGGATCCAGGGCGCGATGCGCCTGCAGCGGCCCTGGACGCTCGAGCTCGAGTACACGCGGGCGATGCTCGCGCCGCTGGCGCTCGCGCCGGCGGGAGACTGGCCCGGACGGGTCCTCGTGGTCGGACTGGGCGCCGCCTCGTTCGTCCGCTGGTTCTGGCGGCATCGCCCCGGGACCCGGATGACCGTCGTCGAAATCGACGAGCGGGTCGTCGCGGTCGCCCGCGCCCAGTTCAAGTTGCCCGACGACGAGCGGATCCGGATCGTGGTCGGAGATGCGGCGGACGTGGTGCCGGCGCTGTACGAACGCCACGACCTGGTGCTGGTCGATGGCTTCGACGCCCGCGGTCGCTCCGGACGCCTCGAATCCGCCGGATTCCAGACCGCGTGCCGGGCGCGGATGGCCGACGGCGGATTCCTGTCGATCAACCTGCTCGCCCGCACGCGCGGCATCGCGCCGGCGCTCGCGCGACTGCGCGAGGCCCACGGTGACGAGGTGCGCGCGCTCGCCGCTTGCGCCAGCGGCAACACGGTGGCGATCGCGACCCGGGGCGGCGACTGGGGCCGGCCGCGGGAGCGCGCCGTGGCCGCGGCGCGGCTGCGCAGCGAGACCGGACTCGACCTGCGCAGCACGCTCGCGTCGCTCGCGTAACATCGCGGTCGCGGCACCGCTCCGGGCCGTCGTACCGACCCTCCGTCCACCCACTCCCCGACGCGCGACCGGTGCCCGCCGCAGCCTCCCATCGTCGACGCAAGACGCTGCGTTCGCTGGTCAAACGCGGTGCGATCCCGCTCGCCGACGCGAGCGGCAGCTACGCGGTCCAGCACCTGCCGGAATGGATGGCGAAGGTCGGCTTCGACTTCGCACGCTGGCGGCGGATGTGGACCGCGAAGAACCCGGCCAACGACCGGTCCGATCTCGTACGGCTGGTGATGTTCATCGAGCACGCGGCGATCGTCGAGGCCGAATCGCTGCCCGGGAGCGTCGCCGAGCTGGGCGTCTACCGCGGGGCGACGGCGAAGCTGCTCCACGAGCTGATGCCCGGCCGGACGCTGTGGCTCTTCGATACCTTCGCCGGCTTCGACGCCCGCGACCTCCCCGGCGACCCGGGCGCGACCGGGGGCTCATTCCGCTTCGACGATACCTCGCTCGACGCCGTGCTGCGTCACATCGGCCCGTCGACGCGCGTGCGCGCCTGTCCCGGCTATTTCCCGGAAACCGCCACGGCGGTGCCGGCAACCGAACGCTTCGCGCTCGTACATCTCGACGCCGATCTGCGCAAGCCGACCGCCGACGCGCTCGGCTTCTTCTACCCGCGGATGGTTCCCGGCGGCGTGATCATCGTCCACGACTACGGCAGTCGCGCCTGGCCCGGTGTGGCCGAGGCGGTCGACGCCTTCTTCGCCGACAAGCCGGAGTCGCCGGTGCGCATTCCCGATCGATCCGGCTCGGTGGTCGTGCGCCGGGCGAAGGCGCCGGTTCGGGCCCGGAGCGCGCCGCTGCGCCCGGATCCGTAGTCGCGACCGGGACGCCGGCGCCGCTCGACGCGCGCGGGTCGCGCGGGCATCATGGCGGTCCACTGTCCGCGATCCGCGGGCGCGGCGACGCGCCCGACCACCCGAGCCCCGATGACCCGTCCCCATCCCCGTTCCACCTCGCCGATCATCGCCGCGACCGCGCTCGCCTGCGCCGCGCTCGTCAACGGAGTCGCCGGCCCGGCGGCAGCGCAGGCCCGTGAAGGCGAGGCGTGCAAGTCCGAGGCGATCTCCAAGGAGAAAAATCCGGAGTTCTCCGCCGCGTACGCCGCCGCGGAGAAGCGGGCGAAGGCCTGGGCGGCGGACGCCGCGGTCGCCCGGCTCACGCATACTTCGCTCGGGCCGATCGACGCGGACGGCCGCAGCGCCAACTGGCACATGGTCTGGTACTCGCCGTCGGCGAACTCGAACGTGTCGGTGACCATCGCCAGCGGCACGATCAGCTGCTGGGGCATGAAGGGCGCCGCCGGCCGGATGCCCAAGCTCGATCCCGGGTTCGCGAAGGACGTGAAGCAGCTGCTCGCGACGGCGGCCGAGAAGGGCGGCGCCGCGCTCCTGAAGGACGGCTACCAACCGCGCGTCGAGATGAGCGCCGGCGCGAAAGCCGAGGCGTACTGGTACGTCAACTACGAGCACCCGCAGAAACGCGGCGCCCTCACGGTGATCTTCGACGCGAACAGCGGCAAGTTCCTCAAAGCGCTGAACTAGCGCTCCGACGCTCCGATCCGCCGCGGTGATGGCGCGGTCGGTGGGCGTCACGGCGCGAGCGCGGAGCACGATCCCGATGCGAACACGGAAGTTGCCCGGCACCGATCTCGAGGTATCGATCGTCTGCCTCGGCACGATGACCTGGGGCGAGCAGAACGACGAGACGCAGGCGCACGCGCAGCTCGATCTCGCGCTCGCGCGCGGCGTCAACTTCATCGACACGGCGGAGATGTACCCGGTACCGCCGACGCCGGCGACGCAGGGTCGCACCGAGGAGATCCTGGGCGCCTGGATCCGCCGCCACGGGCGCGAGGGTCTCGTCCTGGCGAGCAAGGTCGCCGGACCGGGGAGGCGCGACTGGATCCGCGGCGGTCGGACCGACTTGACGCGCGCTGCGATCGCCGAGGCGGTCGAGCTGACGCGCCGCCGGCTCGGCGTCGACGTGATCGACCTCTACCAGATCCACTGGCCGCAGCGCAATTTCGCGACCATCGCCGGACGGCCCTTCGACCCGGCCGAGGAGAACGGCGGTCCGTCGATCCGCGAGCAGGTCGAGGGCATGGCGGCGATGATCGACGCCGGCCGCATCCGCTACTGGGGGTTGTCCAACGAGACCTCCTGGGGAGTGTGCGAGTTCCGCCGCGTCGCCGGCGAACTCTCGGTACCGCCGCCGGTGACCCTGCAGAACTCCGCGAGCCTGGTCTCGCGCAGCGCGGACGGGGATCTCGCCGAGGTCCTCTACCGCGAATCGATGTCGCTGCTCGCCTACAGCCCGCTCGCCGGCGGACTGCTCACCGGCAAGTACGCCGGCGGGGCCGAGCCTCCGGGAGCGCGCTACACGCTCTTCGGTGGCGTTGGCGCGCGCTACCGCGCACCGCTGGTCCGGGAGGCCGTCGCGCGCTACCTCGCGCTCGCCCGCGAGAGCGGTTGTACGCCGGTCGAGCTCGCGCTCGGCTGGCTCGCGAGCCGGCGCCACCTGGGCTCGATCATCGTCGGCGCGACACGGCTCGACCAGCTCGACGAGGACATCGCGGCCGCGCAGGTCGAACTCGACGCGTCGACGCTCGCGCGCATCGCCGAGATCCAGCAGCGCTATCCGAATCCGGCCGGCTGAGCCCGGGCGCGGCCGGTGCCCGACCGCACTCAGGCCGGTCGACGCAACCAGTCGGGCGCCGGGCGCGCGGCGAGCGCTCGAAGCTCGTCGACGACCGCCGACGGTGTGCGCTCGTCGTCGTGCACGTACCGGTCGAGCGCCGCGCGCAGCGGACCGTAGCGGCCCGGGCCTTCGGCGCGCTGCCGGGCGATCGCCTCGTACGCGTCGCCGTAGCGCTCCGGCGGCAGCGCGTCGCCGCAGGCGAACAGCCGCGACGACGCGTGGTCGGCGGCGCCGCCTTCGGCCCGATTGAGGAACACCATCGGTCGGTCGAGCGCCAGGAAGTCGTAGGCAAGTGCCGACATGTCGAAGACCGCGGCGTCCACCGCCGCGAGGATCGGCAACGTCAGCGGATGATTGCGCACCAGCACGACGTCGCGCCCGCCGGCGAGCCTGGACAGCGCGTCGAGCGTTCCCGCGTCGCGCTCGGCGTGCGGATGGAGCTTGACCAACAGTCGCCAGCCCCGCGGCAACCGCGCGACCAGCGTCGAGAACGCGGCGAAGAACGACGACGTCCCGATCGCGTCCTGCCAGGTCGGCGCGTACAGGACCGTCGTCTGCGCCCGTCCGTCGCCCAGGCCGAGCCGCGCGACCCGGGCGTCGAAATGCGCGCGATGCTCGAGGTACCAGCGGCGACGCAGGTGGCCGGTGACGATCGACGCGGAGGGCGCGCGCGTGCCACCGTAGGCGAGGAACTGGTCGGCGGCGTAGCGACCCGGGAAGCAGGCGATGTCCTGGTCGCCGGTGCGTGCCGCCCAGTCCTGGCGCTTCTCGGAGAAACCATGCGGAACGTAGACGATCCGCGGCGCATCGGGGCCGCCCAGCAGCTGGGCGAGCTTCCCGCGGGCGAAGAGATCCGAGTAGAGCACGATTCCGGGCGCGAGCGAGCGCACCGTGGCGAACAGCGCCTCGATGCCGTGGTAGCCGACCGCGCCGTGCACCCAGCGGACGTCGAGGTCCGGGTAGCAGGCGGCGGCCGCCGATTGCGCCGGTTCGTCCGACGACACGATCGTCGCGCCGAGCCAGGCGGCGAGCGGCGCCAGATGGTCGAGATGGTGCGGGCTCCAGGCGACCGCGACCGCGCGACGCTCGTTCATGGTCCGATCGATTTCGGCGCGAGGCCGGACGTCGCGCGGGCGAGGTCGGCGGGCGTGTCCACCTCGAACCAGCGGATGCCGTCCAGCGACGGCGCGTCGACGCGCACGCCGCCGTCGGCGAGCGCCTGCAGGACTTCCTCGGCCACCGCCGCGGCACCCGAGCGTACGCGTGCCCGGGCGAGCGCGTGCTCGTAGGCGGCGCGCCGCCCCGCCGGGACGCGGGTCACGCCGACATAGGCCCCGTCGAACGCGGTCAGCGTCTTGGCGATTCGCGTCAGTCGGCCGCGCGTGTCGAGCAGGACGCGCATCTCGTCGGGTTCGGGCGTGCGGACGAACTCGCACCAGGCGCAGATCTCGTCCGGCGCGGCGGCGGCCATCCGCTCGCCGGTCTCGGCGGGGAACACGTGGTCGGCGTTGGTCAGAACGAATCCTCCGTCGACACGGGCGAGGGCGCAGCGCACCGACTCGAGGTTGCCGTCCCGGAAGCGCGGATTGTCGATCAGCGTCACGTCGGACGCGCCGATCACTCGCAGGTGATCGGCCACGCGATCGACACCGTAGCCGCCGACGACCGCGATCGCGCGCGGCGCGAGCGTGCGGGCGAAATCGATCGCGCGCCCGAGCAGCGACCGCCCGTGGATCGGGACCAGCGCCTTCGGCAGACCGCCGGCCGCGTCGCCGAGCCGCGATCCGGTGCCGGCCGCCAGGATGATCACGTCGAAGGTCATCGTTTTCCTCGGAAGGCCGTCGTGGGCCGCGCATTCTAACCGCCGGAGCGCGGGACGGCGGGACCGGGTACCATTCGCCGGCACCGACCGGATCCGGCCATGCGCACGCCCGCCACCGTCGCCCGAACGCTCGCCGAGGCGCTGCCGTACCTGCGCGCCTACCATGGCAAGACGATCGTCGTGCGTTTCGGCGGCCGTGCGATGGCCGACGCGACGCTCAAGGAGACGTTCGCTCGCGACGTCGCGCTGCTGCGCCTGACCGGGATGAAGCCGATCGTCGTCCACGGCGGCGGGTGGAGGATCGACCACCTGATGATGAAGCTCGGCCTCGCACCGAAGCGCCACGCCGGGGTGCGGATCACCGACGAGCGGACGCTCAATGTGGTCGAAATGGCCCTGGACGAACTGAACCAGGAACTCGTCGGCCTGATCAACCGGTTCGGCGGGCGGGCGGTCGGCGTGAACGGGCAGGACGGCCGCTTCATCCGGGCGCGACCGCTCGCGGTCGGGGCTACCCACGGCGAGCCGCCGGTCGATCTGGGACACGTCGGCGATGTCGAGCGCATCGACGTCGAACTCGTCCATCTGCTCCTGTCGCGCGAGTTCGTTCCGGTCGTGATGCCGCTCGGCGTCGGGGAGGACGGTACCGTCTACCACATCAACTCCGACCGGCTCGCCGGCGCGCTCGCTCGTGCGCTCGCCGCGGAGAAGCTCGTGCTGATGACCAACGAACCCGGACTGGTCGACGGGCAGGGACGGCCGCTGTGGATCGTCACCGCGCGCGAGGCCGAGGCGCTCGTGGCCGACGGCACCGTTGCGCCCGAACGTGTCGGACGCGTGACCGCGGCGGTCGACGCGGTGCGCAGCGGCGTGCGGTCGGTCCACCTGATCGACGGCGGCGTCCCGAGCGCCCTCCTGCTCGAGGTGCTGACCGCGGACGGCGTCGGGACCGCGGTGCGCTCGGACGGCGGCCCGCATTTCCTCGAGGACAGTCGCGCCTACCTGCTCTCGCCACAAGGCGGCGACGCGTGAACACCGCGTCAGCGGAGCGGTTCCGCTATCGCGCGTTCGCCCGCGGCGACTGGAACGGGTTCTTCGCGCTCGCCGTCGACAACCTCGCGATGCTCTTCGCGATGGCGGGGATCCTGGTCGGCGCGTTCCGGATGCCGGCGGATGTCGTGCTGGGCCGGATGGTTCCGGGCACGGCGCTCGGTGTTCTCGTCGGCGACTTCGCCTACGCGTGGCTCGCGTGGCGGCTGGCCAGGCGCGAGCGCCGTCGGGACGTCTGCGCGATGCCGCTGGGAATCGATACGCCGTCGCTGTTCGCGCTGACCTTCGGTGTCGTCGGCCCGGTCTTCGCGACCACCGGCGACGCGGGACGCGCGTGGTCGGTCGGCATGGCGGTGATGGTGATCATGGGCACGGCCAAGATCGGCGCGGCGTTCGCCGGCGAGGCGCTGCGCCGGGCGCTGCCGCGGACCGCGCTGCTCGCGGCGCTCGCCGGTGTGGCGGTCGCACTGATCCTCTACTTTCCGTTCGTGAAGATCGCCGCGGAGCCGATCGGCGGCTTCGTCGCGCTGGGCGTCGTGCTGATCACGCTGGTCGGCCGCATCCGCCTGCCGCGCGAGGTACCGGTGGTCGTCGTCTCGGTCGTCGCCGGCCTCGCGGCCTGGTGGATCGCCCGTCGCTTCGGCTACGAGCCGCCGCCGCTGCCGCCGGGCGAGGCGGTCGTCGGACTGGCGATGCCCTGGCCGTCGCTGGCGTTCGTCGACGGGCTGGCGATGGCGGTCGGCTACGCTCCCCTGGCGTTGCCGGTCGCGCTCGCGACCGTCGTGGGCGGCATCGACAACACCGAGTCCGCGGCCGCCGCCGGCGATCGGTACCGGACGCGCGACATCCTGCTCGTCGAGGGCGCGGCGACGCTCGTCGCCGGCGTCTGCGGCGGCGTGATCCAGACCACACCCTATATCGGACACCCCGCGTACAAGTCGATGGGTTGTCGCGCGGGATACGTGATCGCCACCGGCCTGGCGCTGGGCGTCGGCGCCGCCACCGGCGCCATCGGTGCGCTGATCGCCGTGCTGCCGGAGAGCGTGATCGTGCCGATCCTCGTCTTCGTCGGACTCGAAATGGCTGAACAGGCGACCTCCACCGCGGAGCCGAAGCACCTGAAGGCCGTCGCGATCGCGATCGTACCGGTGCTCGCGAACCTGGTGTCGATCCAGACCGGCCTGGTGCTCGCCGGCGCCGGAGCGGACCCGTCGAAGCTGCCGGCGGAGCTCGGTCGCACGCTGCTGGCGACGACGATGCTCGGCAACGGCTTCATCGTCACCTCGATGCTGTGGTCGGCCTGGACCGTCGATGTCGTCGACGGCCGGCACGGGCGCGCCGCCGTGATCGCCGCGACCGGGGCCGTCGCGTCGCTCTTCGGGCTCGTCCATTCACCGTTCGCCGATGGACGCTGGTTCGTTCCGGGCGGCGCGGGCGTTCCGGCGGCCGCCTACGCGTTCGCGACCGGCTACGCGCTGCTCGCCGGCGTGACCTGGCTGGCCGGCCGATGGCGCGCCTACGCGAGCCGCTGAGCGCGTCGGGCGGGAGGCGGACTGGCGATGCTGCATCGCAGCGATTCGCTACAATACCAGTTTCCGGACCCGATGAAGCGGACAGCAACCATGCGTATCCACAACTTCAGCGCCGGCCCCGCGGTGCTCCCCGAGCCGGTGCTCCGCCAGGCCGCCGCCGAGATGCTCGACTGGCACGGCAGCGGCATGTCGGTCATGGAGATGAGTCACCGCGGCAAGGAGTTCATCTCGATCGCCGAGAAGGCCGAAGCCGACCTGCGCGCGCTGCTGTCGATTCCGGCGAGCTTCAAGCTGCTGTTCCTGCAGGGCGGTGCGATCGGCGAGAACGCGATCGTGCCGATGAACCTGCTGGGGGGGCGGGCGTCGGCCGACTACGTCAATACCGGCGAGTGGTCGAAGAAATCGATCAAGGAGGCGAAGAAGTACGGCAAGGTCAACGTCGCCGCGACGTCCGAGGCGTCGAAGTTCACCTCGATCCCGCCGCGTTCGACCTGGAAGCTCGATCCGGCGGCGGCCTACGTCCACATCTGCGGCAACGAGACGATCGGCGGCGTCGAGTACCACGAGCTCCCCGATGTCGGCCCGGTGCCGCTGGTGATCGACGCCTCGTCGCACATCCTGTCGCGACCGATCGACTGGACCCGGGTCGGCGTCGTCTACGGCGGGGCGCAGAAGAACATCGGACCGGCGGGGCTGACGCTGGTCATCGTGCGCGACGACCTCCTCGACCGCGCGCTCCCGATCACGCCCTCGGCGTTCCATTGGAAGGAGCAGTCCGAGGCGGAGTCGATGCTGAACACGCCGCCGACCTACGCGATCTACATCGCCGGGCTCGTGTTCCAGTGGCTGATCGGCGAGGGCGGGATCGCCGCGATCGAGCAGCGCAACATCGCCAAGGCGAAGCTCCTCTACGACTTCCTCGACCGGAGCGGGTTCTACGTCAACCCGGTCGCGCGCGAGTGCCGGTCGCGGATGAACGTCCCGTTCAAGCTGCGCGACGAATCGCTCGACGAGGCGTTCCTCAAGGGGGCGAAGGAGCACCGGATGGTCCAGCTGAAGGGACACCGGTCGGTTGGCGGCATGCGCGCGTCGATCTACAACGCGATGCCGATCGAGGGCGTGCGCGCGCTCGTCGACTACATGGCCGACTTCGAGCGGCGGCACGGCTGAGACGGGACCGGCCATGACCCCGTACCGGATCCTCACGCTCAACGCGATCTCGCCGCTCGGGCTGCACCGCTTCCCGGCGGCGCGCTACTCGGTCGGCAAGTCGGTCGACCGCCCCGACGCGATCGTCGTCCGCTCGGCCGACCTGCACTCGATGGACATTCCGGCGTCGGTGAAGGCGATCGGGCGCGCCGGCGCCGGAACGAACAACATCCCGGTGGCCAAGCTCTCGGCGCGCGGGATCCCGGTGTTCAACGCGCCGGGCGCGAACGCGAACGCGGTCAACGAGCTCGTGCTCGCCGCGCTGCTGCTCTCGGCGCGCAACCTCGTTCCGGCGCTCGCCTACGTGGCGAAGCTCGACCGCGGCGCGAGCGACCTCGAGGCCCGGGTCGAGGACGGCAAGAAGCAGTTCGCCGGCGTCGAGTTGCCGGGCCGCACGCTGGGCATCGTCGGTCTGGGCGCGATCGGCGGTCTGGTCGCCGACACGGCGCTCAAACTCGGCATGAAGGTGATCGGATTCGATCCGGAAATCACCGTCGAGGCGGCCTGGCGCCTGCCGTCGTCGGTACGCAAGGCGAACTCGATCGACGAGCTCCTCAAGCACTCCGACTTCGTCACGCTGCACGTGCCGCTGCTGCCGGTCACGCGGCACCTGATCGACGCGAAGCGCCTGGCGTCGGTCAAGGCCGGCGCGTCGCTGCTCAATTTCGCGCGCGAGGCGGTGGTCGACGAGGCCGCGGTACTGGCCGCGCTCAAGGCCGGCCGTCTCAAGTCCTACCTGTGCGACTTCCCGTCCGCCGCGCTGATCGGCGAACCCGGCGTCGTGGCGCTTCCCCATCTGGGAGCCTCGACATCCGAGGCCGAGGAGAACTGCGCGGTGATGGTCGTCGATCAGGTGCGCGAGTACCTCGAGCACGGCACGATCCAGAACGCGGTCAACTTCCCGAACGTCGAGATGCCGCGCGAGTCCCCGTTCCGGGTCGCGATCGCCAACTCGAACGTGCCCAACATGCTGGGCCAGATCTCCTCGACGATGGCGAAGGCCGGGCTCAACATCCACAACATGATCAACAAGTCGCGCGGCGAGATGGCCTACACGCTGGTCGACGTCGACAGTCCGATCGAGGAGTCGACGATCCGCTCGATCGCGGCGATCCCGGGCGTGCTGGCGGTGCGCGCGATTCCGGGCGACAGGGCGTAGGGACCGGCGACCGAAGGGCCGACCCGAGGTCGTCGCGGCCCCCTCGGGGGCGGCACTTCGCGTGCGCCTCGGGGGAATGGGCGACGGCCGAAGGGCCGACCCGAGGTCGTCGCGGCCCCCCGGGGCGGCGCACTTCGTGCGCCTCGGGGGATGGGCGACGGCCGAAGGGCCGACCCGAGGTCGTCGCGGCCCCTCGGGGGCGGCGCACTTCGTGCGCCTCGGGGAGATGGGCGACGGCCGAAGGGCCGACGCCCGAGGTCGTCCTCCTCGCGGCCCCTCCGGGGGGCGAGCGCACTTCGTGCGCCTCGGGGGATGGGCGACGACCGAAGGGCCGACCCGAGGTCGTCGCGGCCCCGTCGGGGGCGGCGCACTTCGTGCGCCTCGGGGGATGGGCGACGACCGAAGGGCCGACCCGAGGTCGTCGCGGCCCCTCGGGGGGCGGCGCACTTCGTGCGCCTCGGGGGATCTCCCTACCCTCCGTCCGGCAGCGATTTCACCAGCGCCAGCGCCTCCCGGAACGCCGGGTCGTCGGCACCGCCGGTCCATTCGAACAGAATGGTCTCGGTGCCGGCCATCGCGCACCCGGCCGCGCGCATCCGCTCGAGCGCCCAGCGCCGTTCTTGGAGGCGCGCCGCCCGGGAGCCGGTCGCGTCCGCCGCGACCGCGACCGCGTGGCCGAGGCGGCGCAGCTCCAGCGCGGTCTGCATCACGCATACGTGCGTTTCCATGCCGGCGAGCACGATGGTGTCGCGCCGACGGGTCGCGAGCCAGGACGAGAACGCCGGTTCGTCGGCGGCGCAGAACCGGGTCTTGTGCAGGATCGCTTCCGGAGCCAGGCGCTCGCGGAGGGGGGCGACCAACGGCCCGATCCGCTCGGGCGCGTGCTCGGTCGCCAGCACCGGAACGCCGACGCGCGCCGCGAACGAGACCAGCGCGAGCGTTCTCGCCAGAATCGCGTCGCGATCGGCGATCGCCGGAGCGAGACGTTCCTGGACATCGACGACGAGCAGGAGCGAATCGCCTCGCAGGACACGGAGCGGGTTGATCGGCACGTCGCGGATCCGGCTCGGAGCGCACCGACTATACACGTGCGGTGGCGATCGGCGCACCGCCCTTCGTGATCCGCGCCGCCGCGGACGCCGCGCCGGTCGCCGTTCTCGCGCGCCTCGCGCCGTCACGCGGCCGCCGTGTCGCCCCGGTCCGCCGCATGGTCGCAGATCCGCGCACGGATGCCACGCCGGTCCCGCGGACAGAAGCCCAGGAAACGCCGGTCGACGACGACGCTGTCGCGGCGCCGGGAGCTCAGGAGCGCATCGCGGTCCAGTTCGCTCAGCTTGCGCGAGACGCGTTCGGGCGCCGCACCGACGATGAGCGCGATACCCTCGAGCGAGGGTATCGGGCGTCGGCCGCGCTCGGGATCGCCTTGCGCGACCGGCGGCGCGATCATCGACAGCAAGTGGCGCAACCGGTCCGCCCGCGTTGCGGATCGGAGCCGGTGGAAGTCGACACACTTGCGTTGCTGTCAGGCGAACGCCTCGGACAGGAGCTTGGCGATCGTTCGACCGGGTGCCGACGGGAGCGGTCGGACTCGACGGGGCGTGACCGCGCGCGCGGTGAGCCGGTGACGGCCGACGCCGGACGATTCGAAGCCGAGACGGTCGCCGGGCACGTCCCGATGGATGAAGCGCTCGCCCCGCTCGGATCGGAAATCGAGGCGAATCGCATCGCTGTCGATCACCCGCAGCGAGGACGGCTCAGCGGCGCGAAACAGGGTCGCGCCGGGCAGGAGGGTCATCGGCGGGAAGGCGCGAGGCTCCGAGTGCGGGAGCATTGTCTGGCTCCTCGTTCGCGATCGGCGCGCCGGCGGACGGACCGCTCGCCGGCCAGCGGGACGGCGTGTACGCCAGGAAGCGAGGCGCCCGGGGGTGCCCGGTCGCGCGCCACCGGGCCGTCGGCGCCTTCGCCTGGAGGTGGGCGTGGGCGAGTACCGGGAACGCCGCCCGGGTGATGAGCGCCAGTGCGGCCGATCCTCGAGCCAGTCGCGATCGTGACGCGGCGGACACGCCGGGGAACGCGGATCGATCGGGTCGACCGCGGGGCAGCGGTCGGCGTTGCCCTTGATTCCGGCCAGGCGGCCCGCGGCCCGCCTCGCCGACCGTGCCGCAGTGCGAAATGCCAGTTCGGGGGGCCGCGCGTATCATCGGTCGAGGTCCTTGTGCGGTCGAGCCGGACCGCGGGCCGTCCACCGGAGGGAATCATGGCGAAGAAGGGAAGCACGAGTTCGGGCGATGGCGTCTATCGCGTCACCGAGGTGATCGGTACGAGCAAGGTGTCGTGGGAGGACGCCGCGAAGAACGCGGTCGCGGCGGCGGCCAAGTCGCTGCGCGAGTTGCGGATCGCGGAGATCACCAAGCTCGACATGAAGGTCGAGGACGGCAAGGTGGTCGCGTTCCGCGCCCGCGTCAGCCTGTCGTTCAAGTACGATCCCTGATTCCGATCCGTTGTCGGGGGGCGACCCTCGCCGGCGTCCGCGCCCCGGGACCCGCGCCGCGGTCGGTCGTGCGACGCCGGCCCGGTGGGTCGCGGTGAGCGCGGGGCGCCCGCGCGTCGACCCGCGCGAGACGACCTGGTCGGCGATCCGCGCGAGCGGGCCGGGCGGTCAGAACGTCAACAAGGTCGCGACCGCGATCGAGTTGCGCTTCGACATCGCCGCCTCGTCGCTGCCGGAGCGTGTCAAGGCGCGGCTATCGGCGCTGTCCGACGCGCGGGTTTCGGCGGACGGGGTCGTGCGCATCAAGGCGCAACGCCACCGCTCGCAGGAACGCAATCGCGACGACGCGCTTGCGCGGCTTCAGGCGCTCGTCGACGCCGCGGCGGAGGTTCGCGCGGCGCGGGTGCCGACGCGGCCGACCAAGGCCTCGCAGCGCCGGCGCGTCGACGCCAAGGTCGAGCGCGGTCGGGTCAAGGCCGAGCGCCGGCGCGTCGACGGCTAGGGGTTCCCCGTGCGCGCCGAGCGAGGATCGCCGCGACTCGGTCGCCTGCGCTCGTGATCAGTAGGGAACGAGCTCGACGCGGCGGTTCTTCGCCCGACCGTCGTCGGTGGTGTTCGGCGCCACCGGCGCGGCGAACGAGACGCCGACCGGCACCAGCGCTTTGGCGTCGACGCCGTGTCTGCCGGTCAGCGCCGCGACGACCGCGGCCGCGCGCCGCTCGGACAGCGACTTGTTCGAATCGTACCCTCCGACGTTGTCGGTGTGTCCGACGACCAGCAGCCGCATGCCCGGCTTCGACTTCGCGAGCTTGGCCATCTCGACCAGCGTCGGCTCGGACTCGGGCCTGACGTCCGCCTTGTTGGTGTCGAAGGTGATGCCGTAGAGCGCGACCCGGCCGGCGGTCGCCAGCGCCTTGTCCATCTCGTCGGCCTTCACCGTCACCATCCGGTTGTCCATGCCCTTGGTCTCGATCACGTCGACCCGCGCGATCACCGTTCCGGTGTCGATTCCTTTCGCCGGGTCCTTCCAGCTCGCGGTCATCGCCGCGCAGTAGATCGTGACGTAGACGTCGCCGGCGACGCCCTCGGCCGCCTTCTTCATCGCCAGGTAGCGGTAGTCGTCGGAGCCGGCCATCGAGTAGCGCTGGATTCCGTAGTCGACTTCCGACGAATAGACCTGGGCGAGGAAGCGGCCGTAGCCGTTGTCCAGCGTGTTCTGCGGACCGGTCGGCTTGCCGCCGCTCGACCCTTCGAACATCGGCTGGAATCCGCGTCCGGCCAGATCGCCCTGATAGCCGCGCACGCACTCGAGCGTCGACGCGTCCTTGGGCAGCCGGTAGAAGATCGTCGTGCGCGCGCCTTCGGCGTCGACCCGCTTCCATGGCAGGATCTTCTGCGAGTTGTAGTCGAACACGACGGCGGCGAGCGCGATCGCGTGCGTATCGAAGTTCTTGGCGCCGTAGCGGAGGATCTCCGATCCGGCGATGCGCTTGAGCAGCGGGTGGTCCTTCGACCCGGGGGCGTCGGCGGCGAGCGCGGCGGCGGCGACCGCGACCAGGCAGACAGCGGCGACGGACAGACGCGTGGCGGGGCGGCGGCGCGGGATGGTCGACATGGCTCGAATACCGGAATGAAGGGGGCGCCGGACACTGTAGCGGAAACCGCCGGACGGCGGGTGGGAGCTTTCGCCGGCCGCCGGGGCGTGATCGGGTAGACTCGCCGGCCGACGATCCCCCGTTCCGGAGCCCCCGTGAAGCTCTACTACTCGCAGACCTCTCCGTTCGTGCGCAAGGTGCTCGTGACCGCGCACGAACTCGACCTCGTCGATCGCCTCGAGATCGTTCCGGCCGCCGCCCACCCGGTCACTCGCGACCGCTCGATCATCCTCCACAATCCGCTCGGGCAGGTGCCGACGCTGATCACCGACGACGGCGCCGTGCTCTACGACAGCCGGGTCATCTGCGAGTACCTGAACGAGCTCGCCGACGGCGATATCGTGCCGGCCGACAGCGAGCGTCGCTGGCCGGTCCTGGTCGAGCAGTCGCTCGCCGACGGCATGCTCGACGCCGCGGTGATCGCGCGCTACGAAATCGCGACCCGTCCGCAGGATCGGCAGTGGGGCGACTGGCTCGCCGGCCAGCTCGACAAGATCGCCTGCGGGCTTGCCGACCTCGAGCGGCGCGCGTCGCGATTCGGCGATCGCGTCGATATCGGGTCGATCGCTTTCGCCTGCGCGCTAGGGTACCTCGACCTGCGTTTCGCGTCGCTCAACTGGCGCGACGGCCATCCGAACACAGCGGCCTGGTTCGAGTGGTTCGGCGGGCGCGATTCGATGGTCGCGACGCGGCCGCCGGCAGGCTGAGGCCGCCGCAGGGGTCGCGGGCCGCGTCCGGCCGACTCGCGAACGACCCGGATCTTGCGCCGGACGCTGGCGCGAGGGCGCCGGCGCGGGTATGTTCGAAGCTCCCGTTGTCGGAGGATGTCATGCAGCAAGCGTTCCGCGCGGTCCCCGGGGCCGCGATCGTCGCACTACTGGCAGCCGCCCTCGCGGGCGCGCCGGCGGCGAGCGCCGCCGGCCCGATCGCATCCGCGAACCCGGCGACGGCGACCGCGCTGCCCAAGAGCACCGAGGTCACCTACGACCATAGCGACATCTATTGGCCCGACGGCGAGGACGGATGGGGCATCCAGCTCGTCCAGAACGCCGGGACGATCGGCCAGACGATGTCCGACTACGGGACCGGCGGCCAGGCGACCTGGACCATCGGTGTGCTGCAGCACACCGGCGGCGAGATCTTCACCGGGTCGCTCTACCAGACGACCGGCGGCACCTCGTGGCTGCAACAGGCCTTTTCCAACGCCGGCCTGGTCGAGACCGCGGTCGGCACTGCCCGCCTGGAGCCTTCGGCGCCGGGCGTTCCCGACAGCGACCTGCGCAAGTTCAGCTACACGGTCGGTGCGACGACCGTGGTCAAGATCCTCCGGCGTCAGTCGCTCGCGCTGTCGAGCCTCACCGGGGGCTACGCCGGCACGATGAACCGCAGCCGCACCGGTTGCACCGATCCGCTGCAGAACGGATCGGACGTCGGCATCCCGATCGGACTCGATCTCACGCAGACCGGCATGGCGGTGACCGGCCAGTTCGCCGTCATCGGCAAGGAGGACTGCCAGCTCACCGGCACCTATACGCAGGCCGGCCGCTTCGGGGCCGTCGACGCCGAGATCGCCTGCAGCACCGGGAGCACCGGCATCCTCCGGTTCTACGACGTGCAGCGCTACGAATGGGCGATCGTCGCGAAGTTCAGCCAGTCGTACACGCCGTGTTCGCTCGTGACCGGCGTGCTGACCGCGACGCGACTGCCCTGAGGCGGGCGGCGTCGCGACGATCCGCGTCGGGTCACCCGTCGACGCGGCTGTGCCACCAGATGCGCAATTCCCGGCACAACCCGTCGTCGCCGAACTCGACGACGGCGACACCGTCGAGGACGAGGCGGGGCAGCGGTTCGCCGTCGCGCCGTGCGATCAGGTTCGTGCCGGTCGACGCGGCCCACAGACGGAAGAGCTCCTCGGAGGTCACCTGGTAGCTCGTGCGCCAGTGCGCGACACCGCCGCGCGCGTGGCGGGCGAGGATCTCGTAGGAGAGCCGGATGTCCGTCTGGAGCTTGGTGCGCTGCCAGTACGCCTTGATCGCAGCGTGGCCGCGCTGTTCGGCGAACGGCGTGTTGCGATAGACGCCGTCGGGCGCGAACAGCGAGGCGAGCAGGTGCTCGTCGCTCGTCTGCCAGGCGCGCTGGTAGCCACCCATGAACTCGTCGAGGGTCATCGTCGCGGGCTCCACGACGCCGCGGGGGCGCGGCGGCGCGACGATGGTACCGCGATCGGCCGGAGGCGGTAGCGTGGGTGCCGGAGGATCGATGCGTCCCGACCCGGTGCTCGACGCGGTGCTGAGGAGCGGAGTGACGCTGCCCGCGCCCAGCCGGTCGATCGGCCGCCTGCAGGCGGCGGCGGCGAGCGATCGTTCCGGGCCCCGCGAACTGGCCGCGATCGCCTCGACCGATCCGGTGCTCGTCGGACTGCTGACGCGCGTCGCGAACACGCCGGTGTTCCACCACCATGGCCCGTTGCGCTCGCTCGTCGACGTGATCGCGATGCTGGGCGGGACCAAGACGATCGCGATCGCGGTCGGCGCGGCGTTGCAGGGGCGCGGGTCGGGCGTGGATCCGAGGCTCGCCGATGCGATCTGGGCGCGCAGTGTCGAGGTCGCCGGCTGGTCGCTGCGTATCGCCCACAGGCTGCGCGACGCGCGCCGCGCGGATCTCGCGTTCATGACGGGACTGGTCCACGACGCCGGCCTGTGCGCGCTGCTGCGCCGCTTCCCGGCGCACGTCGCGGAATTCCGCCGCTCGATGACCTTCGACTTCGACCAGGCGGCGATCGCGCTCGATCGGGCGAGCGGCGGCGATCACGCGGCGATCGGCTGCATCGTCGCGCGCAACTGGAAGCTCCCCCCGATCGTCGCCGAGGCCGTCCGCGTCCATCACGCGCCGGACCTGACCACCCAGGACACGGCCGAGTCCGCCGATGCCGTGGTGATCGCGGCCTACGTCGCCGCCGGGCGGCGCCTCGTCGCCGGCGCGACGCCCGACTGGGACGCCTGGCGCGACAAGGCCTCCGAGATCGCCGGCGTCGACGACGCCCTCCTCGACGCGCTCGTCGCGCCGGGCTGAGGGGTGCCGCCGGCGTCCTGGCTTTCCGGCCGGCGTCGCGGGTGGGCCCGATCGTCGTTCGTCGACACCCGTCGGCGTTGGTCGCAGGCGCGGATCGATTCGGCGTCCTCGGCGTCCAATGACGGTCGCGGAACGGCCGTTCGGCCCGCCCGCGGGGTCCGGGACGACAATAGAGGAGAAATACGATGGGCATCTTCGACGGTTGGGGCCGCAGGGCGGGCAACGGATCGAATCCGGGCTCGGATCCCAGGCCGTTGGACGACGACCGGCTGGCGATCGAGCGCTACCGCTATCTGCTGCGTACCGCCCCGCCCGAGACGATCGAGGCGGCCCATGCCGAGGCGTTCGCCCGGTTGACGCCCGACCAGCGACGCCGCGTGCTCGTCGAAATCGCGGACGCCGTACCCGACGGCCAACGCGGCGCGGCGCGCGATCCGGTCGCCACACCCGAGTCGCTCGCGCGCTACGCGACACGAGCCGAAATGCGCCAGCCCGGCGTGCTCGAGCGGACCCTTTCGGCCGCGCCGGCCGGCGGCCCCGGCATCGGCGGGTTGTTCGCCGGGTCGCTCGCCGGCAGCGTCGCCGGGACGGTGCTCGGCAGCCTGATCGCCCAGCACTTCTTCGCGCAGGATCCGGGTGCGATTCGGATCTTCGGATCCGATCCGGGCTCGCCGCCGGTCGACGGTGTCGTGCACGACGGCGAGTGGGTCACCGCGGCCGATGCCGACGCCGGATTCGACGCCGGGTTCGACGCCGGATCGATCGACGTCTAGGACGGGCGAACGGGCACCGGCCGGGCACCGACGCTGCGACGCCGGCCGACGATGCCGGTCGTCCACGCGGTCAACGCGGGTGCGCCGCCGGGCGTTTGAGCTACCATGTGCCGACCGCCGGCATGTCCGACGCCCCGGAGAACCGCATGAGAATTTCGAGGACCCTCGCCGTCCTGGCGACGTTGTGCGCGGCCACTTCCGCGATGGCGCAGGTCACGCTGTACGAATGGGACGGCTGGCGTGGCGCGACCTTTTCTGCCAATTGGCCGGTCTACAACCTCGACGGGTACGGATTCAACGATCGCGCCGCGTCGGTGATCGTCGAGCGGGGTCGCTGGGAGCTTTGCGAGGACGCGAATTTCGCCGGCCGCTGCGTGACGCTGCGTCCGGGCCAGTATCCGAACCTGGGCGCGATGGGCCTCGACCGGCGGGTGTCGTCGTTGCGTCCGGTCGGATCGCGCCCGGTGAGCGAGTACCAGCCGGCGCCGCCGCCGGCGTATCCGTACTATCCGCGTTACGGTGAGACCCTCTACCAGGCCGATGTCGTCCATGTTCGCGCGGTCGTCGGGCCGCCGGAGCAGCGCTGCTGGGTCGAGCGCGATCAGTACCGCGGCTACGACGAGCGCAATCTCGGCGGCGCGATCGTCGGCGGGATCATCGGCGGGGTTCTCGGCCACCAGATCGGCGGCGGGCGCGGGCGCGATGTCGCGACCGCGATCGGCGCGGTGGGCGGGGCGGCGATCGGATCGAACGCCGCCGGGCGGCCCGGCTACTCGCAGGACGTGCGCCGCTGCGAGACCGTTCCGGGCACCGGACAGCCGACCTACTGGGACGTGACCTACATGTTCCGCGGCCGCGAGTATCGCGCGCAGCTCTCGTTCCCGCCGGGCCCGACGATCACGGTGAACGGGCGCGGCGAGCCGCGCGTCTGACGGCGGCCGTGAGCGGCGAGGCGCCGCGCCGCCCGAGGATCCGGCGCGTCGCGAGGCGGGCGAGCACCGCGGCCGCGATCGTGCTGGCATTGCTCGTCGCCGGGCCGCTCGCCGCGCTCGCGCTCGGCAAGGCGAATTTCGCCGGTGCGTGGTGGGCGGCGACGCATCGCCCGACCGGTATCGCTCCCGACCCGGCTGAGCATTCCGGCGCGGTCGTGCAGGCGTACGCCGCGAGGACGTTCGGCTGGCGTGGGGCGTTCGGTGTCCACACCTGGATCGCGGCCAAGCCCGCCGGCGTCGATCGCTACACCCGCTACGAGGTCATCGGCTGGCTCGCGCGTGACGGCGCCTCGGTCGTCTCGGTCGGCGATCGGCGCGCGCCGGACGCCGAGTGGTACGGCAATCCGCCCGAATTGCTGCGGGACCTCCGGGGGCCGAAGGCCGAGGCGGTGATCGCCAAACTCGATGGGGCGACGGCTTCGTATCCGTACGCCGATCGCTACAGCGTTTGGCCCGGCCCGAACAGCAACACGTTCATCGCCCATCTCGCCCGCGCGATCCCCGAGCTAGGTCTCGCGATGCCGGCGAACGCGATCGGCAAGGACTACGTCGAGTGGGTGGACGCCGTCGGCCGCTCGCCCTCGGGGACCGGGTGGCAGGTGTCGGCCAAAGGCGTCGTCGGCCTGATCGTCGGCGGCGACGAGGGTTTCGAACTCAACCTCCTCGGGCTGGTGGTCGGCCTCGATCCGCGCAAGCCGGCGGTGAAGCTGCCGGGCTTCGGCAGCGTTCCCTGAAGACCCGGGGCCACGACTCCGGTTACCATCGACCATGGCCGACGACGACCGCAACGTGCTGGGCGGCAGGCTCGAACCGTGCTCGATGAGTCCGCGCACCGGGTTCTACCGCGACGGGCATTGCAATACCGGACCCGAAGACCACGGACTGCACGTCGTCTGCGTGCAGGCGACGCGCGCGTTCCTCGAGTTCGCGCGCGATCAGGGCAACGACCTGATCACGCCGGTGCCGCAGTTCCGCTTCCGGGGGCTCAAGCCGGGCGATCGCTGGTGCGTCTGCGCCGCGACCTGGCGGCAGGCGTACGAAGCCGGCGTCGCGCCCCCGGTGATCCTCGAGGCGACGCACGAAGAGGCGCTGGCGGTCGTTCCGCTCGCGGCGTTGAAGGAGTGCGCGCTGCGCCCCGGATGAGCGGTGCGTTTCGACGGCGGTTCGACGACCCGGGCGTCTCGGCGTATTCGAGGGCGGATCGCCATCGCCACGAGGGGGGACGGACATGTCGACAACCGGGTTGCGCCGCCTGGCGAGGGTGTTCGTCGCCATCGGCTGCGCGTGCTTCGCGCTGGCGGCCCATGCGGCCGGAGAGACGTTCCAAGTGGTCAGTGTCAACACGACCGGCTGCGACTCGGCGCAGTTCGGCATGACGGTCGAGCGGGGCAATCTGGACGGCGGCAACTACACGGTGCGGACGGTCGTGACCGTCGACGGCCTCGTCTACATGAACGAGGACGCGACCATCTCGATCAACGGCCTCAGCAGCTGGGCCATTTTCAACAACTTCAACTACGGTCCGGTGCCCAACCAGGGAACCTACCCGATTCCTTCGGGTCGACCGATGCGGCTCGATTTCACGTTGGAGCGGCCGAAGGGGACGATCCTGTACGCCTGGACGCTGATCGTCGATGGATGCGATACCGGGAACATCCAGTTCAATGGACCGCCGGGCAGGCCTAGCGTCTCGGTACCGACGGTTTCGAACGGAACCCTGGCGGTGCTCGCCCTGCTGATGTTCGGCGCGTTCGCCTGGCAGACCACGCGACGGCGCGAGGGCTGAGTCGCCCGGTCGCCGGGTCCCGCGCGTCCGTCGTCGTCCACCCGCTGGCCCGCCGCGGGCGAAGGACTGTCGGCACGCGGATTCGTCGCGGTCCGGTCAGCGGCTCCTGGCGATTCCTTCGACGATCCGGCCCGCGGTCGCCGGCGCGTCGGTGAGCCCCAGGTGGCCGTGCCCGAACGCGAAATGAAGTCCCGGGTGCCCGGGCGCTGGCCCGATCCACGGCAGCGAATCGGGCATGCACGGTCGGTGGCCCATCCAGGTCGAGATCGTCGCCCCGGCGAGCGAAGGAAAGGTCTCGCGGGCGACGCGCTCGAGCACCGCGGCGCGACGCGGGTCCGGCCCGGCCGCCGTACCGGCGATCTCGACGGTGCCGGCGATCCGCCATCCCGGTTGCATCGGCGTCGTGAAGGCCTTGCGATCGGCCAGGACGACCACCCGCGAGGTCGGCGGCGCAACGCCGGCGAACGTGACGTGGTAGCCGCGCTGCGACTCGAGTGGCGCCCGGATGCGTAGCGGCGCGAGCAGGCGCTTCGAGGCGACGCCGGCGGCGACGACGACGTGGTCGGCATGCCACGAGTCGGTCGCGCCGGTGCAGGTCCAGCCGGCACGGCTCCGGGCGATTCGCAGGATCGTGCCGCGGACGTAGCGGCCGCCGCGGTCGACGAACGCGGCGGCGATCCGTTCGACGTAGCGTCGCGGGTCGACGACCATCGCATGATCGGGGAGGAACATGCCGACGGTGTAGCGGGGCCCGATCGCCGGCTCGAGCGCGATGATGCCCGTCCGGTCGAGTCGGTGCGCCTCGACGCCGTAGCGGGCGCGCAATCCCCAGGCGATCGCGTCCTTCGCTAGCGCCGCTTCGTCAGGATAGACATGCAGGTGCCCGCGCCGGACCAACAGGTCCGGGGCGCCGATCTCGCGCGCGAGAGCGAGATGGGCGTCGACCGCGCCGGCGTGCAAGGCATGGAGCGCGCCGGCGATCGGCTCGACGCGTGCCGGTTTCGCGGCCGCGGCGAAGCGCAGCAGCCACGGCAGCGCGCGCGGCAGGTAGGACGGCCTCACCCGTAACGCGCCCTCGGGGTCGAGCAGCATCCGCAGCGCGTTCTTCGACACGCCGGGCAACGCGACCGGCGCGACCGACCCCTCGCTGATCGCGCCGGCGTTGCCGGCGCTGCAGCCCGAACCCGGTCCGTCGGCCTCGACGAGCGTCGTCGCCACGCCCGCCTTCACCAGCTCGTAGGCGACCGTCGCGCCGACGATGCCGGCGCCGATGACGAGCGCGCGCGACTCGGCCGCCACCGCCGCCGGGTGCGGTGCCTAGCGACCGGTGCCCGGACGCGCCCGGACGAACCTCGCACCGGCGAACGCGAACAGCGCCGCGAGAGCGCCGAGCGCCCAGCGCGAGTCGACCGGCACCGACTCGACGAACGTCGCGGCGAACGCGCCGGATTCGACGTTCTCCGTCACCGTGCCGGCGCCGGAGAACGGGATGAACGTGCAGAGGTTCGCGGTCACCATCGCACAACTCGCCTGGTCGAGCGCCTGGATCGCGTTCCCCTTCGAGATCCAGAAGAAGTCGACCAGGTCGTTGACCGCGTGCGGCGGCAGCGGCTTCACCAGGCCGATGTTGTAGTAGTTGACATTGCCCCGGTTGTCGGTCCCGACGAAGAAGTCGCTGTTCATGCCGTAGATCTCGGAGGAATTCGCCTGGGTGAAGGTGTCGATGCCATTGCTGAACGACCAGGCGATCGCCGCGCCGTTGCCCGCGGGACCGATCGCGGTCGGCGGCATGTTCTTGGGCAGCGGATTGGCGGTCGTGAACGACCCGGTGATCCGCATCGACGTCGTGAAGGTCCCGGTCGGTGCGACGTACGGCGTTCCCGAGTACGAATAGGTCGTCGGTTGAGCGGCAGCGACGCCGGCGAGGGCGGCGAACGAGGCGGCGACGAGCAGGCGAACGGATTGGTGCGTTCTCATGGTGGCGATCCCATCGGTCGGTTCGGACGCGCCGCACCGCGGCGACGATCGGGCACGACGATTCTGGACCACCGCGCTGCACGCGACAAGGGGTGATCCGGTCTCCGTGAACCGGTCTGACCGATCGGGTGCGGCGCACTCCGCCGGTGCCGCCCGGGTATTCGCCCGTGCTGTCCGTGCGACGCGACCGACCGGCGGGTCCGGTGATCCGATGATCCCACTTGACGCACCGGGATCGTCCGACCACCATCGCAAGGCCAGCGCGTCCGTGGGGATCGGGGGGATGTCGGACCGCACCACTGTGCCGCAGTCCACCATTCATCCGGGAGGCCGACCATGACTCGAATCCAGATCCGCAACCTCGTTTCGTTCATCGGCGCGCTCGCGCTCGCGTTCGCGTTCGCCGCCGGCGCGCGGGCGCAGCCGGCGGGCCAGCCGGGCGTCACCTACGCGCCCGGTGCCCCTGCCGAGGTCGACAAGGACGGGGCGGCCAAGACCAACGTCACCAATGATTTCACCGACATCTGGTGGCCGGACGCCGAGCCGGGCTGGGGCATCCAGTTGATCCAGAACGTCGGGACGATCTTCGCGACGATGTTCGTCTACGGCGACACCGGGGCGCCGCGCTTCTACGTCGCGTCGCTGATCAACACCGGCGGCGTGACCTTCACCGGGACGCTCTACTCGACGACCGGCCCGTCGTTCAGCGCGCCGTGGAACCCGGCGGCGGTCACCGAGACCGCGGTCGGGTCGATGACGTTCACCGGCACCGGCGTGGCGACCGGCAACCTCACTTACAACGTCGGCGCGGTCAACGTCGCGAAGTCGCTCAACCGCCAGCCGCTCGCGCTGGAGAACAACGCCGGCACCTACTTCCTCACCGACACCTACAGTTGTTCGGGAGGCGCATGCAGCCCTTCGAGTTCGGGCGATGAATCGGGTACGCTCACGATCGCCCAGACCGGAACCTCGTCCACGTTCACGATCGACTGGGGGTTCACGGTCTGCACGTTTCCGCTGACCTATTCGCAGGCCGGGCGGATCGGGCAGTACGCCGGCACGATGTCGTGCACGAGCGGAGTGACCGGGACGGCCAACTTCTTCGACGTCCACAACCGCGTGAAGATGGTGACCGGTCGCTACACGATCAGCAACAGCATTGGTTGCAGCTGCCCGGGCCGCTTCGCCGCGATATCGACGACGCCTTGAAGCGGTCGCGTCGGAACTTCGGGCACCCGGGGACGCCGAGCCTGCGGCGATGGATCGCCGTCACCGGAACGGCCGTGCTGCTCGCGGCCGGGGGAGTCCAGGCGCAGCAGGCGCGCGGCACGCTCGTCGCCAACGGCCAGCGGGCGGCGCTGACCCACGCGATCGCGGTCGAGGTCGACAGCACGACCGAACCCGGCTACCTCGATGTCGTCGTCGTCGTATCGGACCGGCGGCTGACGGCCGCGCAGGCGCGCGAGCGCGACGCCCTCGAATCGATGGTGCGCCGCGACGGCCTCGCCGCGATCCGGGTCGTCATCGATCCGGATGCCAAGGTCAAGAGCGCCGCGCCGCTGCATCCGGCGTTCACGACCTTCGTCTCGTCGGCGCTGTGGATCGCCTGGACGCCGACCGCCTACGACGAGAAGCGGGTCGCCGGCCGCTTCGCGACCGACGGGACGGTCAAGGAATTCCGCCAGGCGTGGAGCTACGACGTGACCTTCGACGCGCCGGTCGTGCTCGACCCGGCGGCCAGGACGGTCCCGAAGCGATGACCCGCCCCGGCCCCTCCCGGGTCGTCGGCCAGTCGCGCCGGCGCTAGAATCTCCGGTCACGCGCGATCGTCCGGCGCGCGGTTTTCCGGAGCATCCGGAGGAGGAGCAGTCATGAGCGATCGCGACCCGGCCCGGCGACGCTTCGCCGGCCTGGCGGTGTTGATGTTCGCGGCCACGACCGCGCACGCGCAGCCGTATCCGTCGAAGTCGATCGACATCGTCGTTCCCTACGCGCCCGGCGGGACGACCGATTTCGTCACCCGGCTGATCGGCCAGAAGCTCTCCGAGGCCTGGGGGCAGCCGGTCGTCGTCGTCAACAAGCCGGGCGCGAGCGGCGCGCTCGGCGCCGATCTCGCGGCGCAGGCCGCCGGCGACGGCTACACGCTGCTGGTGACCGGCTACACGAATCGCAACCTGCTGTTCGCGCCGACGCCGCCGACGCCCAATCCGGCGAAGGACGTCATACCGGTGGCGTTGGTCGGCAAGGCGCCGCTGTTGCTGCTCGCCCATCCCGAGTTCCGCGCCAAGACGCTGCGCGAGCTGATCGCCGCGGCGAAGTCCGAACCGGGCAAGCTCTCCTACGCGTCGATCGGCAACGGCTCGCCGTCGCACCTGGCGATGGAGATGCTCCGGCGCGCCGCCGGCATCGACATGACCCACGTTCCGTACAAGGGGAGCGGACCGGCGTTGCAGGACCTGATCGCCGGACACGTGCCGCTGATGATGGATAGCGTCGTGTCGTCGTCGCCGCACGTCAAGGCGGGGAAGCTGCGGGCGATCGGGGTGACGACTTCGGCCCGGCTGGCGTCGTTGCCGGACGTGCCGACGCTGGCTGAATCGGGGCTGCCGGGATTCGACGCCTTCACCTGGACCGCGCTGTACGTGCCGGCCGGGACGCCGGCGGACCGCATCGAGAAGTTGCGCGCGGAAGTCGCCCGGATCCTGTCGCTCCCCGATATCCGGGAGCGATACGCGTCGCAGGGGGCGATCGTTCCCGAGCCGATGACGACCGGGCAGGTGGCCTCGTTCATCAGCGCCGACATCGTCGGCTGGCGCAAGGTCATCCAGGACGGCGCCATCAAGGCGGACTGACCGACGTGACAGCACCGACGCCGGCCTCGCCGATCACCAACGCGTTCGGCCGGGCGGTGACCCGCCGGCTCGACGTCGATCACGTCACCGTCTTTCTCGGCCGCGAAGGGCGCGGCTTCAACCACCAGGCGCAGCTCGCGTTCGACGGACGGCGCGTCTACGCGACCTGGTCGTCCTGCGCGGTCGACGAGGAGGCGGCCGGTCAGGACGTCCTGCTCGCCGTCTCGGACGATCGGGGCGCGACCTGGAGCGAGCCTTCGATCCTCGGGCCGTCGCGCCCCGGCCGCTACGCGGCCAGCGTCGTCGTCTCGTCCGGCGTGCTGGTGCGCGACGATCGGTCGCTGGTCGCCTATTGCGGCGAGTGGGAGCGCTACGAGGCCGGACGCGACAAGGCGAAGGAAGCCGGGCGTTTCGCCGCCGGCGGGCGCCCGGTCTTCGACGTCCGGACCGAGGCGCGCGTCTCGCGCGACGGCGGGCGGACCTGGTCGGCGCCGACGATCGTGGTCCGCGATCAGTTCGGCTTCATGCCGCCGAAAGCGACGTCGCACGGCCGGCTGATCCTGCCCGGGCATCTCGGCTGCGCCTGGACCGACGACCGCTCCGGCCTCGCCGGATGGACGCGGGCGTTGCTGCCCGGCCTGCCGGACGACTACGTCGACGACTGGTACGGCCACGCGGTCGGCGCGCGCCTCCTCGGACTGGACGAGCGGTACAACGAGGCCGACGTCTTCGAGACCGACGACGGCGTCCTCCACCTGATGTTGCGCAACGAGAACGGACGACGTCTCGGCGTGTCGGACAGTCGCGACGGCGCTCGCACCTGGTCGCGTCCGCGGATCACCGATTTCAGCAATTCGGTGTCGCGATCGCACTTCGGACGTTTGCCGGACGGCCGCTGGTTCTGCGTCAATTGCCCGACGCCGGCGCCGGAAGGCGTCGCGCCGGCGACCCGGACGCCACGCACGCCGGTCGTGCTGCAGGTGTCGACGGACGGCGTGCGCTTCGACCGGCACTACGTCGTCGGTGACGCGCCGCAGGGGGAGCCGCGCCTGCCGGGCTTCCTCAAGCACGGCCGCTACGGCTATCCGTTCCTCGCGGTGGCCGGCGATCTCGCGCTCGTCGTCTATTCGATCAACAAGGAAGACATCGCGGTGGGCCGCTTCCCGTGGCGCGCGCTGGGCGACTAGGCGCGACGGCGCCCGCGCCGTCGCGACCGGCTACGACGATCGACGACCGCCCGGTGCGCGTCGCCGGGCGAACAGCGCCGCGGCGACGAGCAGTCCCGCGAGCAGGGCCAGTGCGGGGGGCGAATCCACCGGCACCGGTGCGACGTGGTTGCGCAGGAAGGCGCCGGATTCGGTATTGTCGGCGACGACACCGGTGCCGGCCAGCGGAAGGTTGATGCAGACGTTGCCGGAGTCGACGGCGACACACTGCCCCTGGTCGACCGCCTGAACGGTGTTTCCGAGCGTCTCGCTGGCGATCACCAGCGCGTCCAACGCGTCGTTGACCGCGTGCGGCGGCAGCGGCCTGATCAGGGCGATCGCGTAGGCGACGACGTCCCCGAACTGGTTGGTCCCGACGACGAACCAGCTCGGATCGCCGTACAGCTCGCGCGAGTTCGCCTCGGTGAAGGTGTCGACGCCGTTGGTGAACGACCAGGCGATCGCCGCGCCGTTGCCCGCGGGACCGATCGCGGTCGGCGGCATGTTCGCCGGAAGCGGATTCGCGGTCCTGAAGGAGCCGGTGATCCGCATCGAGGTCGTGAACGTTCCGGACGCGTTGAGATACGGCGTCCCGGCGTAGGTGTAGGTCGTCGGCTGCGCAGCGACGCCCCCGACCGGCAGCGCGGTCGCGAAGAGCGCGAGCAGCAGGCGGGCGCTGTACCCGGAAAGGCGGTGGCAGGCGAACATGATGAGGGATCTCCGGTTTCCCAAGTCCACGATCGGGGTGGGGCATTCTGCCCGTGCGTGCAGGAGAGCGCAAACGGAGCCGCAGCACGGCCGGCGGGCGGGAGCGCCTGCGGGTGGGGCGCCGTCAGGCCCGATCCGAGGTATAGAATGACCCGGTGGCGTGAGACCGGGCCGCGTTCATCGCGTCCGATCGTCGGACGATGCCTCGCGGCGCCGCCTCCGGTCGTGCCGCGTATTCGTCGGGAGTCGTCGATGTTCGGTCCGGTCACCGTGCCGTTCGGCGCGAAGATGCTGTTCAATACCGTCAAGTTGAAACCCGGCGTTTCGATGGACGACGTCGACCTCGCGCTGGGCGAGATGTGCAACGTCGTCAAGGACACCTACGGGGGCGACAAGGGCGGGTTCATCGCCGGACAGGTGTTCCGCTTCTCCGGCTTCGTGTCGGACGAGGGATCGCTGGGCGGCGCCTCGGCGCAGGGCGCGGGGCAGGACCACGATATCGTGATCGTCACCTACTGGCGCTCGTTCGCCGAGCACGAGCGCTCGCACGCGGACGCGGCGTTCAAGTCCAAGTTCGCGGCGCTCGCCCGGATGTGCACCGAGACGCGGGAATTGGGATACGAGATGCTATGGCAGGGATCACCGGAGACATGAGCTACCGCTGCGGACGGCCGGCGCTCGCGGCGATCGCCGCGGCCATCCTGCTCGCGGCCGGCGGCGCCGGCGCGTCATGCGCGCCGCACGCGGTCCAGGCCCCGGAAGGGGTGCGGCTCGCCGGCGAATCGCTGCTGATCGTCACGCATCCGACCTCGACGCACGACGCCCGCTATTCGTCCAAGCACGGCGTCGACGACGCGGTCGAGTTCGCCAAGGCCCAGAAGATCCCGGTCGTCTACCTGCAGGACGACACCAGCGACACCCACTACTTCCCCGACGACTGCGAGCCCACGCACTGGATCCGTTCGCAGGACGGCGAGGTCCGCTTCAAGTTCTCGGCGAGCAACGTCCTGCTCGCGGGCGGCCACCTGGAGCTCTGCCTGGCGGTGACCGCGCACGAGGTGCTCGACCGGTGGGCGAAGAAACCGGTGCGCGACCGAACGATGACCTACCTGATGGACGCGATCTACTCGAACGGCAAGATGGTCGAACCGGGCGATCCTTACTACGGGGACTTCCACCGCTTCCTCGGCATCGTCACCTACGGCCGGCCAGGCGGCGAGACCTGGCCGAAGTTGAACCTGCTGGAGACGATGGGCGTGATCGTCAAGGACGAGGACGAGTACGCGTACCTGCGAAAGGTCATGCCGAACTGGCAGCGCGCGGTACCGCCGGTCTACCGGGTCGAGCTCCAATTGAACGACGGCGCGAAGCGCCTGCTGCGCCCGGGTACCGGAACCCGTCCGCCGACGATGTTGTTCCGATTCGTCGATTCCGCATCGCACCTGGTCGAGTCGCCGTTCACCGACCGCACGCCGTGAGTCGGTGATGAGCGCGGGCCCCGATCTGCGGTCGCTGATCCGGCCGGTACCCGATTTCCCGCGTCCGGGCGTGCAGTTCCGCGACATCACGACGCTGCTCAAGGACGCGGCCGGATTCCGGGCGGTCGTCGACGGGTTGTGCGCGCCCTGGCGCGGCGAGGCGGTCGACAAGGTCGTCGGCATCGAGTCGCGCGGGTTCATCGTCGGTGCGGCGGTCGCCTCGGCGCTCGGCCGCGGTTTCGTGCCGATCCGCAAGGCCGGCAAGCTACCCGCCGAGAATTTCGGCCAGGACTACGAGCTCGAGTACGGCAGCGACCGCCTCGAGATGCACCGCGACGCGATCGAGAGGGGCGAGCGAGTCCTCGTCGTCGACGACCTGATCGCGACCGGAGGCACCGCTGACGCCGCGCTCAAGCTCGTGGCGATGGCCGGGGGCGACGTCGCCGGATGCGCGTTCGTCGTGGAACTCCCTTCGCTCGGCGGGTGCTCGAAGCTCCGTGGTCGCGGCCTGCGAATCGTGTCCCTGGCGGTCTTCTGACCCGCCCGCCGCGCGACCGGCGCTTCCTCGGCCTCCCGCCCGCCCGGACCGATGTCCGGTCCGGCGATGCCCGGAAGATGCGAAGCACTAGCTCTCGACGAAACGTCTGAGCGATCGGATCAACGCTTCGCGCTCGGTGGTCGTCATCGCCGCCTGCATCGTCCGGTTGTGCCGTGAGAGCGCCGACCGGATTCGGCGGAGCGCGCCCCGACCCTCTGTGGTCACCGACAGCACCTGGTAGCGCCGATCCTCGGGCAAGCGGATCCGGGACACATAGCCTCGCCGCTCCAGCGCGACCAGCATGTTGACGACGGTCGATTGGTCGGTCGCGAGGGCGTTGGCGAGGGCGATCTGACTCAGGCGGCCGTTCGCCTCGATCAGGATCAACGCCGCCACTTCCTTCGGCGTCACCGCGAGCGGTCCGAGGTGGCGAGCGAACGAGCGAAGGACCTTCACTTGGGCACGGCGGATCCAGAAACCCGCGAGACCGGGCAACATGCCGAAGTCGGCGGCGCTGGTCAGCGCGAGCCCGCTTCCGGCCGGCCCGCGCGCGGATAGGGGCCCAACGACGCCGGTGGCGGCGGTCGGTCGGCGCGCTCGCGGCGGCGGTTCGCGCTGCGCGGCGGGCGCGTCAGCCGTCGATCGGGCTCTTCTCGAACGCGGCGACGACTTCGGGCGGGATCGGGGCACTGATCAGACGCTCGGGGTTGTCGGGATGTCGGACACCCCAGAAACGCGTCTCGACGCATTCGACGAGCGGATCGCCGTCGCGCGAGACCTCGTGGCGGATCTTGAAGCGCTTGGCTTGCCACTCGACCACGCGCGTGGCGAGACGGACATGGAACTGGAGGCGGCACGGCCGGATGAAGGAGACCTGCATATCGACCAGCGGGATGCCGACGGTGCCGTACCGCCGCTCGATTTCGATGATCGGCTGACCCGCGCGCTCGAACAGGTCCCAGACGGCCTTGTCGAACCAGCGGAAGTAGTTCGGGTAGAAGACCGCGCCGGATGGCGCGCAGTCGCCCCATCCGACGCGGAACTCGCTGACTGCGACGACCCCCATCGCTGCTCTCTCCTCGGGCCACGCCGGGCCGCGCGAACCGTAGCGTCGCGCGAGGCCGCCGGAGGCCTACTTCGACCGCCCGACTTCAGCCTCGGACTTTCCGGTCGCCTTGGTCAGGAACTCGTAGCGGAAGTAGCCGGCCAACCTCGACTCGTCGGGAACCGCGCGGATGAAACCCAGCTCCTTCATCGCCGCCGCCAGGCGCTTCGTACGCTCGAAATACAGGTTCGAATCGAGCACGACGCGCTCGATGCCGGTCTGAACGACTTCCGGGCGGAAATCGGGACGTTGCTTCAGGTCCGCCGCCCACTTCGGCTTGTCGCGGTTGTACTCGTCGGTCGCCTTGACGATCACGCCGGCGACGTCCTGCCCGATGCCCGGATACTTCGCCGCGAGCGTCGTGTTGATCGCGAGCGCGTGGTTGATGCCGAGAAACGAGTTCTCGGCGAGGTCGACCGGCGGATAGTAGCCGTAGCCATCGACGACGGCGGTCGCGGCGAACGGTTCGAACACCGCCATGCACTCGATCGTCTTGTTCTGCATCGCCTGCAGCAGCGGCGGCCCGGGCGCCGTGAATGCCACGCGCTGGACGTCGGTCGACTTCAGCCCGTGCGTCTTCAAGGCGTCGTCGAAGAACAGCTCTGCAGGGCCGCCGGTCAGCACGCCGAACGTCTTGCCCTTGAGATCGGACCATTCCTTCACCGGAACGTCCTTGCGGCAGACGACGTTGATCGCGCCGCGTGACATGCCGGCGACGAAGTAGTACTTGGGATCCGGATCGCGAAGCGCCGCGGAGACGACGGTCGCGTATCCGAGCGGAGCGATCTGGACGTCGTTACGGGCGAGCGCAATCTCGGCGTCCGCGTAGCGGAGGAACTTCACGTATTCGAACTTGTACTTGCCTCCCAGGGCGCGCTCGATCGCGAAGTTGGCCGCGTCGTGGACTTGCGGCAGGTACGCGACCTTGATCACGTCCTGCGCGAACGCCGGCAACGCGAGCCCGCCGGCGACGATCGCCGACGCGAGCCTCAGAAGTCCAGCTACGCTGCGTATCATGATGCCTCCGTTCCGGTTGGACAGGGGTGGGAAGGGTCCTACTCGCCGAGCATCGCGAGCGCGCGCCCGCGCAGCGCGTTGAATTCGATCGACGCCACCTTCCGGGGCCTCGGCAGGTCGACGACGAGTTCCGCCTTCACGGACCCCGGACGACCCGACATCACGAGCACGCGATCGCCGAGGTAGATCGCTTCGTCGACACTGTGGGTGATGAAGAGGTTCGTCGTCCCGGCGGTCGCGCAGATTTCGAAGAGCTGATGCTGCATGTGTTGGCGCGTAATGGCGTCCAGCGCCGCGAACGGCTCGTCCAGCAACATCAGTCTCGCGTCCATGACCAGAACGCGGGCGATGGCCACCAGCTGCCGCATGCCGCCCGACAGTTGCTTGGGGTGCTTTTCGGCGAACTCCGTGAGTCCGACGAGCGACAACGCCTTCGCGGTCTTCTCGCGCATTTCGCTGTCGGATCTTCCGGCGGCCTCCAGTCCGAACCGGATGTTGCGCTCGACGGTCAGCCACGGGAACAGCGCGCCGGAGTCCTGGAACACGACGCCTCGTGACGGCGACGGACCGGTGATCGGCGCGCCGTCGACGAGCGCGCGACCCTCGGTCGGCGTGTCGAACCCCGCCAGGATGTTCAGCAGCGTGCTCTTGCCGCAGCCGGACGGGCCGAGGATCGTGACGAACTCGCCGCTGCGGACCCGGAGGTTGACGCCGGCGAGGGCGCGCACCGCTTTCGTCCCGTCGCCGTAGGTCCTCCCGAGGTTCTCGACCACAACGAGCTCGGCCACGCCGTCGGCGGCCGGCGACGAGCGATTCTCCGCCACTTCGGTCGCGGGATCGGCGGCGGTTCGCTCGCTGTTGGGCAATGGAATCCCCGCACGCCGCGCTAGCGGTCGGTGGCCTCGTGCCAGACGAGGAGCCGCGAGCTCAACGCGACGAGCGCGATGTCGGAAAGGAAGCCGAGCACGCCGATCGTGGCCATGGCCGCGACGATCACATCCATCCGCGAATAGTAATACGCGTTCCAGAGTTCGTAACCCAATCCCGACTTCACCGCGACCATCTCGGCGACGATGAGGAGCACCCAGGAGAGCCCCATCGCAAGGCGCAGGCCCACGAGGATCGACGGCAGCGACGACGGGAGAATCACGCGCGTCGCGGAGAACCACCGGTCGGCGCCCAGCATCTGCGCGCTGCGCAGGTGCAGCGCCGACACATGGCGTGCGCCGGAGATCGTGTTCATGACCACCGGAAAGAAGGCGCCGAGCGCGACGAGGAACACGGCCGACGCGGCGCCGATGCCGAAGAAAACCAGCGAGAAGGGGACCCAGGCCGACACCGGTACCGGTCTGAGCACCTGGATGAGGGGGTCGAGGTAGTCGGCGACCGTCCGGGACCGGCCGATCGCCATGCCGAGCACGATGCCGACGATCGACGCGCCGACGAAGCCGCCGAAGACCCGCTGGGCGCTCGCCCACACCGCGGCGAGCCAGGTTCCCGCGAACCGATCGGAGGAACCCAGGCCGAACATCCAGATCGCGGTCGTTTGGACGACCTCGACCGGCGTGGGTACGAATCCGCCGCCCCAGCGGAACGGTCCGGCGAGAACTTGCCAGAGCACGATCAGAGCGGCCGGCACCGCGAGGCGGCGCAGCCACCGCAATCGGTCAGACGATCCCACGAATCGCCCCCCTTGCAAGGTACCGCGGGTCGGCTTCGGCATCCCGGTCCCGGACCGGAAGTTCGGTCGCCGAACCGCTCGGGTTAGATTACTTGAGGTCAACAATCCTTTGCAACCCCATGGAATTCTGGTCTAGCATGTCTCTCCGGAGCGCGATCACGGACCGGCCTGCGGACCGCGACGTGTCCGTTCCGCAAACGCACCGCAACGAGGAGGTCCGAGTGATCAAGATCAACGCTATCGAGCACGTGTCCTGGGCGGCACCGGCGCTCGACACGGCCCAGAAGACGCTCGCGCTGTTCGGATTCGGGCCGACCGGCGAGGAGGCGATTCCCTCGCAGGACGTCCAGACGACGTACTTCGAAACGCCGAGCGGCGTCCGCTTCGAGGTCATCCGGCCGGCGAGCGACCATTCGCACCTGAAGCACTTTCTCGCGAAACGCGGGCCGGGACTGCACCATGTGTGCTTCCAGGTGGCGAATCTCGACGACGCCTGCCGGCAGGTGCGGGCGGCCGGCGGCGAGCTCGTCGGGGAGATCTTCGCGGACTCGCGCGGACGTCACGCGTTCGTGCACCCGAAGTGGACCGGCGGGGTGCTGATCGGGATGATCGAGCTCCACCCGGGTCTCAAGTGATCGCCGGAGCGGAACGACGATGACCGCGAAGAAGCTCACGGTTCTCGAATGCGGACACACGACGCTCGATTTCGAGCTCGTGGCGACCGGCCACCCGGACAAGAACGTCGCGCGCCACCTGATGCCGTGCGTCCATCAGCCGGACGCCACCGGGAAGATCGCGCACCCGGTGTACGCCTACGTGATCGAGCACGCGAACGCGCGCATCCTGGTCGACACCGGGATGTCCGGGACGTTCTCCAAGGACTGGAAGAACAACTACTACACGCAAGCGCTCTCCTACGATCCCGGCGACCAAGGTCTGTTCACCCAGCGTCTGCAGCAGCTCGACCTCGCGCCGGAAGCGTTCGACGACGTCGTCATCACCCATCTGCATACGGATCACGCCGGCAATCTGCCGATGTTCGCCCGGACGAAGGCCCGGATCCTCTTGCACGAGGACGAGCTGCGCGGAGCGGTCCTCGAGAAGGGCGGCATCGTCCGCGACGACAATCTGACCCTGTGGGGCGTCATGTCACCGCAAGGGTTCACGCGCAAGGACTTCGGTTGTTTGTTGCCGAATCGCGCGACGACGGTGTTCGGCGACCAGGAGATTCACCGCGGCGTATGGCTCGTGAGCACGCCGGGGCACACGTGGGGATCGATCGGCGTCGCGGTGAAGCTCGTCCATTCGGGGTGGATCTTCATCGCCTCGGACCACATCTACCTGTCGTCGAACTGGGGCCCCCCGTTCGTACCCAACATCCTGAACCAGGACCCGCGGCGCTGGGCGCATTCGGCTCACAAGGTCCGGAGGATGATGGAGAAGTACGAGATGCGGATCCTCCCCGGGCACGACAGCCGGATCATCGCGTCGGACAAGACGAGCGAATCGGGATTCCGGATCGAGGACGTCGCGGCGACCTACGAATAGACGCGGAGATTCGGAGGCCATGGACGCCCGCCTGCGTTCGCTGCCCGGATTCGCGCGCCGGCCGCGCGAGGCGTACGTCGCTCGGGGTGCATGGGGACAGGCGCCGATCTGGTCGCGCGTTCGCGAGGTCGCGAAGACCGATCCCGGCCGACTCGCCGTCGTCGATTCCGTCGGCCGATGGACGTACGGCGAGCTATGGTCGGAGGCGCTGCGCACCGCCGACGCGATCGAATCGTCCGGGCTCGAGGCCCGCGACATCGCCCTCGTGCAACTCCCGAATTGGCGCGAATACCTGGCGGTCGAGCTCGCCTGCGAACTCACCCGGGTCGTCTTCGCGTTCTGTCCGATCCAGTGGGGACAACGCGAGACGGCGACCGCACTCGCGCTATTGCGCCCCAAGTTGTGGTTCACGACGAACCAACCGCGCGCCGGCGACGATCGCCGGACGCTGATCGCCGGCGCTCTCGAGTCTTCGTCGACCCGCCCGGGCCTCGTCCTCTTCCGTTCGTCGCAGACGGCGGATGGAGGGGACGCCGGCGCCTGGATCGCGCGGGGCGCCAGGTCCGCGAGCCGCGATCGCGAGGGCGGGCGCGGCGACGACTTGCTGGAAATCGCCGTCACATCGGGCTCGACCGGCGAGCCGAAGGGCGTGCTGCACGTGCACGATTCGGCGCTCGCGACCGTCGGATCGACCATCACGCGGCAGGGCATCACGTCGCGCGACGTGATCCACTTGGCGATTCCCGTCGGACACACGTTCGGCTACTTCTACGGCGTTCGTTGCGCGTTGCAGGCCGGCGCGACGCTCGTGCTCCAGGAGCGCTGGGACGCCCGCGAAATGCGCGAGCTCGTGGTCCGGCACGGCGTGACGATCTCGCTCGGTCCCTCGGCGTTCATCCTCGATCTGCTCGCGCTCCCGCCGGAGGAGCTTCGAGCACTCTCGGGGATGTGGCTGTTCACGCACTCGGGAGACAGCCTGCCGGGCCCGACGGCGCGGCGCGCGCAGGCGACGCTGCCGTTCAGGATCTCCCGCGCGCTCGGCATGACGGAATTCGGGCACAGCACGTCGACCGACGCGGGCACGCCGCCCGGGCCGTCGGTCGAGAGCCTGGGAACGCCGCAACCGGAGATGGAGCTCAAGATCGCCGACGACGCCGGCCGCACGCGCGCCCCGCGTCAGGAGGGGCGCATCCTCGTCCGCGGTCCGTTCCTGCTCGCCGGGTACGTGACGCGCGACGCCGTCAACGAGAACGTGCTCGACGCCGATGGCTACTTCGACACCGGCGATCTGGGTTACGTCGATGAAGCCGGCTACCTGACGATCACCGGGCGCGTGAAGCTCGTGATCCGGCGCGGCGCGGAAACGGTACCGGTCGCGCTGCTCGAGGACGTTATCGCCGAACTGCCCGAAGTCGCCCACGCGGTCGTCGTCGGTCTGCCGGACGAACGATTCGGGGAGGCGCCGGTCGCCTGCGTGCAGACGCGAGCCGGGTGCACGCTCGATTTCGCGCACCTGACCGCCGCCTTCGAGGCGCGCGGCATCACCAAGAAGTTCTGGCCGGTGCGCATGGAGACGATCGACGAGTGGCCGATCGGCCCGACCGGCAAGATCGACCGGCGGATGATCGCCGAGCGCGTCTCCATGGCCGGACAGGGGCGATGAACGCTGAACCACCGGTGTTGGGCGAGGTCCGGCACGGCGCCGGGATCCTGACGCTCAACCGTCCGCAGGTCCTCAACTCCCTCAACATCCCGATGTTCGCGCTGATCCACGCGCGGATGCGGGAGTGGGCGGACGACCCGCGCGTGCGCGCCGTCATCGTCCGGGGCGCGGGTCACAAGGCGTTCTGCGCCGGCGGCGACGTGCGCGCGGTCTACGACGGGCGCGGGGACGCCGGGTTCATGGACCGCGTCTACCGGATCGAGTACGAGCTCGACGAGTACATCAGCCGCTATCCGAAGCCGTACGTCGCGTTGATGTCCGGCATCACGATGGGCGGCGGCTGCGGGATCAGCGTCCATGGACGCCACCGCGTCGTCACCGAGACGACGGTGCTCGCGATGCCGGAAGCCGCCCTGGGGCTGTTCCCCGACGTCGGTGCGTCCCATTTCCTCGGTCGCTGTCCGGGCGCGACCGGCATGTATCTGGCGCTCACCGGGAAGCGATTGGATGGCGTGGAGGCGATCCACCTGGGTCTCGCCGACGCGGTCGTCGCCAGCGACCGGCTCGACGAGCTCGTCGACGCGATCGCGACCGATGGCGATGTCCGGGCCGTCCTGCGCCGGTTCGAGCGTCCGCTGCCACCGTCGAAGATCCTCGAGCATCGGGCCGAAATCGATCGATGCTTCGGACGCGAGTCGGTCGCGGCGATCATCGAGGCGCTGGGCGGCGTCCACGCGCCGTGGGCGCGCGAGGCCGAGAAGGCGATCGCTGGCGCGTCCCCGACGAGTCTTGCGATCACGCATCGCAACCTGCGCGAAGCCGCCGGCCGCTCGCTGCGCGACTGCCTGACGACCGACTTCAGGATCTCGCTGCGCCTGATGGACCAGGACGACTACTTCGAAGGCGCGCGGGCGATCCTCGTCGACAAGGACCGCAATCCGCGCTGGCGACCGTCTCGGTTGGCGGACGTCGATCCGCGCGCGATCGACGCGTGCTTCGCGCCGCTCGGGCCGATGCGCGACATGACCTTCGCCTGAGGGCGCGGGGGACGGTCCTGCAGCGGCGCGCACCGCGGCGCCGTCGACGCATTCGGCGACCGACGGCGCCGTTCGCCTCGCCTGGCGCTGGTGGGGCGCTGACATGTGGATGACGACGTTCGGCGCGAGCGCCGCGAGCCGCGCCGCGAACGCCGGGTCGGCGAGGTCGAGCGCCGCCGCCTCCGGAGCGTGGCCGCCGCCAGCCAGCTCGCGCACCAGGGTTGCGGCGCGGTCACGGTGGCGACCGGCGACGATCAGCGTCGTTCCCGGCTCGCCGACCAGGGCCCGGCAGATGGACGCCCCGAAGTGCCCGTAGCCGCCGAGCACGATGATCCGGAAACGTCCGCCGACCATCGGGATGATTCTACGGACTGCGCGCCGGCGGCGCAGGGCGACCCCGGGGTCGAGCGAAGATTCCCGCGCCGGCCACCCGCGGATTCGACTTCCCCGCCCGGAGCGCCGCGCGCAGAATAGGCCGCAGAGCGAACGATGGCCGCGGAGGCGCGATGACCGACAAGCTGATCGTGACGCACGGCGGGGCGCTGCGCCGCAAGTACGGCGCGGCCGGGTTTCGTCGCATCCGGGCGGCGCTCGGGCGGCTGATCGCCGCCGACCGGCGCCGTGGACTCGTCGCCAAGGTCGTGCTGCTCGATGATCCGAAGGCGATGCGGGCCCGACGCGGCGCGAGGCTCGTCGATCCGGGCGACCATCGGACCGCCAAGGCGTCGATCGACGCGGCCTTCAGAGCCGAGTCGCCCGACTACCTGCTGATCGTCGGCGCGCCCGACGTCGTCCCGCACCAGCCGCTCGCCAACCCGCTCTACGATCCGCCCGACGAGCCGGACCGCTACGCGTGGAGCGATCTGCCCTACGCCTGCGAGGCGGGATACGACACCGATATCGCCGCCTTCGTCGGCCCGACGCGGGTCGTCGGCCGGCTGCCCGATCTGCGCGGCGCGACGACGCCCGCCGAGGCGTCGTACCTGGTGCGCCTGATCGACACCGCGGCCGGCTATCGCGGCCGACCGGCCGACGATTACGGCGAGCCGTTCGCGCTGTCGGCCAAGTCGTGGCGGATCTCGAGCGGGCGCAATTGCTTCGCGATGTTCGGTCGGCGTGACGCGTTGCGGACTTCGCCGCCGTCGGGCCCCCGGTTCGCCGACGCCGCGCTCGCGCGGCTGACGCACTTCATCAACTGTCACGGCAACGAAGGCGTGCCCGAGTTCGCCGGCCAGTACCGCAAGAACTACCCGGTGGCGCTGACGACGCGGTCGATCGCCGGCCGGATCTCGCCGGGAACGGTCGCCGGCGTCGAATGCTGCTACGGCGCCCAGGTCTACGCGGCCGGGTTGATCGGCGTCGACATTCCGATCGGCCAGAGCTACCTCGAACAGGGGGCGTACGGCTACTTCGGCAGCACGACGATCGCCTACGGCGAGTCGCGGGGCCTGTCGTCGGCCGACCTCGTCGTCCAGTACTTCCTGCTCGAGGTGCTCGGCGGCGCCTCGCTCGGTCGCGCGGTGCTCAACGCGCGCCAGCGTTTCGTGCGCGAGCTGGTCGACCTCGACCCGACCGACCTGAAGACGCTGGCGCAGTTCACCTTGCTCGGCGACCCTTCGATCCACCCGGTCGACGCGAACGCCGACCCGGACGCCGGTCCGGATCGCGCCGGCCGCGATCGGCCCCGGCGCCGGCCCAAAGCGTCGGCGGGCCGGGACGCCGGCGAACGCCGGCTGCGACGTCGCGAGCGTCGCGTCAAGCTGGCGGCCGAAGGGGTCTTCCTGCAGCTCACCCGCGCGACCGCCTCGTCGGCGGTCGCGAAGCCGATCGTCGATCGGCGGATCGTCCGCGAATTGGCCGCGATCGCGCGCGGGGCGGGGCTGAGTCGGGGCCGTCGTTTCCGCGAGTTCGCGCTACGCCCGCCGACGGTTCCCGACCGGCCTGCGACGCCCGGCGCGAAGCGCGCGCGGCCCAAGCGCTCGGGGACCGCGGCGCGATCGGTCGCGGATCGGCGCTATTTCGTCGCGATCGAGAAGCCGCGCGGCGCGGGACCGGGCCCGCGCGCGACCGCGGTCGTCGTCAAGACCGTCGGCGGCCGCGTCGTCGAGGTCCGGACGCGCGAGCAGCGCTGATCGGGCGGATCGCGCCGCCGCGCGGAACGCCAGCAGACGACGAGAGCACCGCCGATGAGCGAACCGACCGACGACGAACCGCGGCCGCTGTCCGGCGTGACCGGCCGCGTATCGCGCGGACCGTTCGGCGGGGCGAGCAAGAGCCGGCACGAGGCGGTGTGGATCGACACCGGCGCCGATCGCTGGGTGCTGCGCCGCAAGGACGGGCCGGCGATGGGCGACGCGGCGCTGTCTCGCTACGTCGGGCGGCAGGTCCGCTGCCGCGGCGTGCTGTTGCAACACACGCTGGTCGCCGACGAGATCGAGATCGTCGGCTGAACCGGCGAGGGACCGGGAGTGTCGCGATTCGCGGCCGAACGGAACGGGAGGGCGAGCATGGCGGTCAAGACAGGCGAAAGACGTCGGCGTGCCGGCATCGGGGCGAAGACGCCCTGGCAGCGGTTCGCCGAGATGTCGCGCGACGTCGTCCGGGCGTCGGCCGGACGTCCGGCGAAGTCGTTCCGTCGCAAGACGGCGAAAGGCGCGCGTCGCTTAGCGCCGGTCGCGGGGACGCGCAGCGCCGACAAGGCGACCGCGCAGGCGGTGAAGCTCGGTCGCGCGCAGGCCGAATTCGTCGTCGGCCAGCGCACGCTCGCCCGGGCGCGGCGCGCGAAGGCGATCGCCGAGTCGGCGACCGCGTCATCGCATCGCAAACCGGCGCGCAAGCTCGTCGCGAAATCGGCGGCCAAGTCGACCGCGAAGACCGCGGCGAAGGCCGCCACCGCCAAGCCGGGGCCCGCGAGCCGGGGCGTGCTGGTCGCCGAGGGCGACTCGTGGTTCGACTATCCGTTCCACGATGTGCTGAAGGAGCTCGAGGACGGCCACGGCTGGGACGTCGAGCATGTCGCCCATCGCGGCGACGCGGTCGAGAGCATGGCCTACGACGGTCACCAGCTCGACGACTTCGTGCGCACGATCGAGCGCGTGGTCCGTCGGGGCGAGACGCCGCGGGCGATCCTGCTGTCGGGTGGCGGCAACGACGTCGCCGGCGACGTGTTCGCGATGCTGGTCAACCACCGGTCCTCGCCGGTGTACGGGCTCAACGACGCGATCGTCGACGGACTGATCGACACCCGTATCCGCGTCGCCTACACGACGATCCTCCAGGCGGTGACGACGACCTGCGAAACGCTGGTCGGAGCGCGGGTTCCGATCGTGCTGCACGGCTACGACCATCCGGTGCCTGATGGTCGCGGCTTCCTCGGCGGCTGGGGATTCCTGCCCGGGCCCTGGCTCGAGCCCGGGTTCCGCGAGAAGGGCTACGAGGACCTGGCCGAACGGGTGGCGATCGCCGCCGACCTGATCGACCGTTTCTACGCGATGCTACGGACGATCGCCGCGCTGCCGGCGTTCGCGCACGTGCGGATCGTCGATCTGCGCGGCCAGTTGTCGACCGAGCTCGCCGGCCAGCGGTACAAGACCTGGTGGGGCAACGAGCTCCATCCGACATCGGCCGGATTCGCCAAGGTCGCCGCGCTCTTCGACGCGGCGCTCTGATCGACCGGCCCGACGGACGCGCCGGGGTGCGGCGGCGTCGCGGCGCGACCGCCGTCGCGGAACCCGGCGGCTCGGCTGTTGTCGTGTCGCGCAGGCATCGTACACTGGACGCCCGTCGCCCCGAGGCCGGCGCAACCCCGCGGAGATCCCATGTTCGAACGAGCGACCGTCACCGGAGCGACGCCTGCGACCAGGACGCGGGCCTGGCGACTCGCCGCGCTCGTCCCGCTGTTCGCGCTGCTCGTCGGCGAGGTCGCCGCGCAGGCCTATCCGTCGAAACCGATCCGGTTCATCGTGCCGTTCCCGCCCGGCGGCGGCGCCGACACCTCGGCACGCATCGTCGGCGAGCGCCTGGCGAAGTCGCTCGGCCAGCAGGTGATCATCGAGAACCGGCCCGGGGCCGACGGGAACATCGGCACCGACGCGATCGCCAAAGCGACGCCCGACGGCTACACGATCGGTATCGCCGCCACCGGTCCGGTGACCGTCGGTCGCAAGCTCTTCTCGAACCTGGGTTACGACCCGGACAAGGACCTCGCGGCGATCGCGCACCTCTACGAGGCGCCGCTGCTCCTGGTCGTGCATCCGGGCGTCGAGGCGAAGTCGATCGGCGAGTTGATCGGCGCCGCGCGCGCGCAGCCGGGGAAGTTCAACATCGCGGTCTCGACGATCGGTTCGGCCCAGCACTACCTGAGCGAGATGCTGAAGCTCGGGACCGGGGCGAAGATCCAGAGCATTCCGTACAAGGGCGGGGCGCAGGCGGTCGCCGACGTCGTCGGCGGCCGTGTCGAGATGGCCTGGGCGGTCGTTCCCGCGGTCCAGGCGTTCCTGGCGTCGGGCAAGCTCAAGGCGCTGGCGATCTCGAGTCCGGCGCGATCCACGCTGCTGCCCGACGTGCCGACGATGGTCGAAGCCGGATTCCCGTCGGTGGTCGCGACCAGCTGGAACGGCGTGATCGGACCGGCGGGCATCCCCCGCGACGTCCTCGCGCGGCTCAACGCCGAGATCAACCAGGCGGTCAAGGACCCGGAGGTCGAGCGCCGGTTCGCGGGACTCGGATTGGTCCCGCTCACCGGCGGCGTCGCCGACGTCGAGGCGTTCGTCCGCGCCGACAGCGAACGCTGGGCGCGGGTCGTGAAGGAAGCGAACCTCAAGCCGGAGTAGCCGGCCGGCCCGCCGCCGGGTGTCGATCGGCGGCGCGATAGGCGGCTTCGACCAGCCGCAGCGTCTCGAGATTGTCGCGCGGGTCGGTGAGGAAGCGCGCGCCGGACCGCAGACACTCGACGAAGTGGCGCGCGACGCCGTCGAATCCCTGCTGGAACGCGACCGGGTAGTCGTACGCGATCGTCAGTTCCTCGGGACCGAACAGTCGCAGCACGTGGTGGTCGAGCATCACGCGCGCGCGCGTGCCGATCAGCTCGACCCGGTCCTGACTCAGCGGCGGATAGCCGGCGCTGGCGAGATTGCCGTCGACGACCACCGGCGAGCCGCAGACCGGGTTTCGGAACAGCATCGTCGCCTCGGACTCGCCGACGAGCTCCGGGCAGCTGCGCGCGGTCGCGGCGCCGACGAGCTCGAGAGGGCCGAAAAGCCAGCGCGCGGCGTCGATCCGGTGGATCAACACCTCCTCGATCAGCATCCGGGCCTCGGTGCGGATGAACGGTTGACGCTCGATCGCCGGGTAGCGGCCGCCGGCGTCGCGCAGCAATCCCGAGCTGCGACACGAGATCGTCGCGCCGCGGATCTCGCCCAGGCGTCCGTCATCGATCCAGCGGCGGATCTGCTGGTAATGCGGGCGGAAGCGGAAGTTCTGGTTGACCATCAGGCGGACGTCGCGGTCCAGGCGGGCGACGAGGACCTCGGCGTCGTCGAGCGTCGGGACGAGCGGCTTCTGGCACAGGATCGCGAGCCCGGCGGCCGCGGCCCGGTCGATCAGCGGGCCGTGCGTTTCGCGGGGCGTCGCGATATCGACCGCGTCGACCGTGACGGTCGCGAGCAGCTCGTCGAGCGTCGAACAGCGGCAGGCGATCCCGAACTCGTCGCCTCGCTGATCGCGCCGGGCCGCGTCCGGATCGACGATCGCGACCAGATCGACGCCCGGGGTGTTGCGCCAGGCGCGCAGGTGGAACCGGCTGATCATGCCGGCGCCGACCATCGCGACCCGCAGTGACCGCGCGTCGTTCGCCGGGGCGGGCCGTTCGCAGGTCGTCATCGGTGGTCGAGCCCGGAATCGGCGACTATCGGCGCGTGTGCGGGACGCTTATGCTACCGGCGAGCGCGGGCCGACGGTCGCGCGAGCGCCGGGAATCGGGAGGAGCGTGACGATGGGACTCGACGGGCGGGCGGTACTGGCGATCTGGCACGACATCCGGGAGGGCTCCGAGGACGAGTTCAACCGCTGGCACACCCGCGAGCACATGCCGGAGCGCGTCGCGACGCCGGGGATCACGGTCGGACGGCGCTACGCCGACTACCGCAGCACCTCGTTCCGCTACTTCACCCTCTACGAGGCGGACAGCTTCGACGTCTTCGCTTCCGACGGTTACTTCGCCACCGCGAATTCGCCGTCGCCCTGGACCGTCGAGGCGCAGCAGGCGTTCTACAACTTCGCGCGTCAGCCGTGTCACATCGTCATGACCCGAGGCGCCGGCGTCGGCGGCGCGCTCGCGACGCTGCGCGTGACCTTCCCGGCGGCGGAGCGGCGGGCGGACGATCCGGAGGCGCTCGCGCCGGCGGACGCGTTCAACACCGCCGCGCGCACGTTCGTCGAGGGCGCGATGGCGCTCGACTCGGTGATCGGCGCCCACGTGGTCATCGCCGCGAAGATCGATCGTCTGCCGGTGAGGAAGACGGCGATCCAGCGCCGGCCGGGCGGTGTCTCGTTCGACGGCGCGATCCTGGTGGAGGCGATCGGGCGGCCGCAGCTCGAGGCGGTGAAAGACCGGCTGGTGCGTCTGGTCGAGGCCGAGAAGACCTGTGTCGGATCGTGTGTGACCGGCGTCTACGATCTGGCCTGGTACCTGCCGGCCGATCGGCGTTGAGCGCGGCGCCGGACCGCAGGCGCTCGCCCCGGCCGCGGCGCGTCTCACGACGACGTCCCGGAGCGTCGATCGCCCACCGGGCGATTCGTGTCGGTCGATCCGGCGTCGTTCCAGACGCGGGCGAAATACTCGCGACCGCGGGCGATCGTCTCGAACGCGTCACCGGTCCCTTTGTATTCGATCACGACCCAGCCGTCGAACCCGGTTTCGCGCATCGTCCGAGCCGCCAGACGGTAGTCGACGTCGCCTTCGCCCAGCGGCCGCTCGACGAAAGCCGAGCGCGCGATCTCGGGGAAATGAACGCGCTGCAGGTTGTTCACGTGCCAGAGCACCGCGCGCGGGGCGAGGGCGGCGAGCGCCGCCTGCCAGGATTCCGGCGGGACCGCGTACGCGCGGTAGCCGTTGCACAGATCGGGATTGGTGCCGACGTTCGGCTCGCCGGTCGCCTCGACGATCCGCAACAGCGGTGCGCTCGCGTCGGCGAGGCTGCGATCGTGCAGCTCGACTGCGATCCGGATGCCGCGCGCGGCGGCGCGGCGCGCCACCTGCGCGAGCCGACTGGCGGTCGCATCGAAATCGGCCTCGGAGGCGCCCAGACTGCCGCCGGGCGAGACGTTCGCGCCGATGATCGGCGTGACGCCCGGGACCCGCGGAATCGCCAGTGCGACATTGAGCAGCCGTGCCCCGAGTCCGTCGGCGACGTCGAGGGCGCGGTGGAGCGCCGCCAGATTGGTTTCGGCGAGCTCCGGGTGGCACAAGGTCCGGCCCATCGCGCTCACCGTCGCGACGGCGAGCCCGTGCTCGCGGGCCCGGTCGCGGGTCGCGGCGATCCCGGCGGACGACCAGTGGGCGAAGTCCCAGCTCTCGGCGATGTCGATTCCGTCGAAGCCGGCGGCCGCGATCCGGGCGAAGACGCTCGCCTGTTCGGCATCGGTCGGACGCGTGCCCTCGAAGTGGGCGCGGATCGCGTGCAGGTGGAAAGCGGTCTTCATCCGGGTTGCATGCCGGGCCGTCCGACTACGCCGCGGTGGCGGCACCGCTGAACGCGGTGTCCGCGACCCAGACGGCACCCTCGAGAATCCGCCGCGACGTGCGGACGAACGCGGCGTTGCGAAGTTCGTGGTTTCCGCCCCGCGAGGCGACATCGACATCGATCGTGATGACGCCGGCCGGATGGCCGATGCGTACGGTCTTCGCGGTCCGACTGGCCGGGCGGGCCGCGCGTTCGACGATCGTCCCGGGGATTCTCGCGGCGACGCCGGTCGCGACCGTCCCGGTGCCGGCGTAGGTCTTGTGCATCACCTGCATGTAGAAGAGGCGGGCGACGAAGTCGACATCGGCGTCGTCGATCCGATGGCCGTCCGCGAAGCTCGCGTACCCGGCCGGCTCGCGGATGAGCGCGAGCATCGGGATCGACGGGATTTCGCTGCGCGCCCGGGCGGCGTCGGCGACCATGCCGATCATCGCCGCCGCGGCTCCCCGGATCCGTTCGATCGCATCGAGCGCCGCGAGGATCAGCGGATCGGACGGTCCCTCGGCGCCGGTGAGGCCCAGCGGTTCGGGCCGCATGAAGACCACCGGGTTGCCGGCGTCGACGATCGAGACCTCGATCTCGCCGACGCCGTCGACCCGGATCCGGTCGATCGTGTGCCCGGTCGGAAGCAGCCGGCCGGTCGCGGAGCCGGCGGTGGCCGAGTAGTCGAGCTCGATCGGCGCGCTCGTTCCCGGAACCCCGTCGATCGCGACTTCACCGGTGTACCGGGCGCGCCCGCCGCGCGTGCGGACTCGGGCGATCAGGATCCGGCCGGTGTTGGTGTTGTGGATGCGTACCCGCGTTACCGGGTCGGTCGCGGCGACGAGTCCTTCGTCGATCGCGAACGGGCCGACGGCCGACGAGATGTTGCCGCAGTTGCCGCGGAAATCGACCTTCGCCTCGGCGATGCCGACCGCGCCGAACGTGTAGTCGACATCGGCGTCGGGGCGCGTCGGCGGTCCGATGATCGCGACCTTGCTGGTCAGCGGATCGGCGCCGCCCAACCCGTCGATCTGGCGGGTGTCGGGGCTGCCGAAGATCGCCAGGACGACCCGTTCGCGCGCGCCGGGGTCGACGGGCAGATCGCGCGCATGCAGGAACACACCCTTGCTCGTTCCGCCGCGCTGGATCACGCACGGGATCCTGCGGAATCCGTCCATGGCCTTCGATTCGCCGGTCGCGTTCGGGTGGAGGGACGACGAGGTCGTGACGCCGGTGACTACCGGACGAGGTCGGCGAGGGCGGCGACGTTGGGCAGCGAGTCGAGCCGCTGGGCCAGCGCGACGATCCGGCCGCGCCGCTTAGCGTCGATGAAGCGCTCGGTGAGCACGCCGAATTTCTCGACGACTTCGGCCATCGACACCGGGTTCTCCGGATCGCCCTTCGGATAGTCGGCGTGGGACTCGATGACGCGGCCGTCGTTCATCGTCACCACCAGGGTCGCCGGGTACGCCTTCGGCCACAGCGCCTCGGCGGCCGGATCGAGCTCCCAGGAGACCTTGTCGGCCAGCGCGAGGACGGCCGGGTCGTGGAGCGTGTCGCCCTTGAATTCCTCGACGCCGGTCCGCTTGCGCACCAGCGCGACGGCGACGGTGTACGGCAGACTGAACTGCGCGTCGACGTGGGTGAGCGGCCGGACCTTGCGGTCGGAGCCGGTGCACAGCGCCCGGATCGTGAAGTCGCCGACTTTGGTCACGATTCGTCGGATCGCTGTCGCGTCGATGCCCTGCTTCGCCAGCGCGATCGCGCAATCCGCGATCGGCGCGGCGAACCGGCAGCAGGCGTGGACCTTGATGCTGTTGTCGGCCATCTCCCAGCGCTCGCCCAGCCCGTCGGTCAGGCGCGCGACGTCGTACTGGTCCTTGTACGAATAGGCGCGGATCACGCCGTCGGGGCCTTCGAAGATCGTCCGGGCGCCGACGAAGTCGCGCTGCGCCAGCGCGGCCGCGATCGTTCCCATCATCGCCGCGTGTCCCGGCTGCAGCGGTTTCTGCCACGCGCCTTCGGTGCGCCACTCGAGCGTGCCGGAGGCGAAGCTGCCGGCGAGGCCGAGCGCCCAGGTCGTCTGCTTCGCGGTCAGGCCGAGCAGGACCGAGCAGCCGGCCGCGGCCCCGAAGACGCCGCAGACGCCGGTCGGATGGAAGCCTTGGTAGTACGACTTGCCGAGAAACGACTCGCCCATCCGGATCATCACCTCGAGGCCGAGGACCAGCGCGCGCAAAGTCTCGCGGCCGCTCGCGCCGCGCCGCTCGGCGAGAGCGAAGACCGCGGGGAACACCGCGACCGACGGGTGCATCGTCCCTTCGCGGTGGTCGTCGTCGAAGTCGAAGACGTGGCCCTTGAGGCCGTTGACGAACGCCGCGTTCTTGACCGAGGTCTTGAATCCCCCGCCGACGACCGACGCCTGCGGCGCGCCGCCTTCGTCCCTGACGACGTCGATCAGCGCCTTCGCCTGCGGCTCGGCCGACGCGCCGATCATGCAGCCCAGGACGTCGACGGTGAAGAGCTTCGCCGCGTCGATCGCCCGCGTCGCGATCCGCTCGTAGGACGTGGTCGTGACGAAATCGGCGATCGTCTCGGCGATCGTCGGTCCCCCTGCTGCGCTGTTCGCCGTCATCGGTCCGCTCCGTTTCATTCGGCCGCGTACTTGCGCTCGAGCGCCTTGTAGGTCGACAAGCCGACGACCTCGAAGAGCTCGTAGCCGCGTTCGTTGAACGCGATCATCCGGTCGGTGTAGCGCTCGGTCGTCCCGTCCTCTTTGAGCACCGCCAGGACCTCCTGCATCGCCTTGATCGCGGCCATCCAGGTCGACCCGGGATAGATGACGAAGTGGAAACCCAGCTCTTCGAGCGTCGCCAGCGGCAGGATCGGCGTCTTGCCGCCTTTTTCGACCATGTTGGCCATGTGCAGCCCCGGGATCGACCGCGTGATCCGGCGCAGATCGTCGACGCTGCGCGGCGCTTCGACGAAGGTGACGTCGGCGCCGGCCTCCCGGTAGGCGAGCGCGCGGTCGATCGCGTCGTCGAGTCCGTTGACGCCGGCGGCGTCGGTGCGCGCGATGATCACGAAGTTCCCGTCGCGCCGGGCATCGACCGCGGCGCGGATCTTCTGCACCATCTCGCCCTTGGAGACGAGCTGCTTCCCCTCCAGGTGGCCGCATTTCTTCGGGATCACCTGGTCTTCCATCTGGATCCCGGAGACGCCGGCGTTCTCGAACGAGCGGATGGTCCGCTGGACGTTGAGCGGATTGCCGTAACCGGTGTCGATGTCGCAGACGATCGGCAGCGTCGTCACCTCGGCGATCGCGCGCGCCGCATCGAGGATCTCGGTCATCGTCGTCAGGCCGACATCGGGATAGCCCAGGTTGTTGACCGCGATGCCGGCGCCGGAGATGTAGATCGCCTCGAAGCCGGCTTGTTCGATCAGCATCGCCGAGACCGGGTTGAAGCAGCCCGGCGCGAGCAGCACCTGGCCGCTCGACAGGCGCTGGCGCAGCCGTTGGTTTCTGTCGTTCGCCACGATGCCTCCGTTCTGGGTTCTGAGTTCCCGGCGCCGGGCGTCGCGCCGGGACGCTAGCGGTCGATCTTGATGTTGGCCGAGCGGATGATCTCGCCGTACTTCGCGTAGTCCGCCCGCAGGATCGCGGCGAACTGGTCGGACGTCGTCGGGAACGGCTCCATGCCCTGGGCCGCGAGCTTCTCCTGGACGTCGGGGAGCGTGAGCAGTCGGACGATCTCGGCCGACAGACGATCGACGATCGGTCGGGGGGTCGCCGCCGGCGCGAACGCCGCGAACCAGGTCTTGACATCGAAGCCGGGCATGCCCGATTCGGTGAACGTCGGCACCTGCGGCAGCGCGGCCAGGCGCGTCGACCCGGTGATCGCGATCGGTTTGAGGCGTCCGCCCCTGACGTGGGCGATCGCGTTGATCGGTACCGCGAAGGTGAGCTGGACCTGGCCGCCGACCAGGTCGATCATCGCCGGCCCGCCGCCCTTGTAAGGAATGTGCTGCATCTTGACGCCGGCGTCGCGGGCGAAGAGCTCGGTGGTGAGGTGGGGCACGCCGCCGCTGCCGGACGACGCGTAGTTGAGCTGCCCGGGCTTGGACTTGGCGAGCGCGATCAGCTCCTGCAGCGTGTTCGCCGGCACCGACGGATGAACGACCAGCAGCAGCTGGCTGAACGACACGCCGCCGATCGGCACGAAGTCGCGGACCGGATCGTACGGCGTCGGCAGCATCTGCGGGATGACCGAGTGGTCGACCGAGGTCAAGAGAATCGTCTGGCCGTCGGGCGTGGCCTTCATGACCGCCTCGGTGCCGATGATCGCGTTGCCGCCGGGGCGGTTGTCGACGACGACCGGCTGGCCGAGCGCCTCGGTCAGCTTCGCGGCGACGGTGCGGGCGATGTTGTCGGTGCTGCCGCCGGCGCCGAACGGGACGATCATCTTGACCGGGCCTGTCGGGTACGTGGGCTGAGCGAGCGCGGGAACGGTCGGGAGCGACACCGCGGCCAGCGCGAACATCCAAGCGAATCCGCGAAATCCATGGGGCTTCATCATCGACTCCAGGCGGGGAATCACAGAGGGATAGCGCGGGCGGCCGAAACGATCACCCGGCCGGACCCGGGAACGGTCGGCCGAGCGGGCTCAAACGGACACCGGGACGCAACCGGGTGAACGGCAGCTTGCCCGGATCGACGATCATCGCGCCCGGCGATTCGACGATCAGGATTGCCTGCGCGATCGATTCGAACGCCGCTCGGAAGTGCACTGAGCTCTTGAGCGCCAGGATCCGTTGGGCCGCCGGCTCGATTCCGACATGGTGGAACGGCGCCGGGTCCATCGGTTGGACCTTTCGGCTCGATACGACCACGGAGACACCGTCGCTACGCAGGAGCGCGACCGGTCCCAGCGCGAGCTTCCATCCGTCGAGCATCGGGCCGCGGCAGGTCATCTGACCATCGCCCAGGCGCTCGACGATCCACTCGCGAAGGAGCGGATGTTCGCCCCACTCGCCGGTCTTCGCGCCGACGCCGACGTTGATCGTAGCGCCGGTCCCGGCCGCGTGTGCGGCGGCGGCCGCATCGGGGTCCCATAGCACGCCCAGGACCGCATCCGTAGCGCGCTCCGCGAGGAGCGCCTCGAGCAATCCGATCGTATCCGACCGCCCGCCGACACCCGGATTGTCCTGCGTGTCCGCGAGGATCACGGTTCGCGAATCGACGGCCGTGCGGCGCATCGCTTCCCGGACGGCCTGCGTCGGTGTCCAGAGCTTCCCGTCGAACCGGGCTTCCGCCTCGACGATCAGACGGTGGAGCGTGTCGACCGCGCGCTCGACCGCGTCACGGTCCCAGCCGTAGGCGAAAACGGACGCACCGCAGTCGCGGATGTCCGCTGCGGGGAACCCCGGAGTGAACGATGTGCTGCAAACGCGGTCGTCGATCATTCGGGCCGCATGGGCGAATATCGACTTCGCCGGCTCGATCGACGTGCATTGCCAGGTGAGCGGAATGAGGTAGTCCAATTGCCGATAGGCTTTCTCCGGCCGGCGATCGCGAACCAGGATCTCCCGCAGAATGCGCGCCGCCTTCGCGCCGGCATCGGCCATGTCGACGTGAGGGTAGGTGCAATAGGCGACCATGGCATCCGACAGTTCGAACATCCGGCGCGTCGTATTCGAATGAAAATCGAGGCTCGCGACGACGGGCGTCGCGTTTCCCAGATGCGAGCGGATCCGGGCGAGTAGCTCGCCCTCGGCGTCCTCGACGTGCTCGGCGACCATCGCGCCGTGCAGGCTCAGGTACACGGCGTCGACCGGTAGCGCGGCGCGCAGGTCGTCGACGATCATCGCCGCGATACGTTCGTACGCGTCCCGGGTGACGTAGCCGGCCGGGGTCGTAGACGCCCACGGCAGGGGTACGAGCGTCGCACCGGCCGCGCGCAGCACACTCATCGCTCCGGCGATCGAGGTGTTCATCCCCTCGAATCGCGTGAAGACGGACTCGCCTCGAGTGAGCGGCGGCCGATCTCCTGCCCCGGCGAAGTCGGCGTAGGTCGTAGGCTCGCGCTGGAAGGTGTTCGTCTCGTGCATGAAGCCGCCGACGGCGATCCGGCGGCCGACGAGGTCAGTCATGGCGCGCTCTCCGAACCGTCACTTGGCTTCGAGGCCGAGGGCCCGTACGACCTTGCCCATCTCGTCGAACTTCGGCCGCCAGTAGTTCGAGTAGTCCCTTCCACTCATGAACACGGGCTCGAGCTGGAAAGTCCTCGCCGCGGCGACGTAGGCGGGATCGCTCATGGCGCGCTTCAGCGCGCCTTCGAGTTTGTCGCGAATCGGTTCGGGTAGACCCTTGGGTGCGTACACCGACATGTAGGTCGTCGCCGTGAACTTGTAGCCCTTTTCGAGGATCGTCGGCACCTCCGGGAAGTCGGCCACCCGGCTGTCGGTGAGCACGAGCAACGGCCGGAGCTTGCCGGCCTTGATGTGCTCGCCGGTCTCGACCGGCGATTGAGCGACGCCCTCGGTGTGGCCGCCCAGGGCCGCGGCGACGGCGTCGCTTCCTCCGCCGCGAAAGGGGATGGCGATCCACTGGATGCCCTCCTGCATCGCGATCTGCTCCATCGCGATGTGCATGGCGACGCCGGGACCAGACACCGCGTAGCGGAACTTGCCGGGATTCGCCTTCGCCCAGACGAGCAGCTCTTCGAACGTCTTCCATGGCGTCTGGGCGCCGACCGCGAGGACCTGCGCGTAACGACAGAACGCCATGATGTCGACCGAGTCGTTCAGCACGTCGAAGTTCGTCTTCTGCATGTGCGGGACGTTGGTCATCAACGAAGTCGTCGTTACCCCCAACGTGTAGCCGTCCGGCTTGGACTTGGTCACCAACGCGTATCCGACCGCCTGCCCGGCGCCCGGCTTGTTCTCGACCACGACGGACTGGGCCAGTTCCTTCGCGACCGCGCCGAAGAGCTGGCGCGTCATCGTGTCGAGCGCACCGGCGGTCGCGCCGACGACGACATGGACCGGACGCGCGGGGTAGGCCTCCTGGGCCGAGGCGTTGCCCGCGACGAGCGTCGTCACGGTGAACACGACGAGCCAACATCCGAGGGACGTCCGGGTTCGGATCTTCCGTGTCATGACGATGTCTCCTTCCGTTGAGGCGCTTCGCTGAACGACGGATCCGGCCGGCGACCCGTCGCCGGTGCGCGCGGCGCGGCGAATCGGCGCTCCGGGCGCGGACTCATGCGATCGAACCGGATCGCTCGCGCCGGTCGAGCCACCAGCCGTATTCGATCGGCAGCCAGGCATTGGGATCGGTTCCTAGCGCCCTGGCGGCGTGATAAACCCAGTTCGGGTCGGCGATGAACTCCCGGGCGAGGGCGACCAGGTCGGCTTTCCCGCTGCGCACGATGTCATCGGCCTGCCGAGGATCCACGATCAGCCCGACGGCGATCGTCGCGATACCGCAGTTCCGCCGGATCCGCTCGGCGTAGGGGACCTGGAAGCCTAGGTGTCTCGCGATCGGCGCGGCTGTTGGCGATCGGATGCCGATGCCGCCGGAGGAACAGTCGAACGCGTCGATTCCGCGCCCCTTGAGGACATCGGCGAGCGCGGACGAATCCTCGAGCGTCCACCCGGACTCGTCGACAGCCGAAACGCGAAAGAAGAGCGGCTTCGACGCCGGCCAGTGCTCGCGAACGGACTCGACCACCTCGGCGGCGAAGCGCATCCGTCGCGCCAGCGTTCCGCCGTACCCGTCGGTGCGGCGGTTGGCCTCCGGCGAGAGGAACTGGTGGATCAGGTAGCCATGGGCGCCATGGATCTCGAGCGCGTCGAAGCCCGCCGCAAGCGCGCGCTTCGCGGCCATCCCCCATGCGTCAATAACGTCCTGGATGTCGGAGAGTGTCAGCGCCCGCGGGACCGGCCATCCGTCGAACGCGGCCACTGCGCTCGGACCGACGACTTCCCAGTGTTCGTCGCCGTCGATCGGGCGCTGTCGATCGAGCGGACCGAAACCCTCCCAAGGGCGTTGAACGCCGGCCTTGCGTCCGGCATGTCCAAGCTGAATACCGGCGATCGCCCCTTGCGCGCGTACGAACTCCGCGATCCGTCGCAACGCCGGAACGTGATCGTCCTTCCAGATTCCAGCATCGCCGACAGAGCTCCTGCCGCGCCTTTCCACCTTCGTCGACTCCATGAAGACGAATCCGGCGCCCGCCATTGCGAACTTCGCGACGTGCGCGAAGTGCCAATCCGATACGAAGCCGTCGCGCGCCCGGTATTGGCTCATCGGCGACACCATGACGCGGTTCCTGGCCGTGGCGTCCCGGAACGCGATCGGCGCGAAGAGGCCCGGCTCGCGTTTCACCGGTCGCTGCTTCGGACTCGGGCACCAGGATGCGAGGGGCCGAGCGTGGTTCGCATCGACGACGCGATCCGTGGACGGTGGGTCATGCGGGCACTCACGCGAGGTCGTCGAAGACGTCGTCGCGCAGCAGTCCGTAGCGCTTCCAGACGACGTCGATCTTCGCCACCGAGGCGCTCAGCTCGGGAGCAGCCGCTGCTTCGGCGAGGAGTCGGCGCACCTGCGCTCGCTCGAGCTGTGCCTGCGTATCCCACTCGACGCCGACCGACCAACGCGGCTCGGTCGTCGGCCATTTGGGATGCGATTCGCGTTGCTCCCAGAGTCGGATCGATCGGAGCCCGGCGGCGCCCTTGTGCGCTTCGACGACTCGATCGGCGAACCAGCGCGTTACCGACGAAGCGTCGGCCGTGGTCGCGAGGCGCAAACTCGCAAGGTAGCGTCCGAGCAGCGTGCGGGCTCGCTCCATGTCGCGGCCGTTCGCGTCGACGATGCGGACCTGCGTGTAGAGACTGACCGTTCGACCATGCAGCTTCTTCACCGCCGTCTCGAGGAACGGATCGGCCCGGTGGCCGCTGTTGTAGGCGTCGCTCGAGAAGATCGCGGCGTCGGGCACTTCGTAGACGTTCCACAGGATCGGACTCGTCGGCGAGTCGTAGCCGCGCGCACTCCAGAAGCCGGCGGCCATGAGATCGGGCGCGTGCCGCCGCGCGTACCACTCGTGATGCGGCTCGACGTAGTCGGCGGTGATGTCGGCACGGATCATGTAGATCAGCGGGGGCTTCACTCGTGGCGTCCTGGCCGTTGCGGAGGGAGTTGCGGAGGGAGTTGCGAAGGGAGTTGCGGAGGGTGTTGCGGAGGGGTGGTCGGACGGGCGACGAGATGAAACCGGTCGTCGTTGCGCGCTGTGAGGACGAAGCCGAGTCTAGGCACGCCGGATGTCACTGTCAACGAACCGTTTCAGCGCGAAGTCTCGTCGCATGCGGTCCCGCACTCCCGAACTTCGGGAGTGCGAGTCGGACCGATGGCCGCGGCGGACCAGAACGAGGGACGCGTCCGATCGGAGACGCGCCCGTCTTCGCCCGGGACGCTATCGGCGGTTCGCGGCTCGATCCGCACGGGTCATTCGGCGCGCAACGTACCGCCGTTGTGTCGAACTCGACGGCGGTGCCGGCGCGCGCGTGACACGGGCACGGGCGACCGGCGCCGGAGTCAGCTTCGATCCTGGACGGGGAACGCATCGATCAGCGAGCGTACGTCGGCCAGGCGCTCGAGTTGGCTCGACGTTGCGAGCAGGCGCTCGACGTCAGAGGGTCGCGCGTGCATCCCGTGCTCGAGGCAAGCGCGGAACTTCGCCTCGAAGTCGGCGTCGCTCATCGGCGCCTGCGGGCTTCCGGGCATCGTCTCGCCGAACGACTCGACCCGCGCACCGTCGCGAAGACGCAGCGTCAGGCGCGCCGGCACGATCGCCTGCGGGTCGATCGCCGGGTCTTCGATCGTGCGCACGCGTCGCGCCAGATCGACGACGCGCGGCTCGACGATCGCTTCGGGCGTGTACGCGCCCAGCTCGACCCGCCCGTCGGCCAGCGCCCGCGCGACGTTGTACGCCGCGTTGAACTGCGCGTGCACGATCGATCCGCGCTCGGACTCGTAGGCGCCGCCGACGCTCATCCAGTTCACTTTGCCCAGACCGACCTCGACCGACTCGATGTCGTCGGCGCGGATCCCTCGTCGGTGCAGCGCGATCGCGAGGCCGACCGCCGTGTGGTTCGCCCGGCAGCCGGGGTAGGGCTTGAAGCTGTAATTCGCGACTTCCCAGGTCCGCCCCCAGCCGGCGAGCAGGCGCTCGGGGTCGCCCTCGCCGCGCTCGTAGAGGGCGTAGAGACCGGCGTTGCCCTCGAGCGTGCGTTCGGTGCTGGTCAGCCCGTCCTTGGCGAGGAACGCGGAGAGCACCGCCGCGCGCGCCGCGAATCCGGCGCCCAGCCGCTTCGACAGCACCCCGTCGCGCATGCTCTGCGCCGATCCGCTCGCCTGGTGGTAGCCCATGCCCAGCGCATGACCCAGTCCGGTGGCGTCGAGGCCCAGAAGCTTGCCGGCGGCGAGCGCGCCGGCGAGCGTGCCGAACACCATCGTCGGGTGCCAGCCCTTGCCCAGTGCGTCGACGCAGGAGAGCCCCAGTCGCGCGTGGATCTCGGCGCCGATCGCGAGCGCGAAGACGAAGTCGCGTCCGCTCACGCCGCCCCGGTCCTCGGCGGTCGCGAGCACGGTGGGCAGGATCACCGCGCTGGTGTGCACGCGCGCGGCGTCGTGCAGGTCGTCGAAGTCGAGCGCGTGCGCCGCCGCCCCGTTGGCGAGTGCCGCGGTCGGCGGCGAATAGCGGCGCCTGCCGACGAGTCCGGTCGCCGAGCCGCCGGATTCCCAGCGGGCGAGGCGGGCGTTGAGCGTGGCGATGCCGGGCGCGCACGCGCCGCCGCCGATCAACCCGATCGCGTCGAAGGCGAGCCGCTTGGCGGCGTCGATCGCCGCCGGCGGCAGGTCGTCGATGCGCAGCGCGTGGACCGCCTCGCACAACCGTCGGCTCAAGCCGGTGCTCATCCGGGCGTCTTCGTCGGGTCGATGCCCAGTTCCGCCAGGATCTGCGCCGTGTGCTCGCCCAGGCCCGGCGTGCGCATCGGCGCCTCGAGCGGGCCGCCGCGGTTGCCGGTCGCGAAATGCACCGGCATCGACGGGATCTTCGCCCGGTGGCCGTCGACCGCGACTTCGCGCATCGCCCCGATCGCGCCGATCTGCTCGCTCCCGATCGCTTCCTCGAGCGTGAGCACGCTGGCGTAGGGGATCTTGAGCGCGACCAGCTCGCGTTCCCAGTGCGCCCGCGGGTGCTCGCGGATGCGCCGGGCGATCTCGGCGCGCTCCCACGGATAGTCGATGCCGTGGTCCATTTCGCTGCGGCCCCAGGTCCCCCGTGTCTTCCAGTCGTCGGGAAGCCCGAGCAGCGTGCAAAACGCCTCCCAGAACGTCTTTTCGATCGGGCAGACGAGGATGATCTTGCGGTCGCTGGTCTCGTAGGTCGCGTAGCGGCCGCCGAAGTCGCCGTAGCTGAACCAGCGCTCGCCCAGGTTCGCCCAGGTGCCGACGTGGCGCCAGTTGAACCAGAACGCGGTGCCCAAGAGCGACACGTCGAGACGCTGCGCCTCGCCGGTCGCGTCGCGGCGACGCAGGCCGGCGAGCACGCCGAGCGCGGTGAACACGCCGGCCAGCGGCGCGCCGATCGACTGGTACATCGCGTTGGGCCACGGAACGCCGTCCTTCCAGTCGATCGGCACGATCCCGGCGTACGCGTCCGGGTTGAGGCCGTGCGCCGGGAGATGGCGCAACGGACCCTTCTCGCCGTAGCCGGTCAGGTTGCACCAGACGAGGCGCGGGTTCGCCCGGGTCATGGTCTCGAAATCGATGCCGAGCTTCGCGAGGCCCTCCGGCTGCCCGCCGACGATCATCACGTCGGTCCAGCGGGCGAGCGCCTCGACGACCGGCTTCCACTCGGGCGCGCGGCTCGCGATCGCGAGGCTGCGGATGCCGGCGTTCATGCTGACGTGGAACAGACCCTCGCCGTGGATGTAGGGCGCGAAGCCGCGCGTCGCGTCGCCGGTCTTGGGGTTCTCGACCTTGATGATGTCGGCGCCGAGGTCGCACAGGAGCCGCGAGGCCATCGGGCCGGGCATGTAGCGGGTGAAGTCGACGACCCGGAACGATCCGGGCCGGGGCGGCCGATTTTCAGAATCGTGAAGGGCTGTCATAATCCGGAACATGGTAGCCGCGACCACGCTCTACGACAAGCTGTGGAACGCGCACGTGGTCGCGCAGGAGCCCGGGCATCCGGCGGTCGTCTACGTCGACCTGCACCTGATGCACGACGGCACCTACCGTCGCGCGTTCGAGGCGCTCGACGAGCGCGGACTCGCGGTCGCCCGGCCCGACGCCTGCGTCGCGATGACCGACCATTGCGTGCCGACGCTGCGCACCGGTCCGATGCCGCCGATCGTCACCGGGCTCGCCGCCGCGTGCGCGAAGCACCGCATTCTCTGCTTCGGTCCGGACGACCCGCGCCAGGGCATCGTCCATGTCGTCGGACCGGAGCTCGGGCTGACGCGGCCCGGGCGCACGGTGATCTGCGCCGACAGCCACACGACGACCCACGGCGCGCTCGGCGCGCTCGCGTTCGTCGTCGGCACGACGCAGCTCCTGCACGCGCTCGCCACGCAGTGCGTGTTGCAGCGGCGGGTGCGCACGATGAGCGTCGTCATCGACGGCGTGCCCGGACGCGGCGTGACCGCGAAGGACATCGTGCTCGAGCTGATCCGCCGCGAAGGGGTCGCCGCCGGCGCCGGTTACGCGGTCGAATACTCCGGCCGCGCGGTGCGCGCGATGAGCATCGACGAGCGGCTGACACTGTGCAACATGAGCGCCGAGCTGGGCGCGCGCCACGCGCTGGTCGCGCCCGACGACACGACGTTCGGCTATCTGCACGGCCGTGCGTTCTCGCCCAAGGACGCCGCCTGGGACGCCGCGGTCGCGCGCTGGCGGACGCTGAAATCCGACGACGACGCGGTTTTCGACCACCGGGTTCGGCTCGACGCCGGCGGCATCGAGCCGATGGTGACCTTCGGCACGACGCCGGCGATGGCGGTCCCGGTGACCGGGCGGGTGCCGGACCCGGCGAGCCTCGCCGACCCGGCGCAGCGCGAGGCGGTCCGTGCGGCGCTCGCCTACACCGGGTTCACGCCCGGGCTCGCGGCGAACCGGATCCCGGTCGACGAAGTCTTCATCGGATCGTGCACGAACTCGCGCATCGACGACCTGCGCGGCGCGGCGTCGATCCTGCGCGGGCGGCGGGTCGCCGGCAGCGTGCGGCTACTCGTCGTGCCCGGCTCGCAGTCGGTGCGCCGAGAGGCCGAGGCGGAAGGTCTCGACCGGGTGTTCCGCGACGCCGGCGGACAGTGGGGGCGGCCCGGTTGTTCGCTGTGCGTCGCGATGAACGACGAGCCGGCCGGCGCCGGACACACGGTGGCGAGCACCAGCAACCGCAATTTCCGCGACCGGCAGGGTCCCGGCGCGCGGACCCTGCTGATGAGCCCGCTGACCGCGGCGGCGAGCGCGCTCGAAGGGCGCGTCGCCGATCCGCGTCCCTACCTGCGAGCGTAGGCCATGGGACCGTTCACCACGCTGCGATCGCGCGTTGTCGCGCTGACCGCCGACGATATCGACACCGACCAGATCATTCCGGCCGACCTGGTCAACGTGGTCGGCGACGAGGCGCTCGCCGCGGCCGCGTTCGGCCGGCACCGCCGCAACGACCCGACGTTCGTGATGAACCGGCCCGATCGCCAGGGCCGCTCGATCCTGTTCGTCGGCCGCAACTTCGGCTGCGGCAGCTCACGCGAAGCGGCCGTCTGGGCGCTGCGCGCCTGGGGCGTCCGGGCGATCGTCGGGGTGTCGTTCAACGCGACGTTCCTGAACAACTGCCTGCAGAACGCCGTGGTCCCGCTGACGGTCGACGCGGCGACGCACGCCGACCTGCGCGCGCGCCTCGACGCGGGGGCCGATCCGCCCTTCGTCGTCGACCTGCCGGCCGGCCGCGTCGTCGTCGAGGGGACCGGCGTCGAATTCCCGGCTGCGATCGAAGCGTTCGCCCGCGACCTCCTGATCCGCGGTCAGGACGAGCTCGGCTACCTGCTCGACCGCCGCGATCGCATCGCCGCCTACGAACGCGATACCGGAGACCGAACGTGATACCCGGCTGCACGATCACCCGCGTCGAGACCATCCCGCTCGCCGTGCCCTTCCGCGTGCCGTTCAAGATCGCCAGCGGCGGCGCGCGACCGGTGGGCGAGAACCTGATCGTGCGCCTGCACACGTCGGAGGGCGTCACCGGTCTGGGCGAGACACAGGCCTGGCGCCGCCAGGGAAGCGTCGAGACCTTCGCGAGCCTCAAGGCCGCGATCGACGACCATCTGGCGCCCCGAGTCGTCGGTCGCTCGCCGTTCCGGCTCGCCGCGATCGCGCAGGCGATGGACGAGGCGCTCTATCCGTCGCTCTACGCCAAGGCCGGCATCCTCGACGCGATCGTCGATCTGCAGGGCAAGCTGCTGGGCGTGCCGGTCTACGCGCTGCTGGGCGGCAAGGTGCGCGACCGGGTCGGCGCCTGCGCGGTGCTGCCGATCAAGGACTCGCTCGCCGAGACCCTCGAGGGCGCCGAGGCGTTCCGCCGGCGTGGTTTCCGCAGCTTCACGGTCAAGGTCGGCGTCGATCCGGCGGCCGAGGTCGAGCTCGTGCACGCGGTGCGCGACCGTTTCCCCGACGCGATCCTGCGCGTCGACGCCAACGCGAGCATGGACTTCGACGGGGCGCTCGCGCTCCTGCGCAAGCTCGCGCCCTGCGATCTGGACGCGGCCGAACAGATGGTGCCGATGTGGGACCTGGACGGCATGGCCGAGCTCGGCCGCCAGACCGGCATTCCGATGATGGCCGACGAGAGCGTCTGTACGACGCACGACCTGATGGACGTCATCAAGCGGCGCGCGGCGGGCGTCGTCCAGACCAAGGTCGCCAAGAACGGCGGCATCTGGCACATGCAGCGGCTGTGGACGCTCGCGCAGGCCGCCGACCTCAGGATCTACCCGGGCAACCACCCGTGCACGAGCATCGCGTCGGCGTCGGTCGCCCACCTCGCCGCCGCCTGGCCGGGGCCGCTGCTCGACGGCGCCTGGGCGGTCGGGATCACCGGCGCGTTCGCTGCCGATGTCGTGCGCGAACCGCTGGTGGTGGCCGACGGCGCGGTCGAGGTTCCGGACCGCCCGGGCCTGGGCGTCGAGCTCGACGACGAGGCGGTCGCCTCGATGCGGATCGACCGGTGAAGGCGAAGCTCCGCTCGCGCGCGCCCGCGGCACCGTCGGCGGCCAAGCCGGAAGGCGCGCGCACCGTCGGCCGCGTCCTGCGCGCCCTGGAGCTCCTGGCGGGCCAGACCGAGCCCGCCCGGCTGACCGAGATCGCCCAGGCGCTCGACGTGCCGACCAGTTCGGCGCACGCGCTGCTGCAGCAGCTGATCCGTCACGATTACGCCCGCGTCGTCCTGCCGGAGCGACGCTACGCTCCCGGTTCAGGCCTCGCGCTGCTCGGCAGCCGCGTCCACGCCGGATTGCGGATCGTCGAGGTCGCGCGACCGGTCCTGCGCGAGATCGCGGCGTCGACCGGCGAGAACGTCTATCTCGGCATCCGCCACTCGAAGGGCATCGCCTACGCCGACGCGGTCGAGGCCGAGTCGGGCGTGATGGCGCGCTTTCCGATGGGTTCGCTGCGGCCGCTGCACGCGACCAGCCCGGGCAAGGTCTTCCTGGCGTTCCACGTTCCGCGCGACCGGATCGACGAGTTCCTCGGCAAAGGACCGCTGCCCGCGTACACGAGGCACACGACGACCGATCGGGCGGCGCTCGTCCGCGAGCTCGACCAGACACGGGCGCGCGGCTACGCGCTCAACGAGGAGGAGGCGGTCGACGGCGCCTTCGGCATCTCGACGCCGATCTTCGGCGCCGACCGCTCGCTCGCCGGCTCGCTGACGATCGGCGTGCCGGGACAGCGCTACCGCAGCCGCCGCGACGCGATCGTCCGGCAGGCGCTGGCCGGCGCGGTCGCGATCTCGCGCGGGTTGGGCCAGTCCGACTGGGACGGCATCGTCCGCTGGTTCACGAGGCCCGATTCGCCGCGCTGAAGCGGTCGACGACGAGGCCCGCCGCCTCGCGGTCCCACATCGCGCGGTAGCCGTCGCGCGCTCGCTCGCGCAGCACGTGCTTGGCGATCTTCTGCGACGGCGTCTTCGGCAGGTCGTCGACGAAGGCGACGTAGCGCGGAACCATGTAGTAGGCCATCGTCCGGATCGCGTACTCGACGACCGCCCGCTCGGTCAGCGTCCCGTCGGCGCGCACGATGTAGACGGCGACCTCGTCCTCGCCCAGTTCGGCCGGGACCGGAACGGCCGCCGCCTCGACGATCGCCTCGTGCCCCTTGAGCAGCGTCTCGATCTCGTAGGCCGAGATGTTCTCGCCGCGGCGGCGGATCGCGTCCTTGACCCGGTCGACGAAGGTGAGATACCCGTCCTCGTCGACGAAGGCGCGATCGCCGGTGTGGAACCAGAGGTTGCGGAAGGCGGCGAGCGTCGCCTCGGGCTTGCCGTAGTAGCCGCTGAACATCGTCCACGGTTCGCGGGTGCGCAGCACGATCTCGCCGGGAATCCCGCGCGGGACCTCGACGTCGTTCTCGTCGACGATGCGCACGTCGAGCGCCTCGGAGAGGCGGCCCGAGGTGCGCGGCTTGTCGTACGCCTCGCCCGGGCCGAGCACCGCGACCGGGCAGGCCTCGGAGAGGGCGTACTGCGAGACGATCGACAGGCCCCAGCGCTGCTCGAGCTGCCGTCGGTTCGCCGGCGGCGGCACGAGCGCGGCGATGCGCACCGGGTTGTCGCGCTCCTCGGGGGTGACCGGCAGCTTCTCGAGGATCGAGGTCACGACCATCATCGCGTTGAACTGGGTCGCCCGGTAGCGGTGGATGTCCGACCAGAACCGCCGCGCCGAAAAGCGCGTTTCGAGCGCTACGGTCGCGCCCGCCCACAGCGCGGTGATCGTCGAGTAGTTGAGCGCGTTGCCGTGGAAGAGCGGCAGGCAGGTGTACAGCCGGTCGTCGGGCCCGAGCGACATCCGGCGCGACTGCGTGCGTCCGATGGTGAGACCCTGCGCGTGCGGACAGACGCTGCCTTTCGACGGCCCGGTCGTCCCCGACGTGTAGAGGATGAGCCAGGGGTCCCAGGCGGCCGGCTCGGCGCCGAGCGCGACAGCGCGCGCGGACCCGCCGTCGTCGAGCAGGTCGTCCCACAGCGGACCCCGGTGCGGGCGCGCCGCGGCCGCCCTTGCCGCCGGCGAGGGGGATCGCAGGACCGCGATCGGCCGGTCGAAGCCGGGCCAGGCGTCGAGCAGCTGGTCGACGTAGGCGTCCTGGACGACGACGTGGGTGCAATCGGCGTCGGCCAGGTAGTAGCGCAGGAGCTCGCCGCGAGCCGCGGTGTTGAGCGGCACGTTGAGCGCGCCGGTCTTGGCGCAGGCGAACAGCGTGATGACGAAGGCGGGGCTGTTGTCGAGCAACAGCGCGACGCGAGCGCCCCGGGTCGCGCCCCACCGGGCGAGACCGCGGGCGAGCCGCGTCGACAGAAGCTCGACATCGGCGTAGCTCCAGCGCTCGTCGCCATGGAGCAGGAACGGCTGCTCGGGTCGGGCCTCGGCGGCGAGCCGCAGGACCCGCGGGACGACGCGCTCGTGCAGCGGCAGATCGATCATCGGGCGGTTGACGGGGAGGGAGCCGATTGTCAGAATTATGTAGCACATTCAGCATTCTGAAAACCAATGACGACTGCCGACTCGAGCCCCGCCGTACTGCCGCCCGCCGTCGACGTGGTCGTCGTCGGCGCCGGCAACGCGGCGATGTGCGCCGCGTTGTCCGCCCGCGAGCGCGGCGCCTCGGTGCTGATGCTCGAGCGCGCGCCGGAGGAGGAATCCGGCGGCAACACGCGTTTCACGGCCGGCGCGATCAAGTGCGTCTACGACGGCGTCGACGACCTCAAGGCGTTGATGCCGCACCTGACCGACGAGGAGATCGCCACGACCGACTTCGGTGTTCATCCGGAGTCGAAGTACTACGACGACATGGGTCGGGAAACGCAGTACCGGACCGATCCGGACCTGTGCGAGGTGCTGGTCGGCCGCAGCCGGGAGACGATCCGCTGGATGCGCGATCGCGGCGTGCGCTTCCTGCCGATGTACGGACGGCAGGCGTTCAAGGTGAACGGACGCTTCCGTTTCTGGGGCGGACTCACCGTCGAAGCGACCGGCGGCGGGCCGGGCTTGGTCGAGGCCTTGACCCGCGCGGTGCGCGCCGCCGGCGTCCGGATCGCCTACCAGGCCCGGGCGATGTCGCTCGTCGCCGACGACGACGGTGTCAAGGGCGTGCGGGTGAAGCACCGCGGCCGGACCATCGAGGTGCGCGCCGGCGCCGTCGTGCTCGCGGCGGGAGGCTTCCAGGCGAACGCCGAATGGCGCACCAAGTACCTGGGTCCGGGGTGGGAGCTCGCCAAGGTGCGCGGCACCCGCTTCAACACCGGCGACGGCATCCGCATGGCGCTCGAGGTCGGGGCGATGCCGACCGGGAACTGGTCGGGCTGCCACTCGGTCGGCTGGGATCGGCACGCCACCGAGTTCGGCAACCTCTCGGTCGGCGACAACTACCAGAAGCACTCGTACCCGTTCGGCATCATGCTCAACGCCAACGGCGAACGCTTCGTCGACGAGGGCGCCGAGGTCTTCAGCTACACCTACGCGCGCTACGGCCGCGTCGTGCTCGCGCAGCCGGGCCAGTTCGCCTGGCAGGTGTTCGACCGCAAGGCGCAACCCTACCTGCGCGACGAATACCGCTACAAGGGCATGACCAAGGTGCGGGCCGACACGCTCGAGGAACTGGTGCGCAAGCTGGACGACGTCGATCCGGTCCGGGCGCTGGCGACGATCCGGGCGTTCAACGCCGCCGCGCGCTCGGATCGGCCGTTCGATCCGAACGTCAAGGACGGACGCTGCACGACCGGTCTCGCGATTGCGAAGTCCAACTGGGCGAACCCGATCGACGAGCCGCCGTTCGAGGCCTACGGCGTCACGTGCGGCATCACGTTCACCTTCGGCGGGCTCAAGATCAACCGCAACGCCGAGGTGATCGATACCGACGGGCTGGTCATACCGGGCCTGTACGCGGCCGGCGAGATCGTCGGCGGCCTCTATTATTTCGGCTACCCTAGCGGCAGCGGGCTCATGTCCGGCGCGGTGTTCGGCCGCGTCGCCGGGCTGGCGGCCGGCGCGCGTGCGCGGGCCGGCGCCTGAAACGTCTCACCGGAGGATCGGCCATGATCGTGCGTCTCGTCCTCGCCGTCGGCGCGTTGGCGATCTCCGCGGCGGTCGCCGCGCAGGACTACCCGGCGAAGCCGATCCGGATGCTCACGCCCTGGCCTCCGGGAGGCGGCACCGACATCGTGACGCGGCTCGTCTCGGCGAAGCTCGCCGAGGCCTGGGGCCAGCAGGTCGTCGTCGAGAACCGGGCCGGCGCGACCGGGACGATCGGCACCGACCTGGTCGCCAAGTCGGCGCCGGACGGCTACACGCTGATCATCGGCACCAACGCGACCCACGTGCTGGCGGTGAGCCTGCTGCCGAGCCTTCCCTACGACCAGCAGAAGGACCTGACGCCGGTCACCCGGATCGCCGCGGTACCGCACATCATCGCCGTCAATCCGTCGGTCAACGCGCGCACGCTCGGCGAACTGATCGCGCTCGCGAAGGCGGGTCCGGGCAAGATCGCGTTCGGATCGGCCGGCAACGGCAGCACGCCGCACCTGGCCGGCGAACTGTTCAAGTCGATCGCCGGCGTCGACCTGCAGCACGTGCCCTACAAGGGGACCGGCCAGTCGCTGCAGGACACGCTGGGCGGCCAGGTCCAGGTGTCGTTCGACACGATGCCCTCGGTGCTGCCGCACATCAAGAGCGGCAAGCTCCGCGCGCTCGCGATCGCCGGCCCGAAGCGGGTGTCGGCGCTGCCAGAGGTGCCGACGGTCGCCGAGGCGGGTGCGCCCGGCGCGGAAGGGATGACCTGGTACGGGATGTTCGGCCCGGCGGGCCTGCCGCCGGAGATCGTGCGCAAGCTGCACGCCGAGGTGGTGAAGATCGTCGCGCTGCCCGATGTCAAGGCGCGACTGGACGCGTTGGGCAGCGACGAGACGGCCAGCGCGTCGCCCGAGGAATTCGCCGCGATGGTGCGGGCCGACATCGCCAAGTACGCGAAGGTGATCAAGGCCGCCGGACTCAAGCTCGACTGAGCCCGCCGGCCGCTCGTGCGTCGAACGCGCCCGGGTCCCCGGGTGCGAGGGGAGCGATCGATGAAGCGTGAAGTCGTGGTGGTGGCCCGCCTGCGCGCGGCGCCGGGCAAGGGCGACGCGCTCGCCGCGCTGCTGGCCGAACAGGTCGCGGCGGTGCTGGCCTCCGAACCCGGCTGCACCGCGTACCGGCTCCTGCGCTCGGACGTCGACCCGGACGATTTCTGTTTCTACGAGACCTACGTCGACGACGCGGCGTTCGAGCTGCACCGGCACTCGCCGCGGCTCGCGGCGTTCCGCGAGCGGCGCCAGCGCGAGGGCCTGGTCGCCGGGCCGGCGGAGGTCGTCGTCTGCCGGGTGGTCGCCGGCTGACCGGCGCAGCGCGTCGGGTCGACCGGGCGTCCGCGATCGATCGCCCGGACGGCGCCGGGCGGGCCGTCCCGCCGGTTGACCTCCATCAAGGTGGACCGGCCCCGCTGACATAGCATCGATTGTGGGTGCGCGGGTCGGTATTCGTACCGCGTGCCCGCCGTTCCCGGACCCGACTGCGACCCGATGCCCAGCGACGCGCCCCCGGGCGCGAACGTGTCGATCCACACCGAGGTGGGTTCGCCGATCGTCGTGCGCTGCGGCGGCGCCTGGACGTTGGTCGCGGCGCGAGCCCTCGACGGCGAGCTCGACCGCGCGATCTGGCCGCGGGGCGGCGAGGCGATCGTGGACGCCACCGCGGTCACCGCGCTCGACACCGTCGGCGCGTGGCTCCTCCATCGAACGCTGCGCCGTCTCACCGAGGCCGGCCTGGTCGCGCGTATCGAGGGTCTGAAGCCGGAATTCTCGGCGCTGCTGCAACTGGTCGGCGCGCGCGAGATCCCCCTTGCGAGCGCGCCGGTTCCGGCGGCCGGGCTCCTCGAGCGCACCGGGCGGCGCGTGCTGCGGCTGGTCGAGGGATCGTACGGCTATCTCGCGTTCGTCGGCGAGAGCTCGATCGCGCTGCTGCGGGCGATTCGGGCGCCGCGGCGCCTGCGCTGGCGGCCGATCCTGCACAACGTCCAGGCGGCCGGCGTCGACGCGTTGCCGATCACCGGGCTGCTGTCGTTCCTGATGGGCGTCGTGATCGCTTATCAGGGCGCCGACCAGCTCCAGCGCTTCGGCGCCAACATCTTCGTCGTCGACCTGGTCGCTCTGGCGATGCTGCGCGAGCTCTCGCCGCTGCTCACCGCGATCATCATCGCCGGCCGGTCGGGCTCGGCCTACACCGCCCAGATCGGTACGATGAAGGTCACCGAGGAAATCGACGCGCTGACGACGATCGGCGTCGGCGCCCAGGAGCTGCTCGTCGTGCCGAAGGTCGTGGCGCTGGTGATCGTCATGCCGCTCTTGACCGTCTACACCGACATCGCCGGGGTGCTCGGCGGCATGGTGATGGCGCGCGCCCGCCTCGACGTCGGCTTCGAGGCGTTCGTCGACCGGCTGGACGAGGCGATCCAGCTCTCGTCGTACTGGACCGGGCTCGCCAAGGCGCCGGTGTTCGCGATGATCGTCGCGCTGGTCGGCTGCTACCGCGGCTTCCAGGTCACCGGCAGCGCCGAGAGCGTCGGCACGCAGACGACGATGAGCGTCGTACAGTCGATCTTCCTGGTCATCGTCACCGATGCCGCCTTTTCGATCGTCTTCCTGTGGCTCGACCTGTGAGCACCGTGCTGCCGCCGCCGGCGTCCGACCCGATCATCGCGGTCCGCGGCGTGGCCACCCGTTTCGGGCGAGCCGTCGTCCACGAGAGCGTCGATCTCACCGTCGCCCGCGGCGAGATCTTCGCGCTGGTCGGCGGCAGCGGGTCGGGCAAGTCGACGCTGCTGCGCGAGATCATCCTGCTGCAGCGGCCGGCGGCCGGTTCGATCCGCGTCTTCGGCGAGGAGATCGTCGGCATGAGCGACGACGCGGCGCTGCCGCTGCGGCGGCGCTGGGGCGTGATGTTCGAACGCGGCGCGCTGTTCTCGGCGCTGACGGTCGCCGAGAACGTCGGCATGGTGCTGGCCGAGCACACCGACCTGACGCCGCGGCTGATCCGCGAGGTCGCGGCGGTGAAGATCGCACTGACCGGGCTGCCGCCGGACGCCGGTCCGAAATACCCGAGCGAGTTGTCCGGCGGCATGCGCAAGCGCGCCTCGCTCGCCCGGGCGCTGGCGCTCGACCCGGAGCTCCTGTTCCTCGACGAGCCGACCGCCGGCCTGGACCCGCTGTCCGCGAGCGGCATCGACGAGCTCGTCCGCGGTTTGCGCGACGGTCTGGGCCTGACGATCATGATGGTGACGCACGACCTGGACCTGCTGTGGCGCGCCGCCGACCGGGTCGCGGTGCTCGGCAAGGGCAATATCGTCGGCGTCGGATCGATGACCGAGCTGTCGCGCTCCGAGGATCCGCTGGTCCGCCAGTATTTCCACGGCCCGCGCGGGCGCGCCGCACTGGAGCAGCAGTGGAATCGAAGGTGAACCTCGCCGCGGTCGGCGCCTTCGTCATCGCGCTCGCCGTCGCGATGGTCGGGGGCTTCCTGTGGCTGTCGAGCGGCAAGTACTACCGCAAGACCTACGACGTCTACCTGACCTACATGGCCGAGTCGGTCGCCGGTCTCAACAACAACGCCCCGGTGCGCTACCGCGGCGTCGACGTCGGGCGCGTGCGGCGCATCGCGCTCGCCTCGGGCAACGTCGAGGAGGTCGAGGTGACGCTCGACATCGAGCGCGGCACGCCGGTCAAGGAGGACACGCTCGCCACGCTGCAGACGCAGGGCCTGACCGGCATCGCCTACGTCGAGCTGACCGCCGGACACAAGGACTCTCCGCCGCTGGTGGCCAAGCCCGGGGCGCGCTATCCGGTGATCGCGTCGGCGCCGTCGTTCATGTCGCGGCTCGAGACCGCGCTGCCGGCGCTGCTCGCCGACCTGGTCCGGGTCTCGAACAACGTCAACGCGCTGCTCGACGAGGAGAACCGCCGGTCGGTGAAGGCGACGCTGGCGGACCTCTCGCAGCTCTCGCACGTGCTCGCGGCGCGGACCCGAACGATCGACGCGACGCTCGCGAGCTCCGAGCGGGTGATGGCGAACACCGCGCGGATCACCGCCGAACTGCCCGCGCTGGTCGCGCGCGTCGAACGCACCGCCGACGCGTTCGAGCGGATGGCGGGAGACCTCGGTTCGGCCGGAGCCAGCGCCCGCGCGACGCTCGACAGCGCCAAGGGGACGCTCGACAGCGCCCGCGGCACGCTCGACGCGAGCCGCGGCGACATCCGCGAGTTCACCGGCACGACGCTGCCGGAGGTGCGCGAACTGGTCGCGGAACTGCGCTCGCTGACCGCGACGCTGCGCCGCGTCGGCGACGAGGTCGAGCGAAATCCCGGCGTGCTGTTGCGGGGCCGGGCGCCGGCCAAGCGCGGCCCCGGCGAGTGAGGTGCGACCATGAGGCGGACCCCCCGTTCGAACCCGCAGGCGGTGCCGGCGATCGTCGCGGCGGCGCTGTTCATCGCCGGATGCGGCGGGCTGGCCGCGCCGGTGGCGGACGCGCCATCGATGCGGGTGCTCGACGTACGACCGGCGGCGGGCGGCGCGGCGGTCGCGCCGTCCGCGCGTACGCAGGTGATCGAGGTGTCGACGGTGCGGGCGAGCCCCGGGTACGACAGCGCCGCGATCGTCTACGTCGAGCGCCCCCATGCGCTCGAACGCTTCGCGACCCACCGCTGGGTCGATCCACCGGCGGCGATGATCGGCCCGCTGGTCGTGCGCGCGCTCGACGAGTCGGGCGCGTTCAAGGCGGTCGTGCACGGCCCGGCCGGCGTGTCGGCGGACCTGCGGCTCGACATCGAGCTGACCCGGCTGCAGCAGAGTTTCGTCGACCGACCGAGCCGGGTCGAGCTGACGCTGCGCCTGCAGCTCGTCGAGCTCGCCGCTCGTCGTATCGTCGCGACCCGGACCGTCGATGTCGCCGCGCCAGCCGCCGCCGACAACCCGGACGGCGGCGTCGCCGCGGCCAACGCGGCGCTCGCGGACGCGCTCGGGCGGATCGTCGAGTTCTGCCGGACCGAGTCGGCCGGGGGCGCGCTGCGGCCCGGTCGATAGCCGGCGTCGCTCGGTTCTTTCTCCACGAGGACCGTCATGGACTTCCATGTCACCGAAGGCAACGAGCTGTTCCGCGTGTTGCACGACGACATCGTCGGGATCGACGAGCCGTCGACCGTGTACCTCGCCGCCGGACGCTATTCCCAGACCCTGCCGCGCGTCGCCCCGCGGGGTTATTTCTCCTGTTCTCCGAACGGTCGGTCGCTGACGATCACCGGGGAGCCGGGGACCTCGGCGCGCGACGTGATCATCGACGCGCAGGGGATCGGCTACTGCCTGGCGATCGTCGACGCCACGCTGCGCGGCCTGCCCTGGGAGACCCGGATGGACCCGGCGTTCGACCGACCGCGCCTCGAGATCATCGGCATCACCTTCTGCAACGGCAACGATCCCTACAACTGCGGCGGCCTGGACATCGACGCCCAGGAATACGCCGTCGTCGTGCGCGACTGCGTGTTCGCGGACAACGCGAGCGACGCCGGGAGGGGCGCCGGCCTTCACGTGACCGAGGCGTTCAGCCTGACGATCGACGGCAATCGGGTCCAGCGCAATACGCTGCGCGAGCGGGTCGTCACCACCGATTCGGACGGCGTGCGGTCGACCTCGACCGAATGCTGCGGCGCGGGCGTCTTCGTCTGGAACGCCTGGGACGGCGTGACCCTGCGCAACAACATCGTCACCGACAACGTCGCCGCGGGCAATAGCTCGCAAGGCGGAGGGCTGTTCCTGGCCTTCGGTTGCGATCGGACCGCGCATCTGCTCCACAACACGATTTGCGCCAACACGGCCGCCGAGGGCGGGGGCGTCCACTTCGGCGACTATCCGGGCCCGGGCGGGCTCGTCAATCTCTACAACAACATCGTTCGCGGGAACCGCGCGGTCGTGCGCGCCGGCAGCGACGATCTGTTCCTCGGCGAGACCCGCGAGATCCCCGAGAGCCGGTGGCTGGATGTCGACGCGTACCACAACAACTGCTCGCGCGTGCTGGGGACGTACCGGGCATCCGGCGGCAACGTCGATGTCGATCCGGGGTTCGTCCATCCGGCCGGTGGCGACTACCGCCTGCTCGCCGGCTCGGCGATGATCGACGCCGGCACCAACGAGGTTCCCGACCCGCCGGGGCTGCCGGAACACGACATCGACGGCGAGGCGCGCGTCAACGGGCGTCGGCCGGACATCGGCGCCGACGAGTACCACCCGGGGACGCGGCGACGCGCGCCCGCGTCGTTCGGGATCTGGGTCGACGGGCGGCGCGGGCCGGTGGTCCTCGCGCCACGACGCAAGGTCGCCATCACGGCCGCGCTTGCCGCCGGCGACGACCACGGCGTGCCCGCCGCGTTGCGCGTGACGCTGGACTCGCCGGCCGGCCGGCTCCACCTCGCTCCCCGAGGCTGGACGGCGGAGCGCGTCGACTATTTCCACGGGCCGCTCGCCACACTCGGACGGTTCGAGGTACCGGCGCCCCCGTCGATGGCCCGCCCCGGCGCCTCCGAGTTCCGCGTCGAGCTCGAGCTCCACGCGCGGAGTCACGGACGTCCGGGTGGTGCCGGAGCACCGTCGATCGTCTCGCGAAGCGTCGTCTGCCACGTCCCACGCTGAACCCGGCGCAGGGCGCGGGACGGGCGCGGGAGGCGCCGCGGTCGTCGGCGCGCGCTTCAGCCTGCCGCGGACCGGCGCCGCAGCAATCGCAACGCGACGCCATGGACCGCCAGGTTGGCGAGCGTGGCGACGCCGAACACGACGGCGGTCTCGGCGCGGGTCGCCAGAACCGCGACGGTGACGAAGAACGCGCCGAACCCGAACAGGCCCATGACCAGGCCGCGGACCAGGGCCCGCGCCGCCTCCGGTCCCTCGCGTTGGTGCGCGAACGCCGACAGCACTAGGATGAAGACCGGGAACGTCGACATCAACCCGGCGCGATCCGGCCCGATGACCTCGGCGATCGTCGTCAGTGACGCGACCAGTGCGCCGGCGATCGCCATTCGCAGCGGGAGATCCCAGTGCGGCGTCGCGGTGTCGCGTGGCGGAGCGGCGGGCCTGCCGATCGCGTGCAGCGCGGCGAGGAGCGCCGCACCGGCGAGGATCGCGCCGCCGCCGATGCCCAGATGCAGGCCGATCAGCAGCGCGCCGGCGACGACGAACGCGACCGCCGCGGCCGCCGAGCAGACGATCCAGCGATGTCCACGACGCGCGAGATGACCGTAGGTGGCGGCGTAGCACGCCTGGGCGGCCATTCCGGTCAGCGACCCCTCGGCGGCGAGTTGCGCGAATCGCGGGCCGTGCTCGACGGCGAGCAGCGCCGCGACCGGCCCGGAGGTCAGCGGCAGCGCGACCAGCCAGCCGGCGATCGCCGGGCCGAATCGTCGGGCGACGAGCGACGCGACGAGGATCAGGACCGGCGCGGTGAAGAGCTTGAACAGGACGAGCGTCATCGGGACGCGGCCGTGTACCGTCCCGCGTGCGCGACGACCGCGTCGTCGTCGACGAGTTTGACCAGATGCGCTTCGAGCGACTGCGCCGCCGCGCGGTGCAATGCCGGCGGGATCTGCGGATAGACGTCGCCGACCAGCTCATCGACGCTCGCCGGACCCAGCCGGCGGACCGCGTCCAGCACCCGCGCCTCGCGCCAGCGGCGGTGGCGGATCAGGCGCCGGATCTCGCGGCCCGGAACACCGATCAGGTACCCGTGGCCGGGGGCGAGGATCGGCGCGTCGATCGCCAGCAGCTTCTCGAGCGAGGCCAAGTAGGCCCGCATGTCGCCGTCCGGCGGACCGATCGTCACCGTCGAGCCCTGCATCACGTGGTCGCCGGTGAAGACCATGCCGCTCTGCCCGAGGCGGAAGCACAGGTGGTTGGCCGCGTGCCCCGGCGTGTGGATCACGGTCAGCGACACCTCGCCCAGCCGGAGCGTCTCGCCGTCGACGACGATACGGTCGGGCGCGAACGTCGGATCGTGCCGCAGCCCGGCGGGCGCCGGCATGCCGATGACCTGCGCGCCGGTGTCTCGCGCGATCGTCGCCGCCGCCGGCGAATGGTCGCGGTGCGCGTGGGTGCAGAGGATCCAGCGGATCCGTCCTTGGCCGTGACGCAGCACCGCCTCGAGGTGGCGCGCGTCGTCGGGACCCGGATCGACGAGCGCGAATTCGCGCTCGCCGACGAAATAGGTGTTGGTGCCCGGCCCGGTCATCACGCCGGGATTGGGCGCGGTCAGCCGCGTGACCCAGCGGTCGAGCCGCTTGGGGATCCCCGGGACGATCTCGTACGAGGTCTGCATCGTCTCGTCGGGGTCGCACCAGTGGATCTCGGCGTATTGCGGATCGTCGCGGTAGAAGAACTTCCGGCCGGCGCTTCCCTGGGCGACGCAGATGCGGTTGGGCTCGATTCGCCGCGTCGCCCGCGCGGCCGCGAGCGCGGTGTCGACGTTCGGCTGGTCGGCGAGCCGGCGCAGCATCGTCTCGGTCGCGTTGGCGATCGAGATCTCGCCTCGCTTCGCGGCCGAGATCGCCTCGGCGGCGCGCAACCAGGCCGCGGCGACGACCTCGGCGCCGTCGTGAATCGCGTCCTGGCCGGCCGGCGCGCGGGCGGCGAAGAACCGGGTGTCGAACCGCTGAGGACGGAAGGCGGGCGTGATCCAGCGATCGAAATAGGCGAGATCCGGGGCGCGAACGAAGAGTCCGTGCGTCAGCAGCAATTCGCTGAACGCGACCTCGCCCGCGTTCAGCGCCGGGCGGGCGGCCCGGAACGCGGATCGGGCCGCTCCGTCGGGCGGCGAACCGGACGCGTCGACGGCGAGCAGGATGCCGCACTCCTCGTAGGTCTCGCGGACCGCGGCCATCCACCACGCCAAGGCGTCCGGCGTCTCCAGACGCTCGCCGGCCTCGGCGGCGGAAAGGCCGACGATCCGGACGAGCGCTCGAGGCGAAGCGTCGTCCGCGACCAGCCGGCCGCCGGGGAAGACGTGGTAGCCGCCCAGGAACCGGGCCTCGGCGGCGCGCTCGACCATCAGCACCTCGATGCCGCTCGCACCGTCGCGCAGCAGCAGCAGCGTGCACGCGGAGTGCACGCGGGAGGTCGAGGGCGGCGCCGGGACCGGTTCCCCGGCGACGCGCGGCGCCGGCCGGTCGGGCGCCGGACGGAACGGGTCTTGGGTGCTCACGCCTGCGCCAGGAGGGCCCGGAGGTCCTTCGACGTGATCGTCGCCGCCTGTCCGAATCCGCCGACGTACCGGGCGTTGCGCGGCACGATCGCGAAGAGCGCGAAATCGCCGAGACCGAACAGCGGTTCGGTCTCGGGGAATCGGGCGAGGTAGGCGTCGCGCGCGGCGCGGTGGCCCGGATCGGTGCGGTCGATCGGCGCCGCGTTGGCGCGGAAGGTCACCCGCGCGAGCGCCTGCGGCGGCACGCCGGTTTCGCGAACCGCGGTCACCATCAGGCTCACCGCCGGGTGGGCGAGCATGTCGTCGGTGTGGGTGGCGAGGCGGCTGACGTGGATCACCAGCGAACCCGCGGCCGAGAGGACCGCGTACGGCGCCATCGACACCGCCGGATCGCCGTTGTGGAGCGTGCCCAGCGCCGCGACCGGTTGGTTGCGGAGGAGGGCGAGCAGGCGTGCGGCGTTCTGCGCCTCCACGACGACCTCAGGTCATGCAGAAGACGTTGAGCTTGTTGCCGTCGAGGTCGCGGAAGTAGCCGGCGTAGAAACCGTCGCCGCGCGGCCCGGCCGGGCCTTCGTCCTTCGCACCGAGCGACAACGCCCTGCGGTAGACCCGGTCGACCTTCTCGGTCGAATCGACGGCGATCGCCGGCATCACGCCGTTGCCGACGGTCGCGGGCTTGCCGTCGTAGGGCTTCATCACGCCCAGGCCGCAGCCTTTGGGCGAGACACCCCAGGCGACGCCGCGCTCGGACTCCCAGACGCGCCTCGCGCCGATTTCGGCCAGCAGCGAATCGTAGAACGCGATCGCGCGGGGAAGGTCGTTGGTGCCGAGCGTGACGTATCCGATCATCGGGAACCTCGTGGGCGGGGGAACGGGGAAGGGCGCGTCGCGTCGGCGCCGTCGTGCAGCCGCGTATCCTACGCGACCCGGGTCGGAAGGGTCGCATGGGGCGCGTCGCCGCGGGGCCGCGGCGACGTCAGTCCGCCAGGTGCGCGACGACGCGCCTCGCGCTCCCCCGGTCGCGGTGCTCGAACAGGTAGACGCCCTGCCACGTTCCCAGCGCCGGCCGTCCGCCGCTCACCGGGATCGAGATCGACACCGCGCCGAGCGCCGCCTTGATGTGCGCCGGCATGTCGTCGCGCCCCTCGGTCGTGTGCGCGATCCAGCGCATCGACGGCGAATCGGCCGGCGGGACCAGGCGGCGGAAGAACTCGTCCAGATCGCGCCTGGCATCCGGATCGGCGTTCTCCTGGACGCACAGCGAGCAGGATGTGTGCTGGACGAAGAGCGTGAGGAGCCCGGTCGCCACGCCGCTCTCCCGGACGAAGCGGTCGACCTCGGCGGTGAATTCGTGGAGTCCGGGCCCGCGCGTGCGGATCTCCAGTGTCGTCTGTCGCATCGGGAGGCGTTCATCGGGTCCGGGCCCGGTGTAGCCTCGCGCCGCACCGGCCGGCTGTCAACGCCGGCAACGCGGGAGCGGCGCGCCGGCTTGACCCGGGACTCGGCGGCCGGTAGCATGGGGGAAGATTGTATACAGAACGTATGCCAGCCGATTCCGCTCCTGACGGCCTCGCCGCGCAGGCCTACGAAACGCTCCGCGCGTCGCTGGTCGCCGGCGACCTGGCACCGGGCGAGCCGCTGCAGGAGATCCGCCTCGCCCGGCGCCTGGGGATGAGCCGCACGCCGGTGCGCGAAGCGCTGCGCGTGCTCGCGCGCGACGGTTTCGTCGAGGCGAATGCGGCGCGCGGGTACGCCGTTCCGCGCGGATCGGTCGAGGACCTGCGCGAGCTGTTCGAGTTGCGCGAGAGCCTCGAAGGGCTGGCGGCGCGTTGCGCGGCGATGCGGGCGACCGACGCGGAGATCGCCGCGCTCGAGGCGGTCTGCCGCGAGTACGACCGGGCGAAGGGCATCGACGCGTGGACCCGGATCGGCACCGAATTCCATCGCCGCATCGTCGCGGCGGCGCGCAACCGCCGGATGGCGCGCACGCTCGACGCGCTCAACGCCCAGATCGTCATCGCCCGCCGCTCGGTCCTGTCGGGCGGCGAAACGCGCCACGATGCGGCGATGCGGGCGCATCGCGCGATCCAGGGCGCGATCGTCGCCAGATCGCCCGACGCGGCCGAGTCGGCCGCCCGTGACCACGTCCGCGCTTCCTACGAGAGCGCGCTCTCGACGCTCCAGGCGGGCCTGGCGCCGGTCACCGGCCCCGTCGCGCGCCGAACCCCCCACCGCCGGAAGGCCCGATGACCGATTCGCTCGACGCCGCCATCCGTATCGAGGCCGACGCCATCGTCGAGCCGCCCCGACGCACGCCGGTGGTGCGCGATGTCGACGTGCTGGTCTGCGGCGGCGGCGTGTCGGGCATCGGAGCGGCGCTGGGCGCCGCGCGGGCCGGGGCCAGGACGATGATCGTCGAGCGCAACGCCTTCCTCGGCGGCGCGGCGACCGCGGTCATCATGAATACCTGGAACGTCCCGATCCACCGGATGAACGGCGTCGCGGGTGAGATCGCCCGAACGCTCGTCGATCGCGGCGCGGGCAACGCGACCGGTCCGACGTTTCCGTTCGACCCGGAGGCGTTCAAGGAGGTCGCGGTCGACCTGCTGCGTGCCGCCGGCGTCGAGATCCTGAACTACACGTGGGTCGTCGATCCGGTCATGGACGGGCGGCGCATCCGCGGGGTCGTCGTCCAGAACAAGTCGGGGCGCCAGGCGATCCTCGCGCGGAGCGTCGTCGACGCGACCGGCGACGCCGACGTCGCCGCGGCCGCCGGCGCGGAGACGGTGAAGGGCCGGGAGACCGACCACAAGATGCGGCCGATGAGCGTGCTTTTCCGCCTGGGCGGTGTCGACGTGCGCAAGGCGGTCGACTACTGCCGCAGCGAGCCGCCCGAGCACTTCACCGCCGATCCCAATTTCCACATCCTCGATCCCGACCGCGGGCTGGTCCGGATGTCCGGGTTCTTCCACATCGCCGAGCGGGCGCGCGCGGCCGGCGAGTTGCCCGAGCCGATCCACTACCTGCGCTTCGAGGGCGTCGACGTCGCGCGCGGCATCGTCACCGTCAACAACTCGCGTGTCTACGGAGTCGACGGAACGAACGCATGGGACATCTCGCGCGCCGACACCGAGGCGCGCCTGCAGAACCGGCAGCTCTTCAAGGTCATCCGCCGGTACATTCCGGGCTTCGAGAACGCCTACGTGATCGACTCCTCGCCGACGGTGGGCGTGCGCGAGACGCGCCGAGTCCGCGGGCGGACCGTCCTCGACCAGCCGGCGCTGCTGTCGAAGCGGACCTACCCGGACAGCGTCGCACGCATCTGGCGGCACATGGCGGCGGGACGCGACTGGCACAAGGCCGATGGCGGCGAGGGCGCGCCCACCGACGCGGTGTACCGGACCGCGACCACCGATCTCACGTGGTTCGAGATTCCCTGGGGCGTGTTCGTTCCGAACCAGGTCGACGGCATGACCGTCGGCGGCCGCGTCATTTCGGTCACCCACGACGCGGACATGTGGACGCGCGGGCAGTATTGCTGCCTCGTCACCGGGCAGGTCGCCGGGGTGTCCGCCGCGCTCGCGGCCGCGAAGGGTGTCTCGCCGGCGGCGCTCGACGTGCGCGAGCTGCAGCGTACGCTCGCGGCCCAGTCGATCGACATCGGCGAAGCGGCGGGGACCCCGGCCGCGACGCCCGCCTGAGGATCTCCCGAGGAGGATCGTCCGATGCACATCCATCGTCGTCTGGTCGCGCCGGCGTGCGCGGCCCTGGTCGCCGTCGCGCTGACGCCGGCGTTCGCGCAGCCCGCGTTCCCGTCGAAGCCGGTGACGATCGTCGCCGCGTTCCCCCCGGGCGGCACCGTCGATCTGCTCGCCCGGACGCTGGGCCCGAAGCTGGGCGACGAATGGAAGCAGCCGGTGGTGGTCGAGAACAAGGCCGGTGCGAGCGGCATCGTCGGTTCCCAGTTCGTCCAGCGCGCGGCGCCGGACGGACATGTGCTGATGGTGATCCCGATCACGCACGTGACCAACTCGAGCCTGATGAAGAGCGTGCCGTTCGATCCGCTCAAGGACTTCACCCCGGTGACGCTCCTCGCGTCGCTGCCGATCATGCTGGTCGCGAACAAGTCGCTGCCGGTGAAGTCGGTCGGCGAGCTGATCGCCTACGCGAAGGCGAATCCGGGGAAGCTCAACTGCGGATCCGGCGGCAACGGCACCTCGCAGCACCTGGCCTGCGAGCTGTTCAAGAGCTCGGCGCGCGTCGACATCAAGCACATTCCCTACAAGGGCAACGCCGCCGCGATGACCGACGTGATCGGCGGCCAGATCGAGCTCCTGTTCGACCAGATGGCGACCGCGGTTCCGCACGTGAAGGGGGATCGCGTGCGGGCGCTCGCGGTGACCACCGCCACGCGCTCGCCGGCGATGCCGGAAGTTCCGACGGTGGCCGAGTCGGGCGTGCCCGGCTTCGAGACGACCGCCTGGTTCGGCGTCGTCGGACCGGCCGGCATGCCCCGCGATCTGGTCGATCGGATCCAGGGGAGCTTCGCGCGGGCGCTCGCGCAGCCGGACATCCGCGAGAAGCTCGCGGCCCAGGGTCTCACGCTCGTGGGCAACCGCGCCGACGAGTTCGGCCCCTTCATGCAGGTCGAGATGGCCAAGTGGGCGAAGGTGATCCAGGAGGCGGGCATCCGCCTCGAGTGACTCGCCGGCGCGGCAGGCGACGCCCCGGTCCGCGGCAGGTGGCGAACGATCGAGACGCTCCTGGGGCTGATCGGTATCGTCCTGCTGGCGAACGCGGCCTGGATGGCGGTCCAGCGTCTGTCCGCGAGCGCCCGGGCGAGCGGTCGGATCGTCGGCTACGAGGCCCGGGCCATCGGTGCGTCCGATTCGTCCAGCCCGGTGACCACGCTCCATCACGCGGTGATCGAGTTCAGCGACGCCACCGGACGGCGCCACCGGTTCACCGCGGTCGGTAGCGAGACGCGCGAGCATCCGCCGCGGGGAACGGTCGTCGCCGTACGATTTGCGCCGGGCGATCCGTCGCGCGCGACGGTCGCGGGCTTCGCGAACACCTGGGCGATGCCCGCCGTCTGGGCGCTGGCCGGCCTGCTCGCCGTCTGGGCCGCGGTATTCCGCTGACCGGTCGGATATTCGCCTCGGCATCCGGCCCGCGCTGTGGCAGCATCGGGTCGGTTCACGGCCTGGGCCCCGGCGCCGATCCCCCGATGACGATCCGCTTTCTCTTGCCGGCGTTGCTCGGCGCGCTGTTGCTCTCGCCTGACGCGCTGGCGGTCCAGGATTGCGAGCTCAATGGCGAATCGGTCAATCCGGCCAACGGGTCGACGACCCGCGGCAAGACCGGGCTGATGCGATGCCGCGATCGCGACAGCGGCAAGGTCGTGCGCGAAGAGGAATTGCGCCAGGGCGAATACGTCGGACTCGTCCGCTACTACCGCGGTGATGGCGCGATCGAGAAGGAGTACTCGCGCAACGCCCGCGGCAACATGGAGGGCGTCGCGCGCGAGTACCACCCGGGCGGGCGCCAGCTCGCGCGCGAGGACTCCTACATCGACGGCCGGCTCGCCGGCGTCGGCCGCGCCTGGCACCCGAACGGCGCGCCGCGCCGCGTCGCCGCCTACGGCGACGACGGGCGCGCGCTAGCGAGCGCCGAATTCAACGACGCCGGACAGTTGAAGGACCTGCGCTGCGCCGAACGGGCGATGCTCTCGCCGGCGGTCGACGACCGCGCGCTGTGCGGGCACGGCGCGCCGCAGGCGGTGACGGTCGCGCTACACACCGATCGGGGCGCGCTGCGCGGCCGGGTCAGCCATCGCGACGGCCGGCGCACCGCGTCGGAATCGCTTTGGGAGAACGGACAGCCCCGCGAGCAGGAGGAGATCGGCGAGCGCGGATCGGTCGAGCGCGTCTTTTCGCGCGACGGCGTCAAGTTGCGCGAGACCCGGTGGCTCGCCGTCGACCGGGGCCGGATCAAGGAAGCCGAGCAGACCTTCCACGAGAGCGGCCCGATCCAGCGCGACCGCCGATGGAGCGGCGAGGAACCGACCAGCGACACCACCTTCTACCTGAACGGCCAGAAGCGCACCGACCACCGCTACGGGGTGGACGGCGGACGGGCCGTGTGCGAGACGACCGAGTTCCACGACAACGGCAGGGTCGCCGCGCGCGGCCGCTACGGCGTGCGTCGCGGCGCTCCGGACAAGCCGTTCGGCGTCCACCAGCGCTTCGACGTCGAGGGCCGCCGGCGCGCCGAGCGCACCTACGACGACGCCGGCCGCCTCAAGCGCGAGGCCGAGTGGGACGAGGCCGGCCGGCTGCTGCGCGACGACGAGGTGTTCGAGGACGGTTCGCGCAAGGCGTTCACGACTGCGCCGCCGCGGTAGCGTCGCGGCGATCGTCAGTGCAGGTCCCGTTCCAGCACCCTCGGCCGGCCGTGCCAGCCGCGCTCGCGCATCGGGCAGTCGGTGCAGGCGACCTGCAGGTCGCACAGCGCAACGTCGCAGCCGACCGGCGCGCCCGCGAGCAGCAGACGGACGCGGTCGAGCTTCTGGCCCCGTCGTCCCTTGAGCAGGATCGCGTCGCCCGGACGCAGCAGCTCGCGCAACACCACGACGGTTTGCTGCGGCGTCAGGCCGCCGTCGTGGATCGCGCCGGCGTTCATGCCTGCGCGCCGGGCGCCGGTCGCGTAGTCGGCGAGACTCGGGCCGAAGACGACCAGATGATCGGCGATCGCCGCGATCCTCTCGCCCAGCGCCGCGTAGACCGGCGCGCGCTCCGCCGGCGGCTCGGTGACGTCGCCGAACACGACGATCCGCCGCGTCGCGGGCACCTCGGCGAACACGTCGAGCGCCGCGTGCAGCGTCTCGATCGTCGACTTGAAGTCGTCGCACAGCATCGTGACGCCGCCGGGCAGCTCGACAGGCTGCATCCGGCCCGGCGTCGGTTCTAGCGCGGCGAGTCGCCTCGCCGCCTCGGCCAGCGGCACGCCTTCGCGGATCGCCACCGCGATCGCGGCGAGGACCGGAACCATCATGTGCCGCCCGACCAGACGGACCGCGAACTCGCACGACTGGCCGAACGCGTCGACGCGCAGGCGCGACCCGCGCGGCCAGTCGAGGCGCAGATCGCTGCCGCGCACGTCGCAGTCATCGCCGAAGCCGTAGCGGACCACCTGCGCGGCCGTGACGCCGGCCATCCAGGCGACGCGCGGATCGTCGGCGTTGAGCACCGCGGTGCCGGACGCCGGGAGCGCGCGCACCATGCGCGACTTCTGGTCGCGGATGTCGTCGAGCGACCCGAGTCTGGGCGAACCCTCGCTGCCGATCGTCGTGACCACGACCAGGTCGGGCCGGATCATCCGGGCGTAGCGCTCCATCTCGCCGGGCGCGGCGATGCCGGCTTCGATCACCGCGCGCGCCTGGCCCGGCCGGACGCGCAGCACCGCCGAGGCGAGCGAGGTGAACGCGTTGTAGAGCGCCCGCGGGTGGATCGCGACCCCCAGCGCCGCCGACACCGCACGCAGGGTCGTCGACTTTCCGAACGACCCGACGACCGCGACGACACGGGTGCGGCGTACGACCGTGCGCCGCCACGCGTGCGCGAGGCGCGACAGCAGCGGGTAGAGGTTGTAGGCGATGCCGTCGCGCACCTGCAGGCGCCCGCCGGGAGTCGCGAGCATCCGCGGCAGGTCGCGAAACCGGTACTTCATCGGATGTCGGCGCCGGCGATCGACGATGGTCGTCGGTTCAGGCCGCTTGGCGTTCGATCCGCTCGGCCACCGCCGGTACCGTCGGGTCGATCCGCCAGGAAAGCCGGTAGTGCTCGTGGGCGAGGTCGCGGTGCCCGAGCTGTTCGTGCAGCCAGCCCAGGTAATAGGCGGCTTTCGCGACCGGCAGGCCACCCAGCGGCAGCGCCCGGCCGAGCGCCTCGATGGCGGCCTCGAGCCGGCCCGCGGCGATCAACGCCTGGCCGCGGGCGTCCCAGGTCCGCGCATCGTTGGGAGACAGACGGACCAGTTCGTCGGTCGCGACCACCGCGGCCGCCGCGTCGCCCAGCCGCAGCTGCGTCCGGGCGATCGTCTCGTAGAGGGGGAACGCGTGGTCGATCCAGGCGAGCGTTTCGAGCCCGCTGCGCGCGTACGCCCGCGCCGCCATCTGGTGCTCGATCGCGCGGTCGAGCAGCGCCATCGTGCCGGCGAGGTCGCGGCGCAGGAACGGCTGGAAGGCGACCGCGCGGAACACCGTCTGCTTGAGGAGACGAACGGCGAGATCGTCGGCGTCGATCTCGCCGATCGCTGCGAGCGCGAGCTCGACCGCCGCGTCCAACTCGGGCGTCTCGGTGCCCCGCTTGCCGTTGCGCACGACGACGTAGGTCGCCATCACCGCCCGCTCGTGCGCGCTGCGGGTCCGGTCCCGCGCGAGGTCGAGGGCCCGCGCCTCGAGCACCGCGCGATCGTGCCGGCCGCGGACGAAGACCGGGAATTCCGCCAGCAGCGTATCGCGACCGAACGTGTGAGTCGCCGCGTCGGCGCCGCGCAGGCCCAGCACGGCGGCCGCGGCGTCGACGTAGCCCAGCCTCAGCATCAGGTCGCTCGCGTGTCCGCGCTCGTCCGGCGCGAGCGTCTCGGGATCGCGCAACCGCGCGTCGACGCGCCCCCAGAGGTCGGAAGCGAGGTCGGCGGGCAGGTCGGACATCCGTGGGCCGAGCGCGTCGGGTCGGCCGAGACTGGCCGCCGCGAGCACGCGCAGGATCGGCGGTGGGTTGGTGTTGAAGTGCGGCAGTTCGTCGACGGTGCCGGCGACCAGGTGCGAGGCGCGCGCCCAGGTCGCCTCGGCGTGTCTCGCCGACGACGGGCCGGGACGGTCGAGTCCGAGATAGACGCGACAGGCGACCGGCACGTTCGCCGTGCACAGCGAGCGCAAGCGGCGGGCCAGCGCGTCGGCGCCGGGCGCGGGAACGTACGGCGCGGGCGTGCCGTTCAAGGCTTGCGGAAGGGTGCGGGCGCCGGAGCGCTACGTCGCGGAAACCGCGCGGGAATCGCGGCGGTCGACAGACGGGAAACGCGGGGGCGGAGGCGTCGCTACGCGCAACGCCCCCGCGAGGTGACTAGAAATGCCCCCACTCGCTCGAAGAGACGGAAGCGAATTCCTGTGCCACCTGGTCGATAAGATCCATGGATCACCTCCTTTCGAGTGGGCCGGCCGTCGGGGCCGTGACTGGGTGCGATCCATCGACGCCCTGCATCGAGCGCGCGTCGTCGGATCGACCGCGATCCCGCCACGCTCGCGCATGGCGGGTAGCGATGATGGTACCGGGCGCGGCGCGAACGGACAAGCCGGTCGATCCAGGCGGCGTATCGCACCGCTCCCTCGGTTCGCGCGCGTCCGCGCACGATCCGCCGGCGCTCGGCGTCGCGGCAGGCTCGCTAGGGCAGCGAGACGTAATAGCCGGCGAGCGCCATCGTCACCAGGAAACCGTCGGCGAGGTTGAAGCCGCGGACGATGATCCGCGGCGCGGCGCCGGGTTCGACGTAGAACGTGACCGGCGAGGCGGTCGCCCAGCGATCGTTGACGCCCGCGTGAGGTACCGTCGGCAACGGCAGTTGAATGAAGCCGGTACCTTCGGCCGACAGCGCGGCTTCGGGAACGGTGCCACCGCCGGTGAGCATGAAGGTCACCGACGCGTAGGTGATGACCAGCCGCTTGTCCGCGGGCACGGTCGCGAACACGAACGTGCACGAGGTGAGCGTACCGCAGTTGGCCACGCTCGCGGTGATCTGCTTGGACTCGACGTACGGATTGCGCCCGGGTTCGTCGAGATCGCGGGTCAGCGCCGGTTTGGGCTGGGCGAGCGCGGTCGCGGAAACAACGAGCCCGGCGACGAGCGCCAGGACGGTCGCCTGCCGGTTGCGGCGATCGGCGCGAGTGCGGTCGGTCATCGGGGTCTCCGTCGTCGGGGTCGGCCGCCGACACCGAGGCGATGGCATGCGGCCGGCCCCCATGGTAGCGCACGGTCGCCGGGCGCTCGTGGTCCGCGCAGCGGGCCGGTGACGCGGATCGGGGACCGGCACCGAATTCTCCGCCCCAAGCGCGGGTGTTTCTGCGAACATCCGGAACCGACCGACGGACCGTGCCCTCCGTGGCCGCCGGCGCCGGTCCCCGGTTCGGGGGCGCGCGCCCCGATCGGCGCTACGCCCCTCATCGCCGTGCACGACGGAGGAATCGATGGCACCCGCCCTGCGTTGGATCGTCGGAATCGTCCTCGCCCTGGTCGCCTTCGGGCTTTGGACGACCTTCAAGCCGGGCGACGCGCCGGCGCCGCCGGTGAAGGGTGGATCCCCGGGGAAGGCGGTCGCCTCCGACGCGAAGGCGCCGGACGCCGCGACGCGTCCGTCCGAGTCCACGGCGACCACCGGTGCCGCCGCCCCCGCGGGCGCGCCGGCTACCGCGCCGGTGGCGGCCGGCCCGACGTCCGCCGACGCGGCCGGCAAGACCGCCGATGGCGATCGCAAGGCCGCCGAGGGTGCGCCGACCGCGGCGAAGCCCGCCGAGACCACGCCGGTCGCCGCCGCACTCGGTCCTGTCGCGCCGCTGGGAGCGGTCGCGGCGCCCCGCAGCGCCAGACCACTGGCCGCCACCGTGTTGTTCGACTTCGATCGCTCGGCGCTGCGGCCGGGAGAGGCGGGCAAGCTCGACGAACTGGCCGGCAAGCTCGAGCGCGGCGCGATCGATCGCGTCGAGGTCGCCGGCTACGCCGACCGGATCGGCGAGGAGCCGTACAACGCGAGGCTGTCCGACCGGCGCGCGAAATCGGTCGTCGACTACCTGGTCGGCAAGGGCATCGACCGGGCGCGGGTCCGTGCCGAGGCGAAAGGCGAGAGCGAACCGCTCGCCGACACCGCCTGCGCGAACCTCGGACCCGAGAACGCGGGCAACCGCAAGCTGGTCGACTGCCTGGAGCGCGATCGTCGCGCGGAGGTGCGGATCGTCGCGAAGTAGCGCGCCGACGCTCGGTCGTCCGCGGAGGGCATCCGCGGGATGCGCTCGCCCGGCCGTGTTCCGACCTTGACCACGAAGCGGTCGATGACGTGTCGTCCGACGATCCTCCGAACGGCGTCGCCGGCGCGCCGATCGCGTCCTCCAGGCGCATGAATCTCGACGCCCTCGACCGTTTTCTGCGCGACCGGGTTCCCGGATGGCGCGGCCCGCTGCGCGTCGAACCGCTGACCGGCGGACAGTCGAACCCGACGTTCCGCCTGCGCGACGGCGACCGGTCGATCGTCCTGCGCAAACAGCCGGACGGCGAGCTCCTGCCTTCGGCGCACGCGGTCGACCGCGAGTACCGCGTCATCACCGCGCTGGGGGCGACCGGCGTTCCGGTGCCAAAGACCTACGGCTACTGCGACGACCGCTCGATCGTCGGCACGCCGTTCTTCGTCATGGAATTCGCCGACGGGCGCCAGTTCTTCGATCCGGCGCTGCCCGAGCTCGACCCTGGCGAACGAGCGGCGTTGTGGGACGACGTCAACTCGGTGATCGCCCGCCTGCACACCGTCGACGTCGCGGCGATCGGGCTCACCGACTTCGGCCGGCCGGGCAACTACTTCGAACGCCAGATCGTCCGCTGGGCGAAGCAATACCGCGCCTCGGAAACCGAACCGATCGCGTCGATGGACCGGCTGATCGACTGGCTGCCGCGCAACATCGTCGCCGACGACACGAGCGCGATCGTGCACGGCGATTTCCGGCTCGACAACCTGATCGTCCACCGGACCGAGCCGCGAGTGATCGCGGTGCTCGACTGGGAGCTCTCGACGCTGGGCCACCCGCTCGCCGACTTCTCGTACCACGTGATGGCCTGGCGTCTGACTTTCGGCCAGTTCCGCGGCATGGCCGGCCGGGACCTCGCGGCGCTGGGCATCCCCGGCGAGCGCGAATACGTCGAGCGCTATTGCGCGCGCACCGGCCGGCGCGCCATCGCCCCGCGCGACTGGGAGTTCTGCGTCGTGTTCAGCCTGTTCCGCCTCGCGGCGATCCTGCAGGGCATCGCCAAGCGGGCGCTGACCGGCACCGCGGCCGACGCGCGGGCGGCCGACGTCGGCGCCCAGGCGCGCGTCATCGCCGAGGTCGCCTGGCGGCAGGTGGAGGCGATCGGGGGCTAGGGCGGTCGGATGCCTCGCGCCTCGAGCGCGTCGACCTCCGCGCCGCAACGGCTCATGGGATTCTCGTTGTCCGCCGCTGCTCGAGCGCCGTGGCGACGCTCCAGACGGCGGCGCCGACGACGAGCGCGCCCAGGAGCAGCAGGCGCCGGGCGAGCGGGTAGCGCTTCTCGCGCCCGACCGCGCGATAGACGGCCCAGCGCTCGCGAGCGCCCAATGTGCGGATCGGCAGGATCGAGTCCGCCCGGACCCGGGCGCGTGCGTAGACGTGGACCTTGCGGAAGTAGACGCCGATGTCGCTCATCTCGTGGTGCGTCACGACCATGGCGGCGACGAAGCGGACCGCGCCGACGCCGACCCGGCGCACGACGCCCTGCACCCACAGGGCGTCGGCTCCGCGTGCGAGGTCGGCGAAAGGACCGACTTCCTCGAACAGCCGCCGTCGGGCCGCGAGGTTCGCCGTGTAGCCGTAGATCGCGGTCGGATCGTCGCCGCCGAGCACGCGGGCGTCCTTGGCGATCTCGTAGTCGATCAGCGAGCGAAGGAGCGGCGAGCGGCCGCCGGCGAGGCGCGGGCCGCAGACGACCTGGATCGCCGGGTCCGCCATCGCCTCGTCGATGGCGGCGAGCCAGTCGCGCGCGGGCTCGCAGTCCGGGTCGATGAACGCGACGATCGTGCCGCGGCTCTCGGCGACGCCGCGATTGCGGGCGTTGTAGGACCCGGGACGCGGTTCGACGAACAGGCGGACCGCGGCGCGGCGACGCGCGATCGCCACAGAGCCGTCGGTCGAGCCGTTGTCGACGACCAGGATCTCGCGCCGGTCGGCCGGATAGTCCTGCGCGACGAGCGCGTCGAGGCACGAGGCGAGCGTTCGTTCGGCGTTGCGCATCGGCACGACGACCGAGACGAACGCCCGGCTGTCAGCGGTGGCGCCGGGATTCATCGCGGCGATGCCGATGTCGTCGCGCCCACCGCGTCACCCACGGCCGCCGGCGCCGGAAGGAGCTTCGCGAGGAGTTCGGCGATCGCCCGGCCGTTCGCGGTCCAGGTGAGGGCGGACGCCCGCGCCCGCGCTTCGATGCCCAATCGCCGTCGCAGCCGTTCGTTGGACAGGAGGTCCGAGAGCGCCGCCTGCAGGCCGGCTTCGTCGCCCGGCGTCACCAAGAGACCGGTCCGGCGGTCCTTGACCGCATCGGGCACGCCGCCGCAACGGTAGGCGAGCGACGCCACGCCGGCCGCCCCGGCCTCGAGGAAGACGATGCCGAAGCCCTCGAGATCGTCGGCGATCTCGAGGCTCGGCATGACGAACACATCGAGCGCCGCGTAGTGGTCGGCGAGCGAATCCGGTGCGACCGCGCCGGTGAAACGGCAGATGTCGTCGAGCCCGAGCGTCGTGCTGAGCGCGCGCAGCCGGCCCCGGTCGGGCCCATCGCCGGCGATCAGCACTCGGAGTTTCGGATGACGCTCGCGCAGCGCGGCGGCGGCGCGCAGCAGCGCCGCGATGTTCTTGCGCGGCACCAGGCGGGCGACGACGCCGGCGATCTCGCATCCGGTCCAGCCGAGCCGCGCGCGAACCGACTCGCGGCGCCCGGCGGCGAATCGCGTCGCATCGACACCGGGATGGACGATCGGGCAATCGCCCTCTGGCCGCAGTTCGCGCAGGCGGTCGCGCACCGACCGGCTATTGGCGATCGCCAGATCCACCCGGCGCAGGACCCGGCCGGCGAGCCGGCGGGTGAATGCGCGGAAGACGCTCTGGTGGAGCTCGCGGCCGTGCACCAGCGTCGCCTGCGGGATGGCGCGCGCGGCCCGATTGCCGGGCAGGAATTGCCAGACCGCGCTCTGCCACTGCGCGTAGAGAACGACATCGGCGGCGAAATCGCCGGCGATCGCACCCAGGCGCGGAAGCAACCACAACCACAGCAGCGACGGCTTGATTCGCGCCCGCAGGACCGGGTACGGCAGCGACGCGTCCTGGGCCGTCGCGCCGGGAAACTGCGGACAGACCACGCACACCGCATGGCCGAGCGCGTGGAGCCGGCCCGCCAGTTCGCCGCAGTAGGTCTGGATGCCGCCGAGATCCGGCGGGAACTCCTGCGTCAGGATCAGGATGCGCATGGTCGCCGGGCGTTCGCGGTGAGCGCGAGTCTACGCGCCCGCCGGATCGCCCGCCGCGCCGACCGGGCCGGCGCGAACGATGGCATAGTCGCGCCTGGGCCTGGAATCCATCGTGGGGCGGTCGGGCATGGAGCGGAGCCGATGAAGCGGTTGGGGTGGAGTGCGCTGGTGCTGGCGGTCGCCCTCGGGACCGGCGCCGGATCCGCCGCACCGCCGAAGGGCGGCGCGCAACGCCCCGCGGCCGGGCCGGTCACCGTGACGATCGTCCACTTGAACGACGTCTACGAGATCCTGCCGGTCGAGGGCGGCAAGTCGGGCGGGCTCGCCCGGGTCGCGACCGTCGTCCAGCGGCTGAAGAAATCGCGCGCGCCGGTGATCACGACGCTGGGCGGCGACTACCTGTCGCCGTCGGCGCTCGGCACCGCGATCATCGACGGGCAGCCGATGGCCGGGCGTCAGATGGTCGACGTGCTGAACGCGGTCGGCATCGATTGGGCGACGTTCGGTAACCACGAGTTCGACGTTTCCGAGGCGGCGTTCCGTGCCCATCTCGCGCAGGCGAAGTTCCGGCTGGTCTCGGCCAACGTCACCGACGCGGCCGGCCAGCCGTTCCCCGGCGTCGTGACCTCGGCGATCGTCCCGGTCACCGTCGGCGCCGGCAAGCCGGCCTCGCGCGCCGCTGCCGGTCGGGGGAAGGGCGGCGGCGCGAAGGCCGCGGGCGGCGGGCGGACGGTCAGGATCGGCCTCGTCGGCGTGACCATCGACTCGAATCCGAAGCCATGGGTCAAGTATCTTGACGCGATCGCGGCGGCCCGGGCCGAGGTCGCGAAGCTCGCCGGCAAGGTCGATGCGATCGTCGCGTTGACCCACCTGTCGCTCGAGCAGGACGCCGAGTTCGTCGCCGCGGTGCCCGGCATCGATCTGGTCCTCGGCGGACACGAACACGAGAACTGGCTGATGTACCGCGGCCGCTTCGTGCCGGTCGTCAAGGCCGACGCCAACGCCCGCTCGCTCGCGGTCGTCTCGATGACCTTCGGCAGGCCGGGGGCGCGACCGGAGATCGCCGCGCGCCTGATGCCGATCGACGACACGATCGCGGCCGAGCCGGCGGTCGACGCGGTCGCCCGGGGCTGGGTCGAGCGCGGCTTCGAGGCGTTCCGCCGGCAGGGCTTCGCGCCCGAGGCGGTGGTGGCGCTCGCCACCGAGCCGCTGGACGGACGCGAATCGACGGTGCGCAACCGCCCCGGCCGGCTCACCGACCTGATCGCGGCGGCGATGGCGCGCGAAGCCGGCACGACCACCGACGTCGCGCTGTTCAACGGCGGCTCGATCCGCATCGACGACCTGTTGCCGCCCGGCCCGATCACCGAATACGACATCATCCGCGTGATGCCGTTCGGCGGGAAGGTGGTCAAGGCGGCCTTCGACGGCGAGCTGCTCGCGCGCGTCCTCGACACCGGCATGAACAACGAGGGCATCGGCGGCTACCTGCAGACCTGGGGCGTGCGCCGCGAGAGCGGCGGCTGGCTCGTGCAGGGCAGGCCGATCGAACCGGCGCGCCGCTACACCGTCGCGCTGAACGATTTCCTGCTCACCGGTCTCGAGACCAACCTCGGGTACCTCAAACGCGACCACCCGCAGGTGCACGATGTCGTCGAGCTGCGCGACATCCGGCGGGTCGTGATCGACGAGCTCTCGCGCGTCTATCCGCCGAGAAAGTAGCCGCGGCTCCGCCGCGAGCTCAGCTCTGCGCGGTCTTGCCGCGGATCTTGCCCCAGGCGGTCCGCACGCGCCGCCCGCGGTCCTCGATCAGGTACGACGTCGCGAGCACGATCAGGCCGGAGACCACGCCGGTCAGGATCGCTTCGCCGAACTCGTTCTCGAACCGTCCGGCATGCGACCAGAGGTCGGCCGCCGCGGTCAGCACGCCCATCGTGACCGCGTTGCTGTAGCGCCCGACGAACAGCCGGCCGAGCGGCGTGAACGTCAGCAGCAGGGCGAGCAGCCCGGTGCCCAGCCCGGTCTGCAGCGCGATCTTCCAATGCGTGAGGCTCGCCAGGTTGGCGAACGTCGGCGCGGTCATCGAGACCATGCAGGCGCAGGTCGGTTGCGTCAGGCGCTGGATGACTACCCTCAGGCGCACCGTCCAGTCGATCGGGGACATCGGATCTCCTCGTCTCCTCGCAGGGCGGGCGGACTCGCCCGAGACCGCTTTCGCGTTGGTCGCGCCAACGGCGGGGACATTACACCAGACCCCGTGGGCGGCCTTCAGGCCGACCGGGTCCGATCTCAGGGGACGCGCCGTCGCCGCGCGAGCGCTCCGGCCGCGGCGACGATCAACGCGAGCAGCGCGAGGAGGCCGTGTCCCAGCGTCGGAATCGGCTGCGCCGTGTTGGGCAGCAACGCCCCGTTGCCGCTCATCGGCACGATCGCCGGCGAGTTCGCCGCGTTCGACGGGATCGAGATGCTCGCCTGGCGAGCACCGGTCGCCGACGGCGTGAACGTGACCTGCACCGTGCAGGAGAACGTCGGCGCCAGCGAGACACCGCTGCAGCCGTCGACGGCGGTGAAGTCGCCGACCTCCGGACCGGCAAAGACGAGCGAGCCGATGTCGAGTTGGGCGCCGCCGGTGTTGGTGATCGTCAGCGGCAGCGTCGTCGACGTGCCGACGACGCGGGTACCGAAGGCGAGCGCGCCGACGCCGAGTGTGGCGACCGGGACCGCCGACGCGGTGCCGGTGCCGGAGACCGCGAAGACGATCGGTGCGTTCGACGCGTCCGAGGCGAGTGACACGCTCGCCGAGCGCGCGCCGGTCGCCGCCGGCGTGAACACCACCGAGATCACGCACGACCCGCCGGGGAAGAGCGTGCCGCTGCAGGTGCCGCTGGCCGAGAAGTCGCCGGGATTCGTGCCGCCGACCGTCAGCGCTCCGAGCGCGACCGAACCGCCGCCGACGTTGGTGACCGTGACCGCGAGCGGTCCCGAGGGAACCCCGGTCGTCTGTGCGCTGAACGTCAGCCCGTTGGGCACGTAGGCGAGCAGCCGCGACGGCACGACGAGCGTCGTCGCCGAGACGTCGACCGCGTAGGCGCCGGTGCGCCCGCCGAACGAGCCCAGTCCGATGAAGCCGTCGCCGAGCGTGCCGGAGCCCAGGTTCTCGGCGATCGACATGTTGAGGAACGCGGACACCGCGATCGTGTACGTGCCGGCGGCGAGTGCGATCGAGATCGTCGAGTCGCCGCACAAGGCGGCGTCCAGCGTGCCGGGCGGGCACGATCCGTCGTCGCTGGAGGCGACGAACGTGGCGGTGGGACCGCTACCGGCGAAGAGCGAGACGTAGGGGTCGAACCCGCCGGACGCGATCGGATCGCCGGCGGCGTTGACTCCACCGGGGGCACCCGAGGACCCGCCGTAGCCCCACGACTGGATCGTGACCGTGGCCGGGGCGGCGAGGGTGAACGTGTGCAGCGCCGCGTCGAATTGCTCGTTGCCCGGATCGAGCTGGCCGGTGAAGCTCAGCCCCGCGGCCTGGGCGGGCGGGATCGCCAGCAGCAGCGAGGCGGCCAGCGCGGCGAGCGCGGTCGACCAGCCTCGGCCCCGCGCCCGCCGACCAGCACCCTCGGGATCCGGCACGCCGACGCTTTCGTCTACGGAAACGGTCGCTGACACCGGAGGGCTCCTGCGCGGGTAACGAGCGGAGCCATTGTGCACCAAGACCCCGGTGCGCGGGGGTGCAGCGAACGGCCGGTTTCCCTATGCCGAACGGGAGATGAACCGACACCCGGAGGCGCCGGCAGAGCGCGCCGTACGGGTCTCCTTTCAGCGCAACGGCGCTGGCGCACCGCTCAGCGGCGAAAGTCGCCCTGACGGGAGGTTTCGCGAGCTTGCCGTCTCCCGAACGCCACCACAGACGCCTCTCGGGGCGGCGGCGGCCCATGAACGCGGCGTCCGCGATTTCAAGTCCCCGGCCGAGAAAACAAATCGTTCGACAGACGACCCGAAAGCGCGTACTGTGCGCGGGCTTTCGAGAGAGCTTCGTTTTTCCTCCGGTCTTCTTTGGCCCGCGGCAGTCCACCGCCGTGGCGCACCTCTGGTTTCCCGGGTTCACGTTTCTTGATCGCTAGCTCGCCGCGGAACCGTTCCGCGCGCGAAACGCCGCATTCTTCTTTCAAGGAACGAGAACATGGCTACCGGTACCGTGAAGTGGTTCAACGACGCGAAGGGTTTCGGGTTCATCACGCCGCAGGACGGCGGCAAGGACCTTTTCGCGCATTTCTCCGAAATCCTGGCCGACGGGCACAAGTCGCTCGCCGAGGGTCAGCAGGTCGAATTCACCGTCAAGCAGGGGGCGAAAGGCCCGCAGGCGTCCGGCATCAAGGTCGTCTGACCGGCGCCTGAGCGTCGCTGCTCAGGGCCTCGCGCGCCCGAGCGATCCCCCCGGCGCGCCGATCGCCTCGTGGCGGTCGGTCGCGCCGTCCCCGTTCGACCTGGAGACCTCGCATGGCCAAGGAAGCACTGCTCGAGATGAATGGCGTCGTCAGCGAGGCGCTGCCAGACTCGCGTTTCCGCGTCACGCTCGACAACGGACACCAGCTGGTCGCCTATTCGGCCGGCAAGATGCGCAAGCACCACATCCGCATCCTCGCCGGCGACAAGGTGTCGCTCGAACTCTCCCCCTACGACCTGACCAAGGGGCGGATCACCTTCCGCCACCTCGAGACGCGCGGCCCCGCCGCCGCGCCGCGCCGTCCGAGGCGCTAGGCGCGGTCGGGAACCGTACTCCGGCCGAGGAACGCCGGCCCGGCGCGAGCGCCCGGACCGCGACCGCTCGTCTACCCCCCGGAGGGGGGGTGCGACGATCCGCAGATCCGGTTGAGATGGCGTCGTGGTCTTCGACGCGGTCGCCATCGAGCGTGTCGGGATCGCCACATCGGAGGCGTCGATGAGAGCGTGCGTGGGTCGAGGCCAGTTGATCTCGCTGCTGGCCGGCGTGCTCGCGCTGGGGTTGGGACTGGGCGCAGGGCGTGTCAACGCGACTTCGGCCAGCACCGACCAGTCGGATCTGTGGTGGAACTCGGCGGAATCCGGCTGGGGTATCCAACTCGTCCAGCAGCACGACACGATCTTCGCGACGATGTACGTCTACGCCGCGAGCGGCCAGCCGGAGTTCTACGTCGCGGTCCTCGAGCGATCGGCGGGGCTCACCTGGTCGGGTAAGACCTATCGGGCGACCGGACCGTATTGGGGCGGCGCGTTCGTTCCGGCCGCGGTCGTCGAGACCGAGGTGGGCACGATGGCGTTCACCGCGAGCACGGTGTCGTCCGGCCAGCTCGACTACACGATCGGCGGCACGAGCGTCTCGAAGGTCGTCGAGCGAATGTCGTTCGCCAACGACCATCTCGCGCCGTCCTTCACCGGAACCGTCCGCGAAGCGATGCTGTCCGGTCCCTGCACGCCGCTGTCGGCCGCCGCGGTCACCGCCCAGTTCACCCATGCCGGCGGATCACCGGTCGCGGTCTCGCTCGTATTCCCGTCCCGAACCTGCACGATCGCGACCGGCAACTACTCGCAGCGCGGCCAGTTCGGGCGCGTCGCCGGCGCGTACACCTGCACCGACGGGGAGAGCGGAACCTCCAGCCTCACCGAACTGCGCCTCACGGTGGAGACGCTGACCTTCCGCTACGGGCTCAACGGCAACGGCCCGTCGGGCGCCTGCCAGATCGACGGCGACTTCGCCGGCCTGCGGTGGTGAGCCGAGGATCCGCCATGCGCACATCGACCACGAGACATCCGACACTCCTCCGCCACGCCCGGGCGATCGTCGCGGGACTCGCGCTCGTCGCGGGCATCGCCGCCGCGTCATCGACGAGCTCGGACCAGTCCGACCTGTGGTGGAACCCCGCCGAATCCGGCTGGGGCATCCAGTTCATCCAGCAGTACAACACGATCTTCGCGACGATGTTCGTCTACGCGGCGAGCGGCCAGCCGGAGTTCTACGGCGCGGTCCTCGAGCGCGGCGCCGGCCTCACCTGGTCGGGCAAGGTCTACCGCTCGACCGGTCCCTGGTGGGGCGGCGTGTTCAACCCGGCGACCGTGGTCGAGTCGGAAGTCGGGACGATGTCCTGGCAGGCGCAGACGCTCACCAGCGGCCGGCTCGAGTACACGATATCGGGCGTCAATGTCGTCAAGCAGATCGAGCGGATGTCGTTCGCCAACGATCACCTCGGAGCGTCCTATGCCGGAAACGCCAGGCACGACGCGATCGCCGGGGTCTGCCCATCGACCGGCCCGACCACCGCGAGCGTGCAATTCACCCACGGCGGCGGCGCGACAGCGAGCGCGACGCTGGTGATCGGCGCGCGCTCGTGCGCGATGGCGACCGGCAATTACCGCCAGCAAGGGCAGTTCGGGCAGGTCTACGGTCCCCATACCTGCACCGACGGCGAGACCGGCAGCGCGCAGATCTTCGAGATCGAGTTGGCGGTCGACACGATCACGTTCCGCTACGACTACAGCGGCAACGGACCCGGCGGCATCTGCCGCGTCGTCGGCTATTTCGCCGGGGTGCGCCAGTAGGCGGCGCGATCGAGGGCGACCCGGGCAGGCGAGGAGGCAGCTCATGAAAGGCCGGATCCACCGCGCGCTCGTCTGGTTGTCGCGCATCGCCTGCGTCGCGGCCATCGCGCTTTCCATCGGTCCCCGGACGGCCACCGCGTCGTCGTCGTTCACGCTCGACCTGAGCGACCTGTGGTGGAATCCAACCGAGGCCGGCTGGGGCGCCCAGCTCGTCCACCAGCATCTGACGGTCTTCGCGACGATGTTCGTCTACGCCCAGAATGGGCAGCCCGAGTTCTACGTCGCGACGCTCGCTCGTGCGCCGAACTTCGTGGATTGGGTCGGGCCGCTCTACCGGACGACCGGCCCATGGTGGGGTGGCGCGTTCGACCCGGCGACGGTCGTGGAGAGCGAGGTCGGCACGATGACGTTCCACTCGCAAGGCACATCGAGCGGCCGGTTCGATTACACGATCGGCGGCGTCGCGGTCAGCAAGTCGGTGCTGCGGATGTCGTTCGCCAACGACCGCATCGCCGGAACCTACGTCGGCGGCGCGAGGTACACGGTCGCCTCCGGCGCCTGCGCCGGCGCCGGCGCGACGCCGGCCACGGCGAGCTTCGCGCTCTCGGAAGGGGTGACCGCGTCGGCGGCGCTCGCGATCGGCGATCGCGTCTGCAACGCGCCGGCGGTGAGCTACCTCCAGCAGGGACAGTACGCACGCATGACCGGCGCGTACACCTGCACCAACGGCGAGACCGGTGAGGCCACGCTCACCAACGTCAAGGTCATGACCGACTCGGTCAGTTTCAACTGGCGCCTCGCCGGCAGCGGTCCGGGCTACACCTGCCAGTTCGACGGCGAATTCGCCGGTGTGCTCCAGCTCGAGTAGTGACGCGCGAGCGGAGACGAACCGGTGCGCCGAGCCCGTCCACGATCAGTGTCGCGGCGCCAGAAGGGCCGAGGAAGCGGCCGGAGGGCGCGATGAATCACCCAACCGACAGAGGGACGTCCGGGCGGAACCGCCGACTCGGACCGATCGGAGTTCTGGGCGTGGTGGTTGTCGCAGCCACCCTGCTGGGGACCGCGGCCGCGCAGACGACTGCTCGCGTGACGGAACCCGCCGCTTCGAAGACCAACCTGACCACCGACATCACCGACGCCTGGTGGCCGAACAGCGAGCCGGGCTGGGGCGTGCAGTTCGTCCATAACGCCGGCACCGTGTTCGCGACGCTCTACGTCTACGACGACGCGAGCCGGCCGACGTTCTATGTCGCGGTGCTCGCCAACACGCCGCCGGGCGGCGACGAGTGGACCGGGCCCTTGAGCCGCACGACCGGGCCGGCGTTCTCCGGCCCGTTCGATCCGGCGGCGGTTGTGGAGAGCGTCGTTGGCGCGATGACGTTCACGTTGACCGGGCCGGAAACCGGCGTGCTGGTCTACGACGTCGGGGGCGTCGTCGTCACCAAGTCGCTGAACCGCCAGCCGCTCGCGCTCGAGGACAACAGCGGCGAGTACGAGGTGCTGACCGAATTCGATACGTTCGCCGGACCCAACTGCGGCGTGGACAACACGCCGCCGGTGAAAGTCGCGCGATTGTCCATCGACCAGGCCGCAGACGTCGCGCGGCTGGTCTTCGTCGGTTGGGCGCCGGGCATCGCGGACGTGTGCCTCGTCGATCCGGCGACCTATACGCAGGCGGGGCGCTTCGGCAACTACCTGGGCACGCTCCAGTGCGAAGGCAGCGCGCGGCACGCGGCGCTCCAGCTATTCGACATCGCCAATCGCGTGCGCCACTTGTCGGGGCGTTACCGTCTCACCTGGGACGACGGCTGCACGGTCCTCGGCCGGTTCGCAGGCATCCTGACCTCGCCATGACGCGACCGCGCCCGCGCCCGCCGGCCGACACAGGAAGGAGTCGTCGATGATCGCCCGGCTCGTCGCCCTGGTGTTCGCGGTCGCTGCCGCGTGCGCGCCTGCGAACGGCCTCGCGCAGGCGGTGCAACGCGTGGTCGCGTCGCCGCCCAACGCGTCCGCAGGCTCCTCGGCGAAGGAGGCCGTGTCGGGGTCGGACATCAGTGATGTCTGGTGGCCCAACGACGAACCCGGCTGGGGGATCCAGTTCGTGCAGAACGCCGGCTACGCGTTCGCGACGATGTACGTCTACGATGCCGCGGGCCGCCCGACGTTCTTCGTCGCCTCGCTGACGAACGTGCCGTTCGGCACCAACGCCTGGACCGGGCCGCTGTCGGCGACGACCGGACCGTACTACAAGGCCCCGTTCGACCCGGCCGCGGTCGTCGAGACGGTCGTCGGCACGATGACCTTCGTGCGGCAGACGCTCGATCGCGGATCGCTCGACTACACGGTCGGCAACGTGAGCGTCAGCAAGACGATCCACCGCCAGCCGCTCAAGCTCGAGGTCGACGCGGGCGAGTGGCAGTTCCACGCGGTCGTCACCGGCACGAGCGGGCCCTGCGACAACGAGCCGTTTCCGTTCCTGGCCGGCAGCTGGATCCGGCTCGACGCGCTTGGCGGCGATCCCACGGCGTGGTCGATCGGGGTGTCGAGGCCCAATGAGTCGCCATTGATCGTCGGTCCGGACTGCACCGTCGATGCGGTCTACGCTCAGGCCGGGCGTGTCGGCCGGTTGGACGGCGAGGCGCGCTGCCACTTGCACGGCGGTCTGTTCTTCGACACGCAGGCAACCGTCAGCCTGACCAACATCCACGCGCGCCGGGGATCCTGGAACGGCTATTTCCGGTTCGAATGGGCGAGCGGGTGCGTGCACACCGGGCGGTTCGCGGCGTTGTCGGAGTCGCCGTAGGGTCCTTCGATCGTCGAGGCAACCTCGGGGCTGAGGACCGCTGCGCCACGGCGAGCGGTTGGCGTCACGCCCGGCCCGCCGGGGACTTCTTCCGCCGCGTCGATCCGCGCGCCGCGCGACGATCGCCCGACTTGGCCGGTGGCCCCAGGTCGATGGGCAGGCGGGCGGTCTCCTTCACCGTCGCGAGCTTGATCATCGAGTGCGAGCGGGCGATGAACTTGCGTCGCTTGGTCTCGTCGAGAAACGCCTCGAGCGCGTCCAGGCTGCCGGTCCGCAGCTTGACGAGGTACGACCACTCGCCGCTGACATGGTGGCACTCCAGCACTTCGCTGCGCAGCGCGACCCAGGAGCGGAACGCCCGCTCGGCGTCGAGCGGCACGACGACGAACACGTAGGCCAGGACGTCGCAGCCGACCGCGGACGGGTCGATCCGGGCTTCGTAGCCGGCGATCACGCCGGCGGACTCCAGGCGCTTGAGGCGGCTGTTGATCGCGGAGATCGACAGGCCGACCGAGCGGGCGATGTCGGCCATCGCGTCGCGGGCGCGGCTCTGGACGTGGGCGAGAATTCGCAGGTCGATCGGGTCAGGAAAATGGTTCGTCATGATGGCATTATGGTATAAATATTGCGTCAACAACGGTGTTCTGACGCAAGAACGGTTGACGTGGACCGGCAACCCGGTGACGGCCCGGATTTCAGCCCCGGTGAGGGACCGGCGAGGCGACCGACCGAGCCCGGAATCTGGGTCGCGTCGACCCCCGGCACGCGCGAGCATGCGCCATCCGATACGGATCGAAGGAGAGAGTCGATGAAACGCTGGTGGATGCTGATGGTCTGGTTCGTGTCGTTGCCGGGGTGGGCGACCACCTACGCCTATGGCGGCCCGACCTACATCGCGATACTCAATCACACGACTTGCGTGAAGGGACCCTGTGGCGACTACAGCAGTGCGATGCGGGTCACCGGCTCGTTCACGACACCGGTGCCGCTCGGTGCCAACCTGGTATCGGTCGACATCTCGGGCACGGTGACCGGGTTCAGCTTCAACGACGGGCTTCAGACCTTCGCGTCGAGCGATCCCGACGTCAGCGTGCAGAACATGATCGTGTCGACGGACGGGGCCGGCGCGGTGACGGGCTGGACGATACAACTCTTTCGCTGGAACAACGGCTCCAGCGGCGCCCACGTCATCGGAGACGGGGTTAACATGGTGCAAGTCGTTTCGGTCACCGGCGACCGGGCGCTATTCAACTTCACCTGTACAGCGGTGGACCCGCAAGATCACTGCACCAGTCCCGCGGCAAGCGCCGACGCGAGCCAGGCCGTCGCGGCGGCAGGTGGATGGACGCTCGCGGGTCAAGCGAATGTCGCTCACCCGACGCCGACATTGTCGCAATGGGCGCTCATGCTGCTGTCGCTGCTCACCGCGGCCTTGGCGCTGGTCGGAGGAGGGCGTCGCATGTGGGGTCAGAGCCGTAATTCCTCCGCCGGCGGCTCATTCCGCCATTGAGGGCGCGGTCCGGGCCGGCCGCGGCGCGTCGTCCGGCCGGGCCAGCCCCGGCTAGGTCCCGGTCCGTTTTCGCAGCAGGCCTCGCAGTCCGAACCCGGCGAGCAGCAGCGCGACGAGCGCGAGCGCCGGACCGGAGGAGGCGGGGACCGGGACAGTCGCCGTCGACAGCACGCTGAGGGTCGCCGACGCGGTGTTCCCGGCTCCGCCGTTCGTGCTGGTGACGGCGTCGGTCGTGTTGCTGTAGGTCCCCGCCGCGGTGGCGGTGACGTTCAGCGTCACCGCGCAAACCCCGTTCGCGGCGATAGTGCCGCCCGTCAACGAGACGACGCCGGATCCCGGCGCGGCGGTGGCCGAGCCTCCGCAATCGTTGGTGAGGTTGTCGGGCGTCGCGACGACGAGTCCGGCCGGCAGGTTGTCGGTGACCGCGACGCCGGTCAAGGAGGCGGTGTTGTCGGCCGGATTGGTGATGGTCAGCGTCAGCACCGAGGTGCCGTTGACCGGGATCGACGCCGGGTTGAACGACTTGGCGATCGAGGGCGGGAGCGGCGCCGCGACGACCAGCGTCGCCGAGCCGTTGTTGCCGTTGTTGCTGACGATCGCGGAGCTCCCGCCGATCGACTGGGTGACCGTGTTGACGTAGGTCCCGGCGGACGCGGCGGTGACATCGACGCTGAAGCTGCAGGTGTCGAAGCCGCCGCCGCCGGAGGCGCCGAAATTGAGTCCGCCGGTGTTGCCGCCGGCGTTGTTGAGCGACGTGCCCAGCGTGATCGTGTTCGAGCCCGCGGTGGCGGTGATCGTCGCGGCCGAACAGGTTCCGGGAGCGAGTCCGTTGGGCGTGGCGACGACGACGCCGGCCGGCAGGACATCCTGGAAGACGACGTTCGCGACCTGGTTGGTGAAGGCCGCGTTGGCCTGCGAGCTCGTGACGGTGAAGGTCAGCGTCGAGACGCCGCCGGGGACGATCGAGTTCGGCGAGAAGCCCTTCGCCACCGCGAAGGTCCCGGAGTTCGCGGTGAGCGTGTCGGTCGCGGTGTTGCCGACGCCGCTCGTCGCCGAGACCGCGCCGGTCGTGTTGACGTAGGCGGTCGGGTTGTTGGTGTTCTGGTGCAGCACGATCACGTCGATCGCGAACGTACACGAGCCGCTGGCGGCGATCGTTCCGCCCGAGAGGCTCACCGAACCGCTGCCGGCCACCGCGGTGATCGTCCCGGCGCCGCAGGAACCGGTGAGGTTGTTCGGCGTGGCGACGAAGAGGTTCGCCGGGAAGGTGTCGGTGAAGGCGACCGCCGAGATCGCGCTCGCCGCCGGATTGGTGATCGTGAAGCTGAGCGATGACGTCTGTCCAATCTGAACGCTGGTCGGATTGAACGCCTTGGTCATCGTCGGCTGGGCGAGGGCGCTCGCCGAAGCGGTGAGGCAGGCGAGGATCAGCCCCAGCGTCGCGGTCCTGCCGCTCGTCGTCGTTGCGACCGCGTTCTTCCCGAATCCCATGAGACCGTCCCCCGTTCCGGTGGCGCTGCCGGCGAATCGCTAGCGATTGGCGCGCGAGCGGCGTGCGCCTGCGCACCGAACGATACACGCGTTCTCGTGATTGCTGGCGGGCTGCCGGTCAATGGCGAGGCGGCTTGCGTGTCATGTGCGTTTCGCCCACCGGGGTCACCGGTTCGCCAACGGATGGGGTCAGAGCCGTAATTATTCGGGCGGAGGCTCGTTCCGCCGTGGAACTCGCGGTCCGGGCCGGCCGCGGCGCGTCGCACGCGACGTCATCGCCTCGATGCGGACACGGAAGTCGTCCGACCCGAAGGTGAGCTCGCTCGCGGTGGCCGCGCGCAGCGCCGCCAGCTCCTCGTCGCCGATGCCGGCGCCGCACCACTTCGAGTACCCCGGTCCCGGTGCATCGCCAAGTTCCGCGAGCGACGGATGGGGAGCGACGAGCGCATCGGCTCGTATGCCAGCGAGCGCGGCGTAGCTGCTCCACGGCCAGGCGACCGGATGCTCGACGACTCGGGCGCGGACCGGGTTGAGGTCGATGTAGCGGCAGGCGGCGGCGACGTACGCGTCCGTGTCGACGAGGCAGGCGTGGTAGCGACCTTCCCAGAGGGTTCCGGTCCGCCGGTGGGTCGCATTGACGTAGCCGACGTAGCGCGCACCCACCGACTGCATCATGCGGGAAACCGCGCCGACCACCTGCGGCGTGGCCAGCAGGTGGACGTGATTGGTCATCAGCACGTAGGCGTGAATCCGGACGTCGTAGTGCGTCGATGCGTCCTGCAGCGCCCGCAAGTAGACCCGGTAGTCCGCCTCGCCGAAGAAGCAGGGCCGGCGGTCGTTGCCCCGCTGGACGATGTGCAGCGGGAAACCGGTCAGCGCGAATCGCGGTCGACGGGACATCGGGGGCGCTCCTCGCACCCATGGTCACGCCAGAAGCCGGACCCGGCGATCAGACGGACGGACTAGGAAGGCGGCCCGAGGACGTCGACACCGGTACCCCCGCGATGCCCGTCTCCCGTGCAACAATTGCGGCTCTGACCCCACTACCCCTACCCCAAACCATGTCCTACACACCTCGCGGTCGGAAGGGGCTTCATCTCTTTCTGAGTGCGTTGCTCCTCGCTCTGGGCGCATGGTCGGGCGCGGACGCCGCGGTCTTCAGCAACCCCGCCGCCATCACAATCCCGGCGGGAGCGCCGGGTGCCACCCAGGGCACGGCAGCGCCGTACCCATCGACCATCACCGTCTCCGGGATGTCCGGACCGATTACCCACGTCGAAGTCACACTGAACCATGTCGGCCACACCAGCATGGCTGACATCGACGTGCTTCTCGTCGGTCCCGGCGGCCAGAAAGTCGAGCTGATGGAACTGGCGGGATCCGGCGGGGTCAGCGACAGCACCTGGACTTTCAGGGACGGCGGTCCGGCCATGCCTTTTTTTGCGCCTTCCGGCATTTACGGTCCGACCGTGAACGCCACCGGTCCATATCCGCCGACCGCGCCGGCTCCTCCCTACGCCACTGCCCTCTCGTCTCTCAACGGCGCCGATCCCAACGGGGTCTGGCAGCTCTTCGTCAACGACGATTACAACCTTGACAGCGGCGCCATCGCCGGCGGCTGGAGCTTGACGATCACGACGATTTCGGCCAATCCGGCCGGGATTCCGACGCTCGGTCTGTGGGGCCTCGCGCTGTTGGCGCTGCTTCTGACTGCGAGTGGGGCCAGAGCCGTAATTTCTCGGCAAGCGTCCTGAGTGGGGTCAGAGCCGTAATCTTTCCGGCGGCGTCGCGATCGCCCCGTCGCCCCGGGAGGCACGCCTCAACCCACGTAGCGGCGCTGCCATCACACGTCGCTCGCGCGCCTCGAGCGCAGTCCGCGCCCCAATCTGCGCCGACATCGCCCGGCTACCGGCGCACCCGCCCGTCGCATCAACCCGGATGCGTCCGCGTGCACGTCCCCTTCACCTTGGTGCCTTCCCACTTGTGGCCGGCCTTGACGCAGTAGTACGCGTAGGTGTCGCAATAGAACGTGGCGCCGCCGAGGCTCGCCCGGCATTCCTTCTTGTTGCAGGTCCGGCCGTCGGGCGCGGTCTCGACGCAATCGAACTGGCGTGCGATCGCATCGGTGCCCGAGATGTCCAGTGTCGGTCCGGTCATGTCGGTCGCGCACGCGGGCAACAGCGCGAGCGCGGCCATCAGCACAGCGGTTCGGATCGCGTTCATCGACATCCTCCCGGCGATTGACGAAGACGGGAGTCGATTCTGCGCCCGCACGGCGTCGCCGGTGCTGCGGAATCCGCCTGACCGCAGGCGAGGATTATTCGCGACGCAGGGTCGCGGACGAGCCTGCGCTCGCCCGACGTATCCCACCGGACGACGGGGGCGGCCCTACAATGGCCGGACCACGACCCAGGGGACTCCCATGCCCGTACGTCCCGGACCGACGCTCGCGCTCGCCACGTTGCTGCAACTCGCGCTCGCGACCCTCCCGCCGCCGGCGCACGCGCAGTCGGCGCCATCGCTCCCGGCCGGCGCCGCGGAAACCGAGGCGCGCCTCCTCACCAAGGTCGGGCCGCAGACCCGCGGCTGGATCCGCCAGGAGGCGGCGCGCGAAGTCGCCACCGGCTCCGCCTCGCAGGAGACCGCGACCAGCGCCGCGGCCGGCTACCTCAACGCCAACGGGCTTGGCACCGGCGACGTCACCGCCGTCGCGTTCCTGGTGTTGATGGAGTCGACCAAGTCCTCGCAGGAGGACCTCAAGGCGATCGCCGACCGGGTCAAGGCGATCAACCAGGCCAAGGCGGCGCTGCGACAGCGGCTATCCAGCGCCCCGGCGACGCCGGCGACCAACACCGCGCGCAGCAAGACGCCCAGCGCCTCGGCGACGACCGCGCCGAAGTCGTCGATCGCCGCACCGCAGGTCGCGATCACGCCGAGGCCGCCGTCCAAGGCCGACTTCGACCGCCAGCTCGACGCGGCGCGAAACGACCTCGACGCGATGAACGAGATGAGCGAGATGGAATCGCTGCGCCTGCAGATGGCGATGGACCGGATGTCGAAGATGATGTCGACGCTGTCGAACCTCCTCAAGAAGCTCTCCGGCACGTCGGCTGCGATCACGCAGAATCTCAAGTAGCGCGATGTTCATGATCGCGGCTCCGACCGCATGGAGGCTGACCTCATGGATGTCGATCACGCCTGCCAGACCCCGTAGCCGCCTTCGCGCAGGTCGATCGCGAGCTCGAC
>JAXMFN010000016.1:0-105799 GCA_046347725.1 Burkholderiales bacterium
CCGGCATCCGGAAATCCTCGGGGAGCCGGATGTCGACGCGGGCGGGGTCGACGTCGACCGACGCCGAGCACTCGATCGTATCGTCGAGCGCCTTGAAGGCGATCCAGGAGCCGGAGTAGCGCGACATCGCGAAGCCGTGCAGACCCAGGTCCAGGTATTCCTGGACGCCGGTCGGGGCGAGCACCGGCACGAAAGGCCCCATCAGCATCGATTCGCTCTGCGTCGCGACCGTCGACGAGCGCGCCATGTGGTCGTCGCCGCAGACGAGCAGCACGCCACCCTTCGGCGAGGCGCCGGCGTGGTTGCCGTGCAGCAGCGCGTCTCCGGACCGGGCGAGACCGGCCCACTTGCCGTACCACAGCGCGAACACGCCGTCGTGACGGCGTCCCGGGTCGAGCGACACCTGCTGCGAGCCCCAGACCGCGGTCATCGCCAACTCTTCGTTCTGGCCCGGCTGGAAACGGATCGCGTGGCGCTCCAGCACCTCGCGCGCCTCCGACATCGTCTTGTCGACGTTGTTGAGCGGCGAGCCCTGGAATCCGGAGACGAATCCGGCGGTGTCGAAGCCGTCGGCCGCGTCGCGCAGGCGCTGCACGACCATCAGCCGGGCGAGCGCCTGGATGCCGGTCAGGTAGACGCGGCCTCGCGCCAGCGTGTACTTGTCGTCGAGTCGGACCTCGAGGAGCGCCATCGCGCCTCCCTATTCCAGGATCTTGCCGGGATTGAGGATGTTCAGCGGATCGAGCGCCCGCTTCACCGAGCGCATGACGTCGACCGCCTCCCCGAACTCCTCGACGAGGAACTCGCGTTTGCCCAGCCCGATCCCGTGCTCGCCGGTCGACGTGCCGCCCATCGCGATCGCCCGGCGCACCAGCCGCGCGTTGAGGGCCCACGCCTCCTCGATCTCGTCGTCGCGATCCGGGTCGACCAGGATCATCAGATGGAAGTTGCCGTCGCCGACGTGGCCGAACAGCGGGATCGGCAGGCTCGACGCGGCGATGTCGACCTGGGTCTCGCCGATGCAGTCGGCGAGGCGCGAGATCGGCACGCAGACGTCGGTGGCGATCATCCTGCTGCCGGGTTTCAACTGCAGGCAGGCGAAATAGGCGTCGTGGCGCGCCTGCCACAGCCGCGAGCGCTCCTCGGGCCGGGTCGCCCAGACGAACTCGACGCCGCCGTGTTCGCGCGCGATCGCCTGCATCCGCGTCGCCTGTTCCTCGACGCCGCGCCCGGTGCCGTGGAATTCGTACCAGAGCGTCGGCGACTCGGCGAGCGCGAGCTTGCTGTAGCGGTTCACCGCACCGACCGTCAGCGCGTCGAGGAGCTCGACGCGCGCGATCGGGATCGCATGCTGGATCGCCTCGATGACCGAATCGACCGCGGCGCGCACGGTCGGGAACGCGCACATCGCCGCCGACATCGCCTCGGGGATCGGATGGAGCCGGACGGTCAGTTCGGTGATGATCCCGAGCGTGCCCTCGGCGCCGACGAAGAGCCTCGCCAGATCGTAGCCGGCCGCCGACTTGCGCGCCCGTCCGCCGACGCGGATCACGCGGCCGTCGGCGAGCACGACGGTCGCGCCGAGCACGTTCTCGCGCATCGTGCCGTAGCGGACCGCGTTGGTGCCCGACGCCCGCGTCGAGGCCATGCCGCCCAGCGACGCGTCGGCGCCCGGGTCGATCGGGAAGAACAGTCCGGTGTCGCGGACATGGGCGTTGAGCGCCTTGCGGGTGACGCCGGCCTCGACGCGGGCGTCCTGGTCGGCCGCGTTCACTTCCAGCACGCGGTTCATCCGCGACAGGTCGACGCAGACGCCGCCGCGTACCGCGAGCACGTGCCCCTCGACCGACGTGCCGGTGCCGAACGCGATCACCGGCACCCGGTGCGCGGCGCAGGCGCGCACCGCGGCGACGACGTCGTCGGTCGACAGGGCGAAGACGACCGCGTCGGGTGGCGTGACCGGGTACGACGAGATGTCGGTGCCGTGGTGCTCGCGGATCGGCAGCGACAGCGTCAGACGCTCGCCGAAGCGCGCGCGCAGCGAGTCGACGAGAGTCGCGGGCAGCGCGTCGGACGGGCGACCGAGCTGCTTTAGTTCGGCGAAATGGGAAACGGCGTTCATCGATCGTCCTCCTTCGTCGTCCGCCGGCGTGCCGGCGGGTGCGTCCCCGGATCGCGCGGCGTCAGCCGGTCGCGCGCCGCACGCTGTCGGCGTCGTAGCGCCGCAGGCGCGGACCGGCCTTCATCAGCTGACCGGGCAGCGGACGGCCGACAACCGCCTCGACGCGCTTCGCGACCCCGATCAGCGCCTCGAGATCGATCCCGGTGTCGTAGCCCGATTCCTCGAGCAGGTAGACCAGGTCCTCGGTGCAGACGTTGCCGCTCGCCCCCGGCGCGAACGGGCAGCCGCCCAATCCGCCGATCGACGACTCGTATTCGCGCACGCCCAGCGCGAGGCCGGTCATCGCGTTCGCGAGTCCGACGCCGCGGGTGTTGTGGAAATGGAGCGCGATCCGGACGTCGGGGAAACGGTCGCGGATCGCGCGCACCGCGCCCTCGACGACCGGCGGCGTCGCCATGCCGGTCGTGTCGCCCAGCGTGAACCGGTCGATGCCGGTGCGCGCGTAGGCGTCGACGACGCGCAGCACCGACTCGACCGGCACCTCGCCCTCGAACGGACAGCCGAACGCGCAGGCGACCGCGCCGCGGACCGCCACCCGATGCCCGGCGGCGAGCGCCGCGACCTCGGCGACCTGGGCGAGCGAGCGCTCGATCGGCGCGTTCAGGTTGCGCCCGTTGTGCGTCTCGCTCGCCGAGACGAAGCAGACCATCTCGTCGACGCCGGCGGCCAGCGCCCGCTCGGCGCCGCGGGCGTTGGGCACCAGCGCCGCGATCCTCGCTTCGCGGCGCCGCGCGATCAGCGTCAGCAGCTGGTCGGCGTCGGCGAGCTGCGGGACCGCCTTCGGGCTCACGAACGAGGTCGCCTCGAAGGCGCGCACGCCGGCGCCGATCAGCGCGTCGAGGATCCCGGCCTTGACCGCGGTCGGGATGAACACCGGCTCGGCCTGGAAGCCATCGCGCGTTCCGACCTCGGTCACCCGGACCGCCGGACGCACCGCCTTCCCGCCCGATCCCGCTCCGGTCGTTCTCGGCTCGAGCAGGCCGCTCATACGACCCGTTCGCGCCGCAGCGCGTCGACCGCCTCGGCCGTGTATCCGAGCTCGGCGAGCAGCGCGTCGGCGTCCTGGCCGAGGTCCGGTGGCGGCCGGTGGATCCGGCAGGGCTCGTCGCTGAACTTGATCGGGAAGCCGACGACGTCGATCGGCCCGTGCTTCGGGTGGTCGATCGTCAGGCGCATCCGCTGGTGGCGGATCTGCGGATCGTCGAACACCTCGCGGATGTCGAGCACTCGCCCGCAGGGGACGCCGGCGTCGTTCAACACGGCGAGCCAGTGGGCGATCGGTCGCTCGCGCGTCTTGGCGTTGATTCTCTCGTTGATCGCCTCCCGACGCGCGAACCGGTCGCGGTTGGTCGCGAAATCCGGATGGTGACGCAGCGCCGAGAGGTCGAGCGCGTCGAGGAGCTTGTCGTAGACCTGGTCGTTGGACGGGGCGATCGCCACCTCGCCGTCGGAAGCCTCGAACAGTCCGTAGGGCGCGACCAGCGCATGGTCGTTGCCGGTGCGCAGCGGCAGCTTCCCGGTCGCGAAGTAGTTGGTGGCGAGGAACGAGAGCATGCTGACCATGCCGTCGGTGAGGCTGGTCGACACCTCCTCGCCGCGTCCGGTGCGCGCGCGGCGCACCAGCGCCGCGCACACGCCCATCGCCGCGTAGGCGCCGGCGACCAGATCGGTGATCGGTGGCGCGGCGCGCATCGGCGGATCGCCCTCGGCGCCGTTGACGCTCATGAACCCGCTCATCGCCTGGGCGATGAAGTCGAACGCCGGGCGGTCGCGGTACGGTCCATCGAGCCCGAAGCCGGTGATGTGGCAGGACACGATGCCGGGCTTCAGGCGCTCGAGCTCGTCGCGGTCGAGGCCCATGCTCCGCATCACGCCGGGCCGGTAGTTGTTGAGAACGACGTCCGCGGTCGCGACGAGCCGGCGCAGCACCGCCATGCCGTCGGGATGGCGGAGGTTCAGCGTGATCGACTTCTTGTTGCGGTTGTACGACGCGAAGTAATGGCCCATGCCACCGACGATCTCGCCCTGATGGCGGATCGGATCGCCGCCGGCGACGTCCTCGACCTTGATCACCTCGGCGCCCATGTCGGCGAGGAACATCGAGCAGAACGGGCCCGAGATGATGCGCGACAGGTCGACGACGCGGATGCCTTCGAGCTGCATGGTCTCGGGCCGGGAACGCGGGGAGGTCGTCGCGACGCCGGCTAGTCCCCCTTGATCCCGGCGGTCTCGACGATCTTGTGCCACTTGGTCGTGTCGTCCTTGAGGCGCGCGGCGAGCTCCTGCGGCGTCGAGGCGCGCGTCTCGATCCCCTGGGCGAGCAGCGTCTTCTTCAGGTCGGCGTTCTGCATCGTCCGGCCGATCTCGGCGTTGAGCTTGGCGATCACCGCAGGCGGGGTTCCGTTGGGAACGAAGATGCCGAGCCATCCGATCGCCTCGAAGTCCTTGAATCCCTGCTCGTGCAGCGTCGGCACGTCCGGCAGCGCCGGGCTGCGCTGCAACGAGGTCACGGCGAGGCCTTTGAGCTTGCCGCCCTGGATGCCGGGCATCCCCGAGCCGATCGACAGCGCCGCCATCGGGATGTGGCCGCCAAGCAGATCGGTGATCGCCGGCGTCGCGCCCTTGTACGGCACCTGGACCATCTTGAAGCCGCCGGTGACCTGCAGGAGCTCCATCAACAGGTGGGTGAACGTGCCGTTGCCCGCGGTGCCGTAGGTCAGCTTCCCCGGCGAGGCCTTCGCCTCGGCGATGACGTCGGTCATCGTCCGGTACTTCGAATTCGCGTCCGCCATGAACAGGAACGGCGAGGACGCGACCTGGATCACCGGCGTCAGGTCGCGGACCGGATTGATCGTCAGGTTCTTCTGCAGCGCCGGCGCGATGACCATGTTGTCGGCCTGGCCCATCACGATGTCGTGTCCGTCGGGCGCGCCACGAGCGGCCTCGATCAGCCCGATCGTGCCGCCGGCGCCGGCCTTGTTCTCGACGACGACGGTCCAGCCGGTCGTCTCGGCGAGCTTGGTGGCGACGTGGCGGGACACGAAGTCGGTGCCGCCCCCCGGCGGGAACGGAACGATCAGGCGGATCGGCTTGGTGGGAAACGCCTGCGCGGCCGCGGTCGGAACGACGGCGACCGCGACGAACGCGGCGAGGACGATGCGCAACGCTTTCATGGACTCCTCCGGTGGATACGTTCGCCGTCCGCGGCTCGCGACACGCGGACGACCGGGCGGCCAATCTACCACCGCCGGCGCCGCGACGGCGGCGCGGTCCGCTTGACAGACCCGCCGCGCCCGCCGATCATACCTAACAACTGTTTGTTTTGCACGCCCCGCGATGCGCCCGTCCCCGTCCCCATCCACCGTCTCGTCGGCGCCCAGCGCGCGACGCGCCACTCCCGGGTCGGCGGCCGCGGTCGGGGCGCCCGCGCGCCGCCCGCGCCCCGCCGCACGGTCCGACAACCGTGGCGCCGAGGTCCTGGGCGCCGCGGCACGGCTGTTCCGCGAGAAGGGATACGCGTTCACGTCGATGCGCGACATCGCGGCGGGCGCCGGCATGCTCGCCGGATCGCTCTATTACCATTTCGCCTCGAAGGAGGAGCTGCTGGTCGCCGTCTACGCCGAGGGCGTGGGCCGGATCAGCGCCGCGGTCGAGGCGGCGTTCGACGCCTCGGCCGATCCGTGGCAGCAACTCGAGCAGGTCTGCGCAGCGCACCTCGCGGCGCTGCTCGAGACCAGCGATTACGCGCAGGTCGTGATCCGCGTACGCCCCGACGACGCCCCCGAGGTCGCCGACGAGCTCATCGGTCTGCGCGACGCCTACGAGAAGGTGTTCTCGCGCGCGATCGCGGCGCTGCCGCTCGACGGACGCGCCGACCGCCGGGCGCTCAAGCTGATGCTGCTGGGCGCGCTCAACTGGTCGCAGACCTGGTACCGGCCCGGGCGGGACTCGCCGCGCGCGCTGGCGCGCCGGTTCGTCCGCCTGCTGCGCGACGCGGCCGGTGCCTAGCCGGACCGGTCCGCGCACGCCCCGCCCGACCCAGGACGTCTTCCGGAGGACCCGATGTCGTTCCGCCCCAAGGTGCTCGTCACCAAGATCGGCCTCGACGGCCACGACCGCGGCAGCCGGCTGGTCGCCGCGCACCTGCGCGACGCCGGCATGGAGGTCGTCTATACGCCGCCCTGGCAGGAGATCGCGACCGTGGTCAAGCTCGCGCAGGAGGAGGACGTCGACGTCATCGGCGTCTCGTCGCTCGCGACCGACCACCTGATCGTCCCGCGGCTGATGACGGCGCTGCGCGAGGCGGGCCTCGACGACGTCGTCGTCATCGTCGGCGGCATCGTGCCCGACGCCGACGAACGGACGCTGCTCGACGCCGGCGTCGCGCGCGTCTTCCATCCCGGCTCGTCGCTCGAAGAGATCGCCGCCTGGGTCGGCGACGCCGCCGCGCGCGTGCGCGCCGCCCGCTTCCCCGCCTGACACGGAGCCGCCATGAACAAGCCGATCCCCCACGTGGAGCCCGCCTCGCTCGACGACGCCCTGCTCCGCTGGCGCGCCGAGTATCAGGCGCAGCTGCCGGAAGACCGGCAGGTCGCCAACCGGTCCGGGGTTGCGATCAAGCCCCTCTACACGCCGCTCGACGTCGACCCTTCGCGATACGCCGCGGACCTCGGCTTCCCCGGCACAGCGCCCTACACGCGCGGCATCTACGCGACGATGCACCGCGGCCGCACCTGGACGCAGCGGCAGCTGATCGGCCTGGGAACGCCCGAGTCGTACAACGAGCGGCTGCTCGACATCATCGCCCACGGCGCGACCGCGGTCTCGCTGATCCCCTGCAACTCGGTGTTCCGCGGCTACGACATGGACGAGGTCTACCCGGAGCTCCTCGGGACCTGCGGCGTCGTCGTCAATTCGGCCGACCACATGGACGCCTGCCTCGCCGGCGTCGACCTCGCCAGGACGTCCTGCGCGATGAACGACCCGTCGCCGTTCACGCTGCTCGCGTTCATGCTCGCCGCCGCCCGCCGCCGCGGCGTCGACTGGAAGACGATCACCGGCACGTCGAACCAGAGCGACTACCTGTCGCACTACGTCGCCAACCACATGTTCTTCCGGCTGGCGCTGCCCGGCGCGCGCCGCGTGCTGGTCGACCACATCGGCTGGTGCCAGAAGCACGCGCCGCGCTGGAACCCGCTCTCGGTGGTCGGGCAGCACATGCAGCAGGCCGGCGCGACGCCGGCCGAGGCGATGGCGTTCACGCTCGCCTCGGCGATCCAGTACGCCGACGACTGCATCGCCGCGGGGCTCGCGCCCGACGACGTGCTGCCGCGCTTCACGTTCTTCTTCGACGTGTCGATCTCCTTCTTCGAAGAGGTGGCGAAGTTCCGCGCCGGCCGCCGGATCTGGGCGCGGATCGTGCGCGAGCGGTACGGCGCGAAGGACCCGCGCTCACCGCGCTTCAAGTTCCACGCGCAGACCTCCGGCGTCGACCTGACGCGCCAGCAGCCGCTCAACAACATCGCGCGGGTCGCCGTGCAGGCGATGGCCGGCATCTTCGGCGGACTGCAGTCGCTGCACACCGACGCGTGGGACGAGGCGCTGTCGTGCCCGACGCAGGCCGGCGCGCGCGTCGCCGTGGCGACGCAGAACATCCTGCGCGAGGAGGCGCACCTGACCGACGTCATCGATCCGTTGGGCGGCTCGTTCTACGTCGAGTCGCTGACCGGTGCGATGGAGGAGCGGATCACGGCGATCCTCGCCGAAGTCGAGGCGGAGGGCGGCATGTACGGCGCCGTCGAATCGGGCTTCGTCCAGCGCCGGATCGGCGAGTCGGCGCGCCGCTTCCAGGCGCGGATCGATTCCGGCGAGCAGACGGTGGTCGGCGTCAACGCCTACACGGTCGACGAGGACGCGTCCGCCCGGCCGACGCTGCCGGTCCCCGATCCGGCGCTGATGCAGGCCCATCGCGAGCGCTTCGACGCCTGGAAGCGCGACCGATCGCAGGCCGGCGTCGCGCGGGCGCTGGACGCGCTCGCGCGCGCGGCGACCGGAACCGCCAACGTGTTCGGCGAGGTCGTCGCGGCCGCCGAGGCCGGCGCGACCCACGGCGAGATCTGCGCGACGCTGCGCCGCGAGCTGGGCTTCGGTCAGCCGCGCCCGGGGATCTGACGGCGGGCGCGGCGGGATCCCCGATGAAGCGCGATTCGATCGACGCGGCGCACGCGGCGCGCGTGGCCGCGGTCCGCGCCGGCGACCGGATGGCGGTCGCCCGGGCGATGACCGCGGTCGAGAACGACCTGCCCGGCGCCGATCGGCTGCTCGCCGACCTGGCGTCCGCGCGCGGCCGAGCGCACGTCGTCGGCATCACCGGCGCGCCGGGTGCCGGCAAGTCGACGCTGATCAGCGCGATGCTGCGAGAGCTGTCGGCGCGCGGCTGCCGGGTGGCCGTGGTCGCCGTCGATCCGTCGTCGCCGTTGAGCGGCGGATCGGTGCTGGGCGACCGCGTGCGCATGGGCGAGTCCGCGGCGGCGGCCAACGTCTTCGTCCGCTCGATCGCCTCGCGAGGACACCCCGGCGGCGTCGCCAAGGCGACGTCGCGGATGGTCGACGTCGTCGACGCCGCCGGATTCGACACGGTGATCGTCGAAACGGTCGGCGCCGGCCAGTCGGAGGTCGACATCGCGGCGATCGCCGACACCTCGGTGGTCGTCTGCCCGCCCGGCCTGGGCGACGACGTGCAGGCGATCAAGGCCGGCATCCTCGAGATCGCCGACGTGCTGGTGGTCAGCAAGGGCGATTCGCCGCAGGCGGGCGATACCGCGCGCCAGCTGTCCGACATGCTGCGACTCAGGCGGACCGCGCCGGGGTGGACGGTGCCGGTGCTCACGACGGTGGCGCCGCGCGACGAGGGCGTGGCCGCGCTGGTCGACGCCTGCGCCCGACATGCCGAAGCCGCCGGACGCGGCCGACGGTTGCGCGGCGAAGGCGACGTCGACCCGGGCGCGCTCGCGCTCGCCCGCCGGTTCGTCGAGCGCGACGGCTTCGTCAACCACTGCGGGCTCGAGCTCGTCGAGGCGGGACGTACCGAGGGTCACGCGACGCTGGCGGTGACGATCCGCCCCGAGCACGTCAACTTCAACGGCGGCTGCCACGGCGGACTGATGTTCACGATCGCCGACACCGCGTTCGGTCTGGCCGCGAACCTCGCCGGTTTCGTCGCCGTCGGCATCGACACCCACATGGCCTTCCACGTCGGCCTGCGCGAAGGCGACCGGCTGACCGCGCGCGCCTACCCGGTCGCCCGCGGCCGGCGCGTCGCGACCTGGCGGGTCGACCTGACGCGCGGCGACGGCCGGATGGTCGCGACGTTCAGCGGCACCGTCTTCGTGACCCGCCAGGCGCACTCGCCGGTCGACGGCCCCGGTGACGACGATGACGACGATGCCGGCGCCGACGACGGTCAGTCGGCGCCGTCGACCGGTTCGGCGTAGTCGGCCGGCATCGCCGGGTGCGGGACGCCGTAGAGGCGCTCGCGGCGTGTCTGCGGGCGCGCGAGGTAGCGTTCGAGTTCGACCAGAGCGCGCCGGTACACCTCGCGCTTGAAGTCGATGACCGCGTCGAGCGGCACCCAGTAGTCGTGCCAACGCCACGCGTCGAACTCCGGATGATCGGTGGCGCGCAGCGACACGTCGGAGTCGCGGCCGGTCAGGCGCAGCAGGTACCAGATCTGCTTCTGGCCGCGGTAGCTGCCGCGCCATTCGCGCTTGATCCAGCGCTGCGGGACTTCGTAGCGCAGCCAGTCACGCGTCCGGCCCAGAACACGGACATGCCGGGGCTCGAGTCCGACCTCCTCGCGCAACTCCCGGAACATCGCCGCCTCGGGCGTTTCCCCGGCGTTGATGCCCCCTTGCGGGAACTGCCACGAATGCTCTCGGATCCGCTTGCCCCAGAAGACCTGGTTCCTGCCGTTGGCGATGACGATGGCGACGTTCGGGCGATAGCCGTCGCGATCCAGCATCGCTTGATGCCTCGAATCGATGAGTTGCCGCGATTCTTGCACGAAGGCCCCGGGACTGGAAAGTGGACCGACCCGGACGACAACGGGGCCGGCACGGTCGCGGCGGCACGACCGGGTCAGCGCGCGGCACCGGGCGCGCCGTCCCGCGGCGCGGCCACGGTGAAGACCTGGACCGCGTGCGGCGCGGCGGTCTCGACGACGAGCGACCAGCGCGACGAGGCGTGCGGCGCACGGGTCCAGGTCGAATCCCCGGACGCCTGCCAGGGCACGGCGCCACCGTCCCGTGACAGCGAGACCACGCGCATCGGACAGGTGATCGGCAATCCGTTCGCGACGACCAGCGTGCCGGCGTTCGCGGTCGCGAAGGCGAGTTCGTGCGTGGCCGGCGGTCCGCACAGGACCCGCGCCGGATAGACGTCGCCCCGGGAGAGCCCGATCGGCGCGCCGGGGACCTGGATCGACGCGACCCGTCCGAGCCCGAAGCCGCCGAATTCCCGCAATGCCGCGCGCGGCTCGAGCATCTCGCGAGGCAGCAGGAACATCGCGCGGTCGCCCGGACCGGGCGTCCCGCCGATGACCACGCGGCTCGCCTCGCCGCAGCGCATCCGGGCGGCGACGTTGAACTGGCTGTCGACGACCTGCGCGAGATCGCCGTACAGGTGCGTGACCCCGTCGACGCACAATCGCTTGCCGATCGCGTCCAGGTCGCGCACCGACAGCAGGCGCAGCCGGGACGGCGGGTGCTCGACCGACCGTTGCAGGTCGACGTGGGCGCCGAGGATCGGCGGCAAGCGTACGTCGTCGGCCAGCGCGCGAGCGACGCGCGCGACGCCGAGCGCGACCGACCAGGCGAACGCGATCGTCAGGACCGAAGCGGCCGCGACGCGCCCGGCCCGACCGGCGTGCGTCGCCAGTCCGTCCAGACCCAGCGTCAGCGCCAGCGCGGCGACCGGCATCGCCGCGTAGAGCATGTAGAAGCGCGTCTCCCCGCGGACCGCGGTGACGAAGGCGAGCCAGGCGACGAACGCGACCACCGCCGATCCGATCGCCCGGCGCCTTCGCGCCGGACCGCGCAGCGCGACCGCGACGACCCCGGCCGCCGCCGCCGTGTAGATCGCCGCCAGCGAAACACGCCAGATCGCCGGCGCGTGGCCGTCGGACCCGAGCCAGGTACCGACGACGAGTCCGGGCACGCGCCACAACGCGTTGACGAGCACCGCGCCCCAGGCGTCGACGCCGAACGACGACGCGTCGGCGGAGACCGAAGCGCCGATCGCGGCGAACGCCGCGACGTGGCGGGGCGGGTCGGCGAGCAGCGGCGCGAACGGGGCCGCGGCGAGCAGGAGCGCCGCCGCCGCGGCGATCGTCCCGCGCCGGCGGTCCGCCCGGATGCGCTCGATCGCCACGACCGCGACCGCGAGTCCCAGCGGCAGCGCGGTCGGATGCGCGTGGATCGCGAGGCCGTAGCCAAGGCCGGCGAGCGCCAGCCAGGCGCCGGACCCGCCGGCGTGCGCCCGCCACGACGCCAGCAGCGTGGCGACGACCAGTGTCGCGGTCACGCTCGGGTGGGCGATCCACAGCGACGGCAGACTGCCGACGCCGGGCAGCGCGAGCAGCACCGCCCAGGCGAGTCCGACGCGCCGGTCGAACGCCTGCGACCCCAGGCGCGCCGCCAGCGGAAATTGCAGCGCCGAGACCAGCGCGACCGACGCGACCGCCGCGGTCAACGAGCCGCCGACGGCGATCGCGATCGCGAGCGCGTAGTACCACGCCGGCCCCAGGTGGACGGTCGCGGCGATGATCGGCCCTTCGGTCGGCAAGCGATGCGCCTGCGCGATCGCGAGCGCGGCGTCGAGGTCGCGCGCGAAGTCCGCCTCGATGAAGGTCACGAAGAACGGCGCGGCGTGCGCGAGCATCAGGGCCGCGACCAGCGCGCCGACGAGCCATCGAATGGAGGTCCGGGTGTCGCCCGACGACGGTTCCGGCTGGCGGATCATCGGCCAAGGATACGACGCGACGGCTCAGGGCCGGCCCGCCACGCGCAACCGCCGGCCATTCGGGCGGGACCGGACGCCGGGACGATGTCGCGGTGCAGCGATCAACATTCGTCGCCATCGCGCGCCCGCGGGAGCGGCGAATTGCGTAAGATCAAGGCATCGCCGCGCGAGGGGCCCGGACAATCGCTGCGTCGTTCGCCGGCGAACGCCGGGCGCGGTCGCGCCGCCAACGCGCGGCATCCCGGCCAGGAGCGCGAGGCCATGAGGACCCATCACGGGCGCAACAGCGGATCGAGAGGCGCCGACGAGAGCGGCCGCCGCCGCTTCCTCGCGGGGAGCGCGCCGCTCGCGCCCCCCTTGCTGCCACCGTGGGCCCGCGGTCTGGACGCCTTCGACCGCGCCTGCACGCGTTGCGGCGATTGCCTGGCGGCCTGCCCGACGCACGTGCTGGCGATGCGAGACGGGATCGTGCAGGTCGACTTCGACGACGCCGAGTGCACGTTCTGCGGTGCCTGCGTCGACGCCTGCCGCCAGGACGCGTTCGATTCCGCGGCCCGCGCTGCCGGCGCGCCGGCGTGGAACCTCGTCGCGCGGATCGGCCCGACCTGCCTCGCGCGGCTCGCGGTCGTCTGCCAGAGCTGCGGCGACGCCTGCGAGGCGCATGCGATCCGGTTCCGCCCCCGTGCGGGCGCGGTGCCGGAGCCGCGCGTCGACGCCGCCGCCTGTACCGGTTGCGGCGCCTGCGTGCGCGTCTGCCCTTCCACTGCGATCGAGGTCAAGCCGCGCGCGACCGAGCCGGCGCCGGCCTGAGCTCCGCCGCCGACCGGAACGGCGGGCGGTGACGCCGGTATCATCGGGGTTTGTCCGGGGCCCCGTCATGCTCGCCGCACTCGCTCCCGCCGTCGCCCTGCCGGTCGACGCCGACGCCGCCACGCTGATCGGCCGTGTCTGGCTGCCGTCCGCCGACGGACCGTCGCCGGTGCTCCTGCGCGACGGCGCGCTCGTCGACGCGTCCCGCGTCGCGCCGACGACGAGCCAGCTCCTGAACCTCGCCGACCCGGTCGCGGCGCTCGCCGCGGCGCGCGACCTGCCGGTGATCGGTCCGGTCGACCGGATCCTCGCCAACAGCGACGAGTCGCGGCGCGATCCGACGCGGCCGTGGCTCGTCGCCCCCTGCGATCTGCAGGCGATCAAGGCGGCCGGCGTGACCTTCGTCGCCAGCATGCTCGAGCGTGTCATCGAGGAACAGGCGCGCGGCGACCCGGCGAAGGCCGAGCGGGTGCGCCGCGCGATCGTCGCGGTCATCGGCGAGAACCTTTCGGCGGTGCGGCCCGGTTCGCCGGAGGCGGCGCGACTCAAGGACACGCTGATCGCGCAGAACGCGTGGTCGCAGTATCTCGAGGTCGGCATCGGTCCGGACGCCGAGATCTTCACCAAGTCGCAGCCGATGTCGGCCGTGGGCACCGGCGCGGACGTCGGCATCCACCCCGAGTCCGCCTGGAACAATCCGGAGCCCGAGGTCGTGCTCGCGGTCGGCGCCGACGGCCGCGTCCGCGGCGCCGCGCTCGGCAACGACGTCAACCTGCGCGACTTCGAGGGACGCAGCGCCCTCCTGCTCGGCAAGGCGAAGGACAACAACGGCTCGTGCGCGATCGGGCCGTTCGTGCGGCTCTTCGACCGCGCGTTCGGAATGGACGACGTGCGCGGCACCCACATCGCGCTGCGCGTCGACGGGCCGGACGGGTTCGTGCTCGACGCATCGAGCTCGGTCGCCAAGATCAGCCGCGACCCGGAGGATCTGGTGGCCCAGGCGATCGGCCCGAACCACCGGTATCCGGACGGGTTCATGCTGTTCCTCGGCACGATGTTCGCGCCGGTGGCCGACCGCCACGGGCCGGGTCAGGGCTTCACCCATGTCCTGGGCGACGTCGTCACCGTGTCGGCGCCCCGCTTCGGTGCATTGGTCAACCGCGTCGAGGCGAGCGACCGGGTCGCGCCCTGGACGATGGGCGCCGGCGCGCTGATGGCGAATCTCGCCGGGCGCGGCCTCCTTCGCACCTGACGTCGGATCGGGGGCCTGGCGCCGTCGCGTCTTCGCGCCGGCGCCGGCTAGAATGCGCGCTTCGGGCACGAGGATCCCCGCGCCCGCTTCCCGCGAGACTCCCACCATGAACGCCACCGCCTCTCGCCTCGGCGTGCGCAACGTGCCGCCGTTCCGCGCCGACCACGTCGGCAGCTTCCTGCGCCCGCGCGCGCTCATCGAGGCCCGCGAGCGGTTCAAGACCGGCGCGATCGACGCCGCGACGCTGCGCGCCGCCGAGGACGCGGCGATCCGCGACGTCGTCCGCTTCCAGGAGAACCTCGGCCTGCGCGGGATCACCGACGGCGAGTTCCGCCGCACCTACTTCCACATCGATTTCCTGACCCAGCTCCAGGGCGTCGAGACCAAGGGCGGCATCGCGGTCAGCTTCCACAGCAACGCCGGCACCGTCGACTTCGCGCCGCCGGTGATGCACGTGACCTCGAAGGTCCGGCACGTCAAGGACATCCAGCGGGCCGATTTCGAGTTCCTCCGCTCGGTCACCACGCGCACGCCGAAGGTCACGATTCCCTCGCCGACGATGCTGCATTTCCGCGGCGGCCGGCAGGCGATCTCGAAGGAAGCCTATCCGGACCTCGACCTGTTCTACGCCGACGTCGCGCAGGCCTACCGCGAGGAGCTCGCCGCGCTCGGCCGCGCCGGCTGCACCTACGTCCAGCTCGACGACACCAACCTCGCCTACCTGTGCGACGGCAAGATGCGCGAGGGGGCGAAGGCCCGCGGCGACGATCCGGACGAACTGCCGCGCCGCTACGCGCGGCTCATCAACGCTGCGATCGCCGGGCGGCCGGCGGGCATGACGGTCTGCGTCCACCTGTGCCGGGGCAACTTCAAGAGCGCCTGGGCCGCCGAGGGCGGCTACGGACCGGTCGCCGAGGTGCTGTTCAACGAGCTGGCGGTCGACGGCTATTTTCTCGAATACGACGACGCGCGATCCGGGGACTTCGCGCCGCTCGCTCACGTGCCCAAGGGCAAGATCGTCGTGCTGGGTCTGGTCAGCACCAAGCTCGACCGGATGGAGAGCAAGGACGACTTGAAGCGCCGCATCGACGACGCCGCGCGCTACGCGCCGATCGAACAGATGTGCCTGTCGCCGCAATGCGGCTTCTCGTCGACGGTACACGGCAACGAGATCCAGGTCGAAACGCAGGCGGCCAAGATCCGCTTGTGCGTCGAGACCGCGCGCGACGTCTGGGGCGGCGTCTGAATCACCCTGCGGCGCGGGACCGGAACCCGGTCGCGCCGATCGACTCCGGAGGGAGCCGCATGTCGGATCCGTCGCGTCTGAGCATCGGCCTCGTCGGCTACGGCGAAGTCGGAAAGATCCTCGCCGCCGCGCTGGTCGAGCGGGGCGTCGCGTGGGTCGGCGCCTGGGACATCCTGTTCGCCGACGCGTCGGCCGGTCCGGCGATGAAGGCGCACGCCGCGGCCGCGGGCGTCGACGCGGCGGGCTCGCTGGCGGCACTGACCTCCCGAGCCGACGTCGTCGTCTCGGCGGTCACCGCGTCGCAGGCCTGGTCGGTCGCCGACGAGGCGGCGCGCACGATCCGTCCCGGCACCTGGTTCCTGGACCTGAACTCCTGCTCGCCGGGGACCAAGCGGCGCTCGTCGCAGCGCATCGACGCCGCCGGCGGGCGCTACGTCGAGTCCGCGGTGATGACGAGCGTGCCGCCCTACGGGATCCGCGTTCCGATGCTCTTGGGCGGACGCGACGCCGAGGCGCTCCGGTCGCTGCTCGTCCCGCTCGGCTTCGCGATGGAAGTCGAGGCCGACCGGATCGGCGTCGCCTCGGCGATCAAGATGTGCCGCAGCGTGATGATCAAGGGACTCGAGTCCCTGTTGGTCGAGAGCCTCTCGTCGGCGCGCGCCTACGGCGTCGAGGACCGGGTGCTCGCGTCGCTCGCCGAGACGTTCCCGCAGCTCGACTGGGAGACGGTCGCCTCGTACATGGTGAGCCGCACCGCGTTGCACGGGAAACGACGCGCCGAGGAGATGCGCGAGGTCGCGGTGACCGTCCGCGAGGCCGGACTCGATCCTTCGATGGCGTCGGCGACCGCCGAGCGCCAGGAGCGGATGGGCGCGCTCAAGGCGCGCGGGGCCTTCGCCGCGGTCGGCAAGGACGCGAACTGGCGCGAGGTCGCCGACCGCGTGCTCGCCGAGCGCCGACCCGAGGCTCAGCGCGGCGGCGCCGCCTCGGGCCCCACGCCCCAGGGCGAGGGGATCGCGGCGACCAGCCGACGGTAGAGCTCGCGGAAGGCCTTCTGCGCCGGGACGCCGACGACCGGGTCGTCGTTGGAGGCGAACGCCGCGTCGATCGCCGCCCAGTCTTCCGGCGCCAGCGAGCGCGCGGCGAGCGGCAGGACCTCGTCCTCCTCGCGGCGCATGTGGCGCCAATGGAAGTGGGCGTAGCGCTCGACCGCCTCGACGAACGCCGGCAGCACCGCCGGATCGTCGCGGTAGCGCAGCCACAGCGCCTTCAGGTCCGCGAAGCGCTCGCGTCCGACGACGTGCTCGCGGGCGAGGCCGTCGAGGAGCGGCGCGACGTCGGGACGGCGCACGCGCAGCCGGGCGAACAGATGCTCGTCCTCCTTCGGATGGTGCAGCCGCTCGGGAAAGGCCTCGATGTAGCCGAACATCGCCGCGAGCAGCCGGTGATCGACGACCAGGTGCCCGGCCGCCACCTCGGCCAGCAGATGGCGCAGGCCCTCGATCACCGCGGTGATCGCGCGGTGCTCGTCCTGGATGATCGTGATCGCCTTCATCGACTTCGCCCTCCCGCGGTCAGGCGACCGCGACCATCCGGTGGAGCGCGTCCGGATCGGCGGCCAGCGCCTGGCTCGCCGAACGATGGACGACGCGACCCCGTTCGAGCACGATCGCCTCGCGCGTCAGCGACAGCGCGAGCTTGGCGTGCTGCTCGACGACGATCACCGCCATGCCGCCCCCGGCGACCAGTTCGCGGATCACGTTCATCAGCTCCTGGACGATGATCGGCGCGAGGCCTTCCATCGGTTCGTCGAGCAAGAGGAGCGCCGGGTTGGTCATCAGCGCCCGGCCGATCGCGAGCATCTGCTGCTCGCCGCCGGAGAGCTGGTTGCCGAGATTGGCGCGTCGTTCGGCGAGGCGCGGGAACAGCTCGTAGACGCGCGCGAGCGTCCAGGGCCCCGGACGCGCGACCACCGTCAGGTGCTCTTCGACGCTCAACGACGGCCACATGGACCGCTCCTGCGGCACCCAGCCCAGGCCGGCGAGGCTGCGCCGATGCGTCGGCAGCGCCGCGAGGTCGCCGCCGCGCCAGCGCAACGCGCCGGACCGCAGGCGGGTGAGGCCCATCAGCGTGACGAGCAGCGTCGTCTTGCCGACGCCGTTGCGGCCGAGGAGCGCCAGGCTCGCACCCTCGTCGAGCGCGAACGAAACGTCCTCGAGGACGACGCTCTCGCCGTAGCCGGCGCAAAGGCCCTCGACCGCGAGGAGCTCAGCCATGCTGCGCCTCGCCCAGGTACACCTCGCGCACGCGCGGGTTCGCGGCGATCTCCGCGGGCGCGCCTTCGGTCAGGACGCGGCCGCCGACGAGGACGGTGATCCGCTCGGCGAAGCGGAACACGAGTTCCATGTCGTGCTCGATAAACAGGATCGTGACGTCGCGGGGCAGCGCCGCGATCACCGAGAAGAGCTCGGCGCTCTCGCCGGCCGGGATCCCGGCGGCCGGCTCGTCGAGGAGCAGGATGCGCGGCCGGGTCGCCAGCGCGAGGGCGATCTCGACCAGCCGCTGGCGGCCGTAGGGCAGCTTCCGGGTCAGCGTGTTCGCGTCGTCGGCGAGCCCGAGCGTCGCCAGGAGCCCGGTCGCTTCGGCGGCCTCGTCCGCCCGGCTCGCCACCGTCCGGTGCCAGACACCGCCGCGGCCGCGGCGCTCGCAGACGGCCAGCACGACCGACTCGAGCACCGAGAGCCCACCGAACAACGTGTTGATCTGGTAGGTCCGCGTCATGCCGCGGCGCACGCGCTCGTGCTGCGCGAGTCCGGTGATCCGCTCGTCGCCCAGGTACACCTCGCCGGACGTCGGCGCGAGCACGCCGGTCAGCAGGTTGATCAGCGTCGTCTTGCCGGCGCCGTTCGGGCCGATCAGCGCATGCCGGGCGCCCGGCGGCAGCGCGAGCGACACGTCGCTCGCGGCGCGGAACGCGCCGAAGTGCTTCGACAGCGACTCGGTGCGCAGCGCCGCGGTCATCGCGACGCCCCGGCGCGCCGCTCGCGCGCCGCCTCGATCGCCCCGAGGATCCCGCCGCGCGCGTAGAGGACGACGACGACCAGCAGCAGGCCCAGCCAGAACTGCCAGTAGACCGGGTTCAGGTCGGAGAGCCAGTGGTGCGCGATCATGAATACCGCGGCGCCGACCAGGCCGCCGTAGAGACGTCCGGCACCGCCCAGCACGAGCATGATCATCAGGTCGGCCGAGCGCGGGAAGCCGAAGACGTCGAGTCCGACGAACTGGGTCGTCTGGGCGAGCAGCCCGCCGGCGACACCGGCCATCGCGGCGCTGACGGTGTAGATCGCGACAAGCCGCGCCGGAACGCTCGCGCCGATCGCCGGCATCCGCCGGACGTTCTCGCGGATGCCGACGAGCCCGAGTCCGAACGGCGAGGCGACGATCCGGCGGGCGAGGGCGAAGAGCGCGAACAGCACGACCAGCGAATAGGCGTAGGCGGTCGTGCCGGCGAGGTCGAACGACCACAGGCCGAGGACGCGACCCATCGTCACCCCGGAAAGACCGTCGGCGCCGCCGGTGATCGACGGCAGCTGATTCGCCGCTTCGTAGAGCAGCAGGCCGATGCCGAGCGTCACCATGAGCCGCGCGAGGTCCGAGCCGCGCACGACGAGGAAGCTGGTCGCGACGCCCAGGATCGCGCCGGCGGCGCCGGCGACCGCGAGACCCGAGATCGGCTCGCCCCAGCCGTGAACCGCGAGGATGCCGGCGGCGTAGGCGCCGATACCGAAATACGCCGCGTGCCCCAGCGAGACGATGCCGGCGTAGCCCAGGATCAGGTCGAGCGACACCGCGAACAGACCGGTGATCAGGATCTGGCTCGCGAGGACACGATGGCTCGGGAAGACGAAGAACGCCGCGACGGTCGCGAGCCAGAAGACGACCTCGGCGAGACGCCAGCGATCGCCGGGCAGTCGCGGCGCGGTCGACGCCGGGTTTCCCCTCGTCGCGTGCGCGCCGGGGTCAGCCGCGCTTGCCATAGAGCCCCGAAGGGAACGCGATCATCAGCGCGACCATCATCACGTAGATGATGAACGAGCCGGCCTGCGGGACGTAGTACTTGCCGGCGACGTCGCCGATGCCGAGGATCATCGCCGCGACGAGCCCGCCCTGGATCGTGCCGGCGCCACCGATCGCGACGACGAGCAGGAAATAGACCATGTACTTGAGCGGGAAGGTCGGATCGAGGCCGAGCACATCGATTCCCAGTCCGCCGCCCAGCCCCGCGAGCCCGGAGCCCAGCGCGAAGGTGACGCCGAAGACGCGGTTGACGTTGATGCCGAGACCGGCGGCGGCGACCGCGTTGTCGACCGAGGCGCGCACTTCGGCGCCGAATCGCGTCCTGACGAGCAGCAGGTGGAGCGCCAGTGTCACGACCGCGACGACCGCGACGAGGAAGAGCCGGTAGGCGCCCAGTCCGACGCCCGCCACCTCGACCTGCCCGCGGAGGAAGTCGGGCAGCCGCACCGGCTGCTGGGACGGCCCGAACGCCCAGGTCGCGGCCGCGACCGACATGAACACGAGCCCGATCGTGAACATCACCTGGTCGAGGTGCGGGGCCTTGTAGAGGCGCTGGTAGAGCGTTCGCTCCAGCACGACGCCCGCCGCCGCCGCGACGACGAAGGCGATCGGCAGTGTCGCGAGGAACGGCACGCCGGCGCGTGTCATCAGCACGACGCAGGCGTAGCCGCCGACCATCGCGAAGGCGCCGTGCGCGAGGTTGACGAAATTCATCAGGCCCATCGTCACCGACAGGCCGATGCTGATGACGAAGAGCAGGCTGCCGTAGGCGATGCCGTCGAACAGCACGCCGGCGAAGTTGCCGATCACCCTATCGCCCCACGGTCATCCCGAGGTCGCCCCGCCCCCTCGGGGGAGGCGCGCGTCGCGCGCTGCGGGGGGATCGGGCGACCGAAGGGCCGTCCCGAGGTCGCCTCGCCTTCTCGGGGGGAGGCGCGCGTCGCGCGCGTCGGGGGGATGTATGACACTCACCCCCCCGGCCCGACGTTCTCGACCTTGTCGAACTCGATCGACCACGGCTTGCCGTTGACGAGCTTGACCTCGCGTAGGTAGACCGTCTGCACGACGTCGCGCGCCTCCGGATCGATCGTCACCGGACCGCGCGGACTCATCCACTTCATCCCCTTCATCGCGGCGACGAGTTGCTCGCCGCTGCCCGCCCCGTTGGTCTTCCTGACCGACTCGGCGATCAGGTGCATGCCGTCGTAGCCGCCGACCGAGTGGAAATTCGGTCGCAGGCCGGGGTTCGCCTTCATCATGCCCTCGACATAGGCGCGGTTCTCCGCCGAGTCGTGCGCCGCCGAGTAGTGGAACGACGTGATCACGCCGGCGGCCGGCGCACCCATGCTCTCGAGCAGGTCGTCGTCGACCACGTCGCCGGTACCGATCATTCGAATGCCCGTCTGCTTCAGGCCGCGCTCCTCGAACTGTTTCATCACCGCGAGACCCTCGCCGGAGGGCACGAACACGAACAACGCATCGGGCTTGGCGTCTTTGGCCCGCTGGAGGAACGGCGCGTAGTCGGGGTTGCGCAACGGCGTGCGCACCGCCTCGACGATCTCGCCGCCGGCCTCCTTGAACTTCGCGTGGAACGTCTTCTCGGCGTCGAGACCCGGGCCGTAGTCGGTGACCATCGTGAACACCCGCTTGATCCGGTTCTTCGCCGCCCAGACGGCCACCGGCGCGGTGACCTGCGGCAGCGTGAATCCGCTGCGGACGATGAACGGCGAGCGCGACGGGATGATCTGCGTCGCCGCCGCCATCACGATCATCGGCACCTTCGCCTCGGTGGCGACCGGCGCGGTCGCCAGCGCCAGCGGCGTCAATCCGAAGCCGGCCAGGAAGTCCACCTTGTCCTGCACGACCATCTCCTGGGCGATCCGCTTGGTCGTCTCCGGCGCGAGTCCGGTATCGTCCTTGACGATCAGCTCGATCTTGCGCCCGGCGACCGTGTCGCCCTTCTGCGCCAGGTAGAAGCGGCAGGCCGCCGAGATCTGCTTGCCGGTCGAGGCGAACGGGCCGGTCATCGGCAGGATCAGGCCGACCTTCACCGGATCGGCCGCCCAGGAGACCCTGGGCAGCGCCGACAACGCCGTGACACCGGCGAGACCCGTGAGGACGCGACGGCGGGAGGAAACAGAGCGGCTTTTCATCGAGGACTCCTTGCGGACAGGAAAGGCCAGCGGGTTCATCGGTGGGCGGCGACGCCCGGGTTCGACGCGCGATCGAGCGGCGAGGCGATCGACAGCCATCCGGTCAGCGCCGTGGCGACCGCGTCGGGGCGCTCCATCGGCGCCATGTGGCCGCAGTCGTCGAACAGCGCGAGCCGCGCGCCGCCGACCAGCGCGGCGATCTCGCGATGCCGGTCCGGCGGCGACCAGCGGTCGTCGCGACCGCAGCCGACAAGCGTCGGTACGCCGACGCGGCGCAGGACGTCGCCGCAGTCGGGGCGGGCGAGCAGCGCCTCGGTCTGGGCGGCGTAGCGCTCGGGCGTCGAGCGCTCGATCATGTCGAGAATCGCGTCCATCAACGAGGCGTCGTCGAGGCGCGCCGGATGGACCATGCCGCGGACCCACTCGCGGCCCATCGCCCGCATCCCTCGTTCTCGCGCGAGTCCGACCAACGCCATCCGATGACGCGCCTCGTTCTCGCCGGCCTCGCCGGCCGGGCGGGCGCGATGGCCGGTATCGAGCAGCGCGAGCCGTCTCACGCGGTCCGGCGCAAGCCGGACGATCTCCAGCGCGACACGCCCGCCCATCGAATGTCCGGCGAGCGAGAATCGCGGCGGCGCGTCGGCGAGCACGCGTACGGCCATCTCGTCGAGCCGGCGCGCGTCGCCGTAGGCCGGAACGCGCGCGCGGATCGCGCGCGGCAAGCGCGCCATGACCGCCGACCACGCCGCGGTGTCGCAGAGCAGGCCCGGCAGCAGCAGCAGGTCCATCGTCGGCAGCGGGACGGCGCCCGGATCAGCCGCGCCGAGCCGCGGCGTTGACTTCGCGGGCGCTGCGTCGCCCGAGTCGGCCGAACACGCGCCGCGCGTTGCCTTCGAAGATCTTGTCGCGGTCGGCCGGCGTGAGCGCGCGGACCTGGTCGACGTAGCGACGCGTGTCGTCGTAGTGATGACCGGTGTCCGGGTCGATCCCGCGCACCGCACCGACCATCTCCGAGGCGAACAGGATGTTGTCGACCGGAACCACCCGCGTCAGCAGCTCGATGCCCGGGTAGTGGTAGACGCAGGTGTCGAAGAAGACGTTGCCGAGCACGAGCTCCCGCAGCGGCGGCCGCTTCAGGTCCTGGGCGATGCCCTTGTAGCGTCCCCAATGGTAGGGCACCGCGCCGCCGCCGTGGGGGATGATGAACTTGAGCGTCGGGAAGTCGCGGAACAAATCCGAGGTCAGGAACTGCATGAACGCGGTCGTGTCGGCGTTGATGTAATGCGCGCCGGTCGCGTGAAAGCACGGATTGCACGAGGCCGAGACGTGGACCATCGCCGGCACGTCGAGCTCGACCATCTTCTCGTAGAGCGGGTACCACCACCGGTCGGTCAGCGGCGGCTCTTTCCAGTGACCGCCGGACGGATCGGGATTCAGGTTGCAGCCGACGAAGCCGAGCTCGAGCACGCAGCGCTCGAGCTCGGAGACGCAGTTCTCGGGACGCACGCCCGGCGACTGCGGCAGCTGGCAGACGCCGACGAAATTGTCCGGGTAGAGCCGGCAGACGCGATGCACGAGGTCGTTGCACAGCGCCGACCACTCGCGGCTGACCGCATCGTCGCCGATGTGGTGCGCCATCGCGCTCGCGCGCGGCGAGAAGATCGTCAGGTCGGTGCCGCGCTCGCGCTGCATCCTGAGCTGCGCGTTCTCGAGGCTGGCGCGGATCTCGTCGTCGGAGACGACGAGATCCGAGCGCTTCGGCGCCTTCGCGGAATCGCCGATCGCGGCGATCTGGCGCTTGCGCCACGCCTCGACGGCGGCGGGAGCGGTCGTGTAGTGGCCGTGGCAGTCGATGATCATGGGGCGACCGATGCGGGAGAGGATCGTCGGGTCGATGCGGGAGCGCGGCGGCGGCGCCGGGCGCGGAAGACATCTCCCGCTCCCGGCGTCTTGCGAGTCGTCGCCGAGCGCAGACTACGCGGCACGGGCGAGCGCGCCGTCGTTCTGCAAGGCGAGGACCGCGCCCGCGGTGTTGGAGATCGGCACGTGGTAGTGCGAGTGCACCTTGGTGACGCGGCCGGGGAGCGCCGCGCGCGCCGCGATCCAGGCCATCAACTCGGTTCCCTGCGCGCCGGCCTCGCGGACGATGTCGAGCGCCGAGTAGCGGGTGAGCTTCTGCGGCTCGCCGACCAGCGCGTCCAGGCACATCAGGTCGAACGGCTTGTTGATGAAGCCGGCGCGCTTGCCGTCCAGCTGGTGCGACAGGCCGCCGGTGCCCATCACCAGCACCCGGACGTCCTCCTTCCACGACGCGATCGCGCGCCCGACCGAGGCGCCGAGCGCGTAGCTGCGCTTCGGCGACGGCAGCGGGTGCTGGACGTGATTCATCGTGATCGGGACGATCCGCACCGGCCAGTCGCCGCCGCCCGGCCACAGAAGCGCCATCGGCAGCGTCAGCGCGTGGTCGACCTTCATCTCCTGGCACATCGTGATGTCGAACTCGTCGGCGACCAGCGACTCGATCAGGTGCCACGACAGGTCCGGATGGCCGCGGAACGGCGCGACCGTCGGGATGCCCCAGCCCTCGTCGGCGTTGCGGTACTCGGCCGCCGCCCCGACCGCGAAGGTCGGCATCTTGTCGAGGAAGAAGTTGAGCCCGTGGTCCTGGTAGAAGACGACGGCGACGTCCGGCTTGGCCTTCGCGAGCCATTGGCGCACCGGTGGATAGCCGTCGAAGAACGGCTTCCAGTACGGGTCGTCCTGGCGTCCCTTGGCGATCGCGTTGCCGATGGACGGAACGTGCGACGACATCACACTGCCGATGATCGTGGCCACGGTCACCTCCCCGCTTCCAGCAGCATGGCCTTGAAAGCGTCCTTGGTCATGCCGGTCTGCTGCGCGCCGACGTCCTGGACATCGAGGCCGAAGATCCCCGCGAACTTCGCGAGGTAGTAGATGTTGCCGCCGGCGGCGATCAGCTCGAGCACGTTGCGGTTGGCGACCGCCCGCCGCTGCTCGTCGTTGAGGCCGAACCGGCGGCAGTAGCCGTCCTCGTCCGCCTTGAACGCCGCCCGGTTCTCGGCGGAATTGAACGAATAGCACATCGCGTTGAGCGCGTAGCCTTTCTGCGCCATGTGACCGTCGAAGATCGGAGTGCCCGGTATTCCGTAGTCGCGTTGCCCGCCGCCCATCGCCCGCTCCCGTCGAGGATTCCTGTGGTCCGCGGCCGCGCCCCGGTCGGGGGAGCGCCGCGCCGATTGCCTCGTCGTACCAGTGCCACCCGCCCGGTCGGCGCCTCTGCCGGGCGCCTGCCGTCCGAACCGTCGATTGCGCTTCCCGCCGCCGTGCCGCCGTCAGGGTCCCGCCGCGAGCTCGCGCTCGAGCCGGGCCAGCGTCCGGTAGCAAGGCAGCACCTGCGCGACGCTGGCGTTCGGCTCGCGTCCTTCCCGGATCGCCGCGACGAACTCGCGATCCTGCAGCTCGATCCCGTTCATCGACACGTCGACCTTCGACACGTCGATCCGGTTGTCCTTGCCGTCGGCCAGGTCATCGTAGCGCGCGACGTAGGTGCCCGAATCGCCGATGTAGCGGAAGAACGTGCCCAGCGGTCCGTCGTTGTTGAACGACAGCGACAGCGTGCAGATCGCGCCGGACGACGATTTCAACTGGATCGACATGTCCATCGCGATGCCGAGCGCCGGGTGGATCGGCCCCTGCAGCGCGTGCGCGGCGACGATCTCGCCTTGCGTCTGGTAGGCGAACAGGTCGACCGTGTGCGCGGCGTGGTGCCACAGCAGGTGGTCGGTCCACGAACGCGGCTGGCCGAGCGCGTTGATGTTCGTGCGCCGGAAGAAGTAGGTCTGGACGTCCATCTGCTGGATCCGGAACTCACCGGCCAGGATCCGCCGCCGCACCCACTGGTGGCTGGGATTGAACCGCCGCGTGTGACCGACCATCGCCACGGCGCCGGAGCGGCGCTGGGCGGCGAGCACCGACTCGGCGCCGGCGAGGCTGTCGGCGAGCGGGATCTCGACCTGCACGTGTTTGCCCGCCTCGAGGCAGGCGACGGCCTGGCTCGCGTGGAGCTGCGTCGGCGTGGCGAGGATCACCGCGTCGACGTCGCTGCGAGCGAGGGCGTCGCCGAGCTCGGTCGAGACCTGGGCGACGCCGAACCGCCGCGCGACCTCGGCGGTCGCGTCGAGCGTGCGTCCGATCAGCGAGACGACGCGCACGCCGTCGATCTTCGCCAACGCTTCGAGGTGCTTGACGCCGAACGCGCCGGCGCCGGCGAGGCAGATGTTCACCACGGACCTCCGGCCCCGCCGGTCACGACGGGTTCTCCAGGATGATATGCCCGACCGCGGTATTCGACGCCGGCACGTGGTAGCAGCGGTGCACCTCGCGGGCGTCGGCGGCGAGCGCGCCGCGCATGACCAGCCACATCACCAGCTCGATGCCCTCCGAGCCGGCTTCGCGCAGGTACTCGACATGGGGAATGCGGGCGAGCGCCCTCGGGTCGCGCGTGAGTCCGTCGAGGAACGCGGTGTCGAACTCGCGGTTGATGAAGCCGGCGCGCGGCCCCTGGAGCTGGTGCGACATGCCGCCGGTCCCCCAGACCTGCACGTCGAGGTCGGCGTCGAAGGTTTCGACCGCCTTGCGGATCGCGCGCCCGAGGTTCCAGCAGCGGTTGCCGGTCGGCGGCGGATACTGGACGACGTTGACCGCCAGCGGGATCACCGGGCACGGCCAGGCTTCCGGCTGCCCGAACATCAGCGACAGCGGAACCGTGAGGCCGTGGTCGACCTCCATCCGGTTGACGATCGTCATGTCGAATTCGTCGAGGATCGTCGACTGGGCGATGTGCCAGGCGAGCTCGGGATGACCGCGCACGACCGGCACCGGCCGCGGACCCCAGCCCTCGTCGGCGGGTGCGAAGCGCTCCGCGCAGCCGATCGCGAAGGTCGGGACGAGCTCCAGCGAGAACGCCGACGCGTGGTCGTTGTAGACGAGCACGATCACGTCGGGTCGATGGGCGGCGATCCAGCGCCGCGAGAACTCGTAGCCGGCGAACAGCGGCTGCCAGTACGGCTCGCCCGTGCGCCCGAGGTCGATCGCCGCGCCGACGGCCGGCACGTGCGAGGTCGCGACACCCGCGGTGATTCTCGCCATCGTCAGCGCTCCGGATCGGCCAGGCTGCGGTTGCCCTTCGGCGGGCGCCCGCCGGCGATCATCATCGCCCGGTACGTCTCCTCGGCCACGCCGCACATCTTCGAGGCGAGGTTCTGGAACGAATGGCCGTCGGTCGCCCCGATCTTGGCGATGAAGTAGATGTTGCCGCCGAGCGCGAGCATCCGGTTGTAGTCGCGGGCGAGAATGGCGGCGCGCTGCTCGTCGGTCATCGGCCAGCCGGCGAGCGTGCCGCGCTCGTCGGCCTTGAACGCCGCCCGGTTCTCCGCCTTCATCAGCGACATGCAGAACTGGTTGAGCCAGTAGCCGCGGCGCGAACGATCGGCGTCGAAGACGACGGTGCCGGGCAGGTCGCGGAACGCCTCGTTGTAGGCGCGCGCCGCCGCGACCTCGGGCCAGTAGAGGCGCATCGGATTGTCGACCAGCAGCCGGCGTTGCAGCGCGGGCGTCGTCGCGATCCGCGGCACGAAGTCGACCAGCGCGCCGTCGTCGGGCATGTACGACTTCATGTTCGGGTGCGGCCAGTCGGTGCCCCACAGCACGCGGTCGGGGAACGCCTCGACGATCCGGCGAGCGAACGGCACGACGTCGTCGTAACCGGGCGGGCCCGACACCGACAGGCGCTCCGGGCAGCTCACCTTCGACCAGACGTTCGGGTGCTCGCGCAGCAGCCGCTCGAAGCGCGCGAACTGCGGCCCTTCGACCGGCAGCGTCACGTCCGGGCGTCCGAGGTGGTCGACGACGACGGTGGTCGGCAACGCGGTGAAGAAGTCCCAGAGGTCCGGCAGGTCCTGGGCTTCGAAGTAGACGACGACGTGCCAGCCCAGCGGCGCGATCCGCGCGGCGATCTCGGCGAGCACCTCGCGCGGCGTGAAGTCGACCAGGCGGCGCACGAAGTTGAAGCGCACGCCGCGCACGCCGGCGTCGTGCAGCGACTCGAGCCCGGCGTCGCTGATCTCGCGTCCGACCGAGGCGACACCTCGCGCCCGGCCGCGGGAGGCGAGGAGCGCGTCGACCAGCGCCCGGTTGTCGGTGCCGTGGCAGGTCGCCTGGACGATCACGTTGCGCTCGAACCCGAGATGGTCGCGCAAGGCGAAAAGCCGTTCCCGGGGCGCGTCGCAGGGCGTGTACTTGCGCTCGGGCGCGTAGGGAAACCGGTCGGCCGGGCCGAACACGTGGCAATGCGCGTCGACCGCGCCCGGCGGCGGCCGGAAGCGCGGCGTCGACGGGTTCGGGTGGAACGGCAGGTAGTCGGCGTCCATGGCGATTTCCGCGCTCAGCCCGGCGCCGCGCCGACCGGGCGCGGAACGCGGCGCGCGGCGCGTCCGGGCGGCAGGCGGATCATTCGACGAACTTGAGGCCGGCCTTCGCCAGCGCGTCGCGCATGCCGTAGATGTCGAGTCCGAGCTCGCCGGCGGCCAGCCGCTTGCGCGTCGCTTCCTCCTTGCGCTCGCGCGCTTCGGCGGCGAGGGCGACCTCGGCGGCTCGCTCGCGGGGAACGACGACGACGCCGTCGTCGTCGGCGACGACGACGTCGCCCGGATTGACCAGCATGCCGGCGCAGACGACCGGGACGTTGACCGAGCCGACGGTCGCCTTGACCGTGCCGCGCGCGTGGATCGCGCGCGACCAGACCGGGAATTTCATTTCGGCGAGCGTGCGCGCGTCGCGAACGCCGGCGTCGATCACCAGCCCGACGCCGCCCCGGGCCCGGTACGAGGTCGCGAGCAGATCGCCGAACATGCCGTCCTCGTTGTCGGCGGTGAGACCGACCACGACGATATCGCCGGGCCGGATCATCTCGGCCACGACGTGCATCATCCAGTTGTCGCCCGGGTGCGCGAGAACGGTCACCGCGGTGCCGCAGGCGTGCGCGCCCGGCCAGACCGGCCGGATCGACGGCTTGAAGAGCCCGACGCGCCCCTGCGCCTCGTGCACGGTCGCCACGCCGAATCGCGAAAGCGTCGCGACCGCACCGCCGTCCGCCCGCGCGATGTTGCGCACCGCGATGCCCGACCGTCCGAAATCCGCCATCTGCCCGCCTCCGCTCGCGTACCGGGATCCCGACCGGCCGGCCGGCGGACCGCACAGACGGTCCATCGATCCTGCCGCACGCCCGGCGAATTCTGCGCCACGGCGGTATCCGACGAAAGCGGTCTGGTAGACTAGCAGCTATGCCGTTTTCGCATAACTCGTCGCCTTCGATCCTGGCGAGGACCGATCGCCGACCGTCGATCCGACCGGCCGACGGTCCTTTCCGGCCTTCCGCCCGTCGATGGACCTGAAACAGCTCGAGTACTTCGTCGCCGTCGTCGATCTGGGCGGATTCAGCCGGGCGTCACGGGTGCTCGGGGTCGCGCAACCGGCGATCAGCCGCCAGGTCCGGGCGCTGGAGATCGATCTGCGCCAGTCGCTGCTCCACCGCAACGGCCGCGGCGCGACGCCGACCGACGCCGGCACCCGGCTGCTCGCTCACGCGCGCAGCATCCTCCAGCAGGTGGAACGCGCCCGCTCGGAGATCGACGGCACGCGGGCCGCGCCGGTCGGCCACGTCACCGTCGGGTTGCCGCCGACGTTCGCGCGCGTGCACACGACCCCCCTGGTCCGCGAGTTCCGCCGCCGCTACCCGCAGGCGTCGATCAGCATCGTCGAGGGACTCTCGGTCAACGTGCTCGAATGGGTCGTCGTCGGCCGGATCGACATCGGCGTGCTCTACAACCCGACGCCGTCGCCGGCGATCGCCGTCGAGCCGCTGTTCGACGAGAACCTGTGTCTGATCGGCCCGCCGCCGCCACCGGGAGAGCCTGCGAACGTGCGACTTCGCGACCTGCCGCGCTACCCGCTGATCATCCCCAGCCGCCCGAACTTCATCCGCGCGCTCGTCGAGGCCCGGCTGGCCGCGCTCGGGCTGCGGCCGCAGGTCGCCCTCGAGATCGACGCGGTCGGCGCGATCGTCGAGCTGGTCGCCGAAGGCCAGGGCTACGCGGTCCTCTCGCCGCGGGCGGTGCCACCCGGCGAGATCGGCTCGCGCTTGGTCGAGCGACCGATCGTCCAACCGGCGCTCGAGGCCTCGCTCGCCCTCGCGGTATCGGCGTCGCGGCCCGCTCCGCCGGTGCAGCGCGGCGCGGTCGCGCTGCTCCACGAGCTGCTCGGCTCGACACCGGCCCGTCCCGGTCCCTCGGCGGCCGCCTGAGTCGCGGGCGTCGCCGCCGCGTCGCCAGCCGATCGCCGGAACTGCCCCGGTTTCCGGCCGCTCTTCGGCGACTGGCGCGGTCCGGGCGACAACGATACTGGCGACGACCCGAAGCGGGGTGCGCCTGCACGCCCGCCCGCGTGGAGACGACGATGGGACTTCCCGAACCCGCAGCGCTGCGCCTGGCGTTCGACGCGAACGTCGAGGCGACCCCCGAGGTACCCGACGACCTGCCCGACCTTTTCGGCGACGAACAGGATCCGGCGTTCGACGCGATCCGCTCGGCGATCGAGCGCTACGAGCGCGGCATGCGCGCCGCACCGTCGGATGCCGCGCGCGAGCGCGTCGTCGACGAGCTGGGGACGACCGGCGTCGCGCACCGCCGATCGGCGGCCGACACCGGCGCGCCGGCCGCTCGACGCAAGAGCGCGGCCGAACCGCCGTCGGCGGCGAACGTGCCGGCGCCGCTGCTGCGGTCGGTCGAAGCGCGGACCCGGGCGGAAGCGCGCGCCGACCAGGCGACCCAGGCGCGTCTGGCGATGGAGGAGCGCGCCCGTCTCGCCGCCGAGACGCGCGCCCAGGCCGAGCAGGCCGCCGCGCGCGAGGCCGCCGCCCGCGCCCGCGCCGACGCCGAGCTCGCCGAAACCGAGCGCGTTCGCGCGGCGCTCGAGACCGAGATGCGCGGGTCGATCGAGCGGCGCGCGTCCCTCGAGTCCGAGGCGCTCGCGGCCGCGAAGGCGCGGGCCGAAGCCGAGCGGCTCGCCGCCGCCGAGGCGACGCGCCGGACCCAGGCCGAGTCCGAGGCCGAACGAGCGGCTCAGGCGCGCCTCGTCGCCGAGCGCGAAGCGAGCGCGACCGCCGAAGCGCGGGTCGCCGCCGAAGCCGCGGCCGAGTCGCTGGCCCGCGAACGGATCGCCGCGGAACAGCACGCCGCCGGCCTCGCCCGCGAACGGACCGGCGCCGAGCAGGAAGCCAAACGCTCGGCGGAGGAACGCGCCCAAGCCGAGAAGGCGCGGGCGCAGGCCGCCGCCGCGCGGATGCAGGCGGAGCGCGAACTCGCGCGCGCCGTCCGCGAGAAGGAATCCGAGGACGGCCGCGCCGCGGCCGCCGCGGTCGACCGCGCCGCCGCCGAGGCGGAACTCGCCGACGCCGCGCGCCGGCGCGCCGACGCCGAGTCGCGGACCGCGACCGCCGCGCGCGTGCGCGCCAAGGCCGAAGAGGAAGCCGCGAAGCTCGCGCAGACGCGCAAGGCCGAGGAAGCCGCGGCCCTGCTCGACTCCGCGTCGCGCGCCGAGACCGAGACCGCCGCGCTGGACGCGGCCCGCGCACGCCGTCAGGCCGAAGCGCGGCGCGCGGCCAGCGCCAAGGCCCTGCTCGCCGCCGAAGAGCGCGCGACGAATGCGGCCGAGGAGCGCGCGCGAGCCGACGTCGCGGCACGGGAACAGGCCGACGCGCGCGTCGCCGCCGAAGAACGCGCACGCGCCGCCGCCGAGGAGCGCGGGCGGGCCGACGCCGCGATGGCCGCGCGGGCGAACGAACAGGCCGACGCGCAGGCACGCGAGACCGACGCGATCCGCGCGCGCGACCGCGCACTGGAGGAGTTCGTCGTCGCCCGTCGCGCCCGCGTCGACGCCGAAGCCCAACGGGCCGAGGCGGTGCGCGACCGCACCCGTCGTGAACGAGAGCTCGCCGAAGCGCTCGCCGCCGAGCGCGAAACCGAGGCTCGCGCGGCCCGCGAGGCCGAGACGCGGACCGCCGAGGCGCTCGCGCATCAACGCGAGACCGAGGCGCGGATCAGCGCCGAGACCCAGACGCGGATCGCCGAGGTTCTCGCGCGAACGCGCGATGCCGAATCGCGGATCCTCGCCGAGGAGCAAGTCCGGATCGCCGAGGCGCAGGCGCGCCAGAGGGACGCCGAGGCGAGCGTCGCCGCCCGGATCGAGGCCGCGGTGGCGGCGAGCGACGCCGCGATCGCGGCGGCGCAGGCCAGGCTCGCCGACGCGCTCGAGCGCCAGCGCGAGATCGAAGAACGCGCGGTCGACGAGGCGAACGCGAAACTCGCCGCGATCGAAGAGAGCGTCCGCGCGAGCGTCGGCAGGCTCGACGCCGAGACCCGTGCCCGCCGCGCCGCCGAGGTGCGCGCCAAGGCCGAGGCGCTGTCGGAGCGAGCGGCGCGCGGCAAGGCCGAGGCGCTGGAAGCGGCCGCCAAGACGACGCTCGCCCAGGCGCGGGCGACGATCGCGACGCCGGCCGTTCCCCGCTGACCCCCGTCGCTCGCCCGTTGCGCCGGTTGGGCTGAAGCCCGACATACCGAGTCGTCGTGGGCCGGCCTTCAGGCCGACGACGACCTACGACCGATCTCCGGCGGCCGTGTCCACCCCGTCGGCGTCCGCGACGTGGTGCGCCGGCCAGCGGATCTTCACGATGTCGCGATGCGCGGCGTAGGCGTAGCAGCTGTCGATCTTCACCGGACGCCCTCGCGCGTCGAGCACGTCGGGCCGCGCGAGGCGTACCGTCGTCAGCGTCTGGTAGGCCGCGGTCGCGAGGGGGATCAGGAGCTCCATGAGGTGCGTGCAGCCTCGCACGCCGCCGAGCTTCGCCTTGACCATCAGGCTCCAGCCAGCCTTGATCCTCTCGCCGACGATCGCGCGCATCGCGTTCGCCGCCTCGGCGCAGACCGGGAACGGCGTCGCGTCCGAGACGGCCCGGACATCGCGAACGACGAGATCGTCGTCGACGACCAGGCGCACGCTCATGTCGTGGATCGCGTCGCCGGCGTCACGGACCTCGCCGCCGATGAGCGTGATCGGTGCGCTGCGCGTGTCGACGACACGTCCGTCGATCTCGTAGAGGCCGTCGTCGCGACGGTACCCGCGCATCTCGATCGAGCGCAGGTGCACTTCGGTTCGACGGGGCGACGGCGGCAGCGGCATGGCGTCGCCGCATTGTACCGACGTCGGCCGCGCGCGCCGGCAGGGCGCGGAGTCGACGCTCGAGCGCGGCGCCGCTCAGACGATCGCCGGACCGAGCCCGGATGGGCTTCCCGCCGGCGGTCGACAGCCCGGTGGCGCGGGTCGCTTCATCGCCTCGCCCCAGAACGAGAAGTAGCTGCCGGGCGGGTATCGGACCAGCACATCGACCTCGGCGAGCAGCAGCATCTCGATCAGTGCGTCGTCGAGCCCGGTCGACGCACCGGCCCACCGATGCAGCTCGCCGGCGCCAGGCGGGCGGAAGGCCTTCGGCCGGACCTCGAGTCCGGGCACGAGGCGGCGCATCGCCGTCTCGACCTCCGGGCTGTCGGTGCACAGGAACACCACCGGCGTCCCGCCCCGGACCCGCTGCAGGGTGTCCGACGCCCGCCGCGCGGCGCCGGCGATCGTCAGCAGCGCCTCGCCGGGCCGTTCCCAGTAGCGGGCGTGCCCGCCGATGTTGCCGCCGTTGCCGTGACGGACGTGGACGCCGACGACCGGACGATCGGCGAACCGCTCGCGCGAGTACGCGCGGACCGTGGCGCGCAGATCCTCGCGCACGCCTAGCGCGCCCAGCAGTCGGCGGCGGACCTCCAGGTCCGGCACCGCCGGTGCGATGCAGCCGTCGAAGACGACGACGGCTTCGGCGACGTCGATCGCGTCGACGATCAGGTCGATCGCGGCCCGCGTATCCCCCCGCTCCCCCTGGACCGGAGGCCGGCGCAGCTCGGCCGCCGACCAGCCGCCCGGCCAGTACGGTCCGGGATGGTCGAAACGGGTCACGCGCTGGTCGGCGATCGTCGGCACGCCGTCCCAGTCCGGCGGTGCGGCGAACAGGTCCGCGAACAGATTGCGGTCGGGCGAGGCGTAGCTCGAATGGCGCCAGTCGACGAGAAGCGAGCGGCCGGTGGCCCTGGCGTAGCGGTGCGCCGCGAGCAGCGACACGAGGCAGTCGCCGATCCCGGTCCATCGTCGCGCCACGACGTAGCGACGTTTCCCGCTCATCCGCGCACCATCTGGTAGAGCGTCAGCGCGATCTCGACGACGATCAGCGCGACGATGTACCACTCGACGCGCAGCGAATGGCGGGCGTCGATCAGCTCGACCAGCGTGCGCACCGTTCGGCCGGCGAGTCCGACCTTGCGCTCCAGCGCCGCGAGTCGCTCGCGCAGCTCGAACTCGCCCTCCAGCAGCGCGTGGAAACGCTCGAGCTCGGCGTGTTCCCAGAGCACCTCCGGCTTCTCGCCGACCTCGGCGCGGCCGACCATCCGGTGCTCGACCAGCAGCAACGACCCGATCTGGCGCAGGTGGGCCCGCGTGCTGCCGCGGATGCCGCCGGTGCGCTCGAGCTCGAGGGCGAGCGGCTCGATGCGGTCGAAGTCGTGCGCCAGGCGTGACTCGTAGTGCGCCAGCACGAGGTTCTTGGACAGCGCGTCGGCGACGAGCTGCAGGCGCGCGAGCGAGGCGTCCTGGACGACCAGCGTCGTCCCGTCCATCCGGTCCGCCCGGCCGGGCTCGACGCTCACCTCGAGCTCCTCGGTTTCGGCCTGCGCGTACGGGTGATCGACCCGCGGCGCGAGGCGCGCGAGCAGGGCCGACTCGGCGGCCGGCGGCCCGTCGACCACCACGGCCACGCCGTAGCGGAACAGCACGGCGATGCCGCCGCCCTCGACGCTCACCGCGAGCGGCATCTGCCCCAGCACCTCGGCCTGCGGCCAGCCGCGCAGGTCGAGTCGCGCTCCGAGGAGGAGCGCGCGCACGCTGAACGACGATCCCGGTTCCATCGAATCCTCCCTGCGCGACGCGGCCCGCGCATTTTCGCCCGTGAAACGCTCGCGCGCCGCGCTTTCCGAGTATCATCGCGCCGGCTCGCGCCCGCGCCGCACCACCGCCGCCCCAACCCGAACGGAGACCGATAATCGTGCGCCTGTTTCCCGCCGAGATCGACTACCACGGGCCCATCGTCATCGTCGGCTTCGGCTCGATCGGCAAGGGCTCTCTCCCGCTGATCCTGCGCCACATCCGGTCGCCCCGTGACAAGATGGTGGTGATCGACCCGGACGACTCGAGCCGGCGCCTGTGCGAGCTCGAGGGCGTGCGCTTCCGCAAGATCGCGCTGCGGCCGGACAACTACCGCCAGGTGCTGAAGCCGATCGCCGCCGGGGGCTTCATCGTCAACCTGTCGGTCGACGTGTCCTCCGCCGACCTGATCCGGCTGTGCCGCGACATCGACGCGCTCTACATCGACACCTGCATCGAGCCCTGGGCCGGAGGCTACCTCGACAAGTCGAAGCCGCTCGCGTCGCGGACCAACTACGCGTTGCGCGAAGAGGTGCGCGCGATCAAAGGACAGGGTCCGACGGCGATCATCGCCCACGGCGCCAACCCCGGGATGGTGAGCCACCTCTACAAGCGAGCGCTGGTGCGGCTCGCCGCCGACATGGGCCACACGGTCGCGCCGACGACGCGCCCGCAGTGGGCGCAGCTCGCCAGCAGCCTGGGCGTCAAGGGCATCCACATCGCCGAGCGCGATTCGCAGTGGGCCGACATCCCCAAGCACCCCGGCGAGTTCATCAACACCTGGTCGGTCGAAGGCTTCCTCTCCGAGGGGCTGCAGCCGGCCGAGCTCGGCTGGGGCACGCACGAGCGGCACGTCCCGCCGGAGGCGACCTTCCACGACACCGGCTGCCGCGCCGCGATCTACCTGACGCGGCCGGGCGCGACCACGCGCGTGCGATCGTGGACGCCGAACGCCGGCCCGATCCAGGGCTACCTGATCACCCACAACGAGTCGATCTCGATCGCCGACTACCTGTCGATCGAGGAGGACGGCAAGACCGTCTACCGGCCCACCGTCCATTACGCCTACCACCCGTGCGACGACACGATCCTGTCGCTGCACGAGCTCCAGGGCCGCAACCTCCGACACCCGGAAAAGATCCGGGTGATGAACGACGAGATCGTCGACGGCATGGACGAGCTGGGCGTGCTCCTCTACGGCCACGCGCGAAACGCCTACTGGTACGGCAGCCAGCTGACGATCCACGAGGCGCGCTCGCTCGCCCCGTACCAGAACGCGACCGGGCTCCAGGTGTCGTCGGCGGTGGTCGCGGCGATGATCTGGGCGATCGAGAACCCGCGGCGGGGTGTCGTCGACGCCGACGAGCTCGACCACGACCGGATCATGTCGATCCAGGAACCCTACCTCGGCAAGCTGGTCGGCGCCTACACCGACTGGACGCCGCTCGACAACCGCGACGGGGAGCTCTTCCCCGAGAACATCGATCGCGGCGATCCCTGGCAGTTCCTCAACGTGATCGTCCGCTAGCGGGCTCGGGCGCGCGTGGGCGCGGGCGCGACGCGACCGATGGGCGCAGCGGCCCCGCCCCGCGTCGTCGTCATCGGCGCCGGTTTCGGCGGACTCGCGGCGGTCCGCGCGCTCGCGCGCGCGCCGGTCGGCGTGACGCTGGTCGACCGGGCGAACCACCACCTGTTCCAGCCGCTGCTCTACCAGGTCGCCACCGCGGGCCTGTCGGCGCCGGAGATCGCCGCGCCGGTCCGCCACATCCTGCGCCGCCAGCGCAACGTCACCACGTTGATGGCCGACGTCACCGCGATCGACGTCGACCGGCGCGTCGTCGTCCTCGACGATCGCGCCGAGATCGACTACGACTTCCTCGTCGTCGCGCCCGGCGCCACGCACGGCTATTTCGGCCACGACGACTGGGCGATCCCCGCGCCCGGGCTCAAGACGCTCGCCGACGCGTTCGAGATCCGGCGCCGGATCCTGACCGCCTTCGAGCGCGCCGAACGCGAGCCGGACCCGGCGACGCGCGCGGCCTGGCTGCGTTTCGCGGTGATCGGCGCGGGGCCGACCGGCGTCGAGCTGGCCGGCACGCTCGCCGAGATCGCGCGGCACACGCTGCCCGGCGAGTTCCGGCGCATCGATACGCGCGACGCCCGGGTCGTGCTGTTCGAAGGCGGCGAGCGGGTGTTGCCGGCGTTTCCACCCGAGCTGTCGCGCAGGGCGCAACGACTGCTCGAGCGGATCGGCGTCGAGGTGCGGACCGGCGCGCGCGTCACCGCGGTCGACGAGGCCGGCCTGTCGATCGGCGACGAACGCCTGTCCGCGCGCACGATCGTCTGGGCCGCGGGCGTCGCCGCCTCGCCGCTGGGGCGCTCGCTCGGCGCGACGCTCGACCGCGCCGGCCGTGTCGCGGTCGAGGACGACCTGTCGCTCGCCGCGCATTCCGAGGTGTTCGTCGTCGGCGACCTCGCCGCGGTCGTCGACCGCGGCCGGTCGGTGCCGGGCATCGCGCCGGCGGCCAAGCAGATGGGGCGGCACGCGGCCCGCAATCTGCTCGCGTCGCTCGAGGGCCGGCCGCGGGCGCCGTTCCGCTATCGCGACACCGGCCTCCTCGCCACGATCGGCCGCCACGCGGCGGTCGCGCAGTTCGGGCGCTGGCGGCTGTCCGGATACCCGGCGTGGCTCGCGTGGCTGCTCGCCCACGTCTACTTCCTGATCGGCTTCCGCAACCGGCTGGTCGTGCTCCTCGACTGGGCCTGGGCGTACTGGAGCTTCCAGCGCAACGCCCGGATCGTCATCGGCGAGCCGGCCGCGACGCCGCCGGACCGGTCGACGCCGGCCTGAGTCAGGCGGCCCGAATCGGGATCGTCCGCGGCCGGCGCAGCCGGCCGACGACGTGCATCTCGCAGCGCTTGCAGTCGAACTCAAGCGTCAGCCGCTCGCCGCCGTTGACCAGCGTCATCGGCTCGGCGGTGACGCCGGCGACCCAGCCCTTCGCCTCCTTCGGGCACAGGCTGTGGCTGTAGCGCAGGCAATGGCGGGTGATCATCAGCGAGACCTCGTCGGACGTCGTGTCCGCCTCGTAGGCGTCGGCGACCAGCTCGACGCCGTGGCGCCGGTAGAACTCGCGCGCCCGGGCGTTCAACACGTTGCCCAGATAGCTGAGCTCGCGGCCCGGATAGCGGACCGGCGGATCGACCGGCGGTGTCCTGGCCAGGCGCGGCCGGGTGCGCTCGCGCTCGGCGACCAGCGCCTCGATCGCGTCGCGGCGCAGCGCGTTGATCATCGCCGCCGGCAGGAATCCCGGCTCGGCGGTGCCGATGTCGATCGACGTCGCGCGGAAGTCGGTGCCGCCGAGCTTGCCCAGCGCGTCGGTGAGCGCGATCCGCGCGCGCTCGGGGTTCCTGGCCGGCTCGGTCGCCTGGACGATCGCCGCGCGCGCGGCGATGCCGTCCTCGTCCTCCACCGTCAGCGCGGTGCCGTCGCCGGTCGCCTCGAGCCTGAGCGTGACCCCGATCCGGCGCTCGGCCGATTCGCGCTCGAGCAGGCGCTCGAAGGCCTGGTCGTGGTTGCGGTGGATCGGCGCGCCGACCCGCAGGTCGTCGGCATGCTCCGGCATCGCGTTGGGCGTGAGCCGCCATCGGTCGGCGACCCGCCGGGCGAGGTTGACGCGCAACCCCGCGAGCTTGCGTCCCCGCGCGAGGTAGGTGATGCCGTCGCCGTTGGCGAACGTCTCGGCGCTGTCGACCTCGATCCAGTCGGGACCGAGCGCGGTGACGACGCCGCTCGCCGCGCCGGCGAACCCCGGCGCGTCGAACGCGCCGATGTCGGATCGCCGGCCGTGGGTGAAGTAGTCGGTCGAGCCGCGGTTGAACGTCTTCTCGGGCCGCGGCGTGAAGGTCGTCGTGCAGCGTCCTGACGAAGCGCGCGAGTAGGTCGCCGGATCCTCGTCGACGATCCGGTCGATCAGCCGCCGGTAGTGCGCGGTCGCGTTCTTGACGTAGGAAACGTCCTTCAGCCGCCCCTCGATCTTGAACGAACGGATGCCGGCGTCGGCGAGCAGCCGCAGGTTGGCGCTCTGGTCGTTGTCCTTCATCGACAGCAGGTGCTTGTCGTGCGCGACGATCCGGCCGCGGCCGTCCTCGAGCGTGTAGGGCAGCCGGCAGGCCTGCGAGCACTCGCCCCGGTTGGCGCTGCGCCCGGTGTGCGCGTGGCTGATGTAGCACTGCCCCGAGTAGGCGACGCACAGCGCTCCGTGGACGAAGTACTCGAGCAGCGGCGCGCCGTCGCCGACGCCGACCCGCTCCCGGATCGCGGCGATCTCCGGCAGCGACAGCTCGCGCGCCAGCACCAGCTGCGAGAAGCCGACGCCGGCCAGGAACGCCGCCTTCTCCGGAGTCCTGATGTCGGTCTGCGTCGACGCGTGGAGCTGGATCGGCGGCAGGTCCAGCTCCAGGAGCCCCATGTCCTGCAGAATCAGCGCGTCGGCGCCGGCGTCGTACGCCTGCCAGGCGATCCGGCGCGCGTGGTCGAGCTCGTCGTCGCGGAAGATCGTGTTCAGCGTGACGAAGACCCGCGCGCGGAACCGGTGGGCGACCTCCGCGAGCCGGGCGATCTCGGCGACGGTGTTCGCGGCGCCGTGGCGCGCGCCGAACGCCGGCCCGCCGATGTAGACGGCGTCGGCGCCGTGCTTGACCGCTTCGATGCCGATCTCGGCGGTCCGGGCGGGAGCGAGGAGCTCGAGCGGGGCGGCCATGGTCTCGCGATTCTAGAACGCGGCTCGCGATCCGGCGGCGAGCGCGAGGAAGCACAGGACCGGGGCCGACAGGACCAGCGAATCGACGCGGTCGAGGACGCCGCCGTGCCCGCGGATCGTCGTGCCCCAGTCCTTGATGCCGAGGTCGCGCTTGACGCCGGAGAGGAGCAACCCGCCGGCGAAACCGAGCAGCGCGACCACGAGCGCGGCGAGCGCCGCGAGCGTCGTCCCGAACGGCGTCATCCAGCCGAGCGCGGTCCCGATCGCGGTGGCGCACAGGACGCCACCGGCGAAGCCCTCGACCGTCTTGTCCGGCGAGATCGCCGGCGCGATCGGCCGGCGGCCGTAGAGCTTGCCGAAGACGTACTGCAGCACGTCGCTGCCCTGCGCGACGACGACGATCCAGACGAAGAAGAGCGACCCTGCGGCGCCGGCGACTCCTGGCAGCGCCAGCGCCGGGACGAACGACAGGCACCAGCCGGCGATCGCGATCCACCAGAGCCGATAGGCGATGCGCGCCTGCAGCGCCGCGACGCCGCCCGAGGCGAGCGCGGCGATCGGCAACAGGATCGGCGCGGCGAGCGGCAGCGCGACGGTCAGGAGCCGCGGGTCGCCGTGCGCGACCAGCAGGTACTGGACCGCGGTGAGCGCGTAGCACGCGGCGTCGAGCCCGCGGTCGCGCACCGCCGCCGGCGCCTGCGCCGACAGTTCCCGCAGCGCCGCCGCCGACACCAGCGCGAAGAGCGCGATGACCGCGCCGCGGCCGAGCAGGACGGCGCCGGCGAGCAGGCCGACCATCACCCACCACGAGCGGATCCGCGCCTCGAGATTGGCGAGCTCGCCGGCCCGCGTGCCGCCGCCGGCGCGCGCCTGCAGCAGTCGCGACACGAGGCTCGCGAACGCGAGCACGCCGACGGTGCCCGCCAGCACGAACAGGAACGGCTCGCGCACCGGATCGACCGGCACCGGCGCTTCCGGCCTCAGCCCGCGACCGCGGCGCGGTTCGCGCGCCGCCGGCCGAGCAGGAAGCCCGCGACCAGGCCGACGACGAGCGCGACGGCCGCGCCGATGGCGCCGTAGCGCGTCAGCGTCGTGCGCACCTTGGTCAACACCGGGTTGTCGAGGTTGTTGGTGCCGAAGTGGATCGCGCGCAGCCGCCAACGGCCGTCGTCGCCGCGGGTCACCACCGCGGTCCACCGGGTCTTGAAGTCGAACCGGTCGCCGTCCTTCGCCTCGTAGTGCTCGATCCCCGACCCGCGCACCAGGCCCCAGCTGCGGTCGGGCGAGAGCTCGGTGAGCGCATCGGCGACGAGCTTCATGTCCATCCGCTTCATGTACCCGGTCGGCCCGAACCACTCCTTGAAATAGGCCGACACCTCGGCGCGGCTCCCCATCACTTCCTGGGTCATGCTGGTGGCGGCGATCCGCTCGTCGAGCAGCGGCAGCATCCGGTCGTACTGCGCCCGGCTCATCGCGTCCTGGATCGCCTTCAGCATCGCGCGCAGCTCCTCGTGGATCGCGTGGTCGGGTTCCTGCGCCGGCGCCGATGCCGGTGCCGGTGCCGGCGTCTGCGCATGGATCGGCGCCACCAGCATCGTCAACCCGGTCAGCACCCCCAGCGTGATCGTCGCGAGCCCCTGTCGGATCATCATCCCCTCCTCGGCGGCCTCCGGCGGGCGCGCCGCCCGCCCGATCGGCGCGGCCGAGACTGTGCCACACTTCGCGCCTCGATCGGAACCGCGTTCGCGAGCGATGCCCCCCGACAGCGACGCGCCGCACGGCGCCCCGGCCCGCCTTCGCCCGGTGCGCGAAGGCGCCTTCACCACCCACGACGGCGTCTCGCTCTTCTACCGCCACTGGCCGGCCACCCTGCCCCGGCGCGGCGCGATCCTGCTGCTGCACCGCGGCCACGAGCACTCGGGCCGGATGGCGCACCTGGTCGACGAGCTCGACCTGCCGGCGTTCGACTTCTACGCCTGGGACTCGCGCGGCCACGGCCGCTCGCCGGGCGCGCGCGGCGACGCCCCGAGCGTGGGCACGATCGTGCGCGACCTCGATACCTTCTCGGCGCACATCGCGCGGGTCCACGGCGTGGCGGTCGGCGACCAGGCGGTCGTCGCGCAGAGCGTGGCCGCCGTCGTCTGCGCCGCCTGGGTCCACGATGTCGCGCCGCGGCTGCGCGCCCAGGTCCTGGCGTCGCCCGCCTTCGACGTCCGCCTCTACGTGCCGCTCGCCCGCCCCGGACTCGCGCTGCTGCGCCGATGGCGCGGCAATTTCTTCGTGACGAGCTACGTCAAGGCGAAGCTGCTGACCAGGGACCCGGCGCGCCAGGCCGGGTACGACGCCGATCCGCTGATCGCCAAGTCGATCTCGGTGAACATCCTGCTCGGGCTCCACGACACCGCGCGGCGAGTCGTCGCCGACTCGCACGCGATCGTCGTGCCGACCCAGCTCCTCGTCTCCGGCGCCGACTGGGTGGTGAAGCAGGCGCCGCAGCACGCGTTCTTCGAGCGGCTGTCCTCGCCGGTCAAGGAGCGGCACGTCTTCGAGACCTTCCTGCACGACACGCTGGGCGAGCGCGACCGCGCCCCGGCGGTGGGCCGCGTGCGCGACTTCCTGCTTCGTGCGTTCGACACGCCGGCGGCCGCCCCCGACCTCGCCGGCCTCGACCGCGCCGGTGTCGCGCACGACGAGGCGGCGGCGCTCGCACGCGCGCTGCCCTGGTGGACGCCGCGCGGGCTCTACTGGACGCTCGCGCGCGCCTCGATCCGGCTGGGCGCCTCGCTCTCCGACGGACTGCGGATCGGCCGCGAGACCGGCCACAACTCCGGCAGCATGCTCGACTACGTCTACCGCGACGAGGCGTCCGGCGCCGGCCCGCTCGGGCGGCTGGCCGACCGCCGATACCTCGACGCGCCGGGCTGGCGTGGCATCCGGCAGCGCAAGGCGCACCTCGAGGAACTCGTGCGCCTCGCGATCGGGCGGCTGCGCGCCGCGAACCGGCCGGTCCGGCTGCTCGACATCGCCGCCGGACACGGCCGCTACGTGCTCGACGCGATCGCCGCCTCGCCGACGCGCCCCGACGCGATCGTGCTGCGCGACGTCGAGCCGCGCCACGTCGACGCCGCCCGCGCGCTGATCCGCGAGCGCCGGCTCGCCGACATCGCCCGCTCCGAGACCGGCGACGCGTTCGACCGCGACGCGCTCGCCGCCGTCTCGCCGCGCCCGACGCTCGCGATCGTCTCCGGCCTCTACGAGCTCTTCGGCGACAACGCCGCGGTCGCGCGCTCGCTCGCCGGGCTCGCCGCCGCCATCGAACCGGGCGGCCTCCTCGTCTACACGAACCAGCCCTGGCACCCGCAGCTCGAGCTGATCGCGCGCACGCTCACCCACCCCGACGGAAGCCCGTGGGTGATGCGCCGGCGCACCCAGGCCGAGATGGACGCGCTGGTGCGCCGCGCCGGCTTCGAGAAGGAAGCGACCCGCGTCGACGAAGGCGGCCTGTTCACCGTGTCGCTCGCCCGGCGCGTCGACGCGGCCGGACCCGACTCGTGACGCCGGCGACCACCACCGAGCGGACCGCGGTGCCCTGGAAACGCGGCCTCGCCTGGCTCCTCGTCCTCGGACCGTTCTTCTTCGCGAGCTACGGCTTCGCCACCTGGACCTCGGCGCAGCGCGAGGCGGTCGCGGTGCTCGCCTACGCCTGGGAGCGATCGATCCCGTTCCTGCCCTGGACGATCGTGCCGTACTGGTCGATCGATCTGATCTACGGACTGTCGTTCCTCGCCTGCCGCGACGAGCGCGAGGTCGACCGGCACGGGCTGCGCCTGCTCACCGTGCAGGTCGTCGCGATCGCCTGCTTCCTCGCCTGGCCGATGCGCTTCTCGTTCGCCCGCCCGGCGACCGACGGCGTCGCCGGCGCGCTCTACGCCGCGCTCGAGAGCTTCGACCAGCCGTTCAACCAGGCGCCGTCGCTGCACATCGCGATCCTCGTCGTCGTCTGGGCGCGCGTCGCGCCGCGGCTTTCCGGCACGCCGGCACTCGCCGCGCACGCCTGGTTCGCGCTGATCGGCGTGTCGGTGCTGACCACCTGGCAGCACCATTTCGTCGACCTCCCGACCGGCGCGCTGCGGGGCTTCCTCGCGCTGTGGGCCTGGCCCGACGCGCGTCCCTCGCCGCTTTCGACGCTCGAGCTCACCACCGATCCGACGCGCCGCCGCATCGCGGTCCGATACGCGGTCGGCGCGCTCGCCTGCTCGGTGGTCGCGGTCGGCGTCGGCGGCGCGGCTGCCTGGCTGTGGTGGCCGGCGACCTCGCTCGCGCTGGTCGCGCTCGCCTACGCGGCGATCGGCCCGGCGTCGTTCCAGAAGGACGGCGGCGCGCATTCGCCGGCCTCCGCGTGGCTCCACGCTCCCTACACGCTGGGCGCCTGGGCCAATTCGCGGCTGTGGACCGGGCGACGCCCGACGCCCGACCCGGTCGCCGACGGCGTGTGGATCGGCCGGATGCCGACCGCGCGCGAGCTCGCGGCCCGCCCGTTCGCCGCGATCGTCGATCTCGCCGCCGAGCTGCCGGCGCCGCGCGCGCCGGGCTGCGCCTCACCTCGCTGCCGTGGCTCGACCTCGTCGCGCCCTCGCCTGACGACCTGCGCCGCGCGGCCGACGCGATCGAACGCTCGCGCCGCGAGGGCGACGTGCTCGTCTGCTGCGCGCTGGGCTACGGTCGCAGCGCCTGCGCGGTCGCCGCCTGGCTGATCGAGACCGGTCGCGCCCGCGACGCCGCGAGGCGCTCGTGTTCGTGCGCGCCCGCCGGCCCGGCGTCGCGCTCGGCGCGGCGCACGGCGAGGCGCTGGCCTCGCTCGCACCGCACACCGGAACCGTCGCGGCGAAACTCAGCGCTTGAACTCGCGCGCGTGCAGGAAGTCCGCGTGCTTCGGCGCGCGCTTGGTCCGCGACCACTCCTTCAGCATGTCCGCCGAAGCCTCGTCCATCCGCCGCAACGTCTCGGCCTCGTCGGGGTCCGGGCAGGCCAGCTCGACTCGGTGGCCGTTGGGGTCGAAGAAGTAGATCGAGTGGAAGGCGCCGTGGTCGGTCACGCCGAGCACCTCGACGCCCTTCGACTCGAGGTGCTTGCGGAAGGCGAGCAGCGTCTCGCGGTCCTTGACCTTGAAGGCGATGTGCTGGACCCACGCCGGCGTGTTCGGATCGCGGCCCATCGGCGGCTTGGTCGGCAGCTCGAAGAACGCCAGCACGTTGCCGCCGCCGGCGTCGAGGAAGATGTGCATGTACGGATCCGGCTCCTTGGTCGACGGCACCCGGTCCTCGGCGATCGCCAGCACGAAGTCCATGCCGAGCTTGTCCTTGTACCAATGGACGGTCTCCTCGGCGTCGCGGCAGCGGCCAGGGCGACGTAGGCGGATGCGGTCGATGTGGAGCATCTCTCCTCCTCCGGCAGTGTCGGATCCGTCGGACGGCCGCGGGCCGCACCGCGCTGACGCCCCGGTGGCGGCCGCCGGTCGAGCCGGCGGAAAGCCGCTAGCGTACCGCGTCGGCGACGGGCCTGCTCGCGGCCCGGGCTCCGGCGCCCGGAGTCGCCGTGCCGCCGGCCGAGATCCCGCCGAGTCGCCGGTCCGTTCGGCGATCCGGTCGGCGCGCACCGTCCACCGGCCGCCGATCGCAGGATGACGCGATGGCGCGCGTCCTCTGCCGCATCTGCCACTTCGGCGAGTTCATCGCCGGCCGCGTCGCCGGACGGATCGACGCGATCTTCCCGCTGCCGCCAGGGCGTACCCGGCGCCGGCTCGCGCACTACCTGCCCGGCGTTCCTGCGCGAGCCCAGCGCCGACGACGACGAGCGCGCACCCGCGCGTGCGCGGACGGCTGCCGACGCTATCGTACCTGCTGATGGCGTGGCCGGCGTGAACGGTGTCTCGCCATCGACGTCGTGCGCCGGGGCCAGGTCGTGCGGCGCGGGTGGGCGACGACCGACGGGTCCTTTCGGCGATAGCGAGACCATCGCCTGTGGTGTCGGAAAGTGATCCCACCGAGTCGGACAGATTCTCGGGCTTTCTTAGGCGGTTGCCCGCAGTTAGACCGCCAGTTGAAGCGGCACGGACATGAAGTGCACGTCATCGGGCGTCTGCCGGTCAAGGCTCAGTAGGGGGCGGCGCCGATCGTAGAACTCGAGGCAGACGGCGAGTTTCCGCCGCGCGCCTCGACAGTCTCGTAGCCATGCAGGTAGACGTGCTCGTGCCGACCGCGAATGGCCGCGGGTGGCGTCGGAGTCTCTGATGGCGGCGCACGCTCGGTCGTCAGATTCTCGGTCACGACAGCTTCCTTGAGCGCGCTGGTAAAGGCGAGTGACTCGGGCGCGGCGAGTCCAGGACAGCAGCCGCGGCGGCACTCGCCTGGAAACTGCGCCGATGAAATCGCGATATCTCCCGACACGGGAACTCGCTTTGGTGACGCCTACCGCGGCCAAGTCCTGCCACCAGTTCAACCACTTGCTGTCGGTGGCTTCGACGATCGACGCGGGCTGGATCGCACTCGCAGCGGCGGCGACGAACTTTGCGGTCAGACGGATCCAGCTTCTGCGGCAGGTTGAGCGCATCCAACTCGGCGTAGCTGCCCTCGCGCGTTGGCGTCAACGTCACGCGCTGGACCTGATTAGGATTTCCCTGATTGTTCAGCAGCCACTTCAAAGAACGCGTCACCCGCCCGCCGACCCCTTCTAGGCTCGGTCTTGTGCAGGTACTCCTCGACGATCTCGTTCGCATCGTCGATGACAACACGGCCGCGCTTAGCAGGCTCGAACAGCCTCGCGGTGCATGCCGCATGGCATTCCTCGCCAACATCGCGGTGAGCACCGTTGGCTACGAGGATGACGTTGGTGTCCACGACGGCGCGCATCACGCAGGCCGGGCGCTCTGCTGGCGTCGACGCTGGCTTGCGGCCAGGAGCTGCGCGCAGCGATGTCACCCATCTCGTCGCCGAAGAAGTTGTCCGGCCAGTTGGTGATTTCGCCGAACATGTCGACTTGAAGTGGCTCAGTTCCGCTGCGGCACCCCGGCGCCGTAGTAGATCGCTACGTCCTCGGGCCGGATCGCTTCCTCCACCGGCGACGCTGCAACCGGGCCGAGAAAGTGCTCAGGTGGCTTTCGACAATCAACTGCGTCTGCCGTGCCTGCCCGTTCTCGCCTGCCTGCACGGCGGAAATGGTGTCCATCCGCCAAGTTAGCGACCACGGGCAAGCGGATGAAGATGGATCTCCGGCTGCTCCATCCACACCACCGAGCCCGGGGGCGCCGAAAGCCTGTACCAACGCAGGGAGTACCTGCGAGACTCAAACCCACGTCCGTAGGCTTCTTCCGCAGTACCAGGATGCGTGCGAACGAGTACCTCGTACTCCTTGCGGCCGGCGGCCACCGGCTTGATGTAAAGCTGTCGATCACACCAAGATCCTTCATCCACGCGGCAATAAACTCATCAAAGAAGCGCTGTAGCGGTCGCCGCGGCCCGCGGCTTCAGCTTGCAGCCATCGCGTGCGGCCACGCTAACACCGCCGCGATCGTCTGGTCGCCGAACTTGCCAACGTCGGGGGGTGTTTCGCCCGCCCAACCGTACGTGCGGCTCGGATACTCGCGCAGGGGCCCGGACCGTGGCTTAGCAGGCGCTCGGTGGCGAGCGCGAACTCCGCCAAAAAGTCGGCGTTCTGGTAGCGCAGAAGAGTGCGGTCGGTGAAGCGGTAGAACTTCTCCGGCGCCTCGGCCGTACTTGCGGCCGACCGCGTGCTTCAGCTTCGGCGGTTCGCATGCCAAGGTGCCGGCGCTGTCCTTGCGGACGTGGCTAATGCGAAGCTTCTCCCTGTTTATCGACGAGGAGCCGGTACTTGAATTCCACTTTACGGTCTGCGGTTGCCCCGCCGCCATCACGACCAGTCGTCGCGCTGAGCTCGGGCAAGTTCCCTCGTAGCTCTCATCGCGCTCTGGCGTTGCGGACATCATCTTCCAGCAGCTGCCAGCGCAACGTGAACTCCAGCCGCCTTGTCAGCGCGGCCAGGCCACGGTCTTCGTGGGTACCCAAATCGATGAGGCTCGATCTGTCGCCCAGGTGTAGCGCGCGCTTGCGGTCGGTGGAAAGTACGGTCTGCTCCAGCGCAAAAACGGGGTAGCCGAGGCTCGACTTGCGGAGCTGTTAGTGCCAAACACCACGGTCAGCGGCGCGAGCCACACCTCCCAGGTGTCCTGCCAGGCCGCCAGAAGTTCTGATCCGCATCTGCGTTAGCACTTGCGACCCTCCTCTAGCGGCAGTGTGCCATCCCGCTACGCCAGGCAAAAATTTCGCGCACGGGCCAGTGCGGTGCGTCCGGTGCTCTCGCTGAACTCGCGCCCCTACGTGCCCGGCAGGAGGGCAGAGACGGTCTCGGCTTTACTCCGCCGTCGCTGGAGCCGCTTCCGGTACCTCTTGAATCTAAGAGCGGGCTCAGGTTGCGGGAGTGTCCGCACCCGGCGTCGCGTCGGACCAGGACGTACCAGCGCCGACGATGGGTAGAAGCCCTGGACACCCAGAAACGCCTTGCGGGACAAGGGCTCGTGGCGGAGAGGGGCGAGTTCGAACCCGCGGTAGGGTATTAGCCTACACACGCTTTCAGGCGTGCGACTTAAACCGCTCATCCACCTCTCCGGTCGGGCGATTTTACCCGACGCCGCCCGCGGATGCCCCCACCCCCGGTACTGGCTCGGGCCCCCTCGCGGCGCGGATGCGCTACCCTTGGGCTCGAGCGCGGCCGCGGGGGAACGGCGGCGCGAGACCCACGGAGAACCCACGAACATGCCGACCCCGAAGCGCGCCCGGCGCGCCACCACCCCGTCCGCCGCCAGGAGGCCGTCGCGCCAGGAGGCCGAACAGGCCGTCCGCACGCTGCTGCGCTGGGCCGGCGACGACCCCGATCGTGAAGGCCTCGTCGACACGCCGGGGCGCGTCGTGCGCGCCTACGAGGAGTACTTCGCCGGCTACGGCGAGGACCCGACCGAGGTGCTGCGCCGGACCTTCGAGGAGGTCGAAGGCTACGACGAGATGATCGTGTTGACCGACATCCGCTTCGAGAGCCACTGCGAGCACCATCTCGCGCCGATCATCGGCAAGGCGCACATCGCCTACCTGCCCGAGCGGCGCGTCGTCGGCATCAGCAAGCTCGCGCGGCTGGTCGAGGTCTACGCCAAGCGGCTGCAGATCCAGGAGAAGATGACCGCGCAGATCGCCGACACGCTGCAGTTCGTGCTGCGCCCGCGCGGCGTCGCGGTCGTCATCGAGGCGGCGCACCAGTGCATGACGACGCGCGGCGTGCACAAACCGGGCGTGTCGATGGTGACGAGCCGGATGCTGGGCGCGTTCCGCACCGATTCGATGACGCGGCGCGAGTTCCTCGGCATCGTCGGCATGACCGGTCGCGCGGCGTTGCCGAATACCTGAGCGACCTGCCCGCGACGCGCGGGCAGGTAGATCGGCCTTCCGGCCGACATTCCTCGACGGCCTTCAGGCCGATCGCGCGCCGCTTCGTTCCCGCGCCGTCGTCCGCGCTCAGCGCCCCAGCGCGCTCCAGACGCCGGCCGCGGCGATGGCCACACCGGCGACCCGCAGGCCGTGGCGCGACACGAGCCGCAGCATCAGGCCGACGCCGGCGCCGGCGATCCCGAGCGCGAGCGAGGCGACCGACACGCCGATCGCGTACTGGGTCACCGACCCGGTCTTGCCCGCCAGCGCGCCTTCCGAATAGCCGTGCACCAGGCCGAAGACGGCGACGATCGCGATCGCCGCCGCGCGCGGATACGTGCGGCCGGTCGCGATCAGCGCGCCCAGCACGATCACCGACGCGATCGCGGTCATGTCGACCGCGCTCGACGCTCCGCCGGCGGCGCCGACGCCCGCGCCGGCCGCGACCGCCGCCGCGAACGCGATCGGCAGGACCCAGCCCCGACGCCAGGCGAAGGCCATCGCCCAGGCGCCGGCGGCCACCGCCGCGAGCCAGTGGACGCGCCCGCCGAGCACGTGCAGCACGCCGTCGCCGAAGCCGGCGATGTCGCCGTGCACGGCCTGCGCCGCCGGCGCCGCCGCGACCCAGAACAGCGCCGCCGCGAGCCGGGCGCAGGACAGGTTCCCCCGAGGCGGCACTTCGTGCCGCCCTCCCCCGAGGGGGCGAGCGCCTCGAGACGGCTCCACGGCGCTCATCCGGCCGCCGCCAGTCCGCGGTGGGCCCAGCCGGTCATCCGGCGCTCGAGCATCGCGAAGAACTCGTACATGATCATCGCCATCACTCCTATGACGAACAACCCGGCGAACACCAGCGGCATGCGCATCGACGACCCGGCCGCCATCATCAGGTAGCCGATGCCGTCGTTGGACGCCACCGTCTCGGACACGACCGTGCCGACGAACGCGAGCGTGATCGCGACCTTGAGCGAGGCGAAGAAGAACGGCAGCGACCGCGGCATCCCGACCTTGGTCAGGATGTCGATTCTCGTCGCGCCCAGCGCCCGCAGCACGTCCTCCAGCTCCGGCTCCAGCGTCGCGAGCCCGGTGGCGACGTTGACGACGATCGGGAAGAAGCAGATCAGGAACGCCGTCAGGATCGCCGGGACCGTGCCGATACCGAACCAGACGACGAGGATCGGCACGAACGCCGCCTTCGGGATCGAATTGAAGGCGACCAGCAGCGGATAGAGCGCGGTGTAGATCACGCGCGAGCTGCCGACGATCGCGCCCAGCGCGAGTCCGACGGCGACGCCGATCGCGAAGCCGGCCATCGTCGTCCAGAAGGTCTTCCACGCGTGCCCGGCGATCGCGCCGGCGTGCTCGACCAGCGACGCCGCGATCTGCACCGGCGAGGGGAAGATGAACTCGGACACCGAGAACGCCCAGCAGACGAATTGCCAGACGACCAGGATCGCGGCGCTGAGGAACCACGGCGCCCAGGTCTCCAGCCGGCGGTCGCGTTCGCTCGCGGCCATCTCAAGCGGCCTTGCGGATCATGCCGATCCGCTCGCGCATCTCGTGGACCAGATCGGTGAAGTGATCCGTGTAGGTCACCTCGAGGTCGCGCGGCCGGGCGATGTCGATCGCCCGCCGCGCGACGATGCGCCCGGGCCGCTTGCTCATCACGTAGACGGTATCGGCGAGGAACACCGCCTCGCGCAGGTCGTGGGTCACCAGGATCACGGTGAAGCGCTGCTGCGCGTGCAGGTCGCGCAGCACGCACCAGAGCTCCTCGCGCGTGAACGCGTCGAGCGCGCCGAACGGCTCGTCGAGCATCAGCATCTTCGGCTGGTGGACGAGCGCCCGACAGATCGAGGCGCGCTGCTGCATGCCGCCGGAGAGCTGCCAGGGGAACTTGTCCTCGTAGCCTTCGAGGCCGACGGTCTTGAGCAGCGCGCGCGCCCGCTCGGCGTAGGCGGCCCGGTCGCGCTTGAAGGTCGAGCGGTACGGTTCGACGATCTCGAGCGGCAGCAGCACGTTGTCGAGCGTCGTGCGCCACGGCAGCAGCGTCGGCGCCTGGAACGCCATGCCGACGATCTTGAGCGTCCGGGTGACCCGCTCGCCCTCGACGTCGACCTCGCCGCGGGTCGGCGGCTTCAACCCGGTCGCGAGCTTCATGAACGTGCTCTTGCCGCAGCCGGAGGGCCCGACGATGGCGACGAACTCGCCCGGCCCGATCGCCAACGAGATGTCCTCGACCGCGTAGGTCTCCCGCCCGTCGTAGGACAGGTAGACGTCGCGGAACTCGACGAACGGACGCGCCGCGGCCGGGTCGGGCGTCACTTGAAGATCTTGCGCTCGGCCGGCGGCGGCAGGAAGGCCCCGTTCCACACCTGCTCGGGCTTCACCGGCGACTTGAGCTCGAAGGCGGCCGACACCTGGGTGACCATGTCGGCCAACCGCGCGGCCTGCACGCCGCCGATGCCGTCCGCCTTCGCGGTCGGCGTCGCGATCGCGCTCGAGATCGCGAGGCGCATTCGCCGCTTCTCGAGCGCCTCGTCGATCAGCGGGTCGCGTTCCTTCACGAACCGGATCGACGCGTCCGGATCGGCGAGCACGTCGCGCAGCGCCTTCGTCATCGCGCGCAGGAAGCCGCGCACCGCCTCCGGCTTCTCCTTCAGGAACGGCTCCGAGACGATGATCGCGTTGCTGTAGAGGTCGACCCCGTACTGCGGGTAGGGCATGACGTCGATGTCCTCGTCCTTGGCGCCGCCGCGGTTCAGGTTGAGGAGGCTGGTGAAGTAGAAGCCGGTGATCGCGTCGACGTCGCCGCGCAGCAGCATCGTCTCGCGCAGCGGCGGGTCCATCGCGGTCCAGGCGATCTTCGAGGCGTCGAGCTTGTTCGCCTTGACGAAGATCGGGAAGGCGCGCCGGCCGGCGTCGAACAGCGGCGCGCCCATCTTCTTGCCCTGCAGGTCGGCGGGTTTCCGGATGCCGGTCTTCTTGAGCGAGAACACCGCGGCCGGCGTCGCGTCGTAGACCATCATCACCGCGACCGGCTTGTTCGGCGCCGTCGGGTTGTTGCCGACGAACTCGATCAGCGCCGCCAGGTCGGCGAAGCCCATCTGGTAGGCGCCCGACGCGACGCGGTTGACCGCGTTGCCCGAGCCGCTGCCGGCGTCGATCTCGACGTCGAGCTTCTCCTGCGCGAAGTAGCCCTTCCCTTTCGCGAGCAGGAACGGCGCCGCGTTGCCCTCGAAGCGCCAGTCGAGCTGGAACTTGATCTTGGTGTCCTGCGCGAGCGCGACAGCGGGCAGGGCCAGGGCCGCGACGGCGGCGACGAGCGTGCGGATCACGAGCCGGGAACGGGGCATCGACGAACTCCAGGAATCGCGGCGGAACGGGAGCGCGGGCACCGGGACGGTGCGCGCGGGGCGGGACGTCCGGCCGGTTCGGTCCGGCCCCGGGACGACAGTGTAGCGAATGTTCCGCCCCGCCGGGCCGGGGGGCGACGGTTCGCTACAGGAGCGCCCCCTGCCGCTGGACGTTGGCGTCGACGACGGTCAGCGCGGTCATGTTGACGATCCGCCGCACGGTCGCCGACGGGGTCAGGATGTTCACCGGCCGCGCCACGCCCAGCAGGATCGGCCCGAGCGTCACGCCGCCGCCGGCGGCGACCTTGAGCAGGTTGAACGAGATGTTCGCCGCGTCGAGCGTCGGCATCACCAGGAGGTTCGCCTCGCCTTTGAGCCGCGAGTTCGGCAGCGCGCCCATCCGCACCTCCTCGGAGAGCGCCGCGTCGCCGTGCATCTCGCCGTCGACCTCCAGCGACGGATCGCGGTCGCGGATCAGCGCGAGCGCGTCCTGCATCTTGCGCGCCGACGCGTGCGCGCTGGTGCCGAAGCTCGAGTGCGACAAGAGCGCCGCCTTCGGCGTCAGGCCGAATCGGCGCATCTCCTCGGCGGCGAGCAGCGTGATCTCGCAGAGCTCCTCGGGGTTCGGGTCGGCGTTGACGTAGGTGTCGGTGATGAACACGGTCCGGTTCGCCATCATCAGCGCGTTCATCGCCGCGTAGGTCCTGACGCCGGGCTTCAAGCCGATCACCTGGTCGATGTAGTGGCGGTGGAGCGCGTGCGTGCCGAACGTGCCGCACAGCATGCCGTCGGCCTCGCCCATGTGGATCATCATCGCGCCGATCAGCGTGTGGCGGCGGCGCATCTCGATCTTCGCGTAGGCCTGCGAAACGCCCTTGCGCTCGGTCAGCCGGTAGTACTCCTCCCAGTACGAGCGGTAGCGCTGCGGGTCGCGCTCGGGGTTGATCACCTCGAAGTCGCGGCCCGGCTCGATCCGCAGGCCGAAGCGCTCGATGCGCTGCTCGAGCACCTGGGGGCGACCGACGAGGATCGGCCGCGCGAGCCCCTCGTCGACGACGACCTGCACGGCGCGCAGGACCCGCTCCTCCTCGCCCTCGGCGTAGACGATCCGGCGCGGCGCCTTCTTGGCGGCGGCGAAGACCGGCTTCATCAGCAGGCCGGAGTGGTAGACGAACTGGGTGAGTTTCTCGGCGTAGGCGTCGAAGTCGGCGATCGGCCGGGTGGCCACGCCCGACTCCATCGCCGCGCGGGCGACCGCCGGCGCGATGCGGACGATGAGCCGCGGATCGAACGGCTTGGGAATCAGGTACTCGGGGCCGAAGCGGATGTTCTCGAGGTTGTAGGCGTGGGCGACGACCTCCGACTGTTCGGCCATCGCCAGATCGGCGATCGCCCGCACCGCCGCGAGCTTCATCGGCTCGTTGATCGTCGTCGCGCCGACGTCGAGCGCCCCGCGGAAGATGAACGGGAAGCACAGGACGTTGTTGACCTGGTTGGGGAAGTCCGAGCGGCCGGTGGCGATGATCGCGTCGGGGCGCGCCTCCTTGGCGAGGTCGGGCATGATTTCCGGTTCGGGATTGGCGAGCGCGAGGACGAGCGGCTTGTCGGCCATCGTCGCCAGCCACTCGGGCTTCAGCACCTTCGCCGCCGAGAGCCCGAGGAAGACGTCGGCGCCCGGCAGGATCTCGGCGAGCGTGCGCGCCGAGGTCGGCTGCGCGTAGCGGGACTTGAACTCGTCCATCTCCTCGGTGCGCCCCTGGTAGACGACCCCCTTGATGTCCGACACCCAGATGTGCTCGCGCTTGACGCCGAGCGACACCAGGAGGTTGAGGCAGGCGAGCGCCGCCGCGCCGGCGCCGGAGCAGACGACCTTGACCGCGCCGATCTCCTTGCCGACGACCCGCAGTCCGTTGGTGACCGCGGCGCCGACGATGATCGCGGTGCCGTGCTGGTCGTCGTGGAACACCGGGATCTTCATCCGCTCGCGGCAGCGGCGCTCGACGTGGAAGCACTCGGGCGCCTTGATGTCCTCGAGGTTGATGCCGCCGAAGGTCGGTTCCAGCGCGCAGATGATGTCGACGAGCTTGTCCGGGTCGCGCTCGTCGATCTCGATGTCGAAGCAGTCGATGTTGGCGAACTTCTTGAACAGGACCGCCTTGCCCTCCATCACCGGCTTGCCGGCGAGCGGGCCGATCGCGCCCAGGCCCAGCACCGCGGTGCCGTTGGTGACCACGCCGATGAGGTTGCCCCGCGAGGTGAGGTTGCGCGCCTCCGCGGGGTCGCGGACGATCTCGTCGCAGGCCGCGGCCACGCCCGGCGAATAGGCGAGCGCCAGGTCGCGCTGGTTGGTGAGCTGCTTGGTCGGCGCGATCGACAGCTTGCCCGGCGGATGGGCGCGGTGGTATTCGAGCGAAGCTTCGCGGAGCAGGCGGGTCGAGTCGGACATGGCGGGGGCGGCGCGGCGGGTTTCGCGCGCCGATCGGTTCCGGGGGTCGGACCGAGTGTATCGGCGCGGGCCCAAAAGGCCAACGACGGGGCCAACGTCGAGGCCGACGGCGGGCCGACGACGGGCCGACGCCGCCCCGGAACCGGGGCCGGCGCCCGGCAACCCGTATAATCGGCGGCCGCTCGCGCGGGTCGACCCGCGTCCGCCCGCCACCCGAACCGATGGCCACCACGCCCCTCTTCTGGACGATCGCGATCCTGCTCGTGCTGGCGACCGTCGCGGGTCTGGTCGTGCCGCTGCTGCGTACGCGCCCGCGTGCCGCCCCCCGCGACGACGACGCCTCGGCGGCGATCTTCCGCGATCAGAAACGACAGCTCGACGAGGAGCTCGCCGCCGGGGCGATCAGCGCCGCGGAGCGCGACGCCGCGCAGGCCGAGCTGGTCGCGCGGCTGTCCACCGAGCTGGACGAGCGGGCCACCGGGGCCGAGCCGGCGATCGCCGGCCGCGCGCCCTGGATCGTGGCGATCGCGCTGGTCGCCCTGATTCCGGCCGCCGCGCTCGTCGCCTACGTGTCGCTCGGCAATCCCGCCGCGCTCGAGGCCGGTCCGACGCCGGCGCACGCGCAGGACGCGGAGATCGTCGCGATGGTCGAGAAGCTGGCGCAGCGGATGAAGGAGCGCCCCGGCGACCCGCAGGGCTGGCTGTTGCTCGGCCGTTCTTGGAACGCGCTCAAGCGCTTCCCCGAAGCCGCCGCCGCGTACGCCGAGGCCGCCAAGCTGATGCCCGGCAACGCCGAGGTGCTGGCCGACTGGGCCGACGCGCTCGGCATGGCGCAGGGCCGCACGCTCGCCGGCAAGCCGAGCGAGTTGATCGACCAGGCACTGGCGGCCGACCCGCGCCATCCGAAGACGCTGGCGCTCGCCGCGACCGCGGCGATGGAGCGGCGCGACGACCGGGCCGCGGTGCGCTACTGGAACGCGCTGCTCGCCGAGCTGCCGCCGGGCGGCGAGGAGGCGCAAGGCGTCGCCTCGACGATCACCCAGCTGGGCGGCACCGTCGCCCCGAGCGGCCTCGCTGCGCCGACGACGCCGGCGGCGAAGCCGGCGCCGGGCGCGCGGACGGCGACCGCGACCGCGCCGGCGAAGCCCGCACCGCTGCCGGCGGCCGGATCCGGGCGCCTCGCCGGTCGCGTCGCGCTCGCCCCGGCGCTGGTCGGACGCGTGCCGCCGGATGCGACCGTGTTCGTCTTCGCGCGCGCGCCCTCCGGCCCCCGGGTGCCGCTCGCGGTGCTGCGGCGGACGGGCCGCGACCTGCCATTCGACTTCGTCCTCGACGATTCGATGGCGATGGCGCCGGGCATGAACCTGTCGAGCGCGCGCGAAGTCGTCGTCGAAGCCCGCGTTTCGGCGAGCGGCAACGCGTCCCCTGCGCCGGGCGATCTCACCGGTGCGACCGCGCCGCTCGCGCCGGGCGCGACCGGCGTCGTCGTAACCATCGACCGGGTCCTGCCGTAGGCGAATCTTCGCCTCGGGGCGCCCCCGGGTCGCAGGCCGCCCCCGTGCTATGATCGTTCGTGTTGCGTGGGCGCCGCTTCGTCGCGCGTCCGTGCATCGCGACACGGCCATGGCGCACCCGAGCCCACGACTGCGCGTCCTCGTCGCGATCCTCGCGATCGGCGCGTTCTCGACCGCCGCCTCGGCGCAGGCGCCCGCGCTCGCCGAGATCCGCCGCCTCGTCGAAACCGGACGCTCGGGCGAGGCGGCGCCGATGTGCGTCACTCTCGATCGCGCCGCCCTCGACGAGGCCGACCTGTGGTGCGGCGTCGCCGCGGTCGACACCGGCCGGGCCGCCGAAGGTTCGCTCGCCCTCGAACGCTACGTCCTGCGCTTCCCGTCCGACGTGCGCGCGCGTCTCGAGCTCGCCCGCGCCTACTTCTACGCCGGCGACGATGTCGCCTCGCGCCGCGAGTTCGAGGCGGTCCGCGCGATCGATCCGCCGGCCGACGTCCGCGCCGGCATCGACCGCTACCTCGAGGCGCTCTCGGCCCGCGAGGCGCAATACAAGACCCGCGTCCAGGGATGGGTCGAGATCGGCGCCGGCCACGACACCAACGTCAACGCCGGCGTCGCCCAGGCCGACATCACGTTGCCGGTGCTGGGGCCGGTGACCGTCGCCAACTTCGGCGTGCGGCAGGCCGACACGTTCGGATGGCTCGCCGGCAGCGTCCAGGTCAATCATCCGGTGGCACCGGGCGTCGCGATCTACGGCGGTGTCGCCGCGAACGGGCAGTTCAACGCCGACGCGCACGACTTCGACATCGCCCAGGGCGCTGCGACGCTGGGCGCGAGCTGGCAGGCCGGCCGCAACGCCGTGTACGCGTCCTTCTCGCACGGCGAGCTCGCGGTCGGCGGCGACCGCTACCGGCGCACCGACGGCGTCTCGGTCGAGTGGCGCCGCACGCTCTCCGAGCTCGCGACCGCGAGCGTCACGCCCCAGATCGCGCGGATCGGCTACAGCGGCGCGAACGAGGTGCGCGATGCCGACTTCTTCGGCCTGGGCCTCTCGGTGCGCCAGATCTGGCTCACGCTCTGGCAGCCGGTTCTAAACCTCTCGGCGGTCGCCGCGCGCGAGGACAACCGCCGCAACCGTCCGGACCTCGGCCGCGACGTCTACGGCGCCTCGGCCGACCTCACGGTATCGCCGGCGCCGCAGTGGGCGGTCAACGCCGCGTTCTCGTTCCAGCGCAGCGACTACGCCGCCGCGCTCCCGCTGGTCGGCTCGCGCCGCGTCGACGACAACTACACGGCCAGCATCGGTGCGCTCTACTTCTTCACCCGGACCCTGTCGGCGCGCGTCGAGGCGCAGTTCTTCCGCAACGATTCGAACTTCGCGCTGTTCCAGTACGACCGCGCCGTCTACGCGGCGAAGCTCCGCTACGACTTCCGCTGACGGAGGACCCGATGCGCACCCCCGGCCGCCTGCCGACCCGCCTCGCCACCGCGCTCGTCGCGCTGTGCGCGGCCCTCGCGGCGACGGCCGCGCTCGCGCAGGCCGGACGCGTCGTGCTGGCGGTGGGCGACGTCGCCGCGGTCCGCGGCGCCGACCGCGTGCGCCTGTCCGCCGGCGCCAGCGTCGGCGCCGGCGATTCGATCGTCACCGGCGCCGACGGCCACGCGCAGGTCCGCTTCTCGGACGACGCGCTGGTCGCGCTCAAGCCGGGCAGCGAGTTCCGCATCGAGTCGTACAACGACACCGCCGGCGCCGCGGGCGGCGAGCGCGCGGTGTTCCGGCTGGTGCGCGGCGGCTTCAGGACGGTGACCGGTCGCATCGGCCAGATCGACCGGGACGCCTACCGCGTGCTCACGACGCAGGCGACGATCGGCATCCGCGGCACCCACTACCAGCTCGAGATCTGCGAGCCGGGTGCCTGCCGCGAGTCGCCCGACGAGCCGCCGGTCGCCGCGGGGCTCTACGGCGGCGTCTACGAAGGCGCGGTCGAGGCGATCACGCCGGCCGCCTCGGCGATCTTCGGCGCGCGCGAGTTCTTCGTCGTGCCAGACGGCGGCGTGCCGTCGCGTCTCATCGGACCTCCGTCGTTCCTCGCCGCCCGGCTGGTCGGCCGCCAGCTCGCCGCGCGCAGCACGCCGGCGCAGATCGGCTTCCGCAAGGTGCCCGAGTTCCCGCTCGAGAACCTGCGGCCGCTCGCGCGCCTCGTCCGGCTGCACTTCCAGGCGGCCGACGACCTCTCCCTCGGTGACGCGATCGCCACGCCGATCGTCGGTCTGGTCGGCTCCGACGAGGCGACGCTGGAGTTCGCCTCGAACCTCGGCGCCGACGCGGTCCGGCTGAACGGCCTGGGCCAGCTCACCTCGATCCGCACCGGTTCGCTCGAGGCCGACCTGGGCTCGGCGAGCGTCGTCGACGCCGGCAGCGCCGCCGCGGCCGGCGCCAACCTGAATTGGGGCCGCTGGGAGGGATCGGGCTCGACGATCGCGCAACGGCTGCCCAACGGCGAGACCGTGCGCAACGACGGCGGCAATCTCCACTACGTCTACGGCGTCGTCGCGACCGACCTGCCGACCTCGGGGATCGTCGAGTTCGCGCCGGTCGGCGGAACGCGGCCGACCGACTCCGGCACCGGACAGGTCGGGACCCTGCTGTCGGGCGGACGTGTCGCGGTCAATTTCGGCACCGCGGTGGTCACGCTCAACAACCTGCAAGTCGGGTTCACCAACGCCGTCTACTCGCTGTCCGGCAATGCGAGCCTGCTGGGTCCGCTGTTCTCGACCGGCGGCAACGGCGCGAACGCCACCTGCGCGGGCACCGGCTGCCAACCGCTGGTGGCCGGCAACTTCGCCGGGTTCCTCGCCGGCCCCGGCGTCACCGGGTTGGGGCTCGACTACTTCTTCAACACCCACAACGGCGTCATCGAAGGCGTCGCCGGCTACCGGCGCTGTGCGGCGCCGGGGAACTGCTGACAGCGGCGGCGATCCCGCCGCGAACGCGGCGCTCGTTCACTTGCTGCTGAACGCGGTCGCGCCGTCCCAGTCCACGGAGGGCGGCTGCGCAGCGTAGGCCTCGCAGCGCTCCGAGTAGAGCAACGCGATCGCGCGGTCCTCCGGCTCGCCGGCGATCGCCGCGAACGCGGCACGCGCCTCGGCGAAGCGCCGCTCGCGGTAGATCGCGAGCGCCTCCGCCCACCGCGACGCGCGCGTCCGCGCCGCCGCGTCACCGGCCGCGCCCAGCGGCTCGAAGACCGACACCGCCTGCGCGCGCCCCTTCACCCGGACCCGGTCGACCTCGCGCCAGACGAAGTCCGGCGCCGCCGCGCGCGTCGCCTCGCCGCACAGGATCGGTACGCCGTAGACCTTGGTCAGGCCCTCCAGCCGCGACGCGAGGTTCACCGCGTCGCCCAGGACCGTGTACGCCTTGCGGAAGCGCGAGCCCATGTCGCCGACGCTCATCGCACCGCTGTTGAGCCCGACGCCCATCGCCAGCGGCGGCCAGCCGCGCGCGACGTACGCGTCGCGCAGCGCCGGCATCGCCCGTTGCATCGCCAGCGCCGCGGCGACCGCGTCCGCCGCGTGCGCGGCGTTGGCGACCGGGGCGCCCCAGAACGCCATGATCGCGTCGCCGACGTACTTGTCGATCGTGCCGCGCCGCTCGTGGATGATCGAGGTCATCGACGACAGGTAGTCGTTGAGGAGCGCCGACAGGTCGCGGGGCGCGAGCCGCTCGGACACCGACGTGAAATCGCGGACGTCGCAGAACAGGACGGTGAGCTCTCGGGCCTCGCTGTCGAGCGTGTAGCGCTCGCCGCTGGCGCGCATCTGCGCGACCCGCTCGGGAGGGACGTACTCGCCGAACATCTCGGAGAGCGCGCGCGTCTCGCGCGCCTGCCTCAGGAATCCCGCGAGCAGGTTCCACAGCAGCAGCGCCGCCAGCATCGCCAGCGTCGGCGCCAGCGGAACCACGGCGTTCTGGCCGAACCACCACACGAGATTCACACCGATCGCCGCTGCCGCGATCGCGGCGATACCGACGACGCCGGCGAGCGGCCGCCGCCACGGCACCGCGAACACCGCGAGCAATCCGGCGAGCGCGAGGACCAGCGCCTCGATCTCCCGCGCGCCGGCCGGCACGCTGCGCAACGACCCGTCCAGCATGCCCGAAACGAGGCTCGCGTGGATCTCGACGCCGGGGAGGTCCGGCGCGAGCGGCGTCGAGCGCAGATCGGCGAGGCCCTTGGCGCTCGCGCCGACGAAGGCGATCGCGCCGGCGATCGCGTCGGGCGCGACCTTGCCGTCGAGCAGGTCGGCGGCGGAGACGCGGCGGGTGCTGCCCGGCGCGTGACGGTACGGGACGAGCGCGAGCCCTTCGGCCGACACCGGCACCGCGAGGCCGCCGGCGTCGAGGACGACGAGATCGCCGTTGTCGTCGAACACCGGCCTGATCGCCTTCGCCTCGACCGCCAGCGCGGCGGTCGCCAGCGACAGCGACGGGTAGTAGCCGTCGCCGTAGCGCTTGACCATCGGCACGCGGCGCACGACCCCGTCGGCATCGAAGACCGGATCGAGATGACCGGCGGCGGCGGCGGCCCGCTGGAGCGACCGCAGATTGCCGGTGTAGCCGGCCTCCGCGGCGATCGGGATCTCGCGCGCGCCGAGCCCCGCCTGGGAGAACGCCGGCGCCGGCAGCACGCCGGCGGTCAGGGGCGCGGCGCCGAACGCCACGGCGAGCACGGTCGGACGCCCCGAAAGCGCGGTGGCGAAGCGCGCGTCGTGGTCGGCGCGCGAGAGCTGCTCGGCGATCGCGGCGCGCGCCTCGGGGGTGTCGCGCGCGATCCGCCGTGCCAGCGCCTCCAGGCCCGCCGCGTTGCCGGAGCGGTCCTCCTCGGCGAAGAGCACGTCGAAGGCGACGAGGCGCACCGCGTGCCGTTCGAACAGCGTGTCGACCAGGCGGGCGACGGTGTCGCGCGGCCAGGGCCAGCGCCCGACGCGCGCCAGGCTCGCCTCGTCGATGTCGACGAGTACGACCGTCGGGTCGCTCGCGGTCTCGCGCGAAACCGTCAGCCGGGCGTCGTAGGCGATCGCTTCGAGCTTGGCGAGGAGCGGCACGCGCCCGGCACCGACGAAGGCGAGGACGAGCGCGACACCGACGATCGTCAGGCCCACGGCCCAGCGCGGCGCGCCCGCGAGCGCCGCGGCCACGCGTCGGCGCGCCGGCGCCGGGCGATCGCCCACGCGAGCGGTCAGCGCCGGCGCCGCCCGCGCACCGCCGCGATCACGGCCAGCGCGAGCGCGGTCAGGACGAGTGCCGTTCCCGAACTCGCCGGAATCGCCTCGGGCAGCGACGCCTTGACCACCATCACGTACGCGGGCTCCGCGCTCGCCGGCCCGTTGCCGGCGTCACCCGCGTAGGACGCGGTCACCGCCAGCGTTCCGGCGGTGGTCGGCGCCTCGAAGGCGAAGCGCGCGACGCCGTCGGCGATCGGCAATTCACCCAGATCCCGCGTGCCGGCGCGCACGTGGACCGTGCCGCCCGGTGCGCCGGTCCCGCCGGTGCCTTCGACCTGGACGAGCCCGGCGAGGACAGCCCCGGCGGTCGCCTGCGTAGGCAATTCGAGCCGCAACTTCGGCGACGGCAGCAGGACGCCCTTGATCAGGTAGAGGTCGACCGGCCCGATCGACGACGGCTGGTGCAGCGGCCCGCCCGAATACGACGCGCAGACCCGGAATCGGCCGATACCCAGACCCTCGAAAACCACCTGCGCGAGACCACCGGCGAACGCCGAGGACCGGGTGATGCCGGTGACCGGGTCGCCGCCGGTCTCGAACGGCGCCGGGCAGCGCGACCCCGGCCCCGCCGCCCAGGCTTCCAGCGTGCCGGGCGGCGGTGGGCCGATTGACGGGACGACCTGCGCCCCGAGCACCACCGCCTGGCCGACGACCGCCGGATTGGGCGCCAGGCTGAACTTGAGCGTCGTCGGGATCCGTTCCACCGTGAGCTCGTAGGCCCGCGTGTCCTGCTGAGCCAGTACATCGCGCACGCGCACGACGAATCCGTAGGTCCCCGGGATCGTCGGCGTACCCGCGATCCGGCCGCCCTCGCCGATCGCCAGACCTGGCGGCAGCGTGCCGCCGCCCAATTCGAACCGGTAGGGTGGAAGGCCGCCGGTGGCGACGATGTCGAACGTCGCCGGGAATCCCGCGAGGATCGGGGCCGGCGCGAGCGGCGGTGGCGTCACGATCGTCAGCGGAGGATTGCGGACCTCGACGGTCGACACCTGCGCGTCGGCCGGCAGGAATCCGTTGGTCGCGCGCAGCGTGACCGTGAACAGTCCGACCGCGGTCGGCGCGCCGCTCACGCGCCGGACCGCGTCGTCGTAGGCCAGACCGGGCGGTAGTCCGGTCGCGGTGACGACGACCGGCGCGGTTCCGGTGACCGCGACGTTGTGCGTGAACGGGACACCCAGCTCGAGCGGCGTGGCGATCGGCGGCGATACGATCCTGGGCGCGATACCCCCGCTGACCGTCAGCGTCGCGCTGATCCGAGACACGGTGCCGTTGCGCGATTCGATCGGGCCGATCGAGTAGTCGATCACCTGGTCGGTATCGGTATCGACCGCGACGTCGACGACGACGTCGCAGGTATTGTCGGAGAAATCGAGGAATGCGCCGCGCAGCTGGTAGCCGCCGGCGACCGGAGTCACCGTCCCGCCTTTGCACTGGAACGGATCCGGAGTGCCGACGAGCCGCATGCCCGGCGCAAACACCGCGTCGTAGTGGATCGCCGAGATCGTCCCGTCGTTGGTATTGCGCAGGCGCACGCGCATCTGCGTCGGTTTCCCGGACGCGACCTGCGCCGGCTGGAACGACAGCGACGCGGCGAGATCGCCGGCGCTCTGGGCCGCAAGCGGGTCGGCGGCGACGCCGACGATCGCGCCGACGAGCGCGACCGCCAGGGCGGTCGAACCGCGGCGGAGTCGATCGAGGAAACGGGCTCTGGTCATGTCGGGATCCGGGAGGGAGCGCCTCTGGCGCGAGCGCCCTGACCGCAGCGGGGTCTTGCCGGTCATCATAGCGTCCGGACCGGGCGTCGTCTCGGGTCCCGCGCGCCGGCGGACCGCTATAATTCGCCTTTCGCCACTCCGGTCCCGTCGGCTCCGCTCACGCACCGGTCCGCCACGGTCCCCGTCCCGATGCTCGAAGCGCTGGACCTGGCCGCGCAGCGCGGTTCCTCGCGCCTCTACGAAGGCCTGTCGTTCACCGTCGGCGCCGGCGTCGCGCTGGTCGTCACCGGCGCGAACGGCCGCGGCAAGACGACGCTCCTGCGGGCGCTCGCCGGGCTGTCGGAACCCGCCGCCGGCACGATCCGGCTCGACGGCGAGACGGTCCGGCCGTTCTCCCCGAAGCTCAGGCGCTCGATCGCCTTCGCCGGGCACGCGACCGCGCTCAAGGACGAGCTCACCGCCCGGGAGAATCTCGCCTCGCTCGCGACCCTCGCCGGTGCGACGCCGTCCGCGGCCGAGATCGACGCGGCGCTCGACGGGGTCGCGCTGGGTCCCAGGCGCTCGCTGCCGGCGCGGGTACTGTCTCAGGGACAGCGGCGGCGGATCGGTCTCGCGCGGCTCTCGCTGGTGCGCCGGCGCGTCTGGATCCTCGACGAGCCGGTGACCGCGTTGGACGCCGAGGGCACGGCGCTCCTGGGCGGCATGCTGGACTCGCATCTGGCGCAGGGCGGCCTCGCGGTCGCCGCGACCCACGCGCCGCTCGCGGTGGCGCCCGCCCGGCTGGCCGCACTCTCGCTCGACTAGCGCGTCATGCACGCGACCAGCCAGGACGAGCCGGCCGATGCCGCGGGTTTCGCGGCCATCGCCTGGGCGCTCCGGCGCGACCTCTCGATCGCGCTGCGCACGCGGTCGGAACTCGCGGTGCAACTGCTGTTCTATGCGATCGTGGTCACGCTGTTCCCACTCGCGACAACGCCGGAGCGGACGCTGCTCTCGACAATGGGACCGGGCGTCCTGTGGGTCGCGGCGCTCCTCGCCGCGCTCCTGTCGCTGCCGCGGATGTTTGCGCTCGATCAAGCGGACGGCTCGCTCGAGCAGATGGCGCTCTCGCCCTGGCCTCTGCCGGCGATCGTGTCCGGTAAGATAGCCGCCCACTGGCTGGTCACCGGGCTGCCGGTCGTGCTGCTCTCGCCGGTCGCGGCGCTCCAGTACGGGCTCGACGGATCGGCGATCGCGGTGCTGGTGGCCGGACTCGCACTGGGCACGCCGATCCTGTCGCTGGTCGGCGCGATCGGCGCGGCGCTGACCCTGGGCGTCCGCGGCGGGGGTAGCCTGCTGGCATTGCTTGTGCTGCCGCTCTACGTGCCGGTGCTGATCTTCGGCGCCGGCGCGGTGGATTCGGTCCGCGCGGGGCTTTCCGCCGACGCGAACCTCTCGCTGCTAGGGGCCGGCCTGATCGTGGCGGCGCTGGGAGCTCCGTTCGCGGCGTCCGCGGCGGTCCGTATCGCGCTCGACTGAGATCCGATGGCGATCAACTGGTACCACTACGCTTCGCCCGCCACCTTCCATCCGCTGGCCGGAAGCATGGCCGCGGTCTTCGCCTGGCTCGCCGGAGCGCTGACGATCGCCGGACTGTGGATCGGCTTGGGCGTCGCGCCGACCGACGCGACCCAGGGTGAGGCCTACCGGATCATCTTCATCCATGTCCCCACCGCCTGGATGGCGATGTTCATCTACCTGGTGATGGCGTTCTGGAGCGCGCTCGCGCTCGGGTTCAACACGCGGCTGTCGGCGATGATGGCGCAGGCGCTCGCCCCGACCGGCGCGCTGATGGCGCTGCTGGCGCTGTGGACCGGCGCGTTCTGGGGCCGCCCGACCTGGGGCACGTACTGGGCGTGGGACGCGCGGATGACCTCGACATTGATCCTGCTCTTCCTCTACCTGGGCGTGATCGCGCTGCGCAACGCGATCGACGACCCGCGCCGCGCCGACAAGGCCTGCGCTGTGCTGACGCTCGTTGGCGCGATCAACGTGCCGATCATCTACTTCTCGGTGCGCTGGTGGAACACGCTGCACCAGGGCGCCAGCGTGAGCCTGTCCGCCGCGCCGAAGATGGCGACGACCATGCTGACCGGCATGCTCGTCATGACGTTCGCCTGCTGGTTCTGGTGCATCGCGGTGGCGCTGTGGCGCGTGCAGGCGATCATTCTCGAACGGGAGCGCGGCGCGGGCTGGATCGCGGCGCTGCCGGCGATGCGGGAGGCGTGATGGCCGAGTTCTTCGCCATGGGCGGCTACGGCTGGTACGTATGGATGTCCTACGGCGCCTGCGCGCTGGTCGTCGTCGCCGAGGCGGCGTCGGTGCGCGCGCGGCGCCGGCGCGCGATCGCCGAGGCGCGCCTCGCGGTGGCGGACCCGCCGGCGCGCTCCGGTGGAGCCGGACGATGAAGGCCCGCCACCGTCGCTTCGCCTGGATCCTCGTCGGCCTGGCCGCGCTCGGCGTCGCGGTCGCGCTGGTGTTGAACGCGTTCCGCTCCAATCTCGTCTTCTTCTTCTCGCCGTCGCAGGTCGTCGCCAACGAGGCGCCGGTCGGCCGCCCGTTCCGCATCGGCGGCCTGGTCGAGGTCGGCAGCGTCGTGCGCGAGACCAACTCGCTGTCGGTGAAGTTCGTCGTCACCGACACCGCGCAGAGGGTCACCGTCGTCTATACCGGCCTGCTGCCCGACCTCTTCAAGGAGGGCAAGGGCGTGGTCGCGCAGGGCTCGCTCGGACCCGACGGCGTGTTCCGCGCCACCGAGGTGCTCGCCAAGCACGACGAGAACTACATGCCGCCCGAGGCCGCCGCCGCGCTCGAGCAGGCGCACAAGGGCGGGCAGATGAAGTCGGTCAAGCCCTGAGCCCACCGGAGACCCGCGCATGATCCCCGAAATCGGTCACCTCGCGCTCATCCTCGCGCTCGCCGTGGCGCTGGCCCAGGGCGTGGTCCCGCTCGTCGGCGCCTCGCGCGGCGACCCGGCGCTGATGGCGTTCGCGCGCGCCGGCGCGCTCGTGCAGTTCGCGCTGGTCGCGCTCTCGTTCGGCTGCCTGGCCGCCTCGTTCGTGAAGAGCGACTTCTCGGTGCTCAACGTCGCGCAGCACTCGTACACCGCTCTGCCGATCCAGTACAAGATCGCCGCGGCCTGGGGCTCGCACGAGGGGTCGCTGCTGCTGTGGGCGCTGATGCTCACCGGCTGGTCGGCCGCGGTGTCGCTGCGCTCCCGCAACCTCCCCGCGCCGATGCTGGCGCGCGTGCTCGCGGTGCTGGGCCTCGTCTCGGTCGGCTTCCTCGCCTTCCTGCTCCTCACGTCGAACCCGTTCGAACGCCTCGTGCCCGCCGCGCCGGAGGGCCGCGACCTCAACCCGCTGCTGCAGGACCCGGGCATGGTCCTGCATCCGCCGCTCCTCTACATGGGCTACGTCGGCTTCTCGGTGGCCTTCGCCTTTTCCATCGCGGCGCTGCTGGGCGGACGCCTCGACGCGAGCTGGGCGCGCTGGTCGAGGCCCTGGACGACCGTCGCCTGGTGTTTCCTCACGCTGGGCATCGCGCTCGGCAGCTGGTGGGCGTACTACGAGCTCGGCTGGGGCGGCTGGTGGTTCTGGGATCCGGTCGAGAACGCGTCGTTCATGCCCTGGCTGGTCGGCACGGCGCTCATCCACTCGCTCGCGGTCACCGAGAAGCGCGGCACCTTCAAGAGCTGGACGGTCCTGCTCGCGATCCTCGCCTTCTCGCTGTCGCTGCTCGGCACCTTCCTCGTGCGCTCGGGCGTGCTCACCTCGGTGCACGCGTTCGCGACCGACCCGGCGCGCGGCGTGTTCGTGCTCGCGTTCCTCGTCGTCGTCATCGGCGGCTCGCTCGCGCTCTACGCCGCGCGCGCCGGCGCTGTCGGCGGCGGCGCGTCGTTCGCGCCGGTGTCGCGCGAATCGATGCTGCTCGCCAACAACATCCTGCTCGTCGTCGCGATGGCGAGCGTGCTCTTGGGCACGCTCTATCCGCTGTTCCTCGACGCGCTCAACGCCGGCAAGATCTCGGTCGGCCCGCCCTATTTCGAGGCGGTGTTCGCGCCGCTGATGGCCCCGCTCGTGTTCCTGATGGGTGTCGGCCCGGTCGCCGCCTGGCGCAACGCCACGCTGCCCGACCTGTGGACGCGCCTCAAGTGGGCGCTCGGCGCGGCGATCGTCGCCGCCCTGGTCCTGCCCTTCGCGCTCGGCCGCTGGTCGGCGCTGGTCGCGTTCGGGCTCTTCCTCGCGCTGTGGGTCTTCGCCGCGACAGTGGCGACCGTGGTCCAGCGGCTGCGCGGCGCCCCCCAGCCGACGCTGGGACGCAAGCTCGCCGCGAATTCGGCCGCCTGGTACGGCATGCTGGTCGCGCATCTGGGCATCGCCGTGTTCATCGTCGGCGTGACGCTGGTCAAGGGCTACGAGATCGAGCGCGACCTGCGGCTCGAGCCCGGCGCCGGCGCCGAGGTCGCCGGCTACACGTTCACCTTCCGCGGCGTCGAGACCAAACCCGGGCCGAACTACCAGGCGCTGGTCGGCCGCGTCGACGTCACGCGCGCCGGCAAGCGGGTCGACACGCTGTTCCCGGAGAAGCGGGTCTACAACGCGAGCGGCCAGCCGATGACCGAGGCGGCGATCGACGCCGGCTGGTTCGGCGACCTGTACGTGTCGCTCGGCGAGCCGGTCACACCGGACGGATTCGCCGGCGCCTGGGGCGTGCGCATCTACGTCAAGCCGTTCGTCGACTGGATCTGGGGCGGAGCGCTCTTGATGGCGATCGGCGGCGTCATCGCCGTCGCCGACCGTCGCTACCGGATCGCCGTGCAGAAGCGCGCGGCGGGTATCGCCGCGACGGTGCCGGCATGAGCGTCCGGCCGGTGGGTCGGCCTTCAGGTCGACCGGCAACCGCTGTCGGGTGTTCTGACTCGATCTAGACGACAACCGGGGAGCATGAGATGAAAGCCTGGCGCTGGGGACTCCCGCTCGCGATCTTCGCCGTCCTGGTCGCGTTCCTGTTCGTCGGCCTGTATCGCGATCCGCGCGAAGTGCCCTCGCCGCTGATCGACAAGCCGGCACCGGCGTTCCGGCTCGCCGACCTCGCGCAGCCGGCGCGACAGGTCGGTACCGACGACTTCAAGGGCCAGGTGTGGCTGTTGAACGTCTGGGCGTCCTGGTGCGTCTCCTGCCGCGTCGAGCACCCGCTGCTCGTCGAGCTCGGCCGCTCGAAGGTCGTGCCGATCGTCGGCCTCAACTACAAGGACCGCGCCGACGAGGGCCGTGCCTGGCTGGTCCAGCACGGCGACCCCTACACGCTGTCGGTCGTCGACGCCGACGGGCGCGTCGGCATCGACTGGGGCGTCTACGGCGTCCCCGAGACCTTCGTTGTCGACAAGGCCGGCGTCATCCGCTACAAGCACATCGGGCCGGTCACGCCCGAGGCGCTGCAGTCGAAGATCCTGCCGCTCGTGCGCAAGCTCCAGCAGGCATGACGATGGTCCCGACGCTCCGCCGCATCGCCGCGATCCTGGTCCTCGGCGCCGGATTCGGCGCCTGGGCCCCGTCATCGGTCGCGCAGCCGGCGACGCCGCGTCGCCGGCTGCGTCGCCCGTCGCTCCGGACGTCGCCTTCGAGGCGCGTCTCAAGCGTCTGGAGACCGAACTGCGCTGCCTCGTCTGCCAGAACCAGACGCTCGCCGACTCGAACGCGCCGTTGGCCGAAGATCTGCGCCGCGAAGTGCGCACGCTCGCGCTCGCCGGCAAGACCGACGACGAGATTCGCGCCTATCTCGTCGCGCGCTACGGCGACTTCGTGCTCTACCTGCCGCCGGTCAAGGGCACGACCTGGATCCTGTGGGCCGGCCCGTTCGGCCTGCTCGCCGGCGGTCTGGTCGTGTGGCTCGTCGTGCTCCGACGCCGGCGCGCCGCGCAACCGGTCGCCGCCGCCGCGCCGTCGGCGGAGGCGTCGCGTCGCGCTCGTACGCTGCTCGACGAGCCGGGTCCGGGCGCCTGACGGCGACGAACCCGTCGGCCCGGAGGCCGACCCACCGGTCGGCGAACCCGTCGACCCGGAGGTCGAGTCGTCGTGGCGTGCGGTGGGTCGGGCGTCAGCCCGACACCCTCACAGCGATCCGCCGCACTTCCAGCACAGCTCGAAATTGCCGGGGTTCTCCTCGCCGCAATGGCGGCACTGCTTTCGGGCGCCCGAGCCCCGGGCCCGTTCGGCGTGGAATTCGGCGAGCACCGCGCTCGCCTTCGACCAGATGTCGTCGTCGACCCAGACCTGCGGACCGGCGACGTCGGGCGGAACCTCGCCGACGATCGCCTGCATGTGCTGGTTGAACACGTGCGAATCGATATCCGCGTGCGCGAGCCGGTCGCGCAACAGCCACGCGTCGAGCCGGTTCGAAGCGGTGTAGAGCCGCTTCACCCGAGTCGTCCCGGCCGCCAGTCGATCAGCGCCTCGACGAGCCTCGCGAGCACCGCGAGGAGCGGCGCGGCCCGCGCGGCGTCCCATGGCCACGGCGGCGACTCCGCCATGTAGGCGCACTGCGCCATCTCGAGCTGCAGCGCGTGGCAGCCGTCCGACGGACGTCCGTAGCGCCGCGTGATCCAGCCGCCCTTGAACCGGCCATTGACGATCGACGAGAACCCCTGTGCCGACCCGAGCACCTCCGCCGCCGCCCGCTCGAGCGTCGCGTCGGCGCTCGCGCCCGACGCCGTCCCGAGGTTGAAGTCCGGCAGCCGGCCGTCGAAGAAGCGCGCCACCCGCGATCGGATCGAATGGCCGTCCAGCAGGACGACGTGGCCGTGCGCCGAGCGGACGCGTTCGATCTCGGCCGCCAGGATCGCGTGATAGGGCCGGAAAAAGCGCTCGACCCTCGCCGCGACCTCGGCCGCGTCGGGCGCGGCGCCGTCGCGCCATACCGGCTCACGGTCGAAGGTCGACGTCGGCACGAGCTCGGTGTTGTCCGCACCCGGATACAGGGCGGTACCGTCCGGGTCGCGATTGAGGTCGACGACGTAGCGCGAATGGGTCGCGCACACCAGCGTCGCGCCGGCCTCGCGCGCGAACGCGTAGAGCTTCTCGACGTGCCAATCGGTGTCGGGCAGCCCGGCCGCCGCCGGCGCGAGCGCACGCGCGATCGCGTCGGGCACGTGCACGCCGGCGTGAGGCACGTCGACGACCAGCGCCGTGGTTCCGCGGTGGATGCTCGCCAGTTCCATCAACGCTCCGCGAATCCGGGCACGCCCCCTCGGATCGTGCCCAGGCACGGATTGCCGCCGAGACGCCAGGCGAGCTCGGCGGGTTCGTCGATCGCGTAGATCGCCACGTCGGCCCGGGTCCCGGCCCGCAGCACGCCGCGATCGGCCAGTCCCAGCGCGCGGGCGCCGGCGCGGGTCATGCCGGTCACCGCCTCGAGCGGCGTCAGGCGAAACAGCGTGCAGGCCATGTTCATCATCAGCAGCGGCGACGTCGACGGCGACGAGCCGGGATTGCAGTCGGTCGCGATCGCGATCGGCACGCCGGCGGCGCGCAGCGCCTCGACCGGCGGGAGCCGGGTCTCGCGCAGCGTGTAGTACGCGCCGGGCAGCAGCACCGCCACCGTGCCAGCGGCGGCGAGCGCCGCGATGCCACGCGGCGACAGATATTCGAGATGATCGGCCGACAGCGCCCGGAATCCGGCGGCGAGCGCGGCGCCGTCCTGGTCCGAGAGCTGCTCCGCGTGGAGCTTGACCGGCAGGCCGCAGGAGCGCGCGGCGTCGAACACGCGCCTCGTCTGCTCGCGCGTGAAGCCGATGCGGTCGCAGAACGCGTCGACCGCGTCGGCGAGCCCGGCGGCGGCGGCGGCCGGCACGATCCGCGAGGCGATGTCGTCGATCCAGTCGTCGGCGCGGCCGGCGTACTCCGGCGGCAGCGCGTGCGCGGCGAGCAGCGTCGTACGCACGGCGACGCCGGACTCCTCGCCCAGCCGCCGAGCCACGGCGAGCTGCTTCAGCTCGTCGTCGAGCGTCAATCCGTAGCCCGACTTGATCTCGATCGTCGTCGCGCCCTCGGCGGCGATCGCGGCGAGTCGGCCGCGGCTCGCGTCGGCGAGCGCGTCCGCCGACGCCGCGCGCGTCGCCGCGACGGTCGCGAGGATGCCGCCGCCCTCGCTCGCGATCTGCTCGTAGGTCGCGCCGGCGAGGCGGCGTTCGAACTCGCGCGCGCGATTGCCGGCGTACACCAGGTGCGTATGGCAGTCGACGAGCCCCGGCAACGCCCAGGCGCCGTCGAAACGGTAGCGGCGACGCGCGCCGCCGCCGGCCGGAAGATCTCGCTCGGCGCCCACCCAGGCGATCCGGTCCCCGACGACGCCGATCGCGCCGTCGCGGATCACGCCCCAGCCGTCGCCGTCGAGCGTCGCCAGGTGCACGCCGGCGACCAGGACGTCGTAGGCCGCAGCCGGGCTCACGACGCGCGCAGCGTGTTCGCGGCCACCGCGTCGCGGAACCGCGCGAGCACCGACTCCTCACGCGGGTGGCGGCCGTCGCGCACCCGCCAGGCCCCTGCCACCATCACGTGCCGCACCGGCGCACGACTCGGCCCGAAGATCGCCGCGTCGAGGAGCGTCGCCGTACCGTGACCGCAGAGCCCGGGGTCCGACGCGTCGAGCACGACCAGATCGGCGCGACAACCCGGCTCGATCGCCCCGGTGGCGATCGCGCAAGCGCGCGCGCCACCGGCGGCGGCCGCGAGCCACAGCGATGTGCCGATTCCGTCGTTCGACCCGTGATGCAGCAGGTTGCGACGCCGCCAGACCAGCCGCTGCGAGTATTCGAGCTGTCGCAATTCGACGAATGGATCGACGATCGCGTTCGAATCGCTGCCCACGCCCCAGCGCCCGTCGATCGACGTGTACAGGACCGCCGGGAACGTGCCATCGCCCAGGTCCGCCTCGGTCGTCGGCGCGAGACCGGCGACCGCGCCGCTCCCGGCCAGCGCGCGGGTCTCGGCCTCGGTCATGTGGGTCGCGTGGACGTAGCACCAGCGCTCGTCGGGCGGATGCCGCTCGAGGAGCCATTCCACCGGCCGCTTTCCCGACCAGGCGACGCATTCCTCGACTTCGCGCGTCTGCTCGGCGACGTGGATGTGCACCGGTCCGGGCGACGGCGCGACCGCGAGGACCGCGTCGATCTCCTCGGGCGTGGTCGCGCGCAGGCTGTGCGGCGCCACGCCCAGGACCGCGCCGGCATCGCGGGCCTGCGGCGCGAGACCTGCGACGAGCGCGGAGAACTCGTCGGTCGTCGTCAGCATCCGCCGCTGCTCGGGGGATGGCGGCGTGCGGCCGAAACCGCCGTGCGCGTAGTAGACGGGCAGCAGCGTGAGGCCGATGCCGCAGTCGCGGGCGGCGCGCAGCACGCGCTCCGACATCTCGGCCGGGTTCGCGTATCGACGGCCCTTCGGGTCGCGATGCAGGTAGTGGAACTCCGCGACCGCGCCGTAGCCGGACTTCAGCATCTCGACGTAGGCCTGCGCCGCGATCGCCTCGAACGCGTCGGGGTCGAGACGGTCGATGAACCGGTACATCGACTGGCGCCAGGTCCAGAACGAGTCCTCGCACGATGCGCCCGCGTGGCCGGTGCGTCCGGCGACCGCGCGCTGGAACGCGTGCGAATGGACGTTCGGCATCGCCGGGATCACCGGACCGCCGGCGTCCTCGCTAGCGCCACGGGCGACGCCGATGTCGAGCGCCTCGATCCGGCCGTCCGCCGCGATCGCGATGGCGACATCGCGCTCCCAACCGGTCGGCAGCAGCGCCCAACTCGCATGCAGGCGCCGCGTCACCGCGCGATCCTCGTCACCAGTATCGGTCGCGAGGCCGGCGCGCTCGGCGCGATCCGCACGGCCATGGTTCCCGACCGCGCCTCGACGACCAACGCTTCGCCGGCCGCGAGCGGGATCGGCGCGCCCGCGTCGATTCGGCATTCGCACGGTCCGGCGCCGGCGAGACAGACGCCGGCCGCGATTCCGCTGACTGTTCCGGTCGCGTCGTCGATCCGGCGAATCTCTCCCCCCGCGCGTTCGGTACGGACCATCAAGTTGATCGCCTGCACGGGCCCGTCGACGAGCCCGCACACGATCGGAAGTCCGCCGTCGAACCGCGTCGGCGCATCGTCGCGCCCCAGAACGACCGGCGCGCCCAATCCACCGAGCACGACACCGTTTCCCTCGATCACGGCGAACGCGCGCTCGACCCCGGGCCACGCGGAGAACGGGCCGTCGCGCGAGATCGACGCGACCGAGACGCGCCACGCGAAATCATCCGAATCGTCGGGCCAGCGCACGATCTCATGGGTGGTTCCGGCTCCGTTCTTCCACGGCATCGCGCGGAACCCTGCTGGCGTCATCAGGCGCGTCGCGGTCATAGCGGGCGGCGGGCGGTCGCGCGCCCTCCCTGTCGACCGATTGTATGCCATTGCGCGAACCGCGTCCGCCTCGGCGGACCGCACGGCACCGCATCCGGCCCGCGCGGCGCCAAAGCGGATCGGGCGTGCCGCCGCGCGTTCCGGATTCCGGACACACCGAACCGCCTACTCCCCCTCCTCGACTCGAATTCGGCCTGAATACTGGCCGTCGGCGCCGGTACGACGGCGCGACTCCTCGATCGCCCGAGCCGACGCGTGGAGCATCTCCCGGAGCAGCGTCCGGCGGTCCGGGGCGAACCGGTACATCGGCACCGTCGCGGTCAACGCGGCGCCGACCTCTCCCGAGGCGTCGAGCACGGGAACCGCCAGCGCACCCACGTCCTGCGCGAATTCCCCCAGATTCGCGGCGTAGCGTTGGCGCCGGATGTCGGCGAGTTCGGCGCGCAACGCGCCGGGCACGACAACGGTCTTGGGCGTGTATCGCGCGAGTCCGCGGGCGATCACTCGTTCGATCGATGCAGGCGACGCGTACGCGAGCAGCAGCTTGCCCGACGCCGTGCAATGCGCCGGATTCCGGCTACCGGGAGGCGCGTAGTGCTTGATCGCCCGCGCGCCGAGCGCCTGTTCCACGTTGACCGCGCCGGCGCCGTCCCAGATCCCGAGCGTGATCGTCTCGCCGCTCTCTCGCGCGAGCTCCGCGAGCTGAGCGCGCGTCGTGTCGGGCATGCGGATCCTGTCGAGCAGCGGAAACGACAACGACAGCATGCCCGGACCGACCCGCAGTCGCCGCGAGCCTCGGTCGCGCTCGACGAGATCGTCGTCGAAAAGCGTCGCGACCAGCCGTGAGACCGAGCTCTTGTGCAGTCCCACGCGACCCGCGAGCTCGCTGACCCCGAGCGGTCCTTCGCCCGACAGACAACGAAGCAACTGCAGCGCGTGGCGCACCGCCTGCACGGTGCCTCGCGTCCGGACCGGTGTCCGGGCATCGGCGCGGACGGGAGTCGATTTCGTAGCCATCGGGGCGAGCCTCCGGCGCGCGGGTCGCGGCCCTGCACGACATTGTGCGATGATGTTGCGCACCGTGCAACATCGCGGCGCGGCGTTGTGGAAGACTTGCCGTGTTGCCGCGAAGCCGCGTTGCGTACCGCGCAACGCGCGGCGGTTCCGGCGAAAGGCGACGATGAAGACGTTCAGGGAACTGCTCGCGTGGCTCGAACGTCGCGGGGATCTCGCGACGATCTCCCGCGAAGTCGACCCGCGCCACGAACTCACCGCCGTGCTGCGGAGGATGCAAGCCGGCGACAACAAGGCCCTCCTGTTCCGCAACGTCCGCGGATCGGACCTGCCGGTGGCCACGAACCTGCTCGGATTCCGGCGTACGGTCGCCGCCTCGCTCGGGTTGGAGGAACCGGCGCTGCTCCGCTCGATGGTGGCGCTCGAGGGCAAGCGCTCGCCGGTCGAGCGAGTCGACGACGGGCCGGTCCAGGAGGTCGTGAAGACCTCCGACATCGACGTCGGACGCGACCTGCCCCAGATCGTCTTCGCCGAGTTGGATGGCGGCGCCTACATCACGGCCGGCGTCCTGATCGCGCCGCATCCGAAGACCGGCGTGTACAACGCGTCGTGGAACCGATGTCAGCTCGTCGGCGGCGACAAGCTCCGCGTCCGGATGATGCCGCCGCAGCACCTGGGCCGCTACCACGCCGAGGCCGAGGCCCTCGGCCGGAACCTGCCCTGCGCGATCGTCATCGGCGCCCCGCCGGGGCTCATGCTGAGCGCGGCCTCCAAGGTGCCTTACGAGGTCGACGAACTCGAAGTGGCGGGCGCATGGCAGCAATCCCCCTTGCGGGTCGTCCGCTGCAAGACGATTCCGGTCGACGTTCCCGCCGACGCGGAGCTCGTGATCGAAGGCGAGGTCGTATGCGGCGCCCGCGAGGAGGAAGGTCCGTTCGGCGAATTCACCGACGCCTACGTGCCGGTGATGCGCAACCACGTGTTCAGGGTCAAGGCGATCACACGGCGGCGCGACGCGATCTACCACGCGATCCTCGCCGGCGGCACCGAGGATCTCAACCTGGTCGGAGTCCCGATCCAGGCCGAGATCTACAAGAAGGTGTCGACGTTCGTCCCGAAGATCCGCGACATCGCGACCCCCGGCTATGTCTTCGGCTGCGTGATCGCGATCGACAAGGACAACGAGGACCAGCCGAAGAACGCGCTGCTCGCGGCGATGGCCGCGTACACGTGGAGCAAGGTCGTCGTGGTCGTCGACGCCGATGTGAATCCCTTCAACGCGGCGGACGTGCTGTGGGCGATCCACACGCGCTGCACGCCGGAGACGGGCGTCTACGTCGTGCCGAGGATACCCAGTTACACGCGCGAAGACGTACGCGAGGTCCACCGCGGCAAGGTCGGCATCGACGCGACCGTCCCTGGACCGATGCGCGAGTTGTTCGCGCGCCGTCGCTTTCCCGGCGAGGAGGCGATCCGGCTCGAGGACTACCTCGATGGCCGTTGATCTACTTCGCATCGCGGAGGCGCTCGACCATCTGGTCACCGCGCCGATGTCCAATTGGACGATCCTCAAGGGAATTCCGCTGGGAACGCTCTACGCGACCGCACGCCGACATGCCGGCGGACCGTTGTCGCTGACGGCGGCGAGACTCCTGGCCGATCGGATCGGCCGCGGCGACCGGGTGCTCGTGGTGAGCGGATTCGTCATGCGCGACTACGGGCTGCCGGAAACCGACGGACCGATCGGCGCAGCCGTCCTCGCGCGCGCGATCGCGCTCGGGCTCGGGGGCGTTTGCGTCGGGGTCAGCGAGGAGTCGGTCGTTCCCTGCCTGCGCGCCTGTTTCCGGGCGGCGGGCCTCGTACCCGCGCCCCTCGACGGGCTCGGGAGCGGGCGCAACCGGTGCGGCTTCGCGGGCTTCCCGGTCGATCCGTCGCACGCGCAAGAGGCGGCGCTGCGGCTGCTCGACGATCTCCAGCCCAAGGCGCTCGTCGCAATCGAGCGACCGGGTGCCGGGGCCGACGGCGAGTACCACGGCGGTGGCGGATTCACGATCTCGTCGTTCACAGCGAAAACCGACGTCCTGTTCGCGATGGCGCAGGCGAGAGGCATTGCGACGATCGGTATCGGCGATCTCGGCAACGAGCTCGGTATGGGCGTTGTCGCCGCGGACGTGCGACGTCACGTGCCGCTCGGCGAGGTGATCGCCGCGAAGCTCGCCGCCGACGTCGCCGTGATCGCGAACATCTCGAACTGGGGCGCGTACGCGGTGGCCGCCGGTCTCGCGGCGTTGCTCGCGAACGAAGCCGTGTTCCACGACAGCGAGCTCGAGTTGCGGCTGATCGACGCCTGCGTCGACGCCGGCGCGATCGACCCGGTCGGCGGCCAGGCGCGCCCCTGGGTCGACGGTACGGATGCGCGCACCAACGCCGCGCTCGTCGATCTGCTGCGGTCGGTTGTCGGACTGGCCCTGCGCGAAGGCGCGAACGTCGCCGACTACCAGCGCTCGTGGCGAGCGCCGCCCGCATGATCGCGCGCAATCCGCGGCTCGACGGCCGGCGCGTCGGACTGATCGTTCCGTCGGTCAACGCGACGATCGAGCCCGAGCTCGCCTGGGCGGCGCCGCCAGGCCTGTCGTTCCACGCGGCGCGCGTGATGTTGCGCGAGACGACGCCCGACGGCCTGCGCGCGATGAACGCGGAAGCCGCGGCCGCCGCGGACCTGATCGCGTCGGTCTCCCCGGACGTCGTCGCCTACGCCTGCACCAGCGGCACGTTCCTCGATGGTCGCGACGGTCTCGAGCGCCTGGTCGCCGGCCTCCAGGCGCGGGTCGGCTGTCCGGTCGTCGCCACCTCGGCGGCGATGGTCGACGCGCTACGCGCCGTCGGCGTGCGCCGCGTCGCGCTCGCCACGCCCTACCTCGACGCGGTCAACGAACTCGAGCGGGCGTTCCTCGAGGAACAGGGCTTCGAGGTGGTCCGCGTGCGCGGTCTGGGTCTTTCCGGGCGGGCGATTCGCGAAGTCCCTCCGGACCGCGTCCACGCGCTCGCCTGCAGCGCCGACACCCCCTCGGCCGATGGCGTGTTCGTGAGCTGCACCGACCTGCGCGCGCTGGAGACGGTGGACAGCGTCGAGCGAACGCTGGGCAAGCCGGTGGTCACGAGCAACCAGGCGACGCTATGGGCGGTCCTGCGCGCGCTCGGCCATCGACCGATCGTCGAGGGTTTCGGCCGGCTGCTGCGGACGTGACCAACCGGCACTACACGGCCGGACTGCCGGTCCGGCTCTACGAGTCCGAGTCGTCGGTCGAGACGGTCGCGGCGGCGCATGGCCTCGATCCGGCCGATGTCGTCGACTTCTCGCTCAACGTGAACCCGTACGGGCCGCCGACGAGCGCGGTCGTCGCGGCGACCGCCGCGCTCCGTCGCAGCCACCAGTATCCGGACGTGCGCCTGAGGGCGCTGCGAGAGGCGGTTGCGGCCCGCCACGGCGTACGCCAGGACCAGATCCTGTTCGGTGCCGGACTCGACGACGTCATCAAGCTCCTCGTCCACGCCTGGGCGTCGGAAGGCGACGCGGTGCTCGTCCATCTTCCGACGTTCCCGCGCTACGAGCTCGAGGCGAGGCTCCATGGGTGCGAGGTCGTCGCTGTCGTCGGCGATCCGCCCTGGACCGTCGACACCGCGAGGCTCGAGTCGGCGCTCGCGTCGCGCCCGATCGCCCTCGCGTTCCTGTGCACGCCTAACAACCCGACCGGCGAGAAGCTCGACGCCGGGACGGTCGCGCGACTCGCACGGGCGTCGCCCGGCACGATCGTCGTCGTCGACGAGGCGCTGGGCGATCCACTCGACCCGGGCCTCGCGACCGGCCTCCGGGATGCGCCGAACGTCGTCGTGCTGCGGACCTTCTCCAAAGCCTACGGCCTCGCCGGCATGCGTGTCGGCTACGCGATCGGGCCGGCGCCGCTGCTGGCGACGGTCGAACTCGGCCGCCCGCCGTTCAACGTGGCGCTGCCGTCGGAAGCGGCCGCGATCGCGGCCCTCGCCGACGATGCGTTCGTCCGCGAGTGCCGCTCTCGGTTCCGCGCGGAGGTCGAGCGGTTCGAGTCCCGGATCCAGCGGCTGCCGGTCTATCGGGTGCGCGGCCGGCATGCGAACATGTTGCTGATCGAGCTCGCGAACCGCCCGATGGCCCCCCTCCAGGAAGCGCTCGCCGCACGCGGCATCGTCGTCGCCGACGCCGCCTGCTTCGGCGGCCTGGACGGGCGTTCGGCGTTCCGGGTGTCGCTGCGAGGGCCGGACGCCAACGATCGCCTGGCCGAAGCCCTGGAAGCGTTGGCGTGAGCGCGAGCCGCACCTCGATCCCGGTGAGCGCCATCGGACCGACCCGGCGCCGTCGCTTCGCGGCGCGCGCCGGCCCTTACGTCCTCGTGCTCGCGGTGTTGGCCCTTTGGGAGGTCGGCGTCCGGATCGGCGGGGTACCCGCGTACCTGCTGCCGACGCCGTCGTCGATCATCCGCCGCATCGTCACCGACTGGCGACCCCTCCTGGGCCACACGGCCGTGACGACCGGCGAGATTCTCGCCGGATACCTGCTCGCCGTCGTCATCAGCATCCCGCTCGCGGCGCTGCTCGCGCGCTTTCGTCCGCTGGAGACGGCGGTCTACCCGCTGCTCGTGGCTTCGCAGACCATTCCGAAAGTCGCGATCGCGCCGCTGCTCGTCGTCTGGTTCGGATTCGGGTTGTTGCCCAAAATCCTCATCGTGTTCCTGATCTGCTTCTTTCCTATCGTCGTCGACGCGCTGGTCGGCTTCCGCTCGGTGCCGCGGGAGGTTCTCTGGCTCGCCCGTTCGATGGGCGCGTCCCAGTGGAAGACGTTCAGGAAGATCTCGATCCCCGCCGCGTTGCCGCATCTCTTCGCCGGACTCAAGGTCGCCGGCACGCTCGCTGTCGTCGGCGCCGTCGTCGGCGAGTTCGTCGCCGCCGACCGGGGCCTCGGCTACCAGCTGATCGTGGCCAACGGGGTCATGGACGTCCAGCTCTCGTTCGCGCTGCTCCTGATGCTGAGTGCTCTGGGCGTTCTCCTCAACGCGCTGCTCGAAGTGCTCGAGCGCGCCGCGTTGCCCTGGCACGTCTCCCAGCGCGTCGGGGTCGGAGCCCACGCCGCGACCGGAGCGCGCGCGTGACCCCGGCGCTCCGCTTCGACGGTGTCGGCAAGACGTTCGCAACCGCGACGGGCGCGATACGTGCGCTCGACGACATCAGCTTCGAGGTGAAGAACGGCGAGTTCGTGTCGGTGCTCGGACCGAGCGGCTGCGGCAAGAGCACGCTGCTCGCGCTGGCGACCGGCCTCGACCATCCGAGCGAGGGCCGGGTCGAGGTCGCCGGGAAGCCTGTCGATCGTCCGGTGACCGACGTGGGCATCGTCTTCCAGACCGATGTCCTGCTCGACTGGCGCACGGTGCTCGGCAACGTCCTGCTTCAGGCCGAGATGCGGGAACTGGACCTTCCTCGCCACGAACGGCGCGCGCGCGAACTGCTGCGCACCGTCGGCCTCTCCGGATTCGAGGACAAACGGCCCTACGAACTCTCCGGCGGCATGCGACAGCGCGCCTCGATCTGCCGCGCGCTGGTCCACGATCCGCCGCTGCTCCTCATGGACGAGCCGTTCGGCGCGCTGGACGCGATCACACGCGAGCAGATGGTGATGGAACTGCATCGCGTGTGGAACGAGACTCGCAAGAGCGTGATGTTCGTCACCCACGACCTCGCCGAGGCGATCTTCCTCGCCGACCGAGTTATGGTGATGACGCCGCGGCCGGGTCGCGTCGCCGAGATCTTCGATGTCGACCTACCCCGACCGCGCGCCGCCGCGATGCGGGAATCCCCCGCGTTCCTCGCGCTCGTCGCCCACGTGCGCCACCTTTTCATCCGAGCCGGCATCCTGCAAAGTGACCGGCAAACCGCCTGAGGAGAACAACATGCAACGCCGCCCCGCCCTTCGCGCCGCCGCCGCCGTCGCGACCGCCCTCGCGCTCGCCGCACCGATCGAGGGTCCGTCGGTGTCAGCGGCCGCGCAGCAACTCACGCCGGTCACCGTGCGACTCGCGTTCAACTACAACGGCCACCGGTCGCCCTACCTGCTCGGCAGAGACAAGGGGTTCTACGCCGCCGAGGGACTCGACGTCCAGGTCCTCGAGGGGAAGGGCGTGACCTCGTCGATGCAGCTCGTCGCGAGCAAGCAGGACACGTTCGCGATCGTCGATCCACCGTCGCTGATGCTAGGCGTCGCGCAGGGGATGCCGGTGCGCACGGTCGTCCAGCTCTACCAGACGAGTCCCAACGCGGTCATCAGCTGGACGTCGGCCGACGTGAAGAAGCCGGCCGACCTCGTCGGCAAGACGGTCGCGACGCTGCAAGGCGACACGACGACGACGATGCTGCTCGCGCTCCTGGCGCGCAACGGCATCGACGCGTCGAAGGTCCGTATCGTCGCCTCCGACGGCGGCACGCGCAACCAGACGTTCCTGGGGAAGCGCGCCGACGTCATCACCGGTTTCCTCAACGACTCCTACCTGGGGCTCAAGTCGACCGCCGACGCGCCGCTCGCCGTCTTCCCGTACTCCGACTTCGGCATCGACACGATGGGCGACGGCGTGATCGCCCACATCGATACGATAAAGAGCAATCCGAAGCTCGTCGCCGGATTCGTGAAGGCGACGTTGCGGGCGTACGCGTACGCGCTCGACAATCCCGAGGAGGCGATCGCCTCGCTGGTGAAGGTCGCGCCGAACGTCAAGCCGCAGGTCGAAGTCGACAAGCTCAAGGCCACGCGCGGCCTGCTCGACTCCGCCGACACGAAGAAGTACGGCGTCGGCTACTCGAGCAAGGACAAGTGGATCGCCGCGCAGGCGTTGATGGCCCAATACGGGGGGCTCGCGAAGACCGTCGACGACGTGTCGACCTACTACACGAACGAGTTCCTGCCTCGATAGGGCGGGCCGCGACGTGAGCGTTCGCAGACTCGTCGTCGGCATCAGCGGTGCCTCCGGCATCGTCTACGGCGTAAGGCTGCTGGAGGCGCTTCGCGGCTCCGGCGTCGAGACGCACCTGGTGATGACGCGCTCGGCGCAGCTGACGCTCGCCTACGAGCTTCCGATGAAGCTCGCCGACGTGCAGGCGCTCGCAGACGTCGTCCATCGGAACGAGAACATCGGCGCGTCGATCTCGAGCGGTTCGTTCGCGACGCTCGGCATGATCGTCGCGCCCTGCTCGATCCGAAGCCTCGGCGAGATCGCGTCGAGCGTCACGTCGAGTCTGCTGACGCGGGCCGCCGATGTCGTGCTGAAGGAGAGACGGCGACTCGTACTGCTCGTGCGCGAGACTCCTCTGCACCTCGGGCACCTGCGGAGGATGACGGAGGCGACCGAGATGGGCGCGATCGTGATGCCGCCGGTGCCGGCGTTCTACAGCAGGCCATCGACCATCGACGACATCGTGGACCACACGGTGGGGCGGGCGCTGGACCTCTTCGGCATCTCGAACGCGTTGGTGCGTCGCTGGCAGGAGCCGCCAGGCGAAGCGGGCACGCCGATCTGACGCGCCCCGCCCGCCCCCTCCCGGCCCCGCGAGAGGGGATCCGACCGCTCCGAGCGCAGCGCCCGCCACCGCCGGGATCGCGGCCGATGACGCGGGTCCCGCCGAAGAGGAACCCGGACCGATGACCACGACTGCCCGAAGAATCCGCGCCCCGCGCGGCCCGACGCTTTCGGCGAAGAGCTGGCTCACCGAGGCGCCGCTGCGCATGCTGATGAACAACCTGGACCCCGAGGTCGCCGAGCGTCCCGAGGACCTGGTCGTCTACGGCGGCATCGGCAAGGCGGCGCGCGACTGGGATTGCTACGAGCGGATCGTCGAGGCGCTGCGCCGCCTCGCGTCCGACCAGTCGTTGCTGATCCAGTCCGGCAAGCCGGTCGGCGTCTTCCGCACGCACGCCGACGCGCCGCGGGTCCTGATCGCCAACTCGAACCTCGTTCCGCACTGGGCGACTTGGAAGCACTTCAACGAGCTCGACCGCAAGGGCCTGATGATGTACGGCCAGATGACGGCGGGTTCGTGGATCTACATCGGCAGTCAGGGGATCGTCCAGGGCACCTACGAGACCTTCGCTGAAGCCGGCCGCCAGCACTACGGCGGCGACTGGTCGGGCAAGTGGATCCTGACCGCCGGACTGGGCGGCATGGGCGGGGCGCAGCCGCTCGCCGCGACGATGGCCGGCGCCTCGATGCTCGCCATCGAATGCGACCCGACGCGCATCGACATGCGCCTCGCCACCGGCTACCTCGACCGCAAGGCGGGCTCGATCGAGGAGGCGATGAAGATCCTCGCCGAGGCGAAATCGCCGGTGTCGGTCGGGCTCGCCGGCAACGCGGCCGAGCTGATGCCGCGGCTGCTCAAGCTGGCGAAGACGACGTCGTTCCGCCCGTCGCTCGTCACCGACCAGACCTCGGCGCACGACCCGGCGAACGTGCTACCTGCCCGAGCACTGGTCGCTCGAGCAGTGGCGCGACCTGCGCCGGCGCGCGCCCGACGAGGTGGCGACCTCGGCGCGCGCGAGTCGATCGCCAACCACGTGCGGGCGATCCTGGGTTTCCGCGCGATGGGCATCCCCTGCGTCGACTACGGCAACAACATCCGCCAGGAAGCGAAGGACGTCGGCGTCAGGGACGCCTTCGATTTCCCCGGCTTCGTGCCCGCCTATGTCCGACCGCTCTTCTGCGTCGGCAAGGGGCCCTTCCGCTGGGTCGCGCTCTCCGGCGACCCGGAGGACATCCGCCGCACCGACGACAGGATGCGCGAGCTCTTCCCCGAGGACGCGGAGTCGCGCCGCTGGCTCGACATGGCCGGCGCGCGGATCAAGTTCCAGGGCCTCCCGGCACGAATCTGCTGGATCGGCCTGGGCCAGCGCCACCGCGCCGGCCTCGCGTTCAACGCGATGGTGCGATCCGGCGAGTTGAAGGCGCCGATCGTGATCGGGCGCGACCACCTGGACGCCGGCTCGGTCGCGAGCCCCAATCGCGAGACCGAGGCGATGAAGGACGGGTCGGACGCGGTATCCGACTGGGCGCTCCTGAACCTGCTCCTCAACACCGCGTCCGGCGCGACCTGGGTATCGTTCCACCACGGCGGCGGCGTCGGCATGGGCTACTCGCAGCACGCCGGAATGGTCGTCGTCTGCGACGGCAGCGACGCGGCGGCGAAGCGCATCGAGCGCGTGCTGTGGAACGATCCGGCGACCGGCGTCATGCGCCACGCCGACGCCGGCTACGCCGACGCGATCGCCTGCGCGAAAAAGCACGCGCTCGACCTGCCGATGATCGACCGATGACGCGACGACTGACGCTGCGTCCGGGCGCGCTGACGCTCGCCGATGTGCGTTCGGTGCGCGCCGGCGGCATCGAACTCGAGTTGCCTCCCGACGCGCGCGGCGCGCTGCATGCGAGCGCGGACCTCGTCGCCCGGGCGGCGCGGGGCGAAGCCCCGGTCTACGGGGTGAATACGGGGTTCGGCAAGCTCGCGAACAAGCAGATCGAAGCCTCCGAGCTCGCTTCGCTCCAGCGGAATCTCATCCGCTCCCACTGCGTGGGTGTCGGCACGGCCCTCGACGAGCGGATCGTCCGTTTGGTCATCGCGCTCAAAGTCGCGAGCCTCGCCCGAGGCTACTCGGGTGTTCGAGAGTCGGTCGTCGACGCGCTGATCCGCGCGTTCAACGAGGGTCTCTACCCGCGCATTCCGGCACAGGGTTCCGTCGGCGCTTCCGGCGACCTCGCCCCGCTCGCCCACTTGACGGCGGCGCTGATGGGCGAAGGCGAGTTCCTCGGCGACATCGGCCCCGAGCCGCCCGCCCGGGCGCTCGCGCGCGCGCGCCTCGTTCCGCTCGAGCTCGGACCCAAGGAGGGGCTCGCGTTGATCAACGGCACGCAGGTATCGGCGTCGCTCGCGTTGGACGCGCTGCTTCGATTCGAGCACTTGTTCTGCGCAGCCGTCGTCGCCGGCGCGCTCACGGTCGACGCGGTGCGCGGCAGCGATGTCCCGTTCGACGAGCGGATCCACGCGGTGCGCGCGCATCCGGGTCAGCTCGATACGGCGCGCGCCTATCGGTACCTGCTCGCCGGCAGCGCGATCCGCCGTTCCCATCTCGAGGGCGACGACCGCGTGCAGGACCCCTACAGCATCCGCTGCCAGCCGCAAGTGATGGGCGCGTGCCTCGACCAGGCGCGCTACGCGGCGCAGATTCTGGTGCGCGAGGCGAACGCCGTGACCGACAATCCGTTGGTATTCGCGGACGGCCCGGTCGGGGAGATCCTGTCCGGCGGCAACTTCCACGCCGAACCCGTGGCGTTCGCCGCCGATGCGCTGGCGGTGGCGATCGCCGAAGTCGGCGCGATCGCCGAGCGTCGGATCGCGACGCTGATCGACACCGGCGTGTCCCGCCTTCCGCCCTTCCTGACGGCCGACGCGGGGCTCAACTCAGGGTTCATGATCGCGCACGTCACCGCCGCGGCGCTCGCGTCCGAGAACAAGTCGTTCGCGCATCCGGCGAGCGTCGACAGCCTGCCGACGTCGGCGAACCAGGAGGACCACGTGAGCATGGCCACGTTCGCGGCCCGCCGCCTGTCCCCGATGCTCGACAACCTCGCGCACATCGTCGGAATCGAGCTCCTCGCCGCCGCCCAGGGCATCGAGTTCCTGCGTCCGCTCCGGAGTTCCGAGCCGCTCGAACGTGCGCACGCGCTCGTGCGAACGATCTGCGAGGCGTCGACCACCGACCGGGCGCTCGCCCCCCAGATCGCTTTGGCGGCCGAGCTCGCGGAGACCGGTCGCTTCACCGACCCGGTTCGGTCGGGCGGGGGCCTCGATTTTTTCCCCGAATGATGGCAAGGTAGCCCGATTCGGGCGGCCTGTCCGCGACCGTCCGGGCCCAGGGGGACGGCCGCCGGCCCCCGACTCACCAGAAGGAAGCTCGACATGAGACATTTCGTCGTCCTGGCCGCCGGTCTCGCGTTCGCGTCGGCGGTTGCCGCCCAGGACACCAAAGTCGCGATCGCCCTGTCGGGATGGACCGGCTTCGCGCCCCTGACGCTCGCCAAGGAGGCCGGGATCTACAAGAAGCACGGGCTCGACGTGACGCTCAAGAAGATCCCGCAGAAGGACCGCCACCTCGCGATCGCGTCCGGCGATGTCCAGTGCGCGGCGACCACCGTCGAGACCTGGATCGTCTGGAACGCGAACGGCGTTCCGACCACGCAGATCTTCCAGATGGACAAGAGCTACGGCGCCGACGGCATGGCGGTGCGCGCCGGCGTCCAGAAAATCGCCGACCTCAAGGGCAAGACCGTCGCCGCGTCGGCGCCGGGCACGGCGCCGTACTTCACGCTCGCCTGGTTTCTGAAGAAGAACGGCTTGTCGGTCAAGGACGTGACCGTCGTCAATCTCGAGCCCGGCCCGGCGGCGCAGGCGTTCGTCGCCGGCCAGAACGACGCGGCGATGACCTACGAGCCGTACCTGTCCACGGTGCGCTCCAATCCCCAGGCCGGCAAGATCATCGCGACGACGCTCGACTACCCGATGATCATGGACACGTTCGGCTGCACGCCGAAGTTCCTCGCCGACAACCCGAAGGCGGCCAAGGCGCTCACCGACGCGTACTTCGACGCGGTCGAGATGATCCAGAAGGAGCCGAAGAAGAGCTTCGAGATCATGGGCGCCGACGTCAAGCAGACCGGCGAGCAGTTCGAGGCGTCGCAGAAATACCTGCGCTGGCAGGACCGCGCGGCGAACAAGACATTCTTCGCCGGTCCGCACGCGCAATTCAGCAAAGAGGCCGCCGATCTCCTCCTCGAGATCGGCATCATCAAGCAGGTTCCCGACCTGTCGAAGCTCGCCGACACCCGTTTCCTCCAGTAGGTCGGCCCTCCGGGCCCGACGCCGTGGCAGCGCGACGCCGGGCCGACGACGGGCCCGGGGATCGCCCGGCAGGGACGCGGTCGACCGAACCCGTGGACCGGACTGAAGACCGACCCGCGACCCGCGCGGGTCGGCGTGCGCGCCGACGATCCCTCCGGTGAAGCCCCTCGTCCCGGTTCCGCGCGGGCGCAAGGTCGTGCTCGGCGTCGCCTTCTTCGTGCTCTTCGTCGCCGCCTGGAGTGTCGCGACCTTCGGCGGCTTCGTCACCCGGACCTTCCTCGCCGATCCTCTGACGATGCTCTCGGAGGGCTGGGCGCTGTTCACGCGCCACGGCTTCGCGCTGGACGTCGGCGTCACCGTCTGGCGCGTGCTCGGCGGCTTCGTCCTCGCGGCGCTGATCGGTGTGCCGCTGGGCATCGCGATGGGCGCCTACAAGCCGGTCGAGGCGTTCTTCGAACCCTTCGTCTCGTTTTCCCGGTACCTGCCGGCTTCCGCGTTCATTCCGCTCCTCATCCTCTGGGCGGGCATCGGCGAGACACAGAAGCTGCTGGTGATCTTCATCGGCGTGTTCTTCCAGATCGTGCTGATGGTCGCGGTGAGCGTCGGCTCGACCCGTCGCGACCTCGTCGAAGCCGCCTACACGCTCGGCGCCGGTCCCGGCGGGATCGTCCGCCGGGTGCTCCTGCCGAACGCCGCGCCGCAGATCGCCGAGACGCTGCGACTGGTGCTCGGGTGGGCGTGGACCTACGTGATCGTCGCCGAGCTGATCGGCGCCTCGTCGGGGATCGGCCACATGATCACCGACAGCCAGGCGCTCCTCAACACCGGGCAGATCATCTTCGGCATCATCATGATCGGTCTGATCGGACTGGTCTCCGACCTCGCCTTCAAGGCGATGAACCACCGACTCTTCCCGTGGAGCCTCGCGTGAGCGGCGCGCAGGCGCGCTCGCTGGTGCGCCGCGCACGTCGGGTCGAGGTCCCCGCCACCGGAGGCCTGCACCGAGGCTGCGGCGCCCCCTCGGGCGGAGGCTCGCACGGCGAGCGTCGGGGGGGACGTTGAGCAAGCTCTCGATCGACGGTGTCGGGCGCACCTTCCCCGGCGTGCGCGGCGGCGCGCCGACCGTCGCGCTGACACCGGTGTCGCTCGAAGTCGCCGACAACGACTTCATCACGATCCTAGGGCCCTCCGGCTGCGGCAAGAGCACGCTGCTGCGGATCGTCGCCGGCCTGGATCAGCCGACGGTCGGGCGCGTGCTGCTCGACGGCGCGACGGTCACCGGACCCGGCGCCGACCGCGGCATGGTGTTCCAGAGCTACACGCTCTTCCCCTGGCTCACCGTCGAGGAGAACGTCCGTTTCGGCCTGCGCGAGCGGGGTGTCGCGCCGGTGCAGCAGGCGGAGATCGCGCGGCACTGGATCGACAAGGTCGGTCTCGCCGGCTTCGAACGGCACCATCCGCGGATGCTCTCCGGAGGCATGCAGCAGCGAACGGCGATCGCCCGCGCGCTGGCGAACTCGCCGAAGATCCTGCTGCTCGACGAACCGTTCGGCGCGCTCGATCACCAGACCCGCGGCCTCATGCAGGAACTCCTGCTTTCGATCTGGGAGTCCGAGAAGACGACCGTGTTATTCGTCACCCACGACATCGAGGAGGCGATCTTCATGGCCAGCCGCGTCGTCGTCATGAGCGCGCGGCCGGGCCGGCTCAAGACGGAGGTCGCGGTACCGATCGCCCATCCGCGCCACTACACGGTCAAGACGACGGCGGCGTTCTCCGAGCTCAAGGCGCGGCTCACCGAGGAGATCCGGGCCGAGGCGCTCAAGGTCGCCGGCGTCGCGGCGCCGGATGACTGACACGCCCGGTCGACGCCGGCCCGGTGTCGGAGGCCGCCCCCGGGCGGCGATGGCGCTCGCCGTCGCAGCGACGCTGGTCGCCGCCTGCGCGACCGTTCCCGACGGCGAGCGCGCGTGGACCGCCTCCGCCGGCGGACCCGTGCCGGCGCGCTGTCCCCCGCCACCGGACGCGGGTCCGGTGGTCGGCGAGGTCGATACGCGCGCCCCGTTCCTCGTCGTGTCGTGGAACATCCACAAGAGCGCCCGCGCCGGCTGGGAATCCGACCTCGCGCGATTCCTCGCCGCCGGCGAGTTCGTTCTGCTCCAGGAGTCGTTGCTCGGATCGGCGATGCGCGAGCGCCTGGAACGCGCCGGAGCGCGCTGGGTGCAGGCGGAGGCCTGGTCCGCACGCGCCGGGCCGACCGGTGCGCTTATCGCGTCGCGCGTCGCCCCGGCGCGGCATTGCGTGCTGCGCCAGGCCGAACCGCCGGGCATCCCGCCGAAATCGGCGGTCGTCGCCTGGTACCGGCTCGCCGGAAGGGCCGACACGCTCGCGGTCGCGAGCGTGCATTCGGTCAACTTCTCGCCCGGACTCGCCGCTTATCGCCGCCAGCTCGAGTCGCTCGCCGCCACGCTGGCCGACCACCGCGGACCGGTCGTCGTCGGTGGCGATTTCAACACCTGGAGCCCGGTCCGGGCCGCGCTCGTCGACGAGATACTCGCCGGCGTCGGGCTAGCGCCGATCGTGCCGGTGGTGGATCGCCGTTCCCGCTTCCTCGGGCTGCCCGCCGATCATCTCTACGTGCGCGGCTTGGTCGCCGTCGACGCGGCGGTCGCGAGCCTCGATTCGTCGGACCACGTCCCGATCGTCGCCGCGCTCGCGTTCCCTCCGCGATGAGCACCGCACGCCGGGAGATCCGTCTGCTCGCGCGATGCGCGATCGGCGCGCTGTGCGCGGCCGCGCCGTTCGCCGCGGCGGCGCCGGACGCCGCCGCCGAGCGCGAAATCGCCGCGCTCCTGTCGTTCGTCGCCACCTCGCCGTGCCGCTTCGTGCGCGGCGGCATCGAGTATCCGGGGGCGGAGGCGCGCGACCACCTGGCGCGCAAGTTCGAATCGGCCCGCGCGCTGATCCGGTCCGCCGACGCGTTCGTCGACCATGTCGCCAGTGCGAGCAGCGTCACCGGCGAACCCTACCGGGTCCGCTGCGACGCCCGCGAGTCTCCCGCCCGGGACTGGCTGCGCGCCGAGCTCGCACGGATCCGCCGCTCGCCGTAGGGTCAGTAGCGGCCGCCCGCCTGCTGCCAGCGCCACGCGTCGGCGCAGATCGCGCCCAGATCGCGCGTGGCGCGCCATCCGAGCAGCCGGTTGGCCGCCGACGGGTCGGCGTAGTAGCACGCGACGTCGCCGGGACGCCGGGCCGCGAAGACGCGCGCGATGCCGCGCCCGCAGGCCCGCTCGAACGCGTGGACGACCTCGAGCACCGACGCGCCACGCCCCACCCCCAGGTTGAGCGTCGTGGCGCCGGCGTTCGTCGCGAGGTAGCGGATCGCCGCGACGTGGCCCTCGGCGAGATCCTGCACGTGGAGGTAGTCGCGCACGCCGGTGCCGTCGTGCGTCGGCCAGTCGCTGCCGTAGATCGAGAGCTGCGGCGCCTCGCCCGCCGCGATCTTGCACAGCAGCGGGACGAGGTTTTGCGGGCGCGCCGCGGGCGCCTCGCCGATCCGGGCCGACGGATGGGCACCGGCTGGATTGAAGTAGCGGAGGATGGCGATCCGCCAGTTGGGATTCGCCCGCGTCAGGTCGCGCAGGAAGTCCTCGGCGGTCCGCTTGGTGCGCCCGTAGACGCTCTGCGGCCGCAGCGGCGCGCCCTCGGCGACCGGCAGCGCATCCGGCTGTCCGTAGACGGTCGCGGAGCTCGAGAACACGAGCCGCGCCACGCCCGCCTCACCCATGATCTCGGCCAGCGCGATGGTCCCGCCGACGTTGACGTCCCAGTACGCGAGCGGACGCTCCTCGCCTTCGCCGACCGCCTTCAGCCCGGCGCAGTGGACCACGCCGGCGATCGGATGATCATGGAACGTCCGCCTCAACGCGGTGAGGTCGCGGACGTCGGCGACGACGAGCGGAATCGGACGGCCGCCCAACGCCTCGAGCCGCGGCATGACGTCGAGCGAGCTGTTCGAGAAATCGTCGAGCACGATCGGGTCGTACCCGGCCTGCGCGAGCGCGACGACGATGTGCGAACCGATGTAGCCCGCACCGCCGGTCACCAGGATCGCGCCGTTCATGACGCCATCCTACATCGGCGGCGCGCCCGGCGGCGATCGCGGGCGCCCTGCGTCGATGTGCACCACAAAATGCGAAGGCCGGGCGTCGAGCCCGGCCTCCGGTCGCCGTCGCTCGCGGTCAGGCTTCGGACTTCGGCGGCTCCGCCGGCGTCGGACGATCGACGAGCTCGACGTAGGCCATCGGCGCGGCGTCGCCCTGGCGGAATCCGAACTTGAGGATACGCAGGTAGCCGCCCGGCCGCGCCTTGTACCGCGGTCCCAGCTCGTTGAACAGCTTGGTGACCACCGCCCGGTCGCGCAGCCGGTCGAACGCGAGACGGCGGTTCGCGAGGGTCGGCTCCTTGCCCAGCGTGATCAGCGGCTCGGCCACCCGCCGCAACTCCTTCGCCTTCGGCAGCGTCGTGCGGATCGCCTCGTGCGTGAACAGCGAGTTGGTCATGTTGCGCAGCATCGCGACGCGATGACTGCTGGTCCTGTTGAGCTTGCGTTGTCCGTGGCGGTGACGCATGGCGGTTCGTCCTTCTTTCCGGTGGCGCCGCTTCGCACAGCGCTCGTTTCTTGGTCTCTCGCGCGGCGTCGCCGCCGCGCATGCCGCCCCTTACGGGCGGTCCAGCCCGGCCGGCGGCCAGTTCTCGAGCTTCATGCCGAGCGACAGCCCGCGCGAGGCCAGCACTTCCTTGATCTCGTTGAGCGACTTGCGTCCGAGGTTCGGCGTCTTGAGGAGCTCGGTCTCCGTGCGCTGGATCAGGTCGCCGATGTAGTAGATGTTCTCGGCCTTGAGGCAGTTGGCCGAGCGCACGGTGAGCTCGAGGTCGTCGACCGGCCGCAGCAGGATCGGATCGACCTGCGGCGAGCTGCGCTCGGCGACCGGCACGTCCGTCCCCTTGAGGTCCGCGAACACCGACAGTTGTTCGACCAGCACGCTCGCGGCGTAACGGACCGCCTGCTCGGGCTCGACGACACCGTTGGTCTCGATGTCGAGCACCAGCTTGTCGAGGTCGGTGCGCTGCTCGACGCGCGCGCTCTCGACCGCGTAGCTCACCCGGCGGACCGGCGAGAACGACGCGTCGAGCAGGATGCTGCCGATCGACCGTCCGCCCTCGGGCTTCAGCCGCGCGGTCGCCGGCTGGTAGCCGCGCCCCTTGTCGACGCGGATCTCCATCTCGATCTTGCCGCCCGACGTCAGGTGCGCGATGACGTGCTCGGGATTGATGATCTCGACGTCGTGGTTGGGCTCGATGTCCGCCGCCGTCACCGGCCCCTCGCCCGACTTCGCGAGCTTGAGGACGACATGGTCGCGGTTGTGGAGCTTCAGCACGACGCCCTTGAGGTTGAGCAGGATGTCGACGACGTCCTCCTGGACGCCGTCGAGCGCCGAGTACTCGTGGAGCACTCCGGTGATGCGCACCTCGGTGGGCGCGTAGCCCGGCATCGACGAGAGCAGGACGCGGCGCAACGCGTTGCCGAGCGTATGCCCGTAACCGCGCTCGAACGGCTCCATCACCACCTTGGCGTGGAACGGCGACATGCTTTGGACGTCGATGATGCGGGGCTTCAACAAGGCGTTGCTTTGCATGCTTGACCCTCTGGCGAATCCGGAATCGGGGCCGCCGCGTCGGACGCGGCGTCGGCGCGGCTTACTTCGAGTAAAGCTCGACGACCAGGCTCTCGTTGATGTCCTGGCCGAACTCCGAACGGTCCGGCGCGCCCTTGAACGTCCCCTGCATCTTCTTCGGATCGACCTCGACCCACGACGGGAATCCGACTTTCTCCGCGAGCTGCAGCGAGTCGACGATGCGCAGCTGCGCCTTCGACTTCGCGGCGACGGCGACGACGTCGCCGGTGCGGCACAGCGCCGACGGGACGTTGAGGCGCTTGCCGTTCACCGTGATCGCGCCGTGGGTCACGAGCTGCCGCGCCTCGGCACGCGTCGAGCCGTAGCCCATCCGGTAGACGACGTTGTCGAGCCGCGACTCCAGCAGCTTCAGCAGGTTCTCGCCGGTCGACCCCTTGCGGCGGGCCGCTTCGGCGAAGTAGCGGCGGAACTGCCGCTCCAGCAGTCCGTAGATCCGGCGGAGCTTCTGCTTCTCGCGCAGCTGGTTGCCGTAGTCCGATTGGCGCAGCCCGGACTTCTGCCCGTGCTGACCCGGCTTGGTTTCCAGCTTGCACTTGGAGTCGAGCGATCGACGCGCGCTTTTCAGGAAGAGGTCGGTCCCCTCCCGTCGCGCCAGCTTGCACTTGGGTCCGATGTATCGAGCCACGGTAGCTATCCAGTGAGTTCGTTTTCGTGGGGCGGCTTCAGACGCGCCGGCGTTTGGGCGGGCGGCAGCCGTTGTGGGGCACCGGCGTGACGTCGGAGATCGAGGCGATCTTGAAACCGAGGGCGTTCAGCGCGCGCACCGCGGACTCGCGCCCCGGACCCGGGCCCTTGATGCGAACCTCGAGGTTCTTGACGCCACACTCCTGCGCCGCGCGGCCGGCCGTCTCGGCGGCGACCTGCGCCGCGAACGGTGTCGACTTGCGCGAGCCCTTGAAGCCGGCGCCGCCGGAGGTCGCCCACGACAGGGCGTTGCCCTGGCGGTCGGTGATCGTGATGATCGTGTTGTTGAACGACGCGTGGATGTGCGCGATCCCTTCCGAGACGTTCTTCTTGACCTTCTTGCGGGCGCGCGCCGCCGCGGCGGCCTTCTGCGAGGGTTGCTGTGCCATCGTCGATCCTTCCGGTTACTTCGCCGTCACGCCCTTGGAGAGCGCGACCGTGCGGCCCTTCTTCGGCCCCTTGCGCGTCCGCGCGTTGGTGCGGGTGCGCTGACCGCGGACCGGCAGGCCCTTGCGGTGGCGGACGCCGCGGTAGCAGCCGAGGTCCATCAGCCGCTTGATGTTCATCGTCGTCTCACGGCGCAGATCGCCCTCGACGGGGAAGCGCGACACCTGCTCGCGCAGCTTGTCCATCTCCGCGTCCGAGAGGTCCTTGATCTTGCGCGACGGCACGACGCCGGCGGTCGCGCAAATCGCCTTCGCGCGCGCCGGCCCGATCCCGTAGATCGACTGCAGCGCGATCACCGCGTGCTGATGGTTGGGGATGTTGACGCCCGCGATACGTGCCATCGCCTAGCTCCTGCTCTGTTCGATTGTCCGTCGACTCCGGCCGGTCGCCGGAAAGTCAACCCTGCCGCTGCTTGTGGCGCGGATCCGTGCAGATCACGCGTACGACACCGTTGCGCCGGATGATCTTGCAGTTCCGGCACATCTTCTTGACGCTCGCCAATACCTTCATCTCGCTCTCCTCGCCGGCTCGCCCGGCGCCGCCGGTGGCGTGCCACCCGATCCGCCGTCGCCCCGTCGTCGGGATCCCGGTTCCGCTACTTGGCCCTGAACGTGATCCGAGCCCGACTGAGGTCGTACGGCGTCATTTCCACCGTGACCTTGTCGCCAGGCAGGATCTTGATGTAATGCATCCGCATCTTTCCCGAGATATGGCCCAGGACGACGTGGCCGTTCTCCAGCTTCACTCGGAACGTGGCGTTTGGCAGCATCTCCACCACCTCGCCCTGCATCTGGATCGTGTCTTCCTTGGCCATCGGCTCTCAGTCGCGACGCGACCCCCGGATCCGGACCCGCCCGCCCGCGGAAAACGGACGGGTGCGGGCTTCCGCGCGTCGTCCGCCCGCGAATCCTCGCGTCCCGGCGCGCGGCCGGGCGGCGGGCGACAGGGCCGGCGCCGTCGTCATCGGCTGGGCACCCCGCCCTTGAAATTGGCCTTCTTGAGCAGGCTCTCGTACTGCTGCGACATCATGTAGGCCTGCACCTGGGTCATGAAGTCCATCGTCACGACGACGATGATCAGAAGCGACGTGCCACCGAAGTAGAACGGCACGTTCTTCCAGGCGATCAGGAAGTTCGGGATGAAGCAGACGATGACGAGGTAGATCGAACCGATCAGCGTCAGCCGCAGCGTGATCTTCTCGATGTACTTCGCCGTCTGCTCGCCCGGCCGGTACCCCGGAATGAAGGCCCCGCTCTTCTTCAGGTTGTCCGCGGTCTCCTTCGGGTTGTACTGGAGTCCGGTGTAGAAGAAGCAGAAGAAGACGATCGCCGCCGCGTAGAGGATCTCGTGGACCGGCTGGCCCGGCGCCAGCGCCGCCGACAGGTCGCGCAGCCAGATCGTGCCCTCGCCCGACCCGAACCACTGGGCCAGCGTCGCCGGGAACAGGATGATCGACGAGGCGAAGATCGGCGGGATGACCCCGGCCATGTTGAGCTTGAGCGGAAGGTGCGAGCTCTGACCCTGGTAGACGCGGTTGCCGACCTGGCGCTTCGCGTAGTTGACGAGGATCTTGCGCAGCGCGCGCTCGACGTAGACAACGAATCCGGTCACCAGCACGACCAGCGCCGCGATGCCGAGCACCAGCGGGATCGAGTAGGCGCCGGTGCGCGTCTGCTCGAGCGTCATGCCGATCGCGTTCGGGAGCCCCGCGGCGATCCCGGCGAAGATGATGAGGGAGATGCCGTTGCCCAGGCCGCGTTCGGTGATCTGCTCGCCGAGCCACATCAGGAACATCGTGCCGGTCACGAGCGTCACCGCCGACACGAGTCGGAACGCGAGGCCCGGGTCGAGCACCAGGCCGGACTGCGACTCGAGCGCGATCGAGATGCCGAGCGCCTGGAACAGCGCCAGCACGAGCGTGCCGTAGCGCGTGTACTGGGTGATCTTGCGCCGGCCGGCCTCGCCTTCCTTCTTCAGCGCCTCGAGCGACGGCACGACGACCGTCGCCAGCTGCATGATGATCGACGCCGAGATGTAGGGCATGATCCCCAGCGCGAAGATCGAGAACCGCGACAGCGCCCCGCCGGAGAAGACGTTGAACAGACCGAGGATGCCGTCCTGCTGCGAGCGGAAAAGGTCCTCGAGCACCTGGGCGTTGATGCCGGGCACCGGGATGTGCGTCCCGATCCGGTAGACGACCAGAGCGCCCAGCAGGAACCACAGCCGCCGCTTCAGATCGGCGTACCGCGTTCCGCTCTTCAGGGCGGGATTGACCGTTGCCACGTCGCTCGAGCCTTTTCCGGGTCCGTTGTCGGTGCCGCCGCGCTCAGGCGACGCTGCCGCCGGCGGCCTCGATCGCCGCCTTCGCGCCTTTGGTCGCGAGCACGCCGGTCAACTTGACCGCGCGCTCGATCTTGCCGGTCTTGATCACCTTCGCGGTCTTCGCCGTGGCCGGCACGACGCCCGCCGCCTTGAGCGCCAGCAGGTCGATCTCGTCCACCGGCAGGCGGGCGATGTCGGCGAGGCGCACCTCGGCCGTGTCGTCGCGCGAGCGCGAGACGAAGCCCCGCTTCGGCAGCCGGCGCTGCAGCGGCATCTGGCCGCCTTCGAAACCGACCTTGTGGTAGCCGCCCGAGCGCGCCTTCTGGCCCTTGTGGCCCCGGCCCCCGGTCTTGCCGAGGCCCGAGCCGATGCCGCGCGCGACGCGGCGGCGCGGCTTCTTGCTGCCCTCGGCGGGCTTGATCGTATTGAGACGCATGTTCCGGCTCCGCTGGCGGCCCGCTACTCCGCGACCTTCACGAGGTAGGCGACCTTGGTGATCATGCCGCGCACCGACGGCGTGTCGACGAGCTCGACCGTGTGGTTCGTCCACTTGAGGCCCAGGCCGCGCACCGTGGCGCGGTGGTCGCCGCGCGTGCGCGGGACGCCGCGGACGAGCGTGACCTTGATCTTCTTCGCGGCGCTCATCGTCAGGCTCCGAGGATCTCGTCGACGGTCTTGCCGCGCTTCGACGCGATGTCGGCCGGGGCCGAGCCCGCCTCGAGCGCGTTGAGCGTCGCGCGCACGACGTTGTACGGGTTGGTCGGTCCGTGGCACTTGGCCAGCACGTTGGTGACGCCGACGACGTCGAACACCGCGCGCATCGCCCCGCCGGCGATCACGCCGGTACCCTCCGAGGCCGGCTGCATGTACACGCGCGTCGCGCCGTGCCGGCCCTCGACCGCGTGGTGCAGCGTGCCCTTGTTGAGCCGGACCTTGCGCAGGTTGCGGCGGGCCTCGTCCATCGCCTTCTGCACGGCCACCGGGACCTCCTTGGCCTTGCCCTTGCCCATGCCGACGCGACCGTCGCCGTCGCCGACCACGGTGAGCGCGGCGAAGCCCATGATCCGGCCTCCCTTCACCACCTTGGTCACGCGGTTGATGCTGATCATCTTCTCCCGCAGGCCGTCGCCGCGGTCGTCCGCCTGCTGCTGGCGGGGAGCGTTGGTACGTGGGTTCGCCATGGATGGGTTCCTAGAACTTGAGGCCGCCTTCGCGCGCGGCCTCGGCGAGCGCCTTCACGCGGCCGTGGAAGCGGAAGCCGGAACGGTCGAACGCGACGCGCTCGATGCCGAGCGCCTTCGCCCGTTCGGCGATGCGCTTGCCGACCACCGCCGCCGCGGCGGTGTTGCCGCCGGACTTGAGGTCCTTGCGGACCTCGCCCTCGAGCGTCGAAGCGCTCGCGAGCACGCGGTCGCCTTCCGGGGCGACGATCTGCGCGTAGATGTGGCAGTTCGAACGGCTGACCACGAGCCGGGTCGCGCGCTGCTCGGCGATGCGCAGCCGCGTCTGCCGGGCGCGTCGGGTGCGGGCTTCCTTCTTGTTCATCGGTCGTTCCTCGAAGCGTTACTTCTTCTTCGTTTCCTTGAGCACGACGCGCTCGTCCGAGTAGCGCACGCCCTTGCCCTTGTAGGGCTCCGGCGGGCGGTAGGCGCGGATCTCCGCCGCGACCTGGCCGACGAGCTGCTTGTCGATGCCCTTGACCACGATGTCGGTCTGCTGCGGCGTCTCGATCTTGATGCCCTTGGGCATCGCATGGACGACCGGGTGCGAGAAACCCAGCGACAGGTTGAGCTTGTCGCCGGCCGCCTGCGCGCGGAAGCCCACGCCGACCAGCGTCAGCTTGCGCTCGAAGCCCTGCGAGACACCGCGGACCATGTTGGCGATGAGCGCGCGCGTCGTGCCGTGCAGCGCCTTCGCATCGGGACGCACCGCCTTGCAGACGACCAGGTCGCCCTGCTTCTCGACGGTGACGCCGTCGGCGATCCGGCGGGACAGCGATCCCAGCGGACCCTTGACGGTCACCTCGCCGCCGGCGATCGCGACCTCGACCTTGGCCGGCAGCGCGATGGGTTGATTGCCGATTCGGGACATGGGGCCTCCGTCAGGCGACGATGCAGAGGACTTCGCCTCCGACGCCGGTGGCCCGCGCCTTGCGGTCGGTCATCACGCCGCGCGACGTCGACACGATGGCGATGCCCAGACCGTTCATCACCTTGGGCATCTCGTCCTTGCCCCGGTAGATGCGCAGCCCCGGCGAGCTCACCCGCTCGATGCGCTCGATCACCGGCCGCCCGGCGTGGTAGCGCAGCGCGATCTCGAGGACCGGCTTGGCCGCGTCGCCGTCGACCTTGAAGCCGTCGATGTAGCCCTCGTCCTTGAGGACTTTGGCGATCGCGATCTTGACCTTCGACGACGGCATCTCGACGGTGGCGCGCTCGATCATCTGCGCGTTGCGGATGCGCGTCAGCATGTCGGCGATGGGATCAGTCATGCTCATGCTTCGCTCCCCCTACCAGCTCGCCTTGACGACGCCGGGCACCTCTCCGCGCAGGATGTACTCGCGAAGCTTGTTCCGTCCCAGGCCGAACTTGCCGAACACTCCGCGCGGACGGCCGGTCAGCGCGCAGCGGCTGCGCACGCGCGTCGGGTTGGCGTTGCGCGGGAGCTGCTGGAGCTTGAGGCGCGCCGCGTAGCGGTCCTCGTCGGAGGCCTTGGAGCTCTCGACGACCGACATCAGCGCCTCGCGGCGCTTCGCGTACTTCGCGACGAGCTTCTTGCGCTTCTCGTTGCGGTTGATCAGGGCCAGCTTCGCCATGTCGAGGCCTCTAGTTCTTGAACGGAAAACGGAACGCGGCGAGGAGCGCCTTCGCTTCGGCGTCCGTCTTCGCGCTCGTCGTGATCGAGATGTTCATTCCGCGGAGCGCGTCGACCTTGTCGTACTCGATCTCCGGGAAGATGATCTGTTCCTTGACGCCCATGTTGTAGTTGCCCTGGCCGTCGAACCCGCGTCCGGAAACGCCCCGGAAGTCGCGCACACGCGGCAGCGCCACCGTGATCAGGCGGTCGAGGAACTCGTACATCCGGTCGTGCCGCAACGTGACCATGCAGCCGATCGGGTAGCCCTCGCGGATCTTGAAGCCGGCGATCGCCTTGCGCGCCTTGGTCACGACCGGCTTCTGGCCGGCGATCTTCTGCATGTCGGCGGCGGCGTTCTCGAGGATCTTCTTATCGCCGGTCGCCTCGCCCACGCCCATGTTGAGGACGATCTTGGTCAGACGCGGGACTTCCATGACCGACTTGTAGCCGAACTGCTTCTGGAGCGCCGGCACGACTTCCTTGCGGTAGGTTTCCTTCAGGCGGGCCATTCCGGTTCTCCTGTCAGGCACCGACGATCTCGCCGTTGGACTTGAAGTACCGGACCTTCCGGCCGTCCTCGAGCGTGCGGAAGCCGACACGGTCGGCCTTCTGCGTCACCGGGTTCCAGATCGCGACGTTCGACACGTGGATCGGGAGCTCGCGCGCGACGATCCCGCCCGGCTGGTTCTTGAGCGGGTTGGGCCGCGTGTGGCGCTTGACCGTGTTGACGCCGTTCACGAGCACGTGGTCAGCGTCGACGACGCGCGAAACCTCTCCCCGTTTGCCCTTGTCGCGGCCGGTGATCACGACGACGTTGTCGCCCTTCTTCAGCTTGCGCATGGGGCCTCCTACAGCACTTCCGGAGCGAGCGAGACGATCTTCATGAACCGCTCGGTGCGCAGCTCGCGCGTCACCGGCCCGAAGATCCGCGTGCCGATCGGCTCCAGCTTGGCGTTGAGCAGGACCGCGGCGTTCGAGTCGAACCGCACGCGCGCGCCGTCGTCGCGGCGCACACCCTGACGGGTGCGCACGACCACGGCGTTGTAGATCTCGCCCTTCTTGACGCGACCGCGCGGCGCGGCGTCCTTGACGCTGACCTTGATCACGTCCCCGATGTGGGCGTAACGACGCTTGCTGCCGCCCAGCACCTTGATACACATGACCGAACGCGCGCCCGTGTTGTCGGCGACGTCCAGCACCGTCTGCATCTGGATCATGACTTCGACTCTCTCCAACTTGGACCGCCACAAGCGCCGCGCGCTCGCCGGACGGTCGCTCGTGCCGGTTCGAAGCGCGGCCGCGCCTGCCGCGACCAGTTTTGGACCCCGTTCGGGGAAGGGTCCCGGCGGCCCGGCCGGTTGCAGCGGCCGTCGCCGGAAGGCGAAACGAAAATTATGGCAGGATTCGCAGGGCTTGGCAAGCCCCGGGGGCGCCCCCCCGGGGCCGGCGTTCAGACCGACGCGGCCTTCTCGATCAACCGCGAGACCCGCCAGGCCTTGGTCTTCGAGAGCTTTCTCGTCGCCTCGATCTCGACCAGGTCCCCGGGCTTGCAGGCGTTGGTCTCGTCGTGGGCGTGGATCTTGGTCGACCGGGTCACGATCTTGCCGTAGACCGGGTGGCGGACCCGGCGCTCGACCAGCACCGTGACCGTCTTCTTCATCTTGTCGCTGACCACCCGCCCGGTCAGCGTGTGGCTGGTCGCCTTGCGCGGGGCGTCCGCCGCGGCCTGGTCGTTCATGCGCCTCCCGACTTCTGGGCCAGCAGCGTCTTCGCCCGCGCGATGCTGCGGCGGACGTCCTTCAGCTTGGCCGGATTCTGCAACTGCTGCGTCGCCTTCTGCATCCGCAGCCCGAATTGTTCCTTGTAGAGCGCCGCCACCTCGGTGGCGAGCTCGGAGGCCGACTTCGCCTTCAGGGCCTTCTTCGCTTCCGAACGCTTCATCGTGGCCTCCGTCAGCCGACCAGGCGCTGGACGAACGCGGTGCGCAGCGGCAGCTTGGCCGCGGCCAGCGCGAACGCCTCGCGCGCCAGCGTCTCGTCGACGCCGTCCATCTCGTAGAGCACCTTGCCCGGCTGGATCTCGGCGACCCAGTACTCGGGATTGCCCTTGCCGTTGCCCATGCGGACCTCGGCCGGCTTCTTCGAGACCGGTTTGTCGGGGAAGATGCGGATCCAGATCCGCCCGCCGCGCTTGATGTGGCGCGTCATCGCGCGCCGCGCCGCCTCGATCTGGCGCGCGGTCAGGCGCCCGCGGGTCGTGGCCTTGAGCCCGTACTCGCCGAACGACACCTTGGCGCCGGCGAGCGCGAGGCCCTTGTTGCGGCCCTTGTGTTCCTTCCGGTACTTCCTTCTAGCTGGCTGCAGCATGCTTCGCTCCCGCGCGGCGCGGCCGCTTCGGCGCTTCGGGCGCCGGGGCCGGCGCCGCCGCCGGCTCGGCGTTGTGCGCCATGACCTCGCCCTTGAACACCCAGACCTTGATGCCGATCTTGCCGTAGGTCGTGCGCGCCTCGGCAAACCCGTAATCGATGTCGGCGCGCAGCGTATGCAGCGGCACCCGACCCTCGCGGTACCACTCGCTGCGCGCGATCTCCGCGCCGTTCAGCCGTCCGGCGCTCATCACCTTGATGCCCTGCGCGCCCAGGCGCATCGCGTTCTGCATCGCGCGCTTCATCGCGCGACGGAACATGATCCGCTTCTCGAGCTGCTGGGCGATCGACTCGGCGACCAGCTGCGCGTCGACCTCGGGCTTGCGGATCTCCTCGATGTTGAGGCCCACATCCCCGCCCATCATCCGGCGCAGGTCGGTGCGCAGCATCTCGATGTCCTCGCCCTTCTTGCCGATGACCACGCCGGGCCGAGCGCTGTGGATCGTGATCCGCGCGTTCTTGGCCGGCCGCTCGATCGTGATCCTGGCGACCGACGCATGCGAGAGCTTGCGCTTCAGGTACTCGCGGACGCGGATGTCCTCGCCCAGCGTCGCGCCGTAGTTCTTGCTGTTCGCGTACCAGCGCGACGACCAGTTGCGCGTGACCGCGAGCCGGAATCCGGTCGGGTGGATTTTCTGTCCCATGGGCGTCCCTTACTTGGCCTTGCCGTCGCCGACGACGACGCGGATGTGGCAGGTCTGCTTGCCGATCGTGTTACCGCGGCCCTTCGCGCGCGCGCTCATCCGCTTCAGCGTGTCGGCCTTGTCGACGTAGATCGTCGTGACCTTGAGCTCGTCGATGTCGGCGCCGTCGTTGTGCTCGGCGTTGGCGATCGCGCTCTCGAGGACCTTCTTGATGATCCGGGCGCCCTTCTTCGGGCTGAACGCCAGGAGGTCGAGCGCCCTGGCGACCGGCATGCCGCGGATCTGGTCGGCGACGAGCCGGCCCTTCTGGGCGGAGAGCCGGACGCCGCGCAGCGTGGCAGTGGTTTCCATCGGGTCCCTCACTTCCTCTTCACCGGCTTCGCGGCCGGCGCGGCGGCCTTCTTGTCCGCCGAGTGGCCCTTGAAGGTCCGCGTCAGCGCGAATTCGCCGAGCTTGTGACCGACCATGTTCTCGGACACGTAGACCGGGATGTGCTGCTTGCCGTTGTGGACGGCGAGCGTCAGACCGACGAAGTCCGGCGTGATGGTCGAGCGCCGCGACCAGGTCTTGATCGGCTTCTTGTCGTTGACCGCGCGCGCGGCCTCCACCTTCTTCTGCAGGTGCAGGTCGACGAACGGGCCCTTCTTGATCGAGCGTGCCATCGCTTACCCCTTCGTCGCGTTGCGACGGCGCACGATCATCACATCGGTGCGCTTGTTGCTCCGCGTCTTGTAGCCCTTGGCGGGCGTGCCCCACGGGGACCTCGGGTGGTGCCAGCCGCCCCCGCCGTTGGTCCGGCCGCCCATCGGGTGGTCGACCGGATTCATCGAGATGCCGCGTACCGTCGGGCGGATGCCGCGCCAGCGGTTGGCGCCGGCCTTGCCGATCGAGCGCAGGCTGTGCTCCTCGTTGCCGACCTCGCCGATCGTCGCCCGGCAGTCGACGTGAACCTTGCGGATCTCGCCCGACCGCAAACGCAGCTGCGCGTGGATCCCTTCGCGGGCCAGCACCTGCACGCCGGCCCCGGCCGAGCGCGCGAGCTGCGCACCGCGTCCCGGCTTCAGTTCGACGCAATGCACGGTCGTGCCGACCGGGATGTTGCGCAGCGGCAGCGTGTTGCCCGGCTTGATGCCCGCGTCGGCGCCCGACTGGAGCTGCTGGCCGACCGCCACGCCGCGCGGCGCGATGATGTAGCGTCGCTCGCCGTCGGCGTAGCACAGCAGCGCGATGGTCGCGCTGCGGTTCGGGTCGTACTCGAGGCGCTCGACCTTGGCCGGGATTCCGTCCTTGTTGCGGCGGAAATCGATGATCCGGTAGTGGTGCTTGTGGCCGCCACCCTGGTGGCGCATCGTGATGTGGCCGTTGTTGTTCCGGCCGGACCCGCGCACCTTCTTCTCGGTGAGCGCATCGAAGGCCCGCCCCTTGTGCAGGGCCGGATTGACGACCTTCACGAGCGCCCGGCGCCCGGCGGAGGTCGGCTTGACTTTGACGAGCGCCATGATCAGGACTCCTGGGCGAAGTTGATTTCCTGGCCCGGCTTCAGGCACACGTAGGCCTTCTTCCAGTTGCGGCGGCGGCCGACGTAGCGACCGAACCGCTTGGTCTTGCCGTGCACGTTCGAGATCTGGACGCTCTCGACCTGGACCTTGAACATCAGCTCGACCGCCGCCTTGACCTCGGGCTTGGTCGCGTCCTGCGCGACGCGGAAGATCACCTGCTCGTGCTTGTCGGCGACGAACGTGCCTTTCTCGGACACGACCGGCGCGAGCAGCACCGTCATCAGGCGCTCGGCGTTGTGCTGCTTCGTCTGGGTGCGGGGGGCGTTCATCCGAGCATCTCCTCGAACTGGCCGATGGCCGCCCGGGTGAGCAGCACGTTGCGGAACCGGACCAGGCTCAGCGGATCGACCTCGACCGCCTCGAGCACGAGCACGTCGGGCAGGTTGCGCGACGCGAGGTACACGTTCTCGTCGAGCTTGTCGGTCACGACGAGCGTCGTGCCCTCGAGTCCCAGCCCCTTGATCCGCTTCGCGAACGCGCGCGTCTTCGGCGAATCGGCCGCGAGCGCCTCGATGACCTTGAGCCGGCCCTCGCGCACCAGCTGCGACAGGATCGAAGCGATCCCGGCGCGGTACATCTTGCGGTTGACCTTCTGCGAGAAGTTCTCGTCGGGCGAGGACGGGAAGATCTTGCCGCCGCCGCGCCACAGCGGGCTGTTGGCCTGGCCCGCGCGGGCCCGGCCGGTGCCCTTCTGGCGCCACGGCTTCTTGTGCGACTTGTTGATCTCGCCGCGCGACTTCTGCGCGCGCGTGCCCTGCCGGCCGTTCGCCTGGTAGGCGGTCACGACCTGGTGGATCAGCGCCTCGTTGTAGTCGCGGCCGAACAGCGCGTCCGGCGCCGCCACCGTGGCCGAGGAGCGGCCGTTGTCGTCGATGAGCATGAGTTCCATCGTCACGCCCCCTTCTTCGCCGGCGTCTTGACCGACGGACGCACGATCACCGCGCCGCCTTCGGCCCCCGGGACCGACCCCTTGACCAGCAACAGCCCGCGGGCGGTGTCGACGCGTACGACGGTGAGCGTCTGCACGGTCCGCGACGCGTTGCCGTGCTGGCCGGCCATCCGCTTGCCGGGGAACACGCGCCCCGGATCCTGCGCCATGCCGATCGAGCCCGGCGCCCGCGTCGTGACCGAGTTGCCGTGCGACGCGCGGTTGCCGCCGAAGTTGTAGCGGGCCACGACGCCGGTGAATCCCCGGCCCTTGGTGGTCCCGGTGACGTCGACGAGCTGTCCCGGCGCGAACGTGTCGACGCCGACGACGTCGCCCGGCTTGAATTTCGCCAGCGTCTCCGCCGGAACCTGGAATTCGCGGAGGACGACGCCCGCCTCGACGCCCGCCTTGGCGAGATGGCCGGCCTGCGGCTTGGCGACGCGCGAGGCGCGGCGCTTGCCGTAGGTGACCTGGATCGCGGCGTAGCCGTCGTTCTCCGGAGTCTTGACCTGGGTGACGCGATTGCCGGCGACGTCCAGCACGGTCACGGGAACGGCGGTGCCGTCCTCCGCGAACACGCGGGTCATGCCGACCTTGCGACCGACGAGTCCTAGTGCCATGTCCTGCCTCGCTTTTCGAATTGGCCCGGCGTCGCCGCCGGGTGCCGACTGCTATTGGTCGGCCATGCTCTTGATGGTTCCCTCGGCGCCCGCCAACGCGGCGCGGTCGCCGGAACCGGTTACTGCAGCTTGATCTCCACGTCCACGCCCGCCGGCAGATCGAGCTTCATCAACTGGTCGACCGTCTTGTCGGTCGGGTCGATGATGTCCATCAGCCGCAGGTGCGTCCGGATCTCGAACTGGTCGCGCGACGTCTTGTTGACGTGGGGCGAGCGCAGGACGTCGAAACGCTCGATCCGCGTCGGCAACGGAACCGGGCCGCGCACCACCGCGCCCGACCGCTTGGCCGTCTCGACGATCTCCAGCGCCGACTGGTCGATCAGCTTGTAGTCGAACGCCTTGAGACGGATGCGGATTCTCTGGTTTTGCATCGCTTCACCCCTCGCACCGCGGCGCGCACGCGCGCTCGGTGTTTCGTTGCGCTTGTCGCACCGGAAGCGTCCGGTCTCCCGGAGCTTCCCGTGCCGAATTCTGGCGGTGCGAAGTCGGTCGGGACTTCGCGCCGTCGATCACTCGATGATCTTGGCGACGACGCCGGCGCCGACGGTGCGCCCGCCCTCGCGGATCGCGAACCGCAACCCCTCCTCCATCGCGATCGGCGCGATCAGCGTCACCGTCATCGCGA